>CAZIDF010000004.1:68452-264458 GCA_964538085.1 uncultured Eubacteriales bacterium | reverse complement strand
TGGCGGAGTTTCCAAAATATGAAAGCCAGAACGATCCCGACCACAGCCAATGCCGCCCCGAATTCTCCGATGATATAGGGAGTTATCCCGGTATCGCCAGTCAGAGGATCGAAAAATCTCTGGACAAAATGATTGTGCATGGCATGCAAAAACATGCCCGTCCAGACGCTTCCCGAAATCAACCTCAGCCAGGCATAGGCAAAGCTTGTCCCTATAACCATGAGAGTGAAACAGACCAGGCTGTACAGCACAGAAGTTCCCCCATGGTAATCGGAAAAGAGAATAAGGGGATAGTGCCACACCGCCCATATCACTCCGCTTATGATGCAAACGGACGTGAAGTTTGTCACCTTTGACAGTTGAGGGACCAGATACCCCCGCCATCCGATTTCTTCTCCCAGTGCAAATAAAAGGCTAAACAAGATCCCGACCGTTAGGAATTCAACGGTTTCGACAGAAAAGTCCTTGTCGATCCTTCCCCATCCTACCAGCCATACAAGCGAATAAGCCACGGCGGCATAAGCGATCGGAAGGAAAAAACTCAAAACCTGATACCTGGTTTTTCCCCATTTCCATCCGATAGGACGAAGGCTCTTCTGAAAAATCAAGCTGGTGATAATCGCCGATAAACCGGGACACCACATCAGACCTAAAACATAAAAAACCGTATTTTTTGACTGGAATCCGGAACTAATGATGAGGGTCCAAAAAACGGAGCTAAAAACCAAAGTCAAGGCCAGGAAGACCACAATTTCTTTCCACTTTTTATCCGCCAATTTGATTCCTCTCTCTCAGCTCTTTGATACGGATGTTGCGGAATTCGACACGCGAGCCGTGCCCCAAAAAACCGATGTGACCTTTTTCCCTTTTCAATCCCGGATGATCCTTGCTATCCATAGTTTGTGGCGTACTGGCTTCATCGATATCGGCATCCACGATAATGGTACCATTCAGTTTGACAGTAATCCGTCTGCCTTCGGCAATGACCTCCTGTTCGTTCCATTCTCCCACAGGTTTTAGGTGTCCCCGCTTGGCCGGAACTACTCCATAGATCGAACCATGGTACTGGTATGGTTGGAGCTCTTTGTATTTTTCGGCTGTGTTGTCCAGGACCTGAAGTTCCATCCCCAAGTAGGCGGCATCCCCTTCAAGGGGTGCCCGGATCCCGAGACCGTTGTTCGCCCCAGGCGTGAGTTTGAATTCGAAGCGCAGGATAAAATCGCTGTATTCCTTTTCCGTGTACAGGTTCCCGCTTCCACGATCCGGATGGATGACGATTTTTCCATCCTCTGCCACGTAGCCATCTTTGTCCCCGATCCACCCATCCAGATCAATGCCGTTGAATAGGGGCATGAACCCAGTTTCCTCCCGGGGGATCTCCCGGATGTATATATTCCGGAAATATAGGGGCGTGTTGTGGGCCTGGAGTTCGATCTGACCTAAAGGATAGATGGGCTTGTCCCTCTCCCAGTAGTTCTCCATCTCCACATCGTCAGCGACCAGGACACCGTTCAGATAGACAGTCACCCGCTCCCCGATCATTTTGATGTGAAAGGTGTTCCATTCCCCCACAGGATTATCCGCTCTCACCAAGGGCTTGCTGGGATTTTTTTGGTTGTTATAAAGCCCTCCCGACCCATCGAGCGATTGGTCCGCTCCCCAGATCTGGACTTGAGGAGTACCGCGCAGATAGATCCCGCTGTCTCCTCCCTCTTCGATCTTCCAATCCACATACAATTCAAAATCCTCGTATTCTTTTCCCGTGCACAGGCTTTCTCCTTTGCCGTCGAAAACAAGGATTCCTTCTTCGGCTCTCCAGTGCACATACATCGATTCATCGGCCAGGGCTTGGGCCTTTTCCATTTCTTCAGGCGTCATTTTGGCCCGCTTTACCGGATCGCCGACCAATCCCTTCCATCCTGCAAGGTCTCTCCCGTTAAACAGAGGGACGAATCCTTCTTCTAGCAACTGGGCTCCTATCCGGTCGTCCACATTCTGTCTCACGCGATCGTTATCCACGTTCCTCGCCACTTTTTGCAGAATGGACAGATACTGAGGTTTGGAAAATTCACTTTCAATTTCTATTCCCGAAAATCCGATCCGGGCTGCAGCCGCCGCCGCTTGAGATCGCAGCTCCGGATGTTCAAGAAAGGACACGGCGATCCTAAGAGCTTCGAGGGAACGAATCGCACCCAGCCTACCGATAACGATGGCCTTGGCCGCTGGAGAGGAAACATGGCCCAGCACTTCTTTGTATCGTTCCAGCTTTGTCTCCGGTGACATGTCTGATTCATGGACGATCCTTACATAACCCCCGATAGCCACCAGCAGATACTTCTGGCTTTCTGTGTTTCGCCAAATCCGGGACAGTTCCTCTGTCGCTTTAAAATCAGGCCAATCGGCCAAAACCGATATGGCCACGCTCTGGACTTGAAGATTTTCGCTTTTCGTTTTGTCCATCACAGCCTGAAGAGCCTTGGTGCCGCCGATCCTGGACAGCGGTCTCATCAGATCGGGTTGTTTTTTTTCCGCTGCTGTTTGCATGGTCTCGAGCAACAGATCGGCACGCCTCTCCTTGTCTTCGATCTGGATGGCGCTGGCAACGATGGCATCTTGGATCAGCCGAACATCTTGGTTTCTATCGGTCCCGAGAAGCATTTTAATCAATCGGGGCATATCCTCCGGGCCAGCCAGGTTTACAAGGCTGGTCAGAGTCGCCCGGCGCACATCCTCATCTTTGCTCTCCGTTTTTGCGAAAAGGACATCCACATGCTCCTTTGCATGTCGCTCTGAAAGGATCTCGATCAGAGCCACTTGGGAGGGAAACGGCACCTTGTCCAGAATTTTTACGGATTCGGGAATGAGCAAGGGACTGGGATATCCAAGCAAGGCCTGTTTGACGGCGGCTATTTCATCCTCTTGATCGGTCCGGAGCAAAGGCAGAAGATCGGAAAAAACCGCTTCGCCTCCAAGAGTCGCCGCTGCCGGAATGGAAGCCAGCTTGATTACTTTTCTGTGGCTTCCCAGCTTTTCCCTGATAGCGGGCAAAGCCGAGGCATCGCCCCGCCGTCCGAGCATCCCGATGATCTGAGCTTGCACATCGGGTGAGGCCTTTGCCATCAGTTCGATCCATCTGGCCGTGGCTTTCTCTCCAGGTATTCTGTCGGCAAGTTCTAAGGCTCGAGCACTCAATTCTTTATTGAAACTGACCGTGGCTCGAAGAAGATCGTCGAAGGCCTTATCTCCCACGCTATCGACCAGGAGAGACAAGGCGGTGCAAGGAATATGACTCTCTTGTGGAGCGGTGTAAGCGACGATCAGGTTGCGGCAGATGTTGGCACTTTGCATCTTGTGTCCTGTTTCGGATAGGCGCCGGGCATACAACAGATAAAGGGACGGCGCCCTGGTCCTCTCATAGGAAGGAGCCTCGAGAAAAACCGTGCTCACGGCATCTTCAGCCAGAGGATCCCCGATATTCGCCAGGGCAAACAGGGTTACCTGGCGCAGCTCATCATTCTTATCGGTGGCAAAACCGAGGATTTTTTTTGTCGCTTTTTCGCTCCTCAACTCACCCAGCGCTTTGATGAGAGTAATCCTGTTCGCTCCTTCTGCTTTTCCCAGGGATTTGAGCAGGGCCTTTTCTGCCTCCGGTGTTCCGATGGCCAAAAGGGCTTGGGTGGCCGGATCGCACAATCTTTTATCATCCAGATACTTTAGTAATGGCTTTATCGTTTCCTCTTTTCCGGTCCTTTGGAGCAGCCGGATCAAAAAGGCTTTAACATCTTTGTCGGTCTGTCTATCCAAAGCTTTGGCAACGGTTTTGGCATAAAGCACACGTGCTTTATCCCCTCCTTCGTGGGACACGTAGGTTGCCAGGGCACTGAGGGCATACTGGGCATGGGTGTCATCTCCTGTGCCGGGGGGAACCAACAGGCGGCAAACTTCGAGAATTCCTTCAGATCCCATCCCCATGATCTGGGAGGCCAGGCTCTGTCTTACCTCGCTATTTTGCGCGGGAAAACGATCCACCAAGGCCTGTACCTCTGATTTAGCTGTTTGAGAAATATCGAAAGCCCACACTGGCGACAAAGAAAAGCTAACTACGGCAAAACTGGAAATGAACAGGAGAATGGAGACAGCCTTTATTCGTTTTTTCATCTTTTTTCTCCCAAGAAATCCGCCTTAAAAGTGCCAGGGCGCTCTGAAGGGCTGGTTGACAAGACGGTTGGCTTCCTCATCACCGATAAAACGCTGTTTTTCCGGGTCGAACCGCAAGGGCCGGCCCAGACGTACAGCGATCTTGCTCAGGTTGACGATAGTGCAGGAGCGGTGAGCATTTTTTTCGTTCAGGGCGAATTTTTTCCGGTTTCTGACCGCTTCGGCAAAGTCTATCAACTGAGGTTCTGGATCCGGCAGCGAGGCCAGCTTATCCTTGAAATGGGGGATATCCGATTCCATTCCTTTGAAAAGCTTCCCTTCCGGCCCTTCGATAAACGGGACGATCTCTTCCTTCGGATCCCCATCTAGGATGATTTCGCAACCATCGGCGTATTTCATCCAGATTTTCCGCCAGGTGCCGCAGGCATCCGGATGCTGCTGCGGGCAGTCGGCTTCAATCTCCACAGGACTGGTGTTGTCCTTGTCCAGGACATACTGGACCGGGTCCAGATAGTGCATGCCCATGTCTCCTAAGCCTCCGCCGTCATAATCCCAGTATCCGCGAAAGGTGTTGTGGACGCGGTGGGGATGGTAGGGCTTGAAAGGCGCGGGGCCGAGCCACATGTCATAATCCAGCTCCTTAGGCACGGGTTGAGGAGCTAGATTCTCCTCCCCCACCCAGTAAAACTTCCAGTCGAATCCAGTGGCTGCACTCACGGTCACTTTGAGTGGCCAGCCAAAAAGCCCGCCAAGAACGGCTTTTTTTATCGGTTTGACCGTCGTTCCGAAACCATAAAAACGCTCATCGAACCGGAACCACGTGTTGATCCTGAAAATTCTTCCGTTTCTTTGGACAGCCTCGACAACTTTTTGTCCTTCTCCGATTGTCCGGGTCATCGGTTTTTCACACCAGATATCTTTGCCGGATTCGGCGGCTGCGATGGATATCAACGCATGCCAGTGGGGGGGTGTGGGTATGTGAACGATGTCGATGTCGGTCCGTTCGAGAACATGGCGGAAATCTTTGTAACCCTGGACACCTGGGCCTGCTATCTCCAAGGCCATGTTCAAGTGGTTTTCATCCACATCGCAAACGGCCAGCAAACGGGCTCCTTCGTAGCTAAGATGAGCCCTTCCCATGCCGCCGACTCCGATCACTGCTTTGGTCAGCTCGTCACTAGGAGCTGTGTAACCCTGACCGCCTAAAACAAACCGAGGAACGATGACAAAAGCCGCTGTCGTGGTAACGGCCGTTTTGATAAAATTTCTCCGGGTAATGGTTTTTCTCTTTTTCATGACCGACTCCAGCAAAACCCTATGGCCAAAGTCAGTATATTACAAACAGGAACACTCCTCAAGACAAAGAGAAAAAGAGGCTGTCCCCTTTTTTCTCTTTTTTGACTTGAATTTTGGCAAAGGTTTAGGAAGAATTCGGTACAGAGATACAATTTGAGAAAGTTTAAAATATTCGAACGTGTTAAGATAGTGGAGGAGAAGTAAATGCCATCATTCAGCCATTCCAAAATCGGAGCCTTTGAATCCTGTAAACTGCGGTACAAATTCGCTTACATCGATAGGATAAAAGTTGAAGCCGAGGACACCATCGAGACCTTTCTGGGGAGCATGGTACACGAGGCCTTGGAAAAACTCTACCTGGACATTCGGTTCGAAAAACTGATGACCCTGGAGGAGATTCTGGCCTACTACAACAAGATCTGGGAGGAAAAGTGGAAGGATTCCATCATCATCGTCAAGAAGGATTACGCGGCCGATAATTACCGGAAAATAGGGGAGCGGCAGCTCACTGATTATTACAACCGGCACAAGCCCTTTGATCAGGGGAGGATCATCGGCCTGGAAACCCAGGATTTCTTGCCGCTGGATGAGCAGGGCCGCTACAAATTCCACATCCGGATCGACAGGCTGATGGACATGGGGGATGGATTGTACGAAGTGCATGACTACAAAACGGGATCCTCTCTTTCCAGCCAAGAAGAACTGGACAATGACAGGCAGCTGGCCATGTATTCCCAGTGGGTCAGGCAGAATTTCAAGGATTTCAACAAGGTCCGCCTCGTCTGGCATTTTTTGGCGTTCGACAAAGAAATGGATTCCTACAGGACAAAGGAAGAATTGGAAAATTTGCGAAAAGAAATCCTGTCACAGATCGCAGAAATCGAATCAACAGGAGATTTTCCTGCCAATGTAACTCGGCTCTGCGACTGGTGTTTGTACAAATCCATCTGCCCGATGTGGAAACACGAGGTAGAATTGGAGGAAAAACCGGAAAACGAATACTTGAACGATCCCGGTCTCAAACTGGTCGATGCCTACACCGAACTCAAGGAAAAAATCGACACTAACCGCAAAGAGGCAGAGGGGGAGTTGGAAAAGATAAGGGACGCGTTGATCGCCTTTAGCGAAAAAGAAGGCGTGCAGGTTGTGACCGGTTCCGAAAGCAAAATATCCGTCAAGGCCTATGAAACGATCAAACTGCCGGGCAAAAATACCAAAGAAAGGAACGAATTGATCGACACCCTCAAAAAATTGGGACGTTTGGATGAGGTTTCGGGCTTCAACAGCTACGCATTGACAAAGATTCTGGAAAATGAAGAATGGGAAAAGGAGGAGATGGACCAACTGGAAAGATTTCGGACAAAAGAGAAAAATTACCGGTTGACTGTCAGCAAAAAATAATGCGATATTATACACGAAATTTGGATATGCAGTAGGGGAAAATGGACAAAGACATAAAAAAATACCTTTCGAGCCTCGATTTGGGGGAACTCCAGCATTTCAACAATATGGCGGTGTTCCCGCTTATGTCCTCTCTCGACGATTCCCCCAAGTATTTGATCCTCAAACAAGCCTTGGACCAGCATGTTTTGGTCATTGGGGAAGTCACCCAGGAAGGACGGGTTCCTGAACTCAAAGTCGTCAATAAAGCCGACACGCCTGTCCTGCTTCTCGATGGAGAAGAGCTGGCCGGTGCCAAGCAGAACAGGGTTTTGAACACCTCGATTCTTTTGAAAGAAAATTCCGAAACGATCATCCCGGTGAGCTGCACCGAACAGAGACGCTGGTCGTACCAATCACAGGAATTTACCGAGTCCGGAACGGTGATGATCCCCAAGATCCGGAAAATGAAGTCCCAGACAGTGTCCGATTCCCTGCATGAGTCCCGGGAGTTCCGGTCCGATCAGGGGACGGTCTGGACCTCCATCGACGAATTATCTGAACAGACCGGTATTCGCTCGCGAACGGCCGCAATGAAGGATGTTTACGAAGCGAAAGAAAAGGAACTGGACGAATACCTGAACACCTTCAAATGCCTCCCTGGACAAAAAGGATTGCTCCCGTTTATCGACGGGGAAGTTGTGGGATTCGATTTTCTCTCGCTGGATACCGCCTATGCCCTTCTTCATCCCAAGCTGGTTAAAAGTTATGCCATGGAAGCCCTTCTCCAAAAGGCACCAACGACCGAAAAACCTGTGAAGGAAAAGGGCAAAGAATTCCTCAAGGAAGCAGGCCGGTGTAAGGAAAAAAAATACAAATCTATCGGGAAGGGAGACGATCACAGGTTCGAGGGAAAACAGATGGTGGGATCGGCCTTGAAATATCAAAAAAAAGTGATCCACATGGCCTTTTTCAGCATTTCCGAGAGTGAAAAAGCCGGCAAGATCGCCGGATTCAAACGACGCCGCGAATTCCGTACAGGATAGTCTGGCCGCTATGCGTTGATGATACTTTAGATCCCAAAAATTATGCTTGTCGTATTTTTGTGTCGGTGTTGTACCCCCGCTCGCCGAAAGGTTGAAGTTTCTCAAGCCAGATCTGCTCAAACAGCGTCAATTCATCGCTTAGGTTGAAGTTTGGATCATTCTCGACCTTCACCGTTTCCAAAATTTCAAAGACGAACTTGTCTGCACCATATTCATTCCATTCCTGCTGAAGCATTTTGTTACGATGCGATCCAATCGATAACATGAACTTATGCCCGTTCAATGGCCCTTCAAGGTTTAGACTACTTCCAAGCAGCACTTTTCCATTTACGGTATTTTTCACCTGGAAAACACCGGCAGGTTTCGGCCTTTCTTTGTATTCCCTCTTGATATCTTTTTTTGATCTCATCTACTTTGTCCTCGTTATTTTTCCATTTTAATATATGTGTTCTGCGATATGTATTATATACAGCTATTTTTCTCGAGTAAATGCGGTTATTATCGCTGTTTATGTCGATATAGTGCATGACCATCAGTCATAAGAAAGCCTCTGAACGGATTAATTAACAATCCTTCAAAGGGGACATGAACGACCCCGCTGTCCTTTTTGTAAGCGGAACCATAGAATCACACACCTTGACTTGAACGGGTCCTTCCGCGATAAATTTTCCCGCTTCGGATACTTTCGAGCGGATTTTTTTTTGAACTTCCTTCTCCACCGCCGTCAAATAAAATATCTTTACCGTAGGCTCCCGCAGATCCCAGATCCCGACCACACGCCCATCGACAAGAATGGTCGAGGTGGCATTCCCGGAACGGTCGAAGATCATCTTGTCGTGTTTGGGAGACCGAAATCTTTCCCGGTCTTTATACCCCATGATGTAGGGATCTAGGCTGGGGAGTATGTTGACAACAGGATGTATTGGAGTTGTGAACGATCGTAAAAATTCCAGTTCTGACGAATGGATAAGGTAGCCGCCTTCCAATTCAGATATATCGACAGAGTTCACCTCAGCTCCAAGGCCTTCGAGGATTTCCCTCACCTGTGTCTTGGGGAATCCCGTCCACCAGGCAATATCCTTTTCCGTTACCGGCCCAAAAGACAGAAGATAACGGCCGATGATTTTCTCTCTGGCCTCTTTTTCTTCATAGGTTGAAAGGTCCAGTTCGGGATAGTAGTCCTTAAATAAATAGTAGGCATGCTGCGTGCTTTTCCATCCCTCTCTGGGAAGGCTCCTCACCAGAATGCCCTTGTCGCACATCAGGTTCACGATCGGAGCGATGTTGGCCGCTGTTCGCAGCTTTTGTTTGATCTCTCGAGTGGTCAAGCCCCTGCCTCTCAGGATTTTCAGGATTTTGTTCGAAAGCCTTGCATAATGTGTCGGTGTGATTCCCAAGTACTTGCTGAATCGTGCAGCCGTCACCTCTGCCATCTGACTGGTGGCAGCAAAAGCCACTGGGATAAATTCCTTGGGCAGTATGTAAATCGTATTCCGTACATACCGAATTCTTGTCAAACTCTTTTTTTTGGACATTTCGAAGGCAAGATCGTCCCTTCGAAAAGATATGGATCGAGCCAGCAGAGACAGGTAAGGTCCGGTGGCGCTCGTTCCGTGGAGTCCTCCGATATCTTGTGTGATCCGAACGGCATCGTTAAGTTTTGCATCGTCGGCCAAATGCTGCTTATTCAGGACAAACTGATTGACTTTGCTGAGACTAAACTTTTCCATATCAGAATATTATCCTGATATTGCTGAAAATGACAACACGAACATTTTTTCTCTTGTCATTCATCGCGAATTCGTTTATCAATAAAAGCAGTAAAAAAAGCATCCGATGCCTAATCAAAAAAATCCGGAATTCCCAGAGACTCTGCAATCCCTGGAAAAGGAGCTCACCGGATCGAAACCCGGTTTGAAAGCTCAACTGGGGATGTGTCCGAATCCCCGGCCCGGCCATCAGGCCTATTTCGAAGTGGAAGACACATGCCTCAAAGCCGGGGTTCTCGTGCTGCTTTATCCTAAAGAGGGCATGCTTCATCTCGTGCTCACCCGGAGGACGGACAGGGTGGATTTTCACAAAGGACAGATTTCTTTTCCCGGGGGGAAAAAGGAAACAGGGGAGGAGTTGGAACAGGCTGCCATAAGAGAAGCCCAGGAAGAACTGGGAATCGATCCCGACTCTGTCCGGGTTTTGGGGATGTTGACCCCCCTTTACATCCCGCCGAGCAACTACTGCATATATCCGGTTGTGGCTTTAGCCGAGAACCGGCCGGATTTTCAGCCCTCATCGGTCGAGGTAGCCGAAGTCCTGGAAATACCTCTCGACCACCTCCTCAGTCCACATAATATCCAGAGGGAAATGTGGATTATCCGGGATGCAGAGGTGGAGGTTCCGTTTTATTCCTACGGCAAACACAAAATATGGGGAGCCACCGCCATGGTCTTGGCTGAACTCCTTGAAATGGCTAAAGAAATTAATTTCCGCTGAGATTTTGGTTCAAGGCCATCCTAAATTCACGAACGATCTTTTTCCCGATCCCGAATATGTCCACAAATTGTTCTTTCTGGAGGACTTTGCATTCTACACTGATACTGTCGCCAAATTCCCGTATCATGATGGACAACCGGGGCGGAGCGTCTCCTCCCAGCACATACCTTCCGCTTTCAGCTCCGATAAAGCCCGCTTCCCTGTCGAGGCTATCGATCGTGAATTCTATGTCATTCACCGCGGCTATCGATGCCTCCCACACTTCATCGAAAGTTCGGTTCCGCCAATGGCTCGATTCTGTCTTGACAGTCTGAATTGCGCAGGACAAACAAGCCAAAATGAGTAGCGGGAGCAATAATTTTTTCATCGGCATCTCCTCATGACATCCACAGCTTTTCCCTCTCGCTCCCGTATATAAAGCAAAATATGTGCCAAGATAAATCCAGGGGTGGGTGGAAAATCTCAAACGGTTTTGTCCGTTTTAGATGACACATCATCAGAATTTCATCGACAAAAAGTCCATTTTTAAGATTTGACCAAAATCCAATAATTATATAGGATTAATAGGGATTATCCATGAGACAGGTTATATACGGCACCAACACACAGAGGAGGTTCTGATGAACCAAAAACACGAACACACGAATAAGCTCATAGACGAAACGAGCCCTTATCTTCTGCAGCATGCCCACAATCCGGTCGACTGGTATCCATGGGGAGAGGAGGCTTTGGTTAAAGCGAAAAAAGAAAACAAACCGATTTTCCTGTCCATCGGTTATGCCGCCTGCCACTGGTGTCACGTGATGGAAAGGGAGTCTTTCGAAAACCAAGAGATCGCCGAAATCCTGAACAGACATTTCATTTCCATCAAAGTAGACAGAGAAGAACGTCCCGACCTTGACGATATTTACATGACAGCAGTGGTCGCCATATCCGGAAGCGGAGGATGGCCGATGACGGTTTTCCTCACACCAGAGCTCAAGCCCTTCTACGGAGGCACCTATTTTCCGCCTGAGGATAAATGGGGGCGTGTAGGGTTCAAAAACCTCATCCTGCGCCTCAACGATTTTTGGCGAGACGACCAAAGCAAAACAAAGCTTTTCCAGGACGCCGAAACCCTCAGCCAGATCATCGAACAGAGGACCTCCCTCAGTCTTCCGGTCGACAAAGAGGCCCAACTCAACTCAGATCTCCTTGCCGATGCCGCCAGCCATCTAGAGGCTGTTTTCGACGACAAATGGGGAGGATTCAGCGGTGCGCCTAAATTTCCACCTTCCAATGCCATCATGTTCCTTCTGCGTGACTACATTCGCACAGGGAACAAGCGCTCGCTCGAAATGGCCGCATTCACCCTGGACAAGATGTCTGAGGGAGGGATGTACGACCATCTGGCAGGGGGATTCCACCGGTATTCTGTCGACAACGAGTGGCAGGTGCCTCATTTCGAGAAAATGCTGTACGACAATTCCCAGTTGGCCGTCGTTTATATCGAAGCATTTCAAGTGACCGGCAACAAAAGATATGCCCGCATCGCCCAGGAAATATTCGATTATGAGATGACCTACATGACCGACGACTCCGGGGGAATTTATTCGACAGAAGACGCGGACAGCGAGGGAAAGGAAGGCCTCTTTTATCTCTGGAAATGGGAAGAACTCGAGACAATCTTGGGCAAAAAAGAAGCCGACATCTTATCTCGGTATTACAACGTGAAAAAAACGGGGAATTTCTCATCCCATGAGGACTACCACAAAGGATTCAATATCCTGCACCTGCGTAAAGATGCAGCAACTCTGGCCAAAGAAATGGACATGACAGAAGAGCGATTGGAAAACTCGATAACTGGCATAAAGAAGAAGCTTCTCGAGGTCCGGGATAAAAGAGTGCGGCCAGGGCTGGATGATAAAGCCATCACCTCCTGGAATGCCCTGATGATCTCCGCATTCGCCCGCGGATACCAAGTTTTTGCAGACAAAAGATATCTTATCGCCGCTGAGCGAGCTGCCGCCTTTATCATGGATAAGATGCGCACAAAGGACGGCAAACTTCTTCGCACGTACAGGGCTGGAGAATCTAAATTTTTCGCATACCTCGAGGATTATGCCTACACTATTCGGGCATTCATAGACCTTTATGAGGCAGGATTCGATGAAAAATGGTTTTTTGCCGCCGGGGAACTGACCGAGGAAATGATCGTTCAATTCTGGGAAGAAAAAAGTGCCAGCTTATTCAACACCAGCCAAAATCATAAAAATTTGATCGTGCGTACAAAATCATCGAATGACAGCGCCATTCCTTCTCCTGTTGGTGTGGCCATCGATTCACTTCTCCGTTTGGGAGAGCTCCTGGACAGGAAAGATTATGTTCAGAAGGCAGGGCGCATCCTCAGAGCCAACCTTCCTTACATGGAAAAAACTCCGCAAGGATATCTTACACTCCTGATGGACGTGGATACGCTGATTCACCCCATAAAAGAGATCGCCATCGTCGGACACAGGGATTCCGAAGATACAAAAGAACTGCTGAAAGCGATTCACAGCCGGTTTATCCCCGGCCATGTCATCGCCCTTCTCGATCCCGATAGCAAAAAGGCAGAAGAGCTTGTCAATAAAATCCCGCTTTTTTATGGCCGGACCCTTATCGATGGCAAAGCCACCGCTTATTTGTGCGAAAATTTTACCTGCCAACTCCCCATCACATCTGCCGAGGAACTGATCGAACGACTTTTCGCGGAATAAAAACGGTACAAAGAGATAGCCCCCCTAGGCAAGGGGGGCCGAGGATTGGATCTAGAGGCGCGAACTTAGAATGGAGGCTCAGTGATTGAAAAGACTCCTAAAATGAGGATAAACGATGGCGAAGTTTGCCTTCTCCATTCCGGAGAATTGATCCTGAGGGATATCTGCTGCAGAATACAAAGACATAAGCTCTTTGTTATTCCACAGAGATACCCACTCCGCTATGCTCCTGTCTCCCACAGGATTGCTGAAATAAATGAATGATATCTGCATCTTAGTTTTTTCCCACCAGGATAGCTGTTCCGAAAAGTCCAGCTGTCAAGGAGTAGGCGATATAAGACGCTGTCATCAAACCCATCCACACAAAGGCCAGAGTCGTCCATGAACAAATGATGCCGATCAGGCCGATAATTTTAAAATGTTTTTTTAGTTTTTCTTTCATCTCCATTCTCCCGCTTCCTTGTTTTCATGCCCATTTTATTCGCAAATATCATGCCAAAGTGTAATCCATTTATTATGAATAAGTTAAAGGTGGTAGGGATAAACCCTAAGACGCTAAAAATGACAAATATTCGTACTTTGTAACAAATATTGCCAATTTTTGCTCCCCCAAATTTCCCTAAACGGGATGAATAAATAGGAAAAAGACCTCATATAGAACCAAAAAGAGGTAAAGAAAAAATATAACGTAGAGAAAGAAGTCAGCTTTGATCTTATCGAACAGGATAAAATTTTTGTGAACCAAAAGGATGACCAGACTGATGACCGTAACCAGGTACTTCATCAAAAGAGACAACTCCGGAAACCTGTCAAGAAATTTTATCATCAGAGGATTCAGTTCTTTTCCTCCGTAATGGATAATTTTTAACGTGAAATAGGCATCGAACACACACAAAACCAAGATCGAAAGGACCAATGCCAGGTATTTGGCTTCGTAGCGGTCGACATAGTAGTTTTGGTCTTCTTTTTCTCGACGTGCTTGCTTTCGTCGGCCCTTGAAAATGTATTTACTGAAGGGACGAGTGAGAAATTTCCTTCGGTCAGATTGTTTTCGTCTATCGGTCAGCATAAATCCCTTTGTGTCGATTTAAAATGATTTTCCTACGATTCTATTCAAATGGAACAAAGAGTCAATCATCCTTCTCGATGAAATTGGGGGGTGATATTGTAGTAAAGAACTGGATTTGATCGTTATTAGGTATAGAACTTGCATCCCTGTAGGAAATAAAACCAAATCAGTCAAAATGGAGTATTTAATATTGTGAGGAGGGTGGAATTTTGCCTTTCCCGCGTGTTTAATATTGTGTGAGAGGAGAGACTCTGATCGACATCGGCATCCTGGAAGGGGCCAGCTTCCATTTGGTCGTAGGTGTAAATCTATTCGCATACACGGCAAAAACGTGGTATTCTTAGTTAAGCGATGAAAATTCTCCTGATTTACCCTCAGTACCCTGACACCTTTTGGAGTTTCAAATACGCATTGAAATTCATCTCTAAAAAAGCATCATTTCCTCCATTGGGCTTGTTGACAGTGGCGGCTATGCTCCCGGATGAATGGGAAAAAAGATTGATCGACATGAACGTCACCGGTTTATCGGACGATGACTTCAGGTGGGCCGATTATGTCTTCATCAGCGCCATGATCGTCCAGAAAAAGTCGGTCAAAGAAGTCATCCACAAATGCAGCGAGTTCAACGTAAAGGTTGTCGCCGGTGGCCCGCTCTTTACGACTGGCCATGAGGAATTCGAAGGAGTCGATCATTTTGTCCTTAACGAAGCAGAGAACACGCTCCCTGTTTTCCTGGAGGATCTCGAACAAGGTCGCGCTCAAAAGGTGTATACATCCCAAGATTGGCCCGATATAACCCAGACGCCAAGTCCGCAGTGGGACCTCATCGACAAAAAAAAATATGCTTCGATGAGCATCCAATATTCCAGGGGGTGTCCGTACAATTGTGAATTCTGCGACATCATTGTCCTGAACGGACACAGACCGCGGACCAAAAACAAAAAGCAGATCATCGCTGAACTTGAAGCCATCTATGATCTCGGCTGGAGGGGGGGTGTCTTTTTTGTGGATGACAATTTCATCGGGAACAAAAAAACACTCAAAAAAGAAATTCTCCCTGCTCTTATCGACTGGATGTTAGAAAAAAAATACCCGTTTTATTTTTTGACCGAGACTTCGATCAATCTTTCCGACGATGATGAGCTGATAAAATCCATGGTCAAAGCGGGTTTCCGCAGGGTGTTCATCGGGATCGAAACCCCGAACGAGGACAGCCTGACAGAATGCAACAAATACCTGAATAAAAATCGTGACCTGCTGGCTTCTGTAAAAAAAATCCAGAACTTGGGCATGGAGGTACAGGGAGGATTTATCGTAGGCTTCGACAGCGACACGCCATCGATTTTTGAAAAACAGATAAAATTCATCCAAAACAGCGGGATCGTCACCGCCATGGTCGGTTTGTTGAACGCCCCCCGAGGCACACGATTGTACCAGCGGCTGAAAAAAGAGGGGCGGTTATTGGGGGGCACTTCAGGCGACAACACAGACTTTTCCCTTAATTTTATCCCCAAAATGAACCACGAAACCCTGATCGACGGCTACAAGAAGATCCTCGACACGATCTACTCGCCTAAACATTACTACAAACGGGTGAGAACGTTTTTGAAACAATACCGGCCAAAAAAATTCGACAAAAAAACCTATTTCAAATTTTGTTATGTCAATGCCTTCTTCAAATCCATCTGGCTGTTGGGTATTCAAGGAAAAGAGAGATTCCAGTACTGGAAACTGATCATCTGGACCTTGGCGAGACGTCCCTATTTTATCGGCATATCCATATCATTCGCGATATACGGCTTCCACTTCCGAAAGGTTGCGGGGATTTAAAACACCGAAATCGCTAATCTATTCCCAATTTGTGTAGATATACTCCAACAGGGTGCATAAAATTTCCGGCTGTGTGTTCTCGAATTCTATTCCCATCTCGTATATGTCGCAATCTTCAAGCTGGTTCCCCCATACCACTTTGCCTATAGGACCTATGGTTTCCCCCAATTTCAACAATCTGATTTTTAGCTTAACTGGGGTATCGATAGGGACATAAACGCTTGTCCAGATTTTTATCCCCCCCGCAGAAATGTCCTTTATCTGAGCGTAAAGCATACTGGAAGGGCCCGGATCCGTTTCATCAGATAGGATTTCGATTTCGACGGGAAGTTCATCCTCGCGCCTGGGCTCTCTGCGCTTTTCTCCTTTGGTTGCAATGAATGTGTTAAATAGCTTATCGATCAGGGATAATCTCATTGTAATCCTCTCATCATCGAGAAGATTATGCGGTTGATGGCAAGAATTTGCAATCGCCTCTAGGGATGATTTAAGGGGTGATTTTTCTTTCAAAAACACCCCGATTTCCACGACTAAATGAGATGAAACCATAGAGGAGCGAGGGCAAACATCATGGTTCTATTAATCCTTCTTTTGGTCGTGCCTTTTGTTGTCGGGTACGTTCTCGTTTTTTTAAAAATCGGAGCCATACACTCATTTACCGTGGATTTTTATTACTGGCTCAAGGAAAAAAAACAGAACATTCTCTCTGGAAAAGGCAAATTGGCCAGTATCGCCAAGCTTACACTGGAACCCCTGTACTCTCTGCTCATCGCCTTAAACGACTGGACAGAAAATATCGAAAATACCGGGACAAAATCTGGGGTAAGGATCGCAGGCTATCTCTATCTAATCGGAATGCTCCTTTTCATTTTTTTCACACTCGGGCAGTTCCTTTTTCTGCTGGCTTTGATAGGCGTCGCCATCCTGTTGGGAACGGTTGTCCTGAAATACACTCAGGTAAGCAGAGAAAAAGCGAGATCGAAACAAACACAGGCTAAAACCCAGACAAAACAAATCGAAGGGCAGTCGCTTACATTCGTCGAAAGCATTTGGCCCCATTTCCGGTCCCGTATGATCAAGGAAAGAGTCGAAGACCTATTCGACCTGAAACAGATCGAGGTGGACTACCACGGCGATATCTTTTCCAGCGATATCACGACATTCCCTGTGAAAACCAAGATCGGACGCGTGGACAAAAATGGGGGGATCTACGACATAAGAAAAGAGATGCCCGAAAAGATCGGCAGTATCGATGTTCAGGGAAATATCGTCGATGAGCGATTTTTCAGTCTCGATGACCTGACCCATTGATGAATTTTAATTTACTCGATCTTTTTCAATGCGTATAAGCTGTCCAGCAGGTGGAATCCGACATCATCGGCGCCGATATTCATGTTGGAAAGGACAACGACCCCAACTTTTTTGTCTTTGATAAACCCACAGAACGTCCTGTACCCTCCGGTCCCGCCGTTATGCCAGACGATCTGCGTTTTTCCGTTATCCATGATGAGCCACCCGAGACCAATTTTCATGTCTTTGTCTGCATCGGCACGCGGTTCTTGAGCCATCTCCATGGCAGATAACAACGGAGTGCGTTCCACTCCCATATTGGCACCGAGAAACGTCAACATGTCGTTTGCGGTAGATCGAAGAGCTCCTGCCCCGGCAAGTGTCGGGATATCCCAGTTAGGGACTTCGCCCTTTGGATTATGTCCTTTTGCCAGCCTTTTTTTCATGTCGGATGTAAGGGTGATCCCTGTGTCTTCCATTCCCAAAACATGGGAGATTCGTTCTGCAATCAGCTGTTCATAATCCATTCCGGCTCTCAGGCCCAGGATATGTCCCAGCAGTCCCATGCCGAGGTTCGAATACTCGAATTTTTCCCCGATATCTCTCTGTAAGGTATAAGCGGAGAGAAAAGCATACATGTTTTCGACCGTGTAATCGGCATAAGGATTTTCTGGATCTTTAGGGCGAAAATTGAAGGGCATGCGCGGGAGGGCGGAATTTTGGGAGGCAAGGTGCCCCAACGTTATTTTTTTCCCGTTTCTTGAGGGCATTTTCACCGTTTTCGGCAAAAACAATTCGGCTGGATCCTCCAGACTTACTTCTCCTTTTAAGACCATGTCCGCGAGTGCGACACCTGTGAAAACTTTGGTTATCGAACCAATCTCATACACAGAAATCTCATCGACCGGTTCCTTTCCGCCTTTTGCCAACGTTCCATGGCAGAAATACTCTCTATTTCCTCGAGAGTCTATAAAACCGATGACCATTCCCACGCTTTCTCCATTTTTTATACGTTCTATGATGCTATTTTTTACTTCATCCGATATATTTGTCTTCTTTGTTCCACAAGCAGCAGATAAAATCAGGAGGAGAAGAAAACTTATTAAAACAAGCGGAATAGATCTCGTTCCGAACTTTACATTTTTGTGCACATCATTCTCCCTCTTTAAGATTGGCTGAATCATAGTCCTTTACGGCAAATACTCAAAATTCCAACAGAAAAGGTTCAGATCAGGGGAAGATTCCCCGGTACTGGTATACTTCGGCAATCCTTTCGATCGCCACCACATAAGCCGCACACCGGAGAGCGACATTTCTCGTTTGTGAATTTTCCCAGACTTCCTTAAAAGCCTTGACCATCTTACGCTCCAATTCGGCGTTGACATGATCTTCCTCCCAATAAAGGCCGCTGATGGCCTGGACCCATTCCAGGTGACTCACCACAACGCCGCCGGCATTGGCCAAAATATCGGGGATTACGTCAATGCCTCGTTTTTCCAGGATTTCGTCTCCCTCTGGAGTCGTCGGTCCGTTGGCCCCTTCAACGATGAGCTTTGCCCTTATTTTGTCTGCATTTTTCTGGTGAATCTGGTTTTCCAGAGCAGCCGGGATCAGAACATCCACATCTTGAAAGAGAAGTTCTTCTTTGTCTATCTGCTTCCCTGGATGTTTTATCACACAGGCATGTTTTTCGACACATTCCATAAGCCCAGGGATATCCAGGCCGTCGGGATCGACCAGGCATCCCGAAACATCCGATGCGGCCACGACCTTGGCCCCCATCTGAGAGAGGAAAAGAGCCGCATGCCCGCCTACATTCCCGAAACCTTGAACAGCGATCTTAGCTCCCTTCAGGCTCATTTTTTTTGCTTTAAAATATTCCCGGGTGATGAGAGCGATACCTCTCCCTGTGGCTTCCTTGCGGCCTTTGGAACCTCCCAGGATTTCGGGCTTTCCTGTCACGATACTGGGCTCTGTGTATCCTTTGAACATCGAAAAAGTATCCATAATCCAGGCCATGGTACGGGATGTCGTGTAGACATCAGGCGCCGGAATATCGATGTGAGGGCCCAAGATAGGCATGATCTCGGTGGTGTAACGTCGAGTCATTCTTTCCAATTCGGATTCCGATAGCGTACTGGGATCGCAAATGATCCCACCTTTGGCTCCTCCATAAGGCAGGTCTAACAGGGCGCATTTCCAGGTCATCCACGCCGCCAGAGCCACCACCTCATCCTCGGAGACGTTGGGGTGGTAGCGAACACCGCCCTTTGTCGGACCTTTGGCATTATTGTACTGACAGCGAAACCCTTTAAAAACTTTAATTTTCCCTTCATCCAATTTTATCGGGATAGAAACTTTGAGGATCCGCATCGGATTTTCCAGAATTTTCAAAAGATTCTTATCGAACTTGACTTCCCGAGCAGCTTTGTATAATTGTTTCTGGGCTTTCCTGGCCAAGGAATCATCAATCATCGTTCCTCCTTATCTATAGAGCATAGAGATTGATATTCTCGCTGGCGGGAAGGTGTGGGAGTTGAACCCACCCAGGACCTTTCACAGCCCCGCACTGGTTTTGAAGACCAGGAGGCCCACCGGGACCAATACCTTCCCGTGATTCATCTTAATATATGCACGTCTTTATCACGCTTTGTCAATCCGATACTGTCAAAATATTCCAGGATCGCGGTCGCGTATTTCCTCGAGAGTTGGAGGACATCGCGCAGTTCGGCCACCGTGATGCTCGGGTATTTTTCGAGATACTGCAAGACGATCCGCCTGGCTTTATCGGCAGCCTCCCTGTGGTAAACGACCTTGTCGCTGAGCCGCACCAGGATTCCTCTTTCGAAAAGGTTGTACATGAGATTTTTATATTCTTTGGGATTGAGCCCCACCTTCTGCCTCAATTCTTCCTCGACCGGAGCGGCAAATCCCTTGCTCTTGAATTCCTGCTCTATCTGCTGGAGAATGTGCTGATCTCTGGGTTTGAGCTTGGATTCATAGCCCACCAGGCTCACGTCCGAATCCTTCCGCTTAAAGATTTCCATTTCCACCAATCCATCGACAACCGCTTTAAACGTCGTGTTATCCGTCAGCTCGAGGATCTTCGACCGGAGCTCTTGGTAAGGCATAGCTATCCGGTGAGGACTTTTATCCAAAAATTCTTCGACAATGGATTTTGCTCTGTCTTTGAGATGTTCATAATAATTTTTATGCAGATACTTACTCTCTTTGTGGCCTGTCATTTTGATAACCTTCTGCTCTTTTTCCAAATCATGGAGGACTTCTTCCAGGGCATCCTCCTTTTCTCCGATCTTTTTCCTCATCTCTGATAGCGACAAAGGCATGGTCCCTGCATCCAGCATCACCTGAATGACCCTATCCGTCAATTCACCCCCGAGCCTCTGCAAGCCCTCCACAGTATCGGAATCGAATCTTTTGTGTTTTTCTGGAGTCGAGTCGAGAATCTCCCCACCTCCGATGGTCATCAAAGGGGAAAAAGTCCTGATCACGAAAGGATCCCCGGGCAGAGCCACCGTCGGGGATTCCAGAACAAATTGAACCAGAGCTTCTTTACCTGGAAACACCATATCTCCTTCGAGGAGAACCAGGCGGGAAATGATTTCGGCCGTCCCCGCATGAAGCCTGATCCGTGTTCTGTTTTTGAGTTTTTTCCCGTAACTCTCCAACAACCTGAGTTTGGCATCCATTCGAAAAGTCGGGGTAAGGGAACCAGGTTCACCAGCACACTGCCCCCGTTTCAACATCTCTTTTTTGACATCTTGAAGGTTCAAGGCCGTACGTTTTCCAAAGACAGACCGACCGACTTTGCGATGATGGACTTGAATGCCTCGGACCTTTCCGGTTATCCCGTCCGGGAAGATCTCGATTTTGTCTCCTTCCTCGACCTTGCCCGAAAGGATGGTCCCGGCAATAACCGTACCGAATCCACGCATGGTAAAAACCCGGTCGACCGGCATACGGAAAATGCCGCTGTCATGCCTTGCTTCCACCTCCTCACCCAGGGCCATTAGAGACTGTTTCAGATCTCCAATACCGCTGCCGTCAACGGCAGAGACAGTAATGATCGGGGCTTCTGCGAGAAAGGAATCCTTTAGGAAAATTTTCACTTGGTCCGTCAACTTGAGGATCCGATCTTCTGCCACAAGGTCTGATTTAGTGAGAGCGACGATGCCTCTTTTTATCCCGAGAAGGCGCAGGATATCGAAATGTTCCTTAGTCTGAAGAGATATTCCCTCGTCAGCCGCTATGACCAGCAGGGCTGCATCGATGTTGCTCGCACCCGCCACCATGGTCTTGATGAGCTTTTCATGACCGGGAACATCGATGAACACGATCTGTTTGCTGTAGCCGGGCGTTTCTAAAAAAACGAACCCCAGCTCTATCGTGATGCCACGACGTTTCTCCTCGGCCAGGGTATCTGCATCTATCCCTGTCAGAGCTTTGACTAGGAGGGTTTTTCCGTGGTCGATATGGCCGGCGGTGCCGACGATGACATGCTCGATTTCTATCATGGCTTAGGATGCCTTATTCGAGGAAGGACTATAGAATAGCAAAATATCCCCATCTTGAAAAGAAATCAGAGTTTTTGGACTAGGCGTTTTAGATCGCTCTTGAGCAGCATGAGCTTGGCATGAGGATATCCTGAAATCAGGATATTTTCGATATTTTTAATTTCTTGTGCGATATTCTGACGAACAGCAGCGCCTTCTCTTGTGAGCCAGATGATTTTGCACCGCCTGTCTGCATCACAATCCACTCTTTCGATGTATTTTTTATCACACAAACGATCGACAACACGGCTTCCCCTGGATACAGACAGATCCAATCGCCGAGAAAACTCCTGGCACTTGATTTTTTCCTCCTCACCCAAGCATAGAATCCCCTTGTATTCTGCTTCGCTAAGGTCGAATCGCTTCCTTATCCGGTTTTCTTGAGCCTGCATGCCCTTCCCTATTTCCCCGAGAATGGTTATCAGTCTTTCATCGCTCAACATAATTCTCCTTGACAATTGTTGCTAATGGCAAGTATAATTATTTTCTTGGGCGAAATCAAGCTTTTTCGACCATCAATTTTTATTTGGAAAGGAATTAAAAATGCCTATTTACTCTTATCAATGCAAAGAATGCGGCAACAATTTCGAACTGCTGGTGGGCGTGACAGCAGAATCGAACGAAAAAAAATGCACAAAATGCGGAAGTAAAAACATTGAAAAAACCCTGAGTTCTTTCAGTTTTAGGATGGGCTCGTCTTCCACCGGCAGCCCTTCTGGTTCCTGCTCTTCAGGTGGCTGCTGCCCAACTTGCTAGCGGAATTTTAACTGCGCAAATATTTCCTGATTGATCTTTTTGATCTCAGCTGACGCCGGAACCACTTGAAAAGGGATCTCGAACTGGAGGGTCTCCGGAGCCATGCAGGAAATATCATCGCAGGCCTGATATAAAAAACTTGCCTTCAACAGATTTTTTCCCTGGATTACTGCATCGCCGACCTTAAGACGTGCTCCCAAGACGACTTTCCCTTCATAGACCTGGAGTTCCACTTCGGAGAAGGTGTAGGCTCGTGTTTCAGGAACAGGGTAATAGACTTCAGCAACTTCTACGGAATTTTCCTCTTCTATCAAAAGAGTACACGGGATCAGGTATGGGTCGGCCAACTCTGGAGCATTGATATGCCAGCCTGGCAGGATGTCCAGGAGAAAAGCGACATCGATTATCCCACCAGGATGCACCCCATCGCAAGAGAGGTAAGTTTTGACATCGAGAACCTCGCCCTCTCTCCATGATGATGAGAATCCCAGGAGAAATGGGATGCAAAGGAACGAGGCTAGGAATGCGATTCTATTCCGCAAGTTGGATTGACTTGTAAACTTCAACATAATGGAGAAAGATAATCTTCGGTACCCAAAAAGTCAAGAGAGCTATTTTTTCTCTTTTCCCTTCTCCAAGGCTTTCTTGATCTGTTCTATTTTGGCTTTATATCTCGCTTTGATCTGATCGTCGGCGAGTTCATAGGCTTTTTCTGCCGCCTTGAGCGCATCCTCATTCTTCTCCATTTTCTGATACACTGTGGCCAGGGTGTCCCAATTGTAATACTCCCCTTGCATTTCGACGGATTTATTGGCCGCCTCTAGGGCACTTTCCAAGTTTTTCCCTTGCTGTGCCCAGAACATCGCATAGCTGTTCAAAACATCGGCATCATCCTGGTGTTTGGCTGCATATCCGGGCCCGAAAAGCTCCAGCGCCTTTTCCTCTTGTCCCAGTTTGATGTAATTCTGCGCTGCAGTCCGGAAGTTGTACCATCTATCTGGATCGATTTTCAGAGCCAATTCCATCATTTCCTCTGCGCTTTCCGTGTTTTCTTTTTGACCTACCCAGAAGCTGGCGTATTGCATAAGACCATATGTGAGACTCGAAACCTGCCCTTCCATGAACCTCTTTCCATAAACCTCATCCGCCTTTTCTTTATCATCCTTCAGAATATACAACTGAGCAAGGTAATTCTGGTACCGGGGTTCAGGATTGTACTTCATGATATCGTTGATCTTTTCAGCCAGCTCGATCCCTTTGTCCACGTTATCTTTATCCTTGATGATTCTTGAGATATAGGAGCTGAGAACGTACGGGTCATCCGGATATTTGGATGTGTATTCATCGAAAAAGGCCTGGGCTTCCTCTTTAGGAGCCCGCATTTCGAAGTAGTAACTCAGGCGTTGGTAGGCAGATTTCATCAAGGGGCTTTCGGGATACTTCTTCATGAATGCTTTGAGCGGTTCGGGGTCCATATCTCGAGCGAATGCCTGCATGGCTCCGATGGAATACTCAGCATATTCGGTGAAAGTGACCTTCTCATCCTTATAATCCGTGGTTCCCATTTTTCCGTCCGGATCGAGAGCCAAAACTTTTTCGTACATCTCCGTCGCCTTTGCCTCATCGTATTTACTGTCGTATTTCTGGGCAAGTTTGAAAACCGTCTCGACATTTTTGGGATCTTTGGCATAGGCTTCCGAGATGGACTTGAACGTGTCGATACCCTTGACGCTTTTTTCGATGCTCTCGAGGAATTTTTCCGGAGGGGGACCGTACCCGACATGCCAATCGTACTCTGATCCGTCATTGTCCAGGATCAATGTCGTGGGCGTGGCACGAATGCTGAACCTCTTGTAGACCTCGTCTCCTATTTTTTCTCCCCTTACGGCATGGAAAAGAACAAAATTAGAGTTAAAAAACTCCTGGAATTTTTTGTTTTGGTAGAACTGCTGATCCAGCAGTAAGCAGCCGCCTCAGCCATCCGAGAAGAAGTCGATCAGAACCAGCTTGTTTTCGCTTTTGGCCTTTGCGACAGCGTCATCCAAGCTGCCTTGGAACCAACTCTGAGCGACTCCAAAGGAGGATAAAAAAATGAGGAGAAGAGTCAGAACGAATAATTTTTTCATTCTTACCTCCTCAATTATTGAGATGCACTTCATTGTTTTCAAATATAAAGGTTATATTCAAAATTGTCAAACGTTATGTAAGTATCACTTTTTCTTGATAAATTGGGCTTTTGGGAATAGTTGAAGCGACCATTGAAGCCAACCCACCCCACCCAACTAATCCTTCCGTTCTTCGAGGGAAACTATATGGGATTATCCCCATATTGTCGGCGGGGATGTATGCAGCATTTGCTGCGGATTTATTTCAGGGATTCTTGGTTAAAATGATCTTTCCCTCTGATTCGGCAACGATTTTGCCGATGATAGCCGCAGAGTTTAACCCTTTTTTGTGGAGTTTTTTCACAAACTCTTTCGCACGATCTTCCTTGACTGCAATAAGAAATCCCCCTGAAGTTTGGGGATCGTAAAGCGCGATCTCCACCTCTCCGGTCACACCTCCTGTGACATCCACGTATTGGGTGGCATATTCCCTGTTTCTCTCGATAGCACCCGAGATCAGGTCCTCCCGGACGAACTCCAAAACCCCATCGAAAAAAGGAATCTGGTCTGTATATATCTCTGCTGTGACCCGGCTCTGGGCAACCATTTCGCTCAGGTGTCCCATCAGTCCAAAACCAGTGACATCCGTTGCGGTGAGCACACCAGCTTCCACCATGGCTTCCGCTGCCACCTTGTTGAGTTCAGCCATGGACCGGCCTATGGTTTCCATGGCTTCCTTGGAGGCCCGGCCCAACTGGCTGGCAAAGCTGATAACACCGGTCCCAATAGGTTTGGTCAAGATCAAAAAATCTCCAGGTTTCGCCTTGTCGTTGGTGATGATCTTTTTCGGATCGATGACACCGGTCACGGCAAACCCGAACTTGATCTCGGAATCTTTGATGCTGTGACCGCCGATCACATCAACGCCGGCTTCTTTCATCTTGTCGATCCCTCCGCGCAACATCCGGTTCATGATCTTGTGGCTCATGGTTTCGATCGGAAATCCGACTACCGACAGGGCCGTCACAGGTTTTCCTCCCATGGCATAGATATCGCTCAAGGAATTGGCCGCAGCGATCTGCCCGAAAAGGTAAGGATCGTCCACGTTGGGCGTGAACACATCGACCGACTGGACCAGAGCCAAATTGTCCGTTAATCGGTACACCCCGGCATCGTCGCAGGTATCGGCACTGACCATCACTCTTGGATCCGAAACGGGCGGGAGCCCGGCCAGCACGATTTTCAGGTCTGTCTGGTTGATTTTCGAAGCGCACCCTGCATTTTCCACAAACCGGGTAAGCGGCACATCCTCCGAAACATCATCCAATCTTTCCCCTGCGCACAAACAAACATTTTGCTGTTTAAACACATCACAAGGACAGGGTTCCTTAGGATTGCAGATGCAGTGTCCCAGTTTGATAGAGCGCTGCATGATCCGTTTTCTTTTTTCCTTGTCAACCATGATAAATTATCCTTTTTTAAGAATAGACAAAAGTGCATCCAGAACGACCTTGTCTTCCCGTTCCTGGATGGTGCGGAAATCCAGCAACACGGCATCATTCTGTACCCTTGGAAAAACAGCGGGTCGGTGCTGCCGCAGGGAGCGGGCCAGACTTTCCGCCGAAAAAACCTTGGGTTTCACCATCAAAAGCTTGGTGGGCAGGGTTTGCACCGGGACAGAACCGCTTCCTACCTGAGAACCACCATCAACAACGGAGAACTCCACTCCCTCTGGAATCTGCCTCTTGAGATTTCTTAAAACTTTTTTTGCTCGAGACTCGATTTCTCGGGCCGAGAGGGAAAACATCTTGTGAACAGGATGTCTCTCCTTCAATTTTTCCGGTGACCGGAAAAGCCGGAGCGTCGCTTCCATCCCTGCGATGGTCATTTTGCCGATGCGGAATGCCCGGGCCAGGGGATTTTTCCTGATCCTCCGGATGAGGTCGGCCTTTCCCACGATAATGCCTGACTGAGGGCCGCCGATGAGCTTGTCGCCGCTGAAGCAGACAACGTCTGCCCCCGCCATCAAGCTATGTTGGACCATCGGTTCAGACTCGAGACCATATTCATTCAAATCCACCAGAGCGCCGCTTCCCAGATCATCGATCAGGGGAACGTTGTGCTCTTTGGCCAATAGAGCCAGTTCTTCGATACCTGGTTCCCCAGAAAAACCTACGATGCGGTAATTGCTGTGATGCACCCGCATGATCGCACCGGTCTCCTCCCAGATCGCGGCTGCATAATCGCGAAGGTGCGTCCGGTTCGTGGTGCCCACTTCCCGGAGAATGGCCCCACTGGCAGCCATGACATCAGGCATGCGGAAAGCCCCGCCGATCTCGACCAGCTGGCCACGGGATAGGATGACCTCCTTCCCGCTTGCCAGGGTGTTCAGGATGAGCATGGTGGCGGCTGCGTTGTTGTTGACCACGGTGGCAGCTTCAGCCCCGGTGATTTCGCAGATAAGCTCATCGAGATGCACATCCCGGTGGCCCCTCCTTCCTGTCTCGATATCCGCGGCCAGTGTACAGTATCCTTCGATGACATCATCGATGGCATCCTGGGCATCCTTGGGCAGCACGGCCCGGCCCAAACCGGTGTGGAGGACAACGCCGGTTGCATTCACAGCCTTTACCAACGAGGGTGAGAATGCCTCCAGGAGATGTGTCTCGATCTTTTTCAGGATGCTCTCCTGAGATACCACATCCTCTGCCAATGATTCCCTGCCTTCCTCCAAAATTATCGCTCGAAGCCCCTCGATCACTTTCCGGACGGCATCGACAACGCACTCTCTCCCATATTTTTTACTCAAACCTTCCGATTCCTCTGTTTTCAGCAGACTGTCCACAGAGGGAAGCCGACGGAGAAGATCTTTCGCCATTTTATTACCTTTTTAAAAGAATTTAGTGGTCTTCATAATTTAGCATTTATAATCCCGCTTCATCAAGCAAAGAAATCCCGAATAAGGCACAGCTAAACCGGCTGCACCAACCTTTCAGGATGCTTCGGTCATAGGAACTTTCTGCCGATATTAGGGGTCGAGATTAAAAACAAGGTTTCCGGCTTTTTTTTCACTTCGTTCTGCTTCTTCTTTTATCGAGCACAGGGCATGATTCCACACAACGTCATGAACGAAGACAGGGAATAACCGCCGAAAAAGCCACCAGTATAACTTCGAGAAAAAGCCATTGCCCTTTTTAAAATCGTATGCCGTGTAAATGACGAGCCGGTTGTTCCCATCCTCGGTCGGCTTTATTTCGAATAAAAGTTTTCCTCTTTCTGCAAACTTCTCGCTTACCTCGTAATACAAAACCTTATCCGGGACCACCTGTTTAAGCTTCATGTCCACTGAAATGGGTAAAAATTTGAGGCTGTATCTTATAGTCGAGGCTATCTCGTTGGGCTTCCCGGAAATCCGCTTTATCCGAACAGCCCGAAGGTTCATGTAGCTTCTTCTGTCATCTCCGAACTTGCCCAATTCCTCGAATATTTCGCTTCTGATCGCTTTGATTTTTATCGCGTACATCCGTTCAAAATCAGGGGCACTTGCCAATGTCATCCCCAGAATGGAGGAAAGAGACCCCTTTATGTAATCTCTTTTTTCCTTCAAAACGACCGTAGGATACCTCCCATACTCTCCCCACCTCAACCCAAACATAAATTCGGAGAAGATATTTCGCAGCGTCACGAAGAATCCCCCGATCAGGACCGATTGGAGGGCGCGAAAGCTGAACATAGCGCCGAATATTTCCCTGTAGTTAGCATACCCGCTGGCTATCTTCCACAAAATCTGTCCCAAAGGCCGTTTGTCCTTATCTTTGATCTTGAGTTCTGTTGCGAAGGTCTGATAGAGGACTCTGCTCAGGAACGGGGTGCTGAAGGCCAGCCGGATCAATCGAAAGACCAGCTTGCCGAACCGGTTGTCCATGGACAACCATTTGACGGTTTTTCCGTATTCTTTGCTCAAGATTGTTTTATCAAATCCCTCGCTCATAATGCTGTGGGCTAGCTTCGAAGCGGTCAGAAAGGCAGAATACAATCCATCCTTATACAACCGGGACCCAAGAGCATCTCCGATGATCGCCAGCCTTTCGGCAACGGGATTCTTGGCAACACCGACTGTCATTCTTGGCGAACAAGTACAGGCTATAGGGTAAGTCGCGATATTCGGAAGGATTCTATTCAATTGGGGCAATTTGACGATCTTGTTTATTATCATCCGCGTATCCCTAGGGAGTGCAGCTCTATCGATGAATTTTCCGATCACTGTGACGGTTACATAGTTTCCCTTGGGGACAAGAGCGATATGTTCAAGAGGTATCTCCCTGGATCCATATTCGATAAAATAAACCTCGTTTTTTAGGTTTTTTTCAAGGACCTCAGGGGAGACTTTCAGCTCGAATACGAGAGTCCTTCTCAGTTTGGCAGGAACAAAATCCCTATTAATCCTCTGAATCGAACGGATGAGTGGGTTTTCCCTGTAATCCTTACCGGTTTGAGTGTTGACACCCGTTGCAATGGCCACAAAAGATCCACGCATAGATATCACGGCCCCCGATGCCTGCTTGATTTTTAACTCAGGAGTGTCTGAGTCTGAGTACAATACATCGAGGACTTCGCCCTGGAGAAGGGTCGCTCCCTCCTCGACTGCCCTCCCGAGGAGGAAAGCATCCAATCCTCTTTGCTTCTCGTTGGGCTTAGACGGCAAAGATCCCCGGAACACCGAGTACATGTTCATCAGGTTCGGAACTTTGATAGGGATATTCTTCCACATCCCATGAATCCATATCCTGTTTATTTTTCCCCGGATAGTTTCTGGCGGAACCTGGATCCCGATTTCCTCCATGATGGCGCTTAACCGGGGAGAAATGCCTCCGGCGCCGAAGTTGCATCCTTTTATCCACCAATACTCTTCCTCCGTCTTCAACATGGTTTTTTTCTCAATGATAAAAACTTCTATTTCCTTTTTCTTACAGCGGGCTTCTCTGAGAAGACAAAGAGCAAAAAATGATCCGGCAGGCCCGCCTCCTACGATGAGGAATTTATCGTTGGGGGGCATTCGACTTTCTTCCGCTATTTTCATCGGAACAAACCAACTCTCTTTTTTTTCTGGGAGCCATTTTGATACACAAAAGGGGAATTTTTAAAACGCGCTACAAAATTTATTTTCGAACTGTTCTATATCTCTATTCCCGGAATTGATTTATCATCAACTCCTCATCCCAGGAATGAACTAAGCCATGGCTGGACGAATATTGTTTCCATTCATCATAGGAAACGAGTGGCCTGGTTCTCTCGATCTCGTTTATCGTCGTTTTTAAAACCCCGGGTAATTTATTTACCTCTTCTGTCAAATACGTTTTCAATTTCTCCTCAGAATCTGCCAGAACGGAAAACTGAATACTATCTCCGAAAAGATGAAACGTGTATGCGACATAGGCCATTTTAAGACCCTCAGGAAGGGTAGCCGATGCAATAGTATTGTATACATCCTTAAGTTTTTTCGGAAAAACCTTCAAGGTGATCGTGAATCTTTTCATGCCTTTTGTATCTTTCGGCAGAGGAAAAAATACGGGTTTGATCATATTTATCACCCAAATATCTGTTAGAGTCTCGATGTTGTTTAAACGTTCGGCGATAAAATCACCAAGGACCGATGGATCGTTCGTGTGGATAAAAAGACTTACATCCTTGTGCTTGATTCGCTTGGAAAGATAGAGCAACTGCCCTTTCCCCTTTATGCTTTCCTGTAACTCGTTTATTTGAGACATGATGACGTCACAAATCCTTTCCTTTTTTTCCTGGGCTTGCAACCTGACAATGTTGATCATTTAAGCCTCCCTTTTTTTGCCTTTTATTATAAAACCGATAAATTCCATTGAATCTCTCTAGTTAATTTATTTTTATCTGGGAAGTTTGTCAAGTTTTCCATGTTATATTTCGTCTCCTACAGGCAAAGGAAATTCTAATCCCCTGTCATATCATGGCTTTTTTTGCAAGTTTTATAACACGGAGTTGTCACGCATGATGTGCTCCTCGAGGAAAAAGCGCCAGGATATCTATGCCTTGCTCCGTAAAACGGAATATCCTTATGCCGACATTATTGAAAAAGAAAAAAAAGACAAACACTTGAAATCGTAACCATTTTCCCCATTTCTTGCGTTATAATATCTGGAAGCATTTTAAGAATTATGGTTTAATGTAACAGACAGATTGGAAGAGAGTTGCTCGATCGCAGTCTAATAAAGTATACCAAGAAGAGTAAACGATGAAATGTCCCAAATGTCTCGCTGATAATCCTCCCGACAGCCGGTTCTGCCGGAAGTGCGCCGCTCCGCTTCCTGCCGAAGAGGATCTATCCATATCCCAGACCAAAACCCTTCAATTGCCTGCCACGATGGTAGATCGTGGAACTTTGTTGGCCGAAAGATACGAGATAATCGAGGAATTGGGCAAGGGCGGCATGGGTCGCGTTTACAAAGTCTATGATAAAAAGATCAAGGAGGTGGTGGCTCTCAAACTCATAAGACCAGAGATAAGCGCCGATGAAAATACCATCGAACGCTTTAACAATGAGCTGCGGCTGGCCCGCAAGATATCCCACCGGCATGTGTGCCGGATGTACGATCTCGGTCAAGAGGGCTCCTCCCGCTTTATCACCATGGAGTATGTGCCGGGAGAGGATTTGAAAAGGTTCATCAAGCGATCGGGACAGCTGACGGCCGGCAAGGCTGTTTCTATAGCCAGGCAGGTTTGTGAAGGACTGGCAGAGGCCCATCATCTGGGTATCATCCACAGGGACCTCAAGCCACAAAACATCATGATCGATGAGAACGGAAACACACGGATCATGGACTTCGGGATCGCCCGTTTTCTCGAGGGAGAAGGTTTGACGACCCAAGGTGTCATGATCGGCACCCCGGATTACATGGCTCCAGAACAGGCAGAATTGGAAGGGGTGGATCAGAGATCGGACATATACGCTTTGGGCATAATTCTGTTTGAAATGGTCACAGGGAAAGTGCCCTTCGAGGGAAAAACACCTCTGAGTGTGGCACTGAAGCACAAAAATCAAGCGCCTCCTGATCCGGCAGATCTCAATGCGCAGGTGACTGCGGATCTCAGCCGGGTGATACTCAGGTGCTTGGAAAAAGAAAAAAGCTTGCGATACCAGAGTGCGGAGGAGCTTTTTGCCGATCTGAAAAATATCGAAGAAGGATTACCTACGACACAAAAAACAATCCCCAAAATAAAACCTCAGCCATCCGATGAAATCACAGTCACCTTCAAGAAAAAAAAGTTCCTGATCCCAGCCCTTGTTGTGCTGGCTATCATTCTGGTTTTCGTCATCCAGCAGATAATCCCTTCCAAACAAGCAGAAACAGCTGCCCAGAGAACTTCTGAATCGATAAAACCTCCGGCTCCCCCCGAAATCAGAGGGGAAAGGGAGGATATCGCTTCCAAAAAAACCACGTCTTCTTTGAGAAACTTGATACCTGCGGATCTTGAAAAGGTGGTCGATACATCAAATTTCAGAAGTGAGATGCAATGGCTGGGAAGAGCCATCAGTATATTGAGTCCCGAGGCCATGAAAGCCTTGGATGAGGAGGACTTGAAAGGCTTTGAAAACTTTCTGGTGACCATCAGGGAAAGGCTGCCGGAAGAGGGTTCTTACAGGAGTGTCATCGACCAAGTGAAGAGCAAATTGCAAGAAGGGAAAAAACTCCAGGACGCAGGAAAACAGGAAGAAGCCGAAAAAAGCTATCAGGAGAGCCAATCGCAGATGAGGGCGCTCCTCGATTCCGTCAGACAAAAAGAAAGAGCTGACCGGGCAAAGGATTCGATGGATCAAGCCAGGCTGTACGCCTACCAGCGGGTGAGCAAGCACAAGGACAATTTGCTTTTCGCCGTGGCGGAAAAACAGGCGAAAGTGGCCGCCGATTCCTACAAAAAGGGCGATTTTGCAGGAGCCAAGACACTGTATGGCGTTCTGGAAAAAATCTTCACCTTCAGTGTTCAGGAAAGCGACGATGCCGGGAGTGTCGAAATTTTAAAAAATTATATCGTAGGGCTCAGGACCGAGGTCAATATTGCAGGAATCCCCGCCTCCGCTTCTTGGTTTTACGACAGAGCCAGGGAAGAAGAGGAACGAGCGAAATCGCTTTCAGAGAAAAAAGAATTCGCAGCCGCAGCAGAAACCTTTATCCAGGCCGCTTTCCTGTATGAAAAAGTCCAAGAAGAAGTGGCAAAAAACAGAACCCCCGCACGACGCTAGCTCAATTCGGGGACAGGATACCCTTTCACCTATTTTTCATCGAGACTCGATCAACCTAGGTCAAATCGAATATGCAACTTTAGAATTCATTCTCAGGTTGTTTATAATAATTCGTGAAATTCTGTGTAGAGGAGAGAAATGAGAAAAGCGCCTATTTTTCTTTTTATCAGTCTATTTTTGGCATTTCTTACAGCATCCCTGGCAATGGTCGATGGAGTTAAAACCAGGAATGCAGGAACACCAGGAGAAATCGTTGAAGGAGACTTGGCAAAAAAACTGGACTTGTATATGACGCGGATCACGCCCTTCGGATTTTCCGGAGCGCTTCTTGTCGCCAAAGACGGCAATGTCATCCTGAACAAGGGGTATGGGATGGCCATCAGGTCAGAGAATATACCCAATACTTCCGAAACAGTGTTCAGCGTCGGTTCGATCACCAAACAATTCACGGCCGCCGGGATCATGAAGCTGGAGATGATGGGTAAACTGAAGACAGAAGATCCGATCACCAAATATTTCGAGGACGTACCGGAGGACAAAAAGGCCATAACCCTGCACAACCTCCTCACGCACACATCCGGAGTGATCGACTTCACAGGACCTGATTTCGAGGCAGCTCCCAGGGATGAGACGATGAAAAAAGCTTTAGCGGCACCTCTTCGATTCAAACCGGGAGAGCAGTTTGGCTACTCCAATGCCGGATACAGCATGCTGGCCGCGGTGATCGAGAAAATCTCGGGGCAAAGTTATGAAGAATTCATGAACGAGAACATATTCACCCCGGCCGGGATGAAATTCACCGGGTATAGGATGCCTGAGTGGGGCAAAAAAGTGGTGGCCCACTGGTACAGGGGAGAAAAAGACAATGGAACACCTCTGGAAAAGGACTACCCTTACTGGCACTATCTAGGAAACGGGGGGATCCTTTCCACCACAGAGGACATGTACAGATGGCATCAGGCTCTTCTGGAAGACAAGGTGCTCTCAGCAGCGGTCAAAAAAAAGATGTTCATGCCTTTTTTGAACGAATACGGATACGGTTGGGATATCATCCAAAGAGAGATGGGAACTCTGATCCAACATGACGGAGGAAGCATGCTGGGTTGCAGCGCTGAGTTCCGGCGTTATATCGATGCTAAAACGGTCACCATGGTGTTCTGCAACCAGAGTTATGGTCAACGGGCACTTTTCGAGGCGGTCAGGGATAAGATCGAAATGCTCGTTTTTGGCGGAGATGTGGCCATTCCCCCAGAGGTTACAGCCCCACAAGCGGACATACTTCAGAAGTTCGAAGGAACATACAAACTGCAAAGCGGTGGGCACCTCCTTGCCCAGCGAAAGGACAAAACCCTTATCGTCTCCGCCCAAGGGCAGGATGCCATTTCTGCTTTGTTCGATCCGGAAAATCCGGATCCCTCTGCGTTCGAGGAACTGAACGAGTTATCCGTATCGGTTTTCGAAGCAGCACTCAAAGGGGACTTTGAACCTTTCGGGGCTATCCTTGCAAACAAAGAACGGCGCATGAAGCCAGTCCAGGAACTGATCGAGATGCGGCTTCGCATGTACAAGCCGGAAACAGGCGAGATAAAAACCGTAAAATCCCAAGGAACGCTTCCTTCGACATTCGATGGAGAAAAAGCAGCCGTCACTTATGTGGAACTAAAGGGCAAAATGGGAAGCATATATTTCGAGCTTATTTGGCGAGACGGCAAAAATGTCGGGGTAGGACCGACTCCTCCACCAGGCGAGATGGCCATGCCGTTTTTACCCGTTTCAGAAACAGAATTTGTGGGCTACCGGATAGATTCGGCTGTCGGGTCTAAAATCGGATTCAAAATAGATGCGGGAGGAGCTATCATAGGACTCGTCCAGCCAGGAAATAAAGACTTTTTGGCCCTGAAACAGAGATAGGACCTCGCTTGCCCGATCACTTCCCTCTGATGATCATCCGATATTTGGCGTTTTTTTCGACCAAGTCTCGGGAAAAATAATCCGGGTGATATTCGTTTGCAACATACAGCTCAGTCTGGTCACAATAATGCGCGCTGGCCGGAATACCGGAAACCCCGGTCGGGATGACAGTCAGGGACTCATCCCAGTCTGCCAAAGAATAGATATGCCGGTGGGAGGCACCCCATGTAACGGCAAAAGGCGCGCCATCAGGATAGGAGTACGGGCACACCGTGTGACTGCTCCCACCTACATCATATGGGCCCCTGTTGAACCCAAGCAGCCAGTCCAAAATTTTCACGCTCCCCAAAGGGTGCTCTAACGTGAGCTGATGAATCTTCCCCCATTTCCATCTATCGGGATTCCTTCCATGATTGTCCTGAAAAAACGCGACCGTATTTTTAAAACTTTTTTGCACCACCTCTGTGAAGGTTTCCCTTTTATCGGGCGTGTTTTTATCGTCGCTCCAAAGAGAATCTCTCGCCGCCATGACATTCTCGATGGTGTAGTCTCGGAGCGATCCGGAATCCAGGAAATCATCGAACAGCTCAACGCCCATCTCGTCCAGGAGCAAATTCTCCGTAAATTGACATAAAAATTTCTCGAATACCGATGCTTCCGGGCTGGATTTGGCCAGAATTCCATCCCATGAGGAGAACATGTCGAGAACTCGTTTTTCCAATGCGCTCCAGTCATCCGACTTTTCCAGCTCGGCCAAAATAATGGGCTTTATGTCTTCCACCAATTTGGATTTCTGGTCCGCCTGCATCCTCTTGAAATCATTAACCGATAAAAGGTCCTTTTCTTCCAACATTTCTCTGATACGGTCTATACGTGTGTGCGGGAAGAACCAGTGGCTGATGTAGTGGGGATACTCTTGCCCTGCCGTTCTGTTGTTGGCGCTGGATTCATAACCCCGCTCCGGATTGAAGCTGTGGGGTAGTTCTTCAAAGGGGACGATCCCTTGCCAATCATATTCATCGGTCCATCCTGGGAAAACGGCAAGGGTATCCCCATCTTTACGGATCGGAACGCCGGCACAACAATACAGACCGATGTTGCCATCCACATCGGCATAAACGGTATTCTGGCTGACCGAAAGAAAAGTGCTCATCGCTTTCCTGAAGTCATCCCAGTTATCGGCCCTGTTGACAAGATAAACGGACCGGAGCTCGTTGGAATAATCGTTCCCGATCCACCGCATGGAAATGGCCGAGTCTTCCACATCTTGAAACCGGGAAACGATGGGGCCCCGGTGGGTGAACCGGAGCTCTTCCTGTATGGTTCGACCTCCTGATATTTCTATATCTTCCGTTCTCACCTCCATGTCCTGCCATTTTCCGTTCAACTCATACTGGCAAGAATTTTCAGGGTTGATTCTCTCCATATAAAAGTCCACATTGTCTACCATCACGTTTGTGAAGCCCCAGGCGATCCGGTCGTTGTGCCCGGCCACGACAAAGGGCTGGCCTGGAAGGACAACGCCTGTGACATTCATATCTCCTTCCACCACCTGATGCATCTGGTACCAAATCCCAGGGGAATTGAGTCCGAGATGCATGTCATTGGCCAGAATCGGCATCCCCGTCACGCTCTTTTTTCCCGCTACGGCCCAATTGTTGCTGCCCCCGAAAACGACAAGCCCCAGCCTTTCGAGAAAACGGTTGGCTGACAGGAGAGTTGACTCCATGCTAGGGAAAACGACGGTATCATGAAGAACCATATCAGAAACCAATTCTTTGGCTCTAGTTTCACCGAATCTTTTCCGGATCTTATCTAGTACCACTTCTTCACTCCAACCCAGTGCCAAATCCCAGCCCATATATCCCACGAGATTTATGGAGTGTTCGGGCAGCCATGCCTCTGGTTCATACCGAAGGATGATGAATTCGGGGGGGAGTTTGCCGATATGGGATGTGATGTATTGATTGACGCCGTCCGCAAAAGCCAAACAAGCCCCGATCAACGGATCCTCTGACTCTTCCAGGATCATTCGAGATTTCTCAGACATCCGCAAAGATCGCATCAGGATGTCTGTGTTTGCCAAATCTTCCCCAAATATTTCGGAGAGGCGCCCTGTGCATGCCCTGCGGAGAAGGTCCATCTGCCAGAGCCGGTCCTGGGCCATACAGTATCCGACTGCCCGGTAAAGATCGTTTTCATTTTGGGCATAGACATGGGGAATTCCGCATGCATCCCGGTACACAATGACATCATCGGTGACTCCTGAGAGTTCGACGGATGCACTGTAATCGGGAAGTCCTCTCCGTGCAACGGATCGAATCAATAGGATTCCTGCGATCAACGCCCCTGCGATCAACGCGATGAAGACGATCCCCGCGATCTTCCATTTTTTCACAAGCTACTCCTTATCCAAAGGTCCTTCTCATCAAAAAAATCAGGGCCGCCTTCTTTTATGGATTGATCCCAAAGGCTGGCTTTCGGGTTTTCCATTTTCCTCTTGTAAAATCCGGAACTTTTACGGGGACGCTGCCCTCGGCGATGGATCGTTCTGAAAGAGGCCCATGAATGCTCATGATTACAGAGTCATACACATCGATCGGAGTTTGTGTTTTGTTGCGGACCGCATCGATAAAAAGGCTGATCTCCAAATAGTCAGTACCTCCATGGGAAAATTGGCCGGACTGATCTTTCATAGACTGCCACCAGGCGTGTTCGTGTTTTTCCTGGTAAGGATCGAAGGATTCCCATTCGTGGTACTTGGGGCTGATACCCGTCAGATAGACCGCATTCCTCTGCTCGTTGTAAATCCCTCGAGTACCCTGGATCATCCACCGGTTATCATACGGCCGGGGGAGCTGCATGTCATAGTTGATCACGATGGACTTCCCCTTTTTGGTCCGGACCACGGTGGTGACGATATCGCCTTGGGCATACGTGCGCTTGGCATTGGGGTGGTCGGGCCCGAATCGCCGGATAAAATAGTCATTGATCCCGAAACAATCGGTGGCCGTCGAGGTGAGGGAATCGTAATAGTCGCCGCACCCGATATCCAGCCAGCTGATGACCGGGCCCAGCTGGTGGGTGGGGTACTGGTCGCGGTTGTGTTGGAGAAGATACTTGGCAGCCCATCTATCCTCCCCTGTCTCGGGATCGAAGAACCAGTGGTCGATACAGTCATGAGAATGGGCACAGTGGCAATGAACGATCTCCCCCAACAGCCCCTGGCGGACCATGTTGAGAACGGCCAGGTTGTCTCGCCGGAAACTCCAGTTCTCCAACATCATGCAGGGAGTGCGGGTCTCTTCAAACGTGTCGACCAACTCCCAGCACTCTTCCAGGGTATAGGCCGCTGGAACCTCCACGCCGATATATTTGCCCGCTTTCATCCCGTAGACAGCCATCGGAGCGTGCCATTCCCAGTATGTGGCGATGATCACAGCATCGATGTCATCGCGGGCCATCAATTCCTTGAAAATATATTCGTCTTTGGAATACCCCTCCGGTTTTTTGCGCCCGGATTTGACCACCATATCCTGAGCCATAGCCAGATGATCCTTGTCGATATCGCAAAGCGCCGGGATTTCAACTTCTTTCAAACCGAGCAAGATCCCCAACAGGCTGCGGCCACGGTTACCTGTGCCCACAACGCCTACTCTTACAGGCTTTTGATCATCGAAAGATAGCCGGGGATTGATTCCATGTTTTTTGGCCGCCAGGCTGACAGTGGCGACAGCATTGGCCTTCAAGAACTCTCTGCGGCTTAGAACCATTTTTTCCCCTCCTCTCGATAAGCTCTGGAGTCAGGACCAGATTATCAAATCCTATCGTAGTTGACAACATTATTCGGTACCAGGATATTATTCGCTACCTGCCCCTAAATTTCTTGTCCCCAATTTCTTAAACGGCTAATTAGGGTATAGGCTATCCCGGTACCGAATTATGATAGAATGGGTTGTTATGATTACGGTTCGCGCAGAGAGGATAGGAGACATCAAAGCCATCCATTTAGTGAATTGCCTGGCATTCTGCCAAACGGATGAGGTGACCCAAAAATCATGAAGGAAACCCGGCGCCTTTATCACGATCTCAGCTGGATCTGGCCAATCGTCAGCCCTCCAGAAGATTATGTCGAAGAGACCGAATTTTTTTGCCGTGTCATCAACGAAGAGGCAAAATTAAACGTTCGATCCCTTCTTCATTTGGGTTGCGGCGGAGGCCGGAATGATTTCACCTTCCAAAAAAACTTCGCCGTGACAGGTGTGGATATCAGCGAAGAAATGCTCGAATTGGCAAAAAAACTCAATCCGGCATCGGAATACATACTGGGAGACATGCGCTCCATTCGGTTGGACAAGACGTTCGACTGCGTTGCCGCCCTGGATTCAGTCAATTACATGAAGACCGAGGAAGAACTGAATCAGTTATTCCAGACAGCTTATGAGCACCTTAATCCAGGGGGTGTTTTTATCACGGTCGTAGAGGAGAGTCGTGAGCGTTTCAAGCAGAACCGGACTATCTCCTCCACACATGCGTTTGACGACACACAGGTCACATTCATCGAGAACAGCTTTGATCCAAATCCAAATGACGATCATTTCGATATGACATTCATCTACCTCGTCCGTAAAAAGGGTAACTTTGAAATCCACACAGACTCCCATATATGGGGAGTATTTAAAATGGATACCTGGCGCCAGTTGTTGAAAACAACGGGATTCGATGTGCAGGAGCTTAAATTCGCGCATTCGACTTTTTTGGAGGATGAATTTCTGCCTATGCTTATCTGCTTAAAACCACAACGAAGTATAAGCTTCTCTATTCCCGAAAATGCAACAAATTTGTTTCTCCGTGGGTTATATAATTTTAAGGAGGTCGGAGTATGAGTAAAACAATGAATTTGACGATGCACATAGGAATTATGTTGTTGTTGGTAACAACTGCTTCTTTTTCTCAAAAAATCGAGACAAAAGACGGCATTCGTCTTGTCCACAATGAAAAAGAGGGAAAATGGGGGGAAAAACCAGAAATTTCCCTGGATTATGTTAAAAATATTGGTGACTTGGAGTCGGACGATGAAAATGTGTTGTTTTACATGCCCGCAGATATAGCCGTCGATGATGAAGGAAACATATATGTGCTGGATTCGGGCAATCACCGGATCCAGAAATTCGATCATGAAGGCAATTTTCTCGCCTCCTTCGGAAGAAAGGGACAGGGGCCGGGGGAATTTCAGTACCCCCACTCCATCGATATCGATGAGCAAGGGTTTATGTATGTCTCTGATATGGGAAACCAAAAAATACAAATATTGAAACCTGATGGGGGGCTGGAAAAAGAGATCAAAAAGACGGATGAAGCTCCCGGGATCGTCCGGATCAGATCCGACCGGATGATAATGGGGCAGGGCTCTTCTGTCTACAGTTTCGGGATGATGAGCATGGAAGAAGAACAAGTACTTCCAAAATTGATAAAAGTTCTGGATATGGACGCAGAAATTCAGAAGGAATTCGGAGACCAAAAGGACTACAAAGACATGCTGGTGAATAGGATAGGAAACCGCTATCATTTTGCGGTCGACAAAGAGAGTAATGTATATTTGTCCTTCGATTATCAAAACCGGATCGAGAAATATTCTCCCGAAGGAAATCTGCTATGGAGGGCGGACCGTAAACTGGATTACGACGTAACGACACCCAAAGCAAAAGGAGACATATCCAGAAGCGGTGGCAGAGTGTCCGTCCGGATGCCGCAGATGAACAATGTCTCCAGCGGAATTGCAGTGGACCAGAAAGGAAGAGTTTGGGTCGTAACCAACAAAAGACAGATCAAGGAGGAAGAGCAGGTTCAGACATCCGTGATGGTAACTCAGGAAGGGGGGCAGAGGTCACAGAATTATTCGGTTTCGGGAAACACCGACGTCGATGAGACAGACATGTATGTGCTGGAAGTCTACGACCCTGATGGCATCCTGCTCGGCAGCATCCAGCTCGACAAATTCGCTGATGATATCCACATCGTAAAAGACAGAATCTTTATCCTGGATAAATTCCGCGGGATGCAGTACTACGTTTACAAAATCATTGAAAACTAGGGGGGAGAACGGCTAAATAGAAAGTTTGATGAGATGGGGTGGAACCTTATGGGATGTCCCCTAAATAAAAGATTTTAGTTCTTGGCTGAGGGAAGGGTGCTGAAGCTTTCTGATGGCCTTCAATTCGATCTGCCTGATTCGTTCACGGGTCACGTTAAACCTCTCTCCAACTTCTTCGAGTGTGTGTTCCCGTCCATCGACCAAACCATACCTCATCTCTAAGATTTTTGTTTCTCTTTCCGTCAAATTTTTCAGAATTTGTTTGATCTTCTCCCTGAGATTTGCGCGAACCACAGAGTCCGGTGGAGCCAGAACGTCTCTGTCTTCGATAAAATCAGAGATCTGTCCACTCCCATCTTGACCGATGGGAAGTTCGATCGAAACGGGTTCCTGAGTGTTTTTGATAAGACTTCTCACTTTGCTGACCGGTAACTGGGTAGTTTCGGCCAGCTCGTCAAAAGTCGCCTCTCTTCCCTTCATCTCCCCGATAGCCCGGGCCACCTTTCTGAGTTTATGCAGCGTCTCGGTCACATGCACAGGGATTCTTATCGTGCGCGCTTGATCGGCAATAGCCCGGGTGATAGATTGCCGGATCCACCATGTGGCATAGGTCGAAAATTTGTTCCCTCTGCGGTGCTCATACTTCTCGACCGCTCTCATCAGGCCCATGTTGCCTTCTTGGATGAGATCGAGAAGAGGAACACCCCGGTTTTGGTGCTTTTTGGCGATCGATACGACCAATCGCAAATTGGCCGCAACCATTTCTTGCATTGCTTGATCTCTCTTTTTCTTTCCCTTCTCCAACAGGGTGAGGATCTCCCTCACTCGATTAGGTCGAAGGCGAATCTCTCGTTGGATCAATCTAAGCTGCTTGCTGACTTCTCTGAGTTTTTGCTCCAATTTTTTTTCTTCGACCGTTCCCTTAATCCCTTTTTTCAAGAATTGCAACTCCTGTTTTGCCTCGGCCAACCTCCGTGCCGACTGGAGTTTATCGTGAATTTTATCGATAATTTTTTCCCTTTGGGATTCCCGTATCGTTAATCTCTCGATAAAATCCTGTATCTTTATGACCAAGCGACCGCGTGTAAACCTGTTATTTTTTTCCTGGGGGATTCGGTCAAGCTCTGCCGTCAATTTTTTAATCTCCTGTAGTTTTTTGAGCACACGAGACTTTACTCTCGCGATCTTCGCTCCTGAAAGTTGCTCATCTGTGTATTCAAAAAGCGAATGAACGACAGCGGGATTCTCTTCTATCTTCTGTTCGAGAAACAGGATTTCATCGATGATCAGCTGAGTCTGGGCAAGAGCGTGCATGATCATTTTTTGCCCTCGCTCTATTTTTCTCGCCAGGGCCAATTCTCCGTCTCGGGTCAGGAGCATAACACTTCCCATGTCTCTGAGATACTGTCTCACCGAATCTGCGGTCGGGAAGAAATTTTCCTCCCGGATCTCATTGTAAATGGTCATACTTTATCCCCTATTAATCCTATAGACATACTTTATACTATATTTTAAGCCATTTCGTTGCATTTTTTTTGGGAAATGAAGATTTTTTTTTGCTTCAGGCTGAAGATCGAATCATTCAAGACAGGAAAAAAGATTAAAATCCATAGCCAGAATGTGGATGGAAAAAGGAATGAGCTGGGAAGACATGAATCCCTTTTTTGACTGAAGGGGTCGACTTTGTTATGTTAATACCTACAGAAAAAATGAAAAAAAGACATTTCGCCTTCCTTCCCATGGTGCTTTTCCTCGTGATTTCCTATGGTTCGACAACACAATCCAAAGAAATTGCCATCCGGAATTTAACCAAACAAACCGTTTTCTACTCGGTAAAAATTTCACATGCCAGTCCCGTGTCGAAAAAAATGCGCCTTGCGGCTGGAGAACTGGAGCGTTTCAGCGATGGATCGTCCCTTATCATATCTTTCCAAAGTCAGGGCCAGACTATCACCTACCGCCTCGACCCAGGAATGGCTTACTCATTCCGGGACAATGAGGATGGGGAGCTGGAGCTTTACGAAGGTTCCCACAACAGGACAGATGCTCCGGATTTAGCCCCCTATGTGCCGACGCCTATGGTGGTGGTCGAGAAAATGCTAGAGATGGCAGGCGTGACAAAAAGCGACATTCTTTATGACCTGGGCTGCGGGGACGGCAGGATCGTGATCACGGCAGCTAAAAAGTTCGGCACGCGCAGCGTTGGTATCGACCTGGACCCGGAACGGATCAAAGAATCCAATGCGAATGCCAAACAAGCCGGCGTAGAGGATCTTGTCGAATTTCGCCTCATGGACGTCATGAAATCCGATATTTCCGAGGCAACGGTCGTCACCTTGTACCTTCTTCCTGAATCCAATGCTATTTTGCGTCCAATCCTAGAAGAACAACTTAAGGATGGCGCAAGGGTGGTCTCCCACAACTACCACATGCCGGATTGGCAAGCGAGGGAGATCGGGTACACAGAGGTTACGACCGGGGATGGGGAAATGCACACGATTTTCGTTTATAAAAAATAATACGGCCCGGGGAATGAATCCCTGGGCCGCAGAGATTGGACTTTGGAACCTGACTTTTTTAGTCCTCGCTTTTTTCCTCTTTCTGCTCTTTCTTCCTGTGAAGGTAATCCTCGAATGCCGCTTTGCCTTCCTCTTGCCAATACTGGTGGTAATGTTTCCAGCCTTCTATCATCCCGTCTTCTTTTTTGTTAACATTACAATCTTCCCTCCAATCAGGGAATTTCTTTTTGAAATGATTGGAATAACTGTTACGGCGATGGCCGAAGGCTCCGAACAACAGCTTGGAGAGGATGACGATGCCAAACGCTTGCCAGTAGGAGATTTCCCCAAGCCCGAATATGGCTGGCATCAGCCAATTCCACAGGAGTTTGACCACAATTCCAAAAACGAGCGCGAACACAACGGCAAAAGCGACACCGAGAAAAACCCATCCGATGATGTGAGCAGCTCTGGAACCATGCGAAGGTTTAAAAGCGCCTGGTCCATGAAACGGATGTCTTTCCATTTAATTTCTCCTTTTTCGTGATTAAACCAACCCGGTTAGTTTTTTTCTAATATACAAAAGGGCCCGCGATTTCCTTGCTAGAAGAGTTCCGATCGGGATTTCCCATCTCTCGGAAAGTTCGCGGAAGGACCACCCTTCGAATTCTGTGGCGATCAAAACCGCCCTTTGTTCGTCTGGCAGAGTATCGATGGCCCGAAATACTATATCCAAAAGCTCTTTTTTTTCCACCTCCCTTTCGGGATCGGATCCAGAATCATGAATCACCTCTGACAGAGTCAGGACCTCTTCTCTTTTCCTGAAAATATCGATCACTTTATTTCGCAGCGACCGGTAAACATAAGCAGCCAGATTCTCGATCGGTATGGTCACATCGGCTTTGTCGAATATGCTCAGCATGACATCCTGCACGATATCCTCGGCATCCCTATCTGCTGCATCGTCGATCAAATGTCGCACATACCTGACCAACCGGAAGTATTCTTTTTGGAAGAACTGGGAAAATTTACTCATGGTTATCTCGGATTTCGTTTATCCTCACTTGGAATAGACGCAGAAACACAATATTTATTGCAGGTTTCTCGCGCTTTTTTTGAGTGAGACTCATCCCTAACGGGAAACATTGTATAATATCATTTTAACGAGATAAAATGATCATCCGCGAAATCCAGGCTAAAAGCATCCTGAACAAATCAAAGGTGTTCGATTACTGCCTCAATCCTTACACGGGATGCCAAACGAACTGTCGATATTGCTATGCGCGTCTTTTCATGCCCCGCTATTCCGGACACAAGGAACCATGGGGGGAATTCGTGGATGTAAAGATAAACGCGGTGGATATTCTAAGGAAGCAACTTGAGCGGGCGAAAAAGGGCACGGTTTGGATTTCTTCGGTTTGTGATCCCTACCAATCGGTCGAGGCCAAATACAGGTTGACTAGAGGATGTCTGGGAGAACTTCTGAAAAAACAATTTCCTGTCAACATCCAGACAAAATCTAAGCTGGTGCTCCGGGATCTGGACCTTTGTAGGCAATTCGAAACGATAGATGTCGGGTTTACGATCGCAACAGATGATGAGAAGGTGGCCAAACTTTTCGAACCGCAGGCGTCACCTGTGAAGGAGAGGATAACGTCACTGGAAACGATTCATGATGCAGGCATTCGGACTTTCGCCTTTATCGGCCCGATTTTGCCTGGAAATCCCGAAAAGCTGGTCGACAATCTGGCCGGAAAGGTCGATTACGTGTATATCGACAGGATGAATTATACGGGTGCGATCAGGAATTTTTATCGACACCACGGTTTGGAAGAAGCCTTGAGAGATAGTTTTTTCCAGGATTATCGAAGCCGCTTCATTGGGGAGTTGAAAAAGAAAGGGATATATTATGAAGTTTTGTTTCAATAAAAGAGGAAAAAAATGAATGGACTTTGATATTCAGTTATTGGCCAAGAATAACCGACCTGAAATTTTGTCGACCGTGAACAGGAACCCCCTGATAACGTCCGATCCGAGCTTGACGGTCTGAGGGTATTCAAAGTTTGCCCCTCTTTTTTGTTCCTGCACCCGGAGTCGTTTTACGGTGAATGAAAAATCGCCTATCGACATCTCGATATTCTCGGCGATCAAATGCCTTTTCCCATCTTTGACCTCACCCGCCTCCAACATGCTCGGGTCGATAAATGAAGCGCTGCTCCCTGTGTCCAAGTAAATCACTGTGGGTCGCCCTTTTACCCGGCCTAACACATAGACCAGGTCAGCCTGGCTCCCTGAGGCCTCCAATAGAGGAACTGCCGCCCCAGAGAAATCCCTAATAGTGGCATACACAAGAGGCCTATCCGTAATCCCGATTTTCTTTTTTTTATAATCGAGGGTTACCCTTTTAGCCTTGAAATATTTGAGCCCCAACAATCCGTTGAATTTCGCAGTCGAAAAGATACGCCAATCAGAAATAGACGTTTCCACTGATGCATACTTTTGCCCGAAGACCTCGATAGAATCGATCATCGCAAGCGTTGTTTCCCCTCTGTATGACCCATCAGGATTCCTTTCTACCGACTTTCCTGTGACTTTGTGTTCGATCTTTCCTTCGACAGCGGATGTCAAACTGAAACCGGTGCTGCAACCTGTGTCGAATATCACCCACAGGGGAGAATCGTTGACTTTGACCTCGACCAGAGGAATGGAGTTTATTCGCAGCTTTATCGGAAATACTTCATCCTGTCTGTATTCCAACTTTTCTGCCCAGCTTATTGGCAGCTTTTCTAAGCTGCCTAAAAATCCCGCAACAGCACCCAGAACAGAAATCCCGACCACAATTTTCCTTAAAATAACGTTTTTCCCCATTAAATAACACCTCTAAGCATCATAAACAGCGATTATATTTTTTATTTTGTTTAATTTCTATAGCTTATCACAGCCAAGCAACTTATTTAATAACTTATTTAATAGGGAATTTTCTTGAAAACAAAATAACCGTACAGGGAATTGGCGATGAGGAGAAACCCGGAGATGATAAAAGGATAGGACAATCCCAGCTTATAGCCTATCGGCGCAAAAATCTGCGCACCCAGCATATGCCCCAGCGTCATCATAGCCAGAAGAATGCCCGAGCTCCCTCCGATGCTCTCCTTCTGGAACAACCGGGAAATGAATAAAAATATCAATGCCCCCATCAACCCATCTCCGATTTCATGGATGATGCGAAAAAAAAGGGAGGCATAAACATTGGGATTGATCATGAGGATTTGTCCCGATCCGGAAATAAAAAGAGCAAAAAGAAAGATCTTTTGATTGAGCCGGGCATCGAAGCGCAAAAAGGCGATCGCCAGGCCGGAAAAGGCCAGGAAAAAAAGCGAGATGGAAATGTAGAGGGAAAGTTGAAGATCGTTCAGATTGAAATAAGTCTTCAAAAAAGGACTGTAGACCGTCCCTTCCACACCCCAATGAAGGGCCAGAACGAAGATCAGGATGGAAAAAAGGATCGTTTTCCTGTTGATAAGATCCAGCCGGTACTGTTTCAAGGCAACGACATTGAACTTTTCTTTCCCGACTTCCCGGGTGAAAGACAAGACGACGAGGAGAAAGGCTGAGTAGACAAAAAAGAGAAGACGAAAGTCGGCAAAATACACCAGAGTTCCACCGGATATCGTTCCGGTCGCCGTGCCCAGGGCCAGCCAGAAAGCCAGGGTTCCATATTTTTTGTTGAGGTCGAGGCGGGCATCATCTTTGTAGTACAGGCTGTTGAGGGAAACATCCAGGGCATTGTTCGCGATCCCCAGGAAAAGGAAAACGCAACAGAGAATATAAAAATTATTCACGAAGGCCAATAACAGGAACAAAACACAAAGGAGCGTGAGGGCTCCCTGGATGATCCTTCTGATCGAGAGATGGTCATTGATCCATCCCACGGGAAAAGAAAAGATAAGGGGAGCGATGCCATAAAAGGAAACCACCGTTCCGATTTGCCAACCGGTCAAACCGATCTTAAGCAGGTGAAGGGGAACGAGAAAAAAAAGGGTGTTCACCGTGAGTTTCCGGCAGAAATTGATGAGGTGGATCTTTGCCATAGGGCTCCCATTATAATCCAATTGCTATTTTCGTTTCATTCGTTTTAAATGAAAGGAACATGTTTTCGAAAAAACCTGGAGAGGGAGAAAAATCGATGGAAAGGATTAAAAAATCTAAAGGATTAAGATACTGCGTTTTTTTGGTTGTCGGATCTTTTCTCTTTGGCCCCCATCTAACGGCCGATATCAAACTCCCGTCTGTCCTCAACGATCACATGGTGCTCCAGCAGGACAAGCCCCTCAAGGTCTGGGGATGGGCCGAACCGGGAGAAGTCATCTCCGTTGTGTTCAAGGACCAACGCGGCCAGACCACGGTGGGAAAAGACGGCCTCTGGGAGATTGTATTGGAGGCCACAAAAGCGAGCGAGGGGGCATATGACATGTCCATAACCGGCACCCAGAGTCAACCGGTCGTGCTATGCGATATCCAGATCGGCGAGGTCTGGGTCTGTTCCGGACAGTCCAATATGGAATGGGAAATGCGGAGAATTTATAGCCCCACGCCTGAAATCCGACGGGCCGATTTCCCAAAAATCCGCCTGTTTCATGTTCCCCGAAAGGTCTCAGAACACCCCCTTGAGGATGTGGAAGCAGAATGGGAGATCTGCTCACCGGAAACCATACGGGATTTTTCAGCGGTCGCCTATTACTTCGGGCTTGAACTTCATCAAAAGCTGGGAGTCCCTATAGGGTTGATCAGCACCCGTTGGGGAGGCACCCGGATCGAGCCTTGGACCCCGATTGTAGGGTTTCAATCTATCCCAGAACTTCAGGACATTCTAGAAAAAATGAAATCGGCGGACGAAGAATACAGAACAGAAATGAAGGAATACTACCCCGAATTAAAGAGCTGGCTAAGTGCGTATGAATCGGCACTCTCCGAAGGAAGAAGGATCCCTCCTCAACCGGAGATGCCTCTCCACTCCCATCATGATCCACAAGCACCCACAGCTTTGTACAATGCCATGGTCCACCCGCTTATCCGGTTTGCCATAAGGGGAGCCATCTGGTACCAAGGAGAAGCCAACCGCAATGATGGGCCCATATACGCCCAAAAGATGGGCGCCCTGATCAATGGATGGCGGAGCGTCTGGGGATTGGGAGATTTTCCCTTTTATTATGTCCAGCTCGCTCCATTCAATTATGGATACTCCATCGATGATGAGGAAAGCGACACCCTGGACTTTTACCGTCTTCCGCTCATATGGGAAGCACAATCACAAGCCCTTAGAATTCCGAACACAGGGATGGCCGTCACGACCGATATCGCCGACCTGTATGATATCCATCCGAGGAACAAAAAGGATGTGGGTTACCGGCTTTCACTGTGGGCTCTGGCCAAAACTTATGGTCAGAAGGACCTGGTATATTCTGGGCCTTTGTATCGGTCCATGTCTATCGAAGGGAACAAAATCCGCATCCAGTTCGATCATGTGGGAAGCGGCCTTATTTCGCTGGACGATCAGCCTTTGTCCTGGTTTGAAATTGCGGGCCAAGATAGGACCTTTGCCAAAGCCAGGGCAAAAATCAGCGGCGATGCGGTTCTCGTGTGGAATGAAAGAATATCTGAGCCCGTGGCGGTCCGGTTCGGCTGGCACCAGCTGGCCACCCCTAATCTCGGCAACAAGGAAGGACTCCCTGCTTCTCCCTTCCGCACAGACCGCTGGTAAGCTTTCAAATCTCCATCTTTTGCTATTAAGTATGTCTGAAGCGACATTGAAGATTTAGCCTTCACGAGTCGTTCTTCGAGGGAATCCGATGATGTCGGACGACGAGGAGGTAAGGTATATCCAATGGCAAATTCAGATTTTCGTGCTGGTGTATTCGGTCAAGGTCTCCTTGAGCTTTTTCGCCACCGCCGGAACATTCAACCTTTTCCCTCCGAATAAAATATCATGGGCACTGAGATAGTCCAGGTCATAAAAATTAGCATTGGCATCCTCGTCGATCTGGATCACCGATCCCTCGACAGATATACCGGCAAACAATCCCCGGCTTTTGGAGTAGGAATAAATTTCTGCTTCGAATTCGATATCCGTGCTCACTTCAGCCCGACGGCCCAAAGGACCGACAGCCACAGCCGCATCAGCACCTAGGGTGATCTTGCCTTCGGTGATCGATTCTATGCTCTTTTTCCGCTTGAAAACCAGGATGATATCGGCCGACTGGATCCCGATCTGCCACCCTATACTTCCTCCGGCGATCCGGACAAAACAGGGATTTCCCCATCGGCCGCCTTCGTCACGGACCAGAAGAACTCCTTTTCCCAAACGACCCCCGACAATCCAGGCCGCTTTGACCACCTTTGGGAGGATAGCGATGCCGTAGGCCTTGCTCAACAGGGATTCTGGAATCCCCTCTTCAGGGATCTCGATCATTTCTTCGATGACCTCGATGGCATCGTTCACCTTCTCCAACTCCGAAGTTATGGATTTCCTCCTGTCCTGAACTCCCTCTATTTGAAACGCCATGACAAGGCAAAAAATCGAAACAGAAATGCATACGGCCAGTTTTTTCAACATGCACATACCTCCCAAAAGGAATACGGATACCTTTCAAACAAAGTTTACTCGATATGTTTTTTCGCTGTCAATTTCCCCCTTCTTTTTTTGGGGGAAATTCATTAAACTTTGATAGAGCCATGACCAAAAAATCTCCCGCGAAAACTTTTCCTGTACTGATCACACTTTGCTTTTTCCTTTTGGTCGCATGCGGGCCAAAAACGGATGAAGATCGAGTCCGGGAACTGATGAAGGAGGCGGGCCAACTCATCGAAAAAAAAGAACTCTCGGGTCTTTTGGACATTCTCTCCGATGATTACTCCGATTACCGGGGACGGGACAAAATCCAGACAAAGGACATGGTTCAGACCTATTTCCGTGAGTTCAGGGGAATCGTTGTCCATTTGCTCGGCACACGGATCGATGGGATAGATCTTGGCAAAGCGACTATCCGAACGGATGCGGCTGTTTCCAGCGGGGCGGCTAAAGCTTTCCGCAAATTGGTGCCTCTGTCCACCGACAACTACAGGTTTCAGATCGAGCTGATCGAAAAGCAGGGCAGATGGCTGATCCGCTATGCCGAATGGGAACACATCGGGGTCGAGGAATTGTTTCCCGAGTCCTTGTCCATCCTTAAAAAGATTTTTTCGGAAAAATGAGCCCCTCAAAATGGAGACAATCCCTTTCACTTCAGATATAATATTTTTTGCCTTTTGCAGCTATAGGAGAATAGCATGGCTGACACGTCCCCCACGGTAACCACCGTAACCACAGAGATCGTGATAATCGGGAGCGGACCGGCTGGTTTGACCGCTGGGTTGTATGCCGCACGCGCCGGAAGAAAAGCCTTGATACTGGAAGGTAGAGCAGCATCCCGTTTGTCCATCGGATACAAGCTGGAAAACTATCCCGGATTCATTTCCATTGACAGCCAGGAGTTGCTGAATAAAATGCGGGACCACGCCGAACATTTCGGCGCGCAAATCATGACTGGCGACGCCATCAATTTCAGCCTGTCCACAGATCCCAAATACGTGACGACAAAGGATTCTTTGATCGAGGCCAAAGCGGTCATCATCGCTTCGGGCCGGGGCCTTTCCAAATCCAGGATGGTCCCTGGAGAAGAGCGGTTGATGGGCATGGGTGTGAGCTACTGTGCCACATGTGACGGCCCCCTGTTCCGGGGACAAACCGTCGTGGCTTTGGGCAATTCAGACGAGGCAGCCGAAGATGTCCTGGCTCTCAAAGGATTGGAAAGCGATGTGCGCTGGATCCCGGGTGAACCAGAACTCAAGGTGTCAGAAGATCTTTTAAAGGAAATCAGTGCAAAGGGGATTCCTGTCCTCAAAAAAACCCAAATCAAATCGATCGAAGGGGATCACCGGGTAAAAAAGGTGATCGTGGAAACCGAAGGAAAGGTAGAAGAGCTGGATGTTCCGGCTATCTTCATTTTTAGAGAAATTCCTTCCACATCGCTTTTCGCCAAAGCCGGAGTAGAGCTCGACCACAGGCAGTGCATCAAGGTAGACCGGCTCCAAAAAACAAACCTGGAGGGTGTATTCGCTGCCGGGGATGTCACTTGCGGCGGACTTCAGATAGCCTCAGCCGTGGGTGAAGGGTGCGTGGCTGCCATCCAGGCCATCAGCTACATCCGGAAAAATTGGTGAGTCTCTAGCCCCAATACAGGCCTTCGGCGATCAAGGAATTGACACGAGAACCGATGTCGATGCCGCGTCGGCAGGAGGCCTGGCAGTTGGAGCACTTCCGGCAAACATCCAATCCCTTGTTTCCCGGAAGTTCGGCGATGGTCGCCCGGGCTTGAATATAATTCCCATACCCCGCCGCATACATGTAGGCCCGCATCAGGTTGGGAACAGCGACATTGTTCGGGCATGTGGGCACACAGGCGCGACAGTTCTGGCAGAACAGAGTCCCCCGCAGGGATGCAGCCAGCTGGAGGTCTTTCAGTTCCGGTTCTGTAAGAGTCAAATCGTTCATCACGCCCATGTTCATGTCCAGCTGCTCGAAAGTGGTCATTCCCGGTATCGTCGTGCACACATTTTCATCGTTCAACACCCATTTGAGGGCTGCCTGGTTGTTTATTTCGGTATCCGGATCCTGCTGCAAACGTCTGCCTCCCTGGGTTTTCATGGCAACGAATCCCACTCCTTTGCCGGCGGCATAAGCTATCGCCTTTTTTATATCCTCTTTTTCCTCCAGAACATAATTATAAGCGGCAAGAACGACATCGTATATCCCGGCATCGGTGGTGGCACGAATGACATTGGCCACATCTGTGTGGGTGGAGGTTCCGATGAATCTTGTCTTTCCCTGTTTTTTGACCTTGACCAAGGCATTCATCAGTGGCTCAAATGTCACCATCTTGGGACTGTAACAGCTGTGGAGATAAAGGATGTCCACATAATCCGTGCGCAATCGTTCGAGGCTTGTTTCAAGTTGCTTGATCAGATTTTCTTCGGTAGCTCCGGGCTCTCTATCGCTTCCCTTCAGGGTAAAAACGCCTTTGTCCGTGTCCCGGGAAAAACGCATCTTGGTGGCTACGTAAAACTTGTCCCGGTCCCCTCTTCTCTCCATTACCTCTCCGATAACCCGCTCGCTGTTGCCCCGGAGATAAACGTTGGCGGTGTCCAGATGATTGATACCCATGTCCAAAGCACGGTTGATCAAATCCGGGCTATCGGAATTCATCACACCAAAGCTGACGACCGGGATCCGGAGATCGGTCCGTCCCAAGGTCCTATACAAAATCTTCGGTTGTTGTTCTTGACTTGCGACTGTTTTTTTTGCCAACGGGATTGAAAGTCCAGCCCCAACCATGCCCAGGGCAGTTTTCCCGATGAACTCTCTTCGTTTCATCTTCTGACTCATGCTTCGCCCTCCTCGATAATTATTTTACCATACGATGCTATTGCAAACTACAGCGAACGGATCACAACTTTCAGGGGTTTTACAACCTGCGGTTATCCTGTATAATTTCTTTGTTTTATAGAATCGATTCTTTTCTTAAAGGAGAGTCAAATGAAGAAAATATTTTATCTTTTTCCGTTGTTGATCTTTTTTCTCTTACTCGGGCCCATCTGTCTATCCGCTTCATCCTCTATCCAAGCAGAGGAAACCGATAGCAGCGTAAAAGAGCTCAGCGAATTCCATGAGATCATTTATCCGATCTGGCACACAGCTTACCCTGAAAAAGATTATGCAGCGCTGCGAGAGTACGTTCCGGAGGTGAACCGACTGGCCAAAAACGTGTTCGAAGCAAAACTCCCGGGCATATTGAGGGACAAACAAGCCAAATGGGACGAGGGCCTGGAACAGTTGAAAAAGGCAGTGGAGGATTACAACAAAGCGGCTATCGCTGAGGATGATCAAGCCCTGCTGGACGCCGCCGAGGTTTTGCATGCCAAATACGAAATGTTGGTCCGTCTCATTCGGCCGGTGTTGAAGGAGATCGATGAATTCCACAAGGTCCTGTATGTGGTCTACCACAAATATCTTCCCAACAAAGAATTCGATAAGATCGAAGCCGTGAACGATGATTTCATCCTGAAAGCAGAAGCCATCACAAAGGCAACGCTTCCCAAGAGACTGGAGGCAAAAACAGACGAGTTCACAGCGGCCGCAGGAGAACTTCTGGAAGCTTCGGAGAACCTCAAAAAAGCCTGTGCCACACAGGATGCCGACACTATCGAAAAGGCCGTCGATTCTCTCCACACCAAATACCAGAATCTCGAAAAAATTTTCACCTAGATCAAAACAGTGAATATGAGGCGATTTGTACTCACGACATTTTTGGCTTGGCTTGTCTTCCTGGTGCTGGACTTTCTGACGCATGCTGTTCTCCTCAATTCCTTTTGGGCACAACATTATCAGGCACTCAAATCCCAGGATGAACTTTTCCGCTTGATCCCTTTCGGTTACCTGAGTTTTCTGATCCTCACATTCATGTTCGGATGGCTGTATGCACGCCTGTTCAAGTCAGATGGCGATGTTAAAAAAGGCCTTGTCTTCGGCGCCATCGGGGGTGGATTGTTCGCTCTGTCGAACTTTTTTGGTTGGTACTCGTTTTTAGATCTCCCGATTCTTTTTCTGATTCTGGCAAGTCTCGGTTATTTTGTGGAAATTTCGGGAGTCGGGTTGGTGTTCGGATATCTCTTGCACCCTTCATTCATAAAAAAACGTGTTTGGATCATAGTCAGTGTCATTGTTTTCGGACTTTTCCTAGGGATCGTGCTTCAGAATATCGCATTTTAAGAGGATTGAAATGAATGTTATCAAAAAAGGTAAAAACATCGGCCTAATCGTGATTCTTCTCCTTATCGGTAGTTCCTGCAGCGAGGAAACAAGGCTGCCCCAGGCGGACTGGTTGCCTGTGGCTGGAAAAATCATGACCCGGTGGGCAAAAGATGTCACTCCGGATGAGGCCCATCCCGAATATCCGCGCCCTCAAATGCGCAGGAAGGAATGGATGAACCTGAACGGGATGTGGGAATACGCAATCCGACCCATGGCAGAAATAGCTCCTGAACAATACGATGGGTTCATCCTCGTGCCATTCCCGGTGGAATCCTCGCTCTCCGGAGTTAAAAAGCCCGTGGCCAAAGAAAACCGACTCTGGTACAGACGAACATTCACGGTCCCCAAAGATTGGTCGAAAAAGCGTGTTTTCCTCAACTTCGAAGCAGTGGACTGGGAGACCACTGTCTGGGTCAACGGCCGCCAAATGGGCACGCACCGGGGAGGTTACGATCCTTTTTTCTTCGATATTACCGATGGACTGGACAAAAGAGGGAAACAAGAAGTCATCCTTTCTGTGTGGGATCCGATCGACGAAGGCACACAACCGAGGGGAAAACAGGTGAGGGATCCCCACGGCATCTGGTACACTTCGGTGACCGGCATCTGGGGAACGGTCTGGCTCGAGCCTGTCGAACAGACGCACATCGAATCCATCCGGATCGTCACGGATATAGATACAGGCGAGATCCATGTAACCGTCCAGTGTCCGGACAAAGCCCTGGGCTATCAGGTAGAAGTAGTGGCTCATGAAGATGAATCGACCGAGATCGAAGCGAAAGGCATGGTGGATCAAAAAATAACATTGACTTTGCAAAAACCCCGATTGTGGTCACCGGATTCTCCAGCCCTATACGACCTGAAAGTCTTGCTGAAGGATGGCCGGGATAGGGAAGTCGATCACATCGACAGTTATTTCGGAATGCGCAAGATCTCTGTGGATAAGGATGAAGCCGGGATAAATCGGCTGTTCCTGAACGATCAGGTCCAATTCATGATCGGACCTTTAGATCAAGGGTGGTGGCCGGATGGGCTTTATACAGCACCGACCGATGAGGCCCTCCGTTACGATTTGGAGGTGACCAAAAAACTGGGGATGAACATGTTGCGCAAACATGTCAAGATAGAACCTCGACGATTCTACTACTGGTGTGACAAGCTCGGAGTTCTCGTCTGGCAGGACATGCCCAGCGGGGATTCCTTTATCGGAAGGGAAGGAGAAGATATCGAGCGCTCGCCCGAATCAGCCGCGCAATTCGAAGTCGAGCTCAGCCGGATGATCGCCAGCCTGCGCAATCACCCCAGTATCGTGATGTGGGTGCCGTTCAATGAGGGGTGGGGCCAGTACGACACAGCCAGGATCGCTAATTGGATCAGACAACTGGATCCCACACGGCTGGTCAACAATGCCAGCGGCTGGGCCGACCGCGGCGTAGGCGACCTCCATGACATCCACTCTTACCCAGGCCCTGCTGCCCCTGAAAACGAGCCAGACCGGGCAGCCGTGCTGGGAGAATTCGGCGGTTTGGGACTGCCGATAAAGGGACACACATGGCAGGATGAGAAAAACTGGGGGTATAAAAGCTTCGAAAGCGCCGAAGATTTGGCTCAAGCCTATCTGGGATTGATCCAAAAATTGCAAGTTCTGGTCGAAGCAGGATTAGCGGCCGCCGTCTACACCCAAACGACCGATGTCGAGATCGAGGTAAACGGATTGATGACTTATGACCGGGCCATCATCAAAATGGATCCCGAACAGATCGCTGAAAAGAACCGGTCCCTGCACAAAAACTGATCCCCTCGGGGTTTGACCTCGAACTTTTTTTGAATAAACACGTATAAACAGGAGTATAGTCAATAAAAACAGGAGGTTCTGATGAAAAAAACGATGATTATTTGTATTTTGGGAATATTTCTTGTCAGTGTCATTGCTGCCCCAGGCTACAGCCAAACCGCCAAAGATATCATCCAGAAAATGATCGATGCGACGGGAGGAAGAAAAGCCATCGAAAGCATCGATGATTCCACCATAACGGGAACTATGGATTTGGTCCAGCAAGGATTGAGCGGGGAGATCACCATTTACAAAAAAGAACCCAACAAAATGCGTTTCGATCTCGAAATAATGGGGATGTTGATCACCCAGGCCTATGACGGAAACTTTGCTTGGTGGACCAATCCACAAACCGGGGCGACCGAAGAAATGCCGGAAAATGAAGCGGCAAGCATGAAAAGAGACTCCCTCCCCAGAGAGGCCACCTTCAATCCGGAAAAATACGGGATTTCCTTTGATTATAAAGGGAAGGAACAGATAGAAGGAAAGGACCATTTTGTTATCGATCAAACCTATGCAGACGGTTTTAAAGCCACCCTTTATGTGGATTGTGGAACCTATCTCCTCACAAAATCCAAGGGAACAATCAGCTCGGAAATGGGAGATTTGGATTTCGAGCAACATGCCTCGGATTATAAAAAAGTCAACGGAGTCGTCATCGCCCACAAGTTCACTACCTACGTAAACGGTGAAGAAGCGAGGATCCTCACCATCACCGATGTGCAGAACAACACAGGGTTGGAAGATTCCCTGTTCGTGATGGAGAAGTAGCTCAGAAAGGATTCTCGCCCTGAATTTTCTTTGACAGTTTCCAGAACTCGGACTATTATGGATTAGGCCGAGGAGCGTCCTCTCATGAAATGCCCCAAGTGTCAACATGAAAATCCTGCCAACACCTCGTACTGTGGGCACTGCGGAACCTCTTTCCTTCCTCCAGATAAAATCCCGCTTGCCCCAACCCTGACTCTGGAGACTCCCGTTCTGGGCCTGGAAAGAGGAACGGTTTTCGCCGAAAGGTACGAGATCATCGAAGAACTGGGACGGGGAGGAATGGGCCGGGTTTACAGGGTCATGGACAAAAAGATAAACGAAGAAGTGGCCCTCAAGCTGATAAAGCCTGAAATCGCCGACAGTAAAACCATCCAACGATTCTCCAACGAGTTGAAGATGGCCCGGAAAATATCCCACAAAAACGTGTGTAGGATGTACCACATCAGCGAGGAATCGGGGACACACTACATAACCATGGAATACGTGCCCGGGGAAACCTTGAAAGGCATGATCAGAATGACCAAGCAGCTATCCGTGGGAACGGCCATTCGTATCGCCGAACAAGTTTGCGAGGGACTGGGAGAAGCCCACAGGTTGGGTGTGGTCCATCGCGACCTCAAACCCCAAAACATCATGATCGACAAACAGGGAAACGCTCGGATCATGGATTTCGGGATCGCCCGTTCCCTCGAATCCGAGGGAACGACCAGGCCTGGATTCATCATCGGCACACCGGAATATATGTCTCCAGAACAGACAGAATTCAGGGATGTCGATCAACGTTCGGATATCTATTCCTTGGGAATCATCCTGTACGAGATGCTGACCGGGAGGACTCCGTTCGAGGGGGAAACACCCATCAGCGTGGCCATGAAACACAAGAGCGAAAAACCGCTCGATCCTGTCAAGTTCAACCCTCAAATTTCCCCAGATGTCAGCCATATCATTTTGACATGTCTCGAAAAAGATAGGGAGGAACGGTACCAGAGTGCCGAAAAGCTCCTAGCCGATCTAAATGCAATAGAAAAGGGCCTTCCCACAGCAGAAAGGGCGATTCCCAAACAAAAGCCCATCACCGAAAAAGAGATCACCGTAAGTTTCAGGGCCAAAAAAGCCCTGATACCTTTGATGGCGATTTTGGCTTTGGCAGTCGTCGCCATCGTCATCTGGCAACTCCTTCCACAAAAGGAGGCCTACATTCCCTCCTCTGACAAACCCTCTCTCGCCATCATGTACTTTAAAAACAACACAGGGGAAGAAAGCCTGGATCATTGGCGAACCGCCCTTACGGATCTGCTGATCACAGACATCTCTCAGTCCAAGCTCATTCGTGTGGTGAGCGGGGAAGTCCTGTACGACATTCTCGATAGGCTGAACCAATTGGACGCCACCGCCTATTCATCGGAGGTTCTGAGGGAAGTGGCTAACCGCGGACGGGCGGACCGGATCCTTGTGGGAAACTTCACGAAGGCAGGAGACACTTTCCGGATAAACACGACCTTGCAAGACGGCCGCACAGGTGAACTTTTCGGTTCGGAGAGTGTCGAAGGGATCGGCGAGAGAAGTTTCTACAACATGGTGGATGAACTGACGCGAAGAATAAAGGCTCATTTCGAGCTGACCGAAGAAGAGATCACGGCTGACATCGACAGCAAGATCGAGACGATCACCACCAGCTCACCGGAAGCATACAAGCTTTATAGCGAAGCGAGAACCTACCATCTCCAAACAGATTACTGGCGGAGTATCGGCACCATGCAAAAGGCTCTCGAGATCGACCCTGAATTCGCCATGGCATGGAGATCCGTGGCCATGGGGTTTAACAATCTGGAGCTCCGGCCAGCAAAACTGGAGGCCATCACCAAAGCTTTCGAACTCAGGGAAAAAGTGTCGGAAAGAGAACGATACACGATCGAGGCGGATTACTACAAATCCTGGGAAAAGAGCTACGATAAGGCGATGGTGGCTTACCAGAAATTGTTGGAGCTGTATCCAGACGACACGATTGGCAACACAAACTTGGGGATTTTGTACTTCGACCTGGAAGATTTCGACAAGGCTATTGCCTGCTACAAAACCAACATCCGCAACAATCCGGACGATCGTCTCTCCTCATGGAATCTCATCGAAACGTACCAGGCCATGGGATCCTACGACATGGCTCTTCAAACCATCGAAAGATTTCTCGAGAAGAATCCCGACAACATCTCTTTCCTGCTGAAGCAACACAATGCCTACATGTACCAAGGCAGGTACGATCTGGCCCAAGCCAGCATAGAAAAAATACTTGCCCTCGATCCAAGCCTCCAACCCGCATATGACATTCAAACAGGGGATATTTCCCTTCTGAAAGGCGATGTGGAACACGCACAAAGCCAGTACCAGAAGCTGCCTGAAGGAAGCACCCGCCGCAGATTGCACATGGCCAATCTGTATATGCTGCAAGGAAAATTCGAAAAAGCAGAGGAGGAATACCTGAAAAAGCCCGTGCTTCATGAAAAGCTTGCCATTCTCTACCTCCGGACAAACCGATCACAGCTTGCCCTTGAAGAGTTTGCCATCGTCGAAGACATGGCGCAAAAATCTGAAACCATATCAGGACAAATCCAGTCCATGTATGCCAAAGGCATCGCCCACGCACAGATGAAATCCTTCGATGAAGCCCTGGGTGTGGCAGAAGAAATCAAAAGATCGATACCGATATGGATGCATAAAAAACTCATCCGTTATCACGACCATCTTTTGGGCATGATCGCATTCGAAAAAGGAAACTTTCCCGATTCCATCCAGAAGTTGAGTCGAGCCATCCAGTCTTTGTATGCACCCGAGGATAATTTCCCACGAATTCAAGCTTATTTTCTCTTCACTTTAGCCCAGGCATACAACAGAGCGGGAAACCTGTCCAGAGCACAGGAAGAGTATGAAAAAGTGCTGGCGCTACACCTGGGACGAATCGATGGGGGAGACTTTTACGCAAAGAGTCTATATGAACTGGGAAAGATCTTCGAGCAGCAAGGTCAAAAGGAAATGTCTATCGCACACTTCCAACGTTTTCTCGATCTCTGGAAAAACGCCGACCCCGGCCTTCCTGAAGTTGCCGACGCCCGCATCCGCCTTAAAAATTTTTAAGGATCTCTAACAATCCCGATAAGACAGAATTTATCAGGATCGTAATCCGGATAAAACCTCTATCGAGAATTGCCGCTGCAAAGCGAAAAAGAAAAATCCCATCATATTTTAAGACATTATTAGTTAGTGCGCTTCCTCCGGATCATCAAGTCGCCTGGGGGGGGTGAGAAAATATCACCCCCTATTTTCACCCGATGGGGCGATTGACCCATGAACCTAAAAATTATACACATGAGATACATTAAAGGAGTGGGACAATGAAAAAAGTATTGTTTATCGCAGCATTTTTGGCTCTTTTGTTTCCTTCTGTTTTGTCTGCCTCGAATGAAAAAGAGGCATCAGAGCCTCAAACAGCCCAGGTTATCGCTGCCAAGGCAGATATTTTTCTGGAGGCTAGCCAGCACAGTATCGTGATCGACACCATTCTCAGAGGAACGACCGTCACCCTGTTCCCTTCGGGAAAGAAAAACAATAAATGGTTGTACATTTCCTATCTTTCCAAAAAAAGAGGATCCCAAGTGACAGGGTTCGTCGACAGCCAACGAGTAGAAATCGTCAAAGAAAATTCCGATCCCGAAGAAAAGAAAATTCAGGATGGGGAAGGAGAGATGAAAGAGCTCGTTTATTTGTTGGAGACGATGCAGCAGGAAAAAGCCCAAGAGGTGGCGGATGAAAAACTGTCCGAAGTTGAGCAACCGGAACCCGCAGAGGAGGAACAGAAAACGTTGAACGAGCAGACGGAGACTCCGCAGGAAAAGAAAGCAGAAATATCCGGAGCAGGAGAACTGGAAACGAAAGAACTGCTGGAAACAGAAACGGAGGAAGCTGCAGAGGAAGAGCAGGTCCCCTCAGCCCAACAGAAGCCCCAGGCAGATGAGGAGGCCCCGGTTGAATTGACCGAGGAAACAGAAGTAGAGGAATTACCAAAAGTCATAACAAAGGTTGCGGTCAAGGTCCCCAGGGCGAACATCCGGTTGATGCCGACCACGACGAGTCCCATAATCCACCAGGTCCACTCTGGAGTAGAGCTGGAACATGTGGCCAAAATCACAAACTGGCACCGGGTAAACCTTGCCCCGAACGAAGAAGGGATCGTTCTCTCCGGCTATATCCACAAAAACATCGTCGATGAAATCTTTGAAACAGTCGTACCTCCTGAGCCAGAGCCGGAAGAGCTTCCAGAAAAAGAGCCCGAAATCGCTGAGAAAGAGTCTGAACCCGAACCTGTTCAGGAGGTTCCTATTCTTCGAAAGTCGAGTATCGGAAAATATTATTGGGTGGGAGGCGGTGCCGGTTACACAATGCCTTCCCAGTCTTATTTCGCAAAAGGATTGAACTTCAGCGGAACTCTAGGTATCGGTTTGATGAAACATCTAGCGATCGAACTCCGTATCCCTTACTTCCAAAGGAATGTGAGCGGCACGGATGGAGGTTTAAGCTCAGGCCGACTCAGCAGCCTTTCCCTGATGTTGAGCGTCCAGGGTCGTTACCCGATCCAAAACCGGTACGTTCCCTACATCGTAGCAGGCGGGGATTACCATCTGAACAAATTCAGCCTGGACGAGGAAATCACCCATGCCTGGAACGATCTGGGCTTCAGCATACAGGAGAGAGTGGACCACACTTTTGGGCTTCATTTCGGACTTGGCGTGGACGTTTTCTTGCTCCAGAATATCGTTTTGAACATGGATGCCCGGTATTACACGGCCAATCTGACTGGAAGCAGGACGCTGGCGCATCAGATCAGCCAGGAAACATCATCAGGAGCGATAAACAGCATGAAACTCAATTCTCTTCAAGCTGGGATAAGCATTAAGCTCTTCCTCGATCCCCTGAGGAAGTAAAAAGCGTTCCAGCACAAGGGAGATAAAAATGACATCGATAAGTAAAAAAATATTGACAGGCCTGTTCCTGGGACTCTTCCTCTCAACCTGGATCCTGGGAATGAATCTTGTTTTTCCGCCGGAAATTTTCTTTTTCGACAAAACACTGCACCAAACTATCAAAGCGACCTCTGCAGAACAGGATCAAGTACGGGTGATAAAGGCAAACGCAGTCCTCCGCATCAAGCCGAAAAATGGCAGTGTCGTCATCAAAAAATTGCCCTTAGGCGCGCTGTTGGATGTGGAAGAGGAGACCGGCGACTGGTTGAAGATAACTCTTCCCCCAGACGAAGATGATTTTATTCTCACCGGCTATCTTCACCGGTCGTTCACAGAAAAGGCTTCTGTAATTCACGAATAGGCCGCATTTCATCCTTTTGTCAAGTTAATCCAAACATCACCTGTTTGATTTAACATTGACAATCCTGCCCAAAATGATTATATTTTGAACGCAAAGGGAACAGGATAAGCGCGCTGGCTGCTCATTTAAAAGTTTTTCTCTCTCATCTTGAACCTGTATTCGCTTCGAGAATTGAGGAAATCCTTGAAAGGGAAAAAACCCAGGCTCGAACAATTCCTTCAACAACGGGAAATCCAACTCTTTTGTCGAGAAAGATTCATCCGCAGGACCTCCAGGAAAAACCCCCTGGTGGCCGTTGATTACACCCTGTTCCTGGACAAAAACCACAAATTTAAAAAAGGTATTATCCCCATAGTGAAACAGGCAATCGAACAGAACGATTTGAAAGTATATTTCGTGATGGTCAGCTGGTGGGGACGGGGAGATCAAGCCCGCTGGACCGGAGGTGCTCTCCTGAACACCTTGAAAAATTTTGAAAAACAGGGGCTTTGTGAAGTTTTTCTGAGCTATCAAGAAGGAGACCAAAAACCATCAAGCCTCTGCCGCTGGAGCCGTAAACGAGGCCTCGACATCTTTTATGTGGATCGACATCGACTGGTGAACCGTCAGGATAAAAACGTCATCATCGACACCGGAGCTCCTGGCAAAGCAGAAAATGTCATAAAAAGCATAAAGCTCATCGAGCAGAGAACCCGGAAGCTAGGCTTGTCTCCAAAAAAAGTACTGGTCATCTTTGTGGACGATGATTACACCCAATATCATTGGCTCAACTATTTTCTTTTGTTCGCACCGTGGGTGTTGTCTTTCGCCAAAAGAACAAAGGATCAGGCAATAGACCTAACTATAAGAAAAATTAAACGCATCAGTCTTATCAAGAGCGGAAGCCCGAGGATCATTCTTCCGTATGAAATCCAGGGAAAAATCGTGAACGGACAGATCAAACCCATGAACTACCTGGATGTCACAAAGGCCATCATCGATCTGGCTGCAACCCATCAACGTTTTGGCTTGGAGCACGAAAAGAATGAGATGGATGAATTGACATCCCTCTTACTAAAAATCAAAAAGAAGGGTCAGATTTATGCCCCTAAGAACAAGTTGCCTTTTCTCGGAGATAGACTCAACGGGCGGCTGGAAAGCGTATGGCAGGAATACATCTACCGGGGAGGCCGCGTAACCCAGCAGCTTGAGGGCATTTTCCGCCACCGTATCCACAAAAGCCACTGCCGATGGCTCAGGCAGTTCACATTCCTTCTGCATGGTGACCAGGGTGCCCCTCTGGATTCCTGGCTGCACTTCTCCCCCTTTGGAGGGTATGCTCTTGAAGTGAGCCTCCTGATCCAATCGGTCTGCGACAAGGCCTTCGAACAACACCAAGCCCTGAATATCACCGGCCTGCCGCACTCGCATCAGCGATCGAAAGATCTGGCCATATGGCATATGCTCGATAATATTCTGCTGGCCTTTGATCTGGCCAGGGTTCTGTACAAAGACTTATCTGTCAGAGATTTCCTGTCTATGTACGGTTATCAACATCATTTTCCGATGCTCGACCGCTTCGGGAACATCATCGATCATCGTCCTCTTTATGGTAAACTCACAATTTATCCTCCACTCAATACCCTTCAAATCGAATAAAATATAGACGTTGGCTTCTTATCCATCCAAGGAGAGCACGTCCATACACGATGGACTTTGAATGAATTTACAAATTCATATTTGATATTTGACATTGAAATATTTCGATGATAATAAAAACAATGGAAAAAAGAGGAATACATGGAAGGCAAAATTTCAGGAAGGGGATGAACATGAAAAAAAGGATTTCAATCGTTTTTTGTGCTTTGGTCGGGATAAGTCTAATGCTTTTTGCCGGACCGATCTCCTGTAAAAAAACAACAGAAGAATCTCCAGAAAAAACTCCTCCAGAAAAAAAAGCAGAGATGGATAAGGACAAACGCATGGCCTGGTGGCGAGAAGCCCGGTTCGGGCTTTTTATCCACTGGGGCCTGTATGCCATCCCGGCCGGAGAATGGAAGGGCGAGACCAATCATGCCGAATGGATTCTCACGACTGCCCCGATTCCGGTCGCCGAATATGAAAAATTCGCTCCTCGATTCGATCCAGTCAAATTCAACCCGTCAGAGTGGGTCAAAACAGCCAAGGATGCCGGGATGAAATACATCGTGATCACCAGCAAACATCACGACGGTTTTTGTTTGTTCGACTCCGAAAAAACCGATTATGATGTGATGGATGCCACTCCTTTTAAACGAGATATCATGAAGGAGCTGGCAGAGGAATGCCGCAAACAAGGAATAAAAATGTGCTGGTACCATTCGATCATGGACTGGCATCATCCAGACTATTTGCCGAGAAGAAAATGGGAAATCCGTTCTGCTGAGGGAGCCGATTTCGACCGGTATGTGGAATACATGAAGGGACAGGTCGAAGAGCTGTTGACCAGCTATGGCGAGGTCGCTGTTATGTGGTTCGATGGAGAATGGGAACACACCTGGACTCAGGAAAGAGGCATCGACCTTTACGATTTTGTGCGGTCGATCGCGCCTGATGTCATCATCAACAACCGTGTGGGAAAAGGGCGTGCAGGGATGGCAGGAACCTACGATCCGGAGACAGCCTCTGGGGATTTCGGAACACCCGAACAGGAGATCCCTGCCACTGGACTGGGGTATGACTGGGAAACCTGCATGACCATGAATGACCACTGGGGTTACAACAAAAATGACCACAACTGGAAATCCACTGAAGATCTGATCCAGAAGCTGGTGGACATCGCCAGCAAGGGAGGAAACTTCCTGTTGAATGTCGGGCCCACAGCGGAAGGCTTATTTCCTCAAGAAAGCATAGACAGACTAAAAGCCATCGGGGATTGGATGAGAGTAAACGGGGAGAGCATTTACGGGACCACGGCCAGCCAGTTCGAACAGTTGGAATGGGGAAGAAGCACGACCAAGGACAACCTCCTGTATCTCCATGTTTTTGACTGGCCGGAGGACGGGAAACTTCTGGTCCCCGGAATAATCAGTCAAGCCCAAAAGATCTACCCCCTTGCAGACCCTCAGGCGGAATTGCGGTGTGATTATCAGGCAGGCACCGCCACCATCGCCCTTCCTGAAAAACCCTTCGATGCGTATGTCTCTGTCCTTGCCATGGAGTTTGACGACAAGCCAGAAGTCGTCCGATCCCCCAAAATCAGTGCGGCTAGCGATATCTTCCACAAAGATATAAGGGTGTCCCTGTCCAGCAACATCGAGACAGCGGAAATCCGGTACACCCTGGATAAAAGCACACCAACGAATGAATCGTCTGTCTACCGGGATACCATTCTGCTGGATGACACAACCACAGTGAAAGCGCAGGTCTTTCGGGATGGTCTCCCTGTCAGCGGTGTCGTAGAAAAGGTTTACAAGAAAATTCCTCCCCGACCTGCAGCAAAGAGCACCGGCAACACCCCCGGACTGCATTACGCCTATTTTTACGGGAACTGGGAGCGGCTCCCTGATTTTAGGGCCCTTTCCCCTGAATCACAGGGCACGGTGGATAAATTCGACCTTTCCCCCAGCGTCCAAAAAGAATATTTCGCGTTTCAGTTCCAGGGGTATCTCCAGGTTCCGGAGGACGGCCTCTACCGTTTTTATGTTGCCTCGGATGACGGGAGCCAGCTTTACATCGGAGATGAACTGGTCGTAGACAACGACGGTTTGCACGGCCCCACCGAGGTCATGGGCGGGATCATACTGGCAAAAGGCTCCCATCCCATCCGCGTCGACTATTTCCAAAGAACAGGGGGGCTGGATTTCGAAGTGGCTTATTCAGGTCCGGGAATCGATAAACATCCCATTCCTCCAACCATCCTGTCTCATTAGGAATTCATTCAGAGAGGCCGAGGCAGATTGCGGTACCAGGTGAACTTCAAGATGAGAGCAGACGCCAGTCCGACTCCCAGGCAAAGCAAGGAAGATCGGTACCAGTGCCCGACAAGGTACATCGGGAACAGATAAAGGGAAGCGATCGCCACCATACCCAGCAGGACGTTCATCACGGTCAGCCACACCTTTTCTGTTCCAGAGGTCCTGTCTTCTGCAGAAATTTGAGCGATTTTCTTTACCGGCTGCCAAAGACCGAAAGGACGCACAGACATGTAAAAGGAAACGAGCACATCTTTTTTGACAGGAGAAGTAAGAAGTGAACCGAAAATGCTCAACAGAAGAGATGCGATCACGATAAGGGGAAAAACGACATAGGCCGGCAATCCATCGACAAACAGGGCGATAGCGGCAAGAGCCATCCCCCCCAGTGTTCCAAGCGTATACCCCCATCCGTTCATCCGCCACCAATACCACCGCAATACATTCGGAATGATGATGCCGGCACCGAGTGTCACCATCATCCAGTTCCAAATCCCGGCAATGGATTCGCTCTGAAAACCGATGACCAATCCCAAAATAACAACCAGAACCGTGGCCAAATAGCTGAACCGGACCGCTTGTTTTTCAGTGGCACGGGGGCGAAAGTAGGGTTGCCAGATATCACGGACGATAAAAGAGGCCCCGCTGTTGACGGTCGAACTGAAGGTTGACATGAACGCGGCCAACAAACCGGCAATCACGATGCCTCTGATCCCTATAGGGAGATAATCACGCAAGACAAGAGGCATGACCCGTTCAGAATCCGTGACACCCACCACCCCTGTCAAAGCCAGCAGAACGATCCCCATCACCATGGCCCAACGGACCAGGAGGAAGCCACTCCACGAAGCGCCGATCTTGGCCGCATCCCGGTCGTTTCGGGCAGCCAGAAATCGTTGAAAATCATACATTTGTGCCGGACCCCCTGCATTCATCAACAATCCTTTCAGGACCCAGATTATCACCATAATCCCGAAAAACTCGAACTGGGCATTCGCTGTACCTGAAAATTCTGGAAGATGCCATGGCACCTTTAACGAAGAGAATCCTTCGGGAAGGCGGCCGAGCGCGTCCGGGGTCAACTTCGACCAGGCGATCCAGGCAATGATCAAGCTGCTCATAGTCAGAACGATGGTTTGAAAAACATCGGTGATCACCACGCTGAACAAGCCTCCGAGAATGACATAAAGGGTGGTGATACCGATGATGACCACGCCTAAAAAGGCGGCCTTATGATCGGTCAATAGCGCATGGATCCAGGAAATATTGATTCTTGAAGCCAGAGATTCCAAAGGGATATAGACCGAAGCGAACTTGCCTATCCCCTGGAAAGCGTAACCGACAAAGCTGGCCAGTGTAAACACGGCCATGAACGCATAAGCCGTGCGTGCCAACCGGCCTGCTGATTCATCCCCGAACCGGGTTTTCATCCATTCGGCCGCGGTCATCACACCTGAGCGCCGGACCCATTTGCCCATGTATGCCAGAAAAAAGGCCCCCATCAGGAAGCCCCACATCCAGTGATGCCACATGGATTTCATACCGAGAACGAACAGGATGGACACGATCCACATGGTGCCGGTAATATCGAAATTGGACACAGAACCCGACATGGACAACAATAACCAGTGGAGGCGCTTTCCCCCCAAGAAGTAGGAATCGAGGCTTTGGGCCGCTATTTTTTTGTACCGAAATCCCAGGCCCACCACCACCACAAAATACAGGATAACTACTCCGGCATCGATAGCTGTCATTGTCCGTTGACCGCATCGAACATGGCCACTATATTTTCTGCCGGAACGTCTGCCAGGATATTGTGCACCTGCTGAAACACAAATCCACCTCCAGGACGGAGCGATCGCACAAGTTCTCTCACATGGTCGGCCACCTGCGCTGGGGAACCATGAGGCAACACATCCCGGGTGTCACATCCCCCACCCCATAGCGTGATCCTGTCGCCGAATTCGGCTTTAAGTTCCCTTGGATTCATCCCCTCCGCGTTGATCTGGACAGGATTAATGGCATCCAATCCCGCGTCGATCAGATCATCCATCAGTTCCCGCACTCCCCCGCAGCAGTGGAGCATGACCTTGACATCGGCCAACTGTTTGGCACGGTGCCATAACTTCCTGTGAAAGGGCTTGATCACTTGCCTGTACATCTGGGGAGATATCAATGGACCCGTTTGCCCCCCAAGATCATCTCCGAAAAGGATAACATCGATATAAGGGCCAACCGCACCCAACCATTTATCCAGGCTTTTCATATGCAGCTCACACAGTTTTTCAGAAAATCGAAGAGCTTTTTCAGGATAGAGACCAAGGAACATCAAATAGTTGTCCATACGGAAAAGCATTTGGGGTATTTCGAACATATTCCCACCGAAAAGGCCAACGATCGCTCGGTCGGTGGATTCCCGGAGTCCTTTCGCCCGGCGGGCCATCTCGGCCAATCCTTTATCATCCAGAGGCAGATGAGCCCCAGGGCTGGCGATCCCCGTCCACACTGTATGGGACAGGACATCTGCCAAATCAGAAAAATCATCCTCGCCAAACAGGCGGTCTTTCAAGGGAAAATAAGTTTGCTCGAAATAGAGAAAGCCTTTTTTTTGGACGGCCAGTTCCCGGCCATTCTCATCCAACAAATACCAGTCTTCGCCTCGCTGTTCCACATGGATATAAAAAGGGATCTTGCATGGCGTCCCATCCGGCAAAATCCAATCTTTCCAGTCCTTCTCTTCTGTCAGAAAACCCCTCCCCATCTCGATGGTATCCACACCGAAACGCTCCAGCACATCCTCATCCACAATGGCCAACTGCTGGATCATATCGTAAACGCGGACCGGCCGAAAAGGAAGCCCCAGTTGCCTGCGCAGATCAGGATAAACGATAGCCGCTATTCCCGAGGACCGGTGTCCTGAAAAATCCACCGGGATCCGGTCCGTTTCCTTGTGATCCAATGCATCTAAGATTCTTTCTCGGGAAGTCATAATTTAAAAGTATACCCTATAGGAAAACACCAAGTAAATTTTTTTTATTTCACTCCATTCCTCTCTTGAACCAGCCCAATTCTAAATCTTCTGGTTTCAGCTTCTCTGACCGTCCATCTCACCTTGAGACCCGAGAAAAATCACCTTTGAATTCATCCCAAGAGGGGATTGTGTCGGACGGCCAGGTCCAAGAGAATTGTATGGTAAGCACTAGGCTTATGCTTGGACGCGGACGTTCCATCGATGAGTAAAGAAGTCACAAAACAAGAATTGCAAGATCTGCTGTACACAGACGAATTAACACGCATATACAACCTCCGGTATCTGAGAGAACAGATTCCCGAATATCTCGATAAAGCCCAAAAACAAGGAGACTCTGTTGCCTTTCTGTTGTTCGACATCGATGATTTCAAAAAGATCAACGACAGCTTCGGGCATTTGGTCGGTGACATGGCTCTCATCCATTTCATCAAAACGATCAAACAAATGATGGGTCCCAAAGGAATCGTCATCCGTTATGCGGGTGATGAGTTCATCCTGGTTATGACGAAGATGGACAAACAAAAAGCCCTGCAAATAGGGGAAGAGATCCAAACGCGCATCACTGAGGCCCCTCTCGAAGTGGATCACAATACGGTCTCGATCGGATGCAGCATAGGTATTTCCTTGTATCCCAGAGATGGAGGAACCTGGAAGCAGCTTTTCGAAAAAGCCGATGAAGCTCTTTACGGCGCCAAGGAACAAGGAAAAAGCAAAATCGTCATTAGCCCAGAATCCGGAAGACTTCTCACTCCTTCAAAACTCAATTCCATCCTGGAAACCCCCATTATCGTCGGAAGAGATGATTTGATCCAATTCCTGGAGAAACATCTCTCTGAGAAAGGAAAGCCTGAAGCGTTTCCCGTGCTTCTCGGGGGAGAAGGAGCAGGAAAAACGCGACTTTTGAGGCTGGCCCAAAAAATGGCCCAAGAAAAGTTAGCCTTCACTCTTTCTACCAAAGGATATCCCTATTGGCAGAGCGATCTTTATGGCGCAGCCTTCGCTGCTTTGGGGAATCTTTTCGAACAGCAACGTTCCATTTCCGAGCATGTCTATTCGCGGATCGACAAAAAGTACAAAATCATTCTCCGGCCTTATCTCCCTCCTTGGTATATCAAAGAAATCGAAAATGCAGATGAAGGGGGTGAAACCGACCGGATGGCCATTTTCGAAGCCTTGACCCAAACCTTTTTCCTCCTCCGTGAATTGGGAGATGGAGCCGTTCTCCTTGATGATGTCGATCTGATCGACACCCCGTCCCTGCAATTATTCGGATCTCAATTCGGCCCCGCTTTGGAAGGAGGGGGCCATCTGCGTTTTGTATCAACGGTCCGTAGCTCGGACCTAACCACAGGCGAGGAAAAAATCCTCTCCCTTCTCGAGTCCATGCCGGAATTGGCCTCAGGAGGAAATGTCCAAAACTTTCAACTTGAGCCACTTAAAGCTGAACATATCCAACGCCTGACGACGAATTTGTTCGACGGGAACAAACTGCCTCCAGCTTCGGCAGCCGCCCTTCTGGACAATTCCGCGGGAAATCCCCTATTCATCGTGGAGGCTCTATCCGGGCTTCTGCTTGAAGGCATAATTTCTGCCAAAGAAGGAGACTGGGATCTGTCTTCTATCGAGCCAGGCGATATCCCGAAAGTCCTCGAAACCATGATCAAAAACAGACTGATACACATGGACAAAGAAGCGATCCACGTGCTCAAGATGGCTTCGATCTTAGGGGAGAGGATCAATCCCCAAGAGCTTGCCGAAATTTCAAAACTTAAGTTTCAGCAGGTTTTGAATGCACTCAGCAACGCAAAGCGGAATCTTTTGATCGAAGAGTGTATAAATCCCGGGGAGTTCGTTTTTGCCCACCGAGTCATCCGTTCCGTTTTTTACTCGCTCATGAGCGAGGGAGAACGCCGCCATTACCATGGCCAAGCGGCAAAAATAGAAAAAAAATACGCACCGAACACACCGGAACGAATCGTCGGGAGATTGGCATATCACTTCCACAACGCAGGGCAACTGGAGAAGGCAACCGAGATGTTTTCAGCATTGAAAAGTCAAATGAATGCTGTCCATATACCGAGAAGTACGAGAAACATCTTGAAAAAGCGGATCCATTCCGTATCCATGGCAAAAGAATCCACTCTAGAAGCAGAGGCTCTCTCAGAGGCTTTGATGATCGGGAGGACTTTCCGTTCTGCTTTACAAAATTTGCGCCTCTATCCAAAAGAGAACCAAAATGTCAGGAATTCGTTGCAGCAATTCATGAATCATCTCACGCCGTTTCTTGCCGAAAAGACTGAGGTTCTCTCCGTATCGCTAACGCCGGAAACGATCCTGTTCAACGGGATACCCCTCCCTCCCTATTTAGAGGACACGCGGTTGACGCAAGAACTTTATATCACCTTTAACAGTTTCGGACTTCAAGGGATTTTGTTCATGCGAGGGATTACACAAGAGGAGGCTGTACGATTTATCGAGGTTTTCAAACGGCTGCCTGAAGATGTCATCGGCCAATGGGATGTTTTATTGGAAAAACTGGGCATATCGCACATCCTCCCAGACCGGAAGATGTTTGTGGCGGTAAGCGAGCGCAAAATCATTCTCGGTGATCTGGAATTCCTCGCACTAACAGCAGAAAGCGAAGGAGAGCCAATCGGTGCGCCTTCTGCTCCTGAGGCGCCCATCATATCAGATGACCAATTGGCGCACTTGAAAGATTTGCTCGACCAGTTTTCAAGAGAAAAGCAAGAATTGCTGAATGCCATGCACTCAAGCGATATAAGCGAACAGGACATACAAAACCTGGTGAATATCCTGAATCGATCTGATATTGAAAAGCTGGCAAAATCGGTACAAACATCAGGAGGAATTTCCAGCCAGACTGAAAAACCTATTCACAGGGGACCTGACTATAGCGAAGTAAAACCCGACAGAGAGCTCATCAAGGAATTGGAAGAAGACGTATCGTTTGTGCTCGAGGATCTCGGCTCTGAGGATCCAGAGGTTCGGGCAAAAGCGGCAACATTATTGGTCACACAGAAGCCTGTTTTTCTCGCAGAAGCAGGTCTTAAAGCGATCACTTCCGACCTTCCGCTCAAAATTCGTCGACTGATGGCTGGAGTCATCAAAAAAGCGGGGAAAGAGGCCGAAGGGGAATTTTTCAAGAAAATCCATGTGGGAATGAGCGGTGTTACTTTAAACAAGATTATCCGCGTGAGCGACGTTTTTGCCGGCAATCCTGAACTAGTTCCTCTGTTGAGAGAGATCGCTCTGAATGGTCCCCTCGAGTCCATCCCCTCGATCATCGGCATACTGCACTCCATGCCGGGAAAAGAGGTAGATTCCGTTCTTCTCGATATCTTTGAACGGACAACAGGAAAGGTCAAATGGAATGTCATTCCCCTCTTTGCAGAACGAAAAATTCTCGAAGCTGCTCCTCGGCTCCTGGAATTCATCAAACCGACTAAAATATGGGAAAAAGAACAGGGAATATCGCTACAGCAGGATGTTTGCCGGACCTTGGGAGTCCTCCGCTCGCCCGAGACCACAGAAGCCCTTATCAAAACGGCACAGACATCTGTGATTACCCTTTTCCGCAGGCCAAAACCCGACGCTGTTCGGGCCATCGCTACATGGGCTTTAACACAGCTCCCTCGGGATCCAAGGATCGACAAAGCCCTGGCGAAGCTGAAAAAAGATCGGTCTCATTTGGTGCAAAAAGCCGTGAAATTATCCGAGATTATTCACAAATAATGTTTTTACTTCAAGAATTTTTTTAGATCTTGTGTTTCAGACCCAGATCTTTTTTGGGCAAACAACTGGAGACTTCCGTCTTCGTCCCTTACTCCATAAAATAGGAAATTCCGCGTGATGTGCAATCCTGCCGTGTTCGTGCGCCCGCGGACCAAAATATTTCCCTTTTTATCCAGGAGCCAATACTCCACATTCTCGATCCCTTCCTGGGCTTCCCCTGCAACCAAGATATTTCCCTCCGGAGTAAGAAAAATCCCTTCCAGATTTGGTTTGAATTCATAGATGGATTTTTTATATTTTTCAATGACCGTTCCGAATCTCTGATACCAATCTTTATCTCTTATCTGATCTTTTCTTCCCTTCCTCCAAAGGTCTAGATCTTTTTTTGTCACTTTTTCCGGTTCCGGAAGAGGAGATTTTATTTCTTTGCCTAGAGTCCCTTCGTAATCATACACCTGAAAGATCGGGCCCAGCCCTTCGGAGAACAAAACGGCCTCATCATCATAAGGACACCATATGAATTGGGGTGCGAACGGAACCGGAGAATCGGCGCCATCACTCTGGTAAGAAATCCGGGTGACATATCGAGTTTTTTTCAGCCTCGTTACGATTTTGCCTTCCGCGTCTATGCGGACGAGCTCCCTCGGAGATTTATACAGAAAATAATCATCCTTGACTTCCGGTTCTGAGAAAAACGCCAGCTGCAATAAAAATCCCCCATCCTCCAACGGATATGACCTGCTCACGCCGAAAACCTCCGAGATTTGGAGCTTGATGGTTTTATGAAGTTCACCGGAAAGCTCCATCAGGGTGATCCAGCGATGTCCATTGATAAATTCGGTAAAATACAATTTATGATCGGACGTGAACCCAAACCTGACACCCTCGGCCCGCTTGATCTCCCCTGGACCCTGGCCTTCTCCACCCATCTTCCTCAAATATTTCCCCTCAGGAGAATAGACCTTGATGTATGCATCGACCATATCGTACACATAGATATTCCCATCCGGGCCTTCTTCTGCCTGGCTGGGGTAAATCAGTTCGCCCTCCTCTCCGATCTTTCCGATGGTTATGGAATCTTGGCCAAAGGCAATCACAAAGTTGAAAAAAAACAAAAGCCCGATAAACAAAATTTTCTTCATTTTTTTTTGGACCTCACTGTTTATTTATCTTTATATACGCCATCTCCGATAGAAATGTTAATATATTTTGACGGATGGATTTACGATATGGTATGTTTTTCCTCCAAAGGAGACTACCAATGAAAAAAATCGCTATCATTTTCGTGTGTTTAGGCCTAATTTTCACTTCATGTTCCAAGCCTGCTGAGGAAAAACCAGCAGAAGCGGCTGCACAAAATCCGTTCTTCGAAGAATGGGACACACCTTTCGGAGTGCCTCCCTTCGACAGGATCGAAGAAATCCATTACATGCCCGCCTACCTCGAAGCCATGAAAAAACACAAGGCAGAGATCGAGGTTATCGTCCAAAACAGCGAAGCGCCCTCCTTTGCCAACACCATCGAAGCCTTGGACCGCAGCGGCGCTTTTCTGACAAAAGTCAACTATGTTTTCCAAAACATGGCCGGGGCCCACACCAACGAAAAAATCCAGCAAATCGAACAGGAAATCGCTCCCCTATTGGCTAAACACGGCGACGATATCAACCTCAACGAAGGATTGTTACAGAGAACCAAATCTGTTTACGAACAAAAAGACAGTCTTGATTTGACACCGGAGCAGAGCATGCTGTTGGAGCAAACATACAAAGGGTTTGTCAGAGGGGGAGCCAATCTGAGCGAAGAAAATAAAGCCAGGTTCCGGGAGATCAACGAAGAATTGTCCGTTCTTTCCGTCAAATTCGCTAAAAATGTCCTGGATGAGACCAATGCTTTCGCCATGGTCCTGGAAGAAGAGGACTTGGCCGGCTTGCCTCCATCCGTGATATCGGCGGCTGCCGAAGCGGCCGGGGAAAAGGGCCTCGAGGGAAAGTGGGTGATCACATTGCACAAACCCAGCTTCATTCCCTTCCTGCAGTATTCGGAAAAGCGCGAACTCCGGGAAAAGGTTTTCAAAGCCTTTGCCAACATCGGGAACAACAATAATGAATACGACAACAAGACCTCTGCCTCGAGAATAGCCGCCCTCCGTGTGGAAAGAGCCCGACTTCTGGGATACGACACCCATGCCGATTTCATCCTGGAAGAATACATGGCAAAAAAGCCGGAGAATGTCTACAAGCTCCTTCGACAGGTTTGGGAACCAGCTCTGGCCAAGGCCAAGCGGGAGGCCGAAGAATTCCAAGCCAAAATCGCAGAAGAAGGAAAAGATTTCCGGCTCCAGCCCTGGGATTGGTGGTATTATGCGGAAAAAGTCAAAATGGCCAAGTATGACCTGGATGACAACGCCTTGAGGCCCTATTTCAAACTGGAAAATGTCCGGCAGGGTGCATTCGACGTGGCCACAAAACTCTACGGGATCACCTTTCATTATCTCGAAGATATGCCCATCTACCATGAGGATGTCCGGGTGATAGAGGTCAAGGATGCCGACGGATCTCATATCGGGATACTGTATATGGACTATTTTCCCAGGGCCAGCAAGCAGGGAGGGGCCTGGATGAGCCCGTTCAGAAAACAGCATCGAAAGGACGGCGAAAACATCCGTCCCGTGATCGTCAATGTGGGAAATTTCACCCAACCCACTGCCGACAAACCCGCCCTGATCAGTTTTGACGATGCCCTCACTCTTTTCCACGAGTTCGGACACGCCCTCCACGGGCTTCTCACCGACTGCACGTATGAATCCCTCTCAGGAACGGATGTGGCAACAGACTTCGTGGAGCTGCCTTCCCAGATCATGGAAAACTGGGCTGCTGATCCGGAGGTCATCAAGACCTATGCCCGGCACTATGAAACCAACGAACCAATCCCGGATGAGCTGATCGCAAAGATCAAAAAGGCCGGGACTTTCAACCAGGGATTTGCCAACGTGGAATACTTGGCCTCTTGTTTCTTGGATATGGACTGGCACACATTAAAAAATGCCGAAGAAAAAGATTGCGCCGCATTCGAAAAAGCATCGATGGAAAAGATCGGTTTGATGCCGGAGATCATCCCCCGGTGGAGAAGCACCTATTTCGGGCACATCTTCGCCGGCGGGTATTCCGCAGGATATTACAGCTATCTGTGGTCCGAAGTTTTAGATGCTGACGCTTTTCAAGCGTTCAAAGAAACCAGCCTATTCGACCAGAAAACAGCAACCGCGTTCCGGAAAAACATCCTGGAAAAAGGGGGGACGGAAGACCCGATGACCCTGTACCTGCGATTCAGGGGTGCAGAACCAAAGATCGAGCCCTTTTTAAAACGCGAGGGCCTCAAATAATACGGCTCTCTTCCCTTTTATCTGGATAAACAGAATGAAAAGGGCGTCAGGCATGTCCTGAGCGATATTGAGGATCTAGCCTTTCCGAATTGCCCTTCGAGGGAATCCCCCGAGGGGACTCCGAGATGGCGTTAAAGATCCTCACTAAAGCGAAGGACTTGCCTGATGGAAGAAAGCGGCCAAAAAACTTGGATTATTCAGAGAGGATCTTTTTCAGCTCTTCCTTAAGCGGGGGAATGACCTGAAACAGGTCGCCGACAATCCCGAAATCCGCCACCTTGAAAATAGGCGCATCCGGGTCTTTGTTCACAGCAACGATGTATTTGGAAGAGGACATTCCAGCCAGGTGCTGGATCGCCCCGGATACACCAAACGCCATATAAAGACTCGGGGAAACCGTCTTTCCCGTTTGTCCCACTTGATGCTGATGGTCGATCCACTCAGCATCCACGGCTGAGCGGGATGCCCCCAGCGCGGAATGAGGAAGAATTGTCGTCAATTCCCGAAGCATATCAAAATTCTCCGGGCCTTTCATCCCTCTTCCTCCGGTGACGATGATATCAGCCTCTGTCACATCCAGCTCCGCCCCTTCAGCTTTGATGACCTCGCTAACTTTATCCTTGACTTGATCTTCGGGTATGACCACCTCTTTCTTTATGGTTTCCCCTTGACTCTCGACCGGTTCGGCGAGCGGGAACACATTGGGTCTCAGTGTGGCCATCTGAGGGGATGTTTTCAAAATGAAACTGGCAAAAGCCTTGCCGGCAAAAATAGGCCGTTTCAATTCCAGCTTTCCATCTTTTGTCGTCATCTGAATGCAATCTGATGCTAGACTCACTCCCAATTTGGCCGCCAACCGTGGAGACAGATCTTTTCCCATAGAAGTGGCCGCAAAAAGAATAGCCTCAGGTTTTATCTCTTCTGTGAGGGACTTGAGCGCCTGGGTGTACCCGGAAGGGGAATAAAAACTGAGGAGCACATTTTCTAGAATAAATACCTTCGAAGCGCCATACCGAAACACTTCGGGCGCAAGAGCATCCAGACCATGCCCCACCAGAACAGCGGCGGTATCCAGGCCCAATTCATCGCCCCGCCTTTTCGCTTCGGATAGAACTTCCAAAGAAGATTTTTTTATCCTGCCATCACGACATTCCATGTAGACCAGTATCATCATTTGTCTCCTCTCAAATCACTTTGGCATCCTGGCGTAAAAACTCCACCAGTTTTTTTGCCGCTTCACCCGGTTCATCTTCAATGATCTTTCCCGCCCCTCGCACAGGAGGGCTTTCCATCTTTGTCAACTCGATCTTTACCTCGAGATCATCCGGCTGAAAACCCAGCTCCTCAAGAGTCAACACAGGTATTTCCTTTCTCTTGGCTGCCATGATGCCTTTCAGGGTTTCATACCGGGGTTCATTCAACCCTTTCTGGGCGCTGATAACAGCTGGCAGGGAAAAATTCACTTTTTCTCCTGCTCCTTCGATCTCTCTATGAGCAGAGGCGGTGTTTCCTTCGACTTCCAGCTTCGTGATGACATTCACCTGAGGCAAATCCAGTATCGCCGCCACCATAGAAGGAACCTGTGCGTTATCCGCTCCGACAGATTGTTTGCCGAAAAGCAGCAAGTCGAACTCCGTGTACTTGGTCTTCAGGACCTGCGCGATGATTTTGGCGGTCCGCAATCCATCGAAGGTCTCGCCCGCATCATCCTTGATCAGAACCGCCTCATCAGCTCCCATGGCAAGACATTTTTTCAATATCGTCTTGGTTTCGTCCGAGCCGACAGAAAAGACAGTCACCTGTCCCCCTTTAGCTTCCTTGATCTGGAGGGCCTCTTCAACCGCATATTCATCATACGGACTCAAAACAAAATTCAATCCTTCCTCGTTTACACTGTTCGTTTCATGGTTTATCTTTATCTTCGATTCCGTATCAGGAACCCTTTTGACAAACACGAATAAGTTCAAAACTTCCTCCTTTATTCTTCAAACCTCTTGAACACCAAAGCTCCGTTTGTGCCGCCAAATCCAAAAGAGTTGCTCAGGGCATAGTTGATGCGGGAGGGCCGGGACTTGTTCGGCACATAATCCAGGTCGCACTCCGGATCAGGATACTCATAATTGATGGTGGGAGGCATGATCTGCTCCATCAAACACAGCGCAGAGGCCGCTGTTTCGACTCCCCCTGCCGCGCCCAAAAGGTGCCCGGTCATGGACTTGGTCGAGTTTATTCCGATCTTGCGCGCATGATCGCCGAACAGCCTTTTGATGGCCACTGTTTCGATCTTGTCGTTGTAGGGAGTGGATGTGCCATGGGCATTGATGTATTCTATATTTTCAGGTGCGATCCGGGCATCTTCCAGAGCTCTTTTCATCGCTTGATAAGCCCCTTCTCCATCCAAACACGGTGCTGAAACATGGTAGGCATCTCCGCTCATGCCATAGCCCGCTATCTCGGCATAGATCCGGGCCCCCCGTTTCATTGCGGTTCCCAGTTCTTCGAGAACAACGATGCCGGCCCCTTCTCCTATCACAAAACCATCTCTTTGGGCATCGAAGGGTCGGGAAGCTTTTTGAGGCTCATCGTTTCTCAAAGAGAGCGCCCGCATGGCACAAAACCCGGCGAGGCCCAAAGGCGTTATCGGGGCTTCCGCCCCTCCGGCAAGCATGATATCGGCATCTCCCCTGGCTATGATCCGGAAGGAATCTCCTATAGCATGTGTGCCGGTGGCACATGCCGTTGCAATTGCCGAATTCGGGCCCTTTGCTTTATACCTGATAGAAATCTGACCGGATGCCTCGTTGATGATCGAGGAAATCAGAAAAAAAGGAGAAACACGGCTTGGCCCTTTTGTGAGCAAAATCTCGTGCTGATCTTCGATCGCTCCGATCCCCCCTATACCGGAACCGACATAAACACCCGTTCTATTTCCCTCCAAAGCCTCCCTCTTGATACCTGAATCATCGACAGCATGAACCGCTGCAGCGACGGCATACTGAATGAAAGGGTCCATTTTCCGGGATTCTTTCTTATCCATGAACTCAAGCGGATCGAAATCGGGAACCTCACCCGCTATTTGGCTGGAGAAGGCTGCGGGATCGAATTTTGTGATCCGGCGTATTCCGCTCCTCCCTTCCAGCATCGCATTCCAATTTTTGTCCACACCCAAACCCAGAGGGGAGACCAATCCCAATCCAGTGATCACAACCCGCCTCGAAGAGAATTGTCTGGTGGGTAAATCAGGCTTTTTCATGAAAGGACTTGGAGTTTATTTCTTGGTGAGATGGCCTAGAACATAATCCATCGCTTTCCCGACAGTGTCCAATTTTTCTGCATCTTCATCGGGAATGTCCATGTCGAACTCATCCTCAAGTGCCATGACAAGTTCCACGGTATCCAGAGAATCGGCACCCAAATCCTCGGTAAAAGACGCATCTTCGGTAACCTGCTCTTCGCTAATGCTGAGTTTGTCAGAAACGATGGCCTTCACTTTTTTCAACAGTTCTTCTCTATCCATCTTGTCCTCCTTCGTAAAATTTGTAAATAAAACGGCTACATAAATAAACCGCCGTTGACATTGATAACCTGGCCTGTCAGATAAGAAGCTTCATCTGAAATCAGAAATCTGACGGCTTGAGCGACTTCTTGTGCTGTTCCGAACCTTCCCATCGGGATGACATCGAGAAATTGTTTTTGAATTTCCTCGGGGAGGCTTTCTGTCATAGCCGTTTCGATGAAACCCGGAGCGACGGCATTGACGGTGATTCCCCGAGATGCCACCTCTCTGGCCAACGACTTGGTGAGTCCGAGAACACCCGCCTTGGAAGCCGCATAATTCGTTTGGCCGGGATTCCCGATCAAGCCCACCACAGAGGAAATGTTCACGATACGGCCATAACGATTCCTCATCATGTGCCGGATCACAGCTTTAGAAAAATTGAAAACACCTTTAAGGTTGACCGCCAAAACAGTATCCCACTCATCCTCTTTCATCCGCATCAATAAATTGTCCCGAGTTATTCCAGCATTGTTGACAAGGTGATGGAGCTCCCCATGATTCTGGATCAAAGATTCCACCAATTCCATGATCTGCGCCGTATCCGAAACGTCAGCCTCATAGGCATAGGCTTTCCCCTTTCTGCCCTCGATCTTATGAACCACTTCATCCAGTTTTTCTTTTTGAATATCGACCAGGATGGTCTGAGACCCATTTTGTGCAAGATCCAAAGCGATGGCCTCTCCGATACCCTGCGATGCGCCTGTAACGATCGATACTTTCCCTGAAAAATCCATTTTTTCCTCTACGTCGCCAATCCTTGAGAAAAACCCACCATTTCGTGCTGGATTTTCTCGACCGCTTTACTGGCTACAAAATCTTTGGCTAATCTAATCGCGTTTTTCACAGCGGTTGGGTTGGACCGACCATGTCCAATTACACAGACCCCGTTCAATCCCAGCAGCGGAGCACCCCCATATTCAGCATAGTGCAGCCGCTTGTAAAGTTTCTTCAAGTTTCTCTTCATCAAAAAAAAACCGATCTTGGAAAAAAAATCCCGCATAATTTCAGTACGGGCCATGCTCAAAACCGTTTCCACAACCCCTTCGCTGACTTTCAGGGCGATGTTACCGGTGAATCCGTCACTGACGATCACATCGGCGTTGCCCGTATACATATCTTTCCCTTCCACGTTGCCAATAAAATTGAGCGGTGAGGCCTGGAGTAGCTCAAAAACTTCCTTTATCAGATCATTCCCTTTGGTCTCTTCTTCCCCGATGCTCATCAGGGCGATTCGCGGATTTTCAATTTGGCAAACATTTTTCATGAATATATGCCCCATCACCGCGAACTGATGCAAGTCATAGGCCCGGCAGTTCACATTGGCTCCGACATCAACAAGAAGTGTCAATCCTTTTAACGTGGGAACGAGAAGCGATAGAGCGGGTTTATGGATTCCCTGGAGATGGCCCAAGACTTTTCTCGAGATATAAACGACAGCGGCCGTGTTTCCTGTGCTGACAAAAGCATCCGCTTTGCCGTCTTTTACCATTTGAGTCCCCACGCGGATGGAAGAACGTTTTTTCCTCCGAAAGGAAAGGAGTCCCTCTCCCATACCGATTGCTTCGGCCGCGTTTACGATGGATACTTTCGAACCCGATGGGAAAGAATGGCCGACTTCTTTTCGGATCAAATCCTCGGCGCCGACTAAAAAAACCTCGATCTTATATTCATGTGCTGCCTTGAGGGCTCCTTCAACCATGATTTTGGGGCCAAAGTCCCCACCCATAGCATCCACAGCAACCCGCATAACCCCCTCTTCGTTATTCCTCTGATCCCTCGATCACCTGCCGTCCTTTGTAGTGCCCACACTCTGGACAGGCCCGATGAGGCATTTTTGGGCTTCCGCAGTTGGAACAAAGAGAAAGGGAAGGGACTTCAAGGGCATCATGCGCACGTCTTTTCTTTTTTCTTGAATGGGAATGTCTTCTTTTTGGATTAGCCATTTACCTTTTGTCTTTCAAAAAAATCTTTAATTTCTCAAGCCGAGAGTCGGAGTCCTTGGTCAAGCAAGAACAATCTCCGCTGTCGATGTTTTTTCCACACACAGGACAGATCCCCTGGCATGTTTCAGAGCAAAGGGGCTTGATAGGAAAAGTCAAGTTCAACTGTTCCAATGCCACTTCTTTCAAGTCGATCTTCCTGCTGTAATAAAAAGATATTTCCAGATCGTCGCTATTCAACTCCTCTCTCGCCACCTCGAGTTCTTCAGGAAGATAAACCAGATCAAAATGGGAGTCCACAGGAAACTCGAAGGGGACAAGACATCGACTGCACACAAAACTGAGGAGCGTTTTGATCTTGCCTTTCACATAGACTTCCTCTCCGATTTTTTTAATGGTAATATCCGCATGCAAAGGGAGGAGGAAAACCGCATCCTCTTCGACGATTTCATCATGAAAGAGCTCAAAGTTTTTACTGATCTTGAGCCCTTCTCTGGGGAGTCTGTCAATATCTACAATCATTCTTTTCTCTCTAAAAAAGTCATTCTATTATACCATCCTGCCTTACTTTGTCAATTCCAAGACCCGCGTCCGATCCTTTGGAAAACGAGGCCGATTCAGCAAAAGGCCAAATACGCTAATGAAAAAATTATCCTGGGGTGCAGGAGTGGCTTGATATTCTTTTCGCGGGGAGTATAATGAAAGGTGGAATGGCAGGATTTAACACGACCGTGACAAGAAGAGGAGTGGATTTTCACGTCCAAACACAGGACAAAGGAAGGACGGCCAATTATGTTGAATCGACACTTTACAAGTCCGGCCAGGTTTTGTCCTCGAGGAAGACCTTTTACACCTCTCTTCTCGACAGTCCTGATCTCCAAAAAAAGATCAAGGCGATCGTCGAAGAACAGCACAGCGCGATTTTGAGGGAGATCGCAGAAGGAAAATTTGATCCCCTGTAAATCTTTATCCTTTCGATCCTATCAGATCCATTGTTATATAACACATGCGGTTGATCATGGGTAAGAAACGACTTTTTTTGATCGATGGACACTCGCTTCTTTACCGGGCCTACTACGCTATCAGGCACCTCTCCAACTCCCACGGATTCCCCACCAATGCCATCTTCGGTTTTCTCAGCATGATAAAAAAACTTCAGGAAAAGGAGGGCCCGACCCACCTAGGAATCGTGTTCGATACAAAGGGCCCGACCATCCGCCACGAAACATACCACGCGTACAAGGCAAACCGCAAACCTATGCCTGAAGATCTGTCCATCCAAATTCCCGTCTTGAAAAAAATCCTCGAAGCCATGCATATCCCCATCGTGGAGCACGAAAAATACGAAGCAGACGATGTTCTCGGCAGTCTTGCAAAAAAGGCTTCTGCAAAAAAGATTCATGCCGTCCTCGTTTCCACAGACAAGGACCTCTTCCAACTGGTCGATGACTGGACGACCCTTTACAACCCAGCCAAAGAGATTCACCTGGATAAAAAAGCCGTGGAAGAACAGTTCGGCGTTCTCCCTTCCCAGGTCGTGGATGTCCTGGCACTCTGGGGAGATCCATCGGACAATGTTCCGGGTGTCCCGGGTGTCGGAGAAAAAACATCCAAAACTCTGGTCCGCCAATTCCATACGCTGGAGAACATGCTGAAGAACATCGATCAAATTCCTAAACCTCCGCTGCGAAAAAATATCGAAGAAAATTTAGAACAGCTCGAAATGAGCCGGCAACTGGTGACCATCGAGAAAGATTTGGATGTCCCCTTCGGTTTGGAGGATTTTTCCATTTCTGAGCCCAGTTATGAAGATCTCATTCCTCTGCTCCAGGAGCTGGAATTCTCCGGGATGCTTTCGGAATACCTGGACAGGCAAGATAAATCCGACAAGCAATACCATGCCCTCTTTAAATCGGAAGAACTTAACAGGCTTGTCTCCCGGATAAAAAAGAGAAAAGCCGTATCTCTCGACACAGAAACGGATAGCCCGCTACCCACACGAGCGCATTTGGTGGGTATGTCCTTTTCTGTCACGCCCGATCAAGCCTACTACCTTCCTCTTCGCCATGATTACGTTGACGCTCCCCCGCAACTTTCTATAGTGGAAGCCTTCAAAATTCTCCAACCGGTGATGTCGGATGACCAGATCAAGAAAATCGGTCAGAATATCAAGTATGACCTCATCGTGCTTCGAAGAGAAGGGATGGAGCTCCGAGGGATCGATCTGGACACCATGATCCTTTCCTATCTGCTGGAGCCTAACTGGGGAAAACACAATCTGGGGAAATTGGCCCTGAATTTCCTGAAGAAAAAAACAATTCCTTACGAGGAGGTCGTCGGGAAAGGAAAAAACCAGGTGACGATGAACGCAGTGGAAATCGAACGGGTGGTTCCTTACGCCTGTCAGGATGCAGATTTTGCCATGACCCTCAGCGAACAACTTTGGCCAAAAGTCAAGGAGCAAAAGCTGGATAGCATCTATAGGGAGTTCGACCTTCCGTTGATCACTGTCCTTGCGGATATGGAAACATGGGGAGTGAAGATCGATCCGGCCAAAATGAAGGATCTTAGCGAGGAAATCCAGGAGTCTCTGGATCGTCTGACAAAGAAAATATTCGAAATAAGCGGGGAGGAATTCAACCTCAATTCTCCGGCTCAGCTGGCCACGGTGCTGTTCGAAAAAATGGGACTCCCCACCTCGAGAAGGACGAAAAAAACAAAGGGATATTCCACGAGTCTCGCCATTCTCCAAGAGCTGGCACAAAATTTCCCGATAGCCCAGCATGCGCTGGAGTACAGGCAATTGGCCAAACTCAAGTCCACCTATGCTGACGCTCTCCCCCTTTTGATCCATCCCGAAACAGGGAGGATACATACTTCTTACAACCAAACTGTCGCTGCCACAGGAAGGCTTTCTTCAAGCGATCCTAACCTCCAGAATATCCCCGCTCGTGGAGAATGGGGCCCTCGTTTCCGGCAGGCTTTCATTCCCGAAAAAGGACACCTTTTTCTCTCCGCTGATTATTCCCAGATCGAGCTTAGAGTTTTGGCTCATCTCTCGGAGGACGAGGGATTGATCGAAACTTTTTTGCACGATCATGATATCCATCAAGAGACTGCAACACGGGTTTTTGCCGACTCCACAACACTCTTTCCCGAAGAGCAGCGCAGGCGGGCAAAAATAATCAATTTCAGCATCATTTACGGGGCTTCTGCCTATTCTCTTGCAAGAGAGCTGGGCGCATCCAACGCAGAAGCACAAGCCTTCATCGATCTCTATTACGAAAAGTACCCAAAAGTGAGAGAATATTTGGAAAAAAGCGTTACCGATGCTCTCGAGAGCGGTGTGGCAAAAACACTGTTCGGACGCATCAGGCCAGTCCCTGAGCTTAGGCACAAAGACAGGACCGGCCAACAGTTCGGGAGGCGTATCGCTCTGAACACTCCGATACAGGGCACAGCCGCAGACCTGATGAAAAAGGCTATGATCGATATCTGGCAGGACATCAATGAGCAGGGACTCAGAGCGAAAATGATCCTCCAGGTCCATGACGAATTGGTTTTCGAGGTCCCCAAGTCAGAGATAGAAAAAACAGAAACTCTGGTGAAAGAAAGAATGGAAAATGTCTATCCGTTGAAGGTTCCATTGAAGGTCCGCCTCGGTTGGGGAGCCAACTGGGCCGAAGCGAAATAAGCCCTATCTTCCCAAGAAACAGTCTACTGGAATTCCCGAGGGAGGGAAGCTTCCCATTGGCGCTCTTTGACGAGCTTGAACTGTTCGAAAATCTGGCGAACGATCCTCACGTTGAAATATTGTTCATCCGAATCGACGGAGATAAGCAGTTTCAACTCTAAAACGCGATCTTTAAAATGAAGGATATATCCTCCTTCCCCAAAAAAACTGGATCTGGCCGGATTCCGGTCATTCGTTTGATAGGCCACTTTTTCGATGGATGTGTACCTTCGCTCCTGGATTTCCCACTGTTTTTCTGCTTCCAGCTCAACCGTTGTGGTGGATCGATCCAGGTCTCGCGTAACTGTGTGTTTGTAGGGCCATCCCAGGCCTTCTAATGGGCGGGCATCCGGCCTTTCTTCCCGCGTTTCAGGAGGAAAAAAATTCGGAATCGGCCTTTGGGCAAAAGGAATCACAGGAAGCTTAAGGCTGGTGAATTCCCCACCCAAGAACAACTGTGTGGTCATCGGATAGGGAGTGGGCCAGATCATCGGGAACAGGGCATTGGAAATCGCCAGGCGAATGCGATGCCCTGGTTTAAAAGTCCATGTCGTAAAATGAAGAGGGAGTTCAAGCTCGTACACTTCACCTGGATTGAGATATTCGGGATAGAGCCTCGAGTTCCGTTGCGCGCCATTGAGCAAACTTCCTGCGACCAGGGAAACGCTTCCATCGGGAAACACATCCTCCAGCCTAACGATCCAGTGCGCCAGCTTGGCATCGGCGGAAGCGCGCAATCGCACATGAGGAAATCCGATGATCTCAAGCCCTTCTTCGAGTCTTTCGCTGTCATAAACGAGGCTCTCGGCATCCTCATGCCGCATATCTCCAGTCGGGTCTCCCCACCAATAAAGAGCCGCGATACCGCTGCTGGGAACATACCGCAGTCGTTCAACGAGAGTATCTCCGGGAGATGATTGCAGCAGATGGTTTTCGCCTGGATAAAGCGTCATCCAGTCCGTTCTAAGGATCGGCCATTCCTCATACCGCCAGTGGCCTGGCGTCGTCTGCAAGCGAACATCGGGAAGATGAGAATCCCTCACATAAACGGCAAACCGGGGTTCCTCCATGATTCCGCTATTCTTTCCCTTCAGCCAAAAATCCCACCAACGGACTATCTCGCGCCGCCACTCATAATTCGGTCCTGGTACTCCATTATCGGGCCAAGCGTGTGGCCAGGGTCCGATGACGGCCTTCAACGGAACATTCATGTTTTCCAGCATCCGCGGGATGCTATCCCGGTAGCCATCCAGCAGTCCGCCGATCAAATAGACCGGGATCTGAATAGCCTGGTAGTTCCAGCGGAGAGAAGTCTTGCGCCAAAACTCTCCATCCTTCTGTTGCTTGAGGTAGGTCAAAAACCATGGATAGGCATTGAAGCGGTTTTTAAAATAATCGTCATCGAGCAGATAATCCGGCGATCTGGGAAGGCCCAAATCAGTGTCGATGGAGAGTTCATACTGATCGATATGGAAGGCGCCATCGATATAATGGACATCATCATGGTAAAGGTCATCTGTCGCATCCATGGCCAGGATCGCCTTCAATCCCGGAGGGCGGCGCATGGCGACCTGGATAGCATTGAATCCCCCCCAAGAAATGCCCCACATCCCGACCTGGCCATTCGACCAAGGCGCCTGGGAAAGCTGCCGGATGCATTCAACCGCATCCTCCAGTTCTTCTTCAGAGTACTCGCGGGGCGGTACCATCCCTTCAGAAGAACCGGTCCCTCGGATGTCGACTTTTGCAGCCACATAACCACGGCGGGCAAAATAACTGTAGAGAGGATAGTCCCGGAGATAGAATGAGTCATCCTTCCGGTAAGGGAGGAATTCGAAAAGAACCGGAAATTTTTCACTCTCCTGCTTGCCGATCGGTTTGAATATGGTTGCAGAAAGCCGCACTCCATCCTTCATTTTTAGCCAATCGCTGATGACCTCAAACTCGTAAACTGGCAGAGACGGATCCTCATAATCCGTTTGATGCGCCGCATGAGGAGAGGAAAAGAGGAACAGAAGCAAAAGGAACGGGAGGAGTTTTTTCCCCATGAAAACTGTATAACATAGGGAAGCGCTGGTGTCAAAAAACTGGATATCTGGCCTTTTTTTCGGAGAAGAAGCTGTTGACATTGAGGCAAGAGTGGATTAATTTATGGATAAACAAGGGAAAAAAACTCGGCTGATAAGAATATGCCCGAGTTGGGAGGTTATTTGAGCACGGAAGACGCCTTAAAATCTTTGTTCGGCGCTCTAAAAGTTTCCCTGAAAAACGCTTCTTTTTATCATAAAGAGCATCCCGCTTTCACAAAATCGGTGGAAGATCTCAAGGAAAAAATCGACCTCCTTCTCGCTATCGTCGCTCCCCTAAAGGTCGGGTTCACTCCGAATGCGGTTTATTTCGACAGCAAGTACTGGGAAGAAGACAAGACGTTTAGAGAACTTGCCCGAATATTTCATTTCCGAAAAGTGAAAAGCTTGGAAATCAGACAAGGCCTTGACATTCAAGAACTGACAACTTTCATCGCCAATTTTCATCTCCCGCCCAAAGAAATTTATAAAGAAGGAGGACTCCAGAAAATCCTGCAACAGGAAAAAATATTTCACCTTTCGGTAGAGGAACTGGACTACTCCCAACTCCTCAAAGGGGAAGGGGAAGAAGTGAAAGATGTTTGGACCTACCTGCTGGGCGAAGCCATCGTAAAACAGGATACACAACAGATGGACCAAGTCGCAGAAAGTTTCGAAAAAATCGCAGGCCAACTGGCTCCTGAAGATTTTGCCGAAAATGAAGAACTCAACATGAATGTCAATAAGCTCATGAGGTACATGAAAAAAGCACAGGAAGACCAGTTTCATTCCTGCGCCAAGGTTTTGGTCAAGGGTTTCGTGAAAAATAAAAAATTGGCTCACGAATCAAAGGTTGATAAACTCAGGGTCATCTTCGCTGATATCGGCGAAGAAGATTTTGCCTCGGCCCTGTGGGAGGAGATAGCCACCGATACCAGTTTCGATGCGCTGAGTTTCAGCGTTTTTTCTAAACTCGTGGAAAAAGACAAGCAGGACCGGATCGCGTCTAAGCTCAAAGAGGAGGCGCAAAAGGATGATTCTCTCTCTGCTTCAAAAGAACTGCGAAACAAAATCAAAGAGCTTCTCTCCGGAACATCCAGCCCCTACGTATCAGAAATATATCGAGAAACGCTGACTTCCCTCCTCCAAGATATCGATATCCGAAAAGAATTGCAGCTCGACCGGTCGCAACTGACAAAAAACTACAGGTATACCCTCCTCAATCTTTTTGTTGCCGAGGCCGATGTGGATATGAAAAAATCCCTGTTGACACATATCCTGGAAGAGTGGGAGGAAATCAGAGAAAGCGAGGATTTCGAGTTTCTTAAAAACTTAGCGACAACGTTGAAACAAGAGAACGGTGGTTTTTCCTCCGAGACGATCGCCATCAAGACGAATAAGTTGATAAGCGATCATGTTGAGAAAGCCGTTCTAAGGGGACAGTCATCTCCCTACTTGGGCTTTTTCATGGAGAGCATGGAGCAAAGCGGCCTCGGTGTGAATGACTATCTCCAGAAAGTCTTTTCAGAGAATAAAATTACGCCTTTCATCCTTCAGTTTTTTTTCAAGTTCTTTTCCGATAGCATGCTGTATTTTCTGATCAATCTGGAGGAAAAATCCTCGGATAACCGATTCCTTGACCGCATGACCGAAAGCGTCAAGTTGATAGATTCTCCTCTTTCTCTGGAGATTTTGAAGACCATTTATCCCTTAGGGAACAACACCATAAAATCCAAAGTGCTGCGGGCGATGCAACTCCTCTCTATCCAGGACGGAGATTTTCTGATGCAGATCATGCAAAAAGGGAGCCTGGCACATAAAAAGGAGGCCTTGACATCCCTGGTGAAATATGAAGAGACGAGAAAAAAAGCGCTGGACGCTCTATTCGCCATTCCCTCCCCCTTTGGTCTTAAAAATAAAATCATCAAAAGGCACATTCAATTGGTGGGAGACTCCTCTATCCAGGAAGCCTGGGACCACCTTTTCGATCTAAGCCAAAAAAAAGATATCTGGCATAGAGCGGTCCGAAAAGAAGCCAGAAGAGCTTTGGAGAAACTCGATGCTCGAAAAGATTAAAATTGCCCTGCTCAACTTGAGTTCTGCCATCCAGGCAGGAAAGATCTATTCCAAAGAACACCCGAGCTTTCAGGAATTCATCCTCCACGCCTTCAAGGCGTTGCAGGAAGTCCTGCCGAGGAAAAAAGAACTGGTCATCGGTATCGTCGAGGATGAGTTAGCGTGGGAAGGAGAAATCTTTTTCTCCCTGAGTCAGAAGCTGAACGCACTCGTCCTTTACCTTCAGGAGAAGAACATCGAGCGGATTGTCTTCCTCCCAGATCTGAATGAAGAAGAGTTGTCCAGCTTTGTCCTGTTTTTGATCGACAGAGAAAAGCGGGGGACGGCAGATGCCCATGAATACCTCACAGCTCTCGGCGTCAGAAACATCCGCGCCGGAAAAATCAGAGCCCTTGCCACACAACAAGCAGCCGAGGAGGACGAATCCACGAAAAAAAAGAAACGAAAAGACAAAACCATGCGGAATGTATCCCAAATCATCGAAAATGTGCTCAACGAGGAAGATGTCGATTATTTGGAATTAAAATTCAATGTTCTCAATTATATGGAAGATTATTTGGGAAGACGCCAGGAGCTGCTAGATCTGATATCCATAAAGAAAAAGGATCTGAATACCTTCCTCCATCTGTTGAATGTGTCCATCATCTCCATGTTCGTGTCATCCAAGATGGGTTATTCCCGGGAGGATGTTTTGGACCTGGGAATAGCAGGGCTTTTCCACGACGTAGGCAAACTCGCAATCTCTAGGAGAATCTTGAAAAAGCCCTCCAAATTGAGGGAAGATGAATTTTACAAGATGAAGCACCACACTACCCAAGGCGCAGAAATTCTGACGAAATACAAGGAAGCTGTAGGGAAGCTCCCGGCCGTCGTAGCGTATGAACACCACCTCAGATATGACATGATGGGTTATCCCCAACCCGCCCATCCTCGCAAACCCCATGTGGCATCAATGATCGTCTCGATGTGTGACGTCTACGATGCTCTCGCCCAAAGAAGGTCATACAAAAAGGATTTTCCGCCGAAAAAGATCTACAATATCATGATAGAGGGCAAAGGGAGCGCTTTCGATCCAGAACTCGTCGAATCCTTTTATCGTGTGATGGGAGTCTGGCCGATAGGAACGATCGTTTCTCTCAGCAACAGGAGGATCGCCATCGTCAGGAAAACAAACGAGAAGGACATCTTCAATCCTGTTATCGAAGTCATCCATCCTCAAAAAAGTCAGGAAGTAATCGACCTTTCGGAAGAAAAGGTCAAACTCAAAATCACAAAATCTTTGAATCCCTTCAAGGAGGGAAAACGGTACCTCGAGCTGATCGATAGCCAGGCATAAGCTCCTGCTCAATCGGACCCAAGAGGGCTTGCCTTATTGGTGGCCCACGCGTAAAATGGATCTTTTGGGTGAGGAAAAAGTGAAAAAAATTATCGTGCCCGCAGTCATAGCTAAAAACCAGGCGCAATTGGAGGGAATATTCGAAAAAATTGCCGGCTATGCCGATCTGGTCCAGTTGGATATCATGGACGGTCGTTTCGTCCCGAATCGATCGTTGGATTTCGACTTCCGATTGCCCCAGCGTAGATACACATTCGAAGCACATCTGATGGTCGATGATCCAGACGAATGGATAAAAACTTATGGGAAGAGGATGGACACCATCATCGCCCATTTTGAATCCCCTAATACCTCCCTGAATACCATCCGTTCGATAAAAAGTATCGGGAAAAAGGCTGCTCTAGCTCTGAATCCAGAAACGGGAACCGAACTGATCGCCGATTATCTCGATGTCCTCGATCAAGTTTTGATCATGACCGTAAATCCCGGATTTTATGGGAGCCCCTTCCTTCCAGAGGTCATGGGAAAAATCACGCAATTGAGAAAGATGAATCCCGACCTGGATATCGAAGTGGATGGAGGGATCACACCGAAAACGATCGGAATGGTCAACGAAGCGGGAGCCAACTTGTTTGTTTCCGGGTCCTATCTTGTCAAATCGGACAATATGCAGAAAAGAATAAACAGCCTAAACAGAATGATCCAAGATGTTCCGTAGTCGACCTAAAAAATGGGAAATCCGTTGATTCTTAGACTTGGGAAGTTGCAAGATGAGGTGGACAACCGGCTGGAGCAATGGGAGGCAGAGCGGTTCGCATCCCGGATATGGGAAAAGGATCCAGACCTCTGGCATCCTGAATCCCAATCAGAAATTGCAGACCGCCTGGGATGGCTTGCGCTGCCGGAGAGAATGCAGGACAAGTGTGAGGGGCTTCTCTCCTTCGCCCGCCAGATTAAAGAAGAAGGCTTTTCTCACGTTCTTCTCCTTGGCATGGGGGGGTCGAGCCTTGCTCCGGAGGTATTCCAGAAGACCATGGGCAATGCGCCGGGTTTTCCCGAGCTTACGGTCCTTGACAGCACCCATCCAGCAGCCATCATCGCTGCAGAGAAAAAACTGAATCCCACAAGCACCCTGGTCCTGGTCTCGAGCAAATCGGGCACCACTCTTGAAACACTATCCTTATTCCGATATTTCTGGGCATGGGTAAGCAAGAATCATGATAAGCCCGGACGTTCTTTCGCCACCATTACCGATAAAGGTTCGCCTCTCGTCGGATTAGCGAAAGACAAAAATTTCCGGAGGATATTCCTTCCCTCTCCCGATGTGGGGGGCCGTTATGCGGCATTCACCGAGTTCGGACTGGTTCCGGCAGCCCTGATCGGAATGGATATTCAGAAGCTTCTCGATAGGGGCCGGACTGCACAAAAAAAATCCCTCGGTTTCGTCTTAGGGGCCGCACTGGGCGAGCTGGCTCGACATCGGGACAAACTCACCATCTGGACCACCTCTTCTCTAGCCGGGTTTCCTCCTTGGTTGGAACAACTCATCGCTGAAAGCACCGGGAAAAAAGGGAAAGGGATCATTCCTGTCGTGGAAGAATCCCCAACCCCGGCTGAAAGCTACGGCCGAGATAGAGTCTTTGTCGGGTTTTTCATGGATGGGGATCACCGCTCCGAACTGGAAAAACGGCTCCTCGATCTTGAAGCTTCCGATTTTCCTACGATCCGGATCGATTTAAAAGATATCTTCGATATCGGAAGGGAAATTTTCAGATGGGAGATCGCCATCGCTTCTGCTGGAGCCGTCCTCGGCATTCAGCCCTTCGATCAGCCGGATGTGCAGCTGACCAAAGACCTGACGCGGAAAGCCATGGAAAAGAGCGAAAACACAACAGAAACAGACAAAAGCCCTGTACAGAAATTCTCGATCGAAGATGAACCTGCCGAAACATCTGTCTTCGAAAAATTCCTGTCCTCAGCCAATCCCGGGGATTACGTTGCCGTACAAGCATATCTCCCCCCAAGCCCAGACATCGAGCAAGCTCTCCGGGACGTGAGAAGCGCGCTTCTCAAACGTACCCGCTTGGCTACAACCCTGGGATTTGGCCCTCGTTTTCTCCACTCGACCGGTCAGCTCCATAAAGGCGGCCCCAACACCGTTCTCGCCATCCAGATCACTGATGTGCCAGAACAGGATATCCCCGTTCCAGAAACCGGCTTTACTTTCGGCGCCCTGATCGAAGCACAGGCTCAGGGCGATTATCGGGCGCTCAAACAGAAAAAAAGAAGAGCGCTGCGGATCACCCTCGGGAGAGATGTCATCGGGGCCTTGAAGAAGCTGAGGGAATTTTTCTAGTGATGGAGAATGACAACATCGAGGTCCGGATTGGTCAAATACAAGGGTGTCGATTAGAGCCCCGAAGTTTTTTTCCCCGACAGCAAAAAGCCTAAAATCCGTTTTCGCCGTGTGTGGAGTTCTGAAACAGTATCCTGTTTTGTCTTTGATCAACATCTCTTGGAGTCTTCCTGTGTTGTTGATGTGTGCCGCACATATTTTTCCCCCGATCTCGACTTTCACCACAAACCGATTGATCCGATCCACGATCCGGCAAGATAAAATATGGGGAATCGTTAACAGGGGAATACCAGGAGGGATTTTTTTCACTTTTCCAAAGATCTGCGGATGGCCTTGAGTTCTTTCAAGATCTGAAGGAGAAGATCCCCCTCCGCTGTAGAGGAAGTCGGTTCTTTGGTTGCTAAAGCTTCAGACACAGGATGCAGCTTTTTCAACCGGTCCTGCAATTCTTCATGTAATCCTTTCCACTCGCTTATTCCTGCGATGTTTCCTTCGTAGCCAGTCGGGGCCTGAGACTGTCCGGCGGTTTGGATCAGGATGAAAAAACCCCCTATTCAACCCCCGAGTGCCAAGGGGAGTAAGCATTTCCAAATCCGTGATAAAGAAACAGTCAGGCAATCTGAAACGTCAGCCCGCTGAATTTCCCCAGCGAGGAAATTCCGCTTAGTTCCTCGGCTCGCTCTCCTCTACGAGGAACCATGCCCGCTCGCCTCCGGATGACTTCCTCTTCAGCTTCCCTGACCATATTAAAATTATCACGGATTTGGAAATGCTTCCCCAAGGGGAAAAAGGATTGGAAATCAGGGAAAAAAGAGGTAGACTATTACCCACAAGGAAACACAAAGATGCCAGATGTCGGTTACTACGATTATCCTCCTTTCCGACCTCCCAATGAGGCACAGAGCGCTCTCATTCGCGTAACGAGGGGGTGTCCCTGGAACCGTTGCGCCTTTTGCGCGATGTACAAAAATCTGGAGTTCGAACGAAAGCCTATCGAGGAGATAAAGCAGGACGTGCTATCTGCCCGGAAGATTTATGGGAAAGCCAAAACCATTTTTCTCGGAGACAGCGACAACCTTCTCCACAAGGATTTACCGGAGATCGTCAATTTCATCAGGAAAGTATTCCCAGAGGCTCAGCGGATTACCACCTATGCCCGCGCCAAGACCATCCTCAGGAGCAAAATGGATTTTCTGGAAGCCACGAGGAAAGCAGGCTTAGACCGACTCCACCTCGGGTTGGAATCTGGCGATCCCATCATTCTCGAACGATTGTGTAAAGGAACAACGCCTGAACAGATGATAAAGGGAGGACAAAAAGCCAAAAAGGCTGGGTTCGAGGTCTCTTTTTATCTCCTCAGCGGCGCCGGAGGCAAAGACCGGTGGAAAGAACACGCCGTTGGAAGCGCGAGGGTTCTCAATTCGGCCAATCCTGATTTTATCCGCCTGAGAACACTGACCATCCAGCATGGAACTCCCCTCGATGAGATGCTCGGTCGTGGTGAATTCGAGCTAACCCCACCGATGGAAAGACTCCAAGAGGTGGAGCTGTTTTTGAAAAACCTGGATATCGAAAACGGCTATCTGGCCAGTGACCATCTGACCAACTACCTTTGGGCAGGGCAAAACATCATCTACCATGGAGTGGCAGGAAGACTTCCCGAGGACAAGCCCGAAATGCTCGAGATTGTCAGGCGTGCCATCGCCGCCATTCAAGCATCCCCTTTCCCCATCAAAGATTCCAATCAGCTCTACAGAGAAGGTCTGTTGTATGGATTATAGTCTTCAACCTCGTGGACACTGGGAGAAGCTCCATTCAGGACACTCTATTATTCATTTTTATTAAAAACTCAAATCATTGATATAGGGAGGCCCAATATGGGACGTCCTTGTGTAAATTAAAGCGTTTTCTGATAAACCCGGTACTTTTTATATAACTTGCCCCCCATTTTTTCCATCTCTGCCCGAACTTTCACGTTGGATTCCAGCTCATGGTGGGTGTCCATCACTTCGAAGCCAGCCTTTTGGGCAGACATGATCATCCCGACGCCCATCAACACATCCAGGCCACGACCTCGATAGCACTCTTTGACCGCACCGAGCAAGAGATCCAGTTGTTTGGTTTTTTTGGCGGCACGGAGTATCTTTAGAAACCCGAAGGGCAACAATCTCCCTTTGGCTTTTTTTATTCCCGCTGTCATATCGGGTATCCCGACGATGAAGGCCACGATCTCTCCCTCTGCCGTGATGACTTTGACAAATCGGGGGTCCAAGACGGGCAAATAGCGTTTGGCCAAGTCCATCATTTCCTGCTTGTCCAGCGGCGTGTATCCATAAATGTTGCTCCCGACGTAACATTCGTTCATCAGATCGAGGACGGGGACAATCCACGGTTTGATCTGTTTTCTCTTTTGCAGCTCGATAAGCTCGAAATTTCCTTTTCTTTTTACCCGTTCAAGGATCCTTTTATAAAATTCCGGAATCTCTTTAGGTACATCCAGCTGGTACACATAATAATCCACATCTTTGGCGTATCCCATTTTTTCGGTCATCCCAGGCATCCAATCGAAATTGTGGTAGGTCGCGATGGTGGCACGATGTTGGAATCCCTCGATCAAAAAACCCTCCGGATCCTGATCCGTAAATCCATAGGGCCCGATCATCCTCCTCATTCCTTTTTCCCTGGCCCAGTCCTCCACTGCGAGCAAAAGAGCACGGATGACCTCTTCGTCTTCCCAGGCTTCCAAGTACCCGAACCGAGCCGTGTAGTCCTTCTTGTACTCGTTGTACCTGGAGTTGATAATCCCCATAACCCGGCCCACGACTTCCTCCCCCTTATAAGCAAGGAGCAAGATTGTGTCGCTATAGGAGAAAGCCTTGTTCTTTTTCTTGTCGAAATATGTCCACTCGTCCATGTAAATCGGGTGGACCCAGGTCTCGTGGTCTGCGTGTATTTTTTCGGGAAGATATATGAATTTTTTTAGGTCTTTCTTGGATTTGACTTCTTTGATGGTTACATTCATTTTTTTTGTTGTCCCTTTATTCAATTAATCATCCTTTTTAATATATCTTATATCACACAAAAAAAATCAAATAAAATCTCGTTTTCAGAGTAGTAATTTTTTTCTTCGCAGTTGACATTGCTCCTCTGGATTAATAAACTTTAAATCACATATTTTTTTTACATGAAAACCAAAACGTTTCCTCGCGGAATTCATCCTCCAGAAGGCAAGAAGCCAACAGCCGAGAAAGAGTTGGAGTTCCTGCCCCCTCCTGAAAAAGTTATCATTCCCTTGCATCAGCATTTTGGAAATCCTGCAGAAGTCCTGGTCAAAAAAGGAGAAGATGTCTATCTGGGTCAGAAAATCGGGGAATCCACGTCCTTGTTTTCAGCCTGTGTGCATGCCAGCGTCTCCGGCAAAGTGTTATCCATCGATGGCCACAACCATCCTCTAGGGAAGCCCGTTCTTTCCGTCACGCTTGCCAACGACGGGGAAGACCGGATTCATCCTGATCTAAAGGAAACAGAAGATCCCTTTTCCCTCGATCCAGATAGGATCCGTCATAAAGTCAAAGACGCCGGGATCGTCGGTCTTGGAGGAGCGGCATTCCCCACAGCTGTCAAGATAACCCCGCCCAAAGACAAACCCATCGACATCGTTATCATCAATGGGTGTGAATGCGAGCCCGTCTTGACAGCTGATTATCGCCTGATGATGGAGTATCCGGATGAGATACTCAAAGGGGCTGAGCTGGTGCGGATCGCCACAGGTGCGGATCGTATTCTGGTGGGCATCGAGGATAACAAAAGGAAGGCATTCGAGCTTTTCCAGCAAAAAGCCGCAACATACTCCGCAGAGGTTTTTCTAGTAAAAACCAAGTACCCCCAAGGGGCTGAAAAAAATCTGATCTATGCATTGCTCGGCAGGGAGGTCCAGAGAGGAGGGCTTCCCTTCGATGTGGGTGTGGTCGTCCAGAATGTGGGAACGGCCAAAGCCGTGTGGGATGCAGTAAAAAAGGGGAAACCTCTGTACGAGAGGGCACTCACGGTATCTGGGAATGGCATCCGGGAACCCAAGAATCTCATCGCCCGTATAGGGACACCTTTCCAGGTTGTGGCAGACTTCTGCGGTGGCCTCAGCGAAGAGGCCAATATGATAATCATGGGAGGGCCGATGATGGGGTTATCCCAGTGGGTTCTGGACGTGCCGGTTGTCAAAGGGACCTCTGGAATCCTTGCTTTGGCATCGCCGAAACCGGCTGCAGAATTCACCTGTATCCGGTGCGGTCGATGTGTCGAACACTGCCCGATGGGGCTTTTGCCCACTCAACTCATGAAATATGTCAAGTATAACCAGCTCACTCAAGCGGAAAATTGGGGTGCGCTGGATTGTGTGGAATGCGGGAGCTGCCAATACAGCTGTCCAGCAAAAATCCCTCTTGTCCACTGGATCCGATTGGGAAAGAACCAAATTATGAGCCAAAGACGAAAAAAGAGCGCCTAGTGTCAGAAAACACCTTTATCATTCAATCATCTCCCCATTACCTGGACAAGGATTCTGTTCCCAAGATCATGTATACCGTTATTTTCGCCCTTTTGCCCGCCGTCGCCGCTTCTTTGTATTTTTTCGGGTTGAGGGCCGTTGGCCTGTATGTTTCTTGCCTGGTGGCGTGCCTGGCGACGGAAGCCATCTTTCTTTTGGTTCGCAAAAAGCCGATCCAATCCCTGTGGGATGGGTCTGTTGTGATAACCGGGTTGCTATTGGCCATGACTTTGCCTCCCACGTTATCTTTGGAGCTTGCTGTCATCGGTTCAGTCGTGGCCGTGGCCATCGGGAAGCAAGTTTTCGGAGGTTTGGGACACAACATATTCAACCCAGCTCTAGTCGGAAGGGCCTTCCTGCAAACAGCCTTTCCGGTGGCCATGACTACATGGCTCCCCCCCACAGCCTTGTCGATAGACACGGCAACATACGCCACACCTTTGGCCAACCTAAAATTCCAAGAGGCCGTGGTTCATGGGACGTTAACCCCGATTAAACAGCTTTTTTGGGGAAATACCGGCGGGTGCATCGGAGAGACCTCGGCCATCGCCCTCCTCGTCGGCGCCATCCTTCTGATCGCCAAAAAGACGATAGACTGGCGTATTCCTGCCGGAATTATCCTCGCCCTGACCGCTTTCACCGGGATCTTTTGGTTAGCCGCGCCGGATCAATACGCGTCTCCTCTTTTCCACATTCTCGCAGGTGGCCTTGTAATCGGAGCTTTTTTCATGGCCACCGACATGGTCACCTCTCCGATCTATTCTAAATCCACCTGGATATACGCCCTGGGCATCGGGATAATGGTGGGATTGGTCCGCCTGTTCGGGGGGTTTCCTGAAGGCGTGATGTATGCCATCCTGTTCATGAACACCTTAGTCCCGCTTTTGAACAGAACTTTTCGCCCGCGCATTCTTGGAGAAAGGAGGAACCCGGCATGAGCCTTTCTGCCAGAATGATTATCGTCCTCACTTTGGTCGGATTGATTTCCGGAGGTTTTTTGGCCGGAGTGGCCACGCTGACCAAAGAAAAGATCGCTCTTAATGTGCAGGCAGAAATCGAGGATGCTATTCGGGAGGTCGTGGATAAAGCAAAAATCAACACGGTTTTGTACGAAGAGAAAAACCTCGTGATCTACCGAGAGTCGGGGGACGGTGGCGATCTTGTCGGATTTGCAGTCCAAGCCACCGGGGTCGGCTTCCAGGACAAAATAACGCTGATGTTCGGATTGGATTCCGCCCTTAAAGAAATCACAGGGTTAACCATAATCGACCAAAAAGAAACGCCCGGCTTGGGTGCAAAAATAGAGGACAGGGAAGCCTTCCTTCAGTTCTGGGAAAACCGGGATGCGTCCGGACTGCTCACTTTGCGCAAACCGCCGACAAGCAAAATAGACGAGCTGTTGCAGACTGAAATAAACACCATCACCGCAGCGACCATATCTTCGAAAAAAGTGCTGGATATCGTCAACCTCTCGCTGGAAAGAGTGCGAGAACTCATCGAACAGGGCAAAATGAACACCGAGGAAAAAGATGGCAACGAAAAGCATTAAAGCGGAATACCTGAAGGGGCTTTGGGACGAGAATCCCGTATTCCGGCAGCTCCTCGGCATGTGCCCGACGCTCGCTGTTACAGGAACCGTCATTACCGGTATCGCCATGGGATTGGCCACCTCCTTCGTGCTGATTCTCAGCTCGCTCGTCGTCGCGTCGATCAAAAAGCTCATTCCTTCTCAGGTCCGCATCGCCTCCTACATCGTTATCATCGCCAGTTTCGTCACCATCGCCGATCAGGTTTTAAAGGCCTATTTTTATCCCCTTTCCGAAGCCCTTGGCCCCTATGTCCCGCTGATCGTGGTCAACTGTATCATCCTCGGTCGGCAAGAAGCCTTCTCATCGAAAAATACTGCTGGCCGGTCGTTTATCGATGCCTTAGGCATGAGCACAGGATTCATCCTGGCCCTCTTACTCTTGGGCAGTATCAGAGAGATCCTGGGAGCCGGGACTTTTTTGGGATATCAGGTTATGGGATCCTGGTTCAAACCCTGGATAATCATGATCCTACCTGCCGGTGCATTTATGACGCTGGGGATCCTTCTCGGAATAGCCCTTTTGATCGAAAGCAAAACAAAGAGGAGATAAAAGTGGAATTGGTTGCCGTCTTCGTCTCGGCCGTGCTCGTCCAGAACTTCGTGTTGTACTACTTTCTGGGCATATGCCCTTTCCTCGGCGTGAGCAAAAAAATAGATTCGGCCGTATCCATGGGCCTCGCCGTCACTTTTGTCATGACCATAACCGCCGTCGTTTCCTGGCTGATCAATAACTTGATCCTGATACCCAATGATTTGGCATTCCTCCAGATCGTCTCCTTTATCCTCGTGATCGCCTCGCTGGTACAGCTCGTCGAAATGTTCATCCGGAAGGTCAGCCCGCCTCTGTATCAGGCCTTGGGCATTTATCTTCCGTTAATCACCACCAACTGTGCCATCATGGGTCTTGCCTTGATAGCGGCACTCAACGAATACGGTTTTGCGGAAACGGTTGTTTTTGGATTCGGGTCCGGCATCGGATTCACCCTAGCCATCGTTCTGATGGCCGGAATCCGGGAGCAGCTGGACCTGGCCGATGTCCCGGAACCTCTCAAGGGTGCGGGTATCGCCCTCATCGTGGCCGGGATCATGGCTCTGGCCTTTAACGGATTCATAGGGATGCTGACATGACAGAGCTTCTGATCCCGATATTGACCATGACTGCCCTCGGATTTCTTTTCTCCACAGGGCTGGTCCTGGCCTACAAAAGGCTGCGCGTTGAAGAAGACCCTAAAATAGAAAAGGTGTCCGAGGCCCTTCCGCAGGCCAACTGCGGCGCATGCGGATTTTCCGGTTGCCGTGCTTTTGCTGAAGCTGTTGTGAAAGGCGATGCCGAAGCGAACGGATGCCCTGTAGGAGGGTCAGAAACAGCCCAGAACGTGGCCACCATTTTAGGCGTAAAGGCGGGAGAAGTCATCCCAAAAGTAGCTCGAGTCCACTGCCGCGGAACTCATCAAGCAGCCAAAGACCGAGGGCTCTACCTTGGGATAGCCACATGTTTTGCCTCTCACTTGGTGGGAGGAAACAAGCAATGCTCCTTCGGTTGCATGGGACACGGAGATTGTGTTCGAGCTTGTCAGTTCGACGCCATGCACATGGGAGAAGAGGGGCTTCCTATCATCGATGAAGACAAATGCACGGCCTGTGGCAAATGCGTGGATGCCTGCCCGAGAAACATCCTCGAGCTGCACCCGCTTTCTCAGAACATCCTGGTTTTCTGCCGTTCGAAAGACCGGGGACCGACAGCCAGGAAGGTCTGCAAAAACGCCTGCATCGCTTGCGGGATTTGCGTGCGGGCTTGTCCCGAGGCCATCGTTCTCGAAGACAATCTGGCTGTGATCACAGATTATAAAAAAATCGATCCAGCAAAAATCCCGGAGATCGAAAAATGCCCGACCGATTCCATCGGTCGCTTGAGGGAAGAGGTTGACCGATAACGGATTGGTTCTCACGACGGAAAAGGACATTGCCGAAGTCGAGGTTGTCTGCTTCGAAGGATGCCACGATTGCACGGCTAAAAGTCTCTGCATCGGAAACAAGCAAAACAAGGGCCGGTTGTCGGTCAAGAATCCCCTCCAGGCTCATCCGGGAGACAAAGTGAAAATCCAAATTCCAGAGGACCGATATAACCAAGCTTTGATCCTGCTCTTCGGGGGACTTTTGGTCGCAATCCTTCTCGGATTGGGAGGCGGATACCTGTTGGGATTGCTGTTTTCCCTTCCTTTATCCTTGGCCAGTTCCATCGGGCTTGGGACCGGTCTGGTTTTCGGTGGATCAATTCTCACACGGGTCTTCAAGCGGAAAAACAAAGAACAGCTTTATCCTGTGATTATTGATATAATAAAAAAAGGAGACTGCTATGGATCGGCGTGATTTTTTTAAAACGGTTTTTGCAACCCCTTTATTGACTCCGTTTCTTCTCGGTTCCCCCTCCTCGGCAAATGATGAACTATTGTTGATCTCCGACAACCCGGAAATCTTTCTTCCCTCCCTCCTCGAAAAGATGGAGAATCAGGAAAAAACATCCCGCCGAAGTTACTCGGTCTCCAACTTCCACCCACGAAACGATGCCCTCTCTCGAACCTTAAAGTCCTCCGGCTGGGCAAAGGCATCTCCAGATCACCCGGCCGATCTGCTCCTCTCTTTCCGCCCTCTTCAACATCCTTCTCCGCCGTCTTTCACCTTAGTCAAAGCGGGAAAGATTTTGGATATCCGCACAAAAGGGCTGTATAACGTTTGGCAGGAAATGAATGAGACGTTTCCTCCCTCTTCTTGCTTGACCGTTGCCACCCTACGAGCGAGAAAATCCAGCCGTTCTCCGGGAACATCCGTCCGCATTTACCAAAACGGTCATCTGGTGGATGAGGCCTCCCTGAATAAAGACCGCATCCGGACTTTTTCGGCGGATAAAGGAAAAATCACGGTGAAAATCGAACGGGGCAAAGCTTTTATCCCGTCCTCATCATGCCGTCACAAAATCTGCTGCTCTGTCCCTCCCGTTGATCTCGTTGCCGACCGCATCGTGTGCGCACCCAATCATTTCCTCCTGGAAGTTCGGGGGTCTGGCTCGATCGACACCATCATCGGCTAACCACCCTGCCTTGCCATATCGGTTCGCCTGTAGGGGAACTTATCGATCGCGATATCGTAGGCCTTGATTATTTGAGGGCTGACGCCCTTCCCCCCCTTACAATTTAGAAGCAACGCAGTATCTCGTGAAGCGTTAGATAATAAGACACCGAATGTGAGGCTTCCTAACCCTTACGGTAATAGGGGAGTGCGACGGGTGGGCTAGGAGAGGTCTTTTATGTAGATGTTTTTGAAATACACCGGTGACCGGCTGTCGTGATTCTGTAGCCCGATATAGCCCTCCTCGGCGAAGTCTCTCACTTTTCCTCTGGGTTCAGCCTCCCAATCCAAAACAAGAACATCATTCAGTTCGACTTTGATGCGGTTCCCGATGAAGGAGATCTTGAAATGGTTCCATTCCCCGGCCGGATGGAAAGCATCTTTCGTCGGGGCTTCGGCATCATAGACTGCTCCCGACTTATGGACACCCTCACCGGCAGGATTGATCTGGATCTCGAAGGAGTGATAGATGTAATCATCGCTCACCGGAACTTGGGGGACCCGGAGGAAAATACCGGAGTTGGTGTACTCGTCGGCACATTTGTAATCCAGTTCGAGGATAAAATCTTTGTACTTTTTAACTGCATACCAGAGAAGACCCATCCCTCCTTGACCCTTCAGCTCGCCCGTTTTTGCGTCCAGCTCGAAATACCCGGGCCCGTAATGGTTCCATCCATGTTTAGCATAACCCCAGCGACTCCGGCTCAAGATCTGTTCATGATCCTGGTAATACGTGATGTCCCGGATGTAATCCAACCCCTTTTTAATAGCGGGAGAAGGATTATCTGCATCCTCTTCCTTTTCATATTCGATCGAAATAAAACCTGCATAATCCTGGAGGGTCAACTCCGCCAATATATCGCGAACGTTCGCTTTCCCCTCTCCGAACGGGACATCAAAAGCGTTCTTTGCCCCAAAGGCATTCAGGTCCTTGAGATGGACATCTTGGATTCGCCCCTTGAGCGCCCTCAAGGCTTCCAAAGGATTCACGCCGGATCGCATCCAATGCCCTGTATCCGCACAGGCCCCGATGTTCGGATCCAAACCATCCACACGATAGATAACGGTTTCCGGTCGGGCATATTTGGAGGGCGTCGGATGATTATGGATGGCAACGTTGATCCTGAATTTCCTGACCATTTTTTCAATCAGAGAGTAATCATCATAGCTGGGCTCGGTCACGATGGTCTGAATGCCCATTTTTTGGGCGAAGCCAAACACCTTGGCCATCTCTTCTTCGGCATTTTCGAAGTTGACGACACCATAGCTGACAAGCGTGAGGCCAAGACTCTTCAATTTTATCTTGACTCGCTCGATCTGATCATCCGTTAGGTTGTGATCAAACTTCACTTCTGGATTATCTGTTTCAAGAACCTGTCCTGGATAGGGCTGCACATACTCTATGCCCAAACTCTTTATCCTCTGGAGCGCTTCAAAAAAAGAAAATTTGCGGAATGTCCAGCACTGCACAGCAAAGGGAAACTTTTTAATGCGCACATTTTCATATCTAGAGAACGGGGCATCCTTTTCTTTTTGTGCTGTGTCGTTTCCATACTCCTGGGACAAAACGAAGGACGCAAAAATAAAAAAGGCCAAAAGGACAATGGTTGCTGTGAAAATAATTCTTTTTTTCATGTTTTCTCCTCTATCGCTAGGTTATTTATTTCATTCTCCTCGCCGTCATCCGGATTTGCGGGGATTCCATTCCCCTTTGGCCACGGCCGGAATGAACGTATCGAGATCCGGCGGGGGGAACGGGATGGTTTTTTCCTGTTCGGCACTCATGTAAGCGGTCATCAGGAGTTCGGTAACATTGACGCCGTCTGAAAAATTTTCCTCCGGGCGTTTTCCCCCGAGAAAAGATTGCACCATGTGCCTGTTTTCCGCGATGTACCCGTATTCTGTCTCCTCGCTCCCGATTACTGGCATAAGCCCCACCTCGGCATTTTGTTTTTCCACCAGATCCTCGCCCGCTTCTCCCATGACATTCCGGCTGAAAAACACCTTCAGGCCTGAATCCAGGGAGTTGACGATCACAGAATACTCGGGGCCTAAAAGTTCCATCGTCAGTCTTAGCCCGGCTCCCACGTAGGACCAGGAGGTGGTCGTTTCGACCACGAGCTTCTCTCCGTTTTCATCCCTATATTCGATCATGGATCGGGCAAAATCTTCAGCCGGCCGGTTGATGTAATCCGTTTGGCCGCCACTCCGGTCAGACAATATTTTGGCATAATACGGATTTTGCCATTTCAAACAATCGGTGTAGGCTGTCACTTTTATCGGCGTTAGCACTCTCCTCTCCGCCCCTGGGGGCGTCAGCATGAAGCGGGCTTCTTCCACCGAATGGCACATCATGTCGTTGAGCACTCCCCCTCCTTGGAGCGAGCCTTCCCAGAACCACGGCATGTGGGGTCCGCTATGTTCCTCTGCCGCCCGGGCAAGATAAGGGCGTCCGGTCAAGCTTGCCCCTCGGGCCCAGGCGATTTCCTTCCCCCGGACGATAGCCGGCGCAAAGACCTGATTCTCCAGATAGCCGTCCAAAAGTTGCGCTTTTTGCGCAAGCTCCAGCACTTTTTTGGCCTCGGCCACATTCCTCCCAAGGGGCTTTTCGCAGGCGATCCCGATGAGTTCTCCTTTCCCGGACTCCAACGAGTGGACGATCTCTTCCATTACCTCTATTCGGGTAAAATTCGGCGCGCATATCCAAAGGGCATCGATGTTGGGGTCGGCAATCATGTCCGTGATCCTTCGAAAGCTTTTGGCCTCCCCGACCTTCAATTTTCTGGCCAGGTCTGCCGCCTCCTCCCCGGTTTCCTTTTTCCCGACGACACCCAGGATGTCGGCATCCCTCACTCCGACCCAGGAGCGAATGTGGAATCGGGCGATAAACCCGCCTCCGACAAAACCTATGCCCATCCTTTTTTTTCTCATTATGGCCTCACTTCCCTGTCCCCTCATCTAGCGATCCAAAAATGCCAAATTCAAAAGCTCTCCATCTAGCCATTTTGTCCGCTTCCCTGTGTTTGTGCCGATCGATTTTCCTTCACAAAAAGCAAAAACGCAACCGCACACAAAACGGTCAAAAAACAAGGAACGATAAAAACATGGGTCCAATTCGTGCCCGCATCTGTCGTAAAAAAATCCCGGATCCATCCAGCAAAAAGACTTCCTATGTAACTGCCGATGCCGTAGGTAACCAGCATGATAAGGCTTTGCGCCGAATGCCGGATATCCCTCGGTGCAACCGTGTCCACATAGATAAAGGCGGCTGCGAAAAAAAACACAAAACAAAAACCGTGGAGGCTCAACGAAGCGATGACGAGCCAAGACGGTTGACCGATGGCAAAGATGATGTACCGAACGGGCCACGCCAACACGCCCAGAACGAGGATGTTGCGAATGCCTATCTTGGAGATAAAATACGGCAGCATTATAGCCAGAACGAAGATTTCAGCTACCTGTGCGATCACCATCACCCCCGGAACATTGGCGCTGGAAAGCCCGATCTTGTCTGAGGTCAAAAAAGGCGCGGTCAGCACATAATAAAACATCAGCTCAGTGGCCACGACAAAGGAAATGATCACAAAAGCCAGGAAATTTTTATCTTTCATCATCTTGATGGCTTCCACAAAAGCCCAGGGCTTTGTCCCCTCTTTCTTTGGGGGTGTATTCGGTAGGCTGAAGGCCTGTAATCCCATGAGGATGGAGAAAGCTCCCGCCAGCAAAAGCGTGTCGGCGCGGAAGGCGAGCGCCTCTTTAGCCTGAGCAAAATGTCTCCACCCCATCAGCACAAGGCCTGCCACGATCCATCCGATCGTGCCCCAAACTCTGACGATACCGAATTCTTTTTCTGAGTCCTTCAAGTTGATAAAAGCCACTGAATTTGTCAACGCCAGAGTGGGCGCATATAAAAAGCAGTAACAAAGCATCGTCCACATCATGGTGTTGTAATCAGAAATCCTTGAAATATACAAAAGCAACCCTCCTCCTGCCAATTGGAGGATGGCGATGACCTTCTGGCTGGCAAAATACCTGTCCGCGATCTGTCCACCGATAAACGGCGCCACGATCGTCGCAAGGGGTAGCAAGCTGTAGATGATCCCGACCTGCGTTCCGCTGAATCCCAGGTCATTTAACAAATAATCGGACAGCACCGGGCTCCACGCTCCCCAGATGGCGTATTGCAAGAACATCATCACACAGAGGCGAAATCTCACTCCCAACATCATGACACCTCTCTTTTTCCACCTAGGCCGGGGAAAGCTCTCTTGGACAAAATTATTGCCCTCAACATGAAAAAAGCCATTTTTTGAATAGAAACAAAATATATGTATTTACATGGCCTGTCAATACAAAACCAGAGATCTTTATCGACATCGCGCCCATTGACTTTTTGGCTCCGTTCGTAAAAAATGGAACCCCGGTTTCGGAAAGATCATCGATGTCCAAAAAGACTTTTTTTTTGTTCCTCCTTTTCCTTCTGGGTGTCTCGTGCAGTCCTGTTAACAAGAGGTGGCGAACAACTACTTTTCTTTATTTCGACACGGTCTGTGAAATCAATCTGTTCTGTTCGCTGTCGGATTTTGAGTCCTCAAAAAAAGAAATAAGAGAGATATTCCAGGATATAGAAACCCATTTTGCTCCTGGTGCAAGGTCTTATTCCTCTCCCCCTGTAATCTTCCTTTACAAAAAAGCCATGGCCATCTATCGCAATTCCCAAGGATGTTTTGATATCACCGTCGGTCCGTTATCCCGTCTTTGGGGATTCCGTGATAGTCCTTATCGAATCCCGGCTCCGTTGGAGATCGAGCACGCTTTGGAAAACGTCGGGATGGACAAAATCATCTTTAAATCCGAGACGCTCTTTTTAAAACCGGGAATGGAGCTGGATTGGGGAGCTATTGCCAAAGGTTTCGGTATCGATCTGGTAGCGCGATCTTTAATCCAACTCGACATCGAGCATGGATTCATCAATGCGGGAGGAGATCTTTACTGTTGGGGAAAAAATCCTGATCACAAACCTTGGCGGATAGGGATCAAACACCCCAGAAAAGAGGGTGTATTTGCCATCCTGTTCCTTTCGAACACAGGGGCCGCCACCACCGGGGATTATCAGCGATTTTTCATCCATGAAGGTATCCGTTATCATCACGTGTTCGACCCAAAATCAGGTTATCCTGCCGTTGGCAAGCAAAGCGTGACGGTAGTGGGACCGGAAGCTTTGATCTGCGACGCCCTTTCTACCGCGCTATTCGTCTCTGGACAACCAGAAAAAATCCTCGAAAAATTCCCCGAATATGGAGCGGTTGTGATCGACTCTGAAGGAAGGGCTACTCTGATTGGAAAAACATACCCTATACAAATGATAGATTGAAAATCATATTTTCATGGGCATCAAAACATACATGTATTGTATGTCATCATCCGTTACTGGTTTCATCAACACCGCACTGTTTTCATCTTTCAATTCGAACCGGATCTTTTCGGACCTCACGGCTGACAGAAAATCCAATAAATATTGGGAATTGAATCCTATTTCTATCTCGTTTCCCTTGTATTCCACATCGACCTTGTCTCTCGCCTCTCCAATCTCCGGATTTGAGGAGTACAACTTGATCTGATTCGACTCGATGTTGAAACGGATCCCCCTCGACCTCTCGGTAGAAAGCAATGACACGCGTCTGATAGCATTGGTAACTTTCTCTCTCGATATCTCAAGAAAATTTGGGTTTCCTTTGGGAATGACCGCCTCATAATTTGGAAATTTTCCTTCGATTATCCTCGAAATCAAGGTTCTGTTACGAACACGAAAAAATAGATTATTCTCATCCAGATCGAATTCAACCGTTTCGTCTTCGAATTTTCTCAGTTCGTTCAACGTCTTTTTAGAAACGATTACCCTTATCTCCCCATCCAATTTCAGCCCTTCAAGAGGAAGGCGCGTATAGGCTAATCTATGGCCATCTGTGCTCACTAGTTCCATCTCTCCATTTTTTAAAAGCATCAATGCTCCATTTAGGTAATACCTCTGTTCTTGGGTGATCGCATAATACACGCGGTCGATCATTTCCTTAAATTTTTCAAGGGGAAGAACGATATTTTTCTGGAATTTTGGCTCTGGAATCGGAGGATAATCGTCCTTGGGCAAGCACAAAACTTTAAATTCGCTCTCGCCGGATGTGATTTCCATCACAAGGTCTTTCTCTTCACTGAAAACGACCTGCTGTTCTTCAGCGAGAGACCGAACTATCTCGAAAACTTTCTTACCCGATATCGTGATCGAACCCGTTCCATCTATCTGGGCAGGAAAATGTGTTTTCAAGCCGACCTCAAGGTCTGTTCCGATCAACTCCACTTCGCTTTCCGTCACATTGACCAGAATGTTTGCCAGGATGGGCATGGTATTCCTTTTTTCGACGATTCCCTGAAGAAGCTGCAATTCTCTTAGTATATCTTCCTTATTGATTGAAAATTTCATTTTTCCACCTTTCCACAAACTTATTTCTTATTACTATAATTATTAATTAGATTAAATAATAAGAATAATAAAATCAATTGAAAATGTGCAAAACTCATCTAATTTATTGATTTCCCTAGTGTATTTGATTAATTAAAGTGTTAATCTTTTTGTCAAATTCGGGATCTCTTGCTCTTAATTTCTCTATTTTTCTTATGCTATGAAGAACGGTTGTATGATGTTTTCCACCGAATTTTTTCCCTATCTCGGGAAGGGATGTTTTTGTCATCTGTTTAGAAAGATACATGGCGATTTGGCGTGGGAAAGCGATCTTTGGCGAATTGTTTTTGGCTTTCAGTTGGGAAATCTTGATTTTAAACTCAAGGCTGATGGCCTTTTGTATCTTTTCGACCGTGACGATCGTCATGGATGAATCCAGGAGGGTTTTTAGGGCTTCTTTGGTCAGATCGAGATCGATAACCTCGCCTTTGAGAGAGGAGTAGGCGATAACTCTTCTTAGATACCCTTCAAGCTCTCGAATGTTAGAGTGGACTTTGTCAGCAATATACAAGGCTACGCTTTCGGGAATGAATATTTCTTCAAGCTCGGATTTTTTATTCAGGATGGCGATCCTTGTTTCGATATCAGGAGGTTTTAGGTCAGCTATCAATCCCCATTCGAATCGGGAGCTAAATCTTTCTTCAAGATTGGGGATTTCTTTAGGCGGGCAATCGCTGGATATGACAATTTGCTTTTGGCTGTCATACAGATGATTGAAGGTGTGGAAAAATTCTTCCTTTGTTCTTTCCCTTCCTGAAAGATAATGTATATCGTCTATCAGAAGGACATCGACACTCCGGTATTTTTGACGAAAATCCAGGACTTTGCCGTATTGAAGGTGGTTGATCAAATCGTTCATGAATTTTTCAGTGGTGATATAAAGAATCTTGAGACCACGATGGTTGTTCAGAATGCTGTGACCGATGGCATTCATCAAGTGGGTTTTTCCCAAACCAGCGCCACCGTATACATACAGGGGATTGTATGATTTTGCCGGATTATTCACAACGGCAGAGGCAGCAGCATGGGCGAACTGATTGCAGGAACCGACGACGAAGTTTTCAAAAGTGTAGTTGGGATTCAAATTCGGATTCAGAAGGCCTCCGTGTTTGGAGCGCCGTTCATGGGGGGAACGCCTCATAAATTGATTGGGGGTATCTTCGAAAATGTACTTTATCTCGTAAGGCTTACCAAAAAGATCGACGGAGCATTTGTTTATCAGGGTGAGATAATGAAATGAAAGCCAGTCCTTGAAGTAGGAGTTCGGGACTTTGATGTAAAGACAATTGCTTTCCTGGCCGATGTATATCGTAGGATCGAACCAGGTCTCATAACTGTTCCTGTCGATCTCCTGCTTGATCGCTTCTTTGATAAGATGCCAAGGATCAGATTTTTGTTCGTCTTCCATGTTTTTACTTTAGATTTCCACAGATATTTTCACAACTGTGGAAATCCTTCTGTTTTGCTGAAATTTTCTATGGAGAAGGCTCGGACATGATAGCACTCCCGATTGTCGAATTCAAGGAAATTGTTTTTTTTAATTTTCCATCAGGAGAGAGGAAAATGAGCTAAAAATCGAATCCGATCCAGAATTTCAAATCGAATTTACCGCGAGCTTTGATGCTGAAAGGGCTGGAAATGTTTTCTATTTCCAGGCGTTTCGCCCATTCGAAGTGCAACGGAAGCCCGAGGAAGAAAAATTGGAATCCAAAACCATACGAACCGAGGGCATCGACTACCCTCAATATCGGAAAAACATCGGTATCATAATCGACGTAATAGATTTTGGCCGAATATCCTTTGAGTTTTGCGCGGGTCATATCGACAAAGAACACGCCGCGAATAGGTCCGATCTGACCGATGATCGTGTTCGCGGTATTCAACAGAGGAATCCTGAACTCCAGGTTCGCATACCAACCCTGGTTTCCCACGATGTTGTAATAATAAGAAGAGCGGACCTGGTTATTTCCTCCCCAATAAAAAATATAGGGAGTCTTTCCCATGCTGGCCATGATGTTGAGGCGGAAGGCAAAAAGCGTATCTCCTCCGATGGGCAGGTATTGGCGAAGATCGACTTGAGCTGTCGTGTTGTTGATAAAGCTTTTAGTTACCGGAATGGCTTGGGAAAGACTTAGCATGAAGGTATTTCCCGAGTAAGGGCCATAATACCTGAAATTTGTCGTTTCCCCGATCAAAGCAGCGTTGACCGAAAGAGAATTCCCATTGAGAAAAAATCCGTACGGTTGATTGGATTGGCCAAGCCCTTGATTGATATAGGGATCGAAAAAATCTTCTTCGTAATTGAGGAAACTGAGCCCGACCTGGGTTCTGTAATACCGATTGAAGGGGTAGTATCCGTTGATCCTGGCGCCCTTCATCGTTCTCGTTGCCAAGGCATCGCGGTAGGAGAGAAGCTGGTAATAGGTCGGATCGAGAAAGCTGTAGGGCGTATAATAATAAATCGTGTACTGGAAGGCTTCGGCCATGTACTGAAACCGGTTTTTCAGGTTTGCATAAGAGAAAACATAGGACCGAAAACTTCTTACCTGATAGGCGAGCAAGCTGAAATTGTGATCTCCCAACAAGTCGGAAAAAGAAAGAGCCGTGCCTCCGTAGATGGAACCATCGGTGGAAAGGATCGCGTCGATCGGAGGCCGGTTGTTCAGGAAGAGCTTGCTCAGTCCTTTATATGGCTTGATCTTTTGTTCATCGATATCGACTGTGACGATCGGTTCGAACCGTTCGAACTCCTCGTCGTAATCCATGTCGGCAAAAGTCACGGATTCCTCCACCTGGCCTTCCAGGTCACTCTTGAAAATCTGGAACGCGCCCTTATTGAAAGAGGAAAAGATGATCGAGTTGGGTTCATTCGGCATGGGAGAAGGAAAGAAATTGCCGGTTCTTACATCCGTGTACCGCTTGATCTCTGCGCTTTCCAGATTGAGGGAGTAGATATTGTGAGCCTCTTTTTTGTCGCCGGCGAAGTAAATTTCCTTATCATCCGGAGAAAATGCGGGGGTGATCGTGTTTCCCACCCCGAAAGTCAATTGCGTCCTCTTTTTCAGGTCATTTATTGGCGAGATAAAAAGTTTGTCATATGCATCCATCCGGATGGTATAGGCAAGGGTTTTTCCGTCGTGGGATAGGACTGGAGCCTTTTCGAAAAGATCGTTAGCGGTCAAATTGAGAACATCACCGCTTGCCAGGTTGACCTTGAAAATGTCATGAATACCGTCTTCGAACGCGGTGAAAAGGAGCTCTCCGCCATCAGGAAAGAAGCACGGAGAGCATGGCTGGTCCTGCTGGAGTTGGATTTCTTTGACGATCTTACCTGAAAGAGGATCGATGATGAAAAGATTGTGCTTTCGTCCCGTGCGTCCGAAAAAGGCGATCCTGTCTCCATCAGAGGACCAGGCGAGGTCTCTTCCCATGGAGGGATCTACCTCGAATTTTAAGAACTCATACTTGGACGTGTAGCCCTTCGTGATGTTTTTGATCATTTTGCCATCTCGAGTGGAAAACAGGATGATGTCATAGTCCAAGTCCTTGTAATTCGCCAACAACGCGGCGACGATATCCCCGGAAGGAGAGAGTGCGATCGAATACGCGTGATAGTAGGGATTCAACGGGAACTCAGGACCGATCGGGATACTGTAATCCTCGGGATTTTCTCTCAATAAAAAAGGTTTGAATTTAGCGCGGAGGTATTTTTTGAATTCGTAATTGAATTCTTTTACGGGCATGTTGAATGCCCGTTTTATGGGATTTTGATTCCCGATGAGTGGGGAGTTTTTCATGGAATGCCAGAAATCCCGGATCCCGTTTTTGCCGTATCTGAATTCAATGTAATCGAAGAGAGCATGGCCAAAATCATAATCGGGAGGCCGGGGGAGCGGATAACGAGAATAAAGTTGACCCCCTCCAACAAGCTCTGGAATGCGGTCACTGAGAGCCGCATCCCGAACGATCAAGGCAGACCAAGGAGCCCAAGTCCGGGTGTTGTATTCACAGTACCCTTCGAAAATCCATCCCGGAGGAGCAGTCAGAGCATAGAGTACACCTCCCGGAGATCCCCAGAGGATGTCATATTCGAAAACATGGCTCAGTTCATGCTCGATGAGGTCATGGATCTCATCTATGGCCATATCACCCTGGATCGCGATTCGGTACAGGAGGGGCTCGGCTACTCCTAGGACACCCTCGGGGATTTGAAACAAGTTCGTCTGGTAAAAATCCGTGGAAGTTCTGTAATACAGGAGGGGCACGGAAGCGGAAAGTTGGTGTTTGATATCCTCGCTTATTGATTTGTAGGCGCTCTCAGCCAGGTTGGCTATCGTTTGAAGGTCGCGGGTGTCCTCCGTGTAGTAAAAAATGTCGAAATGGTCGGTTTTGTAGACCTTCCAGTCGAACTTTGTGTAAAGGACCTTGTTCTTTCCATAATAGGGGAAGTAGATCATTTGAGAGAAGCCGAAGCTTGCTCCGATAAAGATGATGAAAAAAAGGAAAAAGCATCTCTTGATAATTCGCATGTTTTCTCCTCGGTGTTTACTTGATAAGATATCTTTCTTGGATTTGCTTATCCCCCAGAATCTGGCGGAAAAGCTTATCTCTTACATTCAACATCATGTCATAAAAGGCAAAATAAGAGGTTTGGTTCGGGTTTTTATAGGTCTTGCTCTCTTTAAAAGTTCGTTCGTAAACGGCTTCTCCGGACTTGGCATCGATAAGATAGAGGCGAAGAGAAAGGGAATAGAATCTGCGCTCTTCGATCCGGGATTCTTCAGGAAAGGGCTCCTCGAACCGTCTTTTGCGCGCAGATTTAATGGCTTTCCGGATTTCTTCCGTGTAATCCAGGCTGCCGGTGAACAGAAGGGTTCCCTTTTTGTCAGGAAAGGCCTTCTTCCAAAATTCTTTATCCTGGAAAACGTCTTCGTTTTGCAAGGCAACGTCGGTGGAGGAAATTTTCTTTTTTATTTTTTGGTCAAGCTCTGTGGAAAAATATTCGGTCAATTCTTTGCTGAGGTCAAAATCTTTAGCCTCTTCGTTCACAAAAAAATTGGTGATGGCGATTTCTTCGAAATCGTCCAGGTCTATCACGGTATGCCGCGGCATTTCAATCTGCAACCGCACATAATCTCCCGTGCCGCAGGAAAAGATAAAAAGGAGACCGATCAATAAAAAGAGATGATTACTATTTCTTTTTTTTATCTTTGTTCTCTTCGTCCTCATCCTTGGCATCCCCTTCGATACGTTGCTTGAATTTTTCATAATTTGATTGGATGTACTCATTTTTAGGATTGAGCTCGAGGGCGCGCGTGTATTCTTTCCTCGCTTCCTCCCAGAGTCCTTTTTGTTCGAATGCCACAGCCAGGTTGTTGTGCGCGGATGCGGAATCCGGTTCAAGCTCGACGGCTTTTTTCCACCGAAAGATCGCTTCATCCCAAAGATTTTGTTGGGCGGCCACGATTCCGAATTGAAGTTGAGACCGCTGAGGGGGTGATGCACAGTTTATAAAAGCTGTGATTAAAGGCACAAGCAGGATTAGAAAATACGCTTTTTTATCCATCTCTCTCATAAACTAAGATACTTGTTTTGCCAAATTACGTCAAGCAGACAAAATGTCTATGCAATATTTGTACCAAAGCGACCTAGATAGATCATCCCTATTCCTAGGGGAATATTGTCCCTAGCAAAGGACAGGTGTTCGGGGAGTGTAAAGTTTTCATGTGAGAGCGCGATCTTCAGCAAAAATCTTTACAGCAAAAAGATCGGGAATGGCGAGATATGTCAAATGGGTTGGTTTTTGATCCCAATTATGGTATAAATACTTTTTTCTTAAATTACCAACGGTAGAGAACGAAAAATGGCAAAAACGTGTGAGATCTGTGGAAAGAGCCCCGTCTTCGGGCAAAGCATTAGTCATTCACATAAAGCGTCCAAAAAGCAATGGAAGCCAAACTTACAAAAGGTCAAAGCCAAAACGCCAGCAGGAATAAAACGCATATGGGTTTGCACAAGATGCCTTCGAACCGGGAAGGTCACAAAGGCTGCTTAGACTCTTTCGACAAAAGAAACCTCTTTAATTCCTAAGATTTTTTTAATGATTTTTTCGAGGTGTTTGATATCTTGAATGATGATGGTCAGTTTTATTTGTGCCTTTTGGTCCGCATAAGTGTCGACCTGAGCCTTGGTGATATTTCCTCCCTGTTCAGCGATGGCGGTCGTGAGCTGCGCTAAAACGCCGGGAGAATCGTGGCTTTTTACCAGGATCTTGGCTTGGTATGAACCTTCCGCAGAGGAGGAAGACCAGGAGGCGTCCACGATCCGCTGGAGATCGAGGGTTTCCTTTTTTATCAAAGGACACCTTTGGGCGTGCACAGTCACTCCCTTTCCTGAGGTGATGTAGCCGATGATAGGTTCGCCACGGATAGGGGCACAACATTTGGCGAGGTTGATCGTGGCTTCATCAGCCTCCTTAACTTCGATCAACGGCTTGGGTTTTTTTGCAACTTTGGCGACCACTTTATCCAAAATGCTTTCCCTTCTATCCTCTAATTTTTTTTCTTGGAAAAGTTTTTCCATAAACTTTTTGTTGAGGATCACTTTTCCCGAACCTATCAGAAGATAAAAAGCGGCGATGTCAGGAACCCGGTAAGGTGTTTTCTCCGAAAGCCTTTTCAGGAGCTTTTCCTTTTTGATTGATGGGGCCGGCAATTTGTATTCTTTGATCTTTTTCTCCCAGAGTTTTTTGCCCAGATCTTTGTTTTTTTTCTTGTCCTGTTGCTTGAACCAGTGTTTGATGTGATGCCTGGCCGTTGAGGTCGAGGCCTTGCTCAACCAGTCTCTACGGGGCCTCTTTTCTGGGGATGTGCGAATCTCGACGATATCCCCTGTTTTCAAGGGCGTTTGTAGCGGTGTCTTTTTTCCGTTGACGATCGCTTCTTTAGCTTGAAGTCCGATTTCGGAGTGAATTTTAAAAGCGAAATCCAAAACCGAAGCCCCTGATGGAAGAGAGACAACTTTTCCTTTGGGAGTGAAAACATAAATTTCTTCTGGAATCAGGTCGATTTTTAGGTTTTTCAAGAATTCCTTCGGATTCTTTTGTTCTTTGTACAACTCGACCGTTTCGCGCAGCCAGTGAAGCCGGGCGTCCTCTTTCATGATGGCGCGAGGTGATTTTTCTTTGTATTTCCAGTGCGCTGAAATCCCGTTTTCAGCCATGTTATGCATGGATTGCGTGCGAACCTGGATTTCGACGGTCTGTTTGTTTTCGGTGATGATGGTGGTGTGGAGGGCTTGGTAGAGATTGGGCTTTGGCATGGATATGAGATCGCGGAACCGGTGGGGAAAATGTGGCCATTTTTGGTGGATGATACCGAGGGCAGCGTAACAATTTTTTACCGAGTCCGCGATGATGCGGATGGCCATGAAATCGTAGACCTGATCGAAATCGATATTTTGGTGTTTCATCTTGTTGTAGACACTGTAAAGGCGTTTTATGCGCGCAAAAATCTCAACAGGGATTTTGTTTTCTTTCATCAGGGATTCGAGAGTTTTTTTTATTTTTTTGATCTCTTTTTCTGCCTTCTTTTTCCTCGGAGCCACCAGAGATGCCATCTTGAAATATTCCTCTGGGGCTACATACCTGAATGAGAGATCTTCCAGCTCTGCTTTCATCCTCCCCATTCCCAATCTGTTCGCGATCGGAACATAAATCTCCAAGGTCTCAAGAGCGATCAGCTTTTGTTTATTATCAGGGAGAAACTTCAAAGTTTGCAGGTTGTGAACCCGGTCAGCCAGTTTGATGAAGATCACACGCAGGTCGTCTGTCATTGCCAGGATGATTTTTCGTATGCTTTCAGCCTGCCTGGTTTCCGGGGAGGATTCTTGAACGCGGCTTATCTTCGTGACTCCCTCGACAAGATAGGCTATTTCTTTCCCGAAGTTTTTTTTCAGGTCATCGGCGGTCACGTCCGTGTCTTCAAGCACATCATGCAACAGCCCTGCGGCCAGAGTGATACAATCGAGCTTCATCTCTGAAAGCATCCGGGCCACTTCAAGGGGATGGCTGAGATAAGGCTCTCCAGACCGACGAATCTGGCCTTTGTGTGCCCTCGCTGCAAAAACATATGCCTTTTTCAGGAGGATGATGTCTTTTTCTGAATAGAGAGATGAAACCTTTTCCAAGATATCGTCGAATCTGATCATTTGATTATCGTGTATTATTTTAGAGTATGGACTGTTCCCTTTCGAGGATCCATTCGACCGCTTCTTTCAGTGTTTCGGCGACGAAAGCCGGCTCGACCTTCTGTTTTTTGAGCCGAGAGAGAGATTTTTGGCCATAGCCTGTCAGCAAGAGAATGGGAGTAGCCTGGATGTTCAGTCCCAAAAGAATGTCTTCTGCTTTATCTCCGATCATGTAGGATCTTTTGGTGTCGATATTGAGGTCGCGGGCCGCTTGCTGGGCCATTCCTGGGTTGGGCTTCCGACAGGAGCAGGCGCCTCTATATTGGGGAATTTCAGATAGTTCATAATGAGGACAATAATAAATCCCATCGAAGACCGCCTTTTTTTTCGCAAAATCGAGGCGAAGCTTTCGATGAATATCGTGAAGGTTTTTTTCTTCGATGAATCCTTTCCCGATGCCGGCTTGGTTGGTCACGATAACGGCGAGAAATCCGGCCTCCTTTATTTTGCGGACGGCCTCGAAGCTGTAAGGATAAATTTCTATCATGCTGTAGGAGTTAGGATAGCCCACATCTCGGTTGATGGTTCCGTCTCTGTCGAGAAAAACAGCCCGTTTTTTCATCATAATAACCTCAACCCCTCTTGGAAAACTTCTTCGGGAGAAATATTCGACATGCACCGATGATCGAACGGACACTCCCTGTAGGAACAAGGCCAGCAAGGGGCTCCTTTGTGGATCACTTTAGCCGGAGGCTGAAATGGACCTGTTCTGGACGGTTCGGTCGGGCCGAAGAGAGCGACCATGGGTATCTTCAGGACATTTGCCAAATGCATCGGTCCTGAATCGTTGGTGATAAAAAGATCCGCTAAGCTCAAGATAGCGGCGAGTTCGGAAAGGCTTGTTTTCCCGGTCAAGATATGGGGGGGGGCTTTCATGAGGGAAGAGATGGTCTCGGCCAACGGGGCTTCATCTGCGGAGCCAACGATCAAAACCTGTGCATGATTTTTTTGTTGGAAGAGGGACGCCAATTTTGCATATCTATCAGGCGGCCATCTTTTGGCGCTTCCATAATAGGCGCCTGGGTTGAGAATGATAAGGGGTTTTCCTTCTTGAATATTCCGGGATTTTAGCCACTCTGCCGCCCTGGCCTTTTCCTGGGGGTCGATGTTCAGAGTGAATTCCCCCGGAAATTCTTTCAATCCCAGGCTATAGAGAAGGTCGAGGTAGTAGCGGATCTGGTGACCTCGGTTTTTTTCCAGAGGAACGGGTATTCCTTTTGTCAGAAGCAGTCCGCGCCCCTCTTTTCTGTATCCCCACCTCTGGGGTACCTTTGCCAAGAGGAACACAAAGGCCGACGCAAAGGAGTTCGTGAAAAGAATGCCCAGGTCAAAATGAAGAGCGCGAAGGCTCTTGGCCGAATCCCGGGCAGTTTTGAGGCTGGTGTGTTTGGGGAGGGGAAGGACGCCTGCAAACATCTTGCTCATCAAAAAAAGATCTTTGACCCAAGCTTGGGCTGCAACCCAGATTTCCGCCTCCGGAAAATTTTGTCTTAGCGTGTTCATCGCAGGAAGGGCCATGATGGAATCCCCAACCCAATTGGGCGCGCGAACCACGATTTTCATGGAATCCATTGTATTCGCTAACGAAAAACTTGTCAAAAATCTATGTGGGCATCTCTATTTCCGTGATAAATGGGGCATATGGGGATGGTTTTTGCTTCCGTGTAGATTTTTAACGCCATTACTCGCCGCTCTTCTCGGCGGCGACGAACTGCGCATGTTAACACCCAAGCTTTTCTACTCTGGCATCTGTTCCCTTTCTTGCCTCAAGGCTCTAATCCTTTAGCAACGTCGTGCTCAATACAACATCGCCGTCTGTCTTAGCCAGATTCCCTCAAAGACCGGATCGTATTGGCTAAATCTTCAATGGTCGCTTCAACTATCCCCATATGCTGATTTTAAATTTTTTGATATCGCCGAAATAGAGATATTTCCAAAAACTAGGGATTTGCGTTTGTGTAGACGTGAATCGTTATTTTTTTTCGGTAGAAGAGGAATCCGGGCATTTCTTTTCCGTGGATGGGCCCGGGTCTTTTTTTGCCGTGTCTTTGTCTTTGAGTTTGGGGGTTTGTTTTCCCTTCGGGGCATAATCGGTGACATACCAGCCGCTTCCTTTAAACTGGAGTGCAGAGGGCGAGATCAATTTTTTTACTAAACCCTGGCAGTGGATGCATTTCTTCAATGGAGGGTCGTTGACCTTTTGCATGATCTCGAAAACGGATCCGCATTTTGTGCATTTGTATTCATATAAAGGCATTGTCTCCTCAAAATGGAAAAATTCATTATACCAGACTTATCATGAGATAAAAAGAGGAAGACCTGCTTCGTAATGCCGTCCTCTTCAACTTGCCTGACTTCTTTGGACAAAACAAGAGCTTCAAATGAAAAAAGGAAACCAACATTGATTAAAATGGGGAAAGGAGAAAGTGAGTTTAATGAAAAACGATAGCTTCGAACACATATATGTCGGCACCCGATCTCCAGGCGTTTTTTGGCAGGCCGGCTTTGATGCACGTTCTTTCTAAAAAAGTTTCTCGAGTCCAGTTATGCTCGATCGCGACTTGGGGTAGGAGAAGCCCTCGTTTTCCGTCTTTGGCGATCACGAGACCGTGCTTGCCGGGCATGACAGTTTGTGGATTCAGGATCTTTCTCAAGGGGGTAAGCACAGATATTTCTACTTCCAGATCATCCAGTTCATCGCTGGTAACTGGAAGGAAGCGGGTATCCCGGCAGGCGGCATAGATGCTGGCCTGTATCACGGCTTGGTGAAGCGGCAAGACGGGTTCGATGAAACCGATGCATCCCCGCAGTTTCCCCTTTTCATTGATGGTGACGAACGCCCCGCATTTCTTTGATAAATTGGCGCTTTGGGGAAAATATTCCGGCACTTTGTTTTCTCGAACATAAAGATCGATGGTGGAATATGCCAGCTGCAAAAGTTCCTTTTTTTCCGGTTCGGACAGATGAAATTCTTGAGAGGTATCCTTGGCTACGAGAGCAGCGGCAAGATAGCCGACCACGCTGGATTCATCCTGGCTTACCTTGGAAGAATCTGCATAGTGCAAGATCTCGACACTGGCCTTGTCCTTCCCATACAGAAGGGTTGCCACAACCGGCCCTCCTCCGCACATCAGGTTTTCTCCAGCCTCGCATTTCCTGATGAGTTCGTTCGTTTTAAAATCTTGGATCAAAGAGATCGTGTTCTCATCTGTTTTGTTGGCTTCTGTTTTGCTCAAGAAATGGGAAAGGTCGGTCGAGGCTATGATGAGGGCTTTTTTTCCGGCGAGAGCTGTTTTTAGTCCTTCTGCAAGACGGAGAACAGTGGCTTCATCCGGTATCCCCATCACGATGGGCACGATTTTTGCTTGGGGAAGGGCCTTTTGCACAAAAGGAACTTGGATTTCTATGGCATGTTCGGCCTGGTGTGCTTGAGAGATGTAACCGAATCCGGTCGCCTTTCCTATTTCAGCGGCGAGGAAGGCATCTACCCTTGCGACACCCAGAGGAGTTTCATACCCACCCTTTGGGTAGATGGAGCATCCTTTGAATCCGAATCGGTGGGAAGGCGAGAGAATAACGACAGTTTCATAATCTTTGTTTTGTATCCACTTGTAAGCATAGGCTGCCACTTGACCGGAAAAAGCGTAACCCGCATGCGGAACGATTATGGCCAGCGTGTCCCCGGATGGCGAAGACTTGTTTTGTGCATTTTTGAAGAAGTGGTCGAGGAGCCTCGATAGGGCCTCTGGATCTTTTGGGTACCATGATCCAGCCAGTTGAGCCTTCCGCACATCTTGGGACCAAGAGAATGAGGCAATAAACAAAAAAAGCAGGACTGTTGCTGTGATTTTTCTCCTCTCACGAATAGACATATTTTTTTATTGCCCAACGAAAATATACGCTGAAAAAAGGGAAAAATCAATGGGTTGACTTTTATCGGCGTTTGGATAAAAATTAAAAAGAGTAGCCATGAAAGATATTTTTAAATCCTTGTTTGTCCTCATACTTGCATCTTCAGCTTTTTATTTAGGCTTTTATATGGGCAAAGAGAATGTCATGTCCCAGATTCCAGACTTTCAAGAGGAATCAGAAGAAAAAATTCCTGAGGGGTAATATTACACTTTTTTGCTCCAAGGCCATCCATTCCTGTATCGGATTCTGCTTTTCAGACTGGTTGACGAAATCATGAGGGAGTTTTATAATAAAAGTTAACAAAACAAAAAAAATCCCAGAGTGATCGAATGAAACTAGCCTTATATGGAATCCTCGTCATCCTTGCCCTGTTCATAATTTTGATGGTGTTCAATCCCAGGTTGTCCTGTTTCGGAAGAAAACTGAAATCTCCGCTTTATCCTGTGTTACGCAAGAGGAAACAGCAGCAGAGAAGGATGAATACGATGGACTACGGTTTTGATCTCGACAACCCTGGAAAAAAACAAACCCAGGCATTCCGCACGCAAAAGCAGGCACCACGGAGTGGACTTAGTTCGAGAAAAAATATTGCCACAGAGGATTATGGATTCGATTTGCGCGAGGAAACTAGAGGAAAAAAACGGTAACCTTTTGCCTGTTGCGCCACTCGGCTGCAAGAGAGGATGTTTCGTGAAGAAAGCGCTCTCGGTTGTTATCTGCTTTGTAATAGGATTTTTCTCCAACTGTCAAACGCCCCCAATTTCCCTCTCTCCCCTTCCCTCCCGCATCGATCGGATCGAAGGGCATGCTTCCCTGGTTATCACTGGAGATCAGGGAACGGCAAGATCGAAGTTTTCCTTTCTTTTCCAGCTGCCCAGCCGAGGGCGGATCGATGTTTCAGGAGCTATTGGGAGTGTCCTCTATCGAATATTCATCTATGATGGAGAGGCCTATTTTATCGTCCCATCGAAGAAAGTTTATTGGCAGGGTCACGAGGAGGCGATCATCGATAAATTCATGGGATTCCAGTTGAATTTAGCCGAAATGATCAATCTTTTGAGCGGCAATTGGGACCAGGAGGACCTGGCGAGCAAAAAGGGTTTGAGAGACTGGGTATTTGCAAAAGACCAAAAAGGCCGGATTGTCTCCGGGCAAAGGGTTGACCTCTGTTTTGAGGTTAAATCGTTTATCGAGGATACGCCTTTTGCCCGCCTGTTTGTCTTCAAACATCCTTTGAGCACAGGACAGGTTAAAGTCCTGAGCATCAACTTGAACCGCCCGATCAAACCCGATGCGTTTTCAAAAAAGTTCGTTGAAAAATATCAGTCCAAAACATGGGCGGAAATCCAAGAATTGTTGAATCATGCTCATTAAATCCTTTGCCAAAATTAACCTTGGCATCGAAATTCTTGGAAAACGGGATGATGGGTATCATGAGATCAGGACGTTGTTCCAGACCGTGAACCTGTTCGATCTTTTGGCCTTTTTTCCCCACGATCGGAATGCGATTATCTTGAGGGGAAACGATACCGCCATCCCATGGAACGGATCCAACCTCATTTACAAAGCCGCCGCACTCCTGAAAAAACGGTGTGGTATCCAAAAAGGTGTGGAAATTCATGTGACGAAAAAGATCCCGGCAGGCAAAGGGCTAGGAGGGGGAAGCAGCAATGCCGCCATTACCCTGTTGGCGCTGAACGAATTTTGGAAGGTCGGCCTGGAAAAAGATACCCTCCGGGACTTAGGAGCGATTTTGGGGGCGGATGTCCCTTATTTTTTCGAGGGGGGCCTGTGTTTGGGGCAGGGGAAAGGAGAAGATCTTTTTGTGCAGGAGGACCTGGGTCTCCGCCAGTGTGTCTTGGCTCTTCCATCCGTTTCAGTCTCTACGGTGTCGGTGTATAAGAGGGTGCCAGCCACCTTGACTTCACGGAACAAAGACAGTAAAATTATCAAGTTTTTAGACAGCCGAGATCTAGGCTTTTTGGAAAACGATTTAGAAGAGATTGTATTTCGAACACATCCTCAGATAAAAGCCATTAAGAATCTTATCCAGGAGCAGGGTTCAGAGTTGACTTTGATGAGCGGCAGCGGTTCGGCCGTGTTTGGCCTGTTCCGACAAAGGAAAAAAGCCGAGAGAACATTGAGGATGCTTACAAAGGAGCACGCAGCCGTTCTTGTGACGACACTGTCGCGGACGGATTATTGGAAGAAGATGCGAACTGGGGTGTAGCCAAGCGGAAAGGCAGCGGACTTTGGATCCGCCATTCGGAGGTTCGAATCCTCCCACCCCAGCCATGTATTTTATGGGCGCGTCTTCTGATTCGACAGAGAGATTAGGAGGAAAATACGGTGGTAAAAGAGAACAGGATGAAAGTGTTTGCCGGGTCTTCCAATGCGGCACTTGCCCGAGAAGTGGCCGATTATCTAAAGATCGACCTCGGAAAGTCGGTTTTAGAATGTTTTAGCGACGGAGAAATCCATTTTTTCGTCGATGAAAATGTGCGTGGAGAAGATGTTTTTATCCTCCAAACCGGTGCCTTCGATGCCAACTTTCATCTTATGGAAATCTTTGTGATGATAGATGCCTTTAAGCGGGCGTCGGCTGAAAGGATCACAGCGGTGATCCCCTATTATCCCTATGCCCGCCAAGATTGGAAGGACAGGCCGCGTGTCGCGATATCGGCCAGATTGGTGGCCGACTTGTTGGAAGCCGCCGGCGCGAACAGGGTTTTGACCATGGATCTTCACTCTCCGCAGATACAAGGCTTTTTCTCCATCCCGGTGGATAATCTCACAGCCGCTCCTGTTTTGGCCCAGTATATACAGAATTTAGAGCTCAAAGATTTAACCATCGTGTCCCCAGATGCAGGAGGAGTGGGAAGAGCCAGGATTTTTGCGAAAAGATTGAAGGCCAACTTAGCGATCATAGATAAAAGACGCCCTGCGCCCAATGTGGCACGTGTCCTCCATGTCATCGGGGATGTGAAAGACAGAGACGTTGTGATCGTCGACGACATGGTGGACACAGCCGGAACACTTGTCCGGAGCGTTGAGGCTTTGATCGAACAGGGAGCCTGCCGAATTTTTGCAGCCTGTACCCATCCGGTTTTATCCGGAGAAGCCCGTGCTCGAATAGAGAATTCCCAACTGGAACAATTAATCGTAACCAACACGATTCCTTTGAATGAAAAAGCCCTAGCGTCTGAGAAAATTTTAGTTCTCTCTGTTGCCGAGCTGTTCGGCGAGGCCATAAAAAGAATAAGTCGAGGAAGCTCTGTGAGTTCCTTGTTTGTTTAAGGAGGAGTAGCAATGAGCATTACGATCAAATGTGAAACCCGAGATGTTTTTGGCAAAAACGCATCCCGCCGCTTCAGAAGGGAGGGAAAGGTTCCTGCCGTGTTGTATGGTGGAAATGAACCCAACACCCACTTGATGCTTCAAAAAAAAGATATTTTCGGGATATTGAGATCAGAGTCTGGAGAAAATACCATCTTTAAAGCGACCTTCGAGACGGGATCAAAGGATACGATGATCAAGGAATTGCAATTGGATCCTGTTACAGATGAGATCCTGCACATCGATTTGATTCAGATCGCCATGGACAAGGCTATCAGAGTGGATGTGCCTATCGTCGTGATAGGAGAATCTGTGGGTGTCAAAGCAGAAGGAGGTTTTGTCGATCTGATCACTCGCGAGGTCGAAGTTGAATGCCTCCCCGGGGATATTCCTGAGCACATCGAAGTGGATATCACCGATCTCCATCTCCATCAGTCTCTCAGGATCCAGGATTTAGCTTATCCTGAGGGTGTGGAAGGGGTTAGCGATCCTCATGCCTTAGTCGTTTTGATCGAAGCCCCCACCAAAGAAGAAGAGGTGGCACCGGAAGTAGAGGTAGAGGAAGGAATGGAAGTCATGGCTGAAGGAGAGCAACCCGAGGTGATCAGGAAGGAAAAGGAAGAGGAGACCAAAGAAGAGAAGGGAAGTCAAAAAGAGGAGTAAGCGGAGAAGTCTTTGTGGGCTGTCGTTGGCTTGGGAAATCCAGGGAAAAAATATGCGGCTTCACGCCACAACGTGGGATTTCTGCTTATCCAGAGATTTGGGGATAAGCTGAATGTGAAACTGAAAAAAAGGAAGTATTCGGCAAAAGCAGCCCAGGTGGAATTGGAAAACACGCCAGTCCTTCTTGTAAAACCCTGGACCTACATGAACAATAGCGGGATTGCTGTCAAGCAGCTTCTCGAGTACTCAGGTGTGAAGTTGAATCGCATGCTCGTCCTGTATGATGATCTAGATATCCCTTTGGGAGAGATAAGAATCCGGAAATCAGGGGGGCCTGGGACGCATAAAGGGATGGCATCCATCGTAAAAGAAATAGGCTCCACTGAATTTCCGAGGATCCGCATCGGGATCGGGCCATTGCCTCCCGGCGCCCATGCAACAGATTATGTGCTTGCGGATTTCTCGAGGGAAGAGCAGCGGGTCCTCGATGATTGTCTGGTCAAAACCGAAGAGTCCGTGATGCACATCGTAGCGGATAACATCGAGAAAGCCATGACAAGGTTTAACCGGAAGGTCAACAGCAGTAACGGTGATTTTTAAGAATTATTTCAGGATAAAAAGATAGACAGAAACACGAATATGTATTATCCTTTTAATTTGTCTTGAGCTCGAGTTAGAAAAGCTCCTTGTTCCTTCTTTAAAAGAAGGAGCTTTAAATCCATAAGGAGGTATCCATGAGGCATTACGAAACAGCCTTTCTCATCACCCCGAAGCTGGAAGAAGAAGAGACGGAGAAGCTTATCGAAAAAATGGCAGAGGTGGTGAAGAAGAAAAAGGGGAAAATGGTCAACATCGAGAATTGGGGGAAAAGAAGATTGGCCTATCCCATCGACAAACTGGATGAGGCGGTTTATGTTTTTTTTCATTATCAAGGGGACCCGGATATTCCACTGGAACTCCAGAGGCGCTTCCGACAAACGGAAACGGTGATTCGTTATTTAACCCTGAAAAAAGAAACGCAAATCCAACCCAGGAAAAAGGCAATAACAGGGAGAAAAGAGAAACCAAAAGCGGCCCAAGCAAAACGAAAAAAAGATGAGGAAAAAACAGACGAAGAAAAGCAGCTAGAAGAAATTCCTGACGCTGCGCCTGAAGCAGAGATGCCTGAAGCCGAAAAAACGACAGAGGAGAATTAAGGATGGCAAGAGAACAGAGAGAAAGAAGTTCCTATCGTAAATACTTTCCTCCAAAAAGAAAATATTGCCGTTTTTGCGAAAGAAACATCAAAGACATCGACTACAAAAATGTGGATATCCTACGGAGGTATGTCCCAGAAAGAGGGAAGATTGCACCTAGGCGGGTAACAGGCACGTGTTCTTTCCACCAACGCAAGCTTTCCACGGCCATAAAAAGGGCCCGTTTGCTGGCATTGCTTCCCTACGTCGAGGATTGAGTGAAATGAAAATTATCCTAAAAGAGAATATAGAAAATCTTGGAAAAAGAGGGGATATCATCAAAGTGGCCGCTGGTTACGGGAGGAATTATCTGATTCCGAGAAAACTGGCGATCCAAGTCACGCCGTCCAATATGAAGATGATCGAGATGCAACAGAAAGCGTTGCGGAAGAAGCTGGAAAAGGAGGTTGAATCCTTTCAAAGCGTGATCGAACAACTCAATCAGGTCTCTCTTTCCTTTGAGAGAAAATCCGGAGACAAGGATGTGATATTCGGGTCTGTTAGCACCGCGGACATCAAAGAGGCTTTGGATAAACTGGGAATAGAAGTGGAAAAAAAGAAGATATTGCTGGCTGAGCCCATAAAGCGCTTGGGAAATTTCACCGTTCCGATCAAAATATTCCATGATGAACGGGCAGAGATCAAGCTGGAAGTCAAGAAAGAAGGAGCTGACGATGAGGAAAAGAAGCCCGTTAAGAGTGAAGAGAAGGGCGAAGAAGAAAAAGAAGTCCTGAAGGCCGAAGACAAAAAAGTGGAAATGGAGGCAGGCCCAGAACCGGAAAAGAAAGAAGAACCGCTTTCGGATGAGCCAGAAGAAGAAGTGACTGCAGAGAAAAAGCCGGAGCCGGTCGCGGAAACGAAACAAGAGGAGTCGAGCGAAGATAACGTCGAAGAGAAAAAAGATCAGGAATAGGGGTAACCATTGGAACTCGACTTGATGTTTTTAAAAAAAACACCCCCCCATAGCCCTGAGGCCGAAAAAACCATATTGGGGGGGATCCTGATCAACAACAAAAACCTCAATGTCGTTTTGTCCATCATCTCCATCGATGATTTCTACAAAGAGGGGAACCGGAAGATTCTGGAAAAAATTGCCCAGCTGGTGGATAGGGGCCTCCCCGTCGACCTGCTCTCTCTGAGCGAAGAACTGAAAAGAGCCGGCGATTTGGATGAAATCGGGGGTGCCTCCTACCTCTCTTCCCTTATGGATGGTGTGCCCAAAAGCCTGAATGTCGAGTACTATGCCCACATCATCAAGGAAAAAGCCCTCCTGAGGCGCCTCATCCTTTCCTCGGCAAAGATCATCTCTTCCAGTTATGAACAAAGAGAGGATGCGGACCAGCTTTTAGACGAGGCGCAGGCTGCCATCATCGAAGTGGCGGAACAGAGGATAAAACCTGGCTTTATCCCTATCGGTGCGCTGACACAGCCCACTCTCGACACCGTCGATTCACTTCGAAGCCGACAGGATGCTGTGACCGGCATACCCACTGGTTTCAGAGACCTGGATGGCCTGACTTCGGGTTACCACAACTCTGAATTCATCGTTGTGGCCGGACGGCCATCGATGGGCAAAACAGCCCTTTGTTTGAATACATCTCTACATATCGGCCTCAGGACAGACTTTGCCGTAGGCTTTTTCTCTCTAGAGATGGCCAAAGAACAGATCGCCATTCGGTTGATGTGTGCTGAAGCTCAGCTTGACATAAAAAAAGTAAGGACAGGTTTTATCGGGGAAAGAGAGTTCGAAAGGCTCAAACTGAGCGCAGAAGAGCTATCCAAAGCGAAAATATTCATCGATGAATCCGCAGCTCTATCTGTTATGGAAATGAAGGCCAAAGCGAGAAGGCTGAAGATGGAGCACAATCTTGACCTGGTTTTTGTCGATTACATGCAGCTCATGCGCCCAGGCACTCGGTTCGAGAACAGGACCCAGGAAATATCTTATATATCCCGGTCTTTGAAAGAACTGGCCAAAGAAATGATGCTGCCCGTGGTCGGTATTTCCCAATTGAGCAGGGCCCCTGAAAAAGGTCGCCGGGAACCCCTACCTCAGCTTTCGGACCTGAGAGAGTCGGGAGCCATCGAACAGGATGCCGATGTCGTTATATTTGTCTATCGACCGGAATTTTATCATCCCGAGGACGAAAACCTCAGGGGAATTGCCAAGATCAATGTGGCTAAACAACGCAACGGCCCTACAGGCATGGTCAACCTGGCCTTCATTCGAGAGTATGCGCGTTTTGTAGATATGGAATTTCAAGCTTTCGAAGCATAAAATGCGTTTTTATCATAGACAAAACTTTTTCTATTTTCTGCTGCAACAGATAGGAGACGTGGGAATTCTCCTCGGGCAAACGATAAGGAGAACATTCTCTAAACCGTGGGAATGGAAAAACTTCCTCGATCAGCTCGAAGAGGTAGGGGTCCGATCCCTCCCTGTTGTTTCTCTTACCGCTGCGTTTGGTGGGCTTGTCTTCGGACTCCAGACGTATGCCGGATTTCACCGCTTAATCGGCCCGGGATCGGAGGCATACGGAGGCCCGATCATATCTATGGGGCTTTCGAAAGAGTTGATCCCGATCCTTGTCGGCCTGATGATCTCAGGAAGAGTCGGTTCCTCGATGGCGGCTGAAATAGGGACTATGCGGATAACCGAACAAGTCGATGCCCTGATCAGCCTCGGTGCCGATCCGGTCCGCTATCTAGTCGTGCCCAGGACTTTGGCCTGTATCCTCATGCTGCCCTGCTTGACTCTTTACGGAGACATCATCGGCATGATGGGAGGCTATTTTTATAACGTCATTGCCATGGGGGTGAATCGGTACATATACATCAGAAATATCTTGCTATACATGGAATTCTGGGATGTCGCGAGTGGCTTGATCAAGGCGACCATATTCGGGGGCATTATAGCCATCATCGGGTGCTGGCAAGGCCTGAAAACCGAGGCGGGCGCAGCGGGCGTGGGCAGGGCCACAACCAGGGCTGTAGTTATTTCCAGCATTCTTGTCTTGATATTCAACTTTTTTCTCAGCAAAGCGCTGCCGGCGGATTTGTGATGATGATTAGAATTGTCGATCTGCATAAATCTTTTGGCGAAAAAAGGGTCCTCCAAGGCATAAACCTGGAGGTCGAGAAAGGCGAAACCCTGGTCATCATCGGACAGAGCGGTTCCGGGAAAAGCATTTTGATCAAACACCTGATCGGCCTGATCGAACCGGATAAGGGTGAAATCTATGTGAATAAGGAGGAAATTACGAGCATGAGCGAAGAGGACCGCTTCAAGATCCGGCGCAAGTTTGCCATGCTTTTCCAAGGAGCGGCCCTTTTTGATTCCTTGACGGTCTTGCAGAATGTGCAATTTGGCCTGGATAGGTACACAGATCACTCTCAAGAAAAAAAGACAGAGTTAGCCCTTCAGGCGCTCAATCGTGTGGGTTTGGAAGGAATCGAAAGCCTGATGCCTTATGAATTGAGCGGAGGGATGAAAAAAAGAGTAGGCTTGGCCCGGGCGATCGCCTACGATCCAGAGATCATTCTTTATGACGAGCCCTCGACCGGTATCGATCCGATAAGGGCGGATGCGATAAACGATTTGATCATCCAGATGGAAAAGGACTTGAAAGTGACCTCCATCGTCATCACGCACGACATGGTTAGCACGTACAAAATTGCGGACCGGATAGCCATGCTCTATCAAGGCAAGATCATTGCTACCGGGTCTCCAGAAGAGATCCGGAGCACGGACAATCCCACCGTCCGACAGTTTATCTCTGGAGCGGCCGTGGGGCCGATTGTGAATTGGTAGAACAGGCAGAATATTTATAAAAAAAAAGAGATAAAAAAATGGGCAAATTAAAAAAAGGGACGAATCAGGACACGGATTTTCTGGAGGAGAGCAAGCGAAAAAAATTCCGGCAGGAAATAAAGATCGGCTTGTTCCTGGCTATCGGACTGGCCATCCTTGCGGTGTTCATTTTCGTGATCGGGGACATCAGCACGCTGTTCGAAAAAAAGGGGTATGTGCTGTATACCCATTTTGATTCGGTTGCCGGGTTGGAAAAAAAGACCCTGGTCCGCATGGCCGGTGTGAAAGTGGGGGCGGTAGAAGCTATAATGCTCAAGAGCAACAAAGCAGAAGTTGCCATGAATATCAACCCTGACATCCAGATTACCCAAGATTCCAAAGCCACCTTGGCCTCCCTCGGACTTTTGGGAGAAAAATATATCGAGATAACGCCAGGTGTTGACGACACCTTGGTGGAGCCTGGAGGAATAATCGGAAGCCTTCCTCCGGTCAGTTTTGATCAGCTGGGAATAATCCTCTCCTCTGTCGGAGACGACATTAAAAGCACCAGCAAGGCCATGAGAGAGTTGCTGGGAGAGGGAGGAGCCAGGGTGAATATCAAAGAGATCCTTGAAAACTTGTCATCGGTATCAGGAGAATTAAAGAATGTCATCAGCGAGAGCAAGCCCAATATCACCCAGAGCCTAGAAAAGGCAGAAAATGTGATAGATACATTCGATCAAAATGTGCGGGCTATCTCGAAGAACTTGGATGAGCTCATTCTAATTATGAAGGATACGGTTGAGGAGAATAGGGGAAGCCTTAAAGGAAATTTAGAAGGAATCGAAGATTTGATATCCAGGACGGAAGAGGCCCTCAAAAAGTTGAGCGAAGCTCTGGAAAAGATCAACAAGGGAGAGGGAACGCTGGGGAAGTTGATAGAAGATCCCGGTCTGTACGAAAAGGCGGAAAACGCAGTAAAAAGAGTGCAAGATTTCATCTCGCCTGTTTCCTCCTTCCGATTGGACATGGGATTGAGGGCCGAATATTTTGCAAAGAGCGAATTCGTCAAAGGAACACTTTCCCTTGGATTTTGGCCTTCCTCCGACAAATTTTTACTCGCCCAGATCGTGAGTGACCCATGGCAGGATAAATTCACCTATTCTGCTCAGGGGGGGATCCGATGGGGTGATTTTGCTCCGCGGGCCGGGATCATGGAGTCTAAATTTGGTGTCGGATTGGATTTTTACACTTTCAGAGACAGGGTGATATTCACGCTGGAAGGGTTCGATTTTAACCGCGAACCAGGCCCCTATTTTCGGGCTTGGACAAGCCTGGTCGCTTCCAAGTTTGTGCACATCCTTTTGGGGTTGAGTGATTTTACGCTATCCAAAAATAGAGAAGTTTATTTTGGAATGAGATTCGGATTTTGATGAAAAGCAAAGCTGTTTTTGTCTGCCAGAACTGCGGATCCAATTCACCGAAATGGCTGGGCAGATGTCCCGGTTGCGGGGAGTGGAACTCTCTGATCGAAGAAATCGCAGAAGAGATCCAGGCAGATTATTCTTTTCCTCCTTCGGAACCACTCCTCTACAGGGAGGTCAAGGGCGCGAAGAAAAAAAGAGCAGAAACAGGCATTCAAGAGTTGGACCGAGTTCTTGGCGGTGGCGTTGTCCTGGGCTCGTTGGTCTTGATAGGGGGGGAACCGGGAATAGGCAAGTCCACCCTGATACTCCAAGTGAGCCGAGATTTTTGCACCAAAGGGGAAAAAGTCCTGTACGTTTCAGGAGAGGAGTCCCTGGAACAGATCAAGATGCGAGGGGATCGGCTGGGGATTTCTAACGGCGATCTCTATCTTTTGGCGGAAACGAATCTTGAGAGAATTATCTCCCAAGCTGAAAAGCTGGGTCCTCAGATATTCGTGATGGATTCGGTCCAGACCATCTATTCTTCCAAACTCTCTTCCAGCCCAGGGACCATCAGCCAAGTGAGAGAAGTCACCAACCAGGTTTTCCGGTTTGCCAAGAAAAATCAAATCTCTTCCTTCCTGATAGGACACATTACCAAAGATGGATCGCTGGCTGGTCCTAAGTCGCTGGAACATATGGTGGATGTGGTGCTCTATTTTGAGGGAGAGAGAGACCACAGCCACAGGGTATTGCGGGCCTTGAAAAACAGGTACGGTTCCATCTCGGAGCTCGCCATATTCGAAATGGGAGCCCAGGGACTTAAAGCCATTTCAAACCCGTCGGCCTTCTTTCTGAAAGAAAGGCCCCAGGAGGAGGCCGGGAGCGTGGTTGTTTGTACAATCAAAGGATCCCGACCTCTGTTGGCCGAGATACAAGCCCTCGTTTCTCCCACCCTTTTTTCCGGGAATCCCAGGAGGATGACCATCGGGTTGGATCACTTCCGCACCGCTATGTTGCTGGCTGTCATCGAAAAGAAGCTGGGCTTCGGATTTGCAGGGGAGGATATCTATTTGAACGTAGCAGGAGGATTGACGCTGGATGAACCGGCGGTAGATCTGGCCGCCATGATGGCGGTTGTTTCCTGCCTGAAAAACAAGGCCATCCCACCTGATTTTGCCCTGTTCGGAGAGGTGGGGCTTAGCGGAGAAGTCCGTTCCGTCAACCAACCGTTGGCCCGGATCAAAGAAGCCGTTTCCTTGGGTTTTAACACGGTCGTCCTTCCCAAAGGGAATCTTTCACAGTTGGAGAAAAGCGACGTCTCTGGTGTGGACTTGGCAGGGGTGGGCAGTATAAAAGAAGCATTGGGCATTATATTTTAACATTTTTAATAAAGGGTTTTACCATGGGCGTTTTAATATTTCGGGTACTCGTTATGGCCATCCTTTCCGCGGCGGGCTACTTTTTTCCGCCTTTTCGAATTCCTCCGTATTATGGCCTTCTGACAGGTTTTGTTCTGAGTGTCCTTATCATTTATCTCGAGACACGGATCAGGAAGAGTCAATTCCAGGTCATCTGGAGCAGCACCCTCGGAACATTCGCCGGGGTGTTGCTGGGCTGGGGCCTTGGAGCCATCTACCAGAGCATCGCTCAGGAGGAAGGGACCACGACATTCATCAGGATCTTGTTTTTGGTAATCATGCCTTATATCGGATTTTTGGTCGGCACTCGAAAACACGAGTGGCTCGATCCTCCCTTTCTTGCTCGCTTTTTCAAAGAGGAGAGCTCGGGAAGAAGTTACAAGATCCTGGATACCAGCGTGATCATCGATGGAAGGATCTCCGATATTTGTGATACGGAATTCATCGAAGGTGATCTGGTCGTTCCCCAGTTTATCCTCAAAGAGCTGCAACTTGTGGCGGATTCTGCCGACGGCGTCAAGAGGCAAAGAGGAAGGCGCGGCTTGGATGTTTTGGATCAACTCCAAAAGTCCTCCCGAGTCTCGGTCGTGATAACCGATGTGGATTTTCCTGAAGTTTTGGATGTGGATTCCAAGCTGATCGAATTGGCCAAACACATGAAGGCCAAGATCATCACCAATGATTTTAACCTGAATAAGATCGCTCAACTTCAGGGCGTTGCTGTCCTCAACATCAACGAATTGGCCAATGCCCTGAAGCCGGTTGTGCTTCCTGGGGAGATGATCAACGTGTTCATCCTCAAAGAGGGAAAGGAGAAGGACCAAGGAGTGGCCTATCTAGATGATGGTACCATGGTGGTCGTCGATAACTCCCGTAAAATGATCGGGCAAAACGTCGAAATCACGGTAACCTCGGTACTGCAGACGACCGTGGGAAAAATGATCTTCGGGCGTTACAACGAAGAAGAGACTGAATGAATAAGGTTTCGGCGATTATCGTCGCTGCAGGAGAGGGAAAAAGGTTCGGTGCGGCCAAACAGTTTGCTCTGTTAAAGGGAAAGACGCTATTGGACTGGAGCTTGGAAAAATTTGAGGATCATCAAGCCATAGACAGGATTATCCTCGTGCTTGGAAGCGGTCATTCAGGTGAGGAATATCTTAGCCGATACAGAAAAATCGTCGCTATCGCCGAGGGAGGAGAAAAACGGCAAGACTCCGTGTACTCTGGACTGAGCTGTGTGGATATGCATGAGGATGAAATCATACTCGTCCACGATGGTGCACGGCCTTTGGTCGGCAAAGATCTCATCGAAAGGATTATCGATGCCACAAGGATTAGGGGGGCGGTCGTTCCCGCAGTTCCTGTGGAGGATACGATCAAACGCGTGGAGGGACAAATAGTTATCCGTACTGAAGACAGAAAATATTTTTTCAGGGTTCAAACGCCTCAGGGCTTTGCCTGTTCCTTACTCAAGGAAGCTTTCATCCGTGCTTTTCGTGACGATTTTGAGGGTACGGATGAAGCGGCCCTTGTAGAAAGGCTGGGCAAAGATGTGTTCGTTATTCCAGGAGACCGGAGGAATTGGAAAATCACGACCAAACAAGACCTGCAAATAGCGGAGGCCTTGATTGAAGACTAAAATCGGCATCGGGTATGACATCCACAGGCTTCAGGAAGGAAAAAAACTCTTCCTTGGGGGTGTGGAGATCCCTTTTTCCAAAGGACCTATCGGACATTCTGATGGAGATTGTCTGATACACGCCATCATCGATGCTTTGCTCGGAGCTCTGGGCGAAGGAGATATCGGGCAGCTTTTTCCGGATACCGATCCCCGGTTTCGGAACGTCCGCAGCGTTAACCTGTTGGAAATCGTCATGGACCGGATTCGGGAGAATAACGGGATTATCCGTCATATAGACTGTATTATCATTGCCGAATCCCCCAAGATCGGACCGCATATCTCGAGGATGAAGCAGGTCCTATGTCCCCTTCTGCAAATCGGAGCAAACGACCTTGGCATCAAGGCGAAAACCAACGAAGGGATCGGGCCGATCGGGCAAGAGGAAGCGATAGCCGCGCTAGCACAAACGCTTCTTGAGTTGTAAAAAAGCTGCGGTCGAAAAAGTTGCCCGCTCATTGAAAAAACCATCCCATGCCCCCTCTCATCAAATGATGTATATTTTGACCTGGATGTTTTATCCATACAGCGATGGAAGGATTGCTTTTTCCCAAGAGATATTTGGGTTTTTGGGCAAAATATATTAATATTATCAGCGATGGAAAAGGTCAGAGTCCGTTTTGCGCCCAGTCCCACAGGATTTCTGCATGTGGGAAATGCACGGACAGCCTTATTCAACTGGTTGTTTGCCCGCCAGCGTAATGGGACCTTTATTTTGAGGATCGAGGACACGGATATCGAGCGGTCTACCCTGGAGTACGAGGAAAAATTGAAGGAAGACCTGCGATGGTTAGGATTGGATTGGGATGAAGGTCCAGAGGTAGGGGGTTCTTTCGGCCCCTACAGGCAGTCTCTCCGGTTGGGGACTTATCAGGATCATACGGATAAGCTTTTGGAAGAAGGAAAAGCCTACCCTTGTTTTTGTTCACCGGAAGAACTAGAAAAAGAAAGAAAAAAGGCGCTGGAAAGGGATGGGGTGGCCATTTACAGCGGAAAATGTGCGAGTATTCCCAAAGAGGAGGCCTTCCAGCGGATTCAAGGCGGGGAAAAAGCTTCTGTGAGATTGCGAACTCCGGATCGGGGGGAACTGGTTTTTCAAGATCTAGTGAGAGGTGAACTCCGGTTCGACCTCGGCTTGATAGGAGACGCGATCATTGTCCGGTCCAATGGTCTTCCTGCGTATAATTTTGCCGTTGTGGTGGATGATTCCCTTATGGAGATCACCCATGTGATAAGAGGGGAGGATCATCTTTCCAACACGCCCCGCCAGATTCTTCTCTACCAGGCGTTGTCTTTGGCTCCCCCGAAGTTCGCTCACCTGTCGATGGTGATGGGAAAGGACAATGCGAGGTTGAGCAAACGGCATGGAGCCACGGCCGTTGACCAGTTCCACAGGGACGGCATCCTCGCGCCTGCCCTCTTCAATTATCTGGCCCTTCTGGGTTGGGCGCCTCCTGAAGATAAGGAGGTTGTATCCAGAGAGGAACTGATCCGCTTTTTTAACTTGAACAAGGTGAGCCGGTCAGCCGCCATTTTTGATTATGACAAGCTGTATTGGATCAACCGCCAGCATGCTAGAACTCTCCCCGTGCGGGAAGTGGCAGAGATGGTCTATCCATACATGAGGGCCGCAGAACTTTTGCCGGAAGAGATGACTAACGCCCATTGGGATTGGCTGGTAAAAGTAGTCGAAACCTTCATCGAACGCGTGGACACCCTAGCGGACTTTCCCTCTCAAACGGCCTTGTTGTTCCGGTTCTTGCCAGAGGAAATGAACGAGGAAACCAAATGGGAGATGGAAGGCGAGTGTGCATCCACAGTCGTGGGCCGATTTGGGCAAAAGATCAAAGATATCGAACGGTTCGATTATGATCAGTTCATTGTTTTTACCCAAGATATTAAAAAGGAGACGGGCTGCAAGGGCAAAGACCTGTACCATCCTCTCCGGATAGCCTTGACGACCCAGAGTTCTGGTCTGGATCTGGATAAGTTTATTCCGCTGGTGGAAGAGGGGGCCAGGCTGGACCTGCCCCGACCTCTGTTGAGTTGTTCCCAGCGGGTTTCAGGAATGCTGGACTATTTAAAACGAAACCCTGTGCAACCAAACGGGAGTAGGCATCGAGGAGAAGAAAATGAATGAGGACGACAATATAGGCAGCAGAGACTTTATCCGGACCATCATAGACAAAGACCGTAAAGAAGGAAAAAATCGAGGGCGTATCCATACCCGATTTCCTCCCGAACCGAACGGTTATCTTCATATCGGACATGCCAAATCCATTTGTTTAAATTTTGGGCTTGCAACCGAATACCAGGGGCTCTGTAACCTGCGGTTCGACGATACGAATCCGATCAAAGAAGAAGCGGAATATGTGGAATCCATCAAACAAGACATCCGCTGGCTGGGATTCGATTGGGAGGATCGACTTTTTTTCGCTTCCGATTATTTCGAGACGCTGTATGATTATGCCCTCCGCCTGGTTAAAAAAGGAAAAGCCTATGTGTGCGACCTGAGTGCGGATGAAATCAGGGCCTACAGGGGCACCTTGACAGCGCCAGGGAAAAATAGCCCTTACCGCGATAGAGATGTCGAGGAAAACCATGATCTTCTAGCGCGAATGCGAGCCGGCGAATTCCCGGATGGCTCGAGGACTCTTCGAGCCAAGATCGACATGGCCTCCCCGAATTTGAATATGCGGGATCCTGTCATGTACCGGATCTTGCGGGCAACGCACCACAGGACCGGAGATGACTGGTGTATCTATCCCACCTACGACTGGGCTCATGGACAGTCCGATTCCATCGAAGGCATCACCCATTCCATCTGCACGTTGGAGTTCGAGGATCATCGTCCTTTGTACAACTGGTTCCTAGAGCAACTGGAAGTCCACCATCCACAGCAGATAGAATTCGCCCGCTTGAACCTGACATACACGGTTATGAGCAAAAGGAAGCTTCTGCAACTTGTGGAGGAGGGCCTTGTGAACGGCTGGAGCGATCCCAGGATGCCGACCATCTCGGGATTACGCCGACGAGGTTACACCCCGGAGTCCATCCGGATCTTTTGCGATCGTATCGGATTGGCAAAGAGGGAGAGCATGGTGGACATCGCTCTTCTGGAACACGGTCTGCGCGAGCACTTGAATAAAATAGCCCCCCGGGTCATGGCCGTCTTGCGACCTTTGAAAGTGATCATCGAGAACTATCCCGAAGGCCAGGTTGAAATGCTGGAGGCAGAGAACAATCCTGAAGATCCTGGCATGGGGACCAGGATGATCCCGTTTTCACGGGAGATCTACATCGAGCAGGATGATTTCCAGGAAGATCCTCCGCGAATGTTTTACCGGTTGGCCCCTGGCCGAGAAACCAGGCTCAAACATGCCTATTACATAAAGTGCGAAAAAGTGGTGAAAGACACCCAAACCGGAAAAGTCATCGAATTGCGGTGCACCTATGATCCTGAAACGAAAGGAGGATGGTCAAAGGATGGCCGTATGGTCAGGGGAACACTTCACTGGGTTTCTGCTCCCCAGGCGATCACAGCCGAAGTCCGGCTTTATGATCATCTTTTTTCCAAAGAGAATCCCACCGAAGAAGACGATGGGGGGAATTGGCAAAACGCACTGAATCCCGAATCTCTCGAGATATTGAACGCTTGTCAGGTGGAGCCCCGTCTTGCCGATGCCGATCCGGGAGACTGGTTCCAATTCCTCAGAAAAGGATATTTTTGCCTGGATTCCGAAGATTCCTCCCCGGAAAAACCTGTGTTCAACCGAACGGCAATACTCCGGGACACCTGGGCTAAGATAGAAAAAGCCCAAAAGAAAGTAACATCTTAGGGCATCGTAGGGGAAAAACATTCAAAAAAAGGATAAGATCAGCCGCCTGAATTCCCTGTTGGAAGCGGTCCGACACTCTCCGGAACGTGTGAACAAAATTCTCATCCAAGATGGCACCACCAAGGGAAAGATCGCTGAAATTGTCCAATGGGCCAAAAAAAATCGTATCCCGTTTTTTTATTTGCCCCAGAAAAAGCTGAACGCTATCGATCGCCAACATCAGGGGGCGATCGCTCTGTTGGCGGCCAAGGCATACACAAACCTAGATGCGCTCTTAAAATCGGCCGACACGCCTTTTTTTGTGCTTTTGGACGGCATCGAGGACCCGCAGAATCTGGGAGCGATCATCCGCACGGCAGAAGGAGCGGGTGTGGATGGAATCATCATTCCAGAACGACGGTCTGTTCTCTTGACCGAAACGGTCGCCTCGGTGGCGTCAGGAGCTCTGGAACATGTGAAGGTGGCTCGGGTGAAAAATATGGCCAGAGCCATGGACGAATTGAGAAACTTGGGGGTGTGGTTGATCGGTGCAGAAGGAGGGGGAAACGACCTCTGGCATGATTTCGATTACTCTCTTCCTGTGGGTCTTGTTTTCGGATCGGAAGGCAAAGGTATGCGGCAATTGGTCAGGCAAAAATGCGATAAGGTTCTTTCCCTCCCCCATTTCGGCGAAATAGGCTCTCTCAATGTAGCAACCGCTGCGGCCATATTTATGTATGAAGTTGTCCGGCAAAGAAAGGCCATCCATGAATGAATAAAATAAAGAACGAGCCCGTATATAAAAAGAGGAAAAACGAAATGACAGAACAAGTTGCCTTGCAGAAAGACCGGATTTTTCCCGGCGGAAAAGCCCAAGTTCGAGTGAACAAAGATGTGCCGGAAAAAGAACTTCTTGTAGTGGCACAAAAGGGAGATAAAGAAGCCTATGGCGTGATCGTGAAAAGGTATATGCATTCGGCCTATTATGTTGCCTTGGGTCTTGTCCATAATCAGCAGGATGCCCTGGATGTTTCCCAGGATGCCTTCATCAAGGCCTACCGCAAGATCAAAATGTTCGACACCAGCATGCCCTTTTTTCCTTGGTTCTACCGATTGCTGAGGAATCTCTGTATCGATCACCTGAAGCACAAAAACCGGACGCGCGCGATTCCTTTAGAAAATGTCCACATCCTCGCTGAGGAAAAAGAAGATCGGGAGCTGAAAGAAACCTTGTGGAAAGGCATAGAAAAACTTCCCTTCGAGCAGAGAGAGATCGTTATCCTCCGTTATTTCCAGCAGCTTTCCTATGCAGAGATCGCTGAGCTTCTCGGGAAGCCCCTCGGTACGGTGATGTCCTCTCTTTTTTATGCGAAGAAAAAGCTCAGGGAGCTCATCGGAAAATACTTGGGTCTTGAATAGAGGTCAAATGAGGAGATATTCATGGATCATAATAAAATAAAAGAGCTCATTTCTTCCTATCATGATGGGGAGTTGAACGATAAGGACAAACGGGTCGTGGATGAACACCTGAAGGTTTGCAACGAATGCCAAAAAGAGTTTGAAGAAATGGGAAAATTCGAGGAGGTGATGGGAAAAATGCAATTAAAAAAACCTCAAAAAGAAATGTGGCAGGTTTACTGGAATACGGTCTATAATCGTCTGGAACGCAGGATCGGGTGGATTCTTCTTTCGATCGGTGGTATGATTTTATTGTTTTTTGGTGGCTATAAAGTCCTGGAAGGAATCATCCAGGATACCTCCACTCCGCTGCTGCTTAAGATCGGAATCCTCGCCGTTTTGGGTGGGGTGGTCGTCCTGTTGGTGTCCCTTCTCAGAGAACAGATCTTTGTCTACAAGAGGGAAAGATACAAGGAGGTTGAAAAATGATACTTGTCACGAGTGATTTTGTCACGGGAAAAACCATAAAAAAAACGTTGGGGCTGTGTCGAGGAAATACCATCCGGGCCCGCCATATCGGACGCGACATCTCTGCAGCCCTCAAGAATATTGTCGGAGGGGAGATTCGTGATTACACCAAGATGATGGCCGAATCCCGCGAACAGGCTTTGGACCGGATGGCTGAAAATGCGAAAGGGATGGGCGCCAATGCCGTCATCAATGTCCGGTTCAGCACATCGATGATCATGCAGAGCGCTTCAGAAATCCTTGCGTACGGAACGGCTGTTGTCGTGGAATAGTAAAACAATTCGAACAAGCGCGGTCTTGTGCATTATTCTTCTGCTGTCCGCTTTTTCCCCATCTCCCTCTGGCGGGAATTTTGCCCGGACTACTGAGACAGGGACCCTTTCCATCTATTTTATGCAGGAGCAAGTGGGATATGAAGAATATTCTTGGGAAGAAGACGATACAGGATACACCTTAACGGTGAGGGGGCGAATGACCAAGCCCATTGCCATCGAGATAGAGAGGCTGGTTATCTGCCTGGACAAAAGCTTCATTCCTGAAAATTATCTTTTCAAGGGGCGAGTCAGCGGTGTGATCCAAGATATCCAGAGTGTTTTAAAAGAAGGGATGGTGGAAAACACCCAAATGATAGCGGGTCAAGAACGAACGGACAGGGCTGAAATTAAAAGAGACGCCTTTCTTTTGCCCAATCCCATGTTTTCCCCGTATATGGTGTTGACAAAAAAATATCTTTGCCATCTTCAGGATACGACAAATATTTCTGCTTATATCATCCCTCAAATGGAAGTTTCTGCCACCTTAGAGCCAAAACAGGATTTCCCCTGTCATCTCCTTCTTCACCTGGGACCGACAGAGATCGAGATCGTGACCGATGAAGAAGGGGTCCTTGTCGGACTGGACATTTCCTCCCAGAGCCTCAAAATCGTGCGAACAATGGTCGGGGTGCCTCTTCGATAATTCCTGAGAAATCCAGCGCATTGGAAGCATCCTCGAAGTCGTTTTAGAGAAACAGGCTGGCAAGCTGAAACGTCAGCTTGCCAGCCTGCTTTTTTTTCTATAGAATAATCGAGGTCATTCAAACGTTCTGAGCCGTTTGTCATGAAAGAAAAAAAAGATTTTTATCAAATGGAAAAGGGAATCGTTTCCATCAAGGAAGAATTAGACCGAGTCCAGGAATCCAATGATTCGGATAAAAAGCAGAAGATCGAGGAACTGAGAAGAAAGATCGAGGAAGAATGGACCCGGATCATACCCAAGCTCTCTTCTATCCATATCGTTCAGATCGCCCGGCACCCGAAAAGACCCTACACCTTGGATTATATAGAAGCCTTCACGACCGATTTCATCGAGCTACATGGGGATCGCAGGGCTGGTGATGATCCGGCCCTTGTGGCTGGCATGGGTTTTTTCCACGGGCGGACAGTGGCCTTTATCGGCCATCAAAAGGGACGCACCACAAGAGAAAGATTGGCGCGAAATTTCGGCCAATCCAACCCGGAGGGATACAGAAAAGCCTTGAGAGTGATGAAGCTTGCGGAAAAGTTCGGCTTCCCGATTATTACGCTTATCGATACGCCCGGCGCTTACCCCGGAATCCAGGCAGAGGAGAGAGGACAAGCGGAAGCCATTGCCTACAATCTAAAGGAAATAGCAAAACTTCGGGTGCCGGTTATCAATGTCGTTATAGGGGAAGGAGGCAGTGGGGGTGCGCTGGCTGTGGGCGTGGGAGATGCCATTTTGATGCTCGAATATTCCTTTTACTCGGTGATTTCTCCAGAAGGTTGTGCCGCCATTCTCTGGAAGGATCAGAGTGCCGTGGATCTGGCCGCCGAAAATTTGAGGTTTTTATCCAAGGATTTAATGGAGTTCGGTATCGTCGACAAGGTCATTCCTGAACCACCGGGTGGAGCCCATGTTGACTATGCACAAACGTTCAAGAATGTGAATAAACACCTGCATGCGGCACTCAAGAAACTGGAAGAAAAAAATCCAGAAACCAGGATCGAGGAGCGCTACCAAAAGTTCCGGAAGATTGGGGTTTTCACCGAAAAATGAGCCCAAAAAAGAAACAGGTTGCCGCTATCAAAGGCACGAAGGATATCCTGCCACAGGAAGCGAGGAAATGGCAGAAAGTGGAATCCGAGGCCAAGGGGCTTTTCGAGCTGTACGGGTACAGGGAGATCAGAACGCCGATCTTCGAAGCCACCGAGCTTTTCGAGAAGGGAACAGGTCAGACGTCTGATATCGTGACCAAGGAGATGTACACGTTCGTGGATAAAGGAGGCCGTTCCCTGACCTTGCGTCCCGAATACACTCCATCGATCGTCCGTTCGATCATCGGAAACAGGTTGCATCTCCAGCCACAACCGCTGCGTTTTTACTTTATCGGACCGATGTTCCGGTATGACAAACCCCAGAAAGGAAGATACCGGCAATTTCATCAGATCGACATCGAAGTTTTCGGAGAGAAAGATCCTGCTATCGATGCCGAGATCGTGGAAATGGCAGATTTCCTGTGCGATAGCCTTCATATCACGGATAAAGAAATACTCGTGAATTCGGTAGGATGCCGTGAGTGCCGCCCGTCCTATCATAAAGATTTGAAGGCATCGGCGGAAAGCTACAGAAACGAACTTTGTCCGGATTGTCAGCGAAAGATAGACACCAACCCGCTGAGGATTTTTGATTGCAAGGTCGAGTCTTGCCAGATGATCGCACAAAAATTTCCGAAAATAATGGACTTCCTTTGCCCAGAATGTAACGAACACTTCCGCCAATTTTGTTCCTATCTAGATTTGTACCAAATTAAATATCGCATTGACCCCCTTTTGGTCAGGGGTTTGGATTACTACACCAAAACTGCATTCGAGATTATATCGCCAGAACTGGGTGCACAAGATTCTATTTTGGGAGGAGGAAGATACGACGATATGATGAGGGAGTTCGGAGGACCCGATATCTGCGGCATCGGATTTGCCGTGGGGATGGAGCGCCTGCTTTCTCTCGTTCCTTTCGAGGAAAGGCCGGACGTGTTTGTCTACGTTGTCACTATGGGAGAAGAGGCTAGGAAAGCCGGGATGGAACTGGCAAGGGCCATCCGGAGAACCGGCGTGGAGTGTTTGATTGAATACAAGGATCGCAGCCTGCGCAATCAGATGGCCCGGGCGGACAAACTTGGGGCAACGTGGACGTTGATCATCGGCGAAGAGGAAGTCCGGGAAAAAACGTACCAGCTGAAAAAAATGGATTCGGGGGACCAAAAAACACACTCTCGGGATGAAATCCTCGAAATAATCTCGGAGTCGGCATGATGCGATATGACCATCTCTCTGATTGGAAAAGAACGGATTATTGCGGAGATTTGCGTATCGCAAATGAGGGTCAAGAGGTGACGCTTTTCGGGTGGGTCCATAAACACAGAGACATGGGAAATCTTGTTTTCATCGATTTGAGAGACAGACAGGGAGTGGCTCAGGTTCTGGTGGGGTCCGAGGATGAGGATCTTATAGAGAAAGCGAAAAAACTCCGGATGGAATATGTGTTAGGCGTAAGAGGGATCGTAAGAGCTCGCGCGGAGAATATGCGCAATCCCCAGCTCCCCACGGGCGATATCGAAGTCCAGGCAAAAGAATTGAAACTCTTGAATGCCTCTGCTGTCCCCCCATTTGTGGTTGCAGATCCACCGCAGGCCACTGAAGAATTAAGGTTTAAACACAGGTACATCGACTTGCGGCGGCCTTCCATGCAAAGAAATTTCAGGCTCCGCCATCAGGCGGCCCTTTGTGTCCGGAATTTTTTAAACCAGAAAGGCTTTTATGAGATAGAAACACCTTTTTTGACAAAATCCACTCCTGAGGGGGCACGGGATTACCTTGTGCCCAGCCGAATGTACAAAGGAAGATTTTTTGCTCTTCCCCAATCTCCCCAGCTCTTCAAACAGATGTTGATGATGGCTGGATTCGACCGATACTTTCAGATCGTGCGTTGTTTCCGGGACGAGGACTTGCGATCCGACCGACAACCCGAATTCACACAGATCGATATCGAGATGAGCTTTGTTTCCAAAGAGGATGTGTTTAGTCTGGTGGAAGCCATGTTGGCATCCGCTTTTGCCTTGATAGACGTGGAAATAGACCGTCCTTTTCCCCGATTCACATTTGAAAAAAGCATGGCCACATACGGGACGGACAAGCCGGATCTGCGCTTCGGTATGGAATTGCAGGACTTGAGCGATCTCGGCCAAACCATGGCTTCCTCGGTTATCCAAGGCGTTCTTTCCTCAGGAGGGGCATTAAAAGCCTTTTTGGTGCCTCAAGGTACCGGCCTATCCCGCAGCCAGCTGGATAGGCTCGGGCAAAAAGCGAAAGAACTAGGAGGGAAAGGAATCATCTGGATAAAAAAACAGGACGGATTCAAGTCGAGCCTGAAGCTCGAAGAGCGTGATTTCATCTCGGTTTGGGAAAAGCTTCATGGCTCGGATCAGGATCTGGCCCTGTTGGTTGCAGATGAATCCTACAAGGCCCTCAAAATCTTGGGAGAACTCCGCCTGGCTTTCATGCCGGAAGAGGCCAAAAATCCGGGAATTTTTAAATTTGCCTGGGTGACGGATTTTCCCCTATTCGAGTGGGATGAAAATGAAAAACGGCTGTTTTCCATGCACCATCCTTTCACCTCGCCCCATGATGAAGATATGGACCTCCTGGAGGATCAACCGTTGCGTGTCAAGGCAAAGGCCTATGATGTCGTTCTCAACGGCGTGGAGATCGGGGGAGGATCGATCCGGATACATGACCTGGCAATACAGGATAGGATTTTCCGCATTCTGGGCTTGAAACCGGAAGAAATCACTGCCAAATTCGGGTTTTTCTTGGAGGCTTTGCGTTTCGGTGCTCCCCCTCATGGAGGGATCGCCCTCGGATTCGATCGTATCGTGATGCTATTGGCAGGGCAAGAATCAATCAGGGATGTTATCCCGTTCCCCAAAACAACCAGTTCCCTGTGTTTACTGACTGGCTCACCCGCAGATGTTTCAGAAAAGCAACTTCAAGAGCTCGGCCTTCAAAAAAAAGGGAATAACTGATCATACCTGGCAGCCACACTTCTTTTTTTTTAGGATATTTCTCTGAATTTCAGGATGATCCACGTATTCCGTTTGTTTGTCCTCTCCGGAAGCCAGCCGCATATCCAGCTGACTTTTGTGCCGGTATCCTCGGTGGCTCATCTCTTTGACCAATCCTTCGTGCCTCTGGTAGAGGGCTTTCAACCTTTTCCTCCATCTTTTGGTTTCCGGGTGATTGGCGTACCCCTTCTTGCCTTTTGTCACGATCGACCAGATGGCGTGCAGTTCTCTGTGTTCACCTAGAAGATGGTTCCGGCATAATTTTTCTGGAGGAATGTCCCAGATCCTCATCAAACACTTCCTGTCAAAGGTGCTCGTTTTTTTGTTCTTTTTTTAAACACTCGACGACCTGTTTGACCTTTTGGTCACAATCTTTGCGGCACACCAGAAGGGCGTCTCCTGTGTCGACGACGATAAGATTATCCACGCCCACAAGTGCGGTGATTTTGCCAGGATTGTGCACAAGACAATCCGCGGAATCGAGGAGAATGCAGTCTCCTCGGAGGGCGTTCCCTCTGACGTCTTTTTCCCATATGTCAAACAAGGAGGACCAAGCCCCGACATCTGACCAGCCGAAATCTCCTCGGCACATCCAGACAGGCCGGGCCTTTTCCATCAACGCATAGTCGATCGAAATGGAAGGGATGTCTTCAAATGCCGATTTCAGGAGAGATTCCTGTTTTGTTCTGAGGGCCTTGACCATTTTTTTCCAAAAGGGGAGCAAATCTGGGGCATAGCGTCCGATTTTATCGGGAAATGTTTTGGCTTGCCAAAGGAACATGCCAGAATTCCAGAAGTAATTCCCTGCATCCAGGAACTTCTTGGCCTGTTCGGCGCCTGGCTTTTCCTTGAATTTTTCGACAGAAAAAAAAGCTTCCCCTGAAATATTGGCTGGCTCTAGGGAAGAGAATTGGATATATCCGTATCCTGTGGAGGGATAGGAAGGTGGAACCCCGAAGGTGACAATGCAGTCGTTTTGGATGGCGGTTCTGCCTGCAGCTTCCAGTTTTTTTAGAAAGCGATCCCTATCCTCGATCAAATGATCGGCGGGCAGGGCGATCACGGCAGCATCAGGATTTTGGTTATAGATGGCGGCTGTGGCCAGCATCAGCGATGGAGCTGTGTTTTTTCCCTGCGGTTCGACGAGAAGGTTCCCTGCCGGAATTTGAGGCAAGATCTTTTGGATCGTATCCGTCTGAGACCGACCGGCGATGGTGTAGATTTGTGAAGGAGAAATAAGAGGCAGCAAGCGCAGGACAGTTTCCTCGATCATTGTTTTGTCGCTGATGATCGGGAGGAATTGTTTGGGTTTTTGTCTTCGACTCAAGGGCCAAAAACGTGTTCCGACCCCGCCTGCCATGATCACGGCCCGAATATCCATTTATTCCTCTCCATGCAGAATTAAATCACGAAAGAAAAGGTGATGGCTGCGATGCCGGCCAAAAAGCAGTAGTAGGAAATAACATAAAATTTACCCCTGTTTATGACAGACACCAATGAAGCCAGAGCAAGATAACCGAACAGGGCTGAAACCGCAACCCCTGTGATGATGATCGGCCAGGGTTGGGAGCCGCTATCGATCTTGCTGAACTGAAAAAGAGCGGCCCCGAAAATGACGGGGAGGGAAAGAAGAAAAGAAAATCTTGCCGCTTCTTCTCTTTTCCAGCCCAGAAACATGGCTCCCCCGATGGTGAAGCCGGAGCGGGAAAATCCCGGGACAATGGCAGCACTTTGGAGGAGGCCTATGATGAAAGGATGACCAAGAAAATTCCTTTGTTTTTCCTTTGCAAACTTTGTCAAAAAGAGGTAGCAGCCGGTCAGGAGCAAAGCCAGGCCGACCATTCGAAGGGAACCGAACAGGGATTCGAAAAAATCGCTGAAAAAATACCCGATGATCATTGTCGGAATGGAAGCTACAATTAGAGCGAAAAGCAGTTTTATTCGTGGGTCCGTATAATACAGCTTTGGCTTTTTCATGAAAAGCCAAAGCCCTTTGGCCAGAGAGGAAAGCTCTTTTCGGAGATAAACGACAAGAGAAATGAGAGTCCCCACGTGCAGCATCACATCCACGAATATTTGGGGTTCTTTCATGCCAAAAAGGTTTTGGAAAATAACAAGATGGCCCGAACTGCTAACAGGAAAAAATTCGGTCAGGCCCTGGATAATCCCCAATAATACGATCTGGATAAAACTCAAGTATTTTCCAACCTTTGGATTGCTTTTTCAACGGTTTTTTCAACTTCTTTCTGTATGGCTTTCAGTTCTTTTTCGGTGTCTGCTTCGAACCGCAGGACAAGAGCTTCCTGTGTGTTGGAAGCCCGAACAAGCCCCCACCCATGGGGGAATTGGGCGCGGACGCCGTCGATATCCACGATTGGGTATTTCATGGCCAGTTCTTTTTTTACGGCTTCGACGAGCTTAAACTTGACGGCTTCAGAAGCATAAATCCTGATCTCTGGGGTGTGAAAGGTTTGGGGTAGGTCGGAAAGCATGGAAGAGAGTTTCCTTTCGGATCGCGAAAGGATTTCGAGCAGTCTCGCCGAAGAATAGATGGCATCGTCGAATCCGAAAAATCTGTCTGCGAAAAAAATATGGCCGCTCATTTCTCCTGCGATCAGCGCCTTTTCTTGCTTGATCTTTTTCTTGATCAACGAGTGCCCTGTTTTCCACATGATGGGACGGCCCCCAAGCCTCTTTATTTCATCATAAAGAAGCTGGGATGCTTTGACCTCGCTGATGACCGGCGCTCCCGGATTGGTTGGCAGAATATCCCGGGCGAACAGGATCATGAGCTCATCCCCCCACATGATATTGCCTTTGTCGTCGATAACTCCGATGCGATCAGCGTCTCCATCATAGGCGATGCCAGCATCCGCTCCGGATTCCCGGACGGTTTTGATTAAGACTTCCAATGCTTCGGGAAGAGTAGGATCCGGGTGATGATTGGGGAAATGTCCGTCCATTTCACAGAAAAGGTCTATGACATCGCATCCCAGTCTCTTGAAGATGGGAACCGCCACCACGCCACCTGTCCCATTCCCGGCATCCACAACCACTTTGAGAGGTTTGTCTAGCGATATGTTTTCAACCACATAATCGGAATATTCCGGAACGATATTGTATTTGTTTTTTGAACCAGGATCGGCTTGTATGAATGTCCCAGATTCGACGATCCGATAAATATCTTGGATATCGGGGCCGTACAGGGTTTCCTCACCGGACATCATTTTGAATCCGTTGTAATCGGGAGGATTATGGGATCCTGTGATCATGACGCCCGCCTCTATTTTTTTGTAATAAATGGCAAAATACAAGAGCGGAGTGGGGATGGTTCCCAGTTCGGCGATACCGCAGCCGGTCGAGAGAAGGCCTTTGATCAGCGATTCGGAAAACTCCGGGGAACTCAACCGGCAGTCCTTCCCGACGGCTACGTTCGATCGGTTGTGTTGGCGAAAATAGGTTCCGATAGCCTTTCCCAGGATTTCGACCGTTTCTTGGGTGAGATCTTTATCGACGATCCCCCGAATATCGTACTGTCTAAAAATTTCCTTTTTGAGCTTCATGCTTTCTCCAATTCTTTCCGTCCATGCAGTTTTTGTCCTTACCCCCAATTTTTTTTAGGGGGAAGGTTTTTCACGTTTTCCTGAATCGTTTCCCACTTTTCTTGTGTGGAGAGGATAAATTCGATGAATTCACGAACCGCTCCCTTTCCCCCTGGATTCTGGCAGATAAAGTGGCTGTGTTTTTTTATCTCATTGTGTGCATCGGCCACAGCTGCGGCAAAACCGACAGATTTGATCACTTCGAGGTCCCCCAGATCATCTCCGATGTAGGCCACTTCTTCAGGTGTCAGTCCGTTTCGGTCCAGGATTTCATTCAGCACTTGTTTTTTGTCCAATATCCCTTGATGAATTTCCGTCATTTTCAGCCTTTTAGACCGAATTTCCAGCGATTTGGATGTTTTGCCTGTGATGATCCCCGTTTTTAACCCGGCCAGATGAGCGAGAAGGATTCCCAAGCCGTCCCTGACATTATAGGTTTTGAGCTCTTCGCCATCGGGAAAAACCAGGAGTGTGCCATCGGTGAGCGTGCCATCCACGTCCATCAGAATCCACTCGATATTTTGAGCCCGCTCTCGATTCGTCATCAGAACATCTCGGTTCGCCATAGATCATGGAGATGTATGATTCCCTCTGGCTTCCCTTTTTTTCCCCTGATGATCAACGAAGTAATTTTATTTTTTTCCATCACATGGAGTGCTGTTGTAGCCAGGTCATTTTTGTCTATCGTGAAAGGGGAGCCCGTCATGCAATCCTTCGCTTTTAAATGGAGGAAAGCGCTGCCGTGCTTTTCAATGGCTCGTCTAATGTCTCCGTCTGTGATGATTCCGGTCAGGCTTCCGTTTTTATCGATAACGCACGTCATTCCCAGTTTTTTTTCCGATATTTCTGCCAAAACATTCTTCATGGATGCTTTTTGATCCACTGCGGGAATCGACCTGCCCTTGCGCATCAAGTTTCTGATTTTCAACAATTTTTTTCCCGCTTCTCCTTTAGGATGAAAAAAAACGAAATCTTTGATTCCGAAAGCCTTTTTTTTCATCAGGGCGATAGCGAGAGCATCTCCCATCGCTAGGGCTGCTGTCGAGCTTGCTGTGGGGATGACTCCGGCGGGTCCTGCCTCCTTTTCGACCTTGGTTTCAAGAACAATATCGCTGTATTGCGCCAATTTAGACTTTTTGTCACCCGTGATCCCGATGAGCTTGATACCGATCCTTTTCACGAATTCGAGAAGGTGACCGATCTCCCGTGTTTCCCCACTATAAGATATGATCACCAGGATATCATCTTTGACGATCATGCCGAGATCTCCATGGCCGGCCTCTGCAGGGTGGATGTACAAAGCAGGTGTTCCACAGCTGGCCAGAGTGGACGCAATCTTGCGTCCGACCAATCCTGATTTTCCCATGCCTGTTATGATGACGCGTGATCTCGTTTTTGCAAGGAGTTCGACTGCGTCGGCGAAGTTTTGGTCCAGTCGAGGAATGAGGGCCTCGACCGCTTTGGCTTCCAGTGCAAGAACTTGTTTTCCGATATTGATGATCTCTTTTTTTGTCATAGCCGTTTTCCTGAATTATTCCTGTTGATTTTCTTCGGGGAGGATCGCTTTTTTTATGCGAAGCAGCGAACTCAGAACATCTCTTAAGTTATTGATATGCAATGAATTAAGGCCGTCTGAAAGAGCCTTTGGAGGATCGTCGTGAATTTCTAGAAACACTCCGTCTGCTCCGGCTGCGATTCCTGCCGCTGCAATGTGAGGAATAAATTCCGATTCTCCGCCCGAATAAGCGCCCTCTCCACCGGGTTTTTGTACGCTGTGGGAAGCATCGATGACCACAGGAAAGCCCAAGTCTTTCATAATAGGAATGGATCGCACATCAAAAACGAGATTGTTGTACCCAAAAGAGGTCCCCCGTTCGGTCAGGATGATATTATCGTTTCCCTGGCTCAGAATTTTTTTCACGATGTTTTTCATATCGTGGGGAGCAAGGAATTGACCCTTTTTTATGTTGATTGGTTTGCCGGTACGAGCTGCCTCGATCAGAAGATCGGTTTGCCGGCATAGGAATGCTGGAATCTGGATAACATCCAGAACCTGGGCAGCCTTTTCGACTTGGGCAGTTTCATGAACATCCGAAAGGACAGGTATGCCGAGTTTATTTTTAATGTTATCAAGAACTTGCAGGCCACCCGGATATCCTGGACCTCTGTAGGAATCGAGTGATGAGCGGTTCGCTTTATCGTAGGAGGCTTTGAATACATAGGGGATGTCCAGAGTTTGGCAAACTGCGAAAATCTGCGTTGCCAGAGAAATAGCATGGTCTTCGCTTTCGAGCACACAAGGCCCGCCGAATAAAAACAAGGGTTGAGATCCCCCTATTTTAATTTTTTCGCCGATGTTGATTTCTTTTGGTTCGGTATTCATAACTCGCTCCGATGAAAGCTTTAAAGAGGGGATGGGGCTTTATCGGCTTAGATTTGAACTCGGGATGGAACTGGCAGCCTAAAAACCATGGGTGATCCTTGAGTTCGACGATCTCCACCAACTTATGTTCGGGATTTATCCCGGAGATAATCAGTCCGGCATCCCGCAGTGTGTTTTCGTATTCGGGATTGAATTCGAAACGGTGGCGATGACGCTCCCGTATATTGGATTTGCCATAAGCCCGCTCAGCGACCGATCCTTTAACGAGCCGACAGAGGTAGCTTCCCAACCGCATCGTGCCGCCGAGATCTTGCACACCCTTCAGCTCCCGCCATTTGAAAAAGATCTTGTGCGGAGTTTTCGGGTTGAATTCTGTGGAGTTGGCGTTGTCGAGAAAAGCGATTTTTCGGGCATATTCGATTGTCGCGCACTGCATGCCCAGGCAAATCCCGAAAAAAGGCACTTTGTGGACTCTTGCATAGGTGACCGCGTTTATCTTTCCCTCGATACCCCTGACTCCGAATCCTCCAGGAACCAAAATTCCGTCGAATTTTTCCAACACCTTATTGGGTTGATCTTTTTCAAATATTTCGGCTTCTATCCATGAAATATTGACTTTCAATTGTTGGGCCGTTCCTGCATGGTGGAGAGCTTGGTTTAAGCTCATGTACGAGTCCTGAAGCCCGGCGTATTTTCCGATCAGGGCGATGTTCACCTCGTCTTTCGGGTCTTTCATCCTGGCGAGCATCTTTTTCCATCGTGTCAAACGGCGCCTTCTCAGCGGGAGCTGCAATTCCTTGAGAATGATGCCGTCCAATCCTTCCTTTGCGAAAACCAGGGGAACTTCATAGATGTTGTCGACATCTTTGGCTGTGATAACCGCTCGGAGGGGGACGTTCGTGAACATCGATATTTTTGATTTGATATCCTCTTCTAGAAACCTGTCTGTCCGGCAGAGGATGATATCAGGCTGGATCCCGATGGATCTCAGCTCTTTAACGCTGTGCTGGGTGGGTTTTGTTTTGACTTCCCCCGAGGTTTTGAGGTACGGGACGAGTGTTAAGTGGACAAACAGGGTGTTTTCCTTGCCCAAGGATAACCTCATCTGCCGGATTGCCTCCAAAAACGGAAGGCTTTCGATGTCTCCGACGGTACCCCCAATTTCAACGATGACGATATCATTGTCGTTGGCCGCTGCGTGGAAGGCCTTTTTGATCTCGTCGGTCAAATGAGGAATGACCTGGACTGTTTTCCCGAGGTATTCTCCTTTCCGTTCCTTTCGGAGAATGGACTCATAAATTTTTCCAGCCGTCCAATTGTGAGACTGGGTTGTCTGGGTCGAAGTGAAGCGCTCATAATGTCCCAGGTCCAGGTCTGTCTCTGCCCCATCTTCTGTGACATAAACTTCCCCATGCTGGAAAGGGCTCATGGTGCCTGGGTCCACATTGAGGTAGGGATCGAATTTCTGAAGGGTGATTTTGTATCCATGGCTTTCCAAAAGCATGCCAATAGACGCGGCAGCGATTCCTTTCCCCAGCGCAGACAAGACTCCGCCTGTTACAAATATGAATTTAGTCATTTTTTCCTTTTCTCATGAAATTTTCCACTGTCATTATATCTTGAGGAGTGTCCACACTCAAGGCTTGATAATGTGTTGGAATGATTTTTATCCTGTATCCGTTTTCCAAAACCCGGAGTTGTTCCAACCCTTCGCATGCCTCCAACCGGGAAGCGGGCAAGGAATGGAATTTCAGCAGAAACTCTCGCTGATAGCCATAGATCCCGATATGCTGAAGGAAGTGGTCACCCGCTCGGAAAGGAATGGGAGAGCGCGAAAAATACAAGGCGCTCCCGGTTTTATCTGCCACTACTTTCACGATGTCTTTGTCTTGGATTCGATCCGCATCGGTTACCTGAGAGGCGAGGGTGGCCATCAGGATGGAATCCTCTTGAAGGGCCAAAACAAGATCATCGATCATTTGGCCCTGAAGCAGAGGTTCATCACCCTGGATGTTGATGATGATCGGGCTCTCCAGTCCTTGGGCTACTTCAGCCACTCTTTCCGTTCCTGAACAATGATGGGGAGAAGTCATGCGCACATCGGCTCCGAAAGCCATGGATGCGGAATAAATACGTTCATCATCTGTCGCGATGATAAGCTTTTGAAGATGCCTGGCTTTCCGGGCCCGTTCGTACACCCATTGGATCAGAGGTTTCCCCGCAATTTTGGCCAGAGGTTTCCCAGGGAACCGGGTCGCGCCGTACCGGGCGGGGATGACTCCTGCAGCTTCTTTCAAAGTTAGGACCCGATCTCCTGATCTTTCTCGGACGGAGGGGCGGGTGACGACGTTGTGCGGGATACTTTATCGGTCGTTTGACAGTTGGCCTCCAGATAAGCGCCCTCTTCGACGATCAATTTGGGGGATACGATGGTTCCGAAAACACGGCCATTGGCATGCACTTCCACTTTTTCAGTGGCCTGGATGTTCCCTTTGATTTCTCCGTTGATGATGATATAACCGATCTTGATGTCTGCCTCGACCTTGCCGCTATCTCCGATGATCAAAATAGATTCAGAATCGACTTTGCCTTTGAAGTGACCATCCAATCGGAAAGTTCCCTTGAAATGCAAGTCACCCTTGATTTCTGTGTCTTTATCGAAAAATCCGGATATTTTTCCCTCCTCCTCTTCTCTTCTTTTTTCTTTCATTCGATCGCTCCTTTGATTTTATCGTATATTCTGTTTAACTCATCTAGGGAAAAATAGAATATTTTGACCGTCCCCTTTTTTGCATTTCCAGATATGGCCACCTTTGTACCCAAGATTTTGACCAATTCGTCCTGTAGCTCCAGTAAATCTGGGTCGAGTTCTCGTTCGAGCTTTGGAGAGGTTTGATGCCTTTTTTCAGTCATCATTTTTTCTACTTCTCGTACCGAAAGGTTCTTTTCTACGATGAGCCGAGAGAGAAAAATCTGCTGGTCGGGTTTTTCCAGCGGGATAAGGGCTCGAGCATGCCCCATAGAAATTTTGCCTTCAGCCACCATTTTCTGGATTTCAGGGGGAAGTTTAAGAAGCCGGACGAAGTTGGCCACAGAGGTTCGATCCTTGCCGACTTTTTCGGCAACCGTTTCCTGGGTATACTTCAACTCATGGATGAGTCTTTGGTAGGCGTGAGCGATTTCGATCGGATTGAGATCTTTTCTCTGCAGGTTTTCAACGAGAGAGACCTCGATCTGTTCTTGCTCGGACAGTTGGCGAACGATAGCTGGAATCTTGGTCAGGCCGGCTTTCTGAGCTGCGCGCCATCGTCTTTCTCCCACGACAATCTTGTAGTGATTTCCTTCCGGGACCACCACAAGGGGTTGCAGGATACCCGTTTCCTCGATCGATCGGGCCAATTCCGCGATGGCATCATTATCGAAATCCTGTCTGGGCTGGAAAGGATTTGGTTTGAGGTCATCGACATCCACATCCACGAATTTCTCATCCTTTAGAATGCCGTACTCTTCAGGTATGAAGGCCTTGAGGCCTTTTCCCAATGCTCTTTTTTTCATCTGTTTAGTAACTCCCTGGCTAGATTTAGATAGGACTGGGCGCCTTTTGATTTTATATCATACAACAATGCGGGTTTCCCAAAGCTCGGGGCTTCGGCCAATCGCACGGTCCGGGGAACGATCTCTGTGAATACGATTTCGCCTAAAGATTGCCTGACTTCTTCTGCAACCTGTTTGGACAGGTTGGTGCGCTCGTCAAACATGGTCAGGACGATGCCTTCGACGTGAAGGGAGGGGTTGAGGTAGGCCCTCACTTCTTCCAGCGTGCGGAGGAGGTCAGGGAGTCCTTCCATACAGAAAAACTCAGTCTGAATAGGAATCATGACCGAGTCAGCAGCTGTAAGGGCGTTGATCGTTAAAAAGCTTAGTGACGGAGGGCAGTCGATAAGTATGAAATGAAAAAGTTTCTGGATATCCCTGAGGGCATTTTTCAGACGCATTTCCCGTTTGTCCTCAGAAAAGATCTCGGCTTCGAATCCAGTCAGTTCCGGAGAGCAAGGGCAAATGTACAGATTATCCAGGTCTGTGGGTTGGACGAGATCCATCAGGTAGATGCCGTTCATCAAGGCCTGATACACGCCTTTTTTTTCTTCCTTGGCTTTCCCTAATCCGATCGTGGCCATGCCCTGGGGGTCGAAATCGATGATCAAGACCCTTCTGTTGTTCAGGGCCAGGGATGCGGCGAGGTTGATCGCGGTGGTCGTTTTACCCACTCCTCCCTTTTGGTTGGCGACAGCGATGATTTTTCCCATGTTGTCTTTATTTTTGTGTTCCACGTGAAACGTTTTTTGTTTTCTGTTTCCAGTGGACGGAAATGGCGATGTGGAGGTTGAAGATGGATGCGGGAGTCATGCCCGGAATCTTTTTGGCCTCCCCTATAGTTTTGGGGGCGAATTTTTCCAGTTTTTCTATCGCTTCTCTTGTCAATCCTGGGACAGCTGTGTAAACCAGGCTCTGGGGAATTTTTTCGTTATCGAGTTTTTTGATCTGGGCGATTTCTTTGTCCTGCTTTTTGATGTACCCCTCGTATTTGATCTCTGATTCCAAAAACCGTTTGTCTTCGTCAGTCAAGAGCATATTCGATGGGATATATTCTATCATATTTTCCCATTTTCCTTCAGGTTTTTTCAAAAAATCCTTGAGGGAGATACGTTCGCGATCTCTTGAAGGGATTTTTTTTTGTTCGAGAAAACTCATCAGGTGTTTCAGCCTCTCTTGCTTTTCCCGGAAGATTTTGTAATCATCGGGCTTAATGAGCCCGATGGCATGTCCATACTCTGTGAGTCGCTTGTCTGCATTGTCTGTCCGGAGGTTCAATCGGTATTCGGCACGGGATGTAAACAAGCGGTAGGGTTCTTCTATTCCGCGGGATATCAGATCATCGATGAGCACGGCGATGTAGGCCTCGTGCCTGCCGAGGATCAGCGGGGGCCTATCCAATATTTTCAATGCGGCATTTATCCCCGCCATCAGGCCTTGAGCCGCTGCTTCTTCATAACCAGATGTCCCGTTGATCTGCCCGGCAAGGTACAAACTTGCGATCGATCGGGTTTCAAGAGTGGGCGAAAGTTGAGTTGGAACAATGGCATCGTACTCTATGCCGTAAGCAGGCCTGAGGATCTTTGCTCGATCCAATCCCGGGATGCTTGCCAGTATTTTCTTCTGGACGTCCAGGGGAAGACTGGACGAAAGGCCGTTGACGTATACCTCTGCTGTGTCCAATCCTTCGGGCTCCAGAAAAAATTGATGCCGCTGGCGATGGGGAAATTTGACGATCTTGTCTTCGATGGATGGGCAATAACGCGGTCCGATTCCTGTGATGTTTCCTCCATAAAGCGGGGAAAATCCGAGATTTTGGTGAATGATTTCATGCGTTTTGGCGTTTGTGTATCCTGAGTGGCAAACGACCCTGTTTTTCAGCGGTTTTTTTGTCCGGAAGGAAAATGGGACAGGGACTTTATCTCCTGGCAGGGGCGTGAATCCCGTCCAGTCGATCGAATCTTTATGGAGGCGCATCGGGGTTCCCGTTTTCAATCGGAATATTTTGAGACCCACATCTCTTAGGCTTTCACTCAGGCGGATTGCCGATGGTTCGTTGGCGCGACCGGCCGGATAGCTGTGGAGGCCGATATGGATAAGCCCGTTCAAAAATGTTCCCGGTGTTAAAATGACAGCTTTGGACGTAATTTTGTATCCATCCAGGGTTTCGATCCCCACAGCCCTGTTGGCTTTGGTCAGGATCTTGGCCACGATAGATTGGAAAAGAGTCAGATTCGGCAGGTCCTCCAGCCATCTTTTCATTGTCAGGCGGTAAAGGGCTTTATCTGACTGTGCGCGTGGAGCCTGGACAGCGCCTCCTCTGCTCCAGTTCAAAAGCTGGAATTGGATGCCTGTTTCATCTGCAAGCAGTCCCATCAATCCCCCCAAAGCATCGATCTCTCTCACGAGTTGGCCTTTGGCAAGCCCCCCGATGGCAGGATTGCAGGACATCTGTGCGATCGTCTCTAGGTGTATGGTAACGAGACATGTTTTGAGCCCGATCGTGCTGGCGGCATGGGCAGCTTCACAACCTGCATGGCCGGCGCCCACAACGATGACATCATAATCCATGGCCATCCCGTTTCTGGAAAGAGAGCGGAATCCTTTGAAATAACCCCGGGCTTTGAGAGCTTTTTTGAAATGCTAAACTTTTGTTTCCCAATCGGCAGGTATTCGAAAGGAAAAAGAAGATCCGCATTCCCGCCAGCAGAAGCAACACTATTGGCAGTCTGAATATTATCCAATTTTTTATTTTGAACATGGATTGGGTCTCCGATGACCGAGCCTGTATTATATCGCCAAAAAAACAGCCAGGCAAGCTGAAACGTCAGCCCGCGCGCCTCCGGATGGCTTCCTCATCAGCTAGCCCGGCTGATACCATAAACTGCACGATTTGCCTGTCTTGTGGCCTGAGCAACTCTATTGGTAAACTCGAGCTCGATACATCCTCGCAGACTTAATGGTGAGGTCCTCATATTGTTTTCTTGGAAGAACGGCGCGTGAAGCCTAAATCTTCAAGGTCGCTTCAACCATTCCAAACTCCTGATTTATCACGGAGATAGAGATGCCTCCTCTCGTGTCGTGGCTCACGAATTGCAATTCGATCGTTTATTCAATAAAATAGGGTACATGAAAAAAATGATTGTGTGGGGATTACCGATTCTATTGGTCGTTTTGATAGGATTGGTTGCGTTGTTCATCCTCCCTGGGAAAAACCCTGTAAATCCTGTGGTCCTGATCGGACTGGATGGCGCGGATTGGAACATCATCCATCCACTATTCGAACGAGGAAAGCTTCCTAACTTGGCTCGTTTTGTACAAGAAGGAAGCTGGGGGGTGCTGCAAACGGCGCGACCTACCAAGTCTCCTGTGATCTGGACTTCAATTGCCACGGGCAAGTCCATGATAAAACATGGGATTCTCGACTATCAATTCGTGACGGATAACAATATCACGATCCCGTATTCTGCTGGGGAAAGGATGGCTAAAACTTTTTGGAACATTCTTAGCGAGGAGGGATTCACTGTCGGCGTGATAAACTGGTTTGTCACTTTTCCTGCTGAGGCGGTGAACGGGTTCCTTGTTTCTGACCGCTTTCGGATCGGTGTGTACAAATATCTTCCAGAGGATGGAATCACCTACCCGAATGAACTGAAGGACAAGATTTTTCCCCAAGTCGTCATGTTCGAACACAAAAAATTCAAAAAGATCCTCCTTGATGAGGGCATGTATGACTACTGGGAGGATAGCCAGGCAAAACAAATGCCGATTCCTCCAGGTCGGGAGCGACAGATCAAAAATTTCCGCATATACACCCTCCAGGATAAATCCATCGAAAACACGACACTTTTCCTGTTGGAAAACATCCCTGTGGATCTATTCGCCACATATTTTCGGTTGATCGACACAACGTCTCACTTCACGTCGATTTTTGTCGATGAAGAACTGAGAAATGTATGGATCAAGGAAAACGAGGAGATGGGGGCCCCAACGCCAGAAACAGAAAAAAAACTTTACCAGAATATGGCCTCGATAGTCGAACCCGTCTATTCTTATTTGGATCGAGTTGTCGGTCGGATCATCAGCAAATCGCCCGAAAATGCAACCTTCGTCATTGTCTCTGACCATGGATTCAATTTTTCGTCCAAAGGGTATACCCACTACGATACGCCTTCCATTCCTCACGGCGTGTTCGCCATCAAAGGCCCTGGAATCAAGCCGGGGAACAAGCTGGATCAGGTGAGCATCTATGATGTCACCCCCACTCTTTTGTATATCTTCGATTTGCCTTCGGGAGAGGATATGGACGGGCGGGTCATCATTGATGCGTTCCAAGATGACTTTAAACGAACCCGGAAAATACGGCTCATTCCCTCCTATGGTGCTCCCTCCAAACCCGGGGAAACTAAAAAGCCAAGGGAGCTGGATAAAGAAGTCCTAGAGGACTTGAGAAGCCTGGGTTACATCAAATAAAACGGCTATTTGCCGACACAAAACGTGCTGAATATCCTGTTCAAGATATCTTCATCCCTTATCTCCCCTGTCAACTGGCCGATGAGAGGGATGATTTTCCGGATTTCTTCGACATATATCTCTTCGGAATATCCCTCCTTCAACATCCCCTTCGCTTTTTTCAAACAGGCGAGGATGTCCTCGAACAACAGCTTTTGCCGGAGGTGGAGCAGGATCTCACCGCTTCCGGTTTGGGCGGGAACGAAATGAGAACAAATCATCTCCTCCACTTTATCTAAGTTGATCCCTTTCAAAGCAGAGATGGATAAAGACGGCATTTTTTTATGTTGTCCTTTGATTTTATCCCTGTCCATTTTTACCGGAAGGTCGCTTTTGTTGAAAAGGAGCAAGGCCTTTTTGTTCTGGAATTTTTTCAAGAGTTCGAGGTCCTCTGGTGAATCTTTACGGGAAGCATCCAGGACAATCAGGATCCCGTCCCCGGAAGAGGCCAGTTTTTTTCCCCGCTTTACTCCTTCTTTTTCAGCAGGGTGCACAGGTCTGCCGATTCCGGCCATGTCGGTCAAAGTAAAAAGGGTTTCCTTGATTTTGATGGTTTCTTGGAGATAATCCCGTGTCGTTCCTGGAAAGGGGGTGACGATCGCCCTCTCCTTCTGGAGAAGCGCATTGAATAAGGTAGATTTACCCACATTCGACCTGCCGATTATGGATAAAAAAAGACCGCCAGAGAGTGCTTTGCCCAAGTCATAGCTGGAAATGAGGTTTTTAACAGCTTGTTCAGTGCGTTGGAGGGTGGTTGCGATCTTTTTAGGGAAAATAGAGAGCCCTTCGTCGGGGAATTCGATGATGGCCTCTATCTGGGATAAAAGCTGGATGATATTATCGCGAAGGTAAGTTGTTGATTTAGAGAGACTTCCATCTAATTGACGGAAGGAAATTTTGGCCTGTTCGAGGGAAGAGGCGTTGATGATGTCATTGATAGCTTCGGCCTGCATTATGTCTATCCTTCCGTTCACGTAGGCGCGGAGGGTGAATTCTCCTGGGTTGGCGTGTCTTGCTCCTGCATTTATGCCGAGCCGGACGACTTCTTCCAGGATGACCGGACTTCCATGACAGCTGATCTCTACCATGTTCTCGCAAGTGTATGTGTGGGGCTTGGGGAAAAAAGTAAGCAGGGCTTCTTCGAAAGGTTCTTTGCTCACAATGTCATAAACATGCCCGAGGATGGGATGGTTGGACAGTATTTTTTGCCCTTTGTTCTTGGGTTTGAAGAGTTTTTTTGCGATCTGGAGGGATCGAGAGCCACTCATGCGGACCACTCCCAAACCGCTATATCCTAATGGAGTAGAAAGGGCAATGATAGTATCGTCCAGCATGATGAGTCTATATTAAATGAGTAAAGCCGATCCGCAAAGCTTCCCTGTTCATCCATCCAATTGTCTAGAATATTTATAAAATCGATAGATCTATAGTATATTATGATCGGCTGTCCTTTTCCGGAAAAATTTTCACTTGTTTCAGAAATCCTTCTCCGATACTTTCTGATGTGATTCCTTGGACCTGATTGGCAGCGATGTGAACGATGCGCCTTTCGTAGGGATTCATAAAATCCAGGATCTCGTTTTCCCCGGTCTGTTGAACTTTGTGAGCGATCTCCTGGGTTTTTTCCTTGAGCTCTCTCTCTTTCCTCTTCCGGAAAAAGTCACAGTCGGTTTGAACTTTTTTAGCCGAAAGTTTATTGAGCACATGTTGGAGGGCTAGCAACAGGGCTCCATCTTTCCTGAGCAGCAGATATTTGTCCATTCCATCGAAGATGAAGTACAACATATCATTTTTTTCTTTGATCTGGTAATGGAGATCAAGAGGGAAAATGGCGAGGAATTTTTCTAAAAACTGGGCGGCAGGATAATCCCCCGCCGGTCTCTTAGGCCAAGTGCGGATGACCACCTCTTTGCCCCCGATGCCGAAAAGTTTTGTCTTTTCTGTCACGACTTCATAGTTGAATCGGGCACGCTGGAGTTTGAGGGTGAGCTCGGCCAGACTGATGGCGTCTTCTAAGTTTCTCCCTTTGAATTCTTGTTCGATTTCGTTATTTTTTTCGTTTTTTTCCATGCGCTTCACTCTTTTGTTTTTTCCTAAGGCGGTTCATGATGTATTGCTGGCCGATTTGCAGGACATTGTTGGTGAGCCAGTAAATAACAAGCCCACTGGAGAAATTCATAAAAAAGATGGTCATGACTACAGGCATGATCATCATCATCCTCTGTTGAGTGGGATCAGCGGAGGTGGGGGTCATTTTTTGGCTGATATACTGGGTGATTCCCATCAGGATGGGCGTCACATAAACGGGATCATGTACAGAAAGGTCTTTGATCCAAAAGATGAAGGGACTCTGCCGGAACTCTAAAGAAATAGCCAACATCCTGAAGAAGCCCCAAAAGATCGGCAGCTGGATCAGCATCGGGAGGCATCCCCCGGCTGGATTCACTCCGTGCTCCTTGTAGAGATTCATGATCTCCTCGTTCATTTTGCGTCGCTGGGCGATGTCCTGTTTGGCTTTTTTGTATTTGGCGCGGATGGCTTTCATTTTAGGCTGTAATTCCTGCATTTTGGCCATGGATTTGGTGCTGCTGTAGGTCAAAGGGAAAAATAGGATTTTTATGATGATGGTTAAAATAATGATGCAGAATCCCCAATTGGGAATGGCCGTATGGATCGCTTTGATGGCTGTATGCAGGATGGACGCCATCCATCCAAAAAAGCCGTATCGGATGATCTTTTTTGCATTCGGATCCAGTTCCATCAATCTGTCGACATCTTTTGGACCGATATAAGCTTTTACCGGGATATCAAAAACGAGAAAGTAGAAGGGGACTTGGTTGACCTCTTCTCTCACGAATGCAGCGCTCATTTTCTGCGGAGGTGCGAGAAACAGGGCGGTGAAGTAGTTGCTGTCGTAAGCTACCCAATCGGCAAAGTTGTAAAGGCTGTTTTCCAGTTTGTATCTCTGCTCCTCGTTCCGCAATAGCTTGTTGCCGGCATAAACCGTCACGCCAGCCCCTCCTCCGCCTATGCGCTTTTTCAGCTCCTCGGCGGTGAGATTACCGAAGCTCGGTCCCCAGATGATCCGCGGTGTGATTTTTTGTCCGTTTCTCCAGAGGTTTATCTGGATGTCAAAATCGTACGATTGTCCGTGAAAGGTGAATATCTTTTCGATGCGGGTTCCAGTTTCTGTGGCATACTCGAACCGCAATTCTCCCTGCTCGCCTCCTGTCAATTCTAACCGGGAGCTGGAGAATCGATAGGGAGCATTGTTGATCATGTCATCGAATTCGACGTTTTCCGTAAGCAGAAGGAAAGGAAACCGGCCCAATTCAACGGATTGGACCGAAATAAGCTCAAGGTTTTCCCCGTTATCGTTTTTGAGCTCCTTCAGTTTCCAACTCAGGAGCTGGGCTCCCTTGTTGTTCCAGATGGCTCTGTACAGGGGTGTGTCCACAACGATATCCTCTTCTGTCTCGGCCGCAGCGGCCTTAAATTCTTGTGCGGTTGAAGTTTCTTCCGGCTCCTTCGGTTGTTCTATTGCCGGCTTTTGTTCAGGCGCTTTTTCAATTTCGGCGGTGGGTTGGGCAACGGGCTGTGAAGGGGGCTCTTTTTTCAAAAAAACAAGATTATAAAGAAACACCACCCCGAAGGATAGGACAATGGCTAACAATAATCTTTTTTCCATGAGTAGGTCCTTTAGGGAACGGGATCGACTCCTCCCGGGCGAAAAGGATGACAACGGAGGAGCCTTTTGGTTCCTAAAATCAATCCTTTGAGCAAACCATATTTTTCAATGGCCTCATAGGTGTACATCGAACAGGTCGGGTGATATCGGCAGTGTTGGCCCAAGATCGGGGAGACAACGGATTTGTATCCCCGGATCATGAATAAAACGCTTTTTTTCATAAAGCTTAGCTTTTTTGTTTTAGAAATTTTAAAGCCGCTTGGTAATCGCCTTCGAGATTCTGCCATTTTGCCTCGTGTATTTCCTTTCGAGGGATGAAAATCAAGTCGAATGGTTTCTCGAGCAATTCTTTGTTCCTCCGGAAGAGCGTGCGCAACCACCTCTTCGTCCTGTTTCGTTGGACTGCATTTCCAAGTTTTTTGCTGGCAACGACGGCCACTCTGGAAAAAGTGAGCTCGCTGGAGAGGTAAATAAGGATGAAATATTTTCCTCTGTACCGTTTGCCCTTTTTATAAAGATGCAAAAAATCTTTTTTCTTTCTTATTCTTTCTTGTGGTGTGAAATTTTCATCCATCAAGCGGCAAGTCTTTTTCTGCCCTTGCGTCGGCGGTTCTTGATGACGTGCTGGCCACCTTTTCTTCTCATGCGCACGAGGAAACCGTGGTTCTTCTTTCGCTTTCTTTTGTTAGGTTGAAATGTCCTTTTCATCTTTCTTTCAGTCTTTCTTGTTTGAAAACAGTATGTTAATAAACCAGTCTTGATCTGTCAAGCGAAAAAGGAGAGATGGGCGTCTGTTATGTGTTGACTCTTTATGATTTATTGCATATAATATTCTAACACCATGAAGGCATTAAAGGTTGGCGATAAGGTAATTTATCCCAATCAGGGGCTCGGAATCATAGAAAATATCCAGGAAGAGAATTATTTCGGGCAAGATTTTCAGATCTATCATGTGAGAATTTTGGCCAATGACACATTGGTATTAGTCCCTTCCGCAAACACTGAAGAAATCGGGATCCGCAAGCCTATCTCGGAAGACTCCATCCAGGATATCTTTGATTTTATCCGGAATGGTGGCGTTGACGTGACCATGAACTGGAAGGGAAGATACAAAGAACATGTCGATCTGATGAAGTCAGGAACGATCCAGGATATGGCACTCGTCCTCAAAAGCCTGTACTATCTTCAGTTGCTCAAACCTCTATCCTTCCGCGAGAAAAAAATGATGGAAAGGGCGAAAGAACTGATCGTTACGGAAATTTCTGAGGTTTCCTGCAGTCCGTTTGAAGAAATCGAGATTCAAGTTCTGGAAATGCTCTCCAATTGTTTTGAGGACTGCATCGCCCACGCAGATTCCTGATTTTTTTCTTTTTTGCTCTTCAGTGCTGGTCATTCTATTCAAGCCACGCCCTTTTTTTGGGATGGAGAATCTCCGGTGACTGGAAAAAAACCTCAAACAAAGATCATTGCCAAAAATAACAAAGCTTTTTTCAACTATGAGCTTCTCGAAACTTTCGAAGCGGGGATTTCTCTTCTTGGGAGCGAGGTAAAGTCTATAAGAGAGGGCCGGATCAGCTTGAAAGAAAGTTATGCGGAGGTAAAGGGCGGCGAGGTTTTTCTCCTCCATTGTCACATCAGTCCTTTCGAAGCAGCCAATCGGTTCAATCATGAACCAAGACGGGAGCGAAAGCTTCTCCTTCATAAACGCGAGATCAAGCGTTTGACAGGCAAGATCAAGGAAAAGGGCTTGACACTCGTGCCGACAAAGGTCCTGATCAGCGCTAGAGGAAAGGTCAAGGTGGAAATAGCCCTGGCTAAAGGGAAGAGGATCTACCAGAAAAAAGAAGTCATCAAGGAAAGAGATATCCAAAGGGAAGTGAGGGCTGAACTCAAAAGGTGGCGCTGATATTATATGCCATGATCATCTAGAGTAACGATCACCGGGGCATGGTCTGAAGGCTTGGGAGTTCGGCGTCGCCGTGGCCAGAGATCCACTTCCACATCCCTGATCAGGGGAATAAGCGTTTCTGTACACAAAGCGTAATCGATTCGCATCCCTTCGTTTTTCCATATGGCTCCGCCGATGTAATTCCACCATGTGAACTGGCTTCTGTCCGGATAGAGATGCCGGAATACATCCGTCAATCCCCAGTCGAGGAGATGCTGAAACGCTTTTCTCTCCTCGGGTAGTGTGCCGATCGTGCCTTCAAGGCTTTTCGGATCGAAAACGTCTTGGTCCGTCCTGGCAACGTTTAAATCCCCCACGATCAAAAGCGGGTCCTTTGGGGAGAAGGAAGCCTCGAGGAAGGAGATAAGCCGCTCATACCACTCCTGTTTGTAATGGTATTTTTCCTCCCCTTTTAAACCTCCATGTGGAGCGTAAATATTGAGGATGTTGGCGCCGATATTCTTTATTTTTGTCGAGATGATTCTCCTTTGCTCATCCCACTGCGAATCACCGAATCCTTTCCTGGTGGCTTCAACAGGGAGACGAGAGCAGATGGCAACGCCGTTGTAGGCTTTTTGTCCGAATACGTCACAGGAGTAGCCCAATTTTTCAAAATCTTCGAACGGAAAATCCTCTTCTGTTATTTTGAGTTCCTGAAAACAGAAGACATCCACATCTTCATCTCTGTGACTCAGCCATTCGACGATCAAGTCCTTCCGGACACGAATGGAATTGACATTGAAGGAACAGATTTTCATTTTATGCTCTTATGCGGTCGATGCAAATTTATGTGCGAGTCGGATGGCTTCTTTCATGCTTCGGGGATCGGCAATGCCCTTCCCGGCAATATCGAAGGCTGTCCCATGGTCGGGGGATGTCCGGACAAACGGAAGGCCTAAAGTCATATTGACTCCCCGGTCAAAAGCCTGGAGCTTGAAAGGAATAAGGCCTTGGTCGTGGTACAGGCCGATCACGATTCTTTCCGGTTTATTCAAGGCATCGCGGAAGACGACATCCGGAGGAAAAGGGCCGCTAACAGGAACACCCTGTATTTGTGCCTTTTCGATCGCGGGAAGGATGTGCTCGCTTTCCTCTTTCCCCATAAGCCCTTGCTCTCCCGCGTGCGGATTCAATCCAGACACCAGGAACTGAAACCTATGGGATCGCAATTTTTTTGTGTTTTCATGAAGCCGCAGGATGAATTCAAACAAGGATTTTTCGTTTATTTTTGAGATCGCCTGCTTTAAAGACAGGTGGTGCGTGTACAGAGCGACCTTCAGCGCATCCGACCAGAAAAACATGATCGCTTCAGGGTATGACTGGCTGAGATACTGGGTATGGCCGGCCCATGATATGCCTGCAAGATTCCAGGATTTTTTGGAAACAGGGGCTGTGACGATGGCCTGGAGGTTTCCTTTTTTGGCTTCTTGGACGGCCACATCGAAATAGCGGAAGGATGCGGCTCCATTAGCGGAACTCGGTTGTCCCTTCTCGAAAAGAGGGGATGATCCTTCGACCTCATGCAGGGAAATTGAATCGTTGGGGATGGAAAAATCGAGATTCAGGACATCTCGTTCATTGTCGATAACGGTTTTAGATCCGAACAGGACATAGCGGGCATCGGGAAGAGAAGAAAGGGAAAATAGCGATTTGAGCGTAACTTCCGGGCCGACTCCCCCGGGATCCCCAAGAGTGATGCCGATCTTGGGAAGGATCATTTTTTCTTTTTTTCGGGTTTGCTCTCTGTATTTTTATCTTCCAGCTTATACATGTATTTGATACTACGTTTGTAGAGCAACAGGTTCGGGTTTTTATCTCTGTTGAGCTTAATGCAGTTTTTATCATACCACTCGATGTATCCTTCGACTGTTTCTCCTTCGATCAGCACAATGGCCATGCGGGTTTTTTTGTTCATCTGCTTGAGATAATAATAATTTTCGGCATGGGTATCGTAGGAGGGATGTTGCTTTTTTTTCGCCGAATCTTTGTTTCTTTGTTCTTTATAATCCGTGAGGCTCGGTCGGATAAGTTTTCTATTCATGACTGCACTCCAAGTGTCTTGCTGAGAGGTTAATACGGAGAATATCTTGCCTTTTAATATAGCATGATTGAAAGAAGATTTCAAGTTTGAACATGACTTCGGGATTGAATTCCGAGGAAAAATGTGATAAGAAAATAAGCATGGCACGAGTGGTGATTGTCGAAGACGACAGAGTGACGCAAAAGATCCTGGAGAAAGCCTTGATCGAAGCCGGATTGGAGGTGTTGATCGCGGAAGACGGGATGAAAGGTTTGGATTCCATTCAGACGACCAAACCGGATATCGCTATCATCGATATGCTCATACCCAAATTACATGGTGTCGAACTATGCAAAAGGATCAGAGAAAACTCCTTGCTTAAGGATATTAAAATCATCCTGATGTCAGCCGTGTATCAATTTTCCACTTTTCGGATGGAAATCGAAGATGCCGAGGCTGACTACTTTATCAACAAGCCTATAGATATGAATGGACTCATGGAATTGATCGACAATATTTTGGGACCCGGACGATAAAAGGGGCTGGTATCGATTTATTCGAGAGCGATGTAAAAAAGCCCTCTTTTTTTATTGATCGCCGCGTCGATGAATAGATTTGGGCCCATCCTGTACACGATGTTGGCCAGCATGACGTTCTGGATCCGGATTCGAATAACTACTGTGTAACCTCTTTGGTCGACCCATTCAGCGGACTTATTGCTGTAGTTCGTGTAAGCCAAGCTGGTTTGCCAGGCCGACATATCGAATTGCGCTCCGGCGGGGAGATAGGAGCGCAATTCAGGGGGGATGATTCCCCAGCCGCGGCTGCGGGGCCAGGAGTTTCTTTCTATGTGATAACGCAGAAGAGTATCCCGGATGATCCGCGAGTCGCTGACGATCCTGGATGCGCGGCCTTTGTAGTGGGCCTGGACGATGTTGGGGACCAGGAAACTAGCCAGAATTCCGAGGATGGCCACTACGATCAAAACCTCGATCAGGGTGAAACCGCTTCTTTTTTTCATTTTACTTGATTTCCTCAGTGTCCTTAGAAGAATCGTAGGATAGGGAGACTTGGCCGTCGTCATAGGAGAGGAGGAAGGATCCATCGGATAAAAGGACATAATTCAAAAAATCGGAAAAAATCATGTCTTTGATGGACTCAGGATATTCCCCTTGATCTAACTTGATGTTCTCGATATCGTCGCAAAGTTCGTAGAATTCCATCGACAGGGTTTCGATGGTTGTGGCCGAATCTGTTTCGACCGGTTGACTCGCCCGGGAAATAACCAAGAAGCTGTAGGCGAGGCTTGCGCTGACCAACACCGCCAGGATGGCGATGTAGATGGCCAATCTTTTTTTGGGGATTTTTCCAGCCTTTTGTCTTTTTTCAGCCCTTTCTTGTCTAGCGAATCGGGCTTTTGCTTTGGCGATCTGCGCTTCTTCCTCTTTTTTTGCTTCAACACGTTTGCGATCGATCTTTTTTATTTCCATGATATTTTATCCGTCAAAGAAGAAGTGTTATAGTTTTTCTCTTTGTTTTTATGTATATCATAAATATTCATACGATTCAATTCTTTTTCTACTGTCCCTTGATCCCGCTCTTTTTTAGCGCGGCAAGCCAGTTTTGCGCCAGCACCTGGTAACCTTGGTCAGAAGGGTGGACCTCAGGAAGCAAATGAGGGGAGCGCAGAAATACAGTGAAATTATCCACTATGGCACATTTTTTTTCTGCCGCGATTTTGTGGATGATGGGATTGATTTCCTCCTTGACTCTGTTTGCGGACTTGGTAGAGAACGGGAAGGGTGTGCCTTCGGGAATGGGCGGGATGGTGGCCAGAAGGATACGGGGATCTTTGCCCGAGCGTGTTTTGAAATGCTGAAAAATGCGGATGATTTCTTTCATATGGTCGTAAAAATCGTCGGCCGATGTTTGGTCATGGTCGTTCCTTACATCGTTTGTCCCCAGCTGAAGAAGGACAAAATCCGGATAGCTCTCGGCCAGTTCCGATTCCCTTTTTTGCAGGAATCGCAGATACTCTCCTGATGTATGCCCGCTTTGGCCGAAGTTTATCACCCTTGCCCGGATTCCCTCTCTCTTGAGAAGCCGATCCAGAAACGGTGGATAACCCATCTCGGTGATGCTGTCTCCGGCGCAAAGGACGATATAGCTCTCAGGGGGAGGAGAAGAGCAGGAAAACAAAAGGGCTAGAATCAGGAGAAGCGATCCGGGTGTCAACAGGAATAATCTGTTTTTATGCACTTTATCTTTTTACTTTTTTCAGTGCCTGAAAAACAAGAGGAAGAACGATCAGGGTGACAAGGGTCGACGTGATAAGCCCCCCCACCACCACGGTCGCCAACGGCCGTTGGATCTCGGCTCCCGGGCCTTGGGCCAAAAGCAGGGGGAGAACGCCAAAAATCGTCGTAAAAGAAGTCATCAGCACAGGCCTCAATTTGACGCTGACTCCTTGGATAACCGCTTCCTTCATGTCCAGGCCTCGCTTCAAGTTGTGGTGGAAGGCGGACAGGAGTACGAGTCCGTCTTCCAGCGCGATCCCGAAAATCGCTATAAATCCGATGGATGCCGGTACGCTCAGGTAGAGGCCGGACAGCTTCAAAACCAATATCCCCCCTGTTAGGGCTAAAGGGATGTTTATCAAGATGATCAACACTTCTTGGAAAGAGTAGAAAATGGTGAACAGCAGGAGAGCGACCAGTGCCAGCGTGATGGGCATTATGAGAGCAAATCGTCTGTTCGCCCGTTGCTGGAGCTCGAACTGTCCTCCCCATTTGATCATGTGTTCCGGGGGGAGCGAAATATTTTCCTCGATTTTTTTTTGGGCCTCATCCACGAAGCGCCCGATATCCCTTCCCCGGATGTTACACTGGATGTTGATGAATCGTTTGTTGCTTTCCCGGTTGATGACACGGGGTCCGATCGCTTCTTCGATCGAAGCCAACTGTTTCAGGGGAACCTGCCCTCCTGCGGGAAGGCTTATCAGCAAATCTCCGATTTGCTCGAGATCTCCCCTGAACGCGGATTCGAACCGAAGGAAGATATCGAATCTTTTTTGTTCCTCATAGATCTGTCCGAGAGTGATCCCTCCGACCGCCATCTCGATCGTTTCCTGCACATCCTGGATGTTGACGCCGTACCTGGCGATTTTTTCCCTCTGAAGGAAGATCTGGATGTGATTTTGTCCGGTGAATTGTTCCACCTGGACATCGGCTGCTCCTTCCAATGAGGCGATCAGATCTTTGACCTGAATGGCCGTTTCCTTCAGCGTGTCGAAATCTTCTCCGTAGATCTTGATGGCCAGCTGGGCTTTGACCCCTGTGATCAGTTCATCCAGATTGTGCTGGATGGGTTGGGTCATGTTGAGATTCATCCCAGGGTATTTCTCCAGCCGGTGTTCGATCTCCTGGATGAGCTCGTCCTTGTTTTTGAAGTTTTTCCATTTCTGGATGGGATTGTACTTGATCAGTATTTCGGCATCATTGATAAAATGGGCATGGCTGCCTACCTCCCCGCGTCCGATCCGGGTCAAAACCCCCGTGACCTCGGGCACATCTTTTATCGTGTTTTCTATTTTGGTGGCCATCGCAATGACCTCTGGGAGGCTGATGTTGGGATCCATCGTGGCGCGAAGATGAAGAGTCCCCTCCTCGAGATAGGGGATGTATTCCCTTCCGATAAACGGGATCGTCGAGACTCCGGCCAGGAACAGCACGATAGTGACAAGAAAAACCGTCTTTTTGTGTTTTTCACACAGGTGGAAAAAGGGGATGAAGGCTTTTTTGATCTGTTTCATCGGGAACGACTCTTCTGACCAGTCTTTTTTCCGTTTGAGAAAAATATAGGCGAGTGCCGGGGCCGTTATCAGAGCAAAGATCAAGGAGCCTGCAAGAGCAAAAGAGATCGTGAATCCCATCGGGCGGAACATGATTCCTTCCACCCCGGTGAGGGTGAATATCGGGAGAAAGACGAGGACGATTATAGCTATGGCAAAAAACAGGGGTCTTCCCACCTCTTCTCCTGCTAAGATGATGGCGTGCGCTTTGGATTCGTGCGGCATTTGGATATGGCGATGGGCGTTTTCCATAAAAATGATGGACGCATCGGCAATCAAACCGATCCCAATGGCAAAACCTCCGAATGAAATCAGATCAGCAGCGAGATGGATCCGCTCCATCAGGATGAAGGAGAACAGGATCGAAAAGGGTAAAGAAAACACGGTGATCGTGGCAGAGGGAAAATCGCCCATGAACAGGAAAAGCACAAGGATGACCAGCAAGATGCCGATGATCAGGTTCGTTTGGACCGTCGAAAAACATTTTTTGACCAGCGAAGCCTGGTTGTAAAAAGGAACGATTACCACCCCTTCGGGGAGGGATTTGTTGATCTCTGAGATCCTGTCTTCCAGGTTTTGGATGACTTTTGCCGTGTTGGAGTCGAAAAGCTTGAGGACCATCCCGACGACCTTCTCCCCTTCTCCGTTGACCAAAGCCGCCCCTCTTTTGATAGCCGGTAGGATTTTGACGGTGGCCACATCCTTGAGATAGATGGGCGTTCCCAAGGTGTTGGCCACCACGATATTTTCCAGGTCTTCGATGGACTGGGCCAAGCCCACGCTCCGGACGATATACTCCTCTTGGCCTTTAGTGATAAAACTGGCGCCGACATTTTGGTTGTTTTCCCTAACTTTGTCCGCAAGTTCTCCTATCGTCAAGTTGTACTTGAGAAGTGAGAGGGGAGTGACGAGGATCTGGAATTGTTTGACATCACCTCCGATGCTCAATACCTGAGAAACTTCAGGGACGGATTTAAGCTCGTATTTGACAAGCCAGTCCTGGATGGTCCGGAGATCGAGGGTAGAATAACCAGCCCCTTCGAGATAATAAAGATAGACTAAACCGAGGCCTGTGGCGATCGGTCCCAAAACAGGATTATGGGCGTGTTCCGGGAGGCTCTCCTGTGCCTCGAGGAGCCTTTGGGAGACCAGTTGGCGGGCCCAGTAGATGTCCGTCTTGTCTTCGAAATAGACGTTGACCATGGACATGGCATAGGTCGAAAAGGAACGGATATTCTTGACCTTGGGCAATCCGAACATGGCAGATTCGATCGGGTAAGAAACCAGCCTTTCTATCTCTTCCGGTGCCATGCCATGGCCTTCTGTGTAGATCTGGACAAGGGGGGGGGAAGGATCGGGGAAAACATCGATCGAAAGTTTGTTGAAGGCGAAAAAACCCAAAAAAGCTACAATTGTCGTGGCCAACACGACGAAAAGCCTTTGTTTGAGCGAAAAATTAATGAGTTTTTGTATCATTTTATTTTTTATTCTACCAAGAACTAATGCACATGGGCATGCCCAAAGGTAGCCTTGGAGATTTCTGCCTTGAGATAAAAGGCGCCGCGGATGACGATGCGTTCTCCTGCGGCAAGACCCTGTGTGATGATCCGGTTGTTGCCGACCTTGTATCCCACCATGACATGACGAACCGCAAAGACATCGCCATCCTCTTGGACAAAAACGACCTTTTCTCCTTCGAGATTTTGTATGGCTTCATCCGGAACAGCCAGGATGTCCTTTTGTGCCACACGATTTTCGATCTTGCCCTGGACGTACATGTTGGGTTTGAGAAATCCTTGTTTGTTGTCCACTTCTACCCGGATTTTCACGGTCCGGAGTTTTTCATCGACAAGATCGCTGATGATGGTTATCTTTCCTGGAAATTGGCTGCCCGGATAGATGGAAGTTGTGATGGTGACCTGGCTGTCCTTGCGGATAAAAGGAAGATCTTTTTCATAAACGTCCAGGATGGCCCAGAGGGTGCTGAGGTCGGATACCGTGTAAAGGATTTTATCCGGTTCTACATGTTCACCCTTGACCACATCCCGGAAGATCACGGTCCCGGATATTGGAGACAGGATCGGGAGATTAGGATCGGCTATCTCGCACTGGTATTCCTTGTCTTCGATCGATTCGCATTTTTTGATGAGTTCATCGATCTGTTCGTGCGTTATTCCATAGGAATGGAGCGCCGATCCCAAAGCTCCGTATTCGGTCGCCAGTTTTTCATGTTCGGCCTCTCGCCTCAAGTATTCCTTCTCTTCTATAGCTTTTTCTGCCCACAGCATTTTGGCCCTTTCGAATTCCTTTTGGCTGAGGAGGTAGTTTGCCCTGGCATTCAGGAAATCTGCCTGAGCCTGAGCGAATTCGGGGGAGTTTATCGTGACAAGGGGCTGTCCGATGCGTGCCTGGTCACCCAGGTCCGCTGTGTACGAGACCACTTTCCCACGAACATAGGATGAGAGATGGGCGGTTCGGTTCTGGTTAACCGTTAAAATGCCGGGAAGAACGAGAACAGACGAAATGTCCTGCTTGGAAACGGTACCCACACCGACTCCCCATTCTTTTTGTTTTTCCGGCGGGAGATGCAATTCAGGGTGCTCGTGGTCAGCCTCTTCGCCCTCGTGTGTGTGGCCTTCCTCTCCTTGGTGCTCAATTTGGTGATCGTGAGAATCGGCGGGAGCGTCGGGTTTGCTGCCTCCGCAAAAGATTAGCGCCAGTATAACAAAAAACAGAAGTGATTTTTTCATTTTATTTCTTCTCCGATGGCTTTTTCTAAAGCGGCCTTGTCGGCATTCCATCTATACAAAGAATCCTGGTAATCGTTCAGAATGCTGTTGTAGGTCCTCTGGGAGTCGAGGTAATCGATCAGGGAAATCTCTCCCTGGGTATAGCTGATTTCTGCGATTTTGAGGCTCTCTTCTGCCTGTATCAGGAGACCTTGATGAAAGATCTGGAGGCTCTGTTCAGACAAATCCAGCCGATTGAGCGCAGCCTTGATTTCTGTTGTAATCTCCAAACGCAACGCTCTCAACTCCTCTTCTTCCATCCGTGTGAGGTTTTCCGCCTCCCGAATTTCCTTCGATTTAAAGCTCCAGAGCGGAATGTTCAGAGATATCCCGATCCCGGTGTTGCGTCCGTCCAGTTCTCTCTGACTGAATCCGGAGAGCTTGAAATCCGGAAACCTCTGCCATTTGACATAACTCCATTGGCTGTTAGCCTGTTCCACTCTCGTCTCTTTTTCCTTTAGCCTTGGGTGGGTGTCGAGGGCTTTTTGGAGAGCGGCCGTTTCTTCGATCCCTGTTTTTTTAAACTCCAAACTCCCGAGCGTGGAAAAATCGGGAGGCAGCATATTTCCCAGGTATTGATTCAATTTTTCCTTGGTCAGGAGGAGATCGGTCTGGATCTGGTTCAGTTCCCTCTGGGCTTTGAGAGATTCCACGTAGAGTTTGATGGCCTCCAATTCCTTGATCTCGCCCAATTTTGCCCGCTTTTCTATCAGCTGATGGATCTTTTGGATGGAATCCAGGTTCTTTTGAGCCAGTTCCTGTATGGATTTCAGGCGGAGAATGTCGAAATACAGATTTTTTATCGTGAAGGTCATCTCGAGGATGAGAGTGTCCTGATCGAACAAGGCGGCTTCCCAATCTTTTGCGTATACTTGGATCCTGTGATGGCGTTTGAACGGATTTTCCACATACTGGCTCAGAGAAATGCCTCCTGTGTTTCGTTCCAGGTCTTCGTCATAGGCTTTGGCTCTCCCCACACTGAATCCAAGCTCGGGATTGGCGAGGCGTTTGGCCGCCTCATAGGAGGCCTTCCGGGCGGCGACTTCGCTTTTTTTGGCAGAAAGGAGGGGATTGTTTGTCAAGGCCAAGTCGATTATTTCATGGAGACCGAATTCCTTTTTTTCGGCGGATTGGATAAGAAGAGGGAATAGGAACAGAAAAATCAGGATAAAAACAGGCTTATTTTTTTTCATTTGTCCCTCATTCTAGCTTATTTTTGGGAAAAAAAGAACTTGTCTACGGGATAAGACTTGCCGATGGTCTGGATTAAATTCGCCACCAGTAGGAGAATTTGACGAAAACGAACCGGCCCTGCACCTTGTAGATTCCCAGGTCATCCCGTTCCTGGTTGTCGTCGATCCCGAAATAAAAAACCGTGCCAGGCCGGAGCTGATAGCTGAGCAACAAGCTAGTATAAATTTCCTTGTAATAATCGTTGTAGTCCGTGATCAGACGAACGGATAAGTGCCGGCTGAGCTGGTAGGAGATGCGCTGGCTGATGATGGTGACGGTGTAGACCTTTTCCCCGCCTTTGTTTTCGTAAAAATTGTCTTTGCTGAATTCGTACAGGGCGCGGAGGTTTGTCAGGGGCTTTAGGGTTAGCTGGCCCCCATAGGATATTTTGTATCCCAAAAAGGGGTTTTCTTCATAGTAAATGGAATCACCGATCGAAAAATTGATACCTCCACTGATCCAGGCCAAGGGATCGGAGTTCAATCTTGCTCGGAAAGATTTTTTGTGATAATCGATGCCCTCATATCGTTCCAACTCGACTGTATATCCTCCGTAAATAAAGGAGTTTCTCCAGCCGGTGATGAAAAATCCCAGTTGGACCTCCTCATCGGTCAGGGTGTCGTTGAAATCATATATTCTTCTGTACTCCAACGAAGGCCGGATGTCCACGATATAATCGTTCATAGGGAGAAAGGCGTATCCCACACGGGTGCTGAGAGAACGGATATCTTTCCGGCGGAAGAATCCCAGGGCTGCCGAAAAATCTTCCGGGATCTGGTTGTAATCCAGTGAAAAGGTCAAATGACGGGCCCTGCGGCTGAAATTGAAGGACACGGCCGGGACGATGTCTGTTTTGTCCTCTCGCCATTTGGTCTGGGATCCCACGATCTGGAAAGACAATTGGTAGTAATTCCACAGTTTGAAGTGCGCGTCGAACCCAGCCACCCTGTTATAATTGTTGGTGAGGTTTTTCCCCGAAGATCCCATTTCTTTGTCTGTCAGGATAAATCCGATGTGGGATTCGGAATACAGGTCCCTTTTAAGGCGGAAGACAGTCACCAGGCCTTTGTAATCTTTTATGTCCGGTTCCTCTTCCCAGGGATTGTCGATCTCCGGGGGGGTCTCATCGTAAGCGCTCATAAAGCCCATAGTGAGCTTTCCCAGTTTCCCAGTGAGCTTGGTTCCCCAGAGCGGATTCACGATGTTCCGCGTATAAACGAGCTCGAACGGCGTGTCGAAAAAGTCCTTTCCTTCCAGGAAAAAGGGCCGTTTTTCCGGGTAGTATAATTCATACCTCTGGTTGACATCGATCTGGGGCATGTCGGCTTCGATCTGGCTGAAGTCCGGGTTGATGGCGATGTCGGCTGTCAGGTCGGATGTGATCCCGTATTTGAGGTTGATGCCTGGATCCGTGTCGACCTTGCTGTCCAAGGCTTTCACTCCTGTTAGCACAGGCATGATCTCGAAATTTTTTCCTTTTTCGATCTGGCCCTGGACCTCCAAAGTCCCTGTCTGGATCAGAAAACCGTTCACATCCCGCGACCGGGGATGCCAGTAGATCTCCTCGTTTTTCCTCTGGATGTTCCGCATGATCTGGAGTCCCCAGACCTGGTTGGGGGTGTTCGGGAAGCGGAGGCTTTTGAACGGGATGGCCATTTCCACCGTGTAGCCCTTTTCATCCATGGTGGCCTCGGTGATGAAGAAGGTATCGAAGTTTCTGTCGAAACCGAGAAATCCTCCACCCCCACCCCCGCCTCTGCCGCGCCTCCTGTTCTCGGTATAGATCCCGTCCTGCTGTACGCCGCAGGGATTGACCTGGAAGACGAAGGCGCGTTTTTTATCGTTAAACGTGTCGAGATACACGGTGATCACATCGTCTCCCATCACTTGATCTCTTTGTGTGAGGCAGGCGCGGACGGCTTTTGGATCGGAATCGTAAGCGCGTACAGCGATGTAGAGATTTTTGCTGTCGTAGCCGATATAGGCCACCGTTTTTTCCGATGGCTCGGATCCCTCTAGAGGCTCATACTGGGTGAACCTGTCGATGACGATCCCCTCTTCCCACACAGGATTTTCCAGTGTGCCGTCGATTTTCGGGGAGGAGGAAAATTGAGGGGCAATGATGCGGAAATTTCCGCCGTTGTCTTTGTCACCAGCGATAGAGAGCGCGGCAAAAAAAAACAGAGGAATGGCGATCAAGAAGATTCGGAGATAGACTGCCTTTCTTTTCAACATGTTAATTCGATCTAGGGCTGGAAACCAGCAGGATGAATGATACTATATTATAAACTTGTCTTCTTAATTTTCAACGATTATTTATTGTACACATCCACCATGGAGATATTTTTTTCCTCCAGGCTGATCCCCATGGCCCGGCTCAGATCTGCCAGAGAAAGGTTGTAATCGATGATGGCTTGAAGCTCTGTTGTCTGGGCAGTGGCCAGGTCTCTTTGGTACTGGAGGACGAAGTAGGGAGTTGTCAGCCCCACCTTGAGTTTTTCCTCCTCTGCGGCCAGCTGCTGTTCTCGCAGCTCTCTGGCGACTTTGTAGGCCGCGACCCGTTGGTAATTGGTTTCCACGGCCCTGACAGCCCGCTTTATTTCCAGGTAGATATTCTGTTCCTGCTGTTGGAGCTGCAGGGTTGCCTGTTGCAGATCTACCCTCGCTTGAGCCAGGCTTGCTCGGGAAAAGATCGTGTTCAGCGGGAGATCCAGGGTCAACCGGACAGACCAGTTCGTGTACCTGAATCCGAACACATCCTTGAAAGCATCCGCAATACCACCCGGAACTTCTCCCACCTTTTTCCCCAACGGGAATTCTGGGGTTCTTTCATAAAGAATTTGAGTTCCGGAAACTCCCGGACTCCAGTAGGAGGCATTGAGGCTGAGATTTGGAAGCTGCTGGTTTTTGGCATAGCCCAGGTTGATCTCGCTGTTTTTAAGGCTTATCCGTGTCGACTCCAGATCCGGCCTGTTTTGGATAGCGGTGGCAAAGGCTTGATCCAGGCTTATCTCTTTTTTTTCGAACTCCGGCATTTCCTGAGGGATGATCCGGCTAAACTCCAGATTCGGGTCTTCTGCCGTGAGGTTGAGGATAAGCTTGAGGTTGTCCTCGGCGTTTTTGACATTGGCTTGGGCGGCTAAAATATCCGCTTCCCGCGTGGCCACTTCCGATCGTGCAGACAGGATCTCGATCGGGGCTTCAGTCCCGATCTCCACCGCTCTTTTTTGTCTTTCCAGGAAATCCTCGGCTAATTTCAGGGACTGCTGCATCACTTTGAGGTTTTCGATGCTGGCGACTAGGCCCCAATACGCTTCTTCGACGCTGTACACGGTGTCCTGGAGACTTCGCTGTAGATCTTTTTCGGAGATGTTCAGATTGTTTTTCGCAACGATAATCTCCCTTCGGGATAGGTCGTAACCGAAATTCTTGAGCAGGGGCTGGGTGAAATCGAACCTAAGCGTGCTCCTGTAGCTGGGGTTGATGGTCGTTCCTGTTCGGTTTGTGTCGAACTTGCTGTTGTCCATGGATAGACTGAAATTTCCCCCGAAGGGAATTTGCTGGGTTATATCGATGTTATATTGATTTTGTTTTTGCAGGAGTGTTTCGGCCGCCTCGAGAAAAGAGTAAGATGCTGATTGCGTGTCTGTTAGATAGAAACTGAAAGAGAGTGACGGCAGGAATTTTTCATTGGCTATGCCCAGGGCATATTGGCGGTTCTCTGGAGTCAGTACACTGATGGCCACACCGAGGTTATATTTCATGGCCTTGACGATGCAATCCTCCAGAGAGAGATTGAGAGACGATTCTTGCTGTTGGGCCGGCAAAAAAGTCGACAGGGCAAAAATCAGTAGAGTTCCGAGCGTTTTTTTCCACATTTGAAGACCTCCTCGCATTTAACTACGGAAACTAATACGGAAAAAATCGGGAAAGTGTTCCAATATCCCATTATTTTCCTGTTTATGTCAATGGATTTTGTATTCATTGGTATTTATTCGTATCTAAGTGCTTCGATGGGATCCAGTTTGGACGCTTTGCGCGCCGGATAGAATCCGAAAAAAATCCCGACTGATCCTGAAAAAATAAAGGCCAAAGCGATGGCGCCAAGGGAGACCAGCGTTTTCATCCCGGCAAAGTGGGAGATCAACCGCGAGCTCCCCACGCCCAGGACAACACCCAGAAAACCTCCCAAAATGCTCAACACGATGGCCTCTGTCAGAAACTGGAGCAGAATATCCCGTTCCTTCGCACCGACCGACATGCGGATGCCGATCTCCCGAATGCGTTCTGTCACCGATACCAGCATGATGTTCATGATCCCGATCCCTCCCACAAGCAGCGAGATCGAAGCGATCCCACCAAGCAGGATGGTCAGGATCTGGGTGGCTTCCGAAGCGCTTTCGGCGATGTCCGCCATATCACGGATATTGAAGTCATCCTCAGCACCGGGGGCGAGCTTGTGCCGAATACGCAAGAGTTCTTCGATTTGGCTCTGAGCCTCGTGAGTGCGCAAGGCGGATACGGCGGACACATCGATAGACTGGATGTTTTCGATCCCTAGAAGTCTTTTTTGAGCTGTCGTGTAAGGGACAGCGATCATGTCGTCCCGGTTGAAAAATCCGCCGCTCTCTCCCTTTGATTCCATCACGCCAAGCACCCGGAAGGGGATCCTGTTAACCCGGATGACCTGTCCGAGCGGATCGGTTCCTTCAAAAAGATTCTGGCTGACTTCGCTTCCCAACACCGCCACTTTTTGGGCAGACCTGACCTGACTATCGCTGAAGAAAACGCCCTCTTCGACCGCCCAATTCCGGATTTCGGGGTATTTGTCGCCCACACCATAAATGGACGTATTCCAATTTTTGTTCTGGTAAACAATTTGAGCTCGCCCATTGACGTTGGGAGAGACATATTGCACGGCGCCGCAGTTTTCTAGGATGGCCTGGGCGTCAGCTTCTTTCAGATTGGTGTAGGTTCCCCCTCCTCCGGACCGGCCTCTGTAGGAGCGGCTCCCTGGATACACGAAGAGCAGGTTGGTGCCCATGGATTCGAAACGCTGTTCGACCTCCATTTTTGCGCCTTGGCCGATGCTGACCATCGCGATCACGGCACCGACCCCTATGATAATACCCAAGGCGGTTAAAAAGGACCGCATTTTGTTCCGGTTCAGGGCTCGTAATGCGATTTTGGATGTTTTTACGATGTTCATTTTATTGTTTTCCGTTAGTTTCGATTCTTTCGACTTCTCCATCTCTAAGGAAGATCGTTTTTTCAGCCACTTCGGCCACTTCTGGATCATGGGTGACCAGCACGATCGTGATGTTTTTTTCCTTGTTGAGTTTTTTGAGAACGGCCATAATGTCATTCCCGGTTTTGGTGTCCAGGTTTCCGGTCGGTTCGTCTGCGAGAAGAAGAGAAGGACTGTTGACCAGGGCTCTGGCAATGGCCACTCTTTGCATCTCGCCGCCTGAGAGCTGGTTGGTTTTGTGGAACTCCCGGCCTTCCAATCCGACCAGGGCTAGAGATTTCATGGCCATCTCCTTAGCTTTTTTGCTGGAAACATCGGAATACAGCAAGGGAAGTTCAGTGTTTTCCAGCGCGGTGGTTCGTGCGAGCAAGTTGAAATTCTGGAAGACGAACCCGATCCTGATGTTCCGGATGTGCGCCAGCTGGCTTTTGTTCATTTTGGAGACCTCTTGGCCTTCGAGCAAATACACTCCAGATGTAGGTCGGTCCAGACAGCCGATGATGTTCATCAATGTGGACTTTCCCGAACCGGAGGGACCCATGATAGCCAGCAGATCCCCTTTTTGGATGTCGTAGGAAATTCCCTTCAGGGCTTTGACCTGCGTTTCGCCCACTTTGTAGATCCTCTCGATGTTCTCCAAGTGGATGAGTTTGTTGTTTTCCATTTTTACTTATCCTTTGCCGGTAACGGGAGAGTGAAGACCGATCATCTCATGAACATCATCCCTCGTCTCAAGTTACTCGAATTGCTGTTCGAAGATGAGGCTTGAGCGTTTCCTCCGGTAATAACTTCCGTTCCTTCTTGTAGATCTCCTCCTATGATTTCTGTGAAGCTGTTATCCGTGACTCCTGTCCGGATAGAGACCATCCGGAGTTTTCCTTCTTCGTCCTGTATCCAAACCCGTGCCCTGTCCCGAGCCTGGGATCCCATGCCTCTGGAACCTTGGCCCATCTGGAAGTTACCCTGGGGCCTTCTCCCTTCCTGTTGCCCGCCATCATTGGCCGTCTGCCCTCTTTTGGCCTGCATTTCTCTTTTCATCTCTTCGAAAAGCGCCTGCGTCACTTCAGGGGGTGGCTGAAAACGGAGGGCAGAGTTGGGTACGCGGAGGGCATTTTGAGCCTCTCCCACCACGATGGACACGGTGGCTGTCATTCCCGGCCTGAGCTTCATCTCTGGATTTTCCACGTCCACAATGGTGGTGTAGGTGACCACGTTCTGAATGACTTCTGGGGAATATCTGACCTGCCTGACGACACCTTTAAAATTGTCATAGGGGAAGGCGTCTACCGTGAACCGGACATTTTGTCCTTCCTTGACTTTTCCGATATCGGCCTCGTCCACACTGCATTCCACCTGCATTTTGGTCAAATCGTTGGCGATCTGGAACAGAACAGGAGCTTGAAAGCTGGCAGCCACTGTCTGGCCTTCGTTGACGTCCCGGCTGATCACCACTCCATCTATCGGCGACTTGATGATGGTGTATTCAAGGTCCACCTTGGTGGCGTCCAGTTGGGCTTTGGCCTGTTCCAACCTTGCCTCTGAAGATTGAAGGTCCGCTTTGGCACCGTAAAATTGGACTTCAGCGGATTCGAATTCTTCGTAGGAGATCAGTTCCTTATCGAAAAGGGTTTTGGCCCGTTCGTATTGTTTTTCGGAATTGTCCACAGTGACTTTTGATTTATCAAGGGACGCCTTGGAACTCTGATAATTGGCTTCGTTCTGTTGGACTTTGGACAAAAACGTCGATTGATCGATTTCGGCGATCAGCTGGCCTTGTTTGACCTGGGAATTGAAGTCCACATATATCTTAAGGATTTTGCCCGAGACCTGGCTGCCGACATCCACGATGGTCACGGGGTTGAGGGTTCCTGTGGTGTCCACAAGCGCCGTGACGTTTCCTCTGTCGATGGCGGCCTTTTCGTATTGCAACCCGTCGTCGTTGTTCCTTCTTAAAATGGTAAATCCAAAAACAATTCCTGCGGCTACAACCAGAACGACGATTCCTATGATTACTTTTTTATTCATCTTCTTTCTCCTCTGCTGTCGGGTTCTTTTTTTGGCCTCTTCTTTCTGTCCTCCGCCTCTTTTTTTCTCTCGTAAAAGTATTTTTCGATCATGGCCTCGAATTTGGCTTTTTGCTCGGCAGAGAAAACTTCGTCCATTTCCTTTTTAAGCTGAGCCCTTAAGGCTCCGTAATGATCGTGGATTTCACTGCGGTATTCTTTTAACCTTTCCTCGTTATTCTTGAAAATTTCCTTGAGCTGTTCCTGCTGTTCTGCGGTGAGACCCAGTTCTTCGGCCATCATGTCCAAAGTGGGAAACCGGACATTGCTCCGTCTGTTTTCATTCCTCTGCGGTTTTTTATCGAGAAAATTGTTCTTGAATATGAAGCCTGCGGCGAAACCCGCGGCAAAAACGATGATAAAAGAGATCACGATCCAAAATTTATATCCTTTTTTCATGGGAAGTATCTCCTCAGATCTGGTTTTTCTTCCATGGCCATAAAAATGAGCTGCATGCTTTTGTTTTCTCCGGTTTCCGCATCCAGTAGCGTTACAGTTTCAGGAAGAGGAGGATTGTTGCCCAGGAGCAAATCCCCTGTCTGGCTCAGGGCATCTGTTGGCTGGGGAAGAAAAAGAGCCAGACCGAGAGCAAGGGCAAAAACAGCGATGATGGAAAATTGGACCGCCCGCAAGCTCCATTGTTTCCATTCCGACCAGAAGGTGTATTTTTTTCTTTCTTTCAGGCGAGGTTGCAGGCGTTCCCAAAAATAGGGATTTATTTCAGGAAAATCCTTTTTTCCCAAGGTCTCGGCGATAAAAACGTATTCATCCCTTTTTTTCTTGCAAGAAGAGCATCCCTCGAGGTGTTTTTCGAGCGCAGTCTTTTCTTCCCCGGCTAAAAGGCCATCCAGGGACCTAGACAGGAATGTTTCAGCTCTTTTACATTTCATGGTTTTCTCCTTCCAGAGATAAAAAAGGTGCGATCTTTTTCCTGAGCATTTTTCTGGCCCTGTGCAGGCGTGAATCCACCGTTCCTGCGGAAAGCTTCAGAATGCCTGCGATCTCTTCGTAGGAGTGCCCCTGGATATCTCTCAAACTCAAAATGACCTGGTGTTTTTCAGGCAGGGATCGCAAGGCCTGATACAGGAGTTTTTTTCTGTCGGCTGTTTGCTGAACTTTTTCCTTTTTTTGGATCTCGTTTTCCTGTTGGGAGGGTTCTCTGCCCAAAGCATCTAAAGAGACATGTCTCTCCTTCGCGTGTTTTCGCAGGTGGTCATTGATGTGGTTGACGGCAATACGGTAGAGCCATGTGCCGAAGCCCGATTTGAACTTGAAATTTTCCAGCGCATAATACACCTTGATAAAGACTTCCTGTGCCAAGTCGTCAGCGGTTTCTCGATCTCTTGTGAAACTGTATGCCAAGTTAAACACCTTTGTTTTGTATTTTTTGACGAGGACACCGAAGGCTTCTTCGTCTCCCTGCTTGCTCCGTTCGACAAGTTGGTTTTCTTCCATTCAAATCCATCTCTTCGTTTCCTCCGTACACCCTTTAGACGGAGGAGACTGGGGAATCTTCCGTTTTCTATTTTACGCGATGGGGGGACTTTTAGGAAGTGTAAGTACGCTGTTCGAGCAGATTTCACCATCTATGGAAACACAGGAATCTTAAAAATTAATTGAGGCTGAAATTATTTCTTTTTGGCCGTCCACTCCATCGCGCCGCGATCTCCCATTTTGGCTTCACCCGACATAGTGTCGCCATCGACGGTTCCGGTGTAGGAAATGGTAAATTCTCCTCTTTCGGTGCTCCGGGTAATGGACCATTCGATTTTGTTTCCTTTCACCGTCCCTTCGGCTGTAGCCTCTTCACCCATGAGCTGCATGGTTACGGTCAGTTTTTCGCCGTCTTGTGCGAAATGAACATCCGAGGTCCTTTCGCCCCGGGGAGACTGCGTGGTCATTTCCCAATCTCCGGTTACGTTGACATCCTGGGCGGTCAGCAGAAAAGGAATCAGCAAAAGAGAAAACAAAGCGATCAAGGAATACATTTTTCTCATACTTTTCTCCATCCTAATAAAATTTACAATCCACATAATTTAGACGCAAGATTTCCGCTTTTCTTCCTCTAAAGAGAAATTCCCTCATTTTTTCATTAGACCGCCATGAAAAAAAGTTAATTCCGCCGCGCCTAACCTTCTCTGAAATAATTTTCTATTCTTGACAATAAGGGTTCACTTTAATTTAATATATCCTCCAGAAAAGGAGCGCTTTCCATGTTTATATGGGTTTTTCATCGTGTCTCAGGGTTGTTGCTCATATTTCTGCTAGGGGTCAAGTTTCTCACTTCCTTTTTCCTGATGACCAAGGATCAAAAGCCTGACTGGGCTCTTGTCCTTCACACCAATCCGTTCATCGACTCCATCCTGATCGTGTCCATCGTGTTTCACGCCTTTTATGGATTGAGAACAGTCATCATCGACCTGGGTGTGAGAAAAGAGAAGCAGCTTTTTTGGGTGTTCACCTCCCTCAGTATACTGACGAGCGCAGCCCTGCTTATCCTTTATTTTACCAGGAATTACTGATGATCAGTCACGACATCCTTGTTGTCGGGGGCGGATTGGCCGGGTTGTCGGCTGCCCTCAACAGCGACCCAGCGCTTTCCGTTGCTGTGGTGTCCAAGGTTCACCCTTTGCGTTCCCATTCTGTAGCTGCACAGGGCGGGATCAACGCTCCTTTGGGGAACAATCCCGATTCTAAGGATGACACGTGGGAAAAGCATGCCTTTGACACCATAAAAGGGAGCGATTATCTGGCAGACCAAAATTCGGCGGAATTGATGTGCCGGCTGGCGGCTCCTACCATTTACCATCTGGATACTCTGGGGGTGCCTTTCAGCCGGTTTCCGGGAGGGGTTATTGCCCAGAGGCCTTTTGGAGGGGCCGGTTTTCCTCGGACCTGTTATGCAGCGGATCGAACGGGCCTGGTGATTTTACACACTTTGTACGAACATTCCATCCGAAAAAACGTCCATTTTTATAACGAATGGTTAGTGACCAAGCTTGTCGTGGATGATGGAAAATGTTTGGGCGTGGTGGTGTATGACCTGGCATCCGGGGAGATCATCCCCATTAAGGCCAGGGCTGTGATTTTTGCCACCGGCGGTTACGGCAGGGTCTACCTGAAGACGACCAATGCTTTCATCAATCATGGGAGCGGGATCGGGATCGCTTATCAGGCCGGAGTGCCGCTCAAAGACCTGGAGTTTGTCCAGTTTCATCCCACCTCCCTTTTCGGGAAGAACATTTTGATCACGGAGGGGGCCAGGGGAGAGGGCGGCTACCTGCTGAACAACCAGGGAAAACGGTTCATGGAAGATTATGCGCCCACGGCCATGGAGCTTGCCCCGCGGGATATCGTGGCCCGCGCCATCCAAACTGAAGTGGATGCGGGGCGGGGATACGAAAAGGAATATGTGCATCTGGACCTCAGGCATATCGGGGCCGAAATGATAAAAAAAAGACTGCCGGGGATCCGCGAGATATGCCATAATTTTGCCTCATTGGATCCGATCGATACGCCTATTCCGATCCAACCCGCTCAGCACTATTCCATGGGAGGCATCGATGTGGATGAGTCCTGTGCTTCCCCGGTGGAAGGATTTTTTGCAGCGGGCGAGTGTGCCTGTGTAAGCGTGCACGGGGCCAACCGGTTGGGTGGAAATTCTCTTCTGGATACGGTGGTTTTCGGCAAAGTCGCCGGCGAGGAAGCGTCCAGGAGAACGAAGAATTTAAGCGGGAGCAAAAGGACTGAAAAACTCCTCCTGGATGAATGTTTGAAACTGAAAAACAAGATCGCCGCATGGCAGAGCCGGGATTCGGGGATAAAGGTCCATCGTTTATTGGATCGTTTGAAAAACATCATGAGCGATAGAGTCGGCATCTTCAGAAACAAAAAGGAACTGGCTGATGCCCTGCAAGAGATCGCGATGACAAGGGATGATTACAAAGAAGCCTACATATCGGGCGATTGCCTCCGGTACAGTCAAGAGCTGGTGAACATCATCGAGTTCGGATCCATGCTGGACTTGGCCGAGGTGATCACCCTTGGGGGTTTGAACAGGGATGAAACACGGGGGTCTCATTTCCGGACGGATTTTCCCTCCCGGAATGATAAAGAATGGCTGAAACACACGTTGGTAACCTGTGAGCAAGGCCGCCCCAAGATAAGCTACAAGGATGTCAAAATCGACAAATACGAGCCCAAGGAAAGGAAGTATTAAACAGAAAATGGATTACATCTTTCGTATTTTGAGATTCGATCCCCAAAAGGACGGAAGCCCCTATTTCCAAGATTTTTCCTACGAAAGCGAGGGAAAAAAGTCTGTGCTCGATGCACTGATGGACATCCGGAACGAACAGGATGGGGCAATTTCCCTCAGGTACAGCTGCCGGGAGGCCATATGCGGCTCCTGTGCAATGGTTATCAATGGGAATTTTGACCTGGCGTGTCGCACCAACCTGGAATCGCTGAAGAATTCTCTGGTCGTGATCGAACCCTTACCTAACCTGGAGATCCAGAAGGATCTGGTGGTCGATATGGACCCGTTCTGGAAAGCGCTCCATAAGATCGAGCCCTATCTCCACGGCGAAAACATCGAATCTTCAAAAGGCCATCTGGTGGATGACAAAGATATGGATCGGATATTCCAGTTCGTCAACTGTGTGATGTGCGGATCCTGCTATGCCGCCTGCCCGGTGGCCTCGAGAGATGAGAGATATCTGGGGCCAGCCGCCTTGGCCAAACTCTATCGCTTTGTCAGGGATCCCAGAGACATCAGGCCGTTTGCCAACTGGTCCCGCGTGAACACCGAGGGAGGAGTGTGGGGGTGTGATACTGTTTTTGCCTGCAACGAGGCTTGCCCCAAGGATGTACGACCGGCCGATGGCATCGAGGCCCTGAGAAGAAAACTGGTGGTGGAAAAAATCAAACGGCTTTTTCGGTTGGGAAGATGAAATTAAGATATTCGCTTTTTACTCGGCGTCAATTTTTGAGCGGCCTGATAGGAGGATGGGTGGGAGCTTTTTTAGCTTCCCTGGTCTATCCGATCGTGAAATTTATCTTTCCCCCTTACAAGGAACCGGACGAGGTGATCCTCCCTCTTGCAGATTACCAAGATATGCCCCCCAATTCGGTAAAAAACTTTGCTTGGGGAAGTAAACTGGGCCTTATGAAAAAAAACGATAACGGCATATATATTGCCTTTGTCGGCGTTTGTACTCACCTGGATTGCAACGTGTCTTACATAAACGAACAGAGGAAGTTTTTTTGCGCCTGCCACGATGGTTGGTACGATGAAAACGGGATCAATATCGGTGGCCCTCCACCCGCACCTCTCAGGAGACTTACCCTTGTCATCGCAGGAGAAGAGATGATCGTCAAAAAAGAGAGCCCGGAGGAAGCTTCATGAAAAAGGGAATCCAGGCCTGGCTGGATGAACGGTTCGGACTGTCCGGGATCACAGATTTTATGACCAAAAAGAGCGTCCCTTTGCACAAGCATACCGTATGGTATTACACGGGCAGCGCCATTCTATTGTTTTTTGCCATCCAGATCGTCACCGGATTCATGCTGGTCCTGTATTACAAGCCCACCCTGGAGATGGCCAACGAGAGTGTCGGGCGGATCATGACAGAGATTCCCCTTGGATGGATCATTCGGTCTGTGCATAGCTGGTCTGCCTCCTTCATGATCGTTTTTGTGTTTGTCCACCTGCTGAGCATCTGGATTGCCAAGTCCTACAGAAGTCCCAGAGAATTGACCTGGATGAGCGGTGTTTTGCTACTTTTCATATCCCTGTTTTTCGGGTTCACGGGATACCTGCTCCCCTGGGATGACCTGTCCTTTTCTGCCACCAAAGTGGGGACGGACATTCCCAGAGCCATTCCTGTGGTGGGAGCTTGGGTGACCAACTTGTTGCGCGGAGGGGAAGATGTGACCGGAGATACCCTGACCCGGTTTTTCGGTATCCATGTCTGCATGCTTCCTGTTTTTATTTTCATCCTGTTGGCGATCCATATTTACTTGGTTCAGAAACTTGGGATGAGCCTTCCTCTCGATGTGGAAGGCAAACAGGAAAAGGTGAAAGAAATTCCTTTCTGGCCGAATTTTGTCTTTCGTGAGATGATCGTCTGGTTTTTGCTTGTCGGGATCCTATTTTCTATCGCCATATTTTTCCCGCCTTCCCTGGAAAAAGCGGCCGATGTGATGGCCCCGGCTCCGGAGGGAATAAAACCGGAGTGGTATTTTCTTTTCCTTTTCCAGACCCTGAAGATCTTTCCTGCCCACGTGCTTTTTGTGAGCGGAGAGACGTTGGCTGTTCTGCTGATGGTTTTAGCCATTGTTCTGTTCTTTTTTCTCCCGTTTTTCGACACCAAACCGGCCGGAACCAAGGGGAAAGTCATCACTATTCTCGCCTATGTTTTTATCCTGTATGCCCTCGTTATGTCTGTCTGGAGTTTGCTGTGATCAAAAAAAGGCCTTCTTTTTTCCTCGTTGCCCTCCTTTTTCTTCTCCTTTTGGCATGGATCAGCTCTCCTTTTTGCCTTGCCCAGCTGGATGCAAAGCCAGCGGTGACGAAGGATCTTCAAGATAAAGATAAACCTGAAAAAATCGTTGCGGCTCCTCGGGACGCGAGAGAAAAAACAGGCATTTGGGTTTTTGCCGTTTGGATGTGGATTTCCGTGTTTGTGATCGTCTTTTTCCTCCGGCTGAAAATTAAAGAGGTCGACAGGTTGTATGGACTCCGATTTTATTCAACCAGAAAAAACTAAGCCCTCCTTTTTTTTAAATTTTCTTTTTAGATCTTTTTTGTGTGACATTTTCTTCGGTCCCATCGTCCTGTGTATAGTGCGGACAGGAGACCGCCCTTGAAGGAGCTTTATAACCAAAAGGATCGAACGCAGGGACACCGACAGAGATTGCTGAAACGGTTTCTGAAAGGAGGTCTTCATGGATTTTTGGACTATGAGGTCGTTGAGTTGTTGCTTACTCTGGGAACCCCCCGGCGGGATTGCAAAAGGCTGGCCAAGCAGGCCATGGGCAAATTCAAGATGTTGAGACGTGTGCTCGAAGCCAGTGAAGATGAGCTCCAGGAGATCGATGGACTGGGCCCGAAGAACATCTTCGGCATACGGCTCGTTCAAGAAGTGTCCCGGCGATTCCTCCGGGAAAAGATGATGAGCCGACCGGTTTGCCATTCCTCCCGGGAGGTCTTCGACTATCTGTACCATTCCTTGCGGGACGCCAAAAAAGAAAAGTTCAAAGCTATATTTTTGGATGCAAAAAACCGGATCATCGAAGAGGACACTTTTTTCGAGGGCACAGTGGACACCAGCGCGGTCTATCCTCGGGAGATTCTGAAAAATGCCCTAAGATACAACGCGTCTGCCGTCATTTTTGTCCATAATCATCCCTCGGGCGATCCCGAGCCGTCCGAAAGCGACCGGGAGATCACCAAAGAGCTGGTGTTTGCCGCGAGCACCATGCAGCTGAAGGTGCTGGATCACATCATCATCGGGAATAATCAATATTTCAGCTTTGCCGACCGCGGGCTTATCGAGGATTATGAGTTTCTCTTCCAAGATCTCAAAAGAAGGATTTAGTGCCAGTCAGGCAAACTGAAACGTCAGGCCGTGTATTTTCCCCAGCGAGGAAAATTCACTTATTCCTCGGCTCGCTCTCCCTACCTGCCAGTAAAGCTTGCTTTCATGCCCGCTCGTCTCCCCGAGTGCCTTCCTCATCAGATTGCCTGACTTCAATGTGGCGCGGATCGGAATAAAAAGAAAAGAATTGTCAAAAGTTTGGGTGGAAGGTAAACTCTTAGGGAGGAGGTCAGATATGTTGGATGAGAGAGAAATTGCGGAAAAAGCTGGAATGAAACCGATAGAGGAAATAGCCGAAAAATTGGGATTGGATCCTGATTCGTTGGAAAAATTCGGGAAATACAAGGCTAAGATATCCCTGGATAACATATTGCCTGAAAGCGGAAAAAGGGGGAAATTGATCATGGCCACAGCCATGAGCCCGACACCTGCTGGTGAAGGGAAAACCACAACGTCTATCGGACTGGCTGATGCCATGAACCGTTTGGGAAAAAAAACGACCGTGGCACTGAGAGAACCTTCTCTCGGGCCTGTTTTTGGGATGAAAGGGGGTGCCACCGGTGGAGGATTCGCCCAGGTGGTGCCCAGCGAGGAGATAAATCTCCATTTTACAGGAGATATCCATGCTATCACCTCTGCGCACAATCTTTTGGCTGCCATGGTCGATAACCGGCTTCATTTCGACGGATCGTGCGGGCTTTTGGATTGCCGGCGTGTGACCTGGAAACGAGTCATGGATATGGATGACCGTGTGCTACGGGACATCGTGGTCGGGATCGGCGGCCCATTGCGGGGAATCGCCCGGGAAACCGGGTTCGACATCACTGCAGCCTCTGAGGTTATGGCTATATTTTGCCTCTCAGAAGGATTAGCGGAGCTCAAGGAAAGGCTGGGGAATATATTGATAGGATATTCACCCGATGGACAACCTATGTTCGCCCGTTCTATCAGGGCCCAAGGCGCCATGACAGCCCTGCTGAAAGATGCTATCAAACCCAATCTTGTGCAGACCTTGGAGGGAACCCCCGCCCTGATCCATGGCGGGCCGTTCGCCAACATCGCGCATGGGACTAATTCGATTATAGCCACCCGATTGGCTCTCGGACTATCAGATTTCGTGATAACGGAATCGGGATTCGGTTCGGACTTGGGGGCAGAGAAGTTTTTCGACATCGTGGTCAGAACAGGGCATGTGCCTCCTCCCGATGCCTGTGTGCTGGTGGCGACCATCCGAGCGCTGAAGTTCCATGGAGGTGTCAAACTAGAAGAAATCAACCAGGAACACATTGATGCAGTAGAAAAGGGTTTTGAAAACCTAACTAAACATATGGAAAACATGCAAACCTTCGGCGTTCCTTTTGTAGTGGCCATAAACAGGTTTCCTTCCGATACGCCGGCAGAGATCGAAAAAGTCAAAAAGCTCTGCCAGGATAACGGGGCAAGAGCAGCACTTTCAGAAGTGTATGCCAGAGGTGGTGAAGGTGGAGAAGAGCTTGCCAATGAGATCCTCAGAGCCATCGAGGAGGACCAAAACACATTCCAGTTTCTGTATGAGCTGGACATCCCCCTTATCGATAAAATAGAGGCGGTCGCCAAGAAAATTTATGGGGCGTCGAACGTGGCCATGGAAGGAAAAATAAGAAGGAAGATCCATAGAATTGAAAAATTGGGATTCGGGAATCTTCCTGTATGCATCGCAAAGACCCAGTATTCCCTTTCAGGTGACGATGAAGCCCTAGGCAGGCCTAGGGATTTCACCCTCATCGTCACGGATGCCTCCTTGAGCGCCGGCGCGGGTTTTGTGGTGGTCTACTGCGGAGACATCATGACCATGCCGGGTTTGCCCAAAATACCTTCGGCTGAGAAGATCGATGTTGCCGAGGACAATAAAATAACCGGTCTTTCATAAGTTTGGTTTACAGTGTTTTTCAATTGTGATAAATAATGGAGTCTCGATATCAATCCATTAGGAGAGGAATAATACATGTGTGAATTAAGAGATGTTTTTATCGTCGGTGCGGCCCGGACACCCATCGGCAGTTTTCTCGGGACAATCAAGGATTTTAAAGCCCCTGAATTGGGGGGTATCGCCATCAAGGAAGCGCTAAAACGAGCGGGTATTACAGGAGAAAATGTCGATGAAGTCATCATGGGGAATGTGGTCTCAGCTGGAGTGGGGCAGGCGCCTGCCAAGCAAGCTATGATGAAAGGGGGCATCCCCCCCACGGTGAACAGCTTCGCGGTGAACAAGGTTTGTGGTTCTGGCTTGAAGGCCGTGCATCTGGCCGCCCAGTCCATCTGGCTGGAAGAGAACGAGATCGTTGTCGCCGGAGGGATGGAAAGCATGAGTCAAGCACCCCACTTGGTTTGGGGTATGAGGAACGGTGTTAAAATGGGCGATGTTCAGATGAAGGATGCCATGATCTTTGATGGACTCTGGTGTGCTTTCGACAACCAGCACATGGGAATGACCGGAGAAGTTGTGGCAGAGAAATTCGGCGCCACCCGGGATGAACAGGACGCTTATGCCGTGAGCAGCCACCAGAAGGCCATCCATGCCATCGAAAACGGGTATCTGGAAGAGGAGATCGTGCCTGTCGAGGTTCCGCAGAGGAAGAAGGATCCCATCCTGTTTTCCGTGGACGAAGGGCCTAGGAAGGACGCCAATATCGAAAAATTGGCCCAACTTCGCCCTGTTTTTCAAAAAGATGGGACAGTCACGGCGGGAAATGCGTCTAGTATAAATGATGGGGCCGCTGCTTTGGTGGTGGCTTCGGCCGATGCAGTCAAGGAGAAAGGATTGGCCCCGATGGCACGGATCCTTGCGGTCACATCCAATGCTCTCGAGCCGAAATTGGTCATGTACGCGCCCAAAAAGGCCATCGAGAAACTTTTGGCCAATGTGGGATGGACGATCGCCGATGTGGATCTGTTCGAGATCAACGAAGCCTTTTCGTCCCAGCTCGTGGTGTTGATCAAAGATCTTGGGCTGGACAGGGAAAAGGTCAACGTGCACGGAGGTGCTGTCGCCTTGGGTCATCCTATCGGTGCCACAGGAGCCCGGATCCTGACGACTTTGATATATGCTTTGAGGCACCGGGGTTTGAAAAAGGGTGTGGCCTCCCTCTGTTTGGGGGGAGGAGATGCAGTGGCCATGGCAATCGAAGTGATGGACTAGGGAGGAACGATGGAGATCAAAAAGATTGGCGTTATCGGTGCCGGAACCATGGGAACAGGCATTACCCAGGTGGCCGCAACAGCGGGTTTCGATGTTCTTCTCCATGATGTAGAAGAGGATTTCCTGAAAAAATCTCTCGTACGTTTGGACAAAAGCCTGTCCAAACTCATCGAGAAAGGGAAGATAGAGGGTGAAAAAGGGGCAATCTTAGGCCGAATTCAGACGACGACGGATTTAGCGAATTTCAAGGATGTGGATTTTGCCGTGGAGGCGGTGTTCGAAGACTTCGAAGTTAAGGCCAGCGTGTTGAAAAAACTAGATAAAGTTCTCCCCCCCGCTATTATTTTGACCTCCAACACGTCCTCAATATCCATCACACGCCTGGCAGCCCAGACAAGCCGCCCGGCCCAGTTTATGGGGATGCACTTCATGAATCCAGTGCCTTTGATGGCATTAGTGGAGTTGATCAAGGGCATCGCCACCGACCAGGACACGTTTGATATTGTGAAATCCTTGACTGAAGCCCTGGGCAAGGTTCCGGTGGAAGCCAATGATTACCCGGGGTTTATCGCCAACCGTATTCTTTTGCCCATGATCAACGAAGCCGTGTATGCTCATATGGAAGGGGTGGGAAGCGTGGACGCGATCGACACCGTTATGAAGCTGGGGATGAACCACCCGATGGGACCCCTGGCCCTGGCCGACCTGATTGGGTTGGATGTTTGTCTGCATATCATGGAAGTGCTGTACGATGGTTTCAAGGATTCCAAGTACAGGCCCTGTCCTTTGCTGCGGAAGATGGTGGATGCCGGATACTTAGGGCGCAAGTCAGGGAAGGGATTTTACGACTACAGCTCCTAAAACGGTTAATGAAAGACATGGAGGCTGCTTTTTTGGCCTTAAAATAAAAAAAACGTGGTTTACTAGATTGTTACCTGAAGAATTCACGAGTTGAGATTGCTGCAACGGTAAGGCAATGGCCCATGAAGCTGTATTTGTATACCGCGAATGGGCTACAACGAAGCCGATGTGGTGAGATCAGCTTGCCCGAAGGGTAAAAAATGCCGATGCCAACCCGCCCCGCCCTTGCATTTAGAGGAGTTTTATATTGTAATGTTTTACCAGCAATGTCAGGATAACCTTCTGAAATTGTTGAAGAAAAAAATGCGTCGGCATTTTTTATGAATGGTTCAGGAAAGTAAGTCCAGGAGGATGAAATGAAACAAGACAATACCGAAGATAAACAGGAATCGAGAAATAAAGCGATCGAAGCCGCTGTCCTGCAGATTGAAAAACAGTTCGGCAAAGGCTCTGTGATGAAGCTCGGCCAGAAGGATGCCGCCATGAAAATACCGGCCATCCCCACAGGATCCATCGCTTTCGATCTGAGTTTGGGCATAGGCGGCTTTCCCCGGGGAAGGGTCGTGGAGGTCTTTGGTCCGGAAGCGACCGGAAAGTCCACGCTCGCCTTGCATGTTATCGCAGAAGCCCAAAAGCAGGGGGGACAGGCGGCATTTATCGATGCCGAACATGCGCTCGACCCGACTTATGCTGCCAGCATAGGAGTGGATATCGACAATCTTTTAATTTCCCAACCTGATTATGGAGAACAGGCCTTGGAAATTGCCGAGGTCCTTGTGCGCAGCGGCGCTGTGGATGTCGTTATCGTGGATTCGGTGGCGGCCCTCGTGCCCAAAGCGGAACTGGAAGGGGAGATGGGAGATGCCCATATGGGCCTACAGGCCCGCCTTATGTCCCAGGCCCTGAGAAAGCTTACCGCGATCGTAAGCCGATCCAAAACTTGCTTTGTTTTTGTCAATCAACTCCGTCAGAAGATCGGATTTTTCCTCGGAAGCCCGGAAACGACCTCAGGCGGACGGGCCTTGAAGTTCTACGCCTCGCTGCGGGTCGATGTGCGCCGGATCGCTGCGCTCAAAGATGGGGAGCAGGTCATCGGCAACAGGGTTAAGGTGAAAATCGTCAAAAACAAGATGGCCCCTCCGTTCCGGGAGGCCCAGTTCGACATCATTTTCGGGGAAGGGATTTCCACTGAAGGAGACCTGCTCGACTGTGGGGTCGACACTGGCGTTGTAGAAAAAACAGGGACATGGTATTCCTACAAAGGGGAAAGGCTCGGCCAAGGCCGGGAAAACGTCAAAAAAATCCTGAAAGAAAACAAAGAGATAGCGAGCCAGTTGGATAAGGAGATCCGCCAGATTGTGGGACTTTTGCCCGGGGAAGATACAAAGGAAAAAGAAAAGGAAACACCGCCTGAAAAGAATGAATAATCACGGCATCTCCGATGAATCACTCCTCTCCTTCACGTAGCGGGCAATTTCTTCGTGCGTGGCGAACCAGACATCAGCATGGCCATCCGGCTTCTGTGGCCGATGTATTTGGGATGCATGGTGACCACG
>CAZIDF010000004.1:0-68352 GCA_964538085.1 uncultured Eubacteriales bacterium | reverse complement strand
CAGCATGGCCATCCGGCTTCTGTGGCCGATGTATTTGGGATGCATGGTGACCACGAACAAGCTTCCCTCCTCGTAGGCTTTTTCGAATTCCTCGGCCCAGATGGCGAACACATCCATGGGTTTGATGTGGGGGCGATCACTGGAGTACCGTGAAAAGCCGAAATAGGGATAATCATCCAGCAGCCACTCCACAGGCAGTTCGACGACTCCCGTGGGTTGGCCCTTTTCCAGGATCTCGTAGGGGCGGTCGTCGGCCATCAGGCTGCTGTCATACAGAAGACCCAACTCCTTGATGATGGCCAGCGTGTGAAGGCTGAAATCCCAGGAGGGGGTCCGGATTCCCACCGGCGCTTTGCCCGTGAGCGTTTTGAGGGTGTCGAACGATCTTTGCATCAGTTCCCTTTCTTCTTGTTCGATGAGGAGGGAATTTCTTTCGTGGATCCAGCCGTGAAGGCCGATTTCATGGTGATTTTTTGATACGATCGCCTGGATCTCCTCCTTGTGGAGCAGAGCTGAAACCGCCGGAACAAAAAACGAGGCCGGGATTTCATATTTGTCCAAAAGATCGAGGATGCGGGGAACGGCCACGCGTGCGGCATACTCACCTTGGGAAAAGGTACCCGGAGATAGATTCAGGTCCCGAAGCGCATTCGTTTCAGCATCGAAGTCAAAAGACAGGGCAACCGATAAAAAAGACTGCCAGAACCGAAAAACCGATAAAGATCCCAAGCTTTTTTTTCATTTTTTCCTCCTCAACACAAAACTCACCAGGGATGCCCGACAACACTCATGTACAAAACGCTCTCTTCTTCTCCGTCGATGTCGAGGAGAGCGTTGACCTCCTCGTCGTACAGGGCGGCGATCTGGCAGGTGCCCAAGCTAAGAGCCACAGCGGCCAAAGCGAGATTCTGGGCGATGTGTCCCGCATCCAGGTAAACATACCGGTAGGCCCGCTGTTCGTATTTCCATTTGGCCCTCCCGAAAAGCGCTGTCCACACAAAAACGGCATTGGCAGCGTAGGCCATATCTTGATCGAGAGCGGCTTGAGCGATCTGTAAACGAAAATCCCCTTTTCGGAGTTGTTCCAGGCTAAAATCCGGGATGTTGAAGTGATAAATCCCGGTTTCGATCCCTTGCACATTGTTGATGACAAGATAGGTTTCAACAGGATACAGGGCACCTGCCGATGGGCAGACCCTGAATTCAAAACCCATGTCTCTTCTGGTGATGCCCTGGGTAGCCCATAGGAGTCGGGAAAGATCTTGTGTCGTAAGGGCGGCGTCCTTGAAATTCCGGACGCTCCGTCGCTTGGCAATGGCTGTCCATAGGGATTCTCCTCCATCGTGCGAAGGTGTTTCCAGCTGGACTTTGGGAGCTTCCGGATAATGCTTGTAGGTTTTGGGTTTTTTGTTCCAGTTTAGTTGGCGGCCGGAAAGCTTCCCCCGGGAATATTTTGTCTCTTTTTGGAAAAGATCGCCGATCGTTTCCTTCATTTTTTCCTCTCTTTTTCGAGCGCCTTGATTTTTTTACGGACATCTTCCAGTTTCCGGTTTTGGCTCAAGGCTTTTTTATAATACAGAAGAGCCGCATCCTCCTTCTCCAGGTTGCTGAGCATATCTCCCAATCCCTTAAAAATGCCCGCTGACCGGGGGCGTTGGTTTGTTTATTTTATGATAAGACATACCCGAACACGATAAAAAGAAATAAAGAGATGCCGGCCGCGATCAGGGCATACGGGAGTTGTGTGCGAACATGGTCGATATGGTCGCTGGCTGAGGCCATCGAGGAGATGATCGTGGTGTCGGATATCGGAGAACAGTGGTCGCCGAACACCCCTCCTCCCAGCACAGCCGCGATTACCAGGCCCGGATGGAGGCCGACAATACGGATGATCGGGACGGCTATCGGGATCATGATGGCGAACGTTCCCCAGGACGTGCCGGTGGAAAAGGCGATGAAACAGGAGATCAGGAAAAGAACGGTGGGGATGATGCCAGGGTTGAGCGCGGCTTTGGCGGCCTGCGCCACAAACGGACCTGTGCCCAGAGCATCGCAGGTATCTCCGATGGCAAAAGCCAAGATCATCAAGCTCGCCAGGGGAACCAGACCCCCCACTCCCTTCATGAAGATATCCGTTATCTCCTTGGTCCGCATGATGCCCTGAACCCTGTAGGCTATGGCGCCTGCCATCAAGCCAAGGATAACGGCCCAGAGGACGGATAGGGAGCCAGAACCCTCCATCAGGTTTCCCTTGCCGGTGATGATCAGGACGATAGGCATGGCCACGACCATCGTGATCACCGGGATCAGCATGTTGATCGCCCGGGGTGTCACGCCAGGCTTTTCTTCCATCATCACTACATCGTCTGCGATCAAAGGCTCGGCTCCGTCTCTTAGGAGCTTGTTTTCTTTTTTCACCCGAATCTCGGCTTTTTTCATCGGCCCGATGTCCTTCTGGGTTATGACCACGAACAACACTAAAAGCAGAGCGGTAATGGCGTAAAAATTGAACGGCATCGAGGAAACCAGTACCCGTACCGGGTTTTCCATCTTCTGAACTGCCAGAAGTCCGATGACAAAAGCTCCCCAGGCATTCAACGGGATGAGAATGCACTTGGGGGCGGAGGTGGAGTCCAGGATGTAGCTCAGTTTTTCACGCGAGACCTTGAGTTTGTCGAATATCGGGCGGCAGACAGCCCCCGAAACGAGAACACAGATGCTGGATTCGATGAAAATGATAAACCCCAAAAACCAGGCAAGGAGGCCGGCGGACCGGTGGGTACGGACCAGTCCTTTTCCCACCACCCAGTTGACGAATCCCTTCATGCCTCCCGAGCGCTGCGTGAAGGTGATGACAGCGCCGATCAGGGCGCTGAAAAGCACTACCCGTGTGTTGTCCGTATCCTGGAAAACAGCGACCAGGGCATTGACCGCCTGGATGATTCCCGCCAACGGATTCCACCCGTGAATGATGGTCCAGCCCAGCCAGATACCCAAAACCAGCGAAATGTAAACATGTTTGGTTTTGATGGCCAGAAAAATGGCCAGAAGAGGGGGAAGGATGGAAATCCAACCGTATGTGTCCATCAGGCGCGCTTTACCCAAGAGACAATATCACCACCGCCTTTTTATGTCAACTCATGCGAGGTACTTGCGGAGGAAGCGGGCGGTGTGGGATTTTTTGGATTGTACGACCTGTTCAGGAGTGCCTTTGGCCACAACTCGGCCACCCTTTTCCCCGCCTTCAGGCCCCAGGTCGATGATGTGGTCAGCGCATTTGATCACATCCATGTTGTGTTCGATGACAACGACGGTGTGCCCGTGGTCCACCAGCTTCTGGAAAGTTTGGAGAAGAACGGAGATGTCATCCGGATGAAGGCCGATGGTGGGTTCATCGAAAAGATAAAGGATCTTTTTGGCCCTTTGATGCACGAGGTTGTGGGCTAATTTGATCCGCTGGAGCTCCCCGCCGGATAAGGTCGTGGTGGGCTGTCCCAGTCTGAGATATCCGAGACCCACTTCGATAAGCGGGGATAGTTTTTTGAGGATCTTGGGGTTTTCAGCAAAAAAATCGCAGGCTTGGGTGATGCTCATCCCCAAAACATCGCTGACGTTTTTGCCCTTGTATTGAATATCCAGGATTTCATCCTGGAATCTCCGTCCTTTGCATGCCTCGCAGGTCAGGATGATGTCAGAAAGAAACTGCATCTCCACAATTAGCTGGCCAGCCCCTTTGCATTCCTCGCAGCGTCCCCCTGCGGTGTTAAAAGAAAATTGGCCAGGCTTGTATCCCATGGTCCTGGCTTCCCTTGTTTGGCTGAACAGAACCCGGATATCATCCATGGCTTTGGTGTAGGTGGCAGGAATGGACCGGGGGGATGTGCTCAAAGGGGACTGGTCTACCATCAGGATTTTGTCCAGGTTTTCTGCCCCCCCGATTTCACGGAAACCATCGGTTGATTTTCCCTGCCAACCCAAATAAAGGACGTCGTGCAGGAGGGTGCTTTTGCCCGATCCGGAAACCCCGGTGACGCAGGTGAAAATGTTCAGGGGGATCTGGATGTCGAGATGGTGGAGATTGTGTTTATGAGCATCTTGGATGGTCAAAAAAGATTCTGGTTTTCGTCTTTTATCCGGAATTTTTATCTTTTTTTCCCCTCTCAGATAGTCTGCTGTGAGAGATCCTGGATATTTCAGAAAATCCTTCATGGGACCCGAGTACACGATCTCTCCCCCTGCTTCTCCAGCGCGAGGTCCCAGATCGATGAGATATTCGGCGGATTTAATTATATCGGGATCGTGTTCAACGACCAGCACAGTGTTCCCGATCTCCTTGAGGGATTTGAGGATGGCGACCAGCCGCTGGTTGTCGCGGGCATGTAGCCCGATACTGGGTTCGTCCAGCACAAAAAGGGTTCCCACCAGGGAAGCACTCAAGGCGGCTGCAAGGTTGATCCGCTGGGCTTCTCCACCGCTCAGGGTGAAGGTCATCCGGTCCAGTGTGATGTAATCCAGCCCGACTTCCAGTAAAAACTTAAGCCTGTTCTGGATCTCGGCGACCAGTTTTTCAGCCACCTGTTTTTGGAAGGAAGAAAGGGGCAGCTCCTGGAAAAACTCCGAGGCATGCCGGACGGTTTTTTGGACGACTTCACCGATATGCAGCCCCAAGATTTTAACACTCAAGGCCTGGGGGTTGAGCCGCATCTGGTGGCAATCCGGGCAGGGGACATATTTTCTGTAGCGGGCGAGAAAAACCCTCACCTGCACCTTGTATTTTTTCCTCTGGAGCCTGTCGAAAAAATCCTGGACGCTGTGAATTCCGGGGCCTCCTTCGATGATCAGCGCCTTCCATTTTTTTTTAAGATCCTGGAAGGGAACATCGGTGGGGATTCCCAGTTCCTGGGCCTCTGCGATCAGCCTTCTCATCCTCCTGCGGGATACGGGTTTTGTCCAGGGCTCCACAGCTCCTTCCTCGAGCGATTTGTCCTTGTCGGGAATGACCTTGTCTTCGTCCAGGACCGCCAGGTCCCCGAATCCGTGGCATTGGGGGCAGGCACCCTGGGGGCTATTGAAGGAGAAGAGGTTGGGAAAAGGCTCTTCGTAAAGGATATCGCATTTTTTGCACTCCAGTCTCGAAGAGAAAAGGAATTTCTTTCCTTCTTCTGTTTGAACTCTGACCTTCCCGTCTCCCTTTTTCATCCCGATCTCCAAGGAGTCGACAAGGCGGTCCCGTTCCTCCTCGTCCAGGGTCAATCGGTCCACGAGCACATCCAAGTTTTGGCTTTTTTTGTCTTTGGCCAAATCCAGGGGAACGATTTCCCCTCGATGGATGAGCCGGTGATACCCATCCTTCTGTAAATCCTCAAGCCCTTTTTTAAGGGGCCAGGGGAAGGAGATCCAGATCTTGGTTTGAAGAGGCAACGTGTGCAATTTTTCCACGATGGCATCGATCGTGTCCCTCTGGACAGGTTGGCCGCATTTCTGGCAGTGAACCACCCCGATCCGGGCAAAAAGGACACGCAAAAAATCGTAAATTTCCGTCACCGTGGCCACGGTGGAGCGGGGATTTTTGGTGACGGCTTTTTGTTGAATGGCGATCGCGGGAGGGATGCCTTCGATGCGTTCAGCCTCAGGTTTTTCCATCCTCTCCAGGAATTGTCGGGCATAGGAGGATAGGGACTCGATGTACCGTCGTTGTCCCTCGGCGTAAAGGGTATCGAAGGCTAGTGAAGATTTGCCAGACCCTGACACCCCGGTGACGATGATCAATTTATCCATGGGTATATCCAGGTCGATGTTTTTTAAGTTGTGGACCCGGACGCCCCTGAGGGCGATGACTTGTTTCATCGTGTCAATTCCATGTTTTCTTTATTTGAAAACACCTATTATACAATGGTTTTCCTAAAGTGAGAACCAGTCATCCCCCCGCTGGAGAAGAATCCTCCCTGGCGCCTTCCTCAACGCTTTCAAAAAGACGTGATGTGCTACGAGGTCGAAAGCGTTGATCTGGCCACAGGCTTATGACCTTCGCTCCGGCTATTGCGCGGTACTGAACGGGAGAGTAGAATACAAAAAGAGGTGCAATTGAAATGAAAGCTTTTCGTATCGGTCTGCTCTTCCTTTGGACAATGGCGCTGTTGAGTTTTGCGGTCGCTCAGGCGCAAAATCCGGGCGGCTATCATCTGCTCAAGAAGCATGTGCTTGGCGGTGAGGGCGGATGGGATTACATGGCGCTGGACGGTCAAACACGCCTCCTCTACGTGACACACGGCAACGCTGTCGAGATTCTGAATATCGACACCGGCGTCAAGGGGGAGCCTATCTCTGATCTCCAGGGTGCTCATGGGGTGGCCTTCGCTCCAGAAAGAAACCGAGGATATGTATCCAACGGGCGGGGCAACTCCGTTTCCATCTTTGACCTCAAGACTCACAAGGTCCTGGAAGAGGTTCCATCATCGGGCGAGAATCCCGACTCCATCATGTACGACTCTTTCTCGGACCGAGTCTTCACGTTCAACGGCCGAACGGCGAACGCGACGGCCATCGATGCCGCTACGAACAAAGTCGTCGGGACGGTCGATATCGGCGGCAAGCCTGAATTCGCCGTCACGGACGGCAAGGGCACGATCTTCGTTAACAATGAGGACACGAGCGAAATCGTCGCTTTCGACGCGAAGTCTCTCGAGGTCAAGAAACGATGGTCGATCGCGCCCGGTGAAGGTCCGAGCGGGCTGGCCATCGACCTCAAGGGCAAGCGTCTATTCAGCGTCTGCGACGAGGTTTTGGTCGTTTCGGATTTCGTCAATGGAAAAGTCATCGCGACGGTCCCGATCGGCCACGGTCCTGACGCTGTTCGTTATGATCCCGAGACCGGATTGGTCTTCGCTTCGAATGGCGAGGGAACCTTGACCGTGGTCAAGCAAGAATCGCCGGACAAGTACACGGTTGTCGAAACTGTCCCGACGGCCCGTGGTGCCCGAACCATGGAACTTGATCCCAAAACGCACCATGTCTTCGTCGTGACGGCGGAATTCGGTCAGGCCCCGGAGCCCACCAAGGAGCGGCCGCGGCCCAGGTCCCCTGTCATTCCTGGCACGTTCATGGTGCTAGAATTCCTGAAATAAGCCGCACTATCGCCATAGAAGGAGCGGATTCTTTTCTCTTGGAGTCCGGTTTCACCATATCAGTCTTTTGTTTTCCTGAATAGGTGCACGAGGAGGAAATAAACCGTCGGCGTAGCTATGAGTGAGAGGAAGACCGATATGAAGAGAGCTCCGATAACAGCGATAGCCAGAGGTTTCAGCATATCTGCCCCTGAGCCGATACCATAGGCCAGAGGCAACATTCCGATGACTGTCGTCATGGATGTCATCAAAACAGGACGCAATCGGCGTCGGCCCGATTGCACCAGAGCTTCCTCCAATGAGAACTTTTCGGAACGCAAGACCTTGACGAAATCCAGCATCAAAATTCCATTTTTGGCCACAATCCCGACACCGATGATCGCTCCGAGAAAAGAAACCACGTTGAGTGACGTTCCCGTTAGCCGCAGGGCCAGGATTGTTCCGAACATAGCCAGTAACGAGCCAAAAACGATAGATACGGGTTCGTAAAAGGAACCGAATTCAAGCAGCAACACAGTGAAGACCAGAAAGATCGCCATAAGCAGTACAATCAAGAGGTTACGGAAAGATTCCTGTTGCTGCTCGTAGAGCCCTCCGTATTCGATTGTTCCCGGGGGAATGGATTTATCCTTGCTCAGTATGTCGCTGATCTCGCGCATAGCGCTTCCCATATCGCGGCCTTCGAGGCGTGCGGTTATGGCGACGTCCTGCCGCTGGTCTTCACGCCTGAGTTCGAGCTTCCCCGGTTCCTCGACAACATCCGCCACTTGCGACAACTTAATGAGCGAGCCTTCTGGGGTCCGTAAAGACAGTTCCCTGAGTCTGGCCAGTCGATCGAGTCGTCCGGGGTCAACTTTCACCCTGATATCCACCACTCGATCTCCTTCGAGAACCCAAGAAGCCGTCTGACCCAGCATGGCTGTGTTGAGTGTCTGGGCAATATCATTAACCGTTAGTCCGAATCGTTGTGCATCAACTGTACGCACGTGGAAGCTGATGGTCGGTCCGGTATAAACCAACCCGTCAAACGTGTCCACGACGCCTTGGGTTTTTTTCAACTGGGCTTCAACCTCGGGTGCTTTTTTCTTGAGCCATTCCGTGTCGGTCGAAAAAAGCTTCACTTCGATGGGTTGAGGCGCCCACATCAGGTCTCCGATCAGGTCGCTCAGAATCCCGGGGAATTCCCAATTCAAGCCGGGCAGTTCCGTGTTGAATCTCCTTCGTAATTCGGAGATCACATCTTCGGTTTTACGTTTGCGGCGGGTTTTCAGCTTGACAAGAAAATCGCCGGTGTTAGGTTCGGCAATAGCTAGGGCAAGCCTGGCTCCTGTGCGGCGTGAATAGCTTTCGACTTCTGGAATCGATCTCAAAATCTTCTCCGCCTGCAAGAGCTGGCGATCCGTTTCCGAGAGACTTGTCCCCGGCGGAGTGAAATAATCGATCACGAATCCGCCCTCATCCATCGGGGGAAGAAATTCACTGTCGAGCCGGCTATAGATCAAAACTCCTGTTAAAAACACAAGGCCGCAGACGCCCATAGTGAGCCAGCGATGCCGGAGTGCAGGGCGAACAGCCATTTCGTAAATCCGGATCAAACGGCGGAGCAAAAAGCCGCCTTGTTCAGCGAATGGCTTGGGTTTGGCTCCTTTGCGTATTCGAATGAACAAGGCTGCCAGCGATGGCGTCAGCGTGACCGCCAGGATAAGCGATGTCAGCAGCGATACGACCATAGTTATGGCAAGGGCGCGGAAGAATACGCCGGTGATTCCAAGAAGGAATGCCAAAGGAATAAAAACGACGACGGGAGTAAGAGTCGAGCCGATCAGCGGCCGGAAGATTTCGCTGATCCCCTCTCGGATAGCATCAAATCGGCTTAAGCCTGATATAAACTTGGTGTGGATGGCTTCCACCACCACGATCGCATCGTCGATGACAATGCCGATCGCCGCAGCGATGCCTCCAAGCGTCATCAAATTAAATGTGAGGCCTGTCATTTTCATGGACACAAGGGTGATCAACACAGTTACGGGGATCACGATAGCCGCAACGAGCGTTGCACCCCAATTTTTTAAAAAAGAAAAAAGAACAAATACGGACAGAAAAAGACCGAAAATAATGGCTTCCCAAACTCCTTCGACAGATGTTTTGACAATTTCGGACTGGTCATAAAACAAAGCAAGTTTCAAATCGGGAAGCAATTCATTCCTCAATTCTTTTATCTGTTTTTTAAGCGCCGCAGCAATTTCCAGCGTGCTCCCATCGGGCTGGCTGCGGATGTTGAGCAGGACAGCATCCTCTCCATCGGCGGTGACGATATTGAAAACCGGTTCGGGACCGCGCACAACTTTAGCTACATCGTTGATTCGGAAAGGATGTCCATCTTCTGTTTTGACGACGAAGTTTTCAATGTCCTGGATCGAGCGAACTCTCCCATCGACAACAGTCAAGTAAAGAGTGTGGTTTTCTTCATGCATGCCGGCTGAGGCCACAAAATTGTTATCGATCAATGCGTCTGTGATCTGGGAGAGTGTGAGATGAGCTGCGTTCAATAATAGGGGATCTGCAACGATATGAAATTCGGGCGTGCGGCCGCCAACCAGGTCGACACGGGCAACGCCGGGAATACGAAGGAAGCGAAGCTTGAGATTGTACCGAGCTATCTCCCACAGTTCGGTGATACTACGCTTATTGCTGGTGAGGCTGACACCCACGATGGGAAAAGCCGAGAAAGTCAACCGGAAGACCGTCGTTGTGGCTGTTGCAGGAAGCGTACTGCGGATCTGGGACAGGCGGCTGAGCACGAAGAGCTCGGACTCGATCATATCCACCTTCCAGGTGAAAAACACGTTGATCTCGGATGAGCCGCGCCCCGTGGACGATCGGATGGTAGCCGTTCCGGGAATATCTTTCATCGCTTCTTCGATGGGCCGCGTGATCGTGGCCATCATTTCGTCGGCAGGCATGACGCCGTTGTCCACAAGAATGACCACGCGGGGAAAATTTGTTTGAGGAAAAACCGATGATGGGATGTTGAATGCCGAATAAATCCCAGCCAGGCATAGCGCAATACAGACAAAGGCGATGAAACGGGCATGACGTGTAGCGAATGTGCCAAGAACGTGATTTTTATTCATGTTATTGATCGATGATGTGGATCTTTGTCACGGAAGGAAGGCTGTAGGCTTCTTCTGTGACAATGATCATTCCCTCAGCCAAGCCTTCTCCTGTGACTTCGACGAGGCCGCGTTCGCGGAAGCCGTCCTGCACAGGCATACGGACAGCCTCGTCACCCTGAACGATCATGATCCAGCTGCCTTCCTCTTCGCTGCTTATAAGGCTTTCTTCCGGCACAGCCAGGCAGTCCCTGTGTTCATCACAAATGATCCGGATATCAAGAAAACGACCAGGATGAAATTCGGTCGTTGTTGGAATGGTTGTCCGGATCGAGATGGTGCCCATCTTAGGATCGATGTTTTTGCTGATGAATGTCAGAGAGCCTTTGGCGGAAGCCTCCGAGCCCAGTTCGACAGGCTGGCCCAACTTCAATAAGGAGGCTTCCCGGCTTGGAACATCGGCGGCCACTACCAAGCGGTCAAGGTCGATTATCTCAGCCAAGGTCGCATTCGATTCAACAGACTGACCGAGTTCAGCGTTGAGCTTGACTAGCGTCCCCGTTAGAGGAGCCGCGATCTGAAGAAGGGAAAGCTGAGTTTGAGCAGCAGACAGCTCGCTCCGGGCGGTATTGAATTGACTTTCTGCCTCTTGAAAAGATTTCAGGGATGTTCCATCGCCATCGAGAAGTTTTTTCTGGCGATCATAGGTCTGTTCGGCAAATTTCAGTTTTTTTTGAGCTTCGAGGAGGGCGACTTCGGCGACGCGGCTGTCCAGGCGGAATAATATATCCCCTTGCGAAACCTGGCGGCCTTCGGTGCAATTAATCTGGACAAGGATACCGCTTATGGGCGAACCGATGATTGCTGCGGCCGGCGGTTTTCCATCTGAGGCCGGCTCCGGCTCCACTGTCCCGTAAGCCGTGACATAGCGGTGGAGCGTTGCGCGAATGACCTTTCCGACGTGGACAGCCACGTCAGTGCCCATCTCAACATTCTCCTCCGCTGTTTTAAATTTTATGACTGTTACGGAAATGACGACAACCAGCAAAGACGCGACTATTATCAAGCCAACTAATATCCGTCGTTTGCTCATCCTATTGCTCCTTTGCCAATCCGGAAGCTTTTTCCAGTGTTTCGTAGACCCCTTTTTTAAGATCGAGGAGGCTTTGAATCGGACTATCCAGTTGGCCGATCATCTGCTGTATTTTGATGAGAGCGTCCAGCCGAGAAGCGCACAAGAACCAGGCTCCAAAATGCGGCTTTTCAACAAAGCCTCAGAGGGATTGTTTGTATAAGTATTTTTTTATATCCATTCAAATGCGTTCAGCAGAATTTTATATTCTATACCATATTGCGTCTGTTGTCTTCAAGTTTGAATTTTACGAGCTTGCTTTGGACCGATTTCACGCCTTGCCGTTGTTTCGCTCTCCTTAGGCTTGCAACATGCTGATTTTGTTAATGTGGAGCAAGGAATTTGAGAATCGTTTTTGTGGATGAAAAAATCACAAAACAAAATGACAAAAAGACGGCATCGACTTAATTTGGTATAATGGCAAGCCTTGAGGAGGTCGGGATGAAAAAAGGGACGAGAATCGCTCTGATCCTCGGGGCAATCCCGTTTGTCACCATGGTTTTTGCTCTTCCGCTGGTCAACCGGATCGAACCGATCATCCTGGGTTTGCCCTTTTTGTTGTTCTGGTTATTGGCCTGGGTTGTGCTAACGCCGGTTATTCTTGCCTTGGCTTACAAGCTGGAGAAAAAATACAACCCGCCCGAGGAAGGGGAAGACCGGTGAACGCGGCGATCGTTATCATTTTGGGCACCATCCTGTTCTCTGCCCTGTTGGGCATCTATGCTGGCCGGCATGTCAAAATGAATCTGGAGAACTGGACAGTGGGAGGCCGGCGGTTCGGGATTGTCATCATCTGGTTATTGATGGCCGGGGAGATCTACACGACGTTCACCTTTCTCGGGGCCAGCGGATGGGCATATTCCAAAGGGGCGCCCACATTCTATATCTTGTCCTACGGTGCTCTCGCCTACACCCTGTCCTTTTTTATTCTTCCCGCTCTGTGGAAGGTAGGCAAAAAATACGGACTGCACACCCAGCCCGATTATTTCGTCAATCGGTATGACAGCCGGGCCCTGGGGATCTTCGTGGCCCTGATCGGTGTTTTTTCCATTATTCCGTATTTACAGCTTCAGCTGACAGGATTGGGATTGATCGTGGAAGTGGCCAGCAACCAGGCCATCTCCTCCCGCCTGGCCATCGCCATTTCTTTTGTGTTGACCTGTATTTTCGTGTACACCAGCGGGATAAGGGGAACCGCTTGGGTTTCTATCGTCAAGGACATCATGATGATCGTGGCCGTGCTCGTAGTCGGGATCGGTGTGCCGATGATATATTTCGGCGGATTCGGCAACATGTTCCGTACCCTGATCGAACAAAAACCTCAATACCTGGTTCTTCCTGGGTCAACATCCCATATGGGTGTTATTTGGGTGATGTCCACGCTGCTTCTGACCGGGCTGGGATTCTACATGTGGCCCCATGTGTTCGGCTCGGTCTTTTCTGCCAAAAGCGCCAACATCATCAAAAGAAACGCCATCATCATGCCCCTCTACCAGATCCCTATCGTTCTCATTTTCATGGTGGGATTCACGGCTCTACTGGTCATCCCCGGCTTGGCCAACGGAGACATGGCCTTTCTGGAACTGGTCAACAGGACCTATCCTTCCTGGTTTATGGGATTTGTCGGAGCTGCCGGTGCTGTAACGGCCATGGTCCCCGCGTCGATCCTCGTGTTGTTCGCTTCGACCCTGTTGGCAAAGAATGTTTACAAGGCTGGATTTCGTCCTAAAGCCAGCGAAGAGACTGTGATGAGGCTTTCCCGGTTTCTGGTGCTCGTTATAACGACCATCGCGCTGGTATTTGCGATGGCCTTTCCGGAGGAGTTGGTCAATCTGCTGATCTTCGGGTATGACGGCGTGTGCCAGTTTTTTCCGGGAGTCGTTCTGGGGCTGTTTTGGAGGCGGGTTACCAAAACAGGGGTTTTCAGCGGCCTGGTCGTGGGGATCGCTATCGTGGTGGGGCTCATCGCCAGCGGTCGTGACCCGTTCCTCGGCATGAATGCCGGATTTGTGGGATTGGCCATAAACAGCGTTGTGACCTTGGTGGTCAGTCTGAGCACAAAACCAACGAGCGTGAAAAAACTTGGATCGGAGGACAGTCATGTGGGATGAACTCAAAAAAGAGACGGAAAAACTGTCCAGCCAGTTGGTCGCCTGGCGGCGGGATTTTCATCGACATCCTGAAACCGCTTTCGAAGAGCACTGGACGTCTTCGGTTTTACGAAAATTCCTGGAGGATCATGGCATCCCTGTCCAGGTCATGGCTAAAACAGGGCTTCGGGGTGTGCTGAAGGGAAAACCCGGGGGGAAAACCGTTGCCTTGCGGGCCGATATCGATGCCCTCCCTCTAAAGGAAAGCGGGGAAAAAGAGTATTTGTCTGAAAATCCTGGAGCGACCCATGCTTGTGGCCATGACGGGCACATGGCGATCCTGATGGGAGCGATCGAGCTTCTCTGTCGGAAAAAAAAAGACTTGCAAGGCGATGTGGTTTTCCTGTTCCAGCCTTCCGAGGAGAGGATTCCTGGAGGGGCAAAGGGCATGATAGAAGAGGGCGCTTTGGATGGCGTGGATGCTATCTTCGGGCTCCACCTCTGGCAGCCTCTTGCCACGGGTATCGTGGGGCTAGTGAGGGGGGCCATGATGGCCCAGCCGGATAAATTCACGATCCGCATCCAGGGAAAAGGAGGGCATGGTTCCATGCCCCATCAAACCGTGGATCCTATCCTGGTGGCTTCTCATCTGGTCGTGAATATCCAGAGCATCGCCAGCCGGAATGTGGACCCCTTGAAGCCTGTCGTTGTTTCCTTCGGAACCATCGAGGGGGGCACGATTTACAACATCATTCCCGAGGAAGTGGTTATGACGGGTACGGTACGGAGTTTTGACACCGATGTGCAAGAACTGTCCGAGAATCGATTGAAGGAGTTAACCGATGCCACTTGCGCTGCCTTCGGGGCCACGGCTGAATTTCAGTACGAAAAGGGCTATCCCCCTGTTGTCAACGATGAGAGCATGGTAGATTTTGTGGGCCGGACCGCCGAAAGCCTTTTTGGAGAGGGGAGGGTGCAAGAAATCAGCCCTGTCATGGGTGGCGAAGATTTTGCCTATTTTCTCCGGGAAGTTCCCGGGGCCTTTATGTTTTTTGGCATGGGAGACGGGATGGCATATCCCCATCACCATCCGGCGTTCGATATTGACGAAAAAGCTCTTCCCCAGGCAACGCTTTTAATGACCGCTATTGCTCTGGCGTATTTGGAACAGAATTCCTGATGAACCTTTTTCTCGTTATTCCCGTCGCTCTGGCACTGGCCATGGATACTTTTGCCGTATCGATCGGGCTCAGCGTGCTCCCGGGGGGACTAAAAAGAACCCAGAGTTTTCGTTTGGCCATTTTTTTCGGATTTTTCCAATCCCTGATGCCCCTCGTCGGATGGTGGGCAGGCCAGGGATTTCTTGAGTATATCCGAGATCTGGATCATTGGGTGGCGTTCGGATTACTTCTCTTGATCGGAGGAAAAATGGTGGCGGAGTCCTTCCGCAACAGGAAGGCGGTAAAAAAAGTACCGGGTGATCCGACCAAAGGTGTAACCCTGATTTTGCTTTCGGTTGCCACCAGCATCGATGCCTTTGCCGTGGGCTTGAGTTTTGCCGCTATCCAACAGAAGATCCTGTATCCCTCCATCATCATCGGAGCAGTAGCCTTTGCGATGACTTTTGTAGGAACAAGGTTAGGAGCCACGATCGGCAGGGTTGCCGGCAAAAGGGCTGAGTTGTTCGGAGGTCTTATCCTGATTTTTATCGGGATCAAAATCCTGACCGAGCATCTATGATTTTCAACAAAGGAGTTCCGAACAAGAGAGGAATCATGCTATTCGGGCTTTGTGTTTTAGTTTGTCGGAAAAAATTGGAAAGAAAAAATAATCCAGAATGGAGCTTTCTTCGTATTTTTAAATGGGCCCTTTATTAAAAGAGGATGAGAAAAGATTTGACCGTTCCGCTTCCCTTTTCCCAAAAGGTCGGAAGGCTCGAAGGGAATATCGCAAGATACAAGAGAGAATACCTCCGGATTTGGGGAGAGGCCTCATCCGCTCCTCCCGAGATGGGGAAAATTTATCCGGAAAAGCAGCAGAAAGCCATCGAAAAAGAATTGTTCCGGTTCGTCGATGAAGCCTCTGCAAAGGTCGATGAATATCCCGCTGTCAAAGACAAGCAAAAAGCCTGGATGGCCGATTTTGTGGCCGAAGTCAGAGAATTCAGCCGCCGGTTTCTGGAAATGTCCGAACTCTCTCTGGATATCGTGTTGCAAGAGGACTTTGTCCGGTCTACCCAGATGTTTGTCGAGAAAGCCAAAGAGTTCGATCCGGAGTTTGCGATAGAAAATGTTTATCAAGCCTTGAGGAATGCCTGGATCATGAATTCCCTTCAAATGTACCTTGGATTGGAAGTAAAATTTTGCGATTCCCTGTTTGCCTACAGCATGATTTATCCTTACATGGACAATTACCTGGATGATGTATCACTGTCTCTGGAGGATAAGCTCAGACTGATCGGCAGATTGAGGGATTGGCTGGAAGGAAAGCAAAATCCTCCCGAGAATCGGAATGGAGAAAAGATTCTGCGTTTGATCAAAATGATTGAGTCAGAATATGACAGGGAAAAGTTCCCGGGTGTTTACCAGAGCATGCTGGCCATATTCAATGCCCAGATCAAAAGCCTGATCCAGCAAAGGGAACACACACTTCCTTTTGAGGTCGATATCCTGGACTGCAGTTTTGAAAAAGGCGGCACTTCGGTCCTGGCGGATGGATTTTTGGTCAGTGGGACATTGACCGGAAAAGAAGCGGATTTCTGTTTTGGTTTCGGGACCTATCTTCAACTTGCCGATGATATACAAGACCTTGAAACGGACCAAAAAAACAAACACAGGACAATTTTTTCATTTTCCTCGGGGAAAAATAGCCTGGATCACCTCGCAAACAGGCTGCTGAATTTTATCGCCATATCTTTGGATGCCAAACTGGATGAAAAAAAACAACGGGAAAAAGCTCTGAAAGAACTGATCTTGAAAAACTGTGCCCTTTTGATTCTTGAGGCTGTCGGCAAAAACAAGGGCTATTACAGTCGGAAATATGTGAGCCGTATGGAGAAGTATTTCCCGATCCGGTTTTCAAGGCTGCTGAAATTGAGAAAAAAATTGCAGAAAAAGTTTCTCAAAGACAGAAGACATGTCATCGACCTGAACCTGGCCTCCGCCTTTCTGTTGACCGCCACTTCCAGGATTCTGTGCGGCAGATAATTCTTTTTACGCCAGCTTGTTTTTCCGTTTTTCTTCCAAACCGCCGAAGAATTCGTACATGACGGGAACGACGATCAAGCGGAGCAGGATGGCAAAGAAAAATCCCCCGATATAGACAGTAGCCAGCGGTCGATGGAGTTCGGCGCCGGTTGAGACAATCAAGGCCATCGGAAGAACCGCAACGATCATCACCATGTCTGTCATGATGATCGGCCTGAATTTCGTCATGGCCCCTTCCACAACAGCTTGATGCAGCGCTATCCCTTTTCTTCTGTAATCGTTGATCTTAGCCAAAAGGATGACATCGTTTTGAACGCATATGCCGAAGAGGGCGATCAGCCCGATGGTAGAGGAAACATTGAGCGTTTGCCCGGTGATCAGAAGGGCCAAAATCCCTCCGATAAGGGTAGTGGGGATATTTAAGATAATAAGGGAGGCCTGCCAAATCGAACCGAACGAGGAAAATAGTACCACAAAAATAATCAGGATCACGATGAGCATCAAGGTCGTCAGGTGGCTCATAGCTCTCTGCTGACTCTCGAATTGTCCGCCGAAGGTCACAAAATACCCGGGAGGAAGGTCAATCTCAAGTTCGATTTTTTCTTGGGCTTCTTTAACAAAACTCCCGATATCCCTCTTAACCACGTTGCACAGGATGATCTTGCGACGCATCAAATTCTCCCGGAATATGGTTTGTGGGCCTTCGCTCTTGGTTATTTCCACTAGTTCAGAAAGGGGGATTCTCTCCCCGGTCGGGGCATCTACCAGGAGGTTTTTGATGGCTTCCTCGCCATTTCGATATTTCTCAGGAAGCCGGATGAGGACAGACGTGATCCTGTCCACCTCGTAGACATCCGTCACTTCGATACCGTTAAGAGCGGTCTCGATGATATCAGCGACATCCCCAACTGGAATCCCGTATCGGGCTAATTTATCTCTTTTGAGACTTATTACAAGTTGAGGAATACCGGTTGTCTGCTCGATCTGGAGGTCTGCTACTCCTTGGATTTCTGATATGACATTGCGGATCTCCTCGATTTTATCGTTCAGGATGTAAAGATCTTGTCCGAAAAGCTTAACGGATAATTGTCCCTCGATTCCGGTCAGCATCTCAGCCAGTTTGTTGGCGATGGGCTGTTCGAATATGTAGGCGACACCGGGGACCTTATCCAATTCTTTACGCATGGCTTGTGTGATTTCTTCAAAATCTCGTTTTCTTTTTTCTCTGGGAAGGAGTTCGATATTGTAATGGCTGTGGTTGACGGGATGAAGATGTTCAGAACCCTCAGCAGTCCCTGTGGTACGAGAAACGGATATCACTTCCGGGAATGAGAGGAATAGCTTTTCGATTTGCGTCCCAATCTTCATGGACTCTTCCAGAGAAGTTTCCGGGAGCATCACGGTTGAAGCCAAGATAGCCCCCTCATCCAGAGGTGGTACGAATTCTTTACCCAGGAAGGTGAATGAGACACCGGTGCCGATGATGAGAATGACAAAAGCAACCAGAATGGTTTTTTTGCGCTGGAGAGCTCCGGCAAGTATGACCCTGTATTTTTTGTTCAGAAATTCCGTGATCGGATTCTTTCGTTCTTTGATGTGTTTCTCTGTCAAGAATAGGGATGCCAGGACGGGTTTTAAAGTGAGATTGAGAAGGAGGGAACCGAAAAGGGCAGCAGCCACAGCAAAGGCTGTTGGCCGAAACATCGCGCCTTCGATTCCACGGAGAGTTAAAAGGGGCAGAAACACAAGGATAATTATGAGATTGGCGGAAAAGAGAAATTTCCCCACATCTTTGGCTGCTTCAGAAGTGAGAGCTAGAGTGGAAGCTTGACCTTTTTTTTCTCCTAGAACTCGGTAAATATTCTCGACCATGATGATGGAGCCATTGGCAACTTTACCGATGCCTATGGCCAATCCTCCTATTGACATCACCGTCAGGTCAACCCCGAATATGGACATAAATACCAGCGCAATAAGTATGGAAAAGGGGATGGTCAAAGAAGCGATCAAGGAACTCCGCAGGTTCCACATGAAAAAGATCATCACCAGGACGATGAGAATAGCCCCTTCCAGGATGGAAATTTCTACATGTCTGATGGATTTTACGATCAGTTTGGATTGATCGTAGAAGGGTTTGATCTTGATTGTTTCAGGGAGATCCCTGGCGATCTGGGAGAGAGCATTTTTGATGTTCCGGATGGCTGCCAAAGTGTCTCCGCCGTATTGTTTCTCGACTGTCACATACACGGATTCTTGGGCGTTATGACTGCCTGATTCCCTCCTGAATTTTCCCCCTATCTTCACATCCGCCACATCCATCACGTGCACGGGAATATTATTTCTTGAGGTGATCACCGTGTTTTTGATGTGGTCGAGAGTTTCTATGCGTCCGAGGCCCTTGATCAAAACCTCTTGAGAACCTTTCATAATGATCCCGCCCGAAAAATTGCGATTGCTGTTTTCGATCGCCTCGGTAACTTCATGGATCGTGATGTCGTAGTGCTTGAGCATTTCGGGATTGAGAAGGACCTGGAATTGTTTGATAAAGCCGCCCAGGTTGATCACAAAAGACACGCCGGATACACCCTGGAGCCTGTACCGGATCGTCCAATCCGCGACCGACCGCAGCTCCATGGGATCGGTTCCCTCGCCGGTTACGGCGAACTCGAAAATCTCGCCCATCCGGGACGAGACCGGTCCGAGGATCGGACGGGTCGTTCCGATCGGGAGCCGTCCGGCGATGAGTTCCAGTTTACTCGATACGATCTGCCGGGCAAGATAGATATCCGTGCCCCAGTCAAACTCTGCCGTGACGACGGAATCTCCCGTGGCGGATTCTGATCTCACCCGCGTGACTTGAGGAGCACCGTTGAGCAGACTTTCCAGAGGAAATGTGATGAGACGTTCCACATCCTCTGCGGCCATGCCCGGATTTTCGGTGATGATAACCACCAACGGAGCATTCAGATCAGGGTAGATGTCCTTCGGCATTTTTGTATAAGCGATTACTCCCCATAGGGATACCAGCATAACGAGCAGGATGGTCAAAAGCCTATGTTTCAGTGCATAATCGATTATTTTATCTATCATTCTTTTTTCTCCGTTGTTCAAAAGAGACCCGCATCAATGGATGCCGGCTTTTTTCAGGATTTCGTCATAAAGTTTGGATTTGAGCTGGAAATTTCCGATGGTCACGACCTCAGCGCCTTCCTCGATGCCACCCAGGATTTCCACAAAACCTCCGTTGCGGATCCCGGTTTTAATGATCTTTGGTATGTATTTCCCATCGACCTTGAGAAAAACGATGTTATCGTCTCCTTCGTCCAGGATTGCTTCCAATGGAAGAACGAGGACATCGCTTTGGTGGTTTAGCAAGATATTGATATCGGCAAACATACCGGGCTTAAGCTTATATTCCCTGTTTTCGACATCAGAACGCACGGTAATGGTCCGGGTTTCTTCGTTCAACACATCGCCGATGAAGCTGATTTTCCCTTTGAAGGTTTCTCCTGGATAGGCGGGAACCGTGGCTTCCACCTCCTGTCCGATCCGAATCTTCGCGATATCTCTTTCATAGATATCGGCATGGATGCAAAGCACAGAAGGATCCATGATGGTCAGTATTTCTGTTTCCTGGTCGACCATGGCGCCAAGGATGGCATTGTGTTCGATGATCTTGCCGCGTATCGGTGCATACAGCGTGATGATCGGATTGATCTGGTGTGTCTCAGCAATAGATTTGACTTGTTCTTCTGAAAATCCCAACAAGTGGAGTTTTTTTTCGGCTGCGTTCAGGTTGGCCTCTGCCACCTTATACTCTGCCTCACTGGAAAGAAAATCCTTTTGTGCGCCGACTCCTCGGTCATAAAGTCTCTTTTGTCGCTCATGATTCACCTTCGCCAACTCGTAATCCGCCATTGTTTTATAGAATTCCGATTTGGCCGATCCCACCTCTTCGCTTTGGAGGGTGACGAGCTTTTGTCCGGGATTGACCCAGTCTCCCAGGATGACATGGATTTCGGCGATTCGAGCAGAAAAGGGGTAGCTGACGATGGCCTTTTTTTGGGGATGGGCAAAGACTTTTCCCAAGGCTTGAAGTTGAGACTGGAGGGGTTTGAAGGAGGCTTGAACCGTCTGTATGTCGACGGCGCTTTCTTCTTCTGTGGATAATTCCACAACCGTATCCGGGCCCCAGGCTCTTTTTGCATTTCTGTTCGCGCCTCTTTTGCCGAATCCCTGGCCAACCGCCTGTCTTTTTTGCTGTCCTCTCCCTCTGCCCAGAGGCTGTTGGAGTTTTTGGGAATTCTCGTTTTGTGTTTGGGAAATCTCTTGCCCGGCATTTTCTGCATGGTTTCGTCCTTCTCGGCATGATATCCCGAGAGTGATCACCAATATTATCATCAAAACACGGATAATCTCTTTTCTCATTGTCCGTCTCCTTCTAGTTTTTGTCCGATGGATTTTTCCAGGGCTGCGATGGCCACGTCATAGTTGAACAGGGCGTCGGCATAAGATGTTCTTGCCTCGATCAACGTGCGTCTTGCCTCGATCAATTCGATTCCGCCTATTTCACCTTCCTGGTAGCTGAAAAGAAACATGTTGTACACCTCTTCGGCTTGAGCAAGTATCTCCTCTTCGAACAGACGAATCTGGTTATTGACTGTAACCGCATTCATGTAGGCCTCTCCCACCTCAAGAGTTATGGCGTTTTGCAGATGTTCGGCCTCCCTATTGAGGGCCAGGATGTTTGCCTCCGCTTCAGCTATCTTCCCTTTTTTGGGTTGCCAAAAGAAAAGAGGTATCGGGAAGGACAAGGTGAAATCCCAAAAGTCTCTTTCTCCTAGGATGCGGTGCTTGTTGACGCCCAAATCGAAATCGGGCAAATAGCTCATGTAGCCTTGTTTTTTAGTGAGATTTTCTCGTTCCAGTCCCAAATCGATCTTTTTGACCTCCGGGCGGAAGGCCAAGGCCCTGGTGATCAGTTCATCTTCATTCAAGTCGATCGGAGCCCTCTTGAGATTGCCCTGAATTTCGATGGGAGAATATTTTTTGCGCGCCAGTAAAAAATTCAGCATGGCTTTGGCCAGTCGAACATCGTTCGCTGCCGAACGCACTTCGTTGGCAGCTTTAGAGGATTCCACTCTTGCTCTTAGGGCTTCGACCTTGGCCACATCACCGGCTTCGTATTTTAGTTCCGCTTTTTGCAAAAAATCTTCAGCTAGTTGAAGGTTTTGCTGGGCATATTTGAGCTTTTCTTCGGAAAGGAGAAGATTGTAGAAGGCTTGTTTTACCTGAAAGACGATGTCCAATTTGAGGAGTTCCATGTCTTGGAGAAGTTCGCTTGCTTGTTTGGACGCAATTTTTCCTCGAATGCTTCTTTTGCCGGGGAATTCCAAGGCTTGACTGATCCCAAAATACCATTCCCCAGAGTTCCCGAACTGAAAAAGTTTTGGTTGAAGGTCCGAATCCCAATTGAGTGATGGCTGAGCCAATGCCTTTGCCTGGCTAATCCTGGCCAAGGAAGCGTTGTACTGCTGCATCGAGGACAAAACGAGTGGATTTTTTTCTATTGCGATGGAGATGCATTGGTCCAAGGTGAGCAAACCTTCCTCGATTGTTTGGGCCAACAGAAAAATCGGGAAACACAGTATGATGCATAATATGGTGGCTGCTTTTCTTTTTGCTGTCATTCGACCTCCTCTTTATAAGGGTTTGGATTGCCGGAGAAGGGAGGCTTCTCGGCTTTGAAAGGAGAGTGAATCAGGAGTGAGGAGGTGACCGGGAAGAAGGTTTGATAAAAAAGAATTGACAAAGAGCAGAGGTTTCGAAAATTTGAAGCGATTCAAGTGGCAAAAGCTGGGGGAGATGGAAAAAATGGATCTGAGCGGTCATCAACGTGGAATGTTGAAATTGGCAAGCCGGACAATTTTCGCTCCTTTTGAGCGTCACTTCTGTGTGAAAATAGTTGATTGTCAGCGTGAGGAACAGGAAGAGGAACAGGAAAGCGATGTTGAACTGATTTCTGTGGGACTTAGCCATAAAACCCTTTGAGGCAATAATATAAGGGAATGAAGGGGAAAATGTCAAATAGTATTAGGGTTTAAAGTTAGTTTTAAATCCTCCGTAAGCGGAGAGCCCGGGTGTTCCGTAGCCTTTGATCCATTCGTGCTGTTGATCCAGGACGTTTTCCACGCGGAGGTAAAGTTGTAAATTTGGGAGAATATCCCAGGATATGGCTGCGTCAAGCAGGGTGAAGGGGTCCATCTGAACTCTGGCCGCAATCCAATCGATCCATTCCATGTCCTCCCTTGCCCCGAGATGGGTTAAAGTAAGTACAAAACGCCCTTTGACTAAAAATCCGAAATTCAGATTGGCCGTGAACTTTTCTTTCGGCCTTCTTAGGAGTGCTTCATCCGTATCCAGGTCTTTTGCCACTGTATGGGAGTATGAGGCGGAAAGGGCGAGATTTTCGGCAGGAGTCAGTTCGAAAAAAAATTCCACCCCCTTCGAAGATGCCTTGGTTATGTTGATGTAGCCTCGGGTATAGTCGTATTCGATGAGGTTTTCGAAGCGGCTGGAGAAGTAGGTTCCGCCTAGATGGACTTTTCCATCCCAAAGATCCTGCTCGATCCCTGCGTCCCAGCTGTTTGTCTCTTCGGGTATGAGGTTTTCGTTCCCGATAGGTCCCCAGATATTTGCCGGAGCATAGAGCTGGTAGAGGGAAGGGGATTTGAATCCTGATCCAAAGGTTGCTTTCAGCTTGGTGTTTGTCTGTTGGATGAAAAAAGCTGGTGCGATCCTGTAAGTTGTCGAACGGCCGGATTGGCTGTGGGAATCCAGCCGAATTCCTGTCGTCAGAAAAAACACTCCTGCCAATCTCATTTGATCCTGGATGTAGATCCCTGAGTTGTGGGCTTTTTTAGGCGGAAAAAAGCTTGTGGAAGGTCCCCAAATACTCTCAGAGGAATAGCTGGATTCTCCTTGTTCTTGCTGGTATTCTGCACCGAAAGTCAAGGTGTGGGACTTGTGCAGAAAAAGGTTGTTCTGCCAGTCCAGTTCGGTCAAACGGCTTTTGTAGCGTGAACGGTCTGCATCGAACGGATGTTGCTCATCCGTGGGATTGTCTGTTTTTCTGTTAGAGTGAACATGGGAGAGAGTTAATTTTTGTTCCCATCTGTTTTTGAGGAAAAGCCCTCGGATATGTCCCTTTAAATAGAACGTATCATATGTCTGGGTGTTGTTGGGATCGTCTCCGAAGGCGCTCCCGTAATTGTCGATATCGGACTGAGTGCCGATGAACCGGGCTGAAAAATCCAGATCGATATTATCGGAAGCTTTGTAGCCTGCTCTGGCAGACAGGGAAAGATTTTTGTATCCATCCGCTTCGCTATTTCCTTCGAGGGCGGCATTGGCCGCTGAAAAACCTTGGGATGTTAAGGTCGATGCCCAAAAGGAATAGTGAAGTTTTTCCATGCTTCCGGTCAATCCGGCAGAGCCGGAAAATGTTCCGTAGGAGCCTCCGAAGGAGGAAAGATGAAACCGAGGTTTCCCCTCGCCTTTTTGCGTGATGATGTTGATCACTCCGGCCATGGCATCGGAACCGTAAAGGGGACTTTGGGGACCCCGGAGGATTTCGACACGTTCGATGCCCTCCACGCTGATATGTGAGAAATCATAGGTCCGGCTGGGAGTGATGGGATCATTGACCTCGACTCCGTCTATCATCACAAGTGTATGCTCGGAGTTGGCTCCCCGAAGCATAACGGATGCCGAACTGCCAAGAGGTCCAGATTGGAGGATGGATACTCCCAGGACCTGCTGGAGCGCCTCGAGGATGAATGTTTTTTTCGTCTGCTCCAATTCTGCTTTTGTGATGACTGTGACTGAGGTTGCAATTTCTTTTGCAGGTGTAGCGATCCGACTGGCGGTGACGATGATCTCATGCCTGAGATCGGTCTTTTGTGTCTCTTCTTTTTCGGTTAGCAACCCAAACGGTGGGAGTGTGGCGATGAGGACAAAGGCGAGAATTTGATTCCACATGGATATCCTCCTTGAACTTTTGCCCCCGGTTTGTTTAGCAAAAAAAATCGACCCGACCTTCCTCCCGAAGATGGGCATTGTCAGCTTATGGGAGGTCTCCTGACTCTCGGATCGTCCTTCTTCCAGGCCTTCCCATTCCCTCGAGGAGAGAACAGTGGCTAGTCTGGAATTTGTCCCCGATTACAGTAGCGGGGGCTGTGTCCGTCTTTCACGGACTTCCCTGCCCGATAAGCCGTTCAAATTCACATGTCAAAGACGAATGCAGGATAACACAATTTTTCCCATAAAAAAAGGGGAATAAATAGAGAGGCTGCCTTCTACCTGATGGTGGAATCGGCAGCCTTTGAGGGGATGGATTAAGAGGTTAAGGGATCTATGTGAAATCCTTCGCTAAAAGGAGGGAAAAAAAGGAGGGAGTTTCTTGTTCGTTGTTCTCTCGCTTTTTTCATCGTTTTTGTCATTCCATATATATATACGCGTGTTTTGGATAAAAAGTTGCTGAATTTGAAAAAAATCACGACTGGTTTTATCTTTTTTGGAAAAACACTGAAAAACTGGACCGGGAAAGGGAAGGGAAGACCGGTTTTTTCAAAAAAAGAATAATGGAAAAGACAGGTCTTAAAAAGGAGTGTGCATATAATTGCTTGAAAGGAAAGAAATTAGACAAAAAAACCTGGAAACTTAAATTTATTTGACCCCTTTTGGAAACCTTTCTATTATTATATCACAAAAAGAAAGGAAAATTCAACGATTATTTTTATTTTTTTTTAAAGTGTTATGTTTGCTTGGACAAAAACACATATTGTGCCTGAAAATAGGCTTTTCTGTCCGATTTTTGACGGGAATAAAAAAAACACGACTTTGACTGGAATAAGGATTTTTTTTAGAATGAGGCGAGAGATCCAAAGGAGTAACATTATGGACAAGGAATCTTTTAGGCGCCATGGGTATCGATGCGTAGACTGGTTGGTGGATTATTTTGAAAATATCGCAGAACTTCCTGTCAAACCTCATCTCGATCCGGGAGATATTCGCAAAAAACTTCCGGAGAAACCGCCAGTCCAGGGGGAATCTTTGGATTCTGTTTTTCAAGATTTTCAGGACATCGTCCTTCCTGGGATTACGCACTGGCAACATCCTTCCTGGTTCGCTTACTTCCCTGCCAACAACAGCCCTCCTTCCATCCTGGCAGAAATGCTCACGGCCGGGATTGGCGCGCAGTGCATGGTCTGGCAGACCTCCCCTGCTGCCGCGGAATTGGAAGAGGTCGTTTTGGACTGGCTGCGCCAAATGCTGGGACTGCCAGAGGATATGTCCGGTGTCATCCAGGATACGGCTTCCACGGCCACGCTTGTCGCCCTTCTTACGGCAAGAGAGAAAGTGACGGATTTTGAGGCTAATTTAGCGGGGATCCAGAACACTCTGACGGTCTATGCTTCGGAAGAAACACATTCCAGCATCGAAAAGGGCGTGAAAATCGCCGGATATGGCAAAAAAAACCTCCGGCTTATTCCGACCGATGATAGTTTTGCCATGATTCCTGAAAAGCTCGAAGAGTCCATCGTCGAGGATAAAAATAAAGGATTTCAACCCGCCTGTGTTATAGGAACAGTCGGCACCACTTCCTCCACCGCGGTGGATCCGTTGGCCCCCATCGGAGAGATCTGCCGTCGCCATAACGTGTGGTTCCATGTGGATGCCGCTTTTTCCGGAACTGCCGCTATTCTTCCCGAAAAAAAATGGATGCTGGATGGAGTGGAACATGTGGATTCTTTTGTGTTCAATCCTCACAAATGGATGATGACGAATTTTGATTGTTCGGCCTATTTTGTGAAGGACTCAGGGGCTCTGATCCGGACCTTCGAGGTCCATCCCGCGTACCTCAAGACCGGAGTGGATGCCGAAGTGAAAAATTATCGGGACTGGGGCATCCAATTGGGCCGGCGCTTCCGGGCGCTCAAGCTTTGGTTCGTGATCCGTTCCTATGGGGTGGAAGGAATTCAAAAGATCGTACGGGAGCACATCCGGTTGGCCGGGATGGTCAAGGAGTGGGTGGAACAGGACGATCGATTCGAGCTAATGGCTCCTGTGCCCGTGAGTTTGGTCTGTTTTCGTCTTAACGACGGCCGTGATGAGGATCGGCTGAATGAGTTGAATAAAGAATTTCTAGAGAGGTTGAACCGGACAGGAAAATTGTTCCTCACCCAGACATCGCTTAGGGGAAAATATGTATTGAGGATGTCCATTGCGGCCAGGTTGACCGAAGAGAAGCATGTGCGGGAAGCCTGGAAACTGATCAAAACGATAGCAGAAGAGTTGTTGTCTTGAAATTCAAGATAGATCCTGGAATTTTTGGAACTTTTCCAGATCTTCAAATCGGTGTTGTGCATGCCAAGGAGGTGGACAATCGGGGACATTGCCCAGAGGTCCTGGAGAAGATCAACAAGATCCAAGGAGAGATCAGACGCGATTTCGATAAGGAGACATTGGCAGATTGCCCGAAGATCCAGAATTGGAGGAAGGCCTATAAAGCTTTTGGCGCCAAGCCGAAAAAACATCAAAGCTCGGTGGAAAACCTTTACAGGATGACCCTGGAGGGAAGTGTTCTGAGGTCGATCAACACGCTGGTGGACATCTATAATTGTGTTTCCCTTAAACACATGGTCCCTATCGGGGGGGATGATCTGGCACAGGTTGAGGGAGACATCGTTCTCAGGTTTGCAAAGGGAGAGGAACCTTTTTTTCCTCTGGGATCTAAGGAGATGCAAAAAGCCCGAGCGGGAGAAGTGATCTATGCAGACGAAAGGGAAGTTTTATGCCGGCGTTGGAACTGGCGGGAGAGCGAAAAAACGAAGATGTCCGAAGAAACTCAAGATGTGCTTTTGGTGTGCGAAGGGCTTCCTCCATTGACCGCAGAAGATATCAGACAAACTGCCAAGGATTTGGGCCAAATGGTAAAAAATCATTGTGGTGGGGAGATAGAAATAGCCGAATTAGGGATTGCCAGCAATGAGTTTGAGCTTTGAACGAATCCTTCCCAACAAAACATCCGCGACCATTTCGGCTCCTGCCCTGTTGAGGTGCACGCCATCGATGGTGTAATGAAAGCCTCTCTCTGTCGCCACTTTTGCCGATTCTTCAGGAGACTTGATGACAAAAGCATCGAAGATCACTCGAAAAACGCTCTTAGGGATATAGGGGGAGACATTTTTCGTGGCAAGCTGGGAGATAAAATGTTCCCTCAAATCGACAAATTCGACTTTGGGGTAGAGCAGAGAAAGGCCATGAATTATTTCAGAGAGAACAGCCAATTCCATGTTCCATGCGTTGTGGATATCCTCTCCTATCAGAAGAGGTGGAAGAACGAAAATATGGGTAAAATCGTTCTCCAATAATTCCAAAAGAGAGCGATAATACTGATAGAATTGCGCGTGATCTTTTGCCCAAGGCTGTTTTCGCAGGCGTTTTAAGAGCCGGAGAGGCCAGCTGGTTTTAACGACTACGTCATTCACGCCTATCCAGAGAAATCCTATGTCCATAGAGGTCGAGAAGCCCATCTTGTGTACGCGGCGAAAAAGGCTAATCACCGTGTCTCCGCCTTTGCCATAATTGAAAAACTCATGTGAGGACAATTTGTTTTGGAGAATGTCATAATAGGAAACCCCGGCGATCCCTTCTGTCAAGCTGTCTCCGATAAAGGCAATTTTCATCCGGGTTTTATCCATAGTACCTCTTCAGAACTCTCCTCGCATTCAGTGTGACCCACTTGCTGGGTTTGCCTTTAGATTCGATGTTGGCTTGAAAACGGCCATTATACGTGTCGTCAAGAAGCCATTTCCCCTGTTCATTTTGTTTGGATAGGAGTAGATCCATCGCCTCTTGCATCCTGTCGTCTCGAATCCCCAGTCTGGTAAGGATGAGCGACATCTCCAAAACATCGGTATCCCACATCCAGGGAAACCAGAGCCGGGTCCATTTTGGCTTGGCCGATCGATCGAGATCGTGGCTTCTTTTATACACATGATGTTTCAGGAGAAATTCTGCGGCATTCTGGATAAAGATCTTTATGTTTTTTGACCTTCTCCGTAGAGGAATTTCTGCAAGGGCTTTAAGCCCCTTCACCACACCCAGAAAACAGGTGTGTTTTCCCCAGCATTGTTCGAACCGGTCATACGGCCATCTCCTGGGAGCTATGCTTCCCCCATCATCGAATCTCTGGTATGTTGTGATCCAATCGATAGCCTGGCGTACTCGGGGATCATCCATATACCCGAATCGGATCAGACCCCACGCCATGTTGCCTGTAAGACATGGAATGACTCCACTGGAATACCCCCCTCCTTTTACGCTGCCTCTGCAGGAAAATCCCCCGCTTTTCCTGTCTTGAGACCAATCCAGGATAAATTCACAGGCCTTTTGTATGCGCGGATCTTCGGGATCGGCCATCAGTTCCGCAAGGATAATGAATGTCCATACCGACCCTTTGTATTTTGTGCGCACATAAAAGTCCTCGGGCTTTTCCCAATATCCTCCGGGAGATTGTTTGGCCAGCAGTTTTGGGATCGCTCCGGATGTCATGATGTCTTTACGAGTACCGAGGACTTCGGGATCGGACTCTGGGTTTTCCAACAGTTCCGTTAAAGTCAAGTATCGAACAGAAGGGTTCTTATCCTCCAAAAGCCAGGGCGTTGCGTCGGCATGGAGCAGGTCTTTCCAGGTGGTCATTCGATTTCGGTTTTATATTCGAGTTGGCCCTCTGGATCCACGAACCGGACATAATAACCCCACCCCCCGCCGCCCTGGAGGACTTTAATGAGCACGGTATTCCAGCCTTTTTTTAAAGAGACTTGAATACGATCCTGGTCTGGATAGGCTCCACGGTAGGCCGGATTGGTGTGGATCAGTTCTGTGTTGAGCCAGAGGCGCACCCCATCGTCGCTCCCCACAAGCATGACTGCCTCTCTTTCGTCGGGTGAAAAGACATAGGCCAGTCCGTATACGATCCCTCTTTCACTGGGTGTGATCCGGTTTTCCAGCCGCATAAATCCCGACGGTTCAGTCTGGATTTTTGTCCATCGGAGAGGGGTATTTCCTTTGCCTCGGTAGGTTTGACTCATGTCGATCTCTTTTTCTGGAGGATAGGCTTCCTGGAGATAGCTCATATCCGGAGCATCGAAGGGACCGATCAGATTCCAGTCGGTGATGAACCGGCGGTCAGATGGCACCCTGCTCATGTTGACAAAGGCCAGTTCGGATCCTATAGCCAGAGGAGATTTGCCTGTCACTTCCAGCTCTAAGTGGTTTTGCCCCGAATAAAGACGAACGTTTTTGAGGGTCAGACGTGAGATTTCCTTTGAGGCAGAGTACCCGTCGAAAACATTCGTCTCCAGTTTTGTGGAATGGGTACCGCCCCAGATTTTTCCGGCTGTGATCTTGCCCATATTCGGGCCTCGAAACAGAAAGAGATCGATGTCATACAGTTCTCCGATGTCCACAGGGAATGAAATTTCCATGGTTGTTCCGGTCAAGGCATTTTCTGTCGTGAGCAGCGGATACCTGGCACCGGTCTGGTTGTAAAAAGAAGAGAGAGAAGGGGTAATGTTTTGGGATTGGACTTTCATCCCGGAAGTTTTGTCCTCATAAACCAGGAATGTATTGCCTTGGATTTTTTCCCATTCAGGGAAGTCGAAGTTTGCGGGCGATGGAAGAGCAAAGGGAAGCCTTTTTTCGACAGATGGGATCCTGGGAAAAGGTTTGTGCGGTTCGCTCTGATACCAATAGGCTACGGAAGAATATAGGTCAGAACGATTGTTGGCATGGCCGTGTTCTATGGTGACCCGAATGGATTTTTTGAACGGGATCGGATCTGGGATGTGAAAACGGTAAACAGTGGCCTTGGAACCGACCAGAAAATCCGATTCCTGGAGAGGACAGCCGTAAAATGGGTTTTCATCCTCCCTCATCCCCCAGGCATCGGAGAAGTAGTCCTCGGATCCTGTCCCATACAGAGAAGGAAATTCTTCCCCGTCCACATAGATCATGTCATCGCCCTCTCCCCACCATCCCATGGCTGTCTGAAGAATGCTGAGATTGCATCCCACATAGTGTCCTCGCCCAGAGGTTTCCAGGATCGAATAATTTTTTCCGGGATAGCAGGGCATTTCCTGGCAGTATTGGGCATGAAACCTGGGTGTTTCTTGCGGCAGTTCGGGAAGCTCGCGGTAATCGATGTAATAGTAGAAGGCCCCGACAGGCTCTGTGCCTTCGTTTGTGGCCGTGATGCGAGCGGAACGGCAAAAGGGCATGGTCCAGTAGCAATTCCTGGCCCTTCCTTCAGAAGAACAGTTTATCGGAAGCGAACTGAAATTCCGGTCGAGACCATGACCTACTCCGAAGAAGTCCCCGATCGGAGATTCCACGGATGGGGATTCCTCTCCATCCCAGTACATCCTCAAGATGATCTTTCTCCCGTAAAAAGGTTCGGCCGCTATAGTCATCCAGATATGGTGGATAGCGCCGGGTCCCTCGATTTCAGCGAGGGTCACTGTTTTACCCGGCGGGATGTTCAACCTGTCGTTGTTTCCTCCTGTCCGGTCAAAGGAAGATATCCGTTTGCTGGTGAAGTTTTGGTAACGGCCGAGGCTTTGCAGCCAATCTTGGGCCCCGCATGAGAATTGACAAACAAAGAGAAATAAAAACATGATCCCTGCCATCCTCATTTTCCTTGATCGATTTTTCATAAGGTTTAACTGCATAATCGCCCCCATAGTTATTCATATTTTTTCGGTTTTCTTTTTTTTCCGCTCGACCCGGCTCAGCTTTTCACTCTGATTCAGGGATTCCTGTCCTCTTGAAAAAATCCGAAGCTTTGGCTATGCGGATTTTATCTGGATGAATATCGAGAGGAAATGACTGGATAACAAGGTCCTCATCCAAGACTTTCTGGGGCATGTTCGGGTTGGCGTAGCTTATCGGGGATGGGGTGTTGGATATCAGGTCATTCTTCAAAGATTCTGCATCCTGCGTGATGATAGCGATGTAGACGTTGTCGGAATTCAAGTGGGTTTTGATGGCGTTATTCACTTCCTCGCGTGTGATCTTGGGCAGGCGGTCCTGGACTTCCGCCAAAAAATCCTTGTAGCCGTAATAACGAGAGTCCATCTGCCAGCCCAGCCGTTCCCCTAGCGTTTGGGCATAAAGCCTGGTGTAGTTCAAGAGATATTTGCGAACGAGTTGGAATCTTTCTTCGGAGATTCCCTCCTCCACCAGCTTTTTTAGCTCGCGGAGAGCCTGCCTCAGGACAAAGTGGCGGTTGGAGTTTGCCAATGCCCGGATCCAGATGGAGAAATACTGCTGCTGACGGCAATAATTGGTGGCAGGGAATTTAAGTCGGCCTTGGATAAAATGATCGGCATAGGCATAGTCTCCGTAATTCTGCCCGCGTTCTTCCCGGATTTTTTGGTAGAGAAGGGAAAGGCTTTGCCGGTGTTCTCCAAAGTGGGAGCAGGCGATCCAAAGAGCGAAGAAGTCATCGGATGATTTCCCTATTGTATGGGGAAAACCCATCGAAATATTTGTCGCAGGGGTTTGTTTTTCTGCGATCACGATCTCAAGTCCTTCGGGCTTGCGCAGGGCAGGCAGTTCCAGCTGGGGATCGAATCCTTCCGGAAGAGCGGCAAAATCATCTACGACTTTTGTGGAGAAGCTGTCGGGGTAGCCTCCGGCTAATCCGATGGTGATATTGCCCTGTTTGAAGTGTTCCTGGTAGAAGGCCCTGATGTCATCGAGCGTCAGCCTTCTGACGCTTTCTACGGTTCCTGAATCGTGGTGGCCATAGGGATGATTTGTGTACATCATCAGGTTCAGGATTTCTTTTCCGAATTGCTCATCCATGTTGCCGACCAAAGTTTTTTCCAAGAAGTTAAGCTGGTTAGTCTTCAATCGGATAAAATCATCTTCGCGGAATCCTGGGTCGAGCAGCATCTCTTTAAAAATGGCGTAGTATTTGTCCAAGTTATCGATGTGGATGGTTCCGGTGAAAACAGACATCTCTTTTTCTACTCGAAGGCCGACACCGGCAGCCATCGGAAAGAACTTTTCTTGGATTTCCTTGAATGTCAGGCTTTTGGTCCCTCCTCCTGCCATCATGCTCAAGGTGAGATGGCACAGCCCTTCTTTTCCTGCGGGGTCGTTAGCCGATCCCATGTTCAACAGGATCCTGAAGCTGATCATCGGGCTTCCTTCAACCGGAAGAAGCTCTGTAGCCAAGGTGCCTGATGGCTTCTTGGTGCACGCGTCTGTCATAAAAAAGGCCAGGGCTAAAAATCCGATAAATGAGATCATTTTTATTTTTTTCATCTGGATTCTCCTCCTGTCAGCGTCACAACCGTGCTGTTTGACCTTTGGAAATATTTCTTGGCCATATCCATGAAATCCTGTGGGGTGACTTTTTCGAAAAGATCGAACATTTTGTTGACACTTCCCGGATCTGTTGTCAGGCTGATATAAAAGGCAAGAGATCCCGCAATCCCATCGGTGGTGTCCAAGGAGTTGGCAAAGGAATATTTGAGGTTGGATTTGATGTCTGCCAGTTTTTCCTCCGATACCGGCTCAATTTTTAGCCTTTCCAGTTCCTTGAATATCTCTTCTTCCACATAGCGAAGGTCCTTTTCGTTTTTGACGACGGAATTAAAAGTCAGGAGATAGGGATCTCTCCTGTGTGCGAAGCTGGCTCCCAGAGATTGGCATTTTTGTTCTTCGATCACAAGCCTCTGGTAGAGTTCGGATGAGCGGGAAAAAGCGATCTCTGCCATCAAGTCGAGGGCGGCCTTGTCGATATTTTCGTCCGAATAGGAAGGTCCATGAAATCCGATGGCCAGCATAGGAAGCGTCTGGGTCGGCCAGTCATAATGAGCTCTTTTCGCTTCGGTTTGTGCCGGCTCCTCTGGTGTGACCAGTGTATAGCTGGACTTTTCCCAACCGCCATAATATTGTTTCACAAGGGTCATCAATTGTTCATGGTCGAAGTCTCCGGCGACCAAAAGGATGCTGTTGTCCGGTGCATAAAAACGTTTCTTGTACAGCTGGCTGTAGGGAAATTGGTTCGGCATATCCAGGATGTCTTCCAAATAACCGAGGGTGGTGTGCTTGTAGGAGTGTTTTTCATATGCCGTGTCCCGGAGGAGTTCGAACATCCGTCTGGAAGGGCTGGAAACGCTGGCGTAATACTCGCCCTCGATAACCTTCGCCTCGGTTTTGATCATTTCCTCATCCCAGAACAGGTTGATAAACCGGTCCGCTTCGGCCTTGACCACGTTTTCCAAGTTTTCTCTTCCGGCGAATACGACATAATAACAGGTGTAATCATCCGTGGTGTACGCGTTGGTTCCTGCACCGATCTCGCTGAGAAAATTATCGTACTCCTCAGGAGACATGTTTTCTGTTCCCTTGAACATCATGTGTTCGAAAAAATGAGCAAACCCGGATTTACCCGGCTCGACCTCGTTTCGTGATCCGGACCGAACGATGGTGTAGTAAGAAATAATATTGGGATTAGGAAGGGGGATGGAGACAACTTTGAATCCGTTCTCCAATTCTTCGACCTTGTAATCATACGGAAATATTTTAGATGCCTGCAGTATTATCGGGGAAGAGAGAATCATCAATAGGCATAAAAAAGAAGAAAGGTATTTGACCATATTATCCTCCTTTGGAGAGAGTTTTTATATACCAAAAACATACCCGCAAAACAGGGGAGAAATCTAGCCCAACTATTTCTCCAGCCAGCCGAAGCGAACCTCTGATTTTTGGTCTCTGGGTGTGTAGGGTTTGATGTCCAGGATGGGTGTTCCTTCGATCATATCCATTCCCAAGACTTGCAATTTGTTTCCGTCCCGCTTGATGAGCTTAAGTACTGAAAATCCGATGGGATTGGGCCGGTTCGGGCTTCTGGTGGAAAAAACGCCCCTCCGCTTCCCATCGAATGGAGGGTGCGCGTAAAGTTTCTTTTCGGTGGATTTGTGAAAAACAAAGATAACGATGATATGGGAGAAACCATCGATATCCTTTAAACCCTCTGCGAATTCTCCGAAAATTTCCAATTCCCCCCGGACGTCCTCGAATCCTTTGGGACCGATATTGCGGGTTTTGTTGATGTCTTCCTTTTTTTCGAAAGGAGAGTGGGCTGTGCCTATCGGTTTAAAAATCATTTCCATCGAACCTTGCCTTTTCAAATTCTAGTTTATTTTTTAAAAATCTGAAATCCGTTGAGCCTGGGGGAAAATAAAAGAGATGGCCGGGGCACCGGCAGTCGGATGAGCCGAATCCCTTTACGGGTATTCCCTTTGTTGTGTGAAAATCCCCTATCATATCAGCGATGTTGCACTCATCGAAATAATGCTTGCGGATCCATATGGCTTCGATCTTAGCTTTTTGCAGAAGATAATCGATATGCCAGAATAGTTTTTTTTGCCTTCGAATGTGGCGTCTGATCCTGGCAAGGAGTCCAGTCCGTGCCCTTCCGACATACAGATATATCCCCTCTTTATAATCGGCTTCTGGAAGCCTTCCAGGTTTGATTTTTTGCGTTTTGCCCAAACGGGCGAGCAAAATATACATGCCTTTATCTTGTCGTTTTCCGTTCACTTCACGTAAGTCAGCCACGTTTCGTAGTTCCTGTTCTTACCCGCGACGATATTTTTGAAAATCTTGATTATCTTTGTGGTGATCTCGCCCGCCATGCCCGATCCAATCGTGTATTCTTTGGGAGAATCGGTTGGTTCTGAATCGTCCATAACCCGAGTGATCGGAGCGATTTCCACGGCTGTCCCTGAAAAAAAGGCTTCGTCTGCTTCGAAAAAATCTTGCCTGGTTATCGGGCCAATGGAAGTGGGGATACCCATATCCTCCGCAATTTTGAGGATGCTCGTGCGAGTAATCCCTTCGAGAACAGATTCGTTCAGATCATTGGTTTTTACGACGCCATCTTTGACGATTAGGATGTTTTCCCCAGGGCCTTCAGCGACATTTCCTTCGAGATTCAGGAATATCGCTTCATCAAATCCTTTTTTCCGGGCCAGAACACCATAAATGGTTGAGAGAATGTACAATCCACCGAGTTTGGCCTTCATGTCGAACTGGCTGTGATGGATCCGTCGCCAGGGAAGCATGTAGGCATGGATTCCTTTTTCGGCCTTATCCCCGAGGTAGGCGCCCCACTCCCAAGCAGCGATCATCAGTTCGACAGGCGAATTTTTTGGGACGAGGCCCAGATTCCCGTAGGAATAATACAGGAGGGGCCGGATGTATGCCGAATCCAGTTGGTTTTCCCCAATCACTTGTTTTATGGTCTCGCTGATTTCTTGCTTTGTGTAAGGAATGACCATGTTCAACAAGGAGGCAGAGTAGAAAAACCGGTCGATGTGGTCAGATAGACGAAAGATTGCCGGGCCATTGGCCGTTTGATAGGCACGGATGCCCTCGAAAACAGAGGTTCCGTAATGGAGTGCGTGGCTCATGGCATGGACATTGGTTTCTGCCCAATTGTGGAATTCCCCCATATGCCAAAATTTTTTCGCTTTTGGGAAATTCGTGTTATCAAACATTCTGACTCCTTTTGGGATTAGTTACGGATTCCTCTCCCTAGGATAAATTATGTTGGATTTGATGGAGACACATCACGTTAACACAATTGGAAAAGAATGAAAAGAATCCGGCACAATTTATTATGTGGGGATGAAAAATTCCCAGGCGCACCAGACATTGGGGGGATGCGGATCAGGCGGGCACGTGAGACACCGTGTTTGGATCCTGGGATCGATGGTGCTGGCAAAGCCGCTGTACTCCACAATGCCGACGGATTTGCACGGGAAATCCGGCAAACCCTGTCTCTGCCTTGCATCTTGCACTCGGCAACGGTTCATCCGGAATATGCACCTGTTTTCACTCGCTTCCAGGACCTCCTGCACATTGATGAAAGCATAAAGCCTGAATCTGAGGGCCTGAATGAGAGCATGGATGCCTCCTCCAGGCGACATATCGAGCCTTTTCATGATCCTCTCGGCTTCGATCACCGTGAACTTTTCCCAGGCCTTTCTATCCAATTCCAGGGCTGCTTCCATCCCGAATTTTTCCTCCACAGCCCTAAACCAGAGACCATCGTGGGCAAGCCAATTTTTAGCCGCGTCGATTAGAAGTCCTTTTAGCTGTTGAAAATCTAAATCATCGATGTGTTTCATTTTTTTCCTTTAGGGACCTTTTTGGTTTTTTTGGTTGCTCTAGCTCATAGAACTTCTGGCCCTCGTGGATGACCAGTCGGATTTTTCCATCCTCCAGTAGGATCTGGCAATGTTTGATCAATTCATTTTTATGTTTTCCTAGGGATCGGCTCATATCCGCAACAGTGACTGGCCTTCTGGCCACCATCGCAAGGATCGCCTCTTTGATGTGGCGGGATACAGGTCCAAGCCGGGTTTTTTTGAATTCGGCAACGACCTCGACCTTTTTGCCGAAAAATTTACGGATACCGTCCAGTTCTTGAAAGCTCAACGGGAGAGCCGATATTTCTGCCGGAGGTCGGGCCACGGTGTTGAGTTGGATTTTGTCGGGATCTATTTCAGAGACAATTTTCTTGAGTTTTTTCAGATGGGCTTGGGAATCATTCACCCCTTTGACAAAAAGAATCTCCAGCCAGATCTTTCCGTTGAACTCGCGGCGAAATTTTTTTAAGCCTTCGATTACCTGTCGGACTTTGAGCGTTGGATGAGGCCTGTTCATTCGCTCGAATATATCTTGTGTCACCGCATCGAGCGAGGGGACGACAAGGTCTGCATGGGACAAGGCATCCCGCACGCTTTTATTGGAAAGGAGGGTGCTGTTGGTCAAGACAGTGACAGGGATCGACGTGATTTTTTTTATTTTCTGGATGAGTTTTCCAAGCTGTACATTGAGAGTGGGTTCTCCAGAGCCGGAAAAGGTGATGGTATCGATCCGTCTCTCTGATTCAATAACGCTTTTTATTTGAGCGAGAATCGTTTCCACGTCGAAATATTCTTTTCGCCGGAGTTTTTTTTTATTTGTCGTTCCGAGCTGGCAATAAATACAGTCCAAAGAACATGTTTTGAACGGGAGGATGTCCACTCCCAGGGAATAGCCCAAGCGCCTGGAAGGGACCGGACCATAGATGTGCATCACACCTTGTCCCTGTAGATTTCGATGAATCGTCTCAAAGATCGGTCGTAAGTTCTTTCCACATCATCTGGGAATAGGCAAGCCGGGAGTTGTTTCATGCTCCAATGATACGGGAGGCATTCGCAGCAGATGCCCTTGCGATCGCAAGGTTCATAGGAACAGTTGCAATTTTGAAGATTTTTGTTCTCTTGACATTCTTTCATGGTGTACTCCAACGAAGAATATTCTTCCGATGTTCAGGTGTTCCGGTATTTTTTTTTCCAAGGGGTTCTTTTATGGTACAGATAATCGGCCAGAGCGCGGCGTAATGTTTCAGCTGCCAGTTGAGCGCAGTGAACACTTTCTTCCGGAAGTCCTCCCAGTTGCCTGAGGATCTCGTCGGCAGAGACGCGGCCGAGTGCCTCGGTAAACGATTTATTCTGGGCAAGCTCGGTGGCGGCGCTCCCGCAAGCGATGGTGGTGCCGCAGCCATCCGTTTGGAAGGTGCATTGTTCGACCACCCCATCCTTCATTTTCAAAAACATCTCCATGGTATCGCCACAGGACCCTGTCAATTGAGCGAAGCCATCCGGATTGTCCACTTTTTTGAAGTTCCTCGGATTCTGCCAATGATCGATCGTTTTTTCGGTGTACATGTTTTTGATCTGTTCCATGATCTGTTCTTGCAGCTTTTTGGCATATTTTTCCAGATCTTTATCTTTATCCATCTTGGTGGCACCTCGCTATTTTGAAAAAACATTATACCAAAAATTTTAGGATAGGTCTTGTTTGGTGCAAGTATTGTAAGCATCCTTTTTCCCGTGATAAATTACGCCTTTGGGGATGGTTGAGTTTGCGATTGCCCTGGCCAGCGTTATGTTTTATACTGGATAAAATGCCGAAAAATAAGAATAGCCAACAAGCCATATCCGTGACAATGGAGAAGGAGGCCAAAGCCGGCCTGAGAACAAAGCTGCCTCGTATCGAAACATTTCCAAATCAGTTCCCCGATTATGAGATCAAGATCGAAATTCCCGAATTCACATCAGTCTGCCCTAAAACTTCCCTTCCTGATTTTGGCGTTCTCGAAATCCGTTACATCCCTGACAAATACTGTCTGGAGTTAAAATCTCTAAAGATGTATCTGTTGGGGTACAGGAACCTCGGGATTTTTTACGAAAACGCGGTAAATCGCATCCTTGACGATATTGTCAAGGCCTGCCGGCCAGTTCGCGCGACCATTACCGGTGAATTCAGTCCGAGAGGGGGGATGATGTCCACAGTAGAGGCGAATTATCCCAGAAGCAGGAAATAATCGGGCGACCTTTCCGTTCGACCCATCATGAAAAACCAAGAAACGTTCGGTGTCACAGATGTTTTTATGCTGCTGGTCACATTGATTTGGGCCATCAATTTTAGCTTTGTCAAGATCGCCCTGGCCGAATTCAGTCCGCTGGCCTTCAACGGCCTGCGGATGGCTTTTGCCTCTCTCATTCTGGTTTTAATTCTGTTTTTCACTAAACAAGGTTTCGGCGTTGCGAAAAAGGACATCGGGAAGCTCGTGGTCTTGGGGATCATCGGCAATACCGTCTATCAGTTATTGTTCATCCACGGGATCAACTTGACCACAGCCTCGAACACATCCATCATCATGGCCATGACCCCTGCGTCGGTTGCCTTGTTGAGTTCGCTTTTCAAACACGAAAAAATCCATGGTGTAGCCTGGTTCGGTATTGCTCTTTCTTTTGTGGGTTTTTTTCTGGTCATCGCCAAACAACCAGGATCATTCGTGTTCACATGGGAAAATCTGAAAGGGGACATGATGATTTTTGGCGGGAACCTCGTTTGGGCTGTCTACACGGTATTTTCCAAACCCCTTTTGGGTCGCATATCGCCCCTTAAATGGTCCTCACTTACGGTGGCGGTCGGAACTGTTTTTTATCTCCCTTTTTGTTTTCCGGCCTTCTCCAAACAGGACTTCGGTCAGATATCCCTCAAAGCTTGGCTCATGCTTGCGTTTTCTGGTGTATTCGCTCTGGCGATCGGTTATGTCGCCTGGTATTCATCTGTCAAGAGGATCGGTAACAGCAAAACGGTCATATACGGCAATATTGTCCCGATTTTTACTGTCATTTTTGCCGCCATTTTAATCGCCGAGAAGATCGGTCGGTGGCAAGCTTTGGGTGCCATCATCATTTTAGCCGGGGTTTATTTGACGCGGTCTGGGTACCGGATTTTTTCTGCCAAGGAAAAAGTCGGCTAATCCAAATCTAGCGACAGCCGAAAATTTTGTGAATCTGAGCGGTCAATCGAATATTTTTCATCCCTTCCTTTAGAGCTTGCTTGAGAAGCCTGAGGGCATGCTTGCTGCTGGCTTGGTTGTTGGATTGAGGTTGAAGGAGGAGGGGGATTTTTTCGGGGAAATCCTGCCTGAGTTTTTTTAAAACAGCGAGATCCAGTTCCGTTGTTACCACAATTTTGACTTCGTTGGCTTTTTTCTTGAAGGCAGGCTGATAAAAGTAGTCAGGTGGTTTGGGGGAGACCGTGTACCAGTTCACGCCTATCGGCGGGGGGATCGTTGCGTTTGTTTCCACCTGGATCTTGAAGCCTTCCGCCTTGAGGGTTCGCACCAGTTCTCCGATATTCTGCAACAGGGGTTCCCCGCCAGTGAGGCACACCCACTCGGCTGGAAAAGAACCCTGGATCTTTTGGACTTTTTTCACAGCTTGGGCAACCGTCATTTTTTGTCCGGTCTGCCATGCATATTTTGTGTCGCAGAAAGAGCATTTCAGGTTGCACTGGGAGAAGCGGATGAAAAGAGTCGGTTCCCCCAGTCGGAGTCCTTCCCCTTGGATAGAGGGGAAGATTTCATTTATCTTCAGAATATGTGGCGGATGCATCATCGGATTCCCAGACCGTGACAGATTTGACTGGAAATTCTTTTTTCAATTGCTGGAAAAATTGGCGGGAGAGATTCTCTGCCGAAGGATTGAAATCATACACATCGTTGAGGAGAACGTGGTCAGGAAGAATTTTGGCGAGTGTCTGTTTGATCTCCTTGAAGTCGATCCCAATGCCTGCGCTGTCCAGTTCCTTCACTTCGATCTGGACCTCCACATGAAAGGTGTGGCCGTGCATGCGTTCACACTTGCCTTTATACTCTTTTAAATAATGCGCTGCTTGGAATTTATCCCGCACTTTCAGAATCCATCTCATAATTTGCCTTCCTTTTCCAGCCTCACCAATAGGGGGTCTTTTGTTCCGACCTCTTTCCATGCTTTCTGGCGGAGCAAGCAAGAAGAACACTCCTGACAGGGAATCTCTGAACCGCTGTAGCAAGATAGGGAATAGGAATAATCTGCCCCGAGTGAAAGGCCTTTTTTTATGATCGCGGATTTTCTCATGTCCTGGAACGGAGCGAGGATGTGGATTTTTTTTCCTCCCATGGCCGCGCTCGTTCCCAAATTGATGGCTTCTTCCATAGCTTTCACGAAAGTTTCCCTGGTGTCCGGGTAGTTTGGGGAGTCGATCACGTTAAATCCGCAAACGATACTTGTGATATCCTTGGCCTCTGCCCAGGCTGCAGCCAAAGCCAGAAATATGCCGTTCCGGAAAGGGACATAGGTCGTGGGAAGCCCTGATTTTATCTGCGTGAGATGATGGAATCGAGGGAGGGAAACAGAAGGATCAGTCAAGGAGGATCCCCCGATCTGGGCGAGGTCCACATGGAGGATTTTGAGGGGAATATCGAGCATGCCTGTTATCATCTGTGCGGCCCAGATCTCCACCGAGTTTCTTTGCCCGTAATCGTAGGTGAGGGCGGTGGTTCGTTTGTTGTGATCATAGGACCAATACAAGGCTGTAGTGGAGTCGATTCCGCCTGAAAACAGGACGATGTTTTGTTCCATTTTGACAGGTCCTTCTGTGATGATAAAAGAAGGGGATTTTTTTTGCAAGGCGCTTTACTTGTCCCGATTTTCATGCCATACTATGGGACTCAAATTCAGCCAAAAAATCTCCTGAAAGATTAGATGTCGGATGAAAAACAGAAATCATGAATCAAAAGAAGCCGTTCAGCCCGACAAAACCTTTGAGCTTTTTGCCCTCCTCAATAAAAAACAGAATATCACGGTGCGGGATGATCAGTATGAGTTTTCCACACTTTTTGATGCAGTCCGTCAATTTCGAGACAAGAGATATCGTTTCCGTTTGATCGATACCGGCCGGTTCGATCCCTTCGAATTGGAATGGATCACGAGCCATGGGGCTGACCTTTATACCTCTGATGAATCGCGTTCCAATGTTCTGGATATTGATCTCATCAGCGCGGCTGCTGAGAAAGGGAACGCGATGGTGGCCTATTTGATCATTGGAGAGCTGGAAGCTGAAGGAGAAAATGTTTTGTCCTTCTCGGACTTGTTGAATGTGGGGAGAAGCGGTGCTTATTTGCACGTGACCAACAGGCAAAAAGAACGGGATATCCAAAAGATTTCCCGATTGGCGTACAGCTGCGTGAAAAGTGGATGTTGGTTGGTCTATTATCATCATGGACCTCTCGAAACTCCTCTTTTGGAATTAGGCGGAAACGGCGCCTGGATACATATAACCGATCAGAGCCTCGATGGCGAAGACGCTCGATCCATGATCAGGGATATCGTCCTAGCTGCACGGTCAGCTGGAAGCAATCTAGTGCTCCATTGGGATGACGGAAATCAGTTTTCTTTTTTGGATGATATCGTTAAAGCAGGAGCCGTGGTGCTGTTCAAATCCCCGCTGTTCGATTACAGATCTCCGTTGAAGGATTTGGAGAAAGGGATCAGAAGGAAGAGACTGGACTTCAGGACTTACTATCTCCATCCCTCAGTCCTGCCCTAGGATAAGGAAAGGTTTTTGCAATGGAAAAAAACAACCCGGGTAATGATGCTTTTGACGCAATAGAAAAAATAAAAAAAGCCGAGGAAAAAGCCCAGAAGATCATCCAAGAAGCGCGGGAAAACACGGCTTCCCAGATTGTCCAGGATGCCTATGAGGATGCAGAGAAGATCAAAACGCAGCTTCTGACAGACGCTAAAGACAAGGCCGATGGGATAAAAAAAGAAATCATCGACAGGGCGGAAATAGAAAGGAAACGGATCGAAAAGGAATCCGCCGGAGAGATATCCGATCTCCGTAAAAAAACCCGTTCACGGATATCTGATGCGGTTGAAAAAACAAGAAAAAAAGTGGAAGAATCTTACCAAAAAGGAGCCCTCTAGTCCATGTCCATTGCCGATGTTCAAAAAGTACATATCGTTACCCACGTAGGTTTAAAAAAAACCTTTATCGACTCCCTTCAGGAAGAAGGATTCTTGCAGATAGAGAAGGCTGATTTCGAAACTCTGGGACTGAGCACCCCTTTCGCAGATGTCACAACGGTTGAACACCAGCTTCACCGTTTATCTCATGCCCTGGATTATCTCTCTCAATGGGAAAAGAAAGGATTGACTGAAAAGCTTTTCACGCAAAAACCTCAAATTTCTAGCCAGGAAAGGGAAGATATCCTCTGCCAGGATTTTGTTCCGCTTTTGGATCAGGTCGATAATCTTGAAAAACAAAATAATGATATCGAATCCCACCTCCGTTTTTTGGAAAAAGAAGAGGAATTTTTGCGATCTCTTCAGGATCTGGTCCTGCCCATCAAATCAGTAACCGACACGGATTCCACCGAAGTGGTTATGGGAGTCATGTCCCTGGCCTCGTTCAATGAATTATCGACAGAGACAGAAGATGAAGCCTTTTGTAGTCACGTCATTTCCCAGGGAAAGAGGGATGTTCATCTTTTAGTGGTTTTTCCGAAAAGCCAGAAAGAACAGTTCCGGCAGATTTTGAAAGAAAAGGATTTTAATCCCCTGTATTTCACCGAAACCATACTGAAGAAAGCAGGGGAACAGGGTAAAGTCACGGATGTTATCCAGGCTATTGAGGAGGAAAAAGCGGAACAAAAGAAAAAACTGCTGTTGCTGCAAAATAAAGGAAAAGAGTTGGTTCCTTCAAGAGAACAATTGATGCGGATCCATGATGTTTTGCTCAATGAGCGGGAAAAAAGACTGGCTTCCAGAAATCTCGGAGAGACCAGCCAAGCCATCTTTCTGGAAGGCTGGATAAAAACCGCGGATATTCCCAGGCTCGAGGCCAAATTGATGCCTTTCTCCGATCTTGTCCAATGTTATTTTCGCCCTCCTCTCCCCGAAGAAGATCCGCCCATTACCTTGGAAAATCCTAAGATCGGAAAACCTTTCGAGATCATTACAAAACTCTACGGCCTTCCTCAGCGTGGTATGCTGGATCCTACGCTCTATCTGGCTCCTTTTTTCTTCTTGTTTGTGGGATTGACAGTGAGTGAGGCTGGGTATGGGCTTTTGGTGGCTCTCCTGAGTTTTTTGTACCTGAAATTTGCCAAACCCAAAGGAGGTTTGCGGCAGTTTTTGACCCTTATGGGCATATTGGGCGTGGCCACCGTCATTCTCGGGACGCTGGTGGGAGGATGGTTCGGATTCCCTATTCGGAAACTGATGATTTTGGATCCCCTGGAGGACCCGGTTTCCTTTCTCATCCTCTCTCTTGCTTTGGGATTCATTCAGGTGTGGTTCGGGACGTTGATAAACTTGATCTTGGGAATCAGGAACAAAGACTATCTTCAAGCCATCTTCGTCCAGGGTGGATGGCTGATTCTTCTCCCCTCTCTGGTGCTGTATGCGTTGTTGAAGCACTCTTTCTGGGGGATCCTCGCCCTAGTCGGGGCTGCAGGGATCGTGCTTTTTGCTTCGCCCAGTCGAAATCCTTTCTCGCGCTTTTTTGGCGGACTTTACAGTTTATACGATATATCTCGATATCTGGCAGATGTCCTATCCTACTCGCGTCTGCTGGCACTGGGGTTGGCGACCACTGTTATCGCCATGGTGGTGAACACTCTGTGTCAAACGGCCCTGGGCATTCCCTGGGTCGGGTGGCTATTTGCTGCCCTCATTTTTGTGGGGGGGCATCTTTTCAACTTGGGAATAAGTTTCCTCGGTGGGTTTGTCCACTCTATGCGGCTTCAATTCGTGGAATTTTTCAGTAAGTTTTTTAAATCCGGAGGAAAACCGTTCAAACCATTTGCATTAGAAGGTAAATATGTCGAATTTTTATAAATCCTGTTCTAAGAATTTTTCTGGATTAAGGAGGTAGATACGATGACATTAGGATTAACCATAGCCATATTGGGAGGGGCTCTTGCTGTCATACTGGGAGGAGTGGGCTCTGCTATCGGTGTCGGTCTTGCCGGACAGGCATCGAGCGGGGTCATGAGCGAGGACCCGGAAAAATTCGGGAGTCTTCTTCTGCTCGTTGCGCTTCCCGGCACCCAGGGAATCTACGGATTTTTGAGCGCCTTTTTGATAATACTGAAATTGGGATTGACCGGAGGAACCGTGGCCTCTCCTTCTGTTTTCCAGGGATGGCAAATTTTGATCGCCGCCCTTCCGGTGGCGTTCACCGGTCTCGTTTCCGGAATACACCAAGGAAAAGTCTGTGCATCGGGCGTTTATATGGTGGCCAAACAACCCAAGGATCTGATGAAGCCCGTGATCATGGCAGCGCTCGTGGAAACCTATGCTGTTCTTGGTTTACTCATCACCATCCTTCTTCTCAACGGTATTTCTTTGTGAATACAATAAGGGTGTGAATCGATAACGATGAGTTTGGAAAAAATATTAGACAAGATCTTGGAAGAGGCTCGGGGCGAAGCCGAGAAGATTCTTCTCGAGAGTCGACAAAAAGCTGAAGAGATCAAACAAAATGCCCGGAGAATGGGTGAAATGCAAGCAAAGGCCATCCTCGAACAGGCTGAGCGACAGGGAAATCTGGAAGCCAGCCGCTTGGTTACCCAAGCCCGTCTTGAAAAAAGAATCAATATTCTCAGGTGCAAAAAGGATCTGATCGACGAAGTTCTGGGAAAAGCGTTCGACAAGCAAAAGAGCGATCTAATCAGCATGAAACGAAAAATCATAAGGAAAGATGGGGAGCATGAAGAAGTTGTCGATCGAGAGAAATTGAAGCAGGAAATGCGACCGAAGCTGGAAAAAGCGATTGCCGAGGTTTTGAAAATATGAAAAAAATCTCCCGCTTGGACTATGCCTATGCTGTTGGCCGGGTCCGAGCTCTAGAAAACTATCTTGTGGCCAGGCCCTCTTTCATGGAGGCTGCTGGGGAAAAAGACCTCTCTTCAGCTCTAAAGATCATTTTTGATGAGGGGCAATTCCATCTGGAGAAGATCGAGATCGAAGACTCGGACAAATTGGATGAATTTCTGGAAAAAGAAGAGGCTGCATTGCTGGACTTGGTTTCCAGCCTACTCCACGAAAAGGAGATGGAAAGGATCGTTCTGGGTGTCGATCAACCACACAAAGTCCTCGCTCTTTCTCGACAGTGGAACGTTCCCTTCATCACCGAATATTTGCGGCACAAAATCGATCTGGGGAATTTGAAAATACTCTGCCGGTCCAAGTATATGGAGCTTCCACTCGATAAGCTGGAAAGATCGTTGATCAAGGGCGGATTTTTGGATGTGGGCATTTTGCTAGGAAGCTTTGACCTTTCGTACGGAGAGGTGGGAGAGAGACTTCAGGCTTCAGCCTACCATCCAGCTTGGATCCGAGCGACAGATGAGCTGATCGAAAATGAAACCTTTATCGCCCTCGAGCGAGAATTTGAGAATTTTCTGATGAACTACCTCAGAAGAGCCAAATATATCGTTTTCGGCCCTGAACCCGTTTTTGCCTATGTCTTGGCCAGAAAAAGGGAATTGCAGCTCCTCAGGCTTTTGGGCGTGGGGAAACTCAACCGGATTCCCGCAGAGATGTTGAGACAAAGGATGAGTGAGACCTATGTTTGATGGAAAGGCCAAAGTGGCTGTGATCGGGGAAAAAGACATGGTGTTCGCCTTCAGAGCCTTGGGATTCAAGACCTATTCCCCCCGCTATTTGGATGAGGCGAGGGAAATTTTGAAAGGCCTGGAAAAGGATAATATCGCTCTTTGTTTTTTGCACCAGAGTTACTTCCTACCTTTGCAAGAAGAGAGGAAAGCCCTGGGTAAAAAGTTCGTTCCCGTGGTCGTGGGGTTTTCCGATTACACAAAAATCACCGACCATTTGGAGAACATGATGAAAGAAATGGCAGTCAAAGCCACTGGCTCTGATGCTTTGGTGAAGGGAAGAGGAAACCATGGAACAAGGTAAAATCATACGCGTTGCCGGACCTCTTGTGGTAGCATCCGGATGTCTCGGTGCGAAGATGTACGATATGGTCAAAATTGGGGCATTGGGATTGATCGGGGAGATTATCGAGTTGAGAGAGGACCGTGCATTTATCCAAGTGTACGAGGACACAACCGGTATCGGTCCGGATGAGCCTGTCTATTTGACCGATCGGCCCCTCAGCGTAGAATTAGGACCGGGCCTGGTCAGCTCGATATACGATGGGATTCAAAGGCCGTTGGATATCATCAGAGAACAAGAGGGAGATTTTGTGACCAGAGGGATCCAAGTTCCGGCCCTCGACCGGAAGAAAAAATGGGCGTTTATCCCGACGGTCAAAAAGGGGCAACCGGTTCAAGAAGGAGATATTCTTGGAGAGATCGAAGAAACTCCTTTGATCAAGCATAAGATAATGGTGCCGACCGGATTCGCGGGAGAAATAGTCGAGATCCATAAAGGCAAGTTTACTGTCGAGGAGGTCGTGGCCAAGATCCAAACAGGGGACCGCATTTTGGACATCTCGATGTTCCAGACTTGGTCCATACGCAGGAACAGGGAGGTCCGGGAGAGATTGATGCCCGTGGATCCCCTCACTACAGGCCAGAGAGTTTTGGACACCCTTTTTCCGCTGGCAAAGGGAGGCACGGCCTGCGTTCCTGGCCCGTTCGGGAGCGGAAAGACGGTGGTACAGCACCAGTTGGCCAAGTGGTCAGATGCCCAGATCATCGTGTTTGTGGCTTGTGGTGAGCGAGGCAATGAAGTGGCAGACCTATTGCTGAGTTTTCCGGAGTTGATCGATCCCCATACCGGCCGACCTCTTCTCGAGAGGACGATCATCATCGCCAACACCTCGAATATGCCGGTGGCGGCCAGGGAGGCCTCCATCTACACGGGGATGACCATTGCAGAGTATTTCCGGGATATGGGGTATTCGGTCGCCTTGATGGCCGACTCATCCAGCCGTTGGGCAGAGGCACTCCGGGAGATTTCAGGGCGTATGGAAGAGATGCCCGGAGATGAAGGCTATCCTGCCTATTTAGCCAGCCGTATCGCTGCGTTCTACGAAAGAGCGGGCAATGTCATCTGCTTGGGATCCGATGGGCGTAAAGGAGCCTTGAGCGTTATCGGGGCGGTTTCGCCGCCTGGGGGAGATCTGTCCGATCCTGTGGTTCAGTCCACATTGAAGGTGGTCAAGGTCTTTTGGGCTTTGGATGATCGGCTGGCCAACATGAGACATTTTCCTGCTATCAATTGGCTTTTGTCCTACTCCTTGTATACCGAAAATATCAAGGGTTTTTGGAAAGACCAGGTCGCAGAGGATTTTTCCGACCTCCGTCAAACAACCATGCAACTCCTGGAAGAGGAGTCCGAACTCCAGGAGATCGCGCGACTGGTGGGAGTGGAATCCCTTGCGGTGAAAGAACGGCTTGTCCTGGAATCGGCCCGATCCATCCGAGAGGATTTTCTCCATCAGAATGCCTTTCATCCGCAGGATACCTATACTTCCCTGCGGAAACAGTACTTAATGCTTCGCACCATCATCCACTTTCACAACTCAGCCATCCAGGCTCTGGAGTCCGGGGTGAGTCTCGAGGAAATCCAGTTTTTGGAAGTCCGGGAACAAATAGCCAAGATGAAATTTCTGCCCGAGGAGGAGTCCGAGCTTCTCGAGGTTTACATCCAGATAGACACGGCTTTTAAAAATATCTTGAAGGCCAAGGAATGAGGAAAACAAATGTATAAAGAATATTTAACGGTTTCCAATATCGTTGGCCCGCTGGTCATCGTCGAGAAAATTCGGGATGTGAAATACGGAGAACTGGTCGAGATAGAGACAGGGGAAGGATTTTTGCGTCGAGGCACGGTTTTGGATATCTCGACGGAAAGAGCTGTCGTCCAGGTTTTCGAGGGGACTGTGGGGTTAGATGTGGATAAGTCTCGTGTGCGATTCCTCGGTCGGTCTCAGCAGTTGGGCGTTTCCGAGGAAATAATCGGCCGCGTTTTTGATGGTTCAGGGAAGCCCAAAGACCGAGGCCCTCAGATTATCGCTGATAAGATGCTGGATATCGCGGGGGAGCCGATCAACCCTCAAGCTCGAGATTACCCGTCCGAATTCATCCAAACCGGGATTTCTTCTATCGACGGGATGAATCCTCTGGTGAGAGGGCAAAAACTCCCTCTTTTCTCGGGCAGCGGACTTCCTCATCCCAGGATTGCGGCTCAGATTGCCCGCCAGGCGACTGTTTTGGGGAAGGAGGAGCGGTTTGCCGTGGTTTTTTCTGCCATGGGAATCACCTTCGAAGAAGCCAATTTTTTTATCGAAGATTTCCGGAACACCGGAGCTTTGGAAAGAGCTGTTCTGTTTTTGAATCTTGCCAACGAACCGCCGATCGAACGGATCGCCACCCCTCGCTTGGCCTTGACGTGTGCGGAATACTTGGCTTTTGAATTGGATATGCATGTTCTTGTGATCCTTGTGGACATGACTTTTTATGCCGAGGCGCTGCGAGAAATTTCCGCCGCCCGGAAGGAAATTCCGGGGAGAAGGGGATATCCTGGATATCTCTACACGGATTTGGCCTCGATATACGAAAGAGCAGGACGGATCAAAGGAAAAAAAGGATCGATCACCATGATTCCGATCCTGACCATGCCCGAGGATGACAAAACGCATCCGATACCGGATCTAACCGGCTACATCACAGAAGGACAGATCATGCTCAGTCGGGAATTGCACCGCAAAGGGATTTATCCCCCGATCGACGTTCTCCCCAGTCTCTCCCGTCTTAAAGACAAGGGGATAGGGGAGGAAAAGACACGATCGGATCATGCGGATGTGCTCAACCAGCTTTTCGCCTGTTATGCCAGGGGAAAGGAAGCCAGGGAATTGGCCCTCATATTGGGAGAGGCGGCCCTCACGGATATCGACAGGGTATATTTGCAATTTGCAGACCGCTACGAGGATGAGTTCGTCAGGCAAGGTGAATTTGAGTCCCGAACTATCCTGGATACTCTAGATTTGGGATGGAATCTGTTGCGTACCGTACCGCGAGCCGAACTTAAAAGGATACGGCCAGAATATTTGGAGAAATACTATTCTGAGGAAAAATGAAACTCAACGTTAATCCTAACCGGATGGAGCTGTTGCGCCTGCGCAGGCGTCTCGTTCTGGCTGAACGCGGGCACAAGCTCCTCAAGGATAAGCTGGAAGAGATCATGCGGCGTTTTCTGGAGATCATGCGCCGGTTGTACGATATTCAGTCGGGCATCAGCCCTAAGTGGAACAGAGCCCTCCTTTCTTTCGGGTTTGTGCGGGGACGAAGCGCCCGAAAAGATTTGGACCATCTCCTTCCTGAGGGGGAGCTATCTTTGGATATAAAAGAGGAAAAAGTTTTCAGCCTTTCTATACCGAAATTTTCCATCGAGAGCATGTCGATCTCTGATTATGACCTTTTGAACACAGAAGGCGAGCTGGACGTCGGTATGAAAAAGATGAAGGAATTGATGAAAGATCTGTTGGAAATGGCACGACTCTGGAAAGCTGTCGAACTTTTGAGTCACGAAATCGAGGTAACCCGGCGGAGGGTCAACGCTTTGGAACACATCTTGATTCCCAACATCAAAGAAACCATCCACTACATTTCCAACAGGCTGGAGGAGATGGAAAGGTCCTATCAAGTTCAGTTGATGCGGGTTAAGGAAATCGTCCGCTCCCACTAATCTGGCCAACCCACCCCACCCTACATTAAAGGATTGAGACAGCGGTGAATCACCTCAGTCCATGGGCCACTTCCTTGTCGTTGCGGCAATCTTGACTAGTAAATAGCTCAGATCCGTGTCATTCATAGAGGAGGTATTTTTGGCGCATTTGGATGAACGCCAATTCATCTTTTTCTATTTCCTTCAGCAATTCCTTGAAGCTCAGTGTGCCCTCGATATATCTTTCGAGAAGATTGTTGCCGAACATCTGATTGAGGCTTTCCGGGTAGAGCCGTATTTTTCCCGGGTGTGTTTCGTGTATGGCCTTGATGAGGTTGAGAGTGAAACGGAGAGAATAGAATCTGCTTTTTTGGGAAATGTGGACGTGGATTCCTTGGCAGGCTATGTTTTCGTATGGCGGATGGAGGGTTTTGCCAGGAAGAGACTTTGGGGTATAGATCAGGGGCTGGAGTTCGACACCATAATCTGTTCCTCCTCCCAGTTTTTGGATGATTGTCTTTGTGTCGAGCCAAGGGGCGCCGAACTGGAGGAAAGGATTCGATGTTCCAAGACCCGGATTGATCGTGAAGGCTCCAAGCAAACCTGTGCCTGGATAGATGATGGCCGTTTCCGAAAAGGGAATGTTCGGAGAGGTGGGGATCCAGCGAAGACCTGTGTCTTCCCAGAAAAAACGGCGGTCCCAGTGTGTCATCCGAACAACGTGAAGTTCGACCTCGGGCGGAACCCACCCCTCTCCTCTCATCATCAAGGCCAATTCTCCGATAGTCAGCCCGTACCTGACTGGAATCGGAAAAGCTCCCCTGAATGATTCAAACTGAGGATCGAGGAGAGGTCCTTCCACGATATTTCCCCCTGCTGGATTGGGGCGATCGAGCACATAGACCGCTTTTCCGTATGCCGCTGCCGATTCCATGATGTATTTGAGCGTCGTTATGTAGGTGTAATACCGTGTGCCCACATCTTGGATGTCGAAAATGAAAGCATCTACGGATTGAGCTTGACCTTGGGTCGGCCTCCTGGTTTTTCCGTACAAGCTGTAGATATTGATATTTTCCAAGAGGCTGTCTTGAACCTCTGATCCGGCTTCAAGCCTTCCTTTGAAACCATGTTCTGGCACAAAAACAGCTTCCACAATGGCTCCTTTTTCTATCAACGCTTCGATCAGCGATTTTCCGCCGGGAAGAAGGGATGTTTGATTGCAAACAAGCCCCAGTTTTTGCTGGTTGAGTTGGGGGAGCAATGTCTGGATAAAGATTTCGTTCCCGAGTTTCGTTCTTTGTTGTGTCGCAAAGATCCAAGTTGCAGCGAGAATTCCCACCAGCAGAATGAATATCCTGAATTGTGGGCCAGGCTTAATTGATTTGTGCAGTGACATCATTCAAATACTTTTGGAGACCTCGGTTTTGGACGATAAACAAAGCTTCTTCTGGGGAAACAGCCTTTTTGAGCCGGAGAGATTCGAGGACACGGATGATACAGAGTCCAATATCGAAGGGCCTGTTGAACTTCCCTCGCTCTTTTTTCAGGAAATGGATGGAATCGAAGAGGACCGCATTGGCTTCACCGAAGGAGATGGGCTTCAGGATCCCGTGGCGTTTTACCCATCCGGGCCGTTTGAGGGCATCGTTCACATGCGACTGAAGCTGGGCGGTCGCGCGGTCGACAGATCTGGGATCGTTCGGATAAATTGCGGTAAGTGTATTTCCGAAGATCCTCCCGGATCTTGCCATGACGGCCGTAGAGTGGGCATTCATGATGATTTTTAAGGCAATAAGCCGGTTTATCGCCAAAGGATCGTTTTTTGATTCCATCGGAAGGATAATCAAGACATCCTTTCCTGTCGGGTCGAACCCCTGAAATTTCTGGACCGCTTTTATTATGTCATTTTCGGATTTTTCTGTCATGACGATCAGGGCGGATCTGGCCTCTTTTTTAAGGTGATCAGCGACGAACCGGCTGAAATACGATTCTTTGTCCATCAATTGTGCTTCTTCTGGACTGATAACCACAAGAATGCCAAGGTCTTCCATGTCTATCTTTCGATTACGCAGGTTGAAATCGGAAAAAGAGAAATCATAAAGATATTGTTGGTCATCCGCCGCGTTTTTTAGGCTTTTCAATAGCGATTGAAGATGGTCACGATCCGTGATTTCCCGTTCGAACCGGTTTTCGTAGAATGAAGGAGTGAGTCCGCGAAATGGCCTTCCCAATAGGACGAACCATGCCTCCTCCAGGCTTGGTCGGGGGGCCCAAACCTGGATGGGAGATTTTTTTGGTGTTGTTTTTACCGTATCCAAGGGCCAATCATGGAATGCCGGCCCTCTTTCAGCACAGTCATTAAAAACGGTGCCGAAACCCTTGAGGGCCAAAAAAGACGTATGTCCTTCCTTTTGGGATGCTTTTTCTGCTGATAGGGTGAGTTTAGCGATAGCAGGAATGGTCTTTCTGACCTCTTTCAGGACGGCAGAAAATTCCTCCAACTTTTTGGCGAGTACGACAGGTGCTTCAAAGCCCAGATTGGCCATTTCCCTATCGGATAGCGTTCTGCGGAGGGCGCGATCGAGGGCAGTCTGGACGATCTGAGCGATCAAAAAGGCATCGATCGTGGAGGCCTGCATCCGGTTGAATCCCACGATGGCTTGGGGCCCTGTTGTGAGATTGATTTTTGAGATGCCTGGTTCCTCCAGAACGGCTTGACAGCGATCGAACGGAAGGAGGTCTGTCTCGGGATTGTTGAAAATGAAAAAAAGATTCTTTTGGATCTTTTCTGCGTCGTAGGGAAATCGTCGCGTCCACTGATCTAGAGCTTCGTAGATGGCGCCGATGACCGCGGGAGACTCTCCGCTTGCGCTCACACAAAAAACCACATCTCCAGGTTCGATTCCCCTCTCCTCCAGCTGAAGGCGGCCTGTGACCATCAGTTCTTCCCATCCTTCCAGCGGGCTGATGATAGCCCGGTCCGCACCGGGCATTTCGCCGACAAGACGGTTTTCGATCCCTTCTCTTACAAGGGAACTTACCTTTGCCCAAATTTTTTTCCTCTCTTGTAGCTCTTTCCAGAAAGGACGCCAGATTGAGCTTTCTACCCATTTGGCCCAACGTCCGGTTTCTCCGCATCCAAAAAGGTAGATCTTGTGTCCGGAGAGGATGGCCCCTTCCATGGCTTGGACAGCGCGCTCGATACCACCGCTCTCTCGGCCCAGTGATAGGAGTTTGGTCGAGATATCTTCATCCACAGCGAATAACATCCTGAGTCCGGCTTCCAAGTCCTGCGCAATTCGATCGCTGAGATTCCAGGTTTTGAGATGACGCTGCTCTGTGACCAGCGTGTGCAGATGATAGGACGTTTTTTCTTGCACGAAGTCTATGGATTCCGGAGAAGGAATGATGGCCAAAAGCTTGAGCAGGTTGATTTCCCTATCGGTTACAGCCTGGCTTTCTTGAGAGGTATTCCGGCCTTTCGTGGAAAGAGATGCAGAAAAAAGATTGACAACGAGGAGAAACAACAAAAGCGGGATTCCGATATTTTTTCTCACTCTAACGCGCACCTTTTTCCGCTGATTATTGTCCGTATTGTTGCTTGTCGTCGATGATATCGTTTTTCCGCCAATCTTCGATCCAATCGCGCACCAGGAAAGTATTGATCTTCCCTTCCTTCGATGAGCAAACCACGCGTTCGAGGCCGGCATTGATGATCATCTTTTTACAGATAAAGCAGGGAAGCGCATCGATGGGTCCATCTTCTCCCGGAATGCTGCCATAGATGTACATATCGCCTCTATAAAGACTGACCCCTGCTCGGGCCGCGTTGATGATGGCATTCTGTTCTGCATGAACGCTCCGGCACAACTCATAGCGCTGTCCATGGGGAATATTGAGCTTGTCCCGGAGACAAAACCCATGCTGAAGACTATCCTTGGTTTTTCTCGGAGCCCCGGCATACCCCGTGCTGATGATCTGGTCATCTCGAATGATAATGGCCCCGATGACCCGCCGGAAGCAGGTGCTCTTGCGGGATACCTCTCTTGCGATATTCATATAGTATTCATCTTTGGAGAGTTTGCAGGAGGTCATAGGAATTCCTCCAGTTTTTCCCTCAATTCCTCAAGAGTGCCATCATTGATGATCGTGTGGTCTGCCATATCCATGCATGCGAGAAGCTGTTGGTGACTCTCTTCTGTGCCCATTTCTTCTGCCTCTTTGGCTAAAAACTCCTGTAGGCTAGAGGCCGACTCTTGTCTCCCCCTTTTTTTAACCCGTTCGAATCTCAGTTCTGCGGGAGCATCGATGGCGAGAAGCATGAAATTCTCTCGCTTTTGAAAAAACGCCACTTCCTTGGGGTTGCGAATGCTATCTATGACGGCTTTTCCTTCGATCTTTTGTGCCACCAAGCGCGCCAGGATGTCCGGCGAACGATGCTTTCGCATTAAATTGCCCATCTTGATCATATTATTGCGTGTGATTTCTTGATTTTTCTTCTGCAGCTCCTCGCGGATCACATCGGATAAGGAAAAGTAAACGTAACTTTTTTCCACAAAAAATGAAGCCGCTTCTCCCTTTCCCGCCCCGTTCGTTCCTGTCAATCCGATCAACTGCGCTTTTTTTTTCATTTTTTTTCCGGAATCATGCGGTGAACATACCATATCAAAAAAGGTTTGGTCAATAGGCCAGCGCTCCTAAAGCCATCGCAAGCAGCGCCTCCGCTGATATCCAGAAGCAATGGGTTTTGATCGGAGGTTTTCCTTATTTCCGGAAATAGCGGAAAAAATTTTTGGTGAAGTTGACCAGAGAGCTTTCTTCGTGGATTCGTTTTAAAAAGGGGATGAGGCGCAGGAGGGCTTTTAAACGTTCTCTGATACGGTCGTGATGAAACAGAATGGCCGCTTTTTTCAGTAGCGAGGCCAATCCGCTGTCATACGGAAACCACCAGAGTTGCTTCTTTTTTTTGAGGAAGTCGAAGCTCACGAACTTGATGTTCACCAGTTCCTGAAGCCCGAACGGTCCGTGGGATCGGCCCATCCCAGTTTGTTTGATACCTCCCCAGATCGCTGCGGGCTCGATAAAGGAAAACATGTGGTCGTTTATTGTAACGGACCCGGTTTCTAACCTTTTGGCCATCCATGATGCTCGCTTTTTGCTCTGTGTCCATACCGAGGCTGTGAGCCCGAGGGAGCTGTCGTTTGCCAGAGAAATAGCTTGTTCTGGATCCGCATATGTCATGATCGGCAGCGTTGGACCGAAAGTCTCTTCTCTCATGATCTTCATCGTGTGATCGACTTCGGAAAGCACGGTGGGATTGATGAAGTAACCGGGAAGAGATGTGTTATGTTTCCCTCCATAAAGGATCTTTGCACCCTTCGCTTCGGCGTCCTGGATGTGATCCTTGACAGTTTGTAATTGAGAAAGTGTGGCCATGGGGCCCATTTCAACTCCTGGGTCCATGGGATTGCCCACTTTGATTTTTTTTGCGAGATCCACCACGCGTTGGGTGAACTCCTCTGCGATTTCCTCGGCGACATACACGCGCTCGATCGATCCGCAGCTCTGGCCGCAGTTCATGAAACCGGCCCATACCGCCCCGCGTGCAGCCCTTTCGATGTCGGCATCGGGACAGACAACCATCGGGTCCTTTCCGCCCAGCTCGAGGGCGAGATTGGTTAAATTACGGCTCGCCAGCTCCATAATCCTCTTTCCTGTGGACACGCTTCCGGTGAACATGATGGACTGGATATCCGGGTGAACGATCATTTCTTCGGCTTGGGGGATTTTGCAGTTGATGATGTTGAGCACGCCAGGTGGAAGGCCGGCTTCGGTCAATATTTCACCCACCAAAAGGCCTGTAAAAGGGGTCGAGGATGACGGCCTGAGGATGACCGTATTGCCGGCTGAAAGGGCGCTCAACACATCGTACATGGCGATGAGGAATGGAAAATTCCAGGGAGCGATGACCAAGGTCGGGCCTAACGGTTCGAAATGAAAGGTGCTTTTTTTGTTGAAAAAAAGCGAGACCGTGTGTTTCACCCGATGGGGACGAAGGAGTCTCTTCATTTTCCTTGTATAATAATCCAAAGCCCCGAGACTGGCGAAAATCTCGCTGGAAAAGGATTCTGGATAGGGTGATCCCTTTTCTTCGGTTATCAAACGGGCGGCCGTTTCGCTCCTGTGCAAAAGGATTTTTTTTGCTTCGGTGAAAATTTTTCGTTTGTCGGATAAAGGAAGGTTTTTCCATGCAGGATAAGCTTTTTTTGCTTCTTTTATGGCTAACTGGCATTCTTGGTTGGATGCCAGGCAAACTTTTCCGACCAGCTCCAGAGTCGCAGGATTCAGGGAGGTTTTTTTGTGGGGAGTTTCGACTCTTGTTCCGTTGATGATAAGCTTTCCGTCCAGGGTCATTTGACCCTGCCTTTGAATAGCCGCCTCATCCAGCATAAGAAAAGGCAAGGATAAGCATCGATGATCAGATCCAAACGAAACATTGGATTGACTATTCCTGTTTTGAGAAACATCCAGAGAACGAGATCCTTGTGTTTGGGCGGACATCCCTTTATGCGGCGGATTTTTTTGGCTTTCAAACGTCCTTGGACTTCAGAACATGTGCCGATGATCAGCACACGATCCGCCGTGACATCCCCTGGGTATTTCCCGATAACGGTTGTCCATGGGGGGAGCTTTTTCCAGAGTTCTGGTTTTCTGTCTTTTATCATGTACAACCAGTCCAAAAATACTCCGTGACAACCCCCTGTACAGTATGGCTCACCCGGAAGGACGTGGATGTTGCAATCCACATTATCCACCCGGATGAATCCTGTCTCCCAGTCTTTAGTTTTTTTTTGAATGTCTTGGAGGGATATGTCGCCTTTGATGTCTATCGCGGATAGGTCCAGCGGGCCGTATCCCCTTTCGTGAGCCAACCTCAAATGGGGGATCTGGAAAGGATCCAAATGAAATATGCGGGCACAGACTGAATCATGCGCCACGGGATTTGTGGCCAGGATGATGAGGCCCAACGGATATCCGTGTTGTGTGAGATGATTTCCTCCCATCGAGATTTCCACCGCATCGGTGGCGATAAAGTCGGGATGGCCGACTTCCAGGAGGTCGACGACCTTTTCATCAAGATGAAGGTTGTGGTTCCACATCCGTTCTCTGTCGCACAGGATCCCCATATTGAGCTTGATGGCGGCGGTCAGACCATGGGTCAAGGAGTTGCTCTTGAGTTTGGGAGTATAGATCAGGAAATCGTTGTCGACGATTTTCCGGGCTGTGGTGATCCTGTCGTGGATTTTTCCCTTTTGGAGGGGGATTTTTTTCTTTTTGGATTCCTCTATCGGTTGAAGTTTTATTTTGTGTTTTTTTTTGAGCGAATAATAGCCCGCTCTCCGGAACATCCGGGATGTGGGAATGCCGGCCCCGCATTTTTCTGTGACCGTGATTTTGGATGCAGGACTCCGGCCATTTTGCAGGGCTTGGATCAAGCCGTCCAGGAATTCTGACCGGGTAAAGGCGGAGGGAGCGATCTGGTGGTGGGCCATGACGACGTTGGGTTTAATAGTGATATCGGAATGGGGTGTTTCAGATAGGCCAAATTCAGCAAGACCGTCCTGGATAACCTGTTTGATGCGGGATGGATCGTAATCCGGGACAAACCGAAGCAAGACTTTCTCTCTACCCATCCTATCCAGCGAGGTCGTCTTCCGTGTCCTCTTCTTTCTTTTTCTCTTTTTTCTTGCCGAAGATAAGGGCGATGAGAATACTCAGGCCATACAGAGCGAGCATCGGGAATGCGATGATGCTTTGGGTCATCCAATCCGGTGTAGGCGTAATGATGGCGGCGATCACAAAGATCATGAGCACGGCATACTTGAAGTTTTTTACCATCCATCTGGCAGTGAGAATCCCCATCCGGGCAAGAAAAAAGGCCAGAGTGGGAAGTTCGAACACGACGGCAATACCCAAAAGAACCCTCAAGGCTAAGCTGAAATAATCATCAGCTGTGATGATTGGCTCGAACTCAGCGCCCATGCTCAAAAAGAATCGGCAGGCAAAGGGAAAAACGACATAGTAGCCGAAAATAGCCCCAGCCGAAAAAAAGAAAGTGGTAAAAAGGACAAAGGGGAAGACGTATTTTTTCTCTTTTCGATAAAGACCCGGGGCGATAAACATCCAAATCTGGTAAAAGATAAATGGAGAACTGATGAAAAGGGAAGCAAGGAAAGAGACTTTGATGTAGAGCATGAATGGAGCCGTGAGTTTGATAAAGGTCAGTTTGGTCCCCTCGGGAAGATACTGGGTGACGGGATGAGCCAAAATGTCGAACAGTTCCTTATGAAAGAACCAGGCAGGGACGAGGCCGACGAACAAAGAGATGAAGGAGTAAAAAAGGCGTTTTCTGAGATCTTCGAGATGTTCGAGGAAGGTCATCTCGTCAGGAGACTTTTTTCCCTTCCTCATCCTCTCCTACTTGTCTGGTGATCTCTTCTTTTATATCTTTGAACTCCTCGGCATGGATCTCTTCTTCGATTTTTTCTTTGATCTCATCGGATGTCTTGCGGAATTCTCGGAGGGCTTTGCCGAGGGACCTTCCAACCTCAGGTAATTTTTTAGGCCCAAAAACGAGCAGAGCTATAACCAGTATGACCAGGAGTTCCGGGAATCCGATATTTCCGAACATTGTCTTTTTTTACTCGATGCGAGAATGATATGAAACTATAGCTTCTTGAAGAGAATAAGTCAAGGGAGCATATCCATTCCAAAAGCCGAGAGGAAACCCCTTGGTACTGCGGAAATGGATTGGCTTACATAAGTCAATACATTGTGGACATTCCCTGAAGTGTTTGCTATCATTATATTTCAATAAGAGCTATGAGATATAAGGGATTAATCTTTCTCCTTTTGTTTTTCGCGTTGGTCTCTGCTCCTGCGTGGGAAGAAGATATCTGGAACCTCTCGATGAACAAGATATCTGCAATCGTGGACTTGATCGACCAGAATTATTTCGAGAGTGTGGATCATGAAGAGCTTGCCTATTCCTCGATAAAAGGAATGCTCCAGACTTTGGATCCTCATTCCTATTTTTTGGATACGCGAGACTTTGACAGAGTAAGAGAGGACTACAAGGGAAAATATTACGGATTGGGGATTCTTATTCAAAAGCAGGATAAGCGCCTGGTGGTGATATCTCCTGTCGAAGGAGGGCCAGCCTTCAGACTGGGGATCCGTTCAGGGGATATCATATCTCATATCGAGGGAGAATCGACAGAACCCATCACCTCCACCGAGGCCATGATGAGGTTACGTGGCCCCAAAGATACCGAAGTGACCATCACGATAGTACGCGAAGGATGGGGTGATCCCTTCGACGTGACGATCGTGCGCGAGGAAATCGCTCTTTACAGCGTTCAGTATGCCTTCATTCTCCAAGACGATATCGGCTACATCCGTATCCGGAATTTTGCTGAGACCACCACGAGAGAATTCGAGGATAAGATGAAGTTGCTGCGTGAACAGGGAATGGAGAAACTCATCCTCGATCTCCGCAACAACGGCGGAGGAACATTTCTGCAATCGATAGAGTTGTCCGACGAATTTTTACCCCGGGGGACCTTGGTCGTATCCATCAAAGGAAGAAATAGTTATCTGGACAGGGAATATTTTGCGGAAAAAGACAACCAATACGAAAATATCCCTCTGGTGATCTTGATCGACGGGGCCAGTGCTAGCGCACCCGAGATTCTGAGCGGGGCGATCAAGGACAATGATCGGGGGTTGATCGTCGGGCAGGATTCTTGGGGAAAGGGCTTGGTGCAGACCATCATCCCGCTCAAGACAAATCCCATCACAAGAAATCCTGAAATCGCTGTGGCCATCACGACAGCCCGGTATTACACGCCCAGCGGCCGTTCCATCCAGAGAGATTACTCCAATTTCGAGGACTATTATCTTTACAGGAAGGAAACGCCCGAGGATAAGAGAGAAGTCACCTACACGGCAGGAGGAAGAATGGTTCGCGGTCAGGGAGGCATAACGCCCGATTACAAGGTCGAATTCCCGTTTGACAGGCTTGTCTATGATCTTTTGGTCAAAGGAAATTTTTTCACCTACGCCATAAAGTTTACCGAGAAAAAAAGACCGGTATCTTCGAACTATTCATTTCCCGGTGACAGCCGGTCATCTGGAGAGATCGCCAACAAAAAAGTCATTGACCAAAACTTTAGGGTCGGTCAAGATGTGATCGATGACTTCAAGGCCTATCTTTACGAAGAAAAATTCGAGTTCGAAGAGGAAAAATACGCAGCTGCCAACCAAGAATTAAAAAGATGGCTGGAAAGAGAGATCCATTCTGCATTGTGGGGGGTCGAAATGGGAGTCAAAGCTTACCAAAAAACAGACCCTGCTGTGCTGAAGGCTCTTGAAGTGTTCCCAGAAGCTGTGGCCTTCGTCAAGGGAAAAACTCCTTAGCCTTACCCATCCATCATCTGCAGTTTTCATCAGCATCATCGCCAATTTCTTTTTCTTTGCTAGGGTGAAAGGGAGGCATAGGTTGGCTGTTTAACTGTATTTGAATTATTGATATAATGGGACGACTTCGAATTTCCAGGAGGAGATCGATATGAAAATTGCCCTTGCTTCTGATCATGCGGGATATGATCTTAAAAATGGAATTCTGAAATACCTTGATCAGAAAGGTATCGATTGCGAAGATTTTGGCTGTGGCCCTGGTGAGAGAGTGGATTACGTGGATTTTGGAGAAAAAGCCATCCAGTCCATTTTATCCGGAGAGTGTGACCGGGCGATCCTCGTCTGTGGGACAGGCCTCGGGATGGCTTTGGTGGCCAACAAACACAAGGGGATACGGGCCACTCCCTGCTGGGATGAATATGTAGCAGAGGTGTGCCGAAGCCATAATGACTCCAACTGTTTGACTCTTGGAGGAAGGATTTTGCCTTTGGATGAGGCTCTTCACTATGTGGATATTTGGTTAGAAACAGAGTTTGAGGGAGAGCGGCACCAGATAAGGCTCGACAAGATCGCGAAAATAGAAGAAAAGAATTTTAAACCGTAAAAAAAGGAAAAACATCATGCCTTCTTTTAATGAAAAAATTAAGTCCCTGGCCCAAAAAACGGCCCTGAACAATAGGTGGAGACAAAGGGAGTCCATCAACCTGATTCCTTCCGAATCGACCCCTTCCATTTTGGTCAAGATGTGCGAAATATCCGATCCTTCCGGCAGGTATGCTGAACACCGGACCATGAAGGGGCAAGAGATCTATTTTTACCAAGGGATAGATTTCATTCGGGAGATCGAAAGGGAAGCTCAGGAAGAATTGGGGCGTTTTTTTGGGTGCTCCGAGGTGGAACTTCGGCCTGTCAGCGGGCAGATGGCGAATGAGGTCGTGTTCAAAGCCATGGTCCGTTTCCTCAACCGGGAACGGCCCGAAGGTCAACCCTTTCGCAAGATGAAACTGGTCATGAATAATGCCCTGAACAAGGGGGGGCACCTCAGTTCCCAGCCGATGGGCGCCCTTTTCAATTTTGTGGACGAGGACCCGGAAACAGGCAAGGAAAAGGTCGTCAATTTTCCAGTCCTGAAGGAGAATCCTTATAAGCCTGACCTGGAAAAACTGACCGATCTTTTGGATTTGCACAGGCCCGAGCTGGTCGTTTTTGGAAAGAGCATGTTTATCTTCCAAGAGCCCATCCAGTTTGTGTCCGACCTGGTCAAGGATTGGAATCCCCGTCCTGTCATCATGTACGATATGGCTCATGTCCTCGGTTTGTACGGGGTTTTTCAAGAACCTCTGGCCGAAGGCGCCGATGTCATCACCGGAAGCACACACAAAACGTTTTTTGGCCCCCAAAGAGGCCTGGTGGCCGGGAATTTTCCGAAGGATTCTCCCTTTCGCAAGCTGTGGCTGGATATCAAAAACCGGGCATTCCCAGGCTCGACGAGCAATCATCATCTAGGGACACTTCTGGCTCTTTTGATGGCAACCTACGAGATGAATCAATTCAAGAAGGAATACCAACCCCAAGTTCAGACAAACGCCAAGGCTTATGCCCGGTCGTTGGAGGAAAAAGGAATTCATGTCGAGGGTGATGAAAAGGATGGATTTACCCAAACCCATCAAGTTCTCATCCGCATAAAAGAATATGGAAACGGAATGGATGTCGCCCAAAAATTGGAAGAGAATAACATCTTGACCAATTATCAAGCATTGCCTGACGATGAAACATTCCTCGATCCGAGCGGAATCCGCATGGGCGTACAGGAGATGACCCGGTTCGGTATGACAGAAAAAGATTTCGAGGTTCTGGCTGGATTTGTTGCCGATGTGATCCTGAACGGCCGAACCGTTAAAGAAGAGGTGACGGCCTTCCGTCAAAATTTCCTGGAGATGAAATTCTGCTTGCCCGCAAAGGAAGCCATCCCTGTGGCGGCAGAGATATTCCGGAGTATTTTTCCCTATCCCGGTTTCAGCGATGTTTTCATCGAATCCTTCGAAGCTATGGGAGCGACACCAGAAGGTGAGGTATTATGAAAATATTAATCGTAGGATCAGGAGGGCGAGAGCACGCTCTGGGCTGGAAAATTTCCCAGAGCCCGTTGCTCAAGAAGCTTTATTGTGCGCCTGGAAACGCCGGCACCCAAACCATTGCCGAGAATGTCCAGATCCAAGCAGAAGATATCCAGGGACTTGTGGATTTTGCAGCAAAGGAGAAGATAGATCTGACCGTGGTCGGACCAGAAGTGCCCCTGACTTTGGGGATCGTGGATGAATTCGAAAAAAAAGACCTCAAAATTTTCGGCCCGAACAAAAATGCGGCGGAACTGGAAGGGAGCAAAGTTTTTGCCAAGCAGTTCATGGAGAGACACAGAATCCCCACGGGTGAATTCGAAATCGCCGACTCTGTCGGGCAGGCTAAAAAGATCGTCGGAGGTGGAAAATTTTCCTTTCCGCTGATAGTGAAGGCCGATGGCTTGGCGGCAGGGAAAGGTGTCCTTCTCTGCCGGAATCCGAAACGGGCAGAGGAGGCCATCGATGATATCATGGTGGCAAAAAAATTCGGCGAAGCCGGAAACAAAGTCGTGATCGAGGAGTTCCTGGTCGGAAAAGAGGCTTCGTTTATCGTAATTTCCGATGGAGTGAAAATTCTTCCCCTTGTGACCACCATGGACCACAAAGCTATTTACGACGGAGATAAGGGGCCCAACACAGGAGGAATGGGGGCGATTTCTCCTTCTCCGCATATCGATCAAGATATGTTCGACGACATCGTGAATACCATCGTTTTCCCGACGATCACCCGGATGTTGGAAGAAGGGAGAAAGTTCAAAGGGGTTCTGTATGTGGGATTGATGTTGACAGAGAAAGGCCCGAAGGTTTTGGAATACAACTGCCGTTTCGGCGATCCGGAAACGCAGCCTCAAATGTTGCGAATGAAGGGGGATTTGGTGGAGGCGCTTTTAGCGACGGTCGAAGGAAATGTGCTGGAAAAGGAGATCGAGTGGAGTTCCAATGCATCCGGATGTGTGGTGGCGGCTTCCGGTGGATACCCGATTAAATATGAGAAAGGAAAGGTGATAGAGGGTTTGGATGAGGCGTCATCGTTCCCGGGCATCGTGATTTTCCATGCAGGTACGGTTATCAAAGACGGGCAATTTTACACCAACGGGGGAAGAGTTCTCGATGTGTGTGCGAGCGAGAAAACCCTGGCAGAGACCATGGATAAGATCTACAGGGCTCTTTCCAGGATCTATTTCGAAGCGATGCACTGGCGTCGTGATATCGGTGCCCTGAGGGAGGAAAAATGAAAGTCGGAATTTTTATAGGGAGTGATTCGGATTTCCCGGTCGTCGAGGATGCGCTTCTCTTGATGAAAGAATTCGGAGTGGATTTTGAGCTTGAGGTGACTTCGGCCCACCGCTCTCCGGAGCGGACGCAAAGGCTCATTCAACAATATGAAACGAAGGGCGTTGTCGTTTTTATTGCGGTGGCCGGCAAAGCAGCTCACCTGGCTGGTGTTGTGGCCTCCCATACCAACCGGCCCGTCATCGGTGTTCCTGTCGGGGGATCGGGATGGGGGGGGCTGGATGCCTTGCTCTCGACTTCCCAAATGCCCAAAGGGATTCCAGTGGCCTGCATGGGTATCGGAAAATCTGGAGCTTCGAATGCGGCTCTTTTGGCCATCCAGATCTTGGCTTTGACCGATCCTAGGCTTGAAGCAGAATTGAAAGCCTACAGATCACAGATGGCAGAAAAAGTGGAGGCCGCTTCCAAGAAGATCCAGGACAAACTATGACATCATTCTCCATCCAGAGTTTTGGATGCAGGGTTAACCAGGCAGAGGCCTTTGATTGGGCGAACACGCTGCAGAGCCAGGGCCTGGTTTACCGGTCCGATTCATTTTGTACTGACTTCGTCTTGGTGAACACCTGTACGCTCACCAGTCGCGCCGACAGTGATGTGCGCCACTTCATGAACAAAATGGCGCGGATTTATCCCGAGGCCCGTTTGGTCGTGACCGGATGTTATTCAGAAAGGTTTCTCGAGGACCTGCAAAAAAACCCTCAGGTGTGGCAGGTTTTACGGAATGAAGAAAAAGCCGAACTTCCCGAAAGGATTCTGGACAGATTAGGATCCAGGATAAAGGCAGATGTAAAACCTTTCCGTTCCCGGGCTCTGATCAAAATTCAGGATGGTTGTGATTTTCGGTGCAGCTTTTGTATCATTCCTGATGTGCGGGGGCAAAGCGTGAGCTTGCCAAGGGATAAAATCATGGCACAGGTCAAGGAGTTCGTACACCAGGGGTATAAGGAAATCGTTCTGACTGGCATCCATCTCTGTTCCTATGGGCGGGACCGGCCGGATCAGGATTCCCTCATCGATTTGCTCCAAAGCATGGAAAAAATAGACGAACTGGGACAAGTGAGGCTGAGCTCGCTCGATCCCCGGTTCCTCGACATAGAATTGCGGGATATGATCACGAACAGTCCGATCGTTTGCCCGCATTTTCACCTTTCTTTGCAACACGGTTCCGATGATATCATCCGCCGCATGGGGAGAAAAATCAAAGTGGCTGATTATAGGCACCTACTGGATGATTTACGCCAAAAAAGCCCGGGTGCAGCCTTGGGCGCAGACCTGATCGCCGGATTTCCTGGGGAGACCGAAAGGGATTTTGAGAAGATGTTCGATTTTCTGGAAGAATCGCCGTTGACCTACATGCATGTGTTTTCCTATTCGCCCCGTCCTAACACGCTGGCTTCACGGTGGGAACAGGTGGACGAGAGGATAAAAAAAGAGAGGGCGACCCGTTTGAGGAAGCTTTCCAAAAGAAAAAATTGGGACTTCCGGAAAGGACTGGTAGGAGACGTTTGGGAAGGAGTGGTTATTAAACGAATAAAAGAGAGCGCTTCTATTTTGACGTCGAACTTCGTCCAGGTCCATGTTCCCACCTGTTCGGCGGAAGTGAAGGACCGGGTTCCTGTCAGAATAGGTGAAGCTAAGGAAAATGATACCCTGGGGCAGATCGTTGTGAAAAACCAATGAAAAAAATCATTCTCCTTCCCTCGGAAATCGCCCAGAAGATCGCGGCCGGGGAAGTGATTGAACGACCCTTTTCTGTGGTCAAAGAGCTTACGGAAAATTCTCTCGATGCTGGTTCTGCGGAGATCAGGATCGAGGTGGCTGAGGGGGGCAAGCGTCTGATCGAAGTGTCCGACAATGGCCATGGAATGGGCCGGGAGGATGCCCTTATCTGTTTCAAACGGCATTCCACGAGCAAGATTGCCCAAGAGGAGGACCTGGAGAAAATCTCGACATTGGGTTTTAGGGGGGAAGCCCTTCCTAGCATTTCGGTTGTATCCCGCATTCTGTTGAAGACTTCGGATGGAACCGGGGAAAAGGGAACCATGATCGAACGAGTAGGGGAAAAAACGCTCCGTTGTGAGGATGTGGCTTTTCCGAGAGGAACGAGCATCGAAGTGAGAGACCTTTTTTTCAATCTACCGGCCAGAAAGAAATTTCTCCGTTCGGACCGAGCGGAGCTTTCCCAGATCGTCAATTATTTGACCCATATCGCCCTGTCTTTCCCAGATGTGAGGTTTTCCCTCCAGCATGGCAGTCGGCGTGTCTTTGATTATCCCGCAGTTTCAAGCCTCAAAGAAAGGCTCTTCCAGGTTTACGGAAAATCGGCTATCGAAAGCGTGATAGAAGTCGACCACACAGAAGATGAGCGGCGTGTTTTTGGATTCGTTTCCCGGCCTCCTTCTGGTCGAAAGGACCGCCGACACCAGTTGTTCTTCGTGAATAATCGGGTGGTCAAAGACCGGATGTTCCTGGCAGCGCTTATCCAAGCCTTCAAGGGCTATATCGAAAAAGATCGGTTTGCCGAAGCCTTTTTATTCCTGTCTCTTCCCTATGATGAGGTCGATGTCAATGTCCATCCGACAAAGGCCGAGATCCGTTTCACAGATCCCCAACCAATCTTTTCCCTTGTACAAACGGGAATAGCCCGGGCTATAACAAGAGAAATGGGGATCAAGGAGGTTTATCCTGTTCGATCGTACACGCATGAGATCCGGCAGGTTGGCGAGAAATCTCAACCTTCCCTGATGAAGTTTCCCGAGAAGCTGGAGATAAAAACAAAGGATTCATTCGGCCCAGAAACAAAAAAAAAGACCGGGCATCCGCGAGTATTGGGGCAGTATCTGGACACCTATATCGTGGCATCGGACGAGGAAGGGATCCTGATCATCGACCAGCACAATGCGCATGAAAGGGTATTATTCGAAAAATACTCTGAAGTGGACCAGAAAACGGGCTGGCCAGGGAAATTGCCCCTTCTCCCTGTGGTTTTTGACCTATCAGCTTCCCAGGTCCTCCGTCTCGAGGATTACCGGAGAATGCTGGAGGAGGTCGGCTTTATCGTGGATAACATGGGCGGGCGGAGCTATGCTCTCAAAGAATATCCGGACATTTTTAAAGAGGAGGAAGCCCAACAAGTCTTCCTCTCCCTCCTCGAGGAAATGAAGGAAGAAAAAATGCAGGATAAAAAAGGCGCGCTGATCGCGACTCTCGCCTGCAGAAGCGCTATCAAGGCGGGTCAGCCGCTCGCATTCGAAAAGATGAATTATCTCGTGGAGGAATTGTTCCAAACATCGAACCCCTCTCTCTGTCCCCATGGGAGACCCATCGTGCTCAAGATCGGCAGGGGGCAGATAGAAAAAGAGATCAAAAGAAAATAAAGCAAATTTGGTATATAATGATTTTCCTGGCCTGTTTCAGGTCATCGATTGTGTTAGTCGGGGAGTGGCGCAGCCTGGTTAGCGCGCCTGCCTTGGGAGCAGGAGGTCGGCGGTTCGAATCCGCTCTCCCCGATTGTATCCCCCAAGAAGCATCCTTACAGCTGTGATGGCTTACAATCGGTCTGGCAAGCTGAAACGTCAGCCCGGTGATTTTCCCCAGCGAGGAAAATCCCCTTATTC
>CAZIDF010000003.1:76783-272363 GCA_964538085.1 uncultured Eubacteriales bacterium | reverse complement strand
ACCTTATACCAGGAGACTTTATACCTCAATATTTATTTCTAATGGCAATTCAAGGGGGGTCAGCTTTTATTCAAGATCAGCTGCAACGGCGTCCCTGTAAAGTCGAACTCCTCAGACAACTTTCTCAAGACAAATTTTTCATATGCAGGATCCAAAGAAGTTCGTGAATGAGTGAACAGGATAAAGGTCGGGGGAAGGGTCCCTTTCTGAACCATGTATTTCAGTTTGATTTTTCTTCTCTTTTTCGATAAAGGAGGATATCTGGTGCTCATCTTTTTTAAAAATTTATTCAGTTGAGAAGTAGATATTTTCTTTTTTCCATTTGCGAATGCAATTTCTGACAAGTCGAGAATTTTCACGATCCGTTGGCCAGAGAGCGCGGACACAAACACCACCGGAGCATAGGATACAAATTCTAGCTTTCGATAAAGCCTGTCCTGATATTCACTATGAGACTGGGTCTCCTTTTGGATAAGATCCCACTTGTTCAAGGCCAACACCAGAGGTTTCCCCGAATCGTAAGCAAGATGGGCAATAGCCGTATCCTGCCTCGTGGGAAATTCCAGAGCGTCTAGAACAAGGCACACGACATCCGCCCGCTGGATATCCTTTTTCGCTTTGACAATACCCGCCTTTTCTCTTGTGTCCGGTGTTCTGCTCATTTTCCGGATACCGGCCGTGTCTATTAAGCAGAAGGATCTTTTATTTCGTCGGATGAGCGTGTCTGTGCTGTCACGCGTGGTACCTGGAATTTCACTCACGATCAGTCTTTTCTCTCCGCTCAACCGATTCACGAGAGAAGATTTTCCGACATTTATCCTGCCCACAATGGCTATCTGGAGAGGCATAACATTTGTATCTTTCTCGACTTGAGTTATAGAGGGGAGAACGGCGATTAAACGCTCTTCGAGATAACCCAGATTCCTTTTATGTTCCGCTGAGATAGGGATAATTTCTTCCTCTCCGAGCCGGTAAAAGTCTCCGATCTGATCCTCTTCATTTGGGGAATCGATCTTGTTAACCACGAGGAAGATCGGTTTATCCATTTTTTTTAATGAAAAAAAGAGTTCTTCTTCTCCTGGTAGAAGACCTCTTTTTCCATCAAGCACAAAGAGCAGAACATCAGCTGACTTAGAGGCATCCCATGCTTTTTGTTTGACTTGAACAGAAAAAGGATCCTCTTGCGAATCAAAAAATCCTCCTGTATCGATCAGGCAAAAACTTTTATCCGCTAAACGACAAATGGCAGGCACCTGGTCTCTCGTCATGCCCGGCAGAGAATGAACAAGGGATTTTTTCTCTTTCAGGAGGCGATTGAAGAGGGTGGATTTTCCCACATTAGGGAATCCGACAATCACGACTTCGATCTGCTTATTCATGGGATAAAATGCATAAATTGAATCAAGAATTAAGATCTTATTTAGCGACCATATCATATATCGGTTGGAAAGGACTGCTCAGGTCGATGTGTCCTCCCAAAGTCTTTTTTTCCCCTCCGTCGATCAAAATGAACACCTTCTTGATCGGCTTCAAATTATAGGAAAGAGAATTCACGATAGAATAGATAGTGGACAGTTCAGCCGAACTGCCGGAGAGGTGTTTATCCGAGATCTCCCGCGAAAAATCCACGTAGGCTACCCCCTCCCCGGTGATATAGAGCTCCCGGAGTCTTGTCTCGGGAGGAATCGGAGAAATAAATCCCAGTTGGGATCCGTTAAGTAGTTCTAAGATTATTCTCTTGGCTTGCTGAGCGAGCGATGATTCTGGGATTACTTTGCGTTCTTCACGATGCAAAAGGCTATCATGTTCTGAGGGAAAAAACAGGATTATCGTCGAGGGCTCTATTTGTTTTTCCGCTTCTGATTCAGACTGAGAGGAAGAGATGAATTGAGCCGGCCTGGATTTAGCGGTTCCTCCAAGATTGAGATAGATGACAATGAGAACGATGAGGCACAAAAAGAGAGAAGCGAGGATCACAAGTTTTTTTTTATCCATTCGTGATTCTATCAGCGAGAGTTATCTCGAAGAAATTTGGCCAAACCTGCATAGATAGCTTCGGCCACTTTAACTTGATATTCTTCTGTTAGAAGCTTTCTTTCCTCTTGCGGGTTCGAAAGAAAGGCCACTTCGACCAGCACAGCAGGACATGCGACCCCGGTCAAAACCTTAAAAGGAGCCTGTTTGATACCTCTGTTTTTCGTCCCCCACAAAAGATTGAGCTGGCTCTGTATCTCCTCTGCAAGCTGGCTACTCTGCTTTAGAAAAGCGGTCTGGGCCATGTCCCAAAGAATCATCTTGATCACATCCTGATCTTCGGCTTGGATGCTATTTTCCAGATCTTCCGAGTTGTTCTCCAGAAAAGCCACTCGCCTGGAATCCTCATCCGTAGCATCCTGGCTGAGGAAAAAGGTCTCTGGACCTGCCGCCCCCTTCCGATAAGAGCCGTTTACATGGATGCTGATGAAGACCGAGGCCTTGTTATTGTTGGCAATGGCCGATCTATCCTCGAGAGATACGTCCTCATCACGATCTCTCGTGAGAACGACATTCGAAGCCCTTGTTTGTTTAACAATATCGGCCAGTTTCGAGCTTATGGCCAGAGTGAGATCCTTCTCCAGAGTTCCGAACTTTCCTTTCGCCCCGGCCTCCAATCCTCCATGACCTGGGTCGATCACGATGCATTCTGGATCTGGTGTCTGGAGATTCATTCCTTCCCGCTGGCCCTCGACTGAAGTCCGGTCTGTCTCCGTTACATCGAATTCTCTTGGCTGTCCTCCCTCACCATCAGGGTAGATATCGATGATTAAACGGGGAGGATTCTGTACCTTGAAAGAGTCGAGAGAATAATTTTCATGTTCAGTCTGGATGGTCAAGGTGTAAGATCCACTCCCATTCGACCAACTCACAGATTTGATAAACTGGCTCTGGAAAGATTCTCTCTGGAATCGGGGAGGAGCATTGACTCTGAGTTTCACAAAAACATAAGCCTCGCTTTTCTCCACGTTCGAACTCAACGGCTGAGATGACTGGATAGTCACACGGCTATAATTTTCATGGTCCTGTACAGATAATCTTATGATGGGCTGGCTTTGGGAAATGCCGTGAATATTTAATGCCAGAAAAATTAGAGAAAAAGCCACTGCTACTTTGGGGATTCCTCTTCTAAACTTAACCAATTTGTCTCTACAGTCTATACCAATTTTGGAGGCGGCGGGAATCGAACCCGCGTCCGAAGACATTCAACGAAAGGTCTCTACACGCTTATCTTCTTCTTGTTTCTCGTTCTGCGGCTTAAGAAGAAGAAAAAAACCATAGAACCAGCCCCGATGTTGTTTCGCTCCGCAGGCTCAAGGTAAACCTGGTTCACTATCCTGCTCATCGACGCCTCTCAAGCACCGCAGGAGAATGCAGGAGAAACGGCATGCCTATAAGTTAGGCAGCAACTGGCAGTTGTTCTGCACTTAGTTTGTTCCACCTTTTTAACGAGGTGGGTGGGGCCTCGACATGCAACCTTTGCCTCACTATCTCCGTCGAATCCAGTTCGCCCCCAACTCTTCTCCAGATAGGATTATAAAGAATTCCATCAATCCTTGTCAACATAAATAGGGGGTGCTCCGATGAAGCGCCCCCTATTTCTATCAATTTTCTTGCCAGGCTTCTTTTCCTTCACGAAACAGAAAAACGACGATGATCAAACCCACGATCGGGTCGGCCTGCCAGAATCCCAATACATAATTCGATCCCAATCCCAACAATAGCGCAGCAGACAGGAAAAAGCAGGCTAATGTTTCCTTGGAATCCGCAACCAAGGCTTGGCTTTGGATTTTTTTCCCGACGCTGAATTTCTGCCAAGCCAAAATCGGCATGATCCAGAGAGAAGCGGAGGATCACTCCTTCAATCCAAGATGATCATGCCGGTGGTGCAAATCTGGAAAATGGGAATGGGAATGGCGGATTTTTTTGTGTTTGTGGATATGGACATGACCACCGAGCACTGGAGAAGCATGTTCATGATCATGGTGGACGTCATCATGCCAATGCCAATGGATATGCTCCGCTTCCATATGAGCGTGCCCATGAGCGTGTTCCTGCAGAATGAGGGAAAGGATAGATATAGCCAAAATCAGAGCAGCAACAACCTGAATCCAAGAAAGTCGCTCAGAAAGCAGCCACACAGAGAAAAACGCGCCAAAAAAAGGCGAGCTGGAAAACAATATCTGACTCCTGGTCGCACCCAAACTATGGGCTGCTGTGATGTAAAGCACTATGCTCAAACCATAACAAAAAATTCCGACGATAAGAGCCCCTCCCAAGATCTTGAATTCGGGCAAGCTCGGAGCCAAGGAGATCCCGATAGCTCCGTTTATAGAACCAGCGACCAAGCCTTTTAAAAATGTCATCTGTGTAGGCGTGATGGCATCGATGAGAGCCGTGTAATGATTATCCAGCCCCCAACAAACACAGGCAAGAGTGATAAACAATGCAGCCATAAGTCCCGATTGTCCCTCATGAACGGTTATCAAAACACCCGCGAGTATGGCTCCTCCTACCCCTAACCATCCGCGAAGATCCAGATGATCCTTGAAAAACAACCAACCGAGCACAGCAGTGGCCGCCAACTCCAGATTCAACCATAAGGAGACGGATGCGGCATCGGCAATCTTCAAACCTAGAAGAAGAAAGACCGGCCCGAGGACTCCTCCGAACAAAATCGAACCCACGATCCTCAGGATATTTTTTTTATCGACACGATCGATGCTTATCTTGAATTGAAACAAAATGAACGGCAAAAGCCCAGCGGCTGCCCCCAAATAGAGAAGTCCAGCTAAAAGAAAATAGTTGAGCTCAACGAGAAGAAGCTTGCTGAGAGGGGCGGCCATACCAAAAAGCATGGCTGACAGGACCGCCATCCAGACAGAAAATTTTCGCATTCGGTATAAATATACATCTTACGCAGTTATCTTTCCATATGGAAATCTTCCCCATCTCCTTTAGCAATCCCGTTTATCATCTCAATCCATGCACCGCCATACTATAGCCTTTACTATTGTTCATACTATTTACAAAACACATAAATTATGCTACTACTTTTTATGTTGGATTATGGGATAACCACCTCAAGCAAAAAAGGAGGGACAGTGCAAAAAAGATATCAAGTTCTCATCCCTGATTGGCTAGAAGAATACATCAAATGGGGGGTAAAAAAATACGGGTTGAGTTTTTCCGAACTTATCAGGCTGGAGATATGCCAAGCTGTGATCGTCTATATCTGCGAACGCTATCCCGAATACAAATCAGGATACACGATGAAAGAATTTTCTAGAGACGTCAGCAATTTCGAGAAAGGAAAAATGAACACGGAAGATTTGGACAAGATCATATCTAAGATCTATTTCGAGGCAAGAAAGGCCACTGAGTACCGATTTATTAGAGAACGGGACAAAAAATAAACGGTGGAAAGGAATAAATGCTCAAATCCCCGAGGCTATTTTTATCCGTTCGGGTGTTAGGGGAAGCTGAAACACACGGATACCGATAGCGTCGTAAATCGCATTGGCAATAACCGCTCCCATACAGATGATAGCAGGTTCTCCCCCACCCTGAGGAGCCGCATTTCGGTCTTCGACCAGGACCGTCTCTATCTCAGGAAGCCAAGAAAATCGTGGGATCTCGTAAGTATCAAAATTCTTGTCCATTATTTCTCCGCCCTTGAAATGGACATCCTCTCTGAGCGCATACCCTAATCCCATCGTGATACAGCCTTCCATCTGTATCTTGGATCCCTCGGGATTGATGGACAATCCCATATCTTGGGCACAAGTTACCCTCTTCACCCGGACTTCGAATGTCTTCTTGTCCACTTCCACTTCAGCCATGTGAGCCACATAAGTTCCAGCATCGATACCAGTGGAAATCCCGTATCCACGGCCGCTCGGAACCTTTCCGGAAGTCCAACCGAATTTATTGGCAACCGCATGCAACACCCGGATCATCCTCTCATCTTTCAGATTTTTCAAGCGGAATTCCAGTGGATCCATCCCGGCTGCCGCTGCCAATGCATCGACTTGGGACTCTCTGGCAAAAGTGTTGGTATTGTTGCCCGGGGCCCGCCAGGCGCCTGTCCCGAATGGATGGGACCCGGGTGTCCCCCGCCAGCCCGAACCAAAACTCATGGTCCGGTAATGCGGGATATCATAATAATGTTGGGCGCCTCGCTCTCCGGCAAAATAAACTCCATAATCCCAGAGTGTCATACGACCTGATCCATCTATGCCTGCTTTCACTTTCACAACGGCTGCCGGGCGGAAGGTGTCATAGAAAAATTCCTCCGCACGTGTCCACGCCACTTGGACCGGCTTTCCTGTCAATTTGGCCAATCTTGCCGCTTCTCCAGTCTGCCGATTGCTGGCTTTCCCCCCAAATCCTCCTCCAACCCAAGGCGTGATTACGCGAACATTTTCCGGAGGATAACCTAGGACTGAAGCCACTTCATCCTTGACTCCGAAGGGATTCTGGGTAGATGCCCAGATAGTCGCCTTATCCCTTTCGACCTTGGCCAAAGCAGTATGGGTTTCGATTGCAGCATGGGAGACGTAGCCGTCCAAATAGGTGTTTACGATCACGGTCTTCGAAATTTTTTCTCCCTCGGCCAAATAGCCTTCTTCGCTTACAACTTCTCCTTCCGGGGCCACCTTGAGAAGGTGTTCGAAAATGGAGTTTTCGTCGACTGTTGCTTCTGGTTTTTCCCATTTGGCTTGGATCCTTTGAAGCGCCTTTTCTGCCTGCTCAGGATCCTCATGCAAAACAGCGATGAGATCATTTTCCTGGATAATCCGGGCGCCTTCGACATTTTTTGCACCCGATGTATCCACTTCACTCAGCTTGGCGCCATGAGCAGGAGGCCTCAAGATTCTGGCGTAAAGCATTCCCGGCTCACGTAGGTCCCCTGCATATTTGGCCCGACCGGTGACTTTCTCGACCGCATCGAGCCGCAAAACAGGTTTGCCCACGATGGTGAAAACGTCCGGTTTTTCTTGGGGAGCATTTCCTTCGAGATGTCTTGCGATCTTTTTTCCCTTAGCCAGTTGGGCATATGAGACTTTTTTCTGTTTTTGTGATTTATGATAGATAAATCCAGCTTCAGCCACAAGCTGAGAGGGTGCGGTGTTAAGTTGTTGGGATGCCAGTTCCAAAAGAACTGCCCGGGCTTCTGCTGCGGCGGCTCTCAACGGAGGACCGAAAAACCGAGTGGTCATCGACCCCCACGTCCCCATATCCCATGGGCAAAGGTCGGTGTCTCCCATCACCATGTCCACTGTTTCCAAAGGAACTTCGAGCTCGTCGGCCAGCATCATGGACAGAGAGGTGACCACACCCTGGCCCATTTCTATTTTACCCGTAAAACATGACACGCGGCCATCCTCACCTATCCTGAGAAAGGCATTGAAGTCCTCGGGAAGTTGCTGCCCACGCTGGCGCTGAGCCTCCAGGAAAAAGGGATCCCTGACCGTGAAAAGGATGACAATACCGCCTCCCATCAGCTTCAAGAATTTGCGGCGGCTCAGAGTCGTACCAGGACCGATATCATAAAAATCCAGCGCAATATAATCATCTTTTTTCATCGTTTCGACCCTCCTGCCATGTTTTGTGCCGCAATTTGAATGGCCTTGACAATGCGCGTGTGAGCACCGCATCGGCACAGGTTGTCTTCCATCTCAAGAATGATTTCTTCCCGAGTAGGATTGGGATTTTTTTTCAATAGGCTGTAGGCTCTCAAGACCATGCCAGGGGTGCAAAATCCACACTGGAGAGCATCATGCTGGACAAAGGCTTGTTGCAAAGGGTGGAGATCTCCGTTCTCGGCTAGGCCTTCGATCGTGACGACCTCCTTGCCATCGATATCTGCAACAGGAAACTGGCAAGAGCGCACAGCCTCATCGTTCACCAGCACCGTGCACGCGCCACAAAAACCCTCGCCACAACCATACTTTGTCCCCGTGAGTTCGAAATCCGTGCGCAAAACCCACAAGAGCATACGGTCCTGGTCGAAGGTCAGGGTTTTCGATCGACCGTTAAGCTCAAACTGAACTGTCTTGCTCATTCATTCCTCCTTTGATACGTGAGCCATCGTTTCAGGCCAACCGCAAGGCTGCGAGGATGGCCAGACAAAGTATCAGGGCAACAGGAGGAAGGACAAGGCCTAGCCTCTCTTTTGCATGTGCCTTTGCCATGCGGGTCTCGAAAGATTCAACTCTTGCACCGACCCAGATGCCCAGCGGGACGGTTACCATCGAGGCTAGCACAGCGAAGTGGATATAAAAGAGCGAGAGGGGATAACCCGTTCCCGCAATCACACATGCAGGAACACCCGTTGCATACTTGACTAAAGGAAAAAGATTTACAGCAAGGACGGCGGATAACCCCCCAAAAAGTGCCTGACCTGCCGTTTTTTTGAAAATCTTTTCCCTGACAATCGAGACAAGAATAACAAAAGCCGCGGCTTCCATAAAAAAAGCAAAAATAGGATTGCCTATCGCGCCGTGATTCAGGGGCAGGGAAAGGAGTAGAGCGTCGAACATCTTAAAAAACGAGGCGATAAGAACCATCACGACCACTCCGGAGACTCTTTTGGAAATCATCCACCCGGCAGCCAGAAAAAAGAGTGCGGCACCGGTCATCAGGGAACCGGAAACAAAGGCCGCACAGCTTCGCAGGCCCATGCCCAAAGCTGCTTCCGAAAGGCCCCAGACAGACCCCAATACAATTACCATACCCAGATAAGGTTTGGGAGCGGATTCATCCATTCATCCCTCCTATAAAAAAGATATTTCTTTCACTAACGAGTATTTTAGCGAAATTGAATGTTTTTCGAAACCAAATTTTATCGACCGTTTTTTTTCTGGGAAGGATGGGAATCTTTTTCTTACGAGGGAAAAATATCAGATACCCAAGCTTAACGTCGCGTTAATTTGATCCCGAACACCACGATTCCCACAAGCAATCCGACAAGAAACAACACGAGCAGACTGATGCCCAGAACATTGGTTTTAGCTGTGACATGGATCCGGACTATCTTATCCTCTGACTCCACCTGACGGTTATCGGCAATGCACTCTGTTTTGATCCTTGGCTCATAATCGCCGACAGATATACCTTCAGGGGGAATGAAGTCGATGGCGACGATTTCTTCTTTGCCCTGCTCGATCGACGGAATCAAGTCGGGTTGAATCTCAGAACGCCAGTTCAACGGCAAATCGGTGAATACACGGATGTTGTCCAACCGGCGTGTGCCCGTGTTTTTGACTCTCACTTCCATGTTCACACCCTGCCCCACTTTTATTTCGTGATAGAGGCTGACGGCCTGGACTTCGATCCTACCGACTCCACGGGGGATGATCTCCAGCTTGACGCTCCCTGCATTTAGACTATCGATATCTTTTTCCTCCAAATGGGTTGAGCCAGACAACAACTGGGTGAGCCTGGAAGATTGTTCTCCATCCAGCGCTAAACAATAAAATTCGATGGGTTGATCGATGCGCACCTCTTCGTCGGCATTCTTGGGGAGATACAGCCTCAGTGAGAGATCCATGCTTGTGACACCTTCTGTGAACTTGATCTGGGAAAGCCGCGCTTGAGTCTGGGTATCCAAAAATTCATGCGAGATCTGTTGGGGAAGATTGGCAATCCTGAGCCTGAAAACATTCGCCTCACCGCTAAATTTTTCCAACGACAGATCGAATGTAGCCTCACTTTCCAGGTCCGCCGCCTGGGAAAATTGGGCAGAGTTGACCGTCACGATATTGGCGCTGAGGCCTTTCTGCAAATAAACAGCCGTTGTTTCATCTTTACCAGAATAAAAGATATTCACATCCAGGTTTTCCACATCTTTCAGAAGCTGAAAAGTCACCTGTTTTTCTTGCTCGAGGGCGAGGGATTGAATGGTCTTCTCGTAAGGATTCGAGATGATCTTCCCTTCCGATCTTAATGAAACATAGACATCTTTGATCTCTCTGAGAAAATCCAACGGAAAAAGATCCTTGGCATCGATGTTCAATTCTTCCAGTTGCTTGAGTTCTTTGGAGGAGTACCGGAGGGAAACCCGGACGAATTTTTTTCCTGTCTTGTCCTGGTATTTCACTGCGGATGCCACGGATATCCGGGCTTCGCTTCCCATAAAACTGATCAGAGCTTCCTGGTATTCCACTTGAGCCTGGAGATTGGCTGTCCTTTTCTGCACAAATTCCTGTTCTGAGATCAGTCCCGATTCTTTGAGCTTCAATGCCCTGTCGAATTCTCCCTTCATCATCTCCAGTTGAAGCTGTGCCTTCTTAAGGGTGAGGAGTTTCTGTGTCTGGGATTGTTGGGAACGCAACGCCTCCTGGGGGTATCCAGAATGGATCGAGAGAGCCAGCAACAAAGCCAATGCGGATATTCTTATAACGTTTTTCATCGTTTCTTTTTTCCTTCCTTTTTCACAAATTGATCTTATTCATCGTCAGATAATTCGTGCATGTACTCCAGATAAAGTTTATTCAAGTCTTCTCCCTTCAACTCTTCGCTCGATTTCATCATCACAAGTTTCCCCTGCAGCATGAATCCAACTCTGTCAGCGATGAATTTTGCTCGGAATATATCATGGGAGGAGATAAATATCGATTTTTCCTTGCCCTTCAGTTCAAGAAGCAGGTCCAAAAATTCCTGGCCAGACTTGGGGTCCAATCCCGATGTCGGCTCATCGAGGATCAGGTTGGGAGCATCCTTCAGGATTGCAACGGCAATGCCTAACTTCTGGCGCATCCCCTTGGAAAAATTCTTGACTCTCATGTCGAAGGCCTTTTCTTGTAGCCCCACACGACTCATCACCTCAGCATAATCGGTCCTTTTCAAGTTTCGTTTGCCCGCCAGCCTGGAAAAATAGTCCAAGTTCTGATAGGCGGTGAAATTGCCGTACAGCATGACATTTTCCGACACGTAAGAGATATGCTCCTTGGACTTCAAAGGCTCTTTGACCACATCGACGCCTTCGACAAAAGCCGTTCCCTCTGTCGGAAGGATAAATCCCAAAATCAGGTTGATCGCCGTCGTTTTTCCAGCCCCATTGGCACCGAACATACAAAATATTTCCCCTGGCTCGACCCTGATGTTCAGATGGTCCAAAGCCAAAAGTCCGTCTTCATATTGTTTTGTCAAATCTTTTGTTTCTAGCATAATTTCCTCTTTTTTAAATTACCTGACATCATATCGGAGAAAAGACACATAGGCTCCGACAAAAAACAAGATGATCAAGAAGATCATCAAAATAATATCCGGGAGGACGCGTTTGAAAGAGTCTCCCACGCCTTCAGGGATAAATTCATGCTGTGGCATATTGCTTAAATCGGGTTTTATTTGTTCTCCGCCGAAAATATTCCCCTGCATCATTTTTTCGTTGATCCACTTGGTGAATATCGGCTTGTAGGTTCTCACCGAGCTTAAGAATCTGTCGTGCTCGTCCACTCCGGTTCTTGCGAGGCTCATCGTGCCGAACATCATAGCTGATGTGGGAGAAATGCGTGAAAGATTGACAGCCAATCTCTGTTGCTGGCGCATCTTTGCCTGGTAATCCCTTTCGATGGCTGCATTTCTCTCATCGATTTTCCCGGTGAGGCTCTGCTGGAGATCCTCAGCCCATTTCCTGATACCCTCTTCCCATTTCTTCCGTGCCTCCGGCTCATCTGTGCTGGGAGCTGGATTGTTTTTGAAATACTCCGTGCGTTCGGCAATGGCTTCTTTCTGAATCTCCTGCAGGTAGGCATCTTTTTGTGCCGTGATCTCATGGACAGATGGAATGGGCTTGATCTGGCTGGCTATCATGACAGCGGCTTTAGGTATGACCGTGACAAAAGTAACCCAAATGAACAATAGGAGCAAAAAGCTGGTCGAGGACCGGCTCGTTCTGGACGAGACGAAAAGCCCGAGTGTGAAGAAAACGGATAAATACAAAAGAAAGACGAGAAGTATCAGCGCAATCCTTATCCAATCCTCTCCCACGAGGGAGACGTTGGGAAAGACCATCAAGAGCAGCAGGCCGATCACCATCGGAATGACCAAGGGAATCAGGAGACTGACAAATCCTCCGATGGCTTTTCCAAGAATCAGCCTGTCCCTTGGAACCTTATTGGAAAGAGCCAGCTTCAAGGTCCCTCGTTCTTTTTCTCCGACGATAGCGTCGTAGGTAAAAAGAATGGCGAACAAACTGAGGACGATCTTCACGATGAAAGATAGATCGAGCGGACCAAATACAGCAAAGATCGGGTTGCTGCTGTATTTAGATTCGGTCATGTTCGGATCATAAGCGATGTTGACCGAGGCCACCCGGCCCACAGCCTCCCAAATCCCGCTGACGATCGTGCTCAGCACTTGAGGTTTTCTGTTGATCTTGGTCCCCAATCCAGCCAGTTGCTGATACCCTTGCTGGCTTTCCAGGTTCTTTTGGTTCAACGCAACCGCAGCACTGTACTCCTTAAGCTCTGCTTGGTAATTGTTGATCCCGGTGTACACCGCTAGAAGGATCAGGATCGTGCAGAGTAAAAAGGTGAAAACAAAGCGAGGACTCATGATCGTGTCTTGGATTTCTTTCTTGATGATGTCTCGTAACATGTTTCTCTCCTGTCATGTTTGTTGAATGTATATTATAAAGAATTGCTTTTCAACTTTATACAGACACTTTTTTACTTTATATACGCAATTTTTTGTTTTTTCATTCAACAAGGATCTAGATGTTCACACATAGAACCGTTCTTGATATAACTCACCCTCTAAAAATCAAAACTCTATATCTTTTACGAAAGAAAGAAGAAATGGTTCAAAAATTGACTTAACCATTACCCTCTGATATAAATTTCTCCATCTGGACAAAGGATAAAAAGAGATGAATGAAAAATGTGCGTTGGTTTGTGGAGCAGGAGGCTTTATCGGCTCTCACCTGGTGAAACGATTAAAACAGGACAGTTATTGGGTTCGGGGGGTGGACCTTAAATATCCCGAATTTTCCAAAACCGAAGCAGATGAGTTTCTCATCCTGGACCTGAGGGAACAAAAAAACTGTGAGAAATCGGTTACGATGCCCGATGGCGATCCTTGTGAAGAAGTCTATCAACTGGCGGCAGATATGGGTGGCATGGGATTTATCGACAGCGCAGAGTGTGAGATCATGCGCAACAGCTGTTTGATCAATATCCACATGACCCATGCCAGCGCTATAAGAGGGGTCGAACGTTATTTCTTTTCTTCCAGTGCCTGTGTTTACAGGGATATGGAGCCGGATGAACCGGAACTCATGGAGGATGATGCTTACCCCGCACTCCCGGATAACGAGTACGGATGGGAAAAGCTATATTCCGAACGTATGGCTATGGCATACGGCCGCCGGTTCGGGATGGTAGTCCGGCTGGCCCGTTTCCAAAACACCTACGGGCCGGAAGGCACATGGCAGGGAGGGAGGGAGAAAGCCCCCGCCGCGCTTTCGAGAAAAATCGCCGAAGTCGACGATGACGGAACAATCGAGATCTGGGGAGACGGGACAGCGATGCGCGCCTACACCTACATCGACGACCTCCTGGATGGGATCATCCTGCTGATGCAATCGGATCTTGAAAACGGCGTCAACATCGGGCGTCAGGAATACGTATCCGTCAACGAACTGGTAAAAGTCATTGCCGACGTATCCGGAAAAACGGTGCGCGTCGAACACATCGAAGGTCCGGTCGGTGTGAAGGCCCGCAATTTCCGCGCTGACCGAATTCGATCTATCGGATGGGAATCCAAGATATCCTTGCGTGAAGGAATCTCCCGAACTTATCCCTGGGTCAAGGCTCAAGTGGAAGCCAACCGAAAAAACGAATAGCCTGGATCATTCAGGATAACTGCACATGAACATCGATCCTTTGACTTGGGATTACCTGATCGTCACGGCTTCCAACGAAGCACAAGCTCAGTTTTACGAAACCCAGCTCGGTCTCAGGCGCAAACTCGGTCTCCTCTCAGGGATAAACCAGGTCCTGGTCGTTCCCGATCCTCAAGGAAAAAGAATTGGAAGTGGAGGAAGCACCATCTTCGCTCTGCTCCAAGTCTTGAGCCGGGAAATCAAAACTCCGGGCCGAGAAAGACTTTCACCCAAAATAATCGAAAAAACGCTCGCTGGGCTTCGCATCCTGATCATTCATGCCGGAGGCGATTCCCGAAGACTCCCGGCCTATGGTCCCTGCGGCAAAATCTTTACTCCGATCCCAGGTAAACCCGACTCAGCTCTTTGGCACACGATCTTTGACCGACAATTCCCGATCTACCGGGAGCTGCCTCCTTCTGGATCTGGCCAGGGTCATATCGTGGTGACAACCGGAGATGTTCTGCTCTTTTTCTCTCCTCAAGAAGTGAAGTTCAGGGGAAAAGGGGTGACAGGCCTGGGTTGTTTCATCTCACCGGAAAAGGCAAAAAACCATGGTGTATTCTGCGCCGACAGGAATGGAGAGGTGCAATATTTCCTGCAAAAGCCATCCGTCTTTCAGCAGAAAGAAAAAGGGGCCATCAACGAGCAGGGGAACTCCCTTCTCGACATCGGCGTCATGGAACTGGATGCAGCAACAGCGACAAAATTGATCACGCTGTGCAATATCCTGCGGAAAGATGCGAAATTCCGCTGGACAGGGCCGATCGCCAAAGAGATAAAACTAGCCGGGCTGGACTTCTACAGGGATATCTGTTGTTCAATGGGAAAAAAGGTCCGTTTCGATGACTTCGTGAAAAACGTCCGTGCTGGCGGATCCCATCTCTCAGAATCATTTCTTGCAACCATCTTCGATGCCATGTCCAAAGTCCCCTTTTGTGTGCATTCACTGGAGGAGTGCACTTTTCTCCATTTTGGCACACCCCGTCAGTTGATCGAAACCGGATCCACACTGAAAAAAATGGAACTTGGCACAAGATCCAAGGAAGCCCTTTTGAGCATGAACAATCACATTCATCAAAACGGACGGATCCTGGGCACAAAATCCTGGGTGGAAGGCTGTTGTATCCCTTCGGAATTGACACTGGAAGGAGACAATGTGGTGGTGGGGGTGGATGTGGACAAACCCTTGACCATGCCGGCAAAAACCTGCCTGGATGTTATCAAAGGACACAATCGCGATGGGAAAAACGTTTGGTTTGTCCGTATATACGGCATCGATGACTCCTTCAAAGCTTTTATCGATAAAGACATCACGATCGCAAATCTCCCGTTTTCCGATTGGCTGAATGGGCTGGGAGTTACTCGAAAAGACATTTGGAACGCAAAACTCCCTGACGATGAAAAAAACCTCTGGAACGCGAAAATTTTCCCGGCTGTCTCTTCCCCGAACGACTACCACGAATGGCTTTGGATGACAAATCCTCTCGAAGCGAGGACTGATCAAATCCGGGCATGGCACAAGGCCGATAAATACAGCTTGAAGGAAATGGCTCATCTCGCCCAACTCGGCGAGTTTTTCGAAAGACGCCGGAAAAATCGAGCCGAAGAAATCCGTCGATCTGGGGCCAACATCTTCCGACACGAAAGCCATTTCTCAGCCGAAGACCTGGCATTCATTTTGGAAGGTTCGGATGACAAAAAACGGGCAGAGTGGATCGGTCATATCCTCGGCGAGGCACAGAGTCATATCGACAAAGACGAAAAAATCTCTGGAATGGATCGATTGGTATTTTCACGCGCCACCCACACGCTGGGAACAGCTGTAAAACAAGGACTCGCTGAAGACAAAAAAAAATGGGACGTAATCCTCCAAACCGTCTTGACAAACATGACTGCCAGGGATAAAAAGCGCTTGAGTTCTGCCGGGCTCGATTCCTCCGCATTTCAAGACGCCGAGACCTGGTGTGCAAAAGCTCAGGAGAGTGCGTTTGAAAACATGAGCCGGACCATCGGGTGGAGTTTGATCCGGTCAGGAAGCCATCCCAGATGTGCTGTACGCTCGGACGCCATCATATGGGGCCGGGCACCTGCCCGTCTGGACCTGGGAGGAGGATGGACAGATACGCCGCCTTATGCCCTGGAACAGGGAGGTTGTGTGATAAATGCTGCTGTCAATCTCAACGGCCAACCTCCGATCCATGTGTACGCCCGGGTGGTGGACGAGCCCGTGATTCGGATCACATCGATCGATCATGGGCTGCGAGTCATCATCAGAGATTTTGAAGACTTGATGGATTACCGGAAGGCCACCAGCGAGTTCGGCCTGGCAAAAGCTGCGCTCGTTCTCTCGGGATTCTCGCTGGACAAGGTGACCTGGCCCAAGGGAATAAAAACTCTCGAAGATATGCTCGAGCATTTTGGTGGCGGCATCGAATTGACCACATTGGCCGCCATCCCTAGTGGGAGCGGATTGGGAACATCCAGCATCATGGGTGCCGTGTTGTTGTCGGTCATCAACAGATTGATCGGTAGAGAGACGACGCAGCGGGAACTGTTCAACCTGGTGCTCCAGCTCGAGCAGGAACTGACAACTGGGGGAGGGTGGCAGGACCAGATCGGCGGCACTCTCGGAGGAGTGAAAATCATCACCACAGAACCGGGCCTTGTGCCGGATCCCAAAATCCAAACCGTCAAACCCGATGTGCTGGATCCGGTGACCAACAGGGAACAAACACTTCTTTACTACACAGGAATGAGACGCCTGGCGAAAAATATCTTGCGGAATATCGTGGGCCATTACTTGGACCGGAACCGAAGGACGATGGACACCCTGGGCAAACTTCATGTTTTTCCTCCTCTCCTGGTCGATGCCATGGAACGAAAGGACATACAAAGCTTCGGGGAATTGATCGACAAAGCCTTACATTTAAAAAAGGAAATCGATCCGGATTCCTCCAATCCTGTGATGGAAAAAATCATCGAAAGATTCAAACCTTATATGATCGGGGCAACGTTCCTGGGGGCAGGCGGAGGGGGCTTTTTGCTGGTGGTGGGCAAATCCCCCGAAGACGCGGAAGCAGCAAGAAAGGCATTGGAAAAAGATCCGCCAAACCCGCTGGCCCGCTTTTTCGAATACGACATTAGCGCCACAGGTTTGGAAGTCACTGTTTGCTGATCGATATCAACCGGTATGAAAAACCTCTATCATCGGCAACCAATCCAGTTCGTCTTCCACTTTGAGGCTTGCCTGAAGTTTCTGAATGTCAGCTCCCGAATCCGCATCTGAAAATTCAAAGTAAGAATAGAGGCATCCATTTTTGTGATATACCGAAAAGCTCTTGATGTCTCTCAAATCCGAAGTTTCGACCAGGATCGGATAGGCGATTTTTAAAGATTCGATCACTCGATCCCCAGAGCCATCTGAAAGTCTCGCTGTAAGGGCCATCCTTCTCGCTTTTTCTTTCGGCGCATCTGTTTCGATCCAGTGAAAGATCTCGTCTATAGACGCCCACCATTCCCCATCTTTACACGACACCAGAGGTTCCTGCATCGGATCGGTCAGCTTCCACCAGTCCTTCGTAACTTCGTCCCGGCCAATCTCTTCCATATCCCCAGCATAATCATCCCCGACATACTCCCAATAGGAAAACAACATCCCCTCGTTCAAGAAAATGGAGTAGTTCCGTATGTTGGAATTGTGGATTCGATCCAACACGCCAGGAAAGGTGTGCTTGTGCAGGATGATATACCGTTCTTCCCACTCCGGCTTGAGTTTTATGAGGCTTCCGACTCGCATCCTAAAAATTTTCCATATCTCTTCTGAGCCGTTTCTGCTCTCCAGCGACTTTCCGGGTGATTTTCATGGCATGTTCATAATCTCCCAAAAGCCCGCTCTTAAAGCGTTCCCGCAGGAATTCTTTTTTCTTATCTTCAGCCATTTCCAAAAAAGAAAAAAGGCCAGGGGGTATCTTTTCCAATTCCTTGGCTTCTTTATCGGACACAAAATTCGCCAAAGATACATAAGCGGATTTCAATTGCTCTCTCTTATCTTGTTCATCAACCGCCGATAAAGCGGCCCTGATCGCTTTTTTTATCACTTCTTTGCTGTGAGGGAGCCGGGATTCAGGAACGATCAAGGAGCGCCTGGATGTGTTTTTGAGGACACTGTCATACTCCTCGATGATTAACAACACAGCCTGCGCGATGTCTTTATCTTTCATCACTCTTCCATCTGAGAATCACACTCTCCCTTTGTTATCCCATTAACATCCGGAAAAAGGATATCAAGGAAACGATAGATAGTCAACAACAGGACGGGAGGCTGTATTTGCAGTGCACAATCAAGATATTTTCAGGATCATCAGGCACAAATTATCAAAAATGAGATAATCATCCAAGGAATTCCAGCGATTCTTATATTCTCCGATTCAGCGAAAAATCTAAGAGCTTGTAAAGCGTATCCCGATAGTTTTCCGGGATATCCAATCCGGAGATCTCCTTTTCCAGTTCATTCTGCAAATTATTCATCTTGTCGACAATGATTTTATCCACCCCGTATTTTTTCATCATGTTCCGGACCTCTTGAATCATGCCCAAAGACAGGTTGTCATTCCCGCAAATTGTCTCGAAACGTTTCACATCCCTCGCTCCCGCTTTTTGACGCAGATAATAATAATGGAGGGTCTTTTTACACTCTTTAAGATCCGATCCTACAGGTTTCCCCAACTCTTTTTCAGAACCATACAGTCCCAGTTCATCATCCTTGAGCTGGAACAACAATCCATAGGCATGGCCACACCTCTCTAAACCGGCCAACCGTTTCGGGTCTGCACCTCCCAGTAAACCACCGGTCTTCAACGGCAAAGAGAAGGAATACCGGGCAGTTTTGAAGTGATAGAGCCGCAAAATGTCTTCGGCCTTGATCTCTCTCCTCGTTTCGCCGAAAAACAGGTCCTGCATCTGGGCCAAACCCACATAACTGAGCTCTTGTGACCAAAGACGAATGATCGCCTCCTTGACAGTTCTGGCAACCTTGAGCTCCGAGAATAGCTCGAAAGCGAGAAAAAATCCAATATCGCCCAGGCAAATAGCCATCCCCTGGCCGAAATGATTCGGATCAGCCACTCCCTCCTCTTCTCCACGCTGGGCATACTGATAAAAAAGAGAGGGAATGCCCCGCCTGTATTTATCGCGGTCGATGATGTCGTCATGAATCAACAAACCGGTCTGGATGAATTCAACTGCGGCTGCTGCGGGAAAAATAACAGGAGAGATTTTCCCCCTGCACATCTCATAACCCAGACAAACCAACCCGCTCCGAAGCATCTTTCCTGATTTTACAAACGGAGTGAGTTTTTCCAAAGCATCCTCGCCCCAGGGATTTACCGAAGCAAACTTTCGTCGTTTTTCCTTGAGATACACATCTATATAGGTTTTTACCGATTCTCTTTGGCGTTCGAAAAAGTCCATTTTCTATCCTGGCTTACGTTGATTTCTGCCTATCCTTCTCCTCCGCTTTAAAATCGAGATGACCTTTTCAATCAATTCCATGGGTGTGGATGCTCCTGAGGCGATAAAGACGGTCGCATCCTCTGAAATGGTCATATCCTTAACCGAATCAGGACCATCGACCAAAAAAACACAGCTTTTCTTGCCACTGGCCAAGGAAAAAAGATGTTGGGTGTTAGCGCTAGTTTTGGATCCGATGATCAGGATGTAATCAAACTTGCCTGCGATATTTTTCACTTCCGCCTGTCTTTCGGTAGTGGGTCGGCAGATGGTGTCTATGAATTTAACTTCGGGACCCAACTCTTTTATCTTTTCCAGGATCGTGAGTGCATCTGCCCGAATGAATGTGGACTGGACAACAACGCCCACTTTTTCTTTTTCAAGAAAAAAACCAGGGCTCACCTCTTCAGGTCTGCCGATAATCAAGGCCCGATTGACCTGACCGGCAATCCCTTTTACCTCATCATGTCCTTTTTTGCCGATGATAACGGGAAAATATCCTTGCTCCTCCAGTTTTTTTATTTGTTTGTGAATCACACAAACCATAGGGCATGTGGCATCCACATAATCGATGTTATTGTCCTTGAGCCTTTCCAGTATCGCTCGAGACACGCCATGGCTTTGAATAATCACGATTCCCTGGTTCTCGATCTTTTGGATATCGCGTATGAAGTGTAAGCCCTTAGATCTTAAGTCATTGATAACATGTTCGTTGTGGACGATCTCTCCCAACATATAATAGGACTTATCTGGATTTTTTGCCAGAAGCTCTTCCACCAAGGTCAGAGTCCGTTTGACACCGACACAGTAGCTGAGGTTCTGGGATAGAGTGATCTGCATTTAGGACATCCAAAAACGGTTATCTTCCTGAGTAAAATATATACCAGAATCGATGTGAAAAGCAAAATACAGGAGGGGATTAACGGATGTCAACGAACTCGCCGGTTTTTTTGTCCTTCTGCACCCGGTCTGCTTCGAAACATTTTCCATTCATGGCGATATACACACCCTGCGGAAGTGTTTGGACAAAAGCGATGGCACTGCCCAGATTGAACAATCCGTCCGAGCTGACGAAGGTGTAGGGTACGATCGCTCCTGTGAGGACGATCGTTTTTTTGATATTTGCTTTCGCCAAGAGTCGGGCTGTTTCGGCCATGGTGTCGGTCCCATGGGTAATGATGATTCTCTCTTCTGTTGCTTTTTGACAGTTGTGAAGGATGATATTACGATCCTCCTCGGTCATGGACAGGCTGTCGGTCATCATGAGCGTGCGGATCTGAAAATCAGCCTTGCACCGTCCCAGTTTCAGCATCTCGAGGAGATGAGAGTCTTTAAAGTAGAGCTCTCCTGTGAGTTCATTGTATGATTTATCAAAAGTGCCGCCAGTTACAAAAAAACGAATACCCATCGTCCCTGACTCCTTATTCTATTTATAATAAAAGTTTTGCAGGAGATATCTGGCGGGGCCGACGAGACTCGAACTCGCGACCTCCGGCGTGACAGGCCGGCGTTCTAACCGACTGAACTACGACCCCACCAATGGGATTCCAATTATAATATTAACACCTCTTCGTTTCAACTCTTTTCAAAGATCCCGATGAGATCGCCTACATCTTTTCCAATGCGGCAACGCGTTCTTCGATGGGTGGGTGGGTGCTGAACAACTTGTTCACCCAACCTTTGATATTTTTGAGCGGATTCACGATATATAGATGCGCGGTGGCCTTGTTGGCTGCCTCCAGGGGTTCTGTATCCGCAGCGAGTTTTTTGAGCGCCGATGCCAATCCTGGCGGATATCTCGTCAGCAGAGCACCGTTGGCATCCGCCAAAAACTCCCTCTTCCGTGAGATCGCCAGCCGCAGGAGCTGGGCAATGATCGGAGACAGGATCGCCAGCACAAGAGCCACGACAATCAAGATCACCGCCGCATTCCCACCCCCGCTGCTCCGGTCCCTCGACCGTCTCCGGCCCCCGCCCCAAAAAAAAGTCCTGAGGGTCCAATCGCTCAGGAGAGCGACCACACCCACCATGACCACAGCCAGCGTCTGGACAAGGACATCATAATTTTTTATGTGGGACATCTCATGGGCGATGACCCCTTCCAGTTCGGCCCGGTTCAATTTTTGGAGCAATCCCGTGGTCACCACGATCACAGAATTTTCGGGGTTGCGCCCTGATGCGAAGGCATTCGGAGCCGTGTCATCGATAACATAACACCGGGGTTTGGGAAGTCCGGCAGCGATGGCCAGGCCTTCCACGACATTGTATAAGTAGGGATAATCTTCCTTTTTCACCGGACGGGCACGGCTGATAGCCAGCACGATTTTATCACTGGCATAATAACTACCGAAAGTCATCGCAACAGCAATAATCCCGGCGATTATCAACCCTTGGGTTCCCCACCCTGTCACCTCGCCGAATGCCCAACTGATGGCAAAGATCAGGCAAAGAAAAAAGAGGATGAGGAAAAAAGATTTCCATTTGTTGCGGGTGATCTGTTCGTACATCGGATCGCTGTTTAGATCCTAAAAGAGAGCGTCAGGATCAGAATTTGACTTTGACAGGCTCTTTGGCTTCGGCTTCTTCGATCTCGAAATACTCTTTTTCCTGGAAACCGAACATGCTGGCGATAATGTTGGAGGGGAAGACCTGTTGTTTGGTGTTGAACTTCATGACGGTATCGTTGTAGAACTGACGGGAATAGGCGATCTTTCCTTCAGTCCCGGCAAGTTCTTCTTGAAGCATCAGGAAATTCTGGTTGGCTTTAAGGTCGGGATAGCTCTCGCTTACGGCAAACAGCGATTTCAAGGCCCCTGTCAGCATGTTTTCGGCTTTTCCCTGCTCGGCGACCGTTCCCGCGTTGATGGCTGCGGTACGTGCTTCGGTCACCTTCTGGAAGGTCTCTTTTTCATGTGCGGCATAACCTTTGACCGTTTCGACCAGGTTGGGAATCAGATCATAACGCCTTCTCAGCTGGACATCCACCTGAGCCCAGGCATTGTCCGCACGGTTTCTCAACTGGATCAAGCCGTTGTAGATTCCTACGGCAGCAACGGCAACTACCCCGATAATGATGAGCACAATCACTAAACCGGACATATGTGTTCTCCTTTTCGTGTATTTTCAGAAATATTTTGATTCTCCAATAGTTAACTTTTTCGGGGCAAAAAAGTCAACTGATTTAACGAATATGCCCCGCTTTTTCTTCAACAGGAATACGCTTTCAACTGGAAAAATATTCAATATTTTCAATATTTCAAATTTAATTGACACAACCATTATTCAATGATATATTCTTTATCCATCGAATCTATCGAGGGTTTTTTTTAATTCTTAAAGGAGGAATTTTTATGGCTTCATTAAAGGAAAAATTTGCTTCCAAACTTGGCCCTGTTCGCGATCAAGTTCGAACCCACCTCAAAGATTATGGGGATGTCAAGATCTCTGATGTGACCGTTGCCCAAGCATACGGCGGAATGCGCGGTGTGAAATGCATGGTGACAGAAACATCGGCTCTTGATCCGTTCGAAGGCATTCGTTTCCGCGGTTACAACATCCCTCAGCTGCGGGAAAAATTACCCAAGGCTCCAGGCGGCAAAGAACCTCTTCCGGAAGGGATCTTTTATCTCCTTCTGACCGGTGAATTACCCACCGAGGAAGACGTCAAAGAGATCACAAATGAATGGCGTAAACGCAGCGCACTTCCCGATTATCTGATCGATGTTCTCAAAGCCATTCCGAATGACACCCACCCGATGACCCAGTTCGCAGCAGGAATTCTCACTCTCCAGAAAGACTCCATCTTCTCACAGAAATACAGAGAAGGCATCAGCAAGATGGAGTACTGGGATCCCATGTTCGAAGACGTGATGAACCTGCTGGCGAAGCTCCCCGCGATTGCATCCTACATCTACCGCAAGAGCTACAAGAACAACGAGCACATCCCCCCCGATCCCAAACTGGACTGGGGCGGAAATTTCGCTCACATGATCGGAATCGAGGGAGAAGAGTTCAAGGAACTGATGCGGCTGTATCTCGTGCTCCACAGCGACCATGAAGGCGGTAACGTTTCTGCCCATACCACCCACCTTGTCGGTTCTGCCCTTTCAGACGCTTACTATTCACTTTCCGCCGGCATGAACGGGCTGGCTGGACCTCTACACGGATTGGCCAACCAGGAAGTGCTCCGTTGGGTCATGAACCTGATGGATGAACTGGGCGGCGTTCCGGATAAGGAACAGCTCACAAAATATTGCTGGGATACATTGAATTCAGGCCAGGTCATACCTGGATACGGCCACGCCGTTCTCCGCCAGACCGATCCCCGTTATGTGGCACAACGCGATTTCGCGCTGAAACACCTGGGCGATGATAAAATCTTCCAGGTCGTCAGCGCACTGTACGATGTCGTTCCTCCCATACTGGAAGAGCAAGGAAAGGCTAAAAATCCTTGGCCCAATGTCGATGCCCATTCTGGCGTACTGCTCCTTCATTATGGTGTCACTGAGTACGATTTCTACACGGTGTTCTTCGGCGCCTCTCGTGCCATCGGTGTTCTTTCCTCCCTGATTTGGGACAGAGCATTGGGATTGGCCATCGAAAGACCCAAGAGCGTCACGTCCGAATGGATCGCAGAACAGGTCAAGAAGTAAAATACTGAAGCTGAATTAACGACACAGAAACTGCAAGGGGTAGTGGAGTATAACAATCTCCGCTACCCCTTTTTTATTGATTCGTCGAGACTTTCCTATCCGCAGAATAAACAGATATAATGAATTTTGATTAGGGATACCTGTAGCGACATTGAAGCCAACCCACCCCACCCAACTAATCCTACCGTTCTTCGAGGGAATCTGACGAAGTCAGACGGCGGTGTTGTATTGAGCACGACTATTCTAAACGATTAGAGCTGCGAACAATCATTGGAACAAAAATTGTGGTAGAAAAGATTGGAATAAACGGGCGCAGTTCAGCGCCGCCGAGAAGAGCGGTGAGGGAATGGCGCAAAAAATCTTCATTAGAGCGGAGGGTATACCTAATCGGAAAAAGGCCTATAATTTTATATTTCTGGGAGGTAGAAGCAGATAACCTTGGGTTCGGTCATTTCTTGGAGGGCAAACTTGATCCCTTCTCTCCCCAAACCAGAATATTTGACCCCGCCGAACGGCATGGAATCTAGCCGGTAATCGGTCGAATCGTTGATCATCACTCCCCCGCATTCCAAATCATAGGCTGCTTTGAAGGCAATATCGACGTTACGGGTAAAGATGGCAGCATGAAGGCCGAACGGCAGAGCATTCGCTTTATTGACTGCCTCATTCAGGCTATCCACAGGATACAGATTCACTGTCGGGCCGAATACCTCTTCACAGTGGATCGCCACACTTTCGGGTACATCCTCCAACACCGTCGGTTCCACAAGAGCTTGTTGTCGATTTCCGCCAGCAAGGACTTTAGCTCCTTTTTCTTGGGCTTCTTTTATCCAGTTTTCCACCCGCTTGGCTTCATCTTCGTTGATCATCGGGCCCATATCTGTTTCATCGTTCAGCTTATCCCCGATCTTATATTTCAACGTGTGCTCCACAAATTTGTCCCGAAAATCCTGATAGATATTTTTGTGAACATACAGGCGTTGGACACCGATGCAGTTCTGTCCGGCGGCCCAAAAAGCGCCGGACACGCAGGATTCCACCGCCCACTCTAAATCGCTATCTTCCCAAACTATCACGGGAGAGTCGGATCCCAGTTCCATCCCGATCTTTTTGATCCCCGCCAGCCGGGAAATCCGCTTTCCTGCGTCGATACCTCCTGTGAATGAGATCATCCTCACCCGTTCATCCTTCACCAGCGGATCCCCTATTACACTGCCATATCCTGTGATCACTTGAAGAACCAGGGGAGGCAGGCCAGCTTTCAGGAATGCCTCTGCCAGCTTCAACGCAGAAAGCGGCGTCACGGTGGCAGGTTTCAGGATGACAGAATTTCCCGCGGCAATGGCCGGGCCCAGTTTGTGAGCGACAAGGTTGAGAGGATCGTTAAACGGCGTGATCGCCAGGACAATCCCTATTGGAAACCGATAATAATATCCTCTTCGCTTTTCCCCTCCGGGAAAGGAGTCGAAGGGGATGGTCTCCCCAAGTATACGCTTGGATTCCTCAGCTGATACCATCAAAGTATTGACACAACGGGAGGCCTCTTTTCGAGCTTCGCGGATGGTTTTAGATCCTTCCCGCGCAATGATCACCGCAAAATCCTCAAGATTCTCCGATACGATCGCTGCTGTTTTGAAAAGGACTTGGGCTCTATCGAATACACTCATTTTCTTGGCAATTTCGAATCCGCGCACCGATGCTTCCAAGGCTGATTCCACATCTTGATCAGTGGCACTGGGAACCGTATCGATAACGGAATTGTCATAAGGATCACGAACCTCGATTTTTTCTTCCCTGTCTACCCATTCTCCGTTGAGCAGCATTTTCATTTTCGACCTCCGATGGCGATCAGGTCCACAAGCATGCTGTATCCGGTGGCTTCTCTCCCTGCACCGGGTCCCACGACAGTCACATCCCCCAGTGCATCGGTCGTGAAGGTGACGGCATTGGTGGCTCCCATGATAGAAGCCAGCGGGTGTGTGAGATCGATCTCTTCCGGAGCAACCATTGCCTTCACGATGTTCCCGTCACGCCAGACCTTGCCGATCAGTTTGAACCGTTTGTCTCTGGCCTTGGCCTCGGCTATCGAGGCAACCGTGATACCGGTAATCCCCTCGCAAGGGTAATCAAAGGGTTTCACTTCTGCCCCAAAAACATACTTAGCCAGAATCGTCGCTTTTGCCAAAGCATCCCATCCTAAAACATCCGCATCCGGAACAGCTTCGGCATATCCCAATTCCTGCGCCTTTTTTAGCGCCTCTTCATAGGAAAGGCCTTCCTCCATCCGTGTCAGGATGTAATTCGTCGTTCCATTTAAAATCCCCTTTATTTCCTTGATATCGCAGCCGGCTAGATTTTCCCGAATGAAATTAATGAGGGGCGTTCCGCTCATGACCGTTCCCTCGAACAAAAATCGGACCTTTTTTGCATCTGCCAATTCTTTCAACTCTTTGTAATGCAGGGCAACTGGGCCCTTGTTCGTGGTGACAACATGCATACCGCATTCCATGGCTTTCCGGATGTGCGATGTTGCCGGCTCCCCAGTTTCGATATCGGTGTAGGTGGCCTCAAGCATCACATCGGCCTTTGCCTGCTGAATCATATCCAAAGCATCTCCATCGAATTTCTCTCCTGGCAGATCCGACAACGATCCCCCTCCACCGGTTTTATTTAGGGCTTCACTAAGATCTATCCCATCATGCTTATACACGCTGCCTTTTATTTTATCTGAGATCCCGACAACTTGGGTATCCAAACCGTATGTTTTCGAAAGCAATCCTTGTTTTCTTATGAGAAGCTCAGCCAGTCCCTGTCCGACAGTGCCAAAACCGATAAAAAGTAAACGCATAATAAACCTCCTGGGAAAAATAGAACCTGAATTATTTATAAAAAATGCCGATACTCATCACTATCCCTGCAATATCAGGAAGTTTTCCAGATATTGCAGAAAATCCTGGCGGATATTCTATGAAAATCAATCTATTTCTATTTATCGGCATTTTTTCCCCTTCGGGCGAGTCGATCTCACTACTTCGACTTCGTTGCAGCCCATTTGCAGTATACAAATACAGCTTCATGGGCCGCTGCCTTGCCGCCGCAGCAATCTCGACTCGTAAATAATCCAGTTTTAATACTTAATGTCAAGAAAAAATCAATAACACAAGGGTATATTTAAGTCAATATCAATTTGGGCTTGAAGCCTTGGCTTTTTTCCAATACAATCTAAGACCTCAATGGGATATTTTCAAGAAACCGACTTCGACCATCCCGATAATTCACACCATCATAAATGAGGAGGACGTATGCATTATAAACTCTTATCCAACAGAGATAGAAAGGCAATGGATGCGCTGCTGGAATCCTACGGAGGCGCAAAAGCCATTTCTGACAAAATCGAATCCATGCAGGATTACAACACAAGAAAAATGATTGCAGAAGCAAAGGGATTCGGGGATCTCGTGAAAAAATCAGAAGAATATGTTAAAAAATTTGCAAAGGTCGAAGACTACATCGAAGCAAACCAGCTGACCTTCAACAAGAAGGGAATCTGCACGGCACAAGTCTCAGGATTTCAGGGCGCTCGCCCGACTTTTTATGCCATCAAGGACATTGCGGAAAACGGCGCTGTTTTTTTCCCGACAGAAATGATCTCTGTGGTCGGGCTGACAGAAACCTATGTGTATGGCGGGGATTTGATCACGACGCTCGCTCTGGCAGAGAACCTGCTCGGGGCCAGCAAGTTTTGCACGACAAATCTCCTGGGAACACCCCTCCCGGAAGAACGATTCGCACGCATCGAAGACGTGACAGGGGAAACTTTCGAGAGGAGAGATTTGGGCGGAGGTATAAGTCAGATCATCCTGAAAAACATGGGGACTCCTTTCGGCAACCTGGGAGGAGTGGAAGTCGGAAACAACAATCACCTTGTCTACCTGGACGGGATCACTCGAGCTGCCCTCGAAACGGGCGCCAACTTTTTTCTTAATCCCAGTTGGTCCACGATCGTTGCAGCATGCTATTACGCTAGAGAAATTCCTAACCTATCTTTTAAGATCTCTATGTTGCTTTCCACACAAAATGCAGTTCAGCTCCGGATGTTGATGAATATCTTCAAAGAATACCTCCGAGAGGACGGGACGACACCCATCTATGAGATCAACATCGGGAATGCCGCGACTGACGAAACATTTATCCAGTGCAGCGAAGAAATGCAGGCTTCGGGGCTAGATGTTTCGCTGGCTGCTCACCTCAGGATAAACCCTGATCTCGGGATGGTAGATTTCAACTGGACCGAAAATGCCCATAAAGTCCTCGCAGCCGGAAGAAATATAACCATAAAGTATGAAAGCGATGGGGAGTCACGTCCGTTCGATACGATGGAATCATATTTCATCTCGGATGAAGAAAGAAATGAAAAGGCAGAATTGATAGGGAATGTCATCTATTTCAAATGTGTGAGATGCGACAAGGATGCCAAAGAAATCATGGCAAGAGGACATGAGACTTTGTTTGCCAAAGTGTCCCATAGAAGAAAGAAGGATTAAAAGTCCCATCCTCAACGGAGAATTTCCATGAATCTAGGGATCAAAGACAAAACAGCTCTCGTGACGGCCTCCAGCCGCGGTTTGGGAAAGGCCATCGCTCTCCAGCTGTCAAGAGAGGGGGCGAACGTGGCCATCTGCGCGAGAGGCAAAGAAGAGCTATTCAAGACAAAAAAGGAAATCGCTGATCGGGCAGGAGGACAGGTCATCGCACAGGCAGCAGATGTTACGGATAAATCACAGATAAAAAAATTGGTCAAACGGGTGATCGAAGAATTCGGCTCGATCGACATCCTCGTCTGCAATGCAGGTGGTCCTCCCTCCGGAATGGCCGAAGATGTTGGCTTGAATGATTACCGCGAAGCCCTGGAACTGAACCTGTTGAGCACGGTTAACCTCTGTTACGAGACCATGCCGGCTATGAAAAAGCAAAATTGGGGACGCATCGTCAATTTGACATCTGTATCAGCGAAGCAACCCATAGACACCCTTATCCTTTCCAACACGGCAAGGGCAGGTGTCCTAGGATTCTCCAAATCTCTATCTACACAACTTGCCCCCTATGGTATAACAGTCAATTCGGTTTGTCCGGGGTACACACGAACAAAACGGGTTGAAAACCTGGCCAAGTCTTTCGAAAAAGCGGGAAAGGGTTCTGTTCAAGATTTCTTCCAGAATATCGAAAAAATCATCCCGATGGGACGGTTGGGCCGTCCGTACGAGATCGCCACCGCTGTGGTTTTCCTCTGCTCGGAAGCAGCAAGTTATATCACAGGAGTCGCGCTCCAGGTGGATGGGGGTTACATCAAATCAATTTTTTAAGGAAAAAAAATGAAAGAATTAATGGATCAATGGGATGGGACCCCTTATCCCGAGATGATCAGGGATCTCCCGGAAATCGACATCCCTCTGGAGGGAGTCAGGGGCTGGTTATTTCAAAGTGCAGACAAACAGATCGTTTTGTTCGATATCCAACCTGTGGGCAAAGTCCCTCCACACTCCCACTGCAGCCAGTGGGGAGTGGTGTTCGAAGGAGAGATGTCTCTGACCATCGGGGGGGATACAAAGATCTACCGGAAGGGGGACTGGTATTACATACCTGAAGGAGTGGAGCATTCTGCAACATTTCTGAGTCGCGTTCAGGTCATGGATATTTTCGATGCTCCGGACCGGTACTCTGCAAAGACTTAATGGGGACATTCAGGGGCAAAATAAGGAATTTTTGTCGAGGATAAATACATGAAAAATTTATTCGCGCATATCATGAAAGATTTCGAGGGTTATGTCATCGGAAAAATGCTCAGTTACTTGAAGGATCCAGAGATCATCTCTTTTGCTGGCGGACTTCCATCCAGTGACGTTTTTCCTGTCGACCTCATCCAACGGGCTGCCGAAATAGCTATCAGAGACAATTACGAAGCCGTCCTCCAGTATTCCCCGATCCCAGGCGAAAAGGAACTGATCGCAGCGATCATCGAGTATCTCAAGACTGACGATATCTTCATCGGACCGGAAAACATCATGATCACCACGTCCGGACAGCACGGATTGGATCTCACGGGAAGACTGTTCCTCGATGCTCAAGATGTGGTCGTTACCGACCTCCCGACTTTCGGGGGTGCGCTGGCTGCATTCGAGCTGGAAGACGCCAAATATTTTGCTCTAGATATCCAGGAAGATGGGTCGGATGTGGAAGGCATGGATAAGGGGATTCAGGACCTTTTGGGCCAAGGCAAGCAACCCAAATTCATCTATCTGGTCCCTGATTTCCAGAATCCTTCGGGCATCACGATGAGCCTGGAAAAAAGGCTGGCGATTCTCGCACTTGGAAAAAGACACAAGATCCCCATCCTGGAGGACAGTCCTTACAGGGAACTTCGCTACAGAGGAGAAAACCTTCCCTCCATCTATTCATTGGATGAAAACCAGGGCAATGTGATCGGACTGTACACCTTTTCGAAAATCCTCTGTCCTGGGATCCGTGTCGGGTTCAACATCGGCCCTCCGGATGTCATCAAAAAGCTAATTTTCATCAAAGGATCCAATATCCTCAATACACCCAAGCTCAATCAAGACATCTGCACGACTTTCTTGAAAGAATATGACCTGGCGGCCCATTTCCAGACCCTCAAGGATTATTATTCTGAAAAACTCAATTTCTTTCTCAAAGCCATGGACGAAAATTTCCCAGAAGAAACAGGAGTGACATGGACGAAACCGGAAGGAGGGCTTTTCCTGTGGATAACGGTTCCCGAAGAATTGAACACGCTGGATCTTTTTTATTTGGCCATCGAAGAAAAGGTGGCTTTTGTCCCCGGTGAGGTTTGTTATCCGGAAGGACTTCGCAAGTACAACACGATGCGGATCAATTTCTCCTTTCCGACCAGGGAGGAGATCATCGAAGGGGTGAAAAGACTGCGGCGAACGATCGAAAGATACAGGGCAGGAGACAGGCCGAAGGGCAAGCTGGATTAAAGGGGAGAAAAACATGTCGGACAAAAAAGAATACGGTCCTGGTGTAAAAAAATACATTGCAAACGCCAAAAAAAACCTGGAGAAGAAAAAAAAACAGCTGGAACGGATTAAAAAACTCAAGTTCGACACCATAGCTGTGCACGGACTGTACACGGTCGAGGAAGCATTGGAGCAGAATCAAGGAGCGGTGATCGAACCGCTCTATCTTGCAGCAGCTCAAGCCTACAGGGATTCAGACGAATTAGAAGCGGCACTGGCCTATCTCATTCCCACTTGGTGTTACACACGATTCGCCAATCCCACGACGTATTACCTGGAATGGGTTCTTGCCCTTCTCGAGGGATACAAAACAGGCTGCGAGACATCCTGTGTCGTGACCGCATCCGGCATGTCCGCGATCATGCTGGCTGTCGATCCTTTTTTGGTTAAACAGAACGCCGGCCCTGAAAAGATCAATTTTGTCTCTTCCATCCAGATCTATGGCGGTACATTCCAGCATTTTTCATTAAGAAAAATGCTGGAAAGAGGGATAGAAGTCCGGTGGGTGGTCCATCCGGAAGACCTGGAAGAGTGGAAAACGAAGATCGATGAAAACACACGTTTTTTGTATACCGAATCGCCGAGCAATCCTCAACAGGCTTTCTGCGACATCAAGGCATTGGCGGACTTGGCCCATTCTTGGGAAATTCCGTTCATTATAGACTCAACTTGCGCCACGCCCGCCCTGATGCGGCCGCTCGCTTACGGGGCAGACATCGTTATCCACTCCCTGAGCAAATCTATCACTTCCGGAGGCCTGGCTATAGGTGGAGCGCTGATCAGCCAAAATCCCATCGTCACAAAGATCAAAAACGATAATCCTCTATTCAAAGAAAGCTTCGCCGAATACGTAAAATTCCTTCCTTTCCGGGATACCGGACCGGCAGCTTCTCCAGTCAATGCGATGTTCGCACTGAATGATCTGCGGACACTTCGTTCAAAAATGGACCTCGTCAGCCAAAACTGCCAGAAAGTCGCCGAATTTTTGAACCATCACCCCAAGGTTTACCAGGTCGATTTCCTCGGACTCCCTCAGTTCCCATTTCACGAACTGGCAAAACGATACATGAAACTCGTAGATTCTGATGATGGAACAGGAAACCAAGTTAACCGCTACGGGCATTTGATGAGCTTCAGGGTGGAGGGCCCTCCATCAAACGCCCGGCGCGTTTTCGACCGTTTTCAGATCATCTTCAGAGCCGGCGACATGGGCCGGATCAAGAGCATCGCGACCATCCCCGCCATTTCGACCCATCTTCAGCAAGGGGAAGAAGCCCGAAAACTCGCCGATGTCCCACCCCAGATGATACGGCTTTGTGTGGGAGCCGAAGATCCGGATGATTTGATCGCTGACCTCGACCAAGCTCTAAAATAATTGAGGACGCTCCATACAGAGGCCCCCAATTGTTGAAATTTAGTGTGTATTGGTCTAGAATGATTTTACATGGAAAAGATCAGGATTCGTGGAAATCAGGACCTCCAGCTTAAAGGAAAAGTCAAGATCAGTGGGGCCAAAAATGCCGTTCTTCCTGCCATTGCCGCTTCTCTTTTAACCAAAGAAAAAATCAGGCTGAAGAATATTCCTCTGGTGAAGGATGTTTTCACTATTTTGACATTGGTAAAGGAGCTCGGCGCAGACTACAACATCAGACGAAGATCTTTGTCCATTCAGGTAAAAAAAATACTCTCTGAAGAAGCGTCCTATGAGCTTGTCCGGGCGATGAGAGCTTCCATTCTCGTTCTGGGGCCTCTTCTTGCCAGGCACGGAAAAGCCGTGGTCTCTTTGCCCGGGGGATGTGCGATCGGGTCCCGTCCGATCGATCTTCATATCCATGGACTTGAAAAATTGGGCGCGTCGATAAGCCTTAAGCACGGCTACATCACAGCTGAAGCAAAAAAACTGCAAGGCACAGAAATAGAGTTCGAAAAAAAAACGGTTGGGGGAACAGAAAACATCTTGATGGCCGCTTCTCTTGCCCGCGGTGAGACCGTATTGAAGAATTGCTCCCTCGAGCCAGAGGTGGGAAATCTTTGTCAGCTTCTAATCAAGATGGGGGCAAAAATCGACGGAATAGGTGAAGAAACCATCCGCATCAAAGGGATAGAAGAACTGGGAGGGGCTACCCATGAGATCATCCCCGATCGAATCGAAGCGGGTACTTTTTTAATCGCTGGTGCTTTGACTCGAGGTAATATCGTGCTGACTCATGTTCTTCCCGCTCAACTGGGTACCATCATCGAAAAGTTGCGCTTTTCTGGCGCAGATATCGAAAAAATCAATAACCATGCCTTGCGTGTCATAGGGAGCGAAACGATCAGGGCACAAGATATCACGACCTCCCCTTATCCCGGTTTTCCAACAGATATGCAAGCCCAATTCATGGTCATGATGACTCAGGCCGATGGAACATCCATCATTACAGAGACTATCTTCGATAGGAGATTTTCCCATGTGAATGAATTGTTGCGGTTGGGAGCTAACATCGAGGTCACTGGTGATAAAGCCATAGTCAAGGGAAAATCTCCGCTTTCAGGAGCAGAAATTCTGGCCACAGATCTGAGGGCATCCGCCTCACTCGTGCTCGCAGGGCTTATAGCAAGCGGAGAGACGATCATCACCGACGCCGAACATCTCAACAGAGGATACGAAAATATCGAAGAAAAGCTTAAATCTCTCGGTGCAAATATCGAGAGACTTAATGATTGAAAGATCAACGAGCAAAAGGAGCGGACATGGTGGACTGCATTTTTTGTAAAATTGTCGCCAAAGATATTCCATCTGAACTGATTTATGAGGACGAGCAAATCGTGGCATTCAACGATATCAATCCACAAGCCCCCGTCCACATTCTGATCATACCCAAAGAGCATTTCGCTTCCCTGAACGGCATCCCCGAAGAAAAAAAAGATATGTTGAGCCACATCCTGTTCAAGGCTCGTCAGATCGCCCGAAACCTAGGAATCGATGAGAAAGGATACCGGATCGTTCTCAACACAGCCCGAGATTCCGGGCAGGAGGTCTTTCACATCCACTTCCATCTTTTGGGTGGAAGACGCATGACCTGGCCTCCTGGATGATTTTTTCGGGCCAACCCACCCTTCCCTTACTTTTGAGGATGGGCTAAAAAATATTTATTAGGAGGGAGAAAAAAATGGAAATAACTTGGCTAGGACACTCTGCAGTGAAAATACGGGGATCTAAAACGGTATTCATCGATCCTTTTCTGACGGGGAACCCAGCGGCTTCCACAAGCGCAGACGCGATCACTCAAGCCGACGTGGTCATCGTAACCCATCACCATAGTGACCATTTGGGCGATGCTTTCGATATCTGTAAAAAAACAGGAGCGATTTTGGTTGGAATCCATGAGATCGCTGTCGAGGCAGAGGCGGCAGGGATACTAGCCGAAGGGATGAATATCGGCGGTACGATCGAAGCGAATGGGGTGATAGTCCATATGGTCCAAGCCTGGCATTCCGCCGAAAAAGGAGCTCCGACGGGTGTTGTCGTCGAACTCGACGGCAAAACCCTGTATCATGCAGGCGACACTGGATTGACTTATGACATGAAGTTGATCGGGGAATTTTTCGGCCCTGACATGAGTTTCCTCCCGATAGGAGATCGTTACACCATGGGAGTACCATCGGCAACCAAGGCTGTCGAGTTCACACAAACCAAAAAGGTCATCCCGATTCACTATGGCACGTTTCCTATCGTCGAAGCGGATCCCGAGGAGTTCAAGAAAAGGGTGGGAGATATGGCCGAGGTCATCATCCTCAAACCAGGGGACACGTACAACCTCTAGTTATCATCTCGAAAAACGCGCTTTTTCTCCCCCTAAACAATCATGCGCGTCAATTCGAAAAATGCCATATTTAATAGACGGCAGCAACCTGATCGGGTTTAGCCCCTCTCTGGAATTATTCGATCCTACGAGTAAGCGTAAACTGGTTGCACAGCTAGCCATATTCCAATCGACAAAAAAAACGAAAATTATCCTGGTTTTCGACGGCCCGCAGGATCCTGATCTGGTCGGCGAAAAATTCAGGAGAAAGGAGTTTTCCATATTCTGGCCGGATATCGATGAATCGGCAGACTCAGTCATCAAAAAGTTAGTGGAAAAACAGACTGACCTGAGGCACTTTTATGTGGTGAGTTCTGACAGAGAGATCAAATCTTTTGCTAGGATTAACAGGGCAAAAGCTCTCGACTGCAAGGATTTCTATAAGATGCTGAAAACGGCATTAATAAAACACAAAAAATCCCAATCCATGAACAAGGAAGATATTACCTTATCCCCTCTCGACCTGGATCATTGGCTCGAGATTTTCGGGGCCTCAGATGAGTGATATCGCCATAATCGGAACTGGGAAACTGGGCACCAATCTCGGCTATGCTCTTACTCAAAAAGGTCACCGAATTACAGCCCTTTCCGACAGAAGCCTTTCCTCAGCTCAAGAAAGCCAACAACTGATCGGCCAAGGAGAGTATGGGAACGATAATCAATATGCCGCTCGGCAAGGGCAGTGGATCATCCTGACAGTGCCCGATGATGCGATCGAAGCGGTGGCCAAAGAATTGGCCAGCTCTGATATCGTCGGACAGGATAAATTCTTTTTTCACTGCAGCGGACTCCTCACCACCGAATGCCTGATTCCTCTGGAAGAGAGCGGCGCTTTGATCGCATCCATACATCCCGTCCAATCTTTTCCTGAGAAAAAACCAGATCCCAACGCCTTTCAGGAAATCTACTTCGGACTTGAAGGCATGGGGGAAGCGCTTCAATTGGCCATAGGAATCACTCGCCAACTGGGCGGCAAGCACATCATCCTCGAAGCCCAAAATAAGCCACTCTACCACATAGCTTGCAGCATAGCTTCGAACTTCCTGACAACGCTCCTGGACACAGCCACAGAACTGCTTTCACATGGCGGTTTGACAAATTCCGAGGCCTCTCAAGTTTTGTACCCTCTGGTGCAAGGAACTTTACAAAATGTAAAAAAATTTAGCGCAGGCAAAGCCTTGACAGGTCCTGTCGTCCGAGGAGATGAAGTAACTATCGCAAAGCATTTGGATGCACTGCGAAATTATTCTGAATTGCGCGAGCTTTACATTAAAATAGCCCATCGATCGCTCCAGATAGCGAAAAGAGAAAAAATACTTTCTGCAGATAAACTCAAGTCGATGGAGGTTCTGCTGGGAGGTAAATAACTTCTTCCTCCAGCTCGATCCCGAATTCCTGTTTCACCCGGCTTTTTAGCTCCAGGGCCAAACTCAAAATATCCTTGGCGGTCGCAGCATGTCGATTGACGATGAAGTTGGCATGATCGGCAAAAACCGCCGCTCCCCCGAAGCTCAGACTCTTCGCACCCACCTTGTCCAAATAATAAGCGGCAGGAATCCTTTTCCCGTCAGGAAGCACAGGGTTTTTGAAATAACTCCCCGCACATGCCACATCCCAGGGAGGATGCTTTTTTTTCCTTTTTGCCAAATTCTCTGCAATTTTTTCCTCTATGTCTTGCCGGTCGCCTTTCTGGAGCAAAAATGTGGCTTTCAAAAGGAGGTCTCGGTTGGTTCGCAATCGGCTCTGGCGATAGTCAAAGGCAAAATAATCCCCGTCCACGTGAACCTGTTCCCCTCTGTTATCTAAAATGAGAGCTTCAGCCAAAAAACTTCCGATATCTCGGTCAAAAGCTCCCGCATTCCCGAACACAGCCCCGCCAACAGTCCCCGGGATTCCTGCCAAAAATTCAAATCCTTCCAAGGTTTGGGCAACGCAAAACTCAACCAATTCCCGTATGGGCGTTCCGGAGCATACTTCGATCTTTGCCGCACCTTTTTTTTCCATTCCTAGAACACTGTTCTTTATGATCAGACCGCGAAATCCATCATCGTCGAACAACAGGTTATACCCACCCCCAATGATGTAATGGCGTATTTTGTGCTGTCTGGCTAAAAGGACAGCTTGGATAAGATCTGGGAGGGAGGTAGCGACAAAAAAATAGTCCGCTCGTCCGCCGACCTTGAAATGGGCATGATCCTGTAGAGAAACCGTCTGCCTAAGACCTTGTCCTAGCGTTTGGGAAAACCGTGCTTTAAAATCAAGGGAACCTGGATCCATAGGCACATTCTAACCAAAGTTCCCAAAAAATCCAAGCGCTTATCCTTCATGTATAAATTTGGCACGGAGTTTGCTATCATATAGGTAGAATTTCTCTAAAGTTGTATTGACATTTCCTTTGGAGATAGCTATTATTCAACAGATTTTATGAGAGGTTGAAAATGAGAAAAACAGCAATCACAGCTCTTTCCCTCCTTGTCTTTCTGTGTTCATTGTTGCCCGCTCAAAACAACAATGATACCTACATCAAGGCGATGACAACACCAGACGCTAATCAGAAAGCCCAGCTTTTGAAAGATTATGTCAGCAATAATCCTGGAGCCCAGTATGAAAATTTTGCTAGCGCCGAACTCTGTACTCTTCAATACAGCGGAAAAACAGCTGAAGAAACGATCAAATACGGAGAAAGAGCAATTGAACTCGGCGGTTTGGATGCACTGAAAAAATGCCAGGTTCTCACCATGGTGGCAAGCATGTATGTGAACCAGGGGCAAAATCTTCCCAAAGCCAGTAATTATGCCGGACAGATCGTTGAAACCGCCAAGGCCAACAAAAATTCAGACATTGCTCCGGCCGCCACCTGGAACCAGCTTCAAGGTGCTGGAGCATACATCCAGGGTCAGGCCTTTGAAAAAACAAAAAATTACAGCGGGGCTGTGGACGCCTACATAACGGCTTATAACATCTTGAAAAATCCACAGATCATACCCAGCTTGAAGCAATTGGGAAAAGCTCTTTATGATGGCAAAGCCTATAAAGATGCAGAAAAAGCTCTTAAAATAGCCGCCACCGACGGAAAAGATTTTGCCAGCATTTATCTATACGCCAATGCCTTGAACAAAAACGGGAAAACCGAAGAAGCCCTATCCAACTATAAAATGGCCTATATGAAACAGAAAAGCGGCGCCATCGCTTTTAATATGGGGATCATCCTGGCAAAAAAAGCCGAGAAAAACGCTTCCTTTACCGATGAGGCGTTGAAGTATTTGTTGGAAGCTAGCTTTCTTTCCGAAGCGAATTCGCAAAAAGCCATGCAAATGGCGGAAAGCCTGTATTTCCTTTCGAAAAAAGACTTGAAGTACAACGAAAATGTCCAGCAGCTCCAGCAGCGGACTAAAAAACTGGAAGACCTCACCAAAGCCTTCAACGATAAGTTCGGAGAGAAAGAGGAAGAAAACCTAACCGATGGCGAAAAGGGGGAAATGAAATCCATGCTCAAGCAGATCGAAACTGAAGAGGAAACCATCAAAAAATTAGAAGCCGATACGCAAGCGGCACTAGAAGGATTTCAACAGCTCATCGAAAGAACCAAACAGCGGTTGGGCATCCAATAGGTTAGAATTTTCCGCCTCCTGTCCGTAAAAATTGTGTTCTCCTTCTGTTTTTTTTAAAATAGGAGGGGAGCAAAGATGAATAAACCCTCAACAAAACAGGACGCCTTTCAGAATATAAAAAACCTAAGGCAAAAAATACGATTCCATGAAAAAAAGTATTATGTGGATAATTCCCCGCAGATCTCTGACTATGAATTCGACCTCCTGGTAAAAGAGCTCCAAAAACTAGAAAGAGAGTTTCCAGACCTCATCACACCAGAATCTCCCACACAAAGAGTCGGGGAACAAGCTCTCGATGGATTCTCATCTGTCGGACACACCTCCCCCATGCTCAGCCTGGATAACAGCTACAACGAGCACGAATTGAGAGAATTCGAGGGAAGGATCAAGAAGATCATCCCTTCAGAAAAGATCGAGTATGTGGCAGAACTCAAAATCGATGGGTTGGGTATTGCCATATTTTACCGCAACGGGGCATTTTCTCAAGCTATTACCCGTGGGGATGGACTCCGCGGGGATGACGTCACAGCTAACGTCAAAACGATAAAAAGTCTTCCCCTTTCTATAGAGACAAACCGAAATGTCGAAGCCAGAGGCGAAATCTTTCTGCCCTTTTCATCCTTTCTCAAGATCAATCAAGCACGGGAAAAAGAGGGGGAGCCTCTATTCGCCAATCCCAGAAACGCAGCGGCAGGATCGATCCGCATGCTCGATCCTAAAGATGTGGCACAAAGAAATCTAGACATGTTTCTGTATTCTGTTTTTCTTGACGGAGAAGAGAGCGATAGTCAATGGCAAAACTTGAATATTTTAAAAGAATTTCATTTGAAAACAAACCCCCACTCTAGGTTTTGTCCCTCGCTGGAAGACGTTTTTGGCTTTTATGAAGAATGGCGCGAAAAGAAAGAGAGCTTAGATTATGATGTGGACGGCATCGTTATCAAAGTGAATTCGACAGAACAACAAAAACTCCTGGGCAGCACAGCCAAGTTCCCCCGATGGGCCATTTCATTCAAATTCCCAGCCAGGCAGGCAACCACAAAAATAAAGGACATCTTGATTCAGGTTGGAAGAACTGGAGCGTTGACCCCAGTCGCTATTCTAGAACCCGTGAAACTATCGGGCATAACGGTCAGCAGGTCTACTCTTCATAATAAAGATGAAATCAAAAGAAAGGATATCCGGATCGGGGACACGGTTCTTGTCGAACGAAGCGGCGACGTCATCCCCAAAGTGGTTTCTGTGATTAAGGAGAAGCGAACAGGAAAGGAACGCCCTTTCATTTTTCCAGTCACTTGTCCTGTTTGCCATGTCGCTGTCTTCCATCCCGAAGGGGAGGCGGTCTCTCGATGTATGAATCCCTCATGCCCAGCAAGATTACGGGAATCCCTCCTTCATTATGCCTCTAGGAGAGCGATGAATATCGAAGGCTTGGGAGATGCGATCGTCGATCAACTTGTCGCGAATAACCTTGTGAGGAACATCCCGGATATATACAACTTGATGCCTGAAGACCTGATAAAGCTAGAAAGAATGGGACCAAAAAGCACGCTGAACCTGTTGGAAGAGATCGAAAAATCCAAGGACAGAGAAGTCGCGCGTTTGGTCTTCGCTCTAGGTATAAGATTCGTTGGAGAAAGGACAGCCCATGCGTTATCCGGTCACTTCAAGAACATCGATGCCTTGTCAAAGGCAGGATACGAAGGATTGCTCCCTATCCCAGATGTGGGATCGAAGGTGGCCGAAAGTGTCGTTTTTTTCTTCAAGCAGACGGAAAATGTCGAACTCATCCAGAGATTAAAAGAAGCGGGGCTGAATTTTGTCGAACGAGAGGAACCAAGAGAGGGGGGAAAGGCTTTAGGTGGCCAGACGTTTGTTTTGACAGGGAAACTTTCTCGTCTTACGAGAGAAGAAGCGACAGACCTCATCCAGAACCTTGGAGGGAAGGTTGTTTCCTCTGTAAGCAGCAACACCAGCTATGTTGTTGTCGGGGATTCCCCAGGTTCGAAGTTTCAAAAGGCAAAGCATTTGGGAGTACCCACTCTGGATGAATCGGAGTTTCACGAACTCATCGATTCTTTAGAATAACATCAAACCAAAATTTGCCTCCTTAATGTAGGGTGGGGTGGGTTGGCTAGGGTGGGGTGGGTCGGCGGGTGGGATGGGTTGGCCGGATTATTTTTTTTTCTTTTTGCTGAATACGTTTATTTTTAAAAGATCCTTGAAGCGCATATCCTTTAAGTTTATTTTCCCCTTGCCTTTTCCCTCGCCTTTTAATTCCTTCAAGGCGATCTTGTGATCAGGATCTATCTGCAGCGCTCTCTCAAATTGTCTTTTGGCTTTTATGTTCAAGCCCTCTTTCCTGTACAAAACTCCCAACCCGACAAAGGCATCTGCACTCCATGGCTCTAATTTAGTGGCCTTGATGAAATTTTTCTCCGCATCCTTCCTGTACATAGGAATCTTTGCCTGGGTCATGGCCAGCAACTGGAAATATTTCGCTTTATCTTGCGCAAGCCGGACAGATTGTTCTAAGAAGACAAGGGCCTCTTCGTATCTTCCCTGGTTGAAAAGGGTTTTCCCTTGGCGGAATCTTTTTTCCCCTTCCTTGGCTTGGTTCTTGCTTTCACCGCCAGGAAGAGAACTCAATTGTTTGTCATACTCTCCCTTTCTTTTTTCATCGCTGAGTGTTTGGTAGGCTTTGGTGATTTTGTCGAAAACCGCACCGATTTTCTGGACAGATTCTGGAGGCAGCTCTCGGCTGAAAAGGTCTGGATGGAACTTCCTCGCCAGCCGAAAATAGCTCTTTTTTAAGTCCTCTGCAGGTACATCAACACTAACATCCAGGATCTGGTAATAATTGGCGTTTTCCAGGGTATCGTGAAAAGAAAAAACTTCTTCGAGTTTTTCTTCTTCGGTCGGTTCCGGTTCAGCTTCCGCTTTTTTATCGGGGGAAGGAACACCTTTTGTTTTGCCGGCCTCCAACTCGACCAGATCCAGACAATATAGCAGGTAAAGGTTTTTCCAGAAAACCTCGGGTTTCGAATTCGAGGAACTTAGCAATTCTTCCGATGAGGCTTTACCTTTTATAGTTTCGAACAGCTCTCTTTCTCCCTCATTCAGGCGCAGGTAAAAATCGATGGATTTGGGCACGGGTGTTTTATCCTCCAAAAATGTTACGAGAGCAGGATTGTGTTTCATGCCCCTAATCCCTTCTTCGATCAAGAGTGGAACCTTTAATTTTTCATCGAACACTTGCTCATCGAAATCGGACTTGTCTTGGAACCTGAATTCTGCATCGAACACGGAAAACATGTTCAGCACGATCTCTCTCATCTGGTATATCAATCCTTCCTTCAGGTTTTCTTCTGTTATGATGCCTTTTTCGATCAGAACTGATCCAATTGTTTTTTTAGGCTCGATATACTCATCGATCCTATCAAAATCCTCTTTGGAAAGCTTTCCAAGCCTGAATAGCACTTCTCCCAATAATTCGAGGGGGTGGTTCGTCTTGGCATAAATGAGGAACCCGTCCTGAAAAAAAAGATATTTTTGAAAATTTTGATGGCGGAAAAAGAGGCTTCCCCTATTTTTCTGGAAATAGACGTTCTTTAAGTAGATGCCGATATGTTCCATAATATTCTTTTATTGGAAATCTACTATATAATAGAAACACATGTTTTTTCAATTCTCTTTATTTAATAATTCATAAAATAATATATACACATTTTTGTTTGGGCGGGGTGGGTTGGCCATTAAAATTTATATATACATTTTTGTTAGGGTGGGGTGGGTTGGCCATTAAAAAAAATAAACCTTTAGTGTAGGGCAGGGTGGGTCGGTGATAAAACTGAATAGGCGGAAATTGCAAAGCAGGGTAAATTGTGATAATTTTTTCACTATGAAAATCGCGCTGGCCCAAATTAGCCCCAAACTCGGAGACCTTGAGCATAATCTCCAGATTCATATCGATTATATCAAAAAAGCCAAAAAGAAAAATGTGGACCTTTTGATTTTTCCCGAGCTGAGTCTCACAGGGTACACCTTGAAAGATATGGTGGAGGAGATCGCTCTGGAACCTCGAACAGATCCTCTTCTTAAAAAACTTGCCGGAATGAGCCGAGATATTTCATTTGTCGCAGGATTCGTGGAGGAAAAGGAAAAGGGATTATTCCTGAATTCCGCCGCTTTTTTCTCCGAAGGAAAAATCAGCCACATTCATAGAAAGATCTATTTGCCGACATACGGAATGTTCGAAGAGTTGAAATTCTTTGGGCAAGGAAAAAATTTCCATTCATTCGACACTCCTTTCGGAAAGACAGGCATGCTGATCTGTTATGATTTCTTGCACATAAGTTCGAGTTATCTTCTTTTTGTGGGCGGCGCGGAGATTATCATCGCCATCAGTGCCGCCCCAGGACGCGGTATTTCAGATGATAAAGGCTACGCCTCTACTAGAATGTGGGAACTGATGGGGGAAACGGTATCCCACTTTTTTCAGACCTTTGTCATTTATTGCAACAGGGTGGGCTTCGAAGATGGAAAATCCTTTGCCGGAGGTTCTTTCATATACAATCCGGGGGGCCAACTGGTGGCTAAATCCCCGCACGTGGATGAAGATTTCCTAGTTAAGGATATCGACTTGGAGGAAATTCGTCGATTTCGAAAAAGTCGCCCGTATTATCGGGATGAAAAACCGGAAATCACTTTGGAGGCTTTTAAAAGGATCGTGGCTCGATATGAAGATTAATCCAGGGTTTGTCGAAAAACTTCTCACCCGTTTTATCAAAGAAGAATTATCCAAGTTCGATTTTAAAAAAGGTATCCTCGGTCTCTCAGGCGGATTGGACTCAGCTGTGTGCGCCTGCTTGGCCGCACGGGCACTCGGCCCACAAAATGTGATTGCCCTCATCCTGCCCTATAAGGAAACATTCGGTAGGGATGCACAAGATGCCAAAGAAATGGCTCAAGGATTAGGCCTCCAAACCCGTATCATAGACATTTCTCCGATGATAGACACTTACTTTACCCTTCATCCCATGAAAAGCAGGATCCTCAAAGGAAACAAAATGGCCAGGGAGAGGATGTCCATCCTCTATGATTTTTCAGCGAGAGAAAAGGCCTTGATCCTGGGAACGAGCAATAAAACGGAATTGCTGCTCGGATACGGAACGATCCATGGGGACATGGCCTGTGCCATCAATCCTTTAGGAGACCTCTACAAAACCCAGGTCCGCCAGTTGGCCCGGCATATGATGGTCCCTGATAAAATTATCAAGAAAAAGCCGACAGCAGGATTATGGGCAGGACAATCGGACGAGAGCGAACTCGGTCTCAGTTACACAAGGATAGACAAGGTTCTTTACCAACACGTCGATCTTAAAAAATCGAAAAAAGAGATACTCTCCGAAGGATTTCCAGACAAGGATGTCGAGAAAATCCTCGGCTTGATAAAAGGTTCAGAATTCAAACGGCATCTGCCACCCATTCCGAAGATATCTGCACGAACCGTCGGTCACGATTTCCTTTATCCCTATGACCGGGATAAGTAGACTGGGATAGATCATGCCGGGGGAAAAACCGAATCAAAAAAAAGATGGCAAACTGTTTATCGTGGCCACTCCCATCGGCAACCTCGAAGATATTTCACTCAGGGCTTTGAGAGTGCTTCAAGAATCATTTATCGTCGCATGCGAGGACACACGACAAACGGTTAAAATTTTAAATAAATACAATATCACCAAAAAGCTGCTGAGCTACTTTCATCCCCAAGAGCAAAAAAAAATTGCGAAGATAATCGGCTTTCTTTTAGAGGGAAAAGATGTGGCCTTGGTCTCCGATGCCGGCACCCCAGGAATTGCAGATCCAGGCTATCCTTTGATCAGAGAAGCCTTAGCTCAAGGAATCAATGTCATTCCTGTGCCCGGTCCCTCTGCCATCACCGCTGCCCTATCTGCTGCCGGATTGCCAACACATAAATTTCTTTTTTTGAGTTTTCCGCCCCCAAAAAAAGAAGCGGCAAAAAAATTACTCGAATCCGTGAAAACAGAGACAGCCACCTTGATATTTTATTTACCCTCCAGAAAACTTTTCGACTTCCTGACCCTCATCAAGGAAACCCTTGGTGATAGAAGAGTTGTTATCGCACGAGAATTGACAAAAGTGTATGAAGAGTTTATTCGAGGGAATCCGACAGAATTGCTGAACAGCCTGAGAAAAAATCTCATAAAGGGAGAAGTGACACTTTTGGTCGAAGGAAGACCGAAAAAATCTGCGCAGATCTGACAAGTCGTATCTCATACCATATTCCCAAAAAAAGCGAAAAAAATTTTGATTTTCTAAAAAAAATACTTGACAATATCTCACTAAGATATTATATTATACATACACTAAGATATTTTGGAGGTATAAAATGGCAATAATCAGATGGGATCCTTTCAGAGACATAATCACTCTGAGGGAGAAGATGAACCGTCTCTTCGAGGATGCAGTCATATCAAGAGGCGAAGATAAGGACATGATCTCCAGCACGTGGACACCTACCGTCGATATCTACGAAAACGAGAATTCTCTTGTCCTTACTGCAGAGGTTCCTGGTGTGGATGAGAATAACATCGAGATAAAGATCGAGGATAACACACTCACCCTGAAGGGAGAGAGGAATTTCGAAAAGGAAACAAGCGAGGAAAACTACCACCGGATCGAACGTTCCTATGGATCCTTTTACAGATCATTCTCCATTCCAAGAAATATCGACCAGGAAAAAATCAAGGCCGAACATGATAACGGAGTGCTGAGGATCACCATGCCCAAAAAACATGAGCTCAAGCCCAAAACAGTGAAAGTTCAAACTGCTCAGAAGAAAACCGAAAAAAAAAGCTAAAAAATAACACCTCGAACTTTTCTGAATCGAGCGCCTGCGATCAATCGATCATTGATCCAGGCGCTTTTTGTATTCAGCGGAAATATTTCATGCTCTGGCGATCGTAAGAGCCCTCACCTCCAATGCACCTGCTTTCAACAGCACTCTGCTGCATTCCTGGAGGGTAGAACCGGTTGTGTAAACATCATCAACCATAAGAACGGTCTTTCCATTAATCCCTCGATCATAGGCAATTTTAAATGCGCCTTTAAGATTTTTGCGCCGGTCCGCTGCCTCGAGCGATGTCTGCGAAGGGGTCGTTTTTACCTTAATCAATCGACCCACGAGAAGTTCAATATTTTTTTGCGTCCCTAATTCCTTGGCAAGGAGGGAAGCCTGATTGTAGCCTCTCTGTTTCTCCTTTTGCGGAGAAAGAGGGACGGGAATAATGCTATCCACACCCCACCACAAGGATTCCTCCCTTCCTAAAGTATCCAAGATAAATGTGGCCAGATCTTTTCCCAACACACAATAACCGCGGTATTTGAAAAGAATGATGATATCCTTCAAAATTCCAGAATAGGGGCCACAAGAACGGTGAACTGAGAAAACTGGTCTTTGCATCAAGCATTGCCGGCAAAAATGAGGCTCTGCTGAATCGTCGAAAAATTTCCCGCAGCAAAGACAGAAAGAATTTAGGAAGGGCTTCAGTCTCTGAAAACAGGAACGGCAGACAATACGTTCACCGGGAATCTCGAGTAGACGAGAACACAGTTCACATACGGAGGGAAAAAATATGATTTCGGCCAGTTTTAGATAATATTCGATATTTTTTCGAAAAAAAAGCCTCAAAGAGACTCTTCCTCGGTTTTCTGTTGACAAGCGATACAATAGGAGGCCCAGGGTACGGCATCCAATCTTTTTTTGTTGATCGTAACTCCACACATCTGGCAAACACCATAATCGCCCTTTTTTATCCGACCCAATGCCTCATCTATCTTCTGCAACTCTTTTCGCTCTGTGTCCGAGAGACTCAACAGGAATTCCTTTGTGTAAGAACTCTCCGCTTGATCAGCCATGTCCATGGCGATCCCTGCATTTTCCACTTCCTTCGTATCATTATAGACGTCATTGAGGACGTCAAGAATCTCACTCTTTCTCTTTAAAAGTTTCTTTTGATACTTCTCTTTCTCTTTTTTGGTCAATTTTTCCCCCTATTTAGCATACTGTCTTCCATGCTTAATGGCTAGAGCGCGATAAATTTGTTCAAGGAGAACGACTCGAGTCAATTCGTGGGAAAGCGTCATCTTGGATAAGGATAATAAAAAATGGGCTTTTTTCAGGATTTCATCAGCCAAACCCAAAAATCCACCGGCGATAAACGTTATAGGGCGCGTAGAATTTGACCCTTTCTCTTCTAAAAAATAAGCAAATTCCCGAGAATTCATTTCTTTTCCTTTATCGAACAAACAGACAATATAATCATCTTTAAGGTGTTTTTCAAGCCCCTGGGCTTCTTTAGTCAAAATTTTATTTTCCGCCCGTTCTGGCAATCCGCGAGCCTCCTTAGTTTCGATCACTTCACAACTTTCCAGCTTGTTTATTTTCTTAAGATACAAATCCTGCAGTTCTTTCAGGGACCGGTTCCGGGTTTTTCCCGGCCACAAGATTTTTAGTTGCATCCAAAAAACCTCATCGTATTTTCCTTTAAATTGTTCATAAAAATAATGATTCGACAGGAAAAAGTCAATATTTATTTTAAAAAAAGAGGGCTAGTAAACCGACCTGGGAGCATCACCCCAAAGTTTTTCCAAATAATAGTACTCTCTGGCTTCTTTTGAAAAAATATGGATGATAAAATGCCCATAATCCATAAGGATCCACTCTGCATTTTTCCGGCCTTCGATACTCAAGGGATATATGTTTTCTCCCTTCAATTCTTGTTCTATACTTTCATAGATGGCCAAGTTTTGCCTCTTAGAATTTCCTTGCATGATAACAAAGAAGTCTGTGAAAGAGGATATCTCTCGCAGATCTAAAACCACAATATCTTCTGCCTTTTTTTCCCGGCTTGCGTTGACAGACATCCTCACATGTTTATCGAGACTTCTTTTATCCAATTTTTTCGGTATTTCTTTACTCATTTCCCTCACAGATAAAGCTTATTCGATGAAATGTATTCTTGCACGGGTTCAGCCACAAGATCGGTTATGGATTTTCCCAATTTCACTTTTCTTCTGATGTCTTTGGAGGCGATGTCCAATGCCGGAATAGAAAGCAGAAATATTTTGTAGCTGTGCAGAATAACTTTGTCAAGCTTGACAGAGTCGAAATCCTGGACCATCCTCTCCTTGTAACTGCCTCTCAGAACATCTTTGGCATCCTCAAGGTCGAACCCTGGACGGCTGATAACGATGAAATGACACTGATCGAGGAGTTTCTCATAATCTCGCCAAGTATCGATCTCTAAAAATGCGTCCACTCCTAAAATAAAAAACATCGAAGAATCGGGATATTGTTTTTTTAGTTTAGCCAGGGTCAGGATGGAATAGGATTTGCCCTTGGCATCGATCTCGATAGAAGAAGGAACGATGAGAGGATAGGGAGTCAAGGCTAGTTCGACCATCCGCAGCCGGTGAGACGCAGGGGCGACATCGGGAGCTCCTTTATGGGGAGGGATATAAGAAGGGATCAACAAAATCTTATCCAGCGAGAATATTTCTTGAACTTCCAAAGCCGCTTTGACATGGCCCCTGTGTATGGGATTGAATGTTCCTCCAAAAATCCCGATTCTTTCTTTATTCATGATTCATGATTTTTCGAAAAAACGCTCTGGGCGTCCAATTCTTTGGCCATGCCCATGATCAACTCCTTTATTCCTTCCCTTCTGAGAGCGGATATCGCAAAAAAAGGAAGGCCGTGCTTTCGCGCCAGCGTCTCGATTTTTTCCAACCTCGGTTTTTCTTCACCCACAAGATCTATCTTGTTAGCCACAAGAATCTGAGGTTTTTTGACCAAACTGGCATCGAACGCCTCGACTTCTTCCATTATCGTCAAATAATCTTGAACAGGATCCCGTTGGGTATAAGGGGATACATCGACCAAATGCACCAATATCCTGGTTCTTTGCACATGTCTCAAGAATTTTATTCCCAATCCCTGTCCAAGATGAGCGCCTTCGATCAGTCCCGGAACATCGGCTACCACAAAACTTCGAAATTCATCGATATCGACAACCCCGAGATTGGGAACAAGTGTCGTGAAAGGGTAATCAGCGATCACAGGTTTGGCCGCAGAAATCCTCGAAATAAGTGTGGATTTACCGACATTCGGGAATCCTATGAGTCCCACATCGGCAATGAGCTTGAGCTCTAAAGTCAGCTCTTTTTCCTCTCCAGGTTTTCCCTCTTCGCGAAACTTTGGCGTCTGTCTCGTTGAGGTGGCAAAGGATGCGTTTCCCCTCCCTCCTTTTCCGCCCTCGGCTACAAGAAATTTCTGTTTGTCCTGGACAAAATCGAATAAAAATTTCTCTGTATTTTTTTCTCTAACGATCGTCCCCACCGGCACTTTCAGGATCACGTCTATCCCGTTTTTTCCCCGGCGATTGCTTCCCTCTCCATGATTTCCTTTTTTCGCCTTGGTTATCGGATGAAATCTGAAGTAGGCCAGAGTGCTCAGGTCTTTATCCGAAAGAAGGAAAATGCTCCCCCCATTTCCACCGTGACCTCCGTCCGGGCCTCCTCTCGGCACCCCCCTTTCCCTTCGAAAGCTTAGACAACCATGGCCACCATGACCAGCACGAAAGATAACATTGACCTGGTCAACGAACATGTTATACGGAGTCAGAACCCCCTAAGAAGGTAGGACAGAAACAAATTTCTTTTTCTTCCCCCGGGTTTCGAAAAGAACTTTGCCTGTTGCCAGAGCAAAAAGCGTGTCGTCTTTGCCTCTTCCCACGTTCTTTCCGGGATTGAAGGGAGTGCCTCTCTGCCGGATCAAGATCGAGCCTGCCTGGACAAACTGGCCATCGTGACGTTTGACGCCCAGCCTTTTGGAATGGCTTTCTCTGCCGTTCTTCGCACTTCCACCCGATTTTTTATGAGCCATCCTATTTCTCCTTCTTCGAGGTCGTTTTTTTTGCTTTAGCAGCCGTTTTCTTTACAGTTGGCTTATCTGCTGTCTTTTTCTTTTTGGGGGCCGCCGGTTTGGCGGGTTCTGTTTTTGGTTTGGAGGGCTTGGCCTTTTTAGGCTCGGCTTTTATCGCTTCGGTTGTTTTGGTTTCCGCTTTTTTTACCGGTTTTTCAGGTTCAGCCGCTTTTGGCTCTTCTCTCTTCTCCACGGATCTCTTCTTAACGACCTCAGCCTCCAGTTTTTTCAGTTCCTCTTCTGGTTTAAGTTTCTTTTGCTCTGGCTTTTTCTTTGCAGGAGCTTCTATACCCGTGAGGATCTTCTCGATCTTGACGCGGGTTAACATCTGTCGATGCCCTGCCGTTTTACGGTATTGTTTTCGCTTTTTTTTCTTGAATACAAGGACTTTCTTGTCCTTGAAGTTTCCCACAACTTCGCCGACAACCTGAGCTTTCTCGACAACCGGAGTCCCGATAAGAGTGTTTTTGTCGTCCTCTATCAGAAGAACATGATCAAAGGTGACCTTTTTCCCTTCTTCCAGATCGAGTTTTTCGACATCTAATAGGTCTCCCTCTTGAACTCGGAACTGTTTTCCGCCAGTTTTAATCACAGCAAACATTTTTTTCCCTTTATATCCGTAATAAATTTTTTATCTAAGAATAAAAAAGATGTTTAAATGTAGCATATGGCTATTCTTCTGTCAATGGGGTTGAGCCGGTTGCTTGACAAAAAGCCCGGGTTTTTCTAAGTTATTTAAAGCCACATGCTGTCATCCAACACGGGCGGTTAGCTCAGCGGTAGAGTACCGGTCTTACAAGCCGGGTGTCACTGGTTCGAATCCAGTACCGCCCACCATATAAACTTTCTCAAAATATAATTATTATTGACAACTTACAAAGTGTTTGATATTTTTTTTCAAGTTCTTAGCTTGAAAGGAAAAGAAAATGGATAAAAAACAGGAAAAATTCGAGTGCGCTCACTGCGGTTATTCAGCAGAAGGAAAATTTACCGGAGATATCTGCCCCGAATGCGGCCTGACTTTTTGGAAATGCAGCCATTGCGGCTTCCTCCATACGGCAGCAATGCCTCCTGACATATGCCCTGGATGCAAGGAAAAATGCGAGTTTCTCAACGTCTCGTGTTACACGCCGGACTGCGGTGGACCGGGCAAGATCGATCCGCGATTATAAATATATTTTTTTATCACCCCAAAAGGCTATAAAAGCAAAACAAATATCACCTCTTAAATCACCCGGAGAAGGGATTGTCTAAATCCCAGGTATCGTTCAGAATTATCTTCCATGAGAAAAAGGCCAGGTTGTATACCGCCATCTCAAAGCAAGCCGATCACCTAGACCATGAAAAAGACAAAGATTTTAGTCGTCGAGGACGAAAGCATAGTTGCCCGAGATATTCGCAACATGCTGGTCGGTCTCGGATATGAGGTGACAGGAGTCGTTGCCAATGCAAAAGCTGCGGTCAGTAAAGCCCAAGAAACCTTGCCCGACATTGTCTTGATGGATGTGATGCTTCAAGGAGAAATCACCGGTGTGCAAGCCGCCGATAAGATTTACACGAATTTCAGCATTCCTATTGTCTATCTCACTGCCTATGCAGACTCGACGACTGTCCAACAGGCCAAAAAAACCGAACCGTTCGGGTATATCATCAAACCTTTCGAAGAGAGAGAATTGCAAACGACCATCGAGATCGCTCTGTACAAATACAAAATGCAGATGGAATTGAAGGATAGAGAACGCTGGTTGTCCACCATCCTCAAAAGCATTGGAGACGGGGTGATCGCGACGAACAAGATCGGTGCGATCACATTTATGAATCCCCTCGCTGAGAATCTTACTGGCTGGAATTTGGATCAAGCCTTGGACAGAACGCTGGGCGACGTTTTTAAAGTCATGAACCAAAAACCGGGAAAGATGCAGAGGATTTCTGTTAAAAAAATACTCCAAGGTGAAGGATCTGACCTTTCCGACGAGGCTATCCTCGTATCCAAAGATGGGAAAAGGACACCGATCGATCCTCGATTGGAACCCATCAAAGACGAAGTCGGCAATATCACTGGAGTTGTGCTGGCCTTTACCGATGTGACAGCCAGAAAAATGGCAGAAGAAGAACTCAAAAGAAGCTTCGAGCGGCAGAAAATTGCCATGGAAGGAACAGTGAGAGCTATCGCCTACACCGTTGAAATCCGAGATCCCTATACGGCAGGTCACCAGAGGCGGGTGACAAAACTGGCATGCTCAATAGGGGAAGAAATGAATCTCTCGAAGGACCAGATCGAAGGGCTACGGATGTCAGGAGAACTCCACGATATCGGAAAAATTCATGTGCCAGCAGAAATCCTCAGTAAGCCCGGACAAATCTCGGATGCAGAATATGCCATCATCAAAACCCATTCCCAGGTTGGACATGACATTTTGAAAACTATTGAATTTCCGTGGCCTGTGGCCAAAATTGTTCTGCAACATCACGAAAGGATCGACGGAAGCGGCTATCCCCAAGGGCTCAAAGCGAAAGATATTCTCCTGGAAGCAAAAATCCTCGCTGTCGCGGATGTCATCGAGGCAATGGCCACACACCGTCCTTACCGTCCTGCGCTCAGCATCGAAGAGTCTCTTAAAGAAATTTCTAAAAACCGGGGAAAGTTGTACGACTCGGAGGTGGTTGACAGCTGTCTGAGAGTTTTTAAAGAGAAAAAATTTAAATTGGAGTGAAATCCCCTTTCTCTTGTTATAGAATAATAAAAGGCTCTCGTAAATCTGCCCGACTTAATAGCAAAGATCAGGTACAATAGAGCTAATGAAAATCCGTCCTATTATCTGGCTTGCGTTAGCGATATTGGCCTTTTTGGGTGGTTTGGCAGCTTTTATCTTCCTATTCATCATGGATCTCAACGTATACTGGGTTATCCTTTCCCCAGTCATCCTCGCCATTTACTTGAGCCCGGCAGCCTATTTTGCTTGGCTTTACAAAAAATCCAAGTAAAAAAAAGCGCCCCCGACGGGATTTGAACCCGTGCTGCCGCCTTGAAAGGGCGGTGTCCTGGACCAGGCTAGACGACAGGGGCGAGAGGGTGGTGAGCCGTGCTGGACTCGAACCAGCGACACCCGGCTTAAAAGGCCGGTGCTCTCCCTCTGAGCTAACGGCCCGAGAGAATTATGTGAATCAGTATTTATAAAGGAAATCGACCGAAGAGTCAATATCAACCGATAAATTCAATCTTGGTGATGATCCATCTTCCACGATGAGATAAATTGAGAGTTTCATCTTCAAGGACATATCTTCTCAAGTAAAACCTGTAATCCTTGGTTCCAGATTGACCTTCAGCGCGGATATCCACTTCCTTGGAAAAAACTTCGCCTGTCAACATTCTGATATTCGGAAGATTTCTAGCTCCAAGCGAAAACTCAGCGATTTCTTCTTCCTTTTTTGCTTCAGCCTGAGCTTCGTTAACCTCTTTCTGCATCTGGCTGTGAATGCCTCTTTCCTCATCGAATTTTGCTTGTGCCTCATCCACTCTCGCTTGAGCGGCTCTCCTTGCAGCCCCAGTCCTTGCTGCCTTGAGATCTTCCTTTGCCGCCCATAGGGTATCATCCAATTCCTGAACGGGTCCAACGTGGTCAGTGAGTTTTTTTTGCAGATCTCTTTCTGTCGCGTCCATCTCGGCTAATTTAAATTGTTCGATCACCTCTTCGGATACGCTGAGTATTTTCCAGTTTTGGGCATCGATAGCTACCGGTTCGATGGCCATGGTCGATTGGGTCATCCTATCGTTCATCGTTAGCGCACTAAAATATCTTTTTAAAAGACCTTCTTCTGGGGGAGAGCTACAACTGCTCAAGACACTCAAGAGAAGAATTATTCCCATAATGGAACAAGTTTTTTTCGTCATCCTTCCTCCTTTTTGTTCATTAGCTTTTTGTGTTTTAGATTTTACTTTTTTTTCCAACCAAAAAGCAAGCCTTAAAAATCGAGATTTTTGAAAAATATTTCTTTGAATTTTTTGACCGGCAAGATGACCAATTTTCAGCATGAACGAAAGGAGACCGTTTTGCTGATATCTTCCCTTGTTTTTTTTGCTTTATCTATTGACAAACAATTGTTTTCCACTTAGAATACAACGTAATTATAAGGCAAATAATATCTATCCTATAATTACAGTAGGTTTAGTTTTTACTAACTAGGCTTATATCTTTTGTACCGATTGTATTATGCAAAAAAGAGGAAAATTTTGCCGATCCAAGAACCAAGTAAGCCTAAATGAGCTATATTTGGATACATGTCTAATTATTAAACAAAATTTATATTTATCTAGGAGGTAAAAGATGGCGATCAAAGTAGCGGAAGAATGGTTTACTATCTGTGCAGGATGTGAAATAACCATCCTTGACATCGGAGAACCACTTCTCGACATTTTGCCCAAGCTCGAGTTTGTCCACATGCCGGTTCTTATGGATCATAAATTATTTGGACAAAAAGGAGATCAGGCAGGTCCGGTAATTCCGGAAGCCGATGTGGGAATTATTTCAGGCGGAATCAGGGTAGAAGAGAACAAAGAAATAGCAGAAGAGATGAGGAAAAAATGCAATACCCTCATCGCCCTGGGATCCTGTGCCTGTTATGGCGGTCTGCCCGCCTTGGCCAATCAGTTTACGGTCGAGGAACTTCAGAATAAAATTTTCCGAGGTTCCATAACCACGGATTCGGCAGACACCCCCAATGAGGCAGTTTCACCCTTTACGGACAGAATTTATGCCCTGCATGAGGTCGTCAAAGTCGATCTCAAGCTGCCTGGTTGTCCGACAACACCCGAAATGGTCGTTGAAGCGCTCACAGCACTTTTGGAGGGGAGGGCGGTCAATCTTCCGTCAAAGAGTGTGTGTGACGATTGTCCCACCATCCGAGAAAAAAAGGCGGTTTCAAACCTGAAAAGACCACTTGAATCCGTTGAATTTGAACCGGGGCAACCTTTGAATACTGTCCGTTGTTTTATGGAACAAGGCTTCTTGTGCAATGGACCCGCCACAAGATCGGGTTGCGGGGGATCCGCTGGAACACCCAGATGCATCAAGGCTTACATGCCATGCAGAGGCTGTTTTGGTCCAATCTCGGATTCAGCCAATCCGATGGTCGATATGATGGGAGCCCTGTCCACTATCGGCCTCGATGTCAAACAGATACCGGATCGTGCAGCAACGTTCAACAGATTTTCTGGGGCCGGTCGTTTACGCCCCCTTCCAAAAAGGAGTTAAATCATGGGAAAAACACTTATTATTCAACCTGTCACACGAATCGAAGGGCATGCCAAGGTTACAATCCAACTTGACGACAGTGGGAACGTAAGCGACGCTCAAATGAATGTTCTTGAATTGAGAGGATTCGAGCCCTTTTGTATCGGCAAGCCTGTCGAAGAAATGCCGAGGATTACCACGCGGATTTGCGGGGTTTGTCCCTGGTCACATCACAATGCTTCTGCCAAAGCGACGGATGCGGTTTTTGGTGTGGACCCGCCACCTGCCGGAAAAAAATTAAGAGAGCTGTGCAATAGCATCGCCTTCATGGAAGAACACATCCTTCATTTCTATTTTCTCGCGGCGGCTGATTTTATCCTTGGTCCTGGTGCGGATTACTCGGTCCGGAACGTTATCGGAATTCTGGGTAAAAATCCTGACCTCGGTAGAAGAGTGGTAAGAGTCAGACATTTAGCGGCCCACATGCTAGAGATTATCGCGGGAAAAGCCATCCATCCGGCCGCTGCTGTCCCGGGCGGATTCAGCCGTCCCCTGCTTGAAGCAGAAAGACAAGAAGTGAGAAAAATGGCGGATGAATGCCTCGAATTAGCCAAATTTTCGATAGCTTTCTCTAAAGAAAGCCTCTTTCCACAGTATCTGGATGTCGTAAACTCTCTGGGTGTTATCAACACAGGATTCTTGGGAACCGTGACAGATGACGGGGCTATGGATCTGTATGATGGCAAACTGAGAATGATGCAGGTGGACGGATCTTATGAAGAATTTGCCTACGAGGATTACACCGATTATATTCGTGAACACGTGGAACCCTGGTCCTACTTGAAGTTCCCCTATATGAAAAAAGCAGGCGAGTTTTCTATGGATCTGGATAACCCGAACGGAATTTACCGGACCAACACCCTTGCACGGATGAATGTCTGTGACACAATACCTACGCCATTAGCCCAAGCTGAGCTCGAAGAATTCAGGGAAAAATTCGGAAGGCCTGCCCAACAGCCTCTACTCTTTCACTGGGCCAGGTTGATTGAGTTGCTGTATAACGCAGAAAACGCTATTAGACTTCTGGACGATCCTGAGATCACAAGCACCAAGACCAGAAAGAAGGTGGAACCTAGAGCAGCCAGAGGAATCGGTTGTGTAGAAGCCCCCAGAGGAACCCTGATCCATGACTATACCACAGATGAAAACGGAATGGTAACTGATGTTAACCTGATTGTGGGCACTACTCACAACAATGCTCCGATGAACATGTCCGTGAAAAGGGCAGCCAAAGATCTGATCAAAGACGGCAACTACAACGAAGAAATTCTGAATATGGTCGAGATGACGATCAGAGCTCATGACCCCTGTCTCTCCTGCGCTACGCACACGTTGGATGGAAAGATCGGTGTAAAAGTCAATATCGTCGATGCAGAAGGAAAAAATCTAACCACGTTTTCCAATGTTTCAGGGTAGCCTGACTGCTGTAGAAATTTACTGAGAGTCTGTCCTTCAGCGCTTTATTTTCACCAATAGTCGTCTGCCTCAAAAAAAGAGGCGGATATATCGAGCTTGAAATGGAACAAATCCCTTTTTATTGTCAAAAAGAGATATTGATCGCGGGTGTCGGGAACATCCTTTTCGGGGATGATGGATTCGGACCGGAAGTCATCGATTATCTGGAAAAAAACTACGACATCCCTGAAAACGTGTTCTTGGCAGATGCAGGCACGGGGATTAGAAGAATTCTTTTCACGATTACTCTAAGCGAAATTCGGCCAAAAATTATCGTGATTATCGATGCCGTAGACAAAGGGAAAAAACCCGGAGAAATTTTCGATATCCTCCTGGATGAACTTCCTCTAGAAAAAATCGATGACTTTTCCATCCATCAAGTCCCTTCCTCCAATCTTTTGAAGGAATTGCAGGATCTCTGCCATGTGAAAGTAGTCATAAAAGCCTGCCAAATCAAAGATATCCCGGAAATGATTCAGTCGGGCTTATCAGATCCTTTAAAAAAGGCCGTCCCTTTACTGGCAAAAAAGATAGCAGATGAATATTTCTGACTGGAACCTTGTATTTTGTCGATTGACTTCTGGCTACATGAATAGTTAAGATATTTTTTTCGAGGAAGAGTAATAAAAAAAATCGATACCTAGGAATAGGACAATGACTTTAAAAGAAATCAAGGAAATCCTTCAGGCCGATGTCATCACAGGTGAGGACAGCTTAGATGAAGAAATCACATTCGCTGGCGGTTCTGACCTGATGAGCGACGTCTTGGCATTTGGCAAACCAGGAATCCTTCTCCTCACAGGTTTATCCAACTCACAATCAGTCCGGACGGCCAATATCATCGACGCTAAAGCCATTGTGTATGTTCGAGGTAAAAAACCGGATGAAGAGGGGATCAAGTTTGCGAGGGAAAAAGGGATTCCCCTTCTTTCGACAAAGCTCATGATGTACGCCACCTGCGGGCTTCTCTTCAGCCATGGCCTCCCAGGAGTAAGCAATCTTCCGTAAAAAAAATGACCATGAATGACGAGCATGTGTTGTCTCAAAAATTCATAATAAAAGGGGGTGATTTCAGCAACGCAGGGAAAACATCCACCAGCATCAAAGAAATTCTCAAAGAACTCGGTATCGTTCCATCCATCGTCATCAGGGCATCCATCGCCGTGTACGAGGCTGAAATGAATGTCGTCATGTATGCAAATAAAGGATTGGTCACACTGAACATCACTCCCGAGGAATTGCATCTAAAGCTCGAAGACGAGGGCCAAGGAATCTCCGATATCGATCAGGCCATGAAGGAAGGATTTTCCACCGCTACTCATGAAATGCGCGAGATGGGATTCGGAGCTGGCATGGGACTTCCCAACATCAAAAAAAATGCCGATCGATTCAAAATAATTTCGATCCCAGGAACAGGGACAACATTGGACATAATATTTTTCTTGAATAAAACAGGAAACAAATGAGCCAATATTTTCACTCCATCCGGATCGATGAGGAAAAGTGCAAAGGCCGGATGAAATGCATGCGGGTGTGTCCCACCCAAGCCATCAGGGTAAGAAATGGGAAGGCCGCGATCATCGAGGAAAAATGCATCGATTGCGGTGAATGTATCACAGTTTGTCCTCATGGTGCCATCGTCCCGCTGACAGACCCATTCGGAGAGCTCACAAAATTTCGCTACACAGTCGCCATCCCATCTCCCGCGCTATATGCCCAATTCGGGAGAGAAATTTTACCGGAGAAAATCCTTGCTGGGATAAAAAAACTGGGATTCGATAGTGTTTATGATTTGGCATTCACATGCGGAGAGGTCAGCTTTGCCATCCAGGAATATGTCCGGGACTACAAGGGTCCAAAGCCGCTCATCTCCAATGCATGCCCGGCGGTGGTCCGATTGATCCAAGTAAAGTATCCTGAACTCATCGATCAAATCATTCCGATCGAACTGCCAAGAGAATTGGCTGGCCGGGAAATCAAAAAGAAATTATCCAAACAGCTCAAGATCGATGAAAAAGAAATCGGAGCTTTTTATATCACCCCCTGTCCTGTTAAAATGATATCCATCAAACAACCGGCTGAAAAAGGAAAATCATTCTTAGATGGCGCCATTTCCATTGCAGATATATACGGTCCTCTCCTCTCTGCTCTAGAAAACACAGAAAAAGGCAGCTACAGGAAAGCGCTGGGAAGCATCTGTATTCTTGGGGTGGGTTGGGCTATGGTAGGTGGCATCTGCCGGACTTTAAGGCTAAAAAATTCCTTGGCCGTTTCGGGATTGAATGAAACAATAAAAGTTTTTGACGACATCGAAAGGGGAAAGCTCAGAAATATCGACTTTATCGAAGCTTATTCTTGTCTTCAGGGATGTGTGGGAGGATCCCTGACAGTGGAGAACCTATACACATCTTACAACAAGATCCTTAAATTGATCGAGACTTTAGAGTTCGAACAAATAAAAGCCTGTCCGGACATCAGAGAGGTAAGGAAACTCTACAACCAAAATTACTTCCTTATCAAGGGGAAGTTCGAACCCCGTCCACTCAAGCCCCTTGATACGGATTTGGCCAAAGCCATAAAAAAAAGAAAATTGAAGAAAGAAATATACGAATTACTTCGGAAAATTGACTGCGGCGCATGCGGGGCTCCCACGTGCCTGGCTTTTGCTGAAGATGTCGTTAAAGGAGAGGCCGATCTAACCGACTGTATCTTTGATCTTCCTGACAACATGGAAGAACTCTCTGAAGTGCTGTCAGGCATAATGAATGAATCCGGCTCGACGGACTTGAAAAGGCCTCATATTAATAAATCAAAAAATAACAAGGACTGAATAATGAAAATCAAAGAGATCATTGAAAAATTGGAGCTTAAAGCTCTTGCAGGTCAAGGGAATCTGGATGCGGACATCACCGGAGGGTATACGAGTGATTTGCTGAGCGATGTGATTGCCAACAGCAAAGAAGGCAACCTCTGGATCACCTTACAAATCCACCAGAATATAATCGCTGTGGCAAGATTAAAAGACCTGGCCGGGATAATCGTCGTGAACAATCGTGAACCTGATGAGGATACTCTAAAAAAAGCGAATGAAGAAAACGTTCCCGTTCTCTGCAGCCAAGAAATGGCTTTCGAGATCTCGGGAAAATTGTATGAATTACTAAAAGCTTAGGATTTTTGGTGCTCAGGCTGTTTAAAGCAGACTTGCATATCCACACATGCCTTTCTCCCTGCACGGAGCTTGACATGTCTCCCAAGGGAATACTCACCGCAGCAAAAGAAAAAGGAATAGACATTTTAGGCATCTGTGATCACAATTCATCCGAAAATTCTCTTGCCATCATAAAAGCCGCCAAAAACTTGTCTATCCAAATTCTCCCCGGCATGGAAGTGACCTCAGAAGAAGAAGTCCACGTTTTAGCCCTTTTTGATGATATAGGGAACGCACAAAAACTACAGAGACATGTCTATAAACATCTGCCAGGGAAAAACGATGAAGAGACCTTTGGCATGCAAGTCATCGTGAACGAAAAAGAAGAAGTGTTGGGTTTCAGCGACAAACTATTGATTGGAGCCACCACCCTTCCACTGGATGAAGTCCTCCGGTTGATACACTCATTCGAAGGATTAGCTATCGCATCACACATCGATAGAGAAGCTTTCAGCATCATCGGTCAATTAGGATTTATCCCGGACAATTTGGGCTTGGACGCGTTAGAAATCTCTCCCTCCATTACCATCGAAGAAGCAAGGCAAAAATTCCCGTATAATTATCCGATCACCTGCTCTTCTGATGCCCACTATCCTGATGACATAGGGAAAAGCTTCACCTCTTTTCTGATCCAAGATGGCACGGTAAAAGAGATAAAAAAGGCGCTGAAAAATGAAGATGGAAGAAAATTGATCCAATGAGCCTCTAATGGAAGAACTATCTTTGCACATCCTAGACATAGCTGAAAATTCCGTTGCGGCTAAAGCGGATAAAATCGAAATCCGGATAACCGAAGATAAAAATAAGGATTTGCTGTCCATAGAAGTCATCGACAACGGAGTGGGAATGGACAAAGAAACTCTGGAAAAAGCACTCGATCCCTTCTACACCTCCAAAACGGTGCGGCGATTCGGATTTGGATTATCTTTTTTATCCGAAGCTGCCAAAGCAGCAAACGGCCATTTTTCCTTGCAATCAAAAAAAGGAAAAGGGACCAGAATAAAAGCAGATTTCCAGCATAGCCATGTCGACAGACAGCCTTTGGGCGATATCGGTCAAACTCTTATCGCTCTCATCATAGGAAATCCTGAAATTGACATTATCTTTGAACACAAAAGAAACGGACACACCTGCTTTTTAGATACAAGAAAAATAAAAGCGCAACTCCAAGAGATGCCCATAAATTCTCTTTCAGGGATAAAAATACTTCGAAAATATTTAACGATAACACAAAAACCGCTCGCTTAGAAAAACACTTCCGGAAGATTTACGGGCCGAAAATGAAGGCAGATTTTATTGTCTTTACTAAAGAATGGGTTTCCATATAATTATAATACCAACAACCTGGTCAAAGGAGAAAGGCATTGGCAGAAGAAGAAAAAATCGGTAAAGAGTTTTTGATTAATCTGCTGGAAAGCATGGAGGGAGGAGTCTTAACGGTCGATAAAAACTCCAAGATCACATATTTCAATCGATCGGCTGAAGAAATCACAGGCTTCAAACAGCAAGAAGTTTTAAACAAGGCATGTTGCGAAATCTTGCAAAGTGAACTCTGCGAAAATTTCTGTCCACTTGAGGAAATACTGGAGACGGGCAAGCCTGTATTCAATTATGAAATTTTGATCAAAAATAAAGCGGGAGATGAAGTGCCCGTGAATATAACAGCTTCACCTCTACGATCCAGCAATAATGAAATAATCGGAATTGTTGAAAACTTCAGGGATCTAACTAAACATAGGGGATTATGGGGGAAGTTACGTGAGGAAAGAAACAAAGCCCAGCTCTACCTGAATATAGCAGGAGTTATTATCGTAGCCATCAACGAAAACGGAATCGTCTCCCTTATAAACAAGAAAGGGTGCGCGGTTTTAGGCTATCAAGAGGATGAAATCATCGGTAAAAACTGGTTCGATTTATGCGTTCCGGAAGACGCCAGAGAAGAAAGAAAAAAGACATTCACAAAAGTGATGGCCGGAGAGCAGGATGAAGTCGAAGACTACGAAAACATCATCATGACCAAATCAGGAGAAGAAAGGATCATCGCCTGGCACAACACGACACTCATAGATGAAAACGGCCATATCTTTGGCACTCTCAGCTCGGGAGAAGACATCACCAAACGGAAGCAGGCAGAAGAAGAGCTTTTGCAATCAGAAAAGATGGTCTCCCTAGGCCAGCTAGCGGCCAGTGTTGTACACGAAGTGAACAATCCTCTGGCAGGTATCATGGTTTATGTGAAACTGTTCCAGAAAAAACACAGAGAAAAAAAAATACAGGAGGAATCGACAGAGAAACAACTGCAAAAAATGGAAAAGGAGCTGGACAGAACGACCCGCATCATAAGAAATCTTCTCACATTCGCGCGTCAATCCGATCCGAGCATAAGCCCCAACGACATTAACAAGATCATCGATGCAGCCTTGCTTTTGGTCAGAAATCAGATCAACCTTGAAAATATCAGACTGGAAAAAAACTTTGATCTAGATCTCCCTCAAGTTCTTGCAGACTTCGAAAAAATCGAACAGGTTTTGATCAACATAATCCTGAACGCTATTCAAGCGATGCCTGAAGGAGGCAACCTAGCGATCACCACTTCGGTCGCCAAGAACACCATCGTCGGAGACACAAGAAAAGACACAGTCAGGATAGATATCAAGGATACAGGAATCGGTATTCCCAAGGAAAATCTGAAAAAACTTTTCACGCCTTTTTTCACGACAAAAGAAAAGGGCAAAGGTGTTGGCCTAGGGCTATCTGTTGTCCATGGGATAATCGGAAAACATAAGGGTAAAATTGAAGTTGAGAGTGAACAAGATGTGGGAACGACATTCTCGATCTACCTGGAGGTCTCGAATGAAAAAAAAGAATGAAATCCTTGTCGTCGACGACGAGGATATCGTAAGAGAATCACTCCATGATTGGCTGGATGGAGTTGGCTATGACGTGACCGTCGCTGCATCAGCCGAAGAAGCGCTTGAAATACTGAAAAAGAAAAAGTTCAACATCATGCTAGCGGATTTGGTGATGCCTGGTATGAACGGCATCGAACTGATGAAAGAGGCGAAAAGAATGTATCCCACCCTCGCCGCTGTGATTATCACGGCTCATGCGACCATCCAGACAGCCACTACGGCAATCAGAGAGGGAGCATTCGATTACATCGAAAAGCCATTTTGCCCGGAAAAGGTCGAACTTATAATAGAAAAATTGGTGGAACATCAGGATTTGATCGAGGAAAATATTTCACTCCGGCAGCAGATAAAGGAAAAATTTCGATTCGAAGGAATTATCGCCAAAAGCTCAAAGATGTTGAAAATATTCGAACTGATAAAAACCATCGCTCCGACCAATGCCACCGTTTTGATAGCCGGAGAAACAGGAACGGGGAAAGAAATAGTCGCTCGGGCCATTCACCATCAAAGCAAACGCCGAAGCAAACCATTCATCGCTACCAGTTGCGCAGCCCTTGCAGAAAGTCTTCTGGAAAGCGAACTTTTCGGCCATGAAAAAGGTTCATTCACCGGAGCAGTCGAACGAAAAAAGGGAAAGTTCGAAGCGGCAGACAAAGGGACCTTATTCCTGGATGAGATCGGTGAAATAAATACCAATACCCAGATCCATCTTTTGAGATCGCTGGAAGAAAGAAAGATTACCAGGATCGGCAGCAACGAGGAAATTCCTGTCGATGTTCGAGTTATCACCGCCACAAATAAAGATTTAAGAAACATGGTCTTAGAAGGAAAGTTCAGGGAAGATCTATACTACCGGCTAAAAGTTGTGACCATTAATATCCCTCCGCTCAAAGAAAGAAGAGAGGATATCCTCCCGCTGGCAGAGCATTTTCTAAAACGTTATGCAGATGAAAATGGCAAGGACATAGTCAAATTCTCCTCCGGAGTCATCGAATTTATGCTGAATTATTCTTGGCCCGGCAATGTGAGAGAATTGGAGAACATGGTAGAACATGGCGTCATTCTATCTAAGAGTAGCGCCATCACCATGGCTGAACTTCCCCAGGACATAATTCACCCTACCATACAAAAGGAAAAAACTATCGAAGCCATAACAAAACATCATATCCTGAATGTGCTGGAAGAAACAAAAGGCAACATTTCAAAGGCTTCTAATATTCTTGGTATCCGCCGGATGACCCTGTACAACAAGCTAAAAAAATATAACGTAACTGTCAATAATTTAGACGGCTAGTGTCCATTTAATATACACTTATTTTTCCAGCGATACTTTTCGCCTCAACTACATTTCCCTATGTAATCTATTTAAAAATAACCACTTATGGATTTTTTAAGCCGGCTTTCTTCGTAATATATCATCCTGGCACGCTATTTGCATATACAAGTGTCTCATGTCAAAAATGAAAAAAAATAATAACTTGGAGGTTATCATGAAAAAAGAAAATATGTTGGTTGTAGAAGACGAAGAAATCATGCGGGATGCTTTGGTCGACTATTTCTCGGACACGGGGCACAAGGTCGATACCGCCACTGATGGCGATAAGGCATTGGAAAATTATAATTTTAACGATTATGGTGTCATGATTATCGACCTGAGACTGCCAGGCCGCGATGGGCTTTCGGTGTTGGAAGAAATCAAATCAAAGCACCCGGATGCAAAGGTTATCATCATCACGGCATACCCTTCGGTAGAAACGGAAAAAGAGGCCATGCGCAGAGGGGCTATCGAGTATTTGCAAAAACCCTTCGAGATGAGCTATCTAGAAACTTTGATCCGGCAAACCCTCGAAGTTGAAATCGTTCCAACCCCTCCTGTGGAAGAACCGGTTATCGAAGACAAGATTATCGCCCCCTGCATCTGGATGCAAGCAGGCATCATCCCAAAGCGGAGATGTACGCTGGGCTATCAATGCTCGAATGCATGTAATTTCCACGTAGCTATGATGAGCAAAGAAAAATTCAGCAGCGATCCGAGGATAAAACCTTTCTTGGACAAACTGGCCTTTCAATCAGGGAGAAACGAGTGCAGATACACCATGAGTGGAGAGATTTCAACCAGGGCCTGTTCACAGATCTACCAGTGTGAAAATTGCGAACTTCACCAAACCATCCAGGATGAGGTGGATCGTCAAATAGCCATTCAGAAAGAGAACAGGAAAAAACTGCAGGAAAAATTAGCCAGCGATATAATAGTGAAGCAAAAACCGATTCGAACGGATCACTAAAAAAATCAATACCAACCATAAAAAACCTGTCCTGGGAAAATTCCGAGGGCAGGTTTTTTTATGCTGGCGGCTCCCCTTCTAAAACAATTTCTTTAACGACTTTTCTTGAATACACAAAATACTGGTTCTCTTCTTGTATCAACTGGACTTCAAAATTATCATCTTCGTATTTTTTTTTGGTTTCTTGGGCTTGTGTTTCAGACTCATACACTTCGCCATCCCACATATATTTTTTTCCGTCTATGAGTTTGGATAAATCTGCCATAGGCAACTCCCTCTAAATTTTACATTTTGTATGGGCTTGGCCCCAGTTTTTTTATCTGCTCAGTGAATTCTTTCATCACCAGCGCAAATTTCGGGCCTTCGGATGCCGATATCCATTCCAACCGGAACCTCTCTTCTTCCAGTCCAAAATCCTCCAACATGATGCCGAGAGCTTCAGCTCTTTTTTTTGTCTTTTCATTGCCGTCTTCATAATGACAATCGCCGATATGACAGCCACAGACCAATACACCATCCGCTCCTTTTGTCAGTGCATCGATTATTAAGTTGAGATGTACCATGCTGGAACACATCACTCTAATTATCCTGATATTAGGAGGATATTGCAGTCTGGAAACACCGGCTAAGTCTGCTCCAGTGTAGGAACACCAGTTGCAACAAAAGTTGACTATCAAGGGTTGGAATTCATCGTTCATTATTACACTCCTAAGGCGGCTTCGACCTGCGCGGTCAGTTGTTCCAACGTAAATCCTTTCACCATGATGCCTTTTTTGGGACAGGTTGCCATGCAGCAACCACAACCCTTACACGCACTTGGATTGACCTCAACTGTCTTTTTTGTCGAACCTTTATTCATGTACTCGAGCAAAGTGATAGCATTATACGGGCATGGTTCAACACAGTAAGCACACCCATCGCAATTTTCGTCTATCACTTCTGATATCGTCGCTTCCAGCTCTATGGAGTCCTTCGAGAGTATGGTCGCTGCCCGTGAGGCGGTTGCCTGGGCCTGGATGATGCTTTCATCTATGGCTTTAGCCGAATGGGCTAAGCCACATAAAAAGACTCCATCCACGGCGAAATCAACCGGGCGAAGTTTCATGTGCGCTTCGAGGAAGAATTTATCCTGGTTGAGGGGGACTTTTAAAAATTGAGCGAGCGTTTCATTCCCTTCATCGGCAACGATTCCTGTGGACAGCACAACCAGATCGACGGGAATCTCCACCGTCTTTTTCAGGGTTTCGTCAAAAAATCCCACCTTTAATCCCTGGCCGTTTTTAGAAACGATGGGCTTCTTGTCCTCATCATATCGGATAAAAAGGACATTCTTCTTCCGTGCTTCGGAGTAGTATTTCTCTCTAAATCCGTAGGTCCTCACATCTCGGTATAAGACATAAACATTGGTTTCTGGGGAAAGTTCTTTGATTTTCAAGGCATTTTTGACGGCTTCCGAACAACAGACTCTCGAACAGTAGGGTCTTTCCTCGTCTCGAGATCCAACGCACTGTATCATCACCACATTTTTCGGAAAACCATTGTTGGAGGGAGTCGACCATTTTCCACCGGGCTTCAGGCGCTCTTCCAGTTCAACCTGGGTCACAACATTATCATCCTGGCCGTACATATATTCTTTGGCCTGATATTCTTTGGCCCCAGTCGCCACAATCACGATCCCATGTTCGAACTCTTCTTTTTTTCCGTTTACTGTAATCGTGGTTTTGAAATTTCCGACAGAACCTTCGATATTTTCGATTTTGGCTTCGGTGTACAAATGGATCTTTTTTTCATTTTTCACTTTATCGATTAGGGTTTCTAATTCCTTCTGTGGATCCTCTTTATTCAACAAGTACCGGATATGTTTCAAGTTTCCGCCCAGCTCTTTTTCTTTTTCGAGAAGATAGACGTCGTAGCCTTGACCGGAAAGCTCGATGGCTGCAGACATACCGGCTGCACCTCCACCGATGACTAGAGCAGATTTGAATACCGGAACATATCTTTTCTGCAAGGGTTCCAACAACCTGGCTTTTGCAACAGCCATTCGGACCAAATCCCTTGACTTGACCGTGGCCTTTTCGGGTTCAGCCATGTGCACCCAGGAACACTGGTCCCGGATGTTGGCCATTTCGAACAGATACGGATTCAATCCGGCTTCACGGATGGTGTTCCTGAATAGAGGCTCGTGAGTTCTCGGTGTGCAAGAGGCGACGACAACACGATTCAGTTTGTGCTCTTCGATAACCTCCTTGATGATCTCCTGCGTGTCATTGGAACAGGTGTACAGGTTATTGTCCGCAAACACGACATTGGGAAGTGTTTTTGCATATTCCACCACATCGGGAACATTGACCACTGCGGCAATATTGGAACCGCAGTGACAGACAAACACGCCGATTCTCGGCTCTTGCCCCGAGATATCCAGTTCAGGAGGAAACTCCTTTTGAGTGATCAAACTGCCTTTTTCCTCTTTTAAAAGCGACAGGACTTTAGATGATGCACCCGAAGCTTGCATGATAGTCTCTGGAATATCCTTAGGCTCGGTAAACGGTCCCGCTACGTATACGCCATCGCGACTGGATTCAACTGGCTTAAACATCGACGTTTGGCAGAAATTGAATTCATTCAACTCGATGCCGAATTTTTCGGCAAGGTCTTTGGCAGCACCGGGCGGCAACATCCCGACAGAGAGGACAACTAGATCGTATTCGCGGGAGACCTTCTTGTCCTTTTCGTCCATATATTCAACCAGAAGGTTTTTCGTTTCCGGGATTTCCCGGATCGAAGGCGGGCGACATCTTATATAATTGATTCCCAGCGCTTTTCCCTGCTGATAATACTCTTCAAAGCCCTTGCTGTAGGCCCGCATGTCCATAAAAAAGATATCACATTCCAGATCTTTTCCGGCATGCTCCTTGGCGATAATGGCTTCTTTGGTGGCGTACATACAGCAGACCGAAGAACAGTAGTCTCTTTCACAGTCACGTGAGCCCACACATTGAATAAATCCCACTCGTTTGGGATGGGATTGATCGCTGGGTCTCAAGACTTCTCCTAGATAGGGCCCGGTCGTCGACAGGATTCTTTCAAATTCAATTGAAGTGACCACGTTGGGATAGCGATCGTATCCCAGCTCTTCTTTGATCCGGGCATCGAATATTTCAAATCCCGGAGCCAAAACGAAAGCGCCGACATTCAGATCGACTTTTGTCTCTTTCTGATCATAATCGATGGCATCGGCCTCGCAATATTCCTTGCAGATTTGGCACTCGCCCTTGAGCATGTGGGCACAGTATCTGTCATCGATGGCCGCTTTGTTGGGAACGGCCTGCGGATAGGAGATATAGGCTGCCGATCTCTGTATGAGGCCTTCATTGTATTCATCGAGAATCGGAACGACCTTGTGCGTGGAGACTTTATCTAACTTGATCCGCTCTGTCGGGCAGATAGATACACAGGCACCGCAGGTTTGGCAGACGTCGGAAAGGGCATCAAAAGGAGGCCCGGCGACCCTTTTCGATCCCCGACCTGAGAAACTGATGGCATTTATGCCCATCCGTTCATGACAGACTCTTACACACAGACCACAAAGAAAACAGTCGTCATTTTTCTTCTCGATCCGTGTTTCGGTCACACCGAGTTCTGCCGCCATATTTTGGATCGCCTTCGAGTCCGGGCATCTGGCCATCAGGAGCTCTGCCATCACCTTCCGTGTCTTGACAACTTCTTCGGTATCCGTTTGGACGGATATACCTTCGATAGCAGGATATGTACAGGATGCCTGGATGGATTTTCGGGTCCCCTGTGTGACTTCCACCAAACACAGCCGGCACGCTCCATAGGGAAGCAAAGCCTTATGATGGCAAAGAGTGGGAACCTTCAATCCGGTGCTCTCGATACATTCCAAAAGCATTTTGCCTTCTGGGAATTCTCCCGTTTTACCGTTTATCGTCAGCTTTACCAATTTGGTTACTCCTTCTTTTCTAAGTCACACCGAAGACATCGTTTTGCCTCGGCTATCGCGGCCGCTTCACTGAATCCCAATTCCACCTCTTTGAAGCTGGTTATCCTTTCTTCAATGGGAATGGCGGGCATCTCTGGTTGTTTGAGGTTTGCGCTTTCCTCTTCGGTAAGTTCAACGGTTTCGACCTGCGCGGCGGCACGTGTCACCTCATACTTGGGTTCTAATTTTTCTCCGCGTACATAACAATCTATCATCCGAGCCGCCAGCTTGCCATGAGCCATGGCCCCTGTAACGGTGTTAGGTCCGGACACCACATCTCCGCCCGCGAATACCCCTTCCACATCCGTCAGGAGCGTTTCGGGATTGACTTCGATCGTGCTCCATCTGGAAATTTTCAATCCATCCTTTTCACCCAGCAGGGAGACATCGGGTTCCTGGCTTATGGCATAGATCAATGAATCGATTTTGACACTGAATTCAGATCCTTCGATGGGGACAGGTCTTCTTCTTCCGCTTTCATCCATATCACCCAGTTTCATGCGGATACACTTTATTCCTTCGATCTTGCCGTTAGAGGACAGGACTTCGATCGGTGTCACCAGGAATTGAATATCGATCCCCTCCAGCTGGGCTTCCTCGACCTCACTTTCTATAGCCGGCATCTCGGTTTTTGTTCTGCGGTAATATATGCTCGTATCCTTCCCCAATCGTTTGGCGACTCGGGCCGCGTCGATGGCAGAATTGCCGCCCCCGACAACGACAACTTTGTCTCCTATCTCGGCTTTGCCGCTGCCGTTGAAGTCTCGCAGGAACTGGACCGCATCGACCACACCCTCGGAATCTTCGTTGGGTATTTTCATTTTGAGACCCTTTTGAGCTCCTATGGCGACGAACACCGCTTTGTAGTCCTCTTTCAATTTTTCCAGAGGAAGATCTTTTCCTACGGTCGTGTTCAATTTGATCTCCACGCCGAGGCTCTTGATTCTGTCAATCTCATATTTCAGGACATCTCTGGGCATCCTGAATTCGGGAATACCCCAATACAGCATTCCACCCGGCTCGGACTGGTTATCAAAAATGGTGACCCTATATCCTTCAAGAGCCAGGTAGTGGGCGCAGGTCAATCCGCCCGGCCCTGACCCAATGATCGCGATCTGTTCTTCTCGTTGCTGTTTGGGCTTGAGTCCCAGGTCAAAATCATTCTTCATTTCATAGTCGGCCAAGAAACGCTTGAGGGACTTGATGGCAATGGGATCATCCCACTCACCGGCAACACATTTCCTCTCACACGGACTGTCACAGACACGCCCACACACCAGAGGCAGGGGATTCTCCTTCAAAACGATTCTCACCGCTTCCTCGAATTTCCCCTGAGCTAAATAACCTATATAACTGGGGACATCCTGTTTTATGGGACAAGTGTGCTGACAGGCCGAAGATATGATGCTCTTGCACACAAGAGCAGGACATCTTTTGTATTTTATATGATCGATGTACTCTTCTCGAAAATATCTCAGAGTGCTCAAGACCGGATTGGGCAAGGTCTGTCCCAATCCACACATGGATCCATTTTTGACCGCATTGCTTATATCTTCCAGAAGCTGGAGATCGCTCTCCTCACCCCTTCCCTGGCATATTTTTTTCAGTATATCATACAGGGCGCCCGATCCTTCACGGCAGGAAGCACATTTCCCGCAGGATTCGTCGTTGGTGAATTCGAGGAAATATTTGGCCACATCCACCACGCAGGTTTCCTCATCCATGACGATCATCCCGCCCGACCCCATGATCGAACCGACCTCCGTCAGTTTTTCATAATCGACGGGCAGATCCAGCAAACTGGCCGGTATGCAACCACCAGAGGGCCCTCCCGTCTGGACGGCTTTGAATTTTTTATTCTTCGGGATTCCTCCCCCGATGTCATAGATGATTTCTCGGAGAGTGATACCCATCGGGACTTCCACCAGTCCCGTGTTGTTGATCTTCCCGACGAGGGAAAAGACTTTCGTTCCTTTGCTTCTTTCCGTTCCGATACCGGCAAACCAGTCCGATCCTCTGTTTATGATGACCGGAACGGTGGCCCAAGTCTCAACATTATTGATATTGGTCGGTTGTCCCCACAATCCCGACTCGGCCGGATATGGGGGTCTCTGTCTCGGTTCGGGAGGACGGCCTTCTATGGATGCCATAAGAGAGGTTTCTTCTCCACAGACAAAAGCCCCCGCACCCTGCTTGATATGGATATCTAAACTGAAATCCGTGTCGAATATATTTTTGCCAAGCAGCCCGTATTCCTTGGCCTGCTCGATGGCCAGTTTAAGTCGTTCCATGGCCAGCGGATATTCAGCCCGGATATAAACATACCCTTCTTTCGCGCCTATGGCTCTGGCTCCGATCAGCATGCCTTCCAGGACAGAGTGGGGGTCGGCTTCGACGATACTGCGGTCCATATAGGCCCCCGGGTCTCCTTCGTCGGCATTGCAGATGATGTATTTGGTATCCCCTTTAGCCTTGCGGCACAATTCCCACTTGATACCTGTCGGGAATCCTCCGCCACCCCGGCCCCTTAGCCCAGATCTTTTAATCTCCTCGACGATCTCATTTGGAGTCATCTCGGACAATGCTTTGGCCAAAGCTTTGTAGCCATCTCTGGCGATATATTCATCGATGACTTCGGGATCGATCAGGCCTCTGTTCCGGAGTGCGATCAAAGTCTGGCGGGAGAAAAAGCCGATGTCCATCATCTTGGGGATAGCCAGCCCCTCCTTCGAGGGAGTGAACATGAGTTTTTTTACAGGCCTGCCCTTTAAAAAGTGCTCTTCGACCAGATGAGGGATGATCTCTTCGGTCAAGCCTTGATAGAAGATTCCATCGGGCATGACAACCATGACCGGCCCCACGGCACAAAACCCGTTACAGCCTGTCATGACAACGAGGGCTTCCTTTTCCAAGCCCTGTTTTTTTAGTTCTTCTTCCAATAACTCTTTAATTTTAAAAGACTTATTAGATACACAGGCCGTTCCCGCACAAAGCATTAAATGCAATCTGTATTTGTCTGTATTAAGTTCGTTCATAATCTATTTGCCCTCTATTTATATGAAACATATTGAAACCAATCAGGAGACTCTTTCGCTGCCCTGAGCCAGGGCGTATTCCTTGACTATTTTTCCACCGATAATATGTTCTTCCAGAATTTTGCGGATTTTTTCCGGCGTCAGATCCACATACTTGACCGGGGCCTCGTCCTTCAATTCGACTGTGGCCATCGGTTCCTTGCTGCATAAACCCGCACAGCCCGAGCTGGTCAAGATGACATCCGTGATCTCTTTTTCAGCAATCGCCTCCATCAATGTGTTCATGATCTTCCTAGCTCCGGCGGCAATCCCACAGGTTCCCATGTGCACTGTAACCTTGGCCCGTCCGGCGCCATCTCGTAATAAAACGGTCTTCTTGACTCTCTGGCTGATTTTTTCCAAATCTTCAATTTTTAATTTTGGCATCGTTTTTATCCATTAAAATAATTTTAAACCCCTTCATAATTCCTTAGCAGTTCGGGGACCTTATTTTTCGCCATATGCCCGTGAATTTCCTCTCCCACCTTCAAAACGGGAGCCAATCCACAACATCCGATGCAACGAACCGACTCAAGAGAAAACATCATGTCTTGGGTCGTTTCCCCTCTTTCTATCCCCAGTTCACTCTCCAATGCTTGTGTGACTCTTTCCGCTCCCTTGACATGGCAGGCCGTTCCCAGGCAGACAGTGATCAAATGTTTGCCTCTGGGCTCCAAACTGAAGGCGTTGTAAAAGGTCGCGATCCTGTACACAGCACTCAGCGGCATATTAAGCTGCTCGGCCACATATCTCAGAACTTGCTCGGGTAGATAGTTGTATGTATTATTGGTTTTTTGCAGGATGGAGACAAGAGATCTTTCCGACAATTCATATTCTTTGATGATGTCGTTCATGATTTTCATGTCTTCGACGGTTATATCGATCTCGTCTCTTTCCGGGGTAATATACAGGATGTTCTGGACGGGGCAATGGCTCACACAGGACCCGCATCCTGTGCATTTGTCTTCATCGATGTACCTTGGCCTCTTGTTAATCGTTACATCGAAATTCCCTGCCTTGCCTCGGATACTTTCGATGTCAGCAAAGGTGATCACCTCGATGTCCTTATGTCTTCCGATCTCAACCAACCGCGGGGCCATGGTGCACATTGCGCAGTCGTTGGTCGGGAAAGTCTTATCGAGCTGGGCCATCACTCCACCGATGGAAGATTTGTTTTCAACCAAATAAACCTTTATTCCGGATTCTGCCATATCCAGGGCTGCCTGCATGCCTCCGATCCCACCGCCAAGAACCATGGCAGAACCGACTTTTTTCTTTTCTTCTGTGTTTAGCGACATTTTTCAGATACCCTCCTTTAGCCTAGAGAAGGCCTTTGGATTTCAACAGATCACGCGGATCGATGATATGCTTCTTTAGCCATGAATCAGCTTTCGGGCTGCCCAGGGCCAATCCCAAAAGCTCTGTGAAATAAAAGGTGGGGAAGTGAACTTTTCTCCCCCAAATCTTGGACATCATCCCCTGCTTCGTGTCCAGATTGGCTTGGCAGAGGGGGCATGCAGTGACCACACAATCCGCTCCAGCTTCCTCCGCTTTCTGGATGAGCTTCCCTGAAAGTGCGGTTACGATATCAGGGCGGGAAAGCATCAGGCTCCCCCCACAACAGTCTGTTTTATAGGACCACGAATACGTCTCCGCACCCAAGAGAGTGAGAAGATCATCCATATTCTCGGGATTGTCGTATTTTTTTGCATCCGTGACATCGGGAGGCCTGGTGATGAGACATCCATAGTAGCAGACCGCTTTGAGACCGGTTAGAGGTTTTTCAACTTTTCCTTTGATGGTCTCGATAATGTTTTCCTCGGATAGGAAGTCAAGAAGATGCTTGACGGGAACTTTTCCTCGATAAGGAGTATCGATGACGGGTTTCTTTTCCTCGATGATGTGCTTTTCGGCAACCTTGAATCTCTGAAAGCAGGCAGCACAGGGAATCACCAGATCCAGACCAGCTTCCTCAGCTGTAGAAAGATTGCGGGTAGCAAGCTCGATGGCTAATCTCTCGTCCGTGCAATGGGCAGATCCGGCGCCGCAACAGTTCCAGTCTTTAAGCTCTTCCAATTCAATATCGAGTATCTGGCAAACTTCCTCCGTGGATTCTCCATACTCTAAACCAGTGCTATGCAGTGAACAACCTGGGTAATAGGAAACTTTCACGCCCCTTCTCCTCTTTTGAGTTTTTTAAAATACTTTTTTATATCTTTTCTTCGTTTGATGAACTTGGGGATGAGTTTGAGTTTTCCATGCCGGAACAGCTTCATCCCCACCTTTAAGTCCTCCATAAGGGCACCGCTTTTGATGTTAGAAATAAGGTCACCGCTCGTTCTGAGCATGAACAACCCGATCATTCCCAGTTCATAAAGCTTCCCAGTGGTCTTGACAGACTGGAGTACAGAACTATGAAAAATGGCGGCCCGCTTCTCGCCCAACTTCACGCCTGATTTTCGTGCGGTCATCCTCATGGTGTCTATTATTTTGGCCACGTCGATGTCGTTGGGACAACGGGTCGTGCAGGTTTCACAAGACGCGCAGATCCAAATGGAAGCACTCTTGAGCACTTCGTCCTTGAGTCCCATCCGAATCATGTGGATTATCTGGTGTGGCAGGATATCCATAGCAAAAGTAACCGGGCAACCACTGGAACATGTTTTGCACTGATAACAGGATGAAGCGCTTTCACCGCTACTTAAATTCACCTCGGTCAGCCAATCATGGGCTGGAGTGATTAAAGATTCAGGCTGCATGATTAATCTCCTTTTGCCAAAAAAATCCCCCGAATAACTAGAAATTTTGTAAAAATATGCTCGGGTGGGAGAGAGTGGATTTTTTCTATGTCTTTGAATGAGGCCATCACATAAACTTACCAAAAATATAAAAGTTATTGTAATTATAGGTAAACTAGTGAATGAGTTATAATTACGGGCTATAATAGCGGAAATATTTTGGCTTGTCAATACGCTAGGCAAATTATAAAACCTTCGCTAAGAAAAAGAAAAAGTTGTATAATCATGGAACTGCACACCGAAATAGAATTGGAAAAAAAATGAAAAAGAAAGAAATTCTCGTATTAGAGGACCTTCTGGGCTCGAACAAAAAAATCGCTTCGGATATTCGTGAACAACTGACCCAAAAGGGGATTTTAACCATAAATCTCATGAGTTCTCCAGGAGCAGGAAAGACAACTCTTCTCGAACGCATCGCAGAGCACTTGAAACCCAAGTACAGGATGGCTGTGATAGAGGGGGACATAGAAACGGAAAGGGATGCGGAAAGGATAAGGGCAAAGGGCATTCCCGCATGGCAGATTATCACGGGCGGGGCCTGTCATCTGGAGGCCAAGATGATCGGCAAGCTGTTTTCAGAAATTCCACCGGATCTGGATTTCCTATTTATCGAAAACGTCGGGAACCTCGTCTGTCCGGCAAGTTATGACCTCGGAGAAAATATCCGATGTGTCCTGCTGTCTGTTCCAGAGGGAGATGACAAGCCGAAAAAATACCCAAAGGCATTCACCACCTCGGACTGCCTCATCCTCACGAAAACGGACCTGCTTCCTTTGATGCCCTTCGACAGCGAACGGGCGCTAAAAGAAGCACAGGAGATCAATCCCAAACTCCACATTTTTCTGACATCTTCCTTGAAAGACTTGGGGATCGAAGAACTGATCGAATTCTTCATTTCTACCCGACAAAAACTCCTCAACCAGAATGCATGAACTATCCATAATCGCCAGCCTCTTTGAACTCTTGGAGGAAAAAGCAGCAGAAAAGGGATCGAAAAAGATCATTTCCGTGAGGCTTCAAGTCGGCAAACTCTCGGGAGTGGTTCCCGAGTTCTTGATCTCAGCGTTCGACATGTACAAAAAAAATACCATCGCTCACGATGCCAAGATAGAAATCGAAGAAGTTCCTTTGAAAATCCAGTGCAAAACATGCACTAAAACCATGATAAAGGATGATTTTGTATTCATCTGCCCTGATTGCGGGTCGCAAGATCTGAAAACGCTTACGGGAACAGAACTTCTCCTAGAAAAAATGGAATTGGAGCTCTGAAGACCCCTGATTCATCCGTTTGACATTCGCTTTTGGGAGTGTTACTTACTGACAAATAGAGGAGGAAAAAGGCTGAATAAGTTCGAACATTTCAAGACATGCCCGGTATGCTCCAGTTCCTCTTTATCTCTTCATAAAAAAGGTTCCCTCGATGTCTCCAGTTTGAGCAAAGACCACATCTTGATCACGGACAGCGATTACGGGAAAATCTGGGAGCTCAGCCGATGCGACAATTGCTCCCATATCTTTGCCAATCCCTTTCCTTCTCCGGAATTCATCCAATCCCTTTACAGTGAAGCCGAAGACCCTCTTTATCAGGAGGAAGCTCGGGGACGGTCAAAAAACTTCGAGAGGATCCTCAGAAGGCTGGATAAAATCCATCCGGAACGTGGGCTCCTGCTCGATGTCGGTGCGGCAACCGGTATTCTGATGGATATTTCTCGCAAAAAGGGATGGAATGTGGAAGGTGTCGAACCCAGCGCTTGGGCTGTCCGTTTCGCCCGAGAAAAATATGGTTTGGACATCCTCGAAGGAGCTTTCGAAACCGCTCCTTTGCAAGCAAAAAAATACACGGTTGTCTCGATGGTGGATTTTCTCGAACACATTCCCCATCCCTTCGAGGCCATCTCCTTGGCGCAGAAAATCCTGTTGCCTGGAGGAACCCTCTGTGTTGTCACACCGGACATTGACAGCTTGACTGCACGAATCATGGGGCAAAAATGGTGGCATTACAGGCCCGGCCACTTAGGGTATTTTTCCAAAAAGAGCCTGCAGTTGCTGATGCAAAGAGCAGGTTTTCGTATTACAAAGATGCGCAAATATTCCTGGACATTCAGTCTGCACTATCTGCTTTCCCGGAGACCAGGTTTTCGTATATTTCTAAAAAATCATTTTTTTGCTTCTTTATTCAAGAAAATTCCGATAAAATTGGCCCTCCAAGATTCTTTCGAAATTTACGCAACAATAGATAAGTAAAATGAATCCTTATTTCAGAGCTATGCGGCTGGAAAGGTGGCCGCGGAGTCTGGCCATTTTTTCCGGAGTCGGGGCATTCTTTTTTTTGTATCGTGCGGAGATATCGTCCACTCCGGTTTTATCGTTTATCGGGAAGTCCCTGGTGACCTTTCTCCTCACATGGGCCATTTCCACGGCCAATTACATCATAAATGAAATAGCCGATGCTCCCTTCGATGTTCACCATCCATCCAAGCGCAACCGGCCTTTGGTGAAGGGGGAGATCAAAAAATTCCCCTTTCTTCTGTATGGGATCTTGCTCAGCTTTGCCAGCCTTGTCCTCGCATTCTTGTTTTTCTCTTTCCCTTTTTTTCTCTCGCTTCTCGCGCTTCTTTTTGCCGGATTTATGTACAACATAAAACCAATCCGAACAAAGGACATTCCTTTTCTGGATTCCATATCCGAATCTGTCAATAACCCTATCCGATTCCTGATCGGTTGGTTCGCCTTTTCCTCTCCCCATCTATTCCCTCCCCTTTCTCTGTTGATGAGTTGGTGGATTTTCGGAAATTTTCTGATGATATCCAAACGGCTATCGGAATTCCGCCTTCTCAAAGAAAAAGCGGAAAATTACAGATCATCCCTCAGCAAGTACACGACCAAAACTCTGACATTCGGGATCGTCCTCAGCATCATTTTCTTTTTTATCGGCTATTTCCTGTTTGCGTACACGTACAAGCTTCAATCTTTTTTCTATTTTTCTCCGCTGGTCTTTTTTTACTTTTGCCTGATTGTCTGGAAAACGCTCAAGGAAAAAGAAGCCATGGAAGAACCGGAAACGTTGCTCAAACATATCAGATTCTCGCTCTACACCATTTTCCTCACCTGCCTTTTTTGCCTCTCCTACTTCATCGATGCGATCGGTCAGTAGTCTCCCCTTATTCAATCTTGTTTTACGCATTGGAGTTGTGGTAAATTACAAGCATATTAAACTCTGGAATAAATAATGGATATTGCAGAAATAACACTTAAGCTCATCTTGGCCGTTGCCCTTGGAGGACTGATAGGCTTTGAAAGAGAATCAAGCCAAAAACCGGCAGGATTCCGCACGAACATTTTGATCTGTTTGGGTGCGACCATGATGATGATCTTCTCTCAACTTGTTTTGCAGGGAAAAGAGGCAAGCAGCAGCGATATGATGCGGATCGCTGCAGGTGTCATCACCGGGATCGGTTTTATCGGAGCCGGAACGATCATCCAAGCGAAGGGAATCGTTATCGGTTTGACTTCAGCGGCTACTCTATGGGCAGTGGCAGGTCTTGGATTGGTGATCGGTGGAGGCTATTATTTGATAGCCATCATATTCACAGGGATCATCATTCTTACGCTGGTCATATTTCGCCAGATGGAAACACAATATTTGAAACGCGCACTTTATCACTATCATCTCAAGACCAAGTATTCCAGAGATATTCTGCTCAATATAAAAAAGCTAGCCGTGCACGAAGGCATCAAATTCAAGGAGATCTCTCATAAAGAAGAGGGGAATATTTACACCATCGATTTTTCCTTTCCTGCTGCAGAAGATAAGGAACAAAAATTCAAATGGAGTCTCCTTAACCTGGAAGGAATCCTCGAGATAAAGATTGACTGAAGAAGGCCTTCTTCTTGCAACGACAAATCAAGGCAAAATAAAGGAACTCAAGGCCCGATTGAAAAGCCTTCCGCTAGGAATTTTTTCTCTCAAAGATATCCAACTGACCCAAGTGTTTGAAGAGGAAGGGATGACCTTTTTAGAAAATGCTCGCGGGAAAAGCCTGTATTATAGCCGTTATTGGAAATATCTGACGCTTGCAGAAGATTCTGGTATCGAAATAGACTATCTCAACGGCGGACCAGGAGTTTACTCCGCCCGTTTTGCCGGTCCAGACGCATCCGATGAAGACAACCTTCAGAAAGTTCTCCGACTCTTGGACAGAATTCCAACTGAAAAAAGGAAGGCCCGCTTTATCTCTTGCATGGTCTTGTCCCAAAGCGGACAGATCATCACCGAAATCCAAGAACGCGCCGATGGAATTATCACATCGGAAAAAAAGGGTAATGAGGGGTTCGGTTACGATCCCATATTTTTTTATCCTCCCTTGGGCAAAACTTTCGCTGAACTATCTCCTGATCAAAAAAATGTTGTCAGCCATCGTGGACGTGCTTTGGATAAATTATGCGCATTCCTCCTCGAATACCTAACCTGACCAATCCACCCCGCCCGACACTGAAGGATGAGGGGAAGAAGGGGTGTGAATCCCTTCTTCCCCTCCCGTTTTTTCTTTGTCCTGGATTCTTATTCTGCCGTGATAAGGGGCTTGATCTTCAAAAACATCTTTTCTCCTATCCCTTTGACCTTCATGATCTCTTCAATTTTGGAAAACTTTCCATTTTTTTCTCGATAGTCGACGATCCTTTGGGCTACTACCGCCCCGATCTGAGGGAGTTTTTGGAGTTCTTTCACAGAGGCTGCATTGATGTTGATTTTCTTCACAGGGGTGTCCTCTGAATAAGACAGGACTGCCATCACAGACATAAAAGCAAAAGCCAAGACCAAGGGAAAAACGAATCCTTTCACCACGAAATTTTTCATGTTACCTCCTTTCGGTCTTGCTATATGCAATTACTGGACCAAACTAATGGATGGTTTAATTCTATTTATTTCAATATCTTATATGCTAGTAGGACATGTTTGAGAGTGCCCTGAGGTTGACACCCTAATGGATCTGCTGACAACCCTTGTTTACAAAAAATGGAAGGAAAGGGTTCCCTAGGACCGGGGATGGCTCTTTCGATAAACTTCCAAAAGATGCTTGAGGTCAAGATGAGTGTATTTTTGTGTCGTAGCCAAACTTTCGTGACCGAGGAGCTCTTGGATTACTCGAAGATCCGCACCTCTGCTCAGCAAGTGGGAGGCAAAGGAATGCCGAAGGGAATGGGGACTTATCTTCCTCCGCACAGCTGAACGCCGGATGGTTTTGTCTACTGTCCGCTCCACGGACCTCGATGAAAGTTTTTGACCCCGATAATTGAGAAACAATGTGGTCTCTTCCGTATGGCCCTTGTTTATCAAAGGTCTTACCCGAAGATAAGAGCGAAGGCTTTCTTCTGCCATTCTGCCGAACGGCACCAAACGCTCTTTTTTGCCCTTGCCTCTTATGCGAATCAACCTCTCGGTATATTTCACATCGTCGAGGCAGATTCCTACCAGTTCGCTGACACGGATCCCTGTGGCGTAAAGAAGTTCCAAAATCGCCTTATCTCTCTTGTCCAGAGGTTTGGCTGTTCGGGGCAAATCCAAAAACTCTTGCATCTCTTCTTCCGAGAGGAATGAAGGAACGGGTTTATCTTGCTTGGGTGTAGAGACTACCTTGGCAGGATTATCATCCATCCAGCGTTTTCTCACACAAAACTGAAAAAATGAACGGACAGCTGCCAATTTCCTTCCCACCGTGGACTTTTTCCCCCCCCTATCATACAAAACGGCTAGGAATCCCCGTAAGACTATATTATCGATGTCCTGCAGTTTCATTTTCCTCTCTTCCAGATATCGGGAAAGTTGAAGGAGATCCCCTCTATAGTTGGCTATGGTATGGGGAGAGGCATTCTTTTCATGCTTCAGATAAGCGATAAAGCCTTCCAATTCTTTGGTGAACATGGTATCACCCTATTCCTCTCCATCCTCTATGGTTTCTTTGAAGCTGCATTTTTCATCGCTACAGTAAAGATGCGATTTTCCTTTGAGGGAATTTCTTATTAGAACGAAGTGTCTTCCGCACTCCGGACATGGCTGGGGTATTGGTTCGTCCCAGGAAGCGAATTTGCATTTTGGAAACTCGCTGCAGCCATAAAAAATCTTGCCTTTTCGTGTTTTCCTTCTTATCAGCGTTCCCTCGCACTCGAGGGGACAAGAAATCCCTGTGTCTTTTTTTTCCTTTTTGATGTACTTGCACTTAGGATAGTTTGAACAGGCTGCAAATGTGCCGTATTTTCCACTCCGCATGACCATCTGGGATCCGCACTCCGGACAGGTTTCATCCAGAGGTTTGACTTCTTTTTTAACCAAGCTCTCCTTAAAACGACATTCTGGATATCCTGAACAGGCTCGAAACCTTCCAAATTTTCCTTCTTTTATCACCAGAGGTTTACCGCATTCCGGACAATTCTCCTCCATAGGGATGCCATCCTTTTTGATGCTTTCTCCCTTCATCGCTTCCGTCAAGTCCTTTTCCAGAAGGACATAATAAGACTTCAAACAGGCCAACCATTCCTGTTTGCCTTCGCTTATGAGGTCGAGTTCTGCCTCTAAACGGGCTGTAAACTCAAAATCCATCAGGTCCGGAAAATTCTTGATCAGATACTCGGTGACGAACAATCCGAGGTCAGAGGGAATGAACTTCCCTTTTTCCTTGAAAACATAAACACGGCCTTGAAGAGTGGATATGATCGGTGCATAGGTGCTTGGACGCCCGATTCCCTTCGCTTCCAATTCTTTGACCAGGCTACCCTCTGTGTATCTTGGAGGCGGCTGGGTGAAGTTTTGTTTGGATTCGATATCCAGCAATTTCAGTTTTTCCCCCTCTCGAGCTTTTGGAAGAACATCCTCTTCCTTGCTCGATTTGGGATAAAGTGCAAGATAGCCGTCGAATTCGATGACCTCCCCTTTGACCACGAACAAGTATGGGGATGCCTCGATCTGAAATTCTGTTTCTTCTATCAGAGCCGAACTCATCTGGGTGGCGACAAATCTGTTCCAGATCAAACGATACAAGTCGAATTCCTCCTTCTTCAAATAGGTTTTAACCGCTTCAGGTGGAAGGTCAAAGGAGGTGGGACGAATAGCCTCATGAGCATCTTGTGCTTTTCTTTTATTTTTGTAAGATCTAGGTTTGCTCATTAAGTATTCAGAAGGGAAGTTGTTTTTGATGAATTTTCTTGACGATTGCACCGCTTCGTCAGAGACCCGCACAGAGTCTGTTCGCATATAGGTTATCAATCCGGTCAATCCCCTATCCCCGATTTCTAAACCTTCATAAAGCTTCTGGGCCACCGACATCGTTTTCCTGACCGGAAACCGGAGAAGGCGGAATCCATCCTGTTGGAGCGTGCTCGTGATATAGGGGGGAGGCGGATTCTTTTTTTTCTTTTTAATCAGGATGTTTTTGAGAATAAAAGGAAGATCCCAAAGCTCTTTGACTATGGCAGAGGCGCTTTTCTCATTCTTGACCTTCACCTTTTTCCCATCGATTTTGGCTAAGTTCGCTTTGAATGATGGAGGTTCCGAAGCCTCGAGATGGGCAGAGATAGCCCAGTATTCCTCAGGCTTAAAATCCTTGATCTCCTTTTCTCTTTCGCAGATCAAACGCAAAGCGATGGATTGTACCCGACCGGCGCTCAGTCCTCGTCCAACTTTTTCCCAGAGAAGAGGACTGATGCGATACCCGACCAGTCGATCCAACAAACGCCGTGTTTGTTGTGCATTGATCTTGTCCTGGTCAAGGCTGGCCCGATTCTGGAATGCCTCTTTGACAGCCTTCTGGGTAATCTCATGCGTCAGGACCCGGTAGATGTTGCTGTTGTATTTCTCGAGGATCTGGGACAGGTGCCAGCAGATGGCCTCTCCCTCCCTATCGGGATCTGCTGCAAGAAGGATCGACTCGGCTTCCCTAGCCACCTTTTGAAGGTCCTTCACGAGTGGTTCTCTTTCTGGGATGACAATGTATTCAGGAAGAAAATCATGTTCGACATCGATCCCGAGCTTTTTTTTGGGCAGATCACGGATATGTCCCATAGAAGCCTTTACCAAATATCCTTCACCCAAGTAACGGTTAATGGTTTTCGCTTTGGCCGGCGACTCCACTATTACCAATTGCTTTGCCATCACAACTTCCTTTGATAAAATTTACCCGGTCTCTGCGTAACCAAATCTTTGATCTCCAAATTCAACATGATACACAGAATTTCAGAAACCGAGAGATTGGTTTGCTCGACAAGAGCATCCACAGATGTTAACTTGTCTGGAAAAAGGAGATCAAATATTTTTTTTTCTTCTCTGTCGAGTGAGGGTGGTTCTCTTGTCTCCTTTTTCTCCTTGGAAAAAATCTCTTCCTTCAACGGAGAGGGAAATTCCTCCACCACATCTTTCCAGTCACTCACAAGCTTAGCCCCCTCTTGTAACAACCAATTCGTGCCTCGGCTCAATTCTGAAGTAATGTTGCCGGGTACAGCCATCACCTCTCTGTTCTCATCCAAGGCCAATCGAGCCGTTATGAGCGATCCGCTCCTTTTCGTGCCCTCGACAACGACGACTCCGATCGAGAGCCCGCTGATTATCCTGTTCCTGCAGGGAAAATGATATTTTAACGGTGGCGCTTTCAGCGAGTATTCCGAGAGGACCAATCCATTCTCGATGATTTTCTTGAACAAGGGCTGATTTTCTTTGGGATAAATCCTCTCCAGGCCGGAGCCGAGCACAGCTATCGTTTTTCCTCCTCTCAACGCTCCCCAATGGGAGATGGAATCGATTCCACGGGCCAATCCACTGATCACGACCAATCCTTTAGTCGCAAGATCATAGGCCAACCTTTCAGCGACCGCTCTTCCATAGGGTGTGGGCCTCCTCGCCCCGACAATGGATACGGATGGTTCACCCAATACATCGATATTTCCTGCATAATACAAGACGAGCGGAGGATCGGAAATTTCTCTCAACTGTTTGGGATACCGTTTGTCCTCGATCGTAAAAACCGAATATCCCTTTTTTTCTAACCGGCCGATCTCCTCGCTGGCTCTATCCAACAGGCCTGGAGAAGACAAGGCATCTGCGACCTCTTTATCCAGTCCTATCGCCAGCAGATCATTCTTCGAGGCGTGAAAAACATCCCGCACAGAAGGAAAATTCTGGATGACTAATCTTGCTGATCTCAGGCTATCGGAGAGGATAAAATTGAGGGCAATCCAATACTTCAGCTCTTGTTCCAATTTTATTGCGCACAGGAAGAAGGAGGGATAGCAAAAACGGGGATATGGGTATAAGAGATCACTTTTTCTGTCGTGCTCCCCAAAAAGAATCGTTCGATCTTGCTTTGGACACAGGTGGAAATCACGATCATGTCGAATTTATGCGTTTCGGCATAATCCACTATGCCAACCGCTGCATTGATCGCTCGATACACATCCTCGGATACGGGGATATCCTCTTTTTCCTTTTTTTCTCTCTGTTTCAGCCGTTTCTCTACGGCATCGAACATTTCATCCAGTGCGCGAGGAGTGAATTCATAATCATGCAGTTCCAGAACATGGAGCAATGTCAATTTTGAATCGAATCCCTTGGCTAATTTCCAAGCAAAATCTCTCTCGACCTCCTCCTGTTCAGAAAAATCGGTCGGGACCAGTATTTTCTTGAACTTGGGTTTGCCCGTTTTCTTCTTAGTCAGAAGCACAGGAACAGAAGAACTTCGCAGAACCTGATTGGCCACGCTGCCGATGAACAACTTCTCGATCGCAGACATGCCTCTCCTGCCCAAAACGATCAAATCAACCTTTTCCTCTTCAGCTGTCTGTATGATTTTTTTGGCCGCATTTCCTTCTTTGATGAGAGCCTTGAACTCCAGGTTTTTGGCCTTTTTCAGAGCATCGAACTTTTCATGTGTTTGTGCCTTCACAAAGGCCACTCTTTTGGCCAACTCCCCTTGCACGACAATTGCCGCATCATACAATGCCGGAGAGATGTCTGGAATAACATGGAGGGCAACGATATCGGCCTTGAATGCCTTGGCAAAAGCATCGGCATAGAGCAAAGCCTCCTGCCCTTCGTCGGAAAAATCTGTCGACCAAAGAATTTTTTTTATAAATTTTGCCATTTTTATCTCCTAATAAAGCGCTCGATCTCAAAGATTACGCCTATTTTAACAGGAAAAATGAAAAACACAAGAACAATCACTTTCCGAGGAGAATGGAGCCATGAGAGTAAAAGAGCCCAGCGACTGCACCTGTCATCAAACAGGCAAGCGTAGCAGCCAACAGAGCCTTAAAAGCGACCCGCGTTAAGTCTTTGTATTTTTCTGGAACAAGAGCTCCGATCCCTCCCACAAAAATGGCCAGAGAGGCAATATGAGCGAACCCGCAAAGGGCATAGGATGCGATGATCGCCGATCGAGGATGCAAAAGTTTCCCTTGCTCTATCAGCAGAGCGAGGTGTTGGTAGGATACGACCTCAGTCGCCACAGTCCGCTCTCCTATCAGCTGGGCCACCTCAAAGGCATCCGAAGGAGGAACACCGATAATAAGAGTAAATGGATAGGCCACATAACCGAGGATGGATTTGAAAGACCAATCGAAGTTCAGGTTAAACCATTTATTCACAACACCACCACATACGCCAAACAGGAGATCCAGCAAGGCCAAAATCCCGAGAAAAGCGATCAACAAAACGATGATCCCTCCTAGAAGCCTGAGTCCACTCCAGGCTCCGTTTACCACCGCCATGATCAGGTTGTCTTCTTTTTCGTAATGAGGCTTGATGTTCAATCCCAGAGTTGTGGGGATCTCTGTCTCCGGAACGATGAGTTTGGCCATGACCACAGCCGCAGGAGCAGAGAGGAAGGACGCAGAAATCAAGTGTCCTGCAATGGTAGGAAGCTGCGCATTAAGAAACATTACATATATGGCTAAAACAGTGGAAGCGATGGTCCCCATCGCCGCAGCCAGGATCGTCGTCAGCTCAGAACGCGTCATTTCCGCAAGATGGGGTTTGACCACCAATGCAGATTCGGCTCCCACAAAAATGTTGCTCGAGGCACAAAGAGCCTCGGCCCCGCTTATCCTCATCAATTTGGTGAACACAAACGCAAAGCCTCTGATAATAAGAGGCATGATTTTCAAATAATACAAGGCTCCCACGAGTGCAGCAAAAAAAATGATCGTGGGCAATCCTTGGAAAGCGAGGAAGTTCCCGAGGGAAGTCTCTCCATATTCATTCGTTGCGCCCACAGGAAGAGCCAACCGGCCAAACAGGAACTTGGTCCCTTCGGTCGCGGTATCCAAGATTCCAAGCACAACATTATTCACCACAAGAAAAAATTTTGATCCCACAGGGACAACGAAAATAAAAAAAGCAAAAAATATCTGTAGCCCTATGCCCCAAAAAACGACCCTCCAATTGACAGTTCTTCTATTCTCGGAGCAAACCCAAGCGAAAAAAGCCAATGCAAAAATCCCGAAGAAACTGACAAGATTGTAGATATCCATCCCGTAACCTATCCTTCCTAGTCTTTAGACCATTCAATACTCAAGAACCACAACCTTTTTCCGCGATTTTTGTCCCCTTAAAATCTTTACTCGAGATAAAGGGAGATGAAAATGGGAGGCAAGGACAGAGATCACTTCTCTATTGGCCTTTCCATCCGAGGGAGAAGAGAGGACACGAACCTTGTACTCCCTCTCTCCGATTTTCTGCACTCCTTGGTGGCTTGCCCGAGGCTGAACTTTCACATTCAAGCAGATGTTTTTATCAGAGCTCATCTGTTCTTTTACTGACAATCAAAACATCAAAGTGTGTTCTCTCAAAATTTGATGGGCATAAAGAGAGAGCGATCGGATGAGGAAAATGTCGAAAAACACGAGGAGGAGAATGACTATCATCGGACTCAAGTCGATCCCTCCGAATTTGTGAGGGGGAACAAATCTTCGCACAGGTTTCAGGATCGGCTCTGTCAAATGATAGAGGATAACAGAAACAGAATAAAGCGAAGGAATTCGCACCCAAGAAAGAGCAACTCGAAAGATCAAAACCCACATGGAAATCATCAAGACTATATCAAGTATTTTAGAGACGGCGATCAAAAAGTTGGCAAAAAAAATCATTCCCTTACAATTTTTTCGTATTTTTCGAATAACTCTTTTAGCTGTTTTTTGGAGACGATGTAACCGCTAACATACAAAGAAAGATTCGGTCGGCGTGTGTCATTGGACTTCAACAAAATATATTCTCTGATCAGGCCTATTTTGGGCCGAGGAGGTATTTTGATCTCAACCTCAGCCTCTTTTCCAGCCGCGATACGGAGTTCAGAAACGATAGGCTTCCCTTGATAAAGATATGTCGCATCCCTATGAGAGAACGAGATACTGAGCTCTCTTTCCCCTCTGTTCTTGATGAGAGCTTTTGCCGGAATTGGCTCTCCCTCGAGAATCAATCCGGAATCGACGCTGTATCGGTCGAGATCGATTCGTGGCTGAGGAGGGATTTCGATCGTGGCAGAAATCTGCAACTGCTTTACAGGTTGGCTCTGGTCGTTCGTTTCGACATACACATATTTGGCGATATTCCCCTCATAACCTCGAGAGTTGAAAGTGACCTTCAACTCTCCCTTTTTGCCGGGATCGACATTTTTATCCGAGATCAGTGCGGCCGCACAGCCACAGGAGGTTCTCACTCTCTTGATAAGCAGGGGGGAATCTCCGGTGTTATCGAAAACGAACACATGGGTTTTGACCTGTCCCTCTTTCAATTTGCCAAAATCCCACTTCTCTTCCTGAAACTTCACCCTCGGTCCATCCTCTGCAAGAAGAAGACCAAGATTCGATATCATAAAAAGAGAAAGGGCCAGGATTTTAAAAAACGTGCAAGCTAAAGACCTTCTTTTCATGTCTTTTTTCCTTTTTGTGTTTATGGATATTATACCCTATACAGCAAACGACGCAACTGTGATTCTAAAATTCTCATATCACCAGCCATATATTTTGTCGAAGTTTTAAGCTTGTTTTGAAGCCATCGAGAAAGAGCGAGCCCTGTTCCTTGACAGCTTTCAGGCCCTCTTCTATAATCAAAATGAGGTGAATCACCTGAGAGAATCGCCGTCAAAAAAAGAGAGGGTAGCTTATTTATCCCTTTTTTTGATCCTCCTTTTCACGCCCATTCAAAAGGCTTTGGGTCAAGAAACTATCTTCAAGCTCAAGGTCGTCGCCGATCAGGCGAACATCCGCTTAGAACCCGATATTTCCAGCATCATCATCCGTCAAGTTCCTCAGGGAACGATTTTGAACGCCAGAGAAAAAATAGAAAACTGGTTCTCCGTGCAAATCACGACAAAACAGGAAACCGTCGTCTCCGGATATGTGCACGAAAGCCTGGTGATCGTGATCGAACCTGGCCCTGTGGAAAAAAAACCGCCAAGAATCAAAAAAACAAGGCCCGTCACACCTGCCCCTGAGCAAAAACAACGGACAACCCCGTCCACATTTTTCCTATCCATTATGGGAGGAGGAAATTATATTCAAGGAGGAGATATAAACCTAGGGATCAAGGGATTGGCCGGTTTATACGAAGATACTCTCAGAATAAAGGGAGAGGGCAAAATCGGTTCTGTTCACTGGGGATACATTTTCGGCCTAGAAGTCTCCTTCCCGATGTCAGAAAATCTGTCTTGGGGAATAGGTGTTGAACACTTCCAGGGCAAAAACAAAGGCCAATGGGAATATCCACAAGGGGAATCCTCTTCCCTTCTTCTCGTAAGGTCAAATCTCCGAGCTACTCCAGCAAATCTGTTCCTTACTTATTATCCTTTTTCCTATCTGTATATCAAAGGCGGCATCTCCTATTATTTTGCCCGCTTTACCTATGATTATCGATTCCAAACCGAAGACTTGACAGAACAGTGGGAAGGGAAATCCAATGCACAGGGACTGAGATTGTCGGGGAGCCTGGGTTTTTCCAAAAAATATTCCTCCAATTTAAGCCTATTTGCAGAGATAACAGGTCGTTTGGCGAAAATGCAGGGATTCAAGGGAAAAGAAAACTTCCAGGACTCCTCTGGAAAGAATTCCTCTCAAGAAGGAACGCTCTATCATATTCAAACACAAATTCTGGAGGAAAGAACTCACTCTGTCTTATTTATCCGGAAAACGAGGCCGAATGAAGCAGGGATCATCGCCGCCCAAAAGGCGCAGATCGCTCTATCCGGGGTCAGTCTTAAGATCGGTCTTCGTTTCCATTTCTAGCCTGGATTATTCGAACGCAGATATATTCCGATTGAGAGAAAGAACGAGTTGGCCCTTTATAACCCCGGAGGTGCTCTGCGATCGGGGACTATCGGTATAGGGTCGGTTGGATTATTGAAAATAGACGTAAAGGGGAGAGGGGCCAAGCCGAATTCGATTATCCTGGACAGGAATCTCCTCTCCATCTCGGCTTTCTACCCTCAAAATGTTCTGGGAAAACGTGTGTTCCACCGAGGGATCCTGAGACCAGCATACGGCGAATCCTGTTTCCTTTTTCTGGAAAATAAAGATGAGAGCATGTGTATGAAGCACTTTTTTAACAAATGAACTTCCGTCGAGGCGCTCAACCATGGATTTAAAAGCGAAAAAACTGGGGCGCTTGCGCCAATTTTCCCGGAGGCTATCGATGAGGCCGTAGCCTGGGGCCACGAGCTGCCACCAATAGATCCTGCCCACAAATCCAGAGGACAAACAAAGGATGAAATACCGGACTAAAAAATTCGCTTGTTCCTCTTCGGTAACATTCATGTTTCCGACAGCTGGAGAATATTTCCCGGTGCCTACGATCGGCCAGTTCATCTCGGTTATCCAAATGTCACGTTTTTCCTTCAGACATGCATCCACAACGGCTCTCAACAAGGCAATTTTCCCCGGCGTGTCCCAGCCATGCTGCTTGTTCTCTGGAGCTCCCACACGATCGACATAAAGCAAGGAGGTAACCTTATCAAAAGCTATGGACTTCAGGACAGCCGGATAGAGGTGAAATTCGAAATCGATGATCGCGGGCCCGATAAGTCCAACTCCATATTTTTGTGCCAACGGGATACAGGGTTCGACAAGCTTTAGATATTCCCGATAATCCCAGACCCCCCATTTTGTCCTATTCCAAGCATGCCCTATCTCGAATAGGGAACAAAGTGGCTTAAATACAGAAAAGACTTCATCGATAAATTGCGCCCATTTTTTCGGATCTAACACATCCTCTCTTCTCTGGAGCAAAGAGATCACGATATCCATATCCCTGTTTTTGATTCGTTCGACAAATTTTTTGTAATCATTCAATTTATTCCTTTCCCACGAGGGAATCCGAACCAGTATATTTTTGACCCCCAACTGATCCATGCACCTCAACACCTCTTCATTTTTCCCGGCGTGGGGAGAAACAGCGACACCAAAAGGATGATGAAACGGGGAAGTCATCTTGTACATGTTTTTTTTGTATTTCCTGAAGCGAATCAAAACAGAAAGGGCTTTTCGAACATTGAAAATAAGGAGAGAAAAATAACCTGGAGCAAACCGAAAATGATACCAGAATCGCTTTTTTTTGGGAGCCACATTGTGGGGCTGATCAGCGAATGGATTCCAGTTGAAATTTTGGTCCATCAGACTTTATTCTTGGTCTTGGTCTCCTTGCTCAGACGAAGTCTTTTTTTTAGGTTGATGCTCAAAGTATAAGATTTTTTCGTGAGTTTATACCAAAGCCAGATTCTTTTTTTCAGCTTTTTTGTCCCTGTGTATTCCTCGAGGAAATATTTCTGAAAGTCATCGGGAACACCGAGACGGGTTAGGTTTTTTATCTTCTTTAAAGGGCCTAATCTTTTTTTCACACGGATCCGATTGGTATCGATAAGAAAAAAAGTCTGTTTTTCCTGTCCCTCTACCCTCACCAATACATTGCCGTCTGAAAGATCACGGTGGAGGATCCCTTTTGAATGGCAAAGGCTTAAATGACAGGCCAATGACCGCACAAGCGAAGTCAGTTCTCTAGGTGGAAGTCGGCGAAAAAGATGTCGAATTTCTTCCACTCCCTCTTCAAAAACAGAAAAATAACAACTCTCATCGATAAAGGGAGATCTATATTTTTCCATATAGGCGACAGGAACTGGAGTGGGTATGTTTCGTTCCATCAGGGAAATGCCTCCCAACCAAGCTTTCCGGGCTTTTGATGGCAAAAAGAGGGTTTTCATCTTGCTCAAACCCTGTGTAAAAAACTCTTTAGCAACGATGTTCACGGCTTTTCCGTCGGATACCAGAAAAGGGATCACGCTGATCTTGTTCCGGCCATCGAAAAGAATTTGATGAGAATCCTCCTGAAATAGAAGGTGGAATCGGCTTATCTTTTCCACAAAAACAGGCAGCTGGAATTCCGGATTGATACGTCCGTTGAAAGGTGGAAAATCAAGAGGTTCTCCAAAATTATTGGGAAATTTCACATCGGGTAAAATATCACCCCTCATCCATATCTGTCAATCGGACTCTTATGATTGACTATTCTGAACACTATAATATATCATATCAAGACTGGAATGAACCGATGAGCATTAATCCAAAAATTCTAAACATTCTCGCTTGTCCCAAGTGCAAATCCGATGTCGAGCTGACCTCTGATGAGAAGGGCTTGAAATGTGTCAAATGCCACAGGGTTTATCCGATCAAACAAGAAATCCCCATCATGCTCATCGATGAGGCCTCCATTGAACCCGACAGAGAAACAAAAAAATGACCTGTCTGCGATAAACAAAATCCTGCTGGTACGCTTAAGACGCATAGGGGATATCGTCATGACCACCCCCGCTATCACGGCCTTGCGAAAAGGGCTCCCGTCCGCTCATATCACCTATGTCGTCGAAACGCCATACCGGGAACTCATCGAGGGGAATCCGCATATCGATAGGACGATCGTCCTCCCGAGGCCGCTGGGGAAAAAAAAATTCTTGAATACCATTCGTGCATTCCGGAAGGAACGATTCGATATCGCTATCGACTTTCATGGCGGGCCAACGGCTTCTCTCCTCACATTTTTTTCCGGAGCTAAACAAAAAATCGGCTACCGAATCAAACACAAGAGTTTCGTTTACGACATCGCGATTCCGAGAGGTCTTGAAACAGGTCACGTCCACAGCGTGGAAAACCATATCCGGCTGGTCAAAGCGTTGGGTATAGAGGTCCCATTTTCTCCGCCATTGTTCCTACCCAAATCCTCGGAATCGGATAAGAAAAAAATCCATCTGTTTTTCTCTAAAAACTTTTTCGGAAGGTCCAAAATCATCGTTATCCATGTCGGTGCTGGAAACGAATATCGGGAGTGGGGAATCGATAACTGGGCAAAATTGGCGGCAGCTCTTGTCGAACGACAAAAGGCGAAAATCGTATTGATCGGAGCCCTGGAAGATGAAGAAAAAGCTGGCCAAATCCTGAGCAGGCATCCTGCCTCCGTTTTTTCTCTGGCAGGAAAGCTTAACCTGAAAGAACTGAAAGAACTCATCCTGAACGCCTCCTTGTTCATTGGCCCGGATTCCGGACCTATGCACATCGCTGCATCCACCTCGACTCCTATTGTGGCGTTATTTGGCCCCAACCTCTCTGCCTACAACACACCTTGGCAAGCAAAAGCCACGATCATAGAAAAGGAATTGGACTGCCGGCCTTGCGATCAAAGGTTTTGTATCCCGGGCAATTATCGGTGCATGCGAACGATCACGCCTGAGGAGGTCTATGCCGCCTGCCTCCCTTACTTGAATCGGCATGAATAGCCCAGGCAAAAATTTGACAATGGACTCATCTTCTTGGAAGATATATCTTTGTAACCGATGAAAAAGAATTTACTCGATCTTCCCAAAGACTTAACATCCTTTTTATTGTTTTTCCTAACCCTTTATCTCCTTTTCTCCATGGTCTCGATCTCCCTGATCCAGATCTTTCTTTCTCTGGCTTTTTTCTGCTGGTTGTTCTCGCAAATCCAACAAAAAAAGTGGCCCCGATTTCCCTCTTTTTTTTGGCCTCTCCTCGTTTATTGCCTATTTTCTCTCCTCTCATCCCTTAAATCCGTTAATCCTAAGATCAGCCTTGTGGACAACAGGGAACTTTTGTTGTTCCTTGTCGTCCCTATAACATATTCAGCCCTTTCTTCAGAAAAAAGCCTTAAAAAAATCAATTACGCGTTTCTCATCTCTGCTTTTGCCAGCATATCCTATTCTTTGTTCACTTTCCTCTTCCGGGCAGAAACAGGAGAAAGAATCCTGGGCTTTATGGGACATTGGATGACCCAAGCTGGCTTATTGCTCCTGTTTTGTTCTTATGCCTTGAGTCTTTTTTTACTTTCCAAGGACAGGTCCAGAATTCTTTGGGCAATTGGATTCATCCTGGGCTCCATGGCCCTTGTACTCACCCTCACAAGGAGCGCCTGGATCGGGCTCGCTTTTGCCGCAGCCGTAGTCCTTGCCTTTTATAAGCCGAAGACTCTGATCCTTGTCCCTATCGCGATCTCTATTTTTTTCATGCTGAGTCCCCAACATGTCAAAAAGAGAGCCCTCAGTATCTTCAGCAAGAGACACTATTCGAATACCCAAAGAATAGAGTACTTCCATGCCGGTATCCAGATCATTAAAGAAAATCCTCTATTCGGGACAGGCCCCTGTACGGTCAATATGGTTTTTCAAAATCCGAAATACGGCCTATCGGAAGGGGCCAAGAGAAACGTCCACCTCCACAGCAACATCATCCAGATCGGGGCAGAAAGAGGAATCCCCGCGTTATTGGCTTGGCTTACGTTCATCGGTTGGGCGGCTCTTTCTCTGATCAAACTCACACGTATAAAAGATCCCCTTTTGCGTCCGGTTACAGTCGGGTCTCTAGCTGGCCTCGTAGGTTTGTTCGTGGCGGGGTTTTTTGAATACAACTTCGGAGATTCTGAGATCACGGTTTTGATTCTCACCCTTATTACCATCCCGTTTGCCTTGATCAAAATGAAAAGAACAGGGTCCCAGGAAAATTGAAAAAGAAAAAAATCCTCACCATTCTTGCCGGCCTCTTTCTGATGTATGCCCTGTGGCTGGGTATTCACCTCATCGGATTCCACATTTACACAGAACCGGAACTCGATAAATCTCCTCTTGAGATTCAAGGAGCATACCACATCCACACCATCCATTCAGACGGAAGAAAACCGGCGGACAAAATCGCGGAGCTGGCCTCCCGTTCTTCACTCGACTTCATCATTCTAACAGACCATGGAAACCCGAACCTTGAATCCCTGGCAACGACGGGCTGGAAACACAACGTTCTTGTCCTGGCCGGATCCGAACTTTCTGTGAACCGTGGTCATCTCGTTGCCATTGGTTTCACACCTGAACACGCGCCTTTTTCACAGAATGCCGATACGGCTTTCTACCAGATTAAAGCTCGCGGTGGTATCTCCATCATCGCTCATCCGTATTCCAAAGTATCTTGGTCTTGGGGAAAATCCATCGGATATAACGGTCTGGAAATCATCAATGCCAACACCATGCTGAAGTACGACGTTTCCCGTATAATTTTCTTATCGCCCTCTCTCCTGGTCAGGCCTGAATATGCCTTGCTCAAAATGCTCCAACGTCCGGACAAAAATCTCAAGAAATGGGACGAACTCAATCAAACGCATCCTACTTTCGGTTTCTACAGTGTGGATGCCCATCTCCTTTACAAGTCTCTCCTTCCCCTCATGCAACTCCATGTTCTTCTCAAAAAGCCCCTATCAGATGAGTTCGAACTAGCATCGCGACAAGTTTTATCGGCCTTGCATCAAGGTCATTTTTACAATGCTGTCGATTCTGCCGCCCAAGCGAATGGATTCCGATTCTGGGCTCAAAAAGGTCAAAAAGAAATCCTCATGGGAGAAAACACTTCGCTTGATTCCCGCACTATCCTCCGGATTCAAACAGAATTTACTTTTGCCCGTGAAATGCATCTGATCCATAACGGAAAAAAAATCATGACCTCGACGGATAAAAACATGGATTATCGACCCACTCGACCAGGCTTTTACAGGGTTGAAGTCTATCTCAAAGAAAAAACCCCCTTGCACAAGGATATCCCCTGGATTTTGTCCAATCCCATTTATTTGAGGGAGAAAAACCAATGATAGACCTAGATCCACAAAAAATGATAAAAATCATCTCGGGATTCAAAGATAAGCGGATTCTCGTGCTCGGCGATCTGATGATGGACAAATACATTTGGGGTAATGTTTCCCGCATTTCTCCCGAAGCTCCGATCCCTGTGGTCGTGGCCACAAACGACACCTCCTGTTTGGGAGGAGCTGGCAATGTCGGCTATAACCTTCAAAAATTGGGGGCATCTCCGATCCTTACCGGCATCGTGGGTGAGGACAAAGAAGGAGAGTGGATCAGAGATAACGTCGCTGACAACAAGGGGATCATTGTCAACGCCAAAAGACCCACGACGGTCAAAACTCGCGTTATCGCTCATCACCAGCATGTCGTTCGAGTCGATATGGAAGAGAAAGGACCGATCTCTTCTCATTTGGCAGCCAAAATCTACAGTTTCATCCAAAAGGAAAAATTCGATGCTTTGATCATATCCGATTACAACAAGGGAATCATCACAGAGCCATTGCTTCAAAAAGTCCTGTCTTTTACACAACGAAAAAAATTGCCGGTGTACGTGGATCCCAAAGTCGAACATTTTCTTTTTTTCTCTCCAGTGACTCTGATCACACCGAATCATTTGGAAGCGGAAAGTGTTGTGCACCACGCTTGCCGCAGTGATATAGAGGTAGAAAAAGTAGGAGAGACGATTCTCTCCAAAATTTTAACCAAGTATCTCATTCTCAAGAGGGGAGAACAGGGGCTCAGTGTTTTTGAAAGAGGGAAAAAAGCTATGCATGTTCCCACCCTCGCCCAAGAGGTCTACGATGTCACAGGAGCAGGGGATACGGTCATCGCTGTCTCCAGCTTAGCCCTCCTCGCCGGAGCGTCGATCCAGGAGGCCGCCATGCTGGCTAATATTGCGGCCGGGATCGTTGTCGGGAAGTTGGGCACAGCCACACTCACATCAGCTGAACTGATCGCTGCCCTTCCGTCCTGACCTTTTCTCCCCCTTCTTTTTCACATTGAAGCAGAAATATCCATATTTCTGTGATTATCTCTTCTAGGTCAAGCAAGCGGGTTAGGAAGGCATCCGCAGGGGAGCGGGCATGGTTCCTCGGAAAAGAGAGAGAGCCGAGGAATAAGTTGCACGCCTGTTGTCTATAATGGTATGTTAAATACATGTGCGGAATAATCGGAATTCTGGGAAATGACGATGTCTTCAAAGACCTTTATCAGGGACTCCTTTCTATCCAGCATCGAGGCCAGGATTCAGCAGGAGTCATCACGTATGACGGGCATTTCCACACAAAAAAGGGAAACGGACTCGTTAGAGATATATTTACTGCGGATAACTTCAAGCGCCTCAAGGGCAACATCGGGATCGGCCATACGCGCTATCCTACCATCGGCGGAAGAAGCGGATCGGTCGCCCAGCCATTTTTCGTCAATTCTCCCTTTGGCATAATCATGGCACACAACGGCAATGTCATCAATTATACGGAACTGAACAAATTATTGATTAATCAACACCATCGACATCTCACATCGGATAACGACGTGGAAATCATACTCAACATTTTTGCCCAAGAACTCTCGATCCAAAATATCGACAAAATCGAACCTGATAATATATTCCGCGCGGTCGAAAAAGTTTTCGAACAGGTGAAAGGCAGCTATTCTGTAGTGGCTTATATCGCCGGAGGGGGTATGGTCGCCTTCAGAGATCCCTATGGAATAAAACCGCTTGTCTATGGGACAAAAAAAGATGGGATCCTCCCCTCTTATGCCATCGCCTCAGAAAGCGTGAGTTTGAATATCACAAATTTCTCCAACATAAAAAATGTCGGAGCGGGTCAGGTTATTTTTATCGATGAAAAACGTCAACTTCACACGAGCCAACTGACACATTGCCCCCACTCTCCATGTCTTTTCGAATGGGTCTATTTTGCCCGTCCAGACTCCTACATCGACAATGTCAATGTCTATGATTGCCGGGTCAATCTGGGTCGATTTTTGGCAGAAGAGATAAAAAAACTCAATCTGGACATAGATGTGGTCGTTCCAGTCCCTGATTCCGCCCGGGATGCAGCCATCGAGATCGCAAGACAATTGAATCTAAAATACAGAGAAGCATTGGTCAAAAACAGATACATCGGCCGCACATTCATCATGCCCGCCGATCATGAAAGGAAGTCATCTGTCCGGCATAAGCTCAATCCTATTCCCTCCGAGCTCAAAGGCAAAAATGTTCTCCTTGTGGATGACAGCATCGTACGGGGCAACACTTCTAGAGCTATCATAAAAATGGTCAGGGAATGTGGGGCGAAAAAAGTCTACTTCGCTTCCTATTCTCCACCGCTGAGATACCCGTGTGTTTACGGGATAGACATGCAGACAAAAGCTGAATTTATCGCCCGCAATGCCACAATCGATAAGATAACGAAAAAACTCGGGGCAGACAAGGTGATCTACCAATCGCTGGAATCGTTAAAAAAGGCTGTCCAAACCGGGAATAAAGAGATTACCCATTTCTGCGGAGCGTGCTTTGACGGCCAGTATCCCACAGGAGATGTGACCGCCGAAGTTCTGAAAACCATCGAACGAGACCGGGAAACGGACCAAAAAAACCAACTGGAATTGGAAATCTAATTAGACCCGGCTTCGCCAGTAGTCCAGCAATTCCTCGAGCGACTGTTCGATCGGGATTCTGGGTTCCCAGGAAATTTCTTCCCGGATCTTCTTGTTGTCGCCCACTAGCCGAGGGATGTCTACTTTTCTCAGTTTTTGTGAGTCGACTCGGACAGAAATTTCATTCTGAGTATAGGAAAGGAGGCATTCGAGGATGCTTTCCAAGGAGTAAGAACGACCTGAACACACATTGTATACTTCACCGGTTTTCCCCTTTTCGGCAAGCCCCTCATAGGCGCGGACCACATCGCGCACATCTGTAAAATCTCTTTCGACAGATGTGTTCCCGACCTTTATTTCCGGTACACTCAATCCCTTTTCGATCCGGGCAATCTGGCATGCCCAGTCGGAACAAACAAAATCTGCGCTCTGCCCGGGACCTGTGTGGGGAAATGGCCGGGCGATCACGATATTCAAATTTTCAATCCGTGTATAGAATTCACTCAGAACTTCGCCACTCCATTTGGTATAGGCATAAGGATTTACGGACATCACCGGATTTTTTTCACCCAGGGGGTCCCCAGAGGGAAATTTTGTTCCATATATATCGGAAGAGCTGACAAAAACGATCCTGGCATGGGGGGAAAAATTCCGGACACCTTCGAATAGGTTGAGCGTTCCTATTATATTGGTCTCGAGGGTTTCTTTCCGCCTGTCCCAAGAATGCCGGACATTGGAAACAGCAGCCAGATGGAAAATCCAATCTGGCTTCATTTCCCTGATGTGCTGGAAGACATCCTTTTCAGATCTTATGTCCAGATAAAAAATCCGGTCATCCGAAGAGAGTTCAGGCACATCAGGATATGCTGATCCCCAAATACAATGTCCATGGGATTTCAAGAAATCCCGGAGATAACGCCCGACAAAGCCGGTCGCACCGGTAACAAAAACGTTCAAGTTAGACCCTTTCTCTCCAATATTCCAAGAGATCCTGAAGAGACTGGTTAAATGGAATTTTGGGTTCCCATCCTGTCAATCTTCTGAATTTGGAACTGTCGGACAAAAGAACGGGAACATCCGAGGGCCTGAGGCGATCCGGATCGACTTCGATCTTCACGTCGACTCCGCTTATGGCGAGCAACATGTCCAGGATCTCTTTAATAGAATAGGTCTTCCCTGTTCCCAGGTTGTAAACCTCTCCAGGCTCTCCTTTCTCCAAGCATAACCAGTAGGCGTGGACCATGTCTCGCACATCCGTAAAATCCCTTTTGGCCTCCAAGTTACCCACGTATATGATAGGTTCTCTTTTTTTCTTTTCGATCTCCACGATCTGTTTGGCAAAATTCGAGCATATGAAAACATCTCCGCGACGGGGACCCGTATGGTTGAATCCTCGTGTGCGGACGATCTTCATGCCATAACTCTTGTAGTATTGCCAGCCCAACAGATCTTGGGCCACCTTGCTCACCGCATAAGGACTAAGAGGACGAAGGGGATTGGTTTCTTTCATCGGAACTTCATCGGAATTGACAAACCCATATTCTTCACTGGACCCGGCTATCTGGATTTTCGGCGAGATCCCCAGGCTGAGAACGGTTTCAAAAAGATTGATCTGGCCGACGGCATTGATCGCGAACGTCTCCGCCGGGCATTTCCACGAGGTGGGAACAAAGCTCTGGGCAGCAAGATGAAAAATGCGGTCCGGCTCAACTTCCTTTAAGGCCTTTTTAAGCGACGCCATGTCTTTGAGATCGGCTTCTATGCGGTGTATCCGGTCCTCGATATGAAGGATGTTTTCCATCCGGCTCCGCCAACGGATCATGCCATACACTCGAGCATCGGGATGATTTTCCAGGATATAATCAGCCAAATGACTTCCAGCAAAGCCTGTGATTCCCGTGATCAGAACATTCATTTTTCCTCCTCAATAAATGTGTGACTCATTTCCGTTTCTCATAATATTTCGCATAGAAATCCCGGAAATCCCTGCTTTTTTCTTTTATTTTGCGCCACCATTCAGGATTTTCTCGATACCAGTGGACAGTAGAAGCCAAGGCTTCCTCAAAATTTTTCTCCGGTCGCCAGCCAAGCGCTCGAATTTTTTCACACGCCAAGGCATACCTTTTATCATGACCCAAACGGTCATCCACGAATTTGATCAAGCTTTCGGGTTTATCCAATAAGCTCACGATCTTGTTGGCGATATCTATATTTTTCACTTCATTGTTTGCGCCCACATTATATACCTCTCCCAATTTCCCTCTCTGTATCACCATATCGATGGCTCGACAGTTGTCCTCTACATACAGCCAATCCCTGACGTTCGTCCCTTTTCCGTACAAAGGCAAGGATTTGCCTTCCAGGGCATTTGTAACAAAAAGTGGGATGAACTTCTCAGGATATTGATAAGGGCCATAATTATTGCTGGGCCTGAGGATGAAAATCGGGAGATCGTAAGTGACCGTGTAAGCATAAGCCAAACGATCGGCCCCAGCCTTGCTCGCGGCATAAGGAGAGGAAGGATTCAGCGCATCTTCTTCGCCAAAAAACCCCTGATCGCAACTTCCGTAGACTTCATCCGTGGATACATGAACAAAAAATTCGATATCCGTATTCCGCATTGCTTCGAACAGGACAAAACTTCCAAAAACATCGGTCAACACGAATTCCCCGGCATCCACGATGGATCGATCCACATGAGTCTCGGCAGCAAAGTGCACGACACCCTGGATTTTGTTGAAAACCTTCTTGACGAGATCTTTATCCCGGATATCACCGTGGATGAATTCATACCTGGGATCCTTTTCAACATCCTTGAGATTATCCCGATTGCCCGCATAGGTGAGCTTATCGAGATTGATGATCTGGCAGGAGGGGTATTTTTTCAGCATATAGTGGATAAAATTGCTTCCGATAAAGCCAGCTCCTCCTGTAACCAACAGGACCATGTTATCGAAGTTACGTTGTTCCTCAGCCATCCTTTCTTTTCCAGTCATATGGGATATCGTCAGCGTGGGGATCAAGACGAAATTCATCGGGTGTCTCATAATTGTAGCGCTCGGTGGGGATGTTCACGACAATGGCTTCTTCCGGGCTGACACACATCCATCCATGATAAATGCCCTTCGGTATCTGAACGAGCAACGGATTGTGCAGGCCAAGATAAAACTGATCGATCTGGTTGAAAGTCGGTGATTGTTCCCTCGGATCGTACAGGACAAGCTTTATCATTCCCTGGACACAGACAACATTATCGGATTGCTCCTTGTGTAAATGCCAAGCTTTGACAACACCGGGATAGGTTGTGGTCATGTAAACCTGGCCGAACTGGAGGAAGAGTTCATCGTCGTTCCGGAGAATCTCCATCAATCTCCCTCTTTCGTCAGGGATGACCCGCAGTTTTTTTGTTTTTACACCGTCAATCATTTAATCTCCTCCCTGGGAGAATCCGGGCTATTTTATCCCGATTTCGCTTTTGTCTCCGACCATGAAACGGTATACACAAGGTTTAGGAGGACACTTGAAGATTTTCACTTCCCTACCAATAAGACTCTCGTCTATCCGACTGCCTACTTCGATGATCTCGCTTTTTTCAAGAACGATGCTGTGTTCGATCTCTGTGTGAATGATCTTGCAGTCATTCTGGATGGAAGTGAAAGGGCCTATGTAGGAATCGGCAATCTCTGAATTTTCCCCGATTATCGCCGGACCTCTGATAATGCTGTTTGTCACCACAACGCCCTGTTCAATCACCACTTGGCCGTTGATCCTGGAATTCTCATCCACTTTCCCTAGATTCTTTCCAGAAACCATCTCCAAAATAAGGCGGTTTGCATCGAGAATGTCCTCTATCTTTCCGGTGTCTTTCCACCAGCCTGTGACGAGATGAGGGTGGACTTCGTAGCCATGTTCGACAAGATATTGGATCGCATCCGTGATTTCCAGCTCATTCCGCCGAGAGGGCTTGATGGCCTTCACGGCTTCGAATATGTGGGCATCGAACATGTAAACGCCGACAAGGGCCAGATTGCTTGCCGGTTCTTTCGGTTTCTCCACCAGCCTTACTACCCGTCCCTCTTCCAGTTCCGCCACACCGAACATCTGGGGGTTCGGCACCTCGGTGAGCAGGATGAGAGAATTCGGTTTTTTCCGTTGAAATTCTTCCACAAGAGATGTGATACCGCTTTTGAGGATATTGTCTCCAAGATACATCACGAAAGGTTCTCCCCCCAAAAACTCCTCAGAGATTTTAACCGCATGGGCCAAACCAAGCGGAGCGGCCTGTTCGATATAGGTAACATTCAATCCCCAACGAGAGCCGTCTCCGGTAGCCTGTTTGATCTCCTGTTTTGTATCCCCGACTACGATCCCGATCTCCGAAATGCCGGCCTCCTTGAGAGCCTCGATACCATAGAATAGAACCGGTTTATTCGCCACAGGAACAAGCTGCTTGGCCTGTGTATACGTTAGAGGCCGCAAACGTGTCCCCTTTCCTCCGCTAAGTATCAATCCTTTCATATCAGAATCCAAATCCTCCCAACAAATCGGTCGTCTTCCCGATATTGCCCAGTTCGAAGGAAAACCTGAACTGGGCCTCTGGCTTATCTCGAAAATAGAATATCTTAAGTTCACCCTTAAAATCAATACACTGATAATGATAGACCAGTGTTACGGCAGAGTACAACATCTCTCTCTCGAGAATGTTGAAATCAAAATCGAATTGGGCTTCCATAGATAATTGAGGAATTTTCGCGCCACAAAATACACCAATCTGGTGACGGCGCATGCGGGCGAATTCGAAGTAAGGATTGAGACTTTTGTACCAGTTCATTCTCAAAAAAACGAGATCGTCTATGTTCCCGATGTTCGCACCGAGCCTCAGGTGCGAAAATGACTTGAAATAGGGATTGTAAGAGGCGGAAAAATCCACGTTGTACTTTGTTGCCGGATAAAACCGGAAGTACCCGTTGAGATCCGAATATCGGGGGGGTTCTCCATTGACATTCTGGTTGCCCAACGGGCTATTTTCAGGATCAAAATAATAAAACTGATACAATCCCAAGGAGCAAATTTCTCTTGGCTGGTTGTTCTGTTTTATCAGGAAATGATTGACAAGACCATACCGGGCGTAGTGGTTGGTATAAAAAAACCGCTGAGCGATGATCCTATCCGATGCGGCCACAGGGCTGTCATACCTGTAAGAAAAGGTGGGCTCGATAATATGTTTGAACACAGGCTCGTTTTTTGCGTTATAGAATATCTTGGAAAAATAGGGCCCGCTTAAATCCAAATTTATGGAATAATTTAGACTGAGGATAGGATCATTCACCACTGTCGTAGTACCGGGTGCATAGCTTTTGAAATAATAGCTGAGATTGGCGGAAAGGGATGAATTGAGCGTCAACCAGGGAATGGAAGTGAATGGTACCGTGATTGTCGGGCTAAAAGCCAAACTTTGTGACCGGCGCTGCCTCTCTTTTTCATAATCTGTCTCCCACCCGTACTCCCAGTTGTCGAACAAGGATGTGAATGAAAAATACAAGGGAGAAACGATCTTCATTTTGGACGAAGTGAATCCGATCTGTGGATAATTCTTCCGGATGATCGAATCATCCGATTGTGAATAATAGGTTTCGAATCGTGATACACGCAGGTTGAAATTGTAGTAAGACCAGGCTCTGGAAATGTAAATTTGGGAACTCCGATTGGAAACCACGGCTCTCCTGAAATTATTGTCGAACTCTCTTAGAAAATCATAGGAACTTTGGTAATCCACATCAGCAACGATGTTGAAATTGCTGGGAAGAGGCTGATTGTGTTTGAAGCGAATGATATAAGCGTTTTCTGGAGAATCGGCCGGTGCTCTATCGTTGAATCGAAAATAATACAAATTCAGCAGTCCTCCTGACCCCTCAGAAAAAAGATACCGGTACTCTAGTCCACCGCCAAATCCTCTATCTCTGAAGATATCGAAATTGAACGTCGCATCCATATTTCTTTTTGGGGCCCAATAAAAACTCTGGGAATAAAAAGCACCCTTTTGCCCGGAATACCCTGCCTGCGGCATCAAAAAACCGGTAGCCCGGTCTTTATCCAGAGGATACCGAAAATAAGGAAGATAAAAGACCGGGATTTTTTTTACCTTTAAGACCGCATTCCACATTTCCATGTAATCATCTTTTTTAAAATTCGCTCGCGAACAGGAAAACTGCCAGCGGGGAACAGGCTGTGTGCAGGTCGTTATGTTTGCCTTTCCAAAACTGTATAGGTCTTTGCTTTTCCGGTCGATCGATTCTGCTCGGTACAAAATGGTGGGTTGTATCATTCCCGTAACATTCTTGAATTCCCCTTGGGAAGTATCCAAGTTGAATCGGACTTCATCGCAACTAACAGCTTCATCTGGCGAACGGATGGTCACATTTCCCCAAGCGAAGACATCCTTTGTTTCGACATCCACTTCCGCCCCGTCCGCCAAAAGGGTGATATTTTGGTAGTGGACTTCCACATTTCCCGTTGCGGATATTAAATCTTCCTTTTTTTCCCAATAACGAGCGATGATCGTGACCTCTTCGGAAGAAAACTGAGTCTGCTGACTGAAAAGCAGCGTCCATGAAAAAAGGACGAACAGGAGAAATGAGGTTATCAGCTTGGATTTTGCCATGCAGTTCTTACTCTCACTACCAAAAAAATGTAACACACCTCCCCAGAGGAATCAACCCACTTGATCCTCTGAATAGCTTGACTCCTTCAGCCTAACTTATGATAATACCCGATGAATGTTCAAAACCAAGCCGTCTTTTAAAACGGATACAAAAAGAATTTGGGCACTGAGCTCCCTTGGACTGATGCTTCCTTCTTCGATAGCGGTGGGTCTTTTTTTCGGATATATCCTGGACAAAGCATTCGGGACAAGACCTTGGATGCTGATCTTTTTTTTCCTGTTTGGAGCGGCTTCCGGTATTTATAACCTGTTGCGAGGACTCAATAAGCTGCAGGACAATTCAGGAAGGGATGAGATTGAAAATGATAAATAACATCCCTCTTCCAAACGGTGACCCTCTTGCAGAAAAAATACTGAAGCGGATTCCCTGGGAAGTTTTCGGTTCGTCCTTCCTGTTGGCCGTTGCAGCCTGTTTTATCTTCGATCCCGGGACCGGCCTTTTTGTCCTGGGAGGAGGGATTCTCGCTGCAATCAACTTTATCTGGCTCAATCAGACATTATCCAAGGTTTTGCTCCGAGAAAAAAGACAAGCCTTAAAAACTTCGGGATTATTTTTTGGTCTTAGACTCCTGTTGATTCTTGCTATTTTTTTTATTATAATTTTCTTCTTTTCAAACAAGATCATAGCGTTTGCAGCAGGATTTTCATCGATAATCGTTGTCCTCCTGTTTGAAGCCATCGCAGTAATGGCCAGACTGAAAACATGGAAGAACTAGAACACAGCTTATTCATAGTTGAGCTCATCAACAAGCTATTCAGTAAACCGCTTTCTTCACTTTTCGTGCTTGTGGGAATCGAGGTGAAAAATCCTGAGCACCTTATCCCGGATTACGTTGTCATGAGTTTGATTGCAGCTGGCCTCCTGATCCTCTTTTTCTCCCTTTCATCCAAAAAACCCCGGCTTATCCCATCCAGACTTCAGAATGTAATGGAACTCATCATCCAATTTTTCGAAGGCTTGTTATCCGATCTCATCGGAGAAGAAGGAAAAAAATACTTGCCGTTGGTTGGAACTATCGGTCTGTTTATCCTGGCCTGTAATCTTATGGGCCTCGTGCCTGGATTTATGTCTCCTACCAGCAAGCTCAATGTGACGGCAGGATGCGCACTGACGGTCTTTATTTATTATCACTGGCAAGGGATCAAAGCCCAAGGGCTGTTCAAATACCTTAAGCATTTTATGGGCCCCATCCCCCTTTTAGCTCCCTTGATGGTGCCGATCGAGATTATCAGTCATTTTTCTCGGCCTTTATCCCTTTCCATGCGGCTTTTCGGGAATATCTTTGCCGAAGAATTGCTCATCTTGATCATGGCTTCCATCATTCCATTTTTGCTCCCCCTTCCCTTCATGGCTATCGCCATCATAACGGCAGTCGTTCAAGCCTACGTATTTGTCCTGCTGAGTTGCATCTACATAGCAGGAGCCGTAGTAAATGAAGAGGAACATTAATATTATAGGAGGAAGATTATGGCAAAACATCTTAAGCCAATCATGATCTTATCCCTGTTTCTATTCCTTATGAGCACCCCCCTTCTCGCCCAGGAAAAAACCTTCGAACCGCAAGCGGGCTCGTTGTTCAAGTTGGCCATTATCGTCAGCGGGGGGATCATCACTCTTGCTGCAGCAGCAGGCGCTTTTTGTCAGGCTAAAGCAATCAGCAGTGCATGTGAAGGCATCTCCCGGAATCCCGCTTCCGCTCCCCATATCAGATTCCTGGTCCTGTTGGGACTCGTGTTGATCGAAACTCTTGTCATTTATGCTCTGTTCATCGCCATATTTATCATCATGATTCAGTGGGGTAATTACTTCTTAAAGTAATCCCTACCCAAAAGGCCAATGAAAATTCCGGTCTTCGGTATCATCAAGACCGCTACGCAACGATTCCATCGCGATAAGTGCGGCAATTTTGCCATCACGATCTCCTACTTTGCGCTCATGTGTTCCATCCCTTTGGCCGCCCTGTTCGCCTATGCCACTACCAAGATCTTGGGCAACTCGGAAATCGCCGTTCGCAGTCTCGATATTTTTTCTGAAGAATTTTTTGCCCAGCTGGACCCCTACTTTTTCAAAAGAGTCCAAGAGCTCTCCCAGAACATCACCAATCTGGGTTGGTTTGGATTGGCCGGTTCTTTTATCGCCGCCAGTTTTTTGTTCTCCAACCTGATCTTTTCGATCAATTTCATATTCAAAGCCAATTACAAAAAATCATTTTTTTACAACCGGCTGATGGAATACTTGATCATGTTCGTTGTCGGCATTATCATGCTGATCTCCCTTTCTATCACAGCCATATGGACCGCTCTTCATCGCACGATCCAAGAAAGCTCGTTTGTGGCCCATAATATCAATCCTGAAATCGTTTCCCTGATGGATAACTTTTTCGTGCAGTATCTGCTTCCATTCACGTTGACAATCTTGGTCTTCTTTTCTCTTTACAAATTTATCCCAGAAATCAAGGTTTACACCAAACCCGCGATTATCGCCGCCTCTATCGCTGCTCTTCTAATAGAAATCTTCAAGCGGATATTCGCCTTTTATGTGGCCCATTTCTCGGCCATCGGGATCGTACTCGACAGGCTTATGCAGGGAACGCTGACTTCGATCATCTTCTTTTTGCTTTGGTTGACTTTTTCAATGGTTATCCTTCTTTGGGGAGCTGAATTGGGCGCAGTCCTGAATGAGCGCGCCCTCAAAAAACAGGGATCCAATGCCTGAAAAAAAATCCCACTCTATCCGGGTCTCCGCGCTGGCAAAACTGCTAAACTGTCCTTATAAAGGGAAGGGAACCACGGAGATATCCGGCGTATCGAGCCTGGAAGAGGCAGAAAAGGGAGACCTCGTTTTCTTGGCTCACCGAAAATTCAGGAGAAAACTGGAAGGAACAAATGCTTCAGCGGCCATCATTCCTGCCGATGAAACCTTTGACCGAATCCCGGTTATTAAATCCGAAAATCCCCAGCTCTCTTTTATCAAAGCCGTTGAACATTTCTTCCAGCCTTACAAACCAAAGCCCGGAATCCATCCGCTTTCCTTCATCTCGCCCATCGCCAAAATCGGAAAAAATGTGTCCATCGGTGCATTCGCTTTCATCGGAGATGATGTGGAAATCGGAAACAGAACTGTCATCTTTCCATCTGTGGCCATCTATCCCCGCACCCGATTAGGACGGGACTGCACGATCCATTCTCATGTTTCCATCAGAGAGGATTCATTCATCGGCAATCGTGTCATAATCCACAATGGTGCGGTAATCGGTTCGGATGGATTCGGATACATCCAGGACAAGAGGAAAGTCCATATTAAAATTCCCCAAAAAGGAATCGTGGTCATAGAAGATGACGTGGAAATCGGAGCCAACACAACAATTGACCGAGCATCTCTTGGAAAAACCATCATCCGCAAGGGCACAAAAATCGACAATCTGGTCCAAATCGCCCACAATGTGGAAATCGGTTCCAACGTCATCCTTGTGGCCCAAACCGGGATCGCCGGAAGCTCAAAAATCGGGAAAAACGTAATGGCCGGTGGGCAGGTGGGAATCGCCGATCATATCGAGATCGGGGACAATGTCATCTTAGCGGCCAAAAGCGGGGTGACAAAAAGCATACCCGCCGATTCGATGGTCGCCGGCATCCCTCATCTAGACATTCGGGATTGGCGTAAAGCTTGGGTCTCCATTCCCCAGCTTTACGATCTCCTGAAAGAGATGAAGAGGCTCAAAAAAAAGGTCGACGAGCTTGAAAAAAAAGCTGAATAGTTGCGTCACATATTGTTTCACCTGGATTATTTACGGAACAAAACCCTCCACTCCGCCCTGCAATTTTGGTTCGCCCGAAGGGTTAAATTTCTCGATACAATTATTCCTTCACAAGAATACAATTTTATGACTACATATATACCTTTAACGCAGGGGTGGGGTGGGTTGGCATCGATAATTTTTATAAATAATTCAGGTATTCGGTTATGGCGATAGCCGCGGCTACTCCTGTCCCCACGGCCGTTGCCATTTGTTCGGGACAAGCATCGGTCACATCCCCTGCTGCAAAAAGCCCTTTCTGCCCTGTGGTCATGTCCTTCCCGACTTGAATCTCTCCCCATTCGTTTAGCTCGACCAAGTGGCTCACAAGCCTGTTATTCGGCACTGTCCCTATAGAAATAAACAATCCTTCAAGCTCTAACTGAGAGACCTTTTTGTCTTTTACATTATGAATTATGATAGATTTAAGATTCTTTTCGCCGTTAATTTTATCCACAACCGTGTCCCAGAGCACTTGGATCTTGGGATTATCGAAGGCCCTTTCTTGCAGGATCCTCTCGGCACGAAGTTGATCACGACGGTGAATGATCTTAACCTCACGGCAAAATCTCGTCAGGAATAGCGCTTCGGTCAAAGCCCAATTTCCTCCGCCGACTACCGCCACAGCTTTGTTTTGAAAAAAAGCCCCATCGCAGGTGGCACAAAAGGAAACTCCCCGTCCTGTCAAACGTTCTTCTCCTTGTATGCCCAATTTACGGTGATCGGAGCCTGTAGCGACAAGAATGGCTTTGGACCTGTATTCCTCTCTGCTTCCCCGAATCTGCCAATGTGTTTCCTCATCCCGGACTTCTAGGACCTCTTCTATCGCGATTTTTGCCCCGAATCTTTCGGCTTGTTTGCGCATATTCTCCATAAGTTGGAAGGGAGCGATGCCTTCGGCAAACCCAGGATAGTTCTCGATAAAGTCCGTGAGAAGAATTTGACCGCCTGGCGTAGCCTTTTCGAGAAGGAGCGTATCGAGCCTTGCTCGACCCGTGTATATGGCAGCAGCCAAACCGGCAGGCCCTGCCCCGATGATGATAACATCGTTCATTTCATTCATAGCTGTCCTATTTGTCCTCCTCTCTTTATTTCTAACGCCCTCTGATAGAGGTTGGCATACCTTTTGGCAGCACTCTTCCAGGAAAAATTTTCTCGCATCCCCTGAAGCAGAATTTTTTTCCAAACAGCAGGATTTTTGTAATACATCAAAGCCTCTTTTAAAGCCTCGAGCAGAGCAGATGAAGAATACTCCTCGAACACAAAGCCATTGCCCCTCGATTTTTCCTCGAAGAAAGGACGGACTGTCTCTTCGAGCCCCCCAGTTCCACGCACCACAGGCACCGTGGCATAGCGGAAACTGTAGAGTTGATTCAACCCGCAAGGTTCATACAAGGAAGGAATCAGGAATATATCCGCCCCTGCTACAATTTTGTGGGACAATGTAGGATTCATCTCTAATCGAACCGCAACTTTGTTCGGATATTTTCTCTGTATATCGATGAGTTGATTTTCATACTGCTCCTCACCCTGTCCGAGAATAACCAAAGCCATATCCCATCGGACAAGCTCATCCATAGCTTCAAGGAGAATGTCAAAACCTTTATGTGTTCTCATATAGGAAACGATTCCGATGACGGGAGTTTTTGTGGAGATAGAGAGGCCAAATTCTTTGATCAAATCCTTCTTACATGTTTTTTTTGCATCGAGGTTCGAATAGGAATAATTGGCAGCGATAAAAGGGTCTGTTTTTGGATCCCAAATCTCATAATCTATCCCATTGCGTATGCTGAAAAAGACATTTCTACGACGGCTCAGGATTTCTTCCAGGCCGAGACCGTGTTTTTTTGTGAGAATCTCCCTTCTGTAGGTGGAACTGACTGTATTGAGAACGTCAGCATACATAATCCCAGCTTTGAGAAAATTGAATTTTCCGTTAAGGGACAAGTGATGAGAGGTGAAATATTGCAAGTTAAGCCCTGTATTCATCAATGAATCGGGAGGAAATTCTCCTTGGTATGCAATGTTATGAAGGGTTAAAACGGTGGACGTGTTGCGGAAAATTCTTCTTTTGGAATAGTGAGTTTTAAGAAAAACCGGGATAAGAGCTGTGGGCCAATTGTTGCAGTGGATGACATCGGTCTCCATTTTTCTCTTGAACAAAAATTCTAAAACAGCCCGATTGAAGAAGATGAACCTTTCATCATTATCGAGATATGCTCCTGCGCCTGTCCCGTATATCTGATCTCTCCAGAAATATTTTGGATTGTCAATGAAATAGATGTCATACTTGCCCTGTTCTGCTTTGAATACGCGCGCTTTGACTCTTCTTTCTCCTAAATAGACAGGTAGGTTGGGCATGATCAATTCCATCGGCAAAGAATCGATTTCTGGCCTCCGGTATCTGGGCATGAAAAGAGAAATGCCCATTCCGAGAGAGGAAAGATGTTTAGGAAGAGAATAGGCCACATCAGCCATCTCCCCCAATTTTGCGTAGGGAGACACCTCGGCCGAAACAAAAGCCACCCTCAGATTCTTTTCCATCAGGGAAAATCATCATAATCTCCCCCCCTCCAAAAGTCAAACGCCTCTCTTCTCGTAAAAGATATTTGCATATGTCCGATCGACATCAAAGATTTAGGCTTTTTCAGATGTTCTTCGAGGGAATCCGACATTGTCGGACGCTGAGGATGTATTGAGCTTTAGCTAACCCCAGCGGAGCTTTTCCTTCAATAGGTCGTAAAAATTCCTCTGAGGAGAGGATACCAGTTGAAGCCTGAGCCCGCTTTGACAAACGGTCACCGTATCACCTTTTGTCATCAACTCTCCCCTCTGACCATCGATAGTAAGGTAGACCTCCTCTCCTTCCGTCAGAAGTTGCACTTTCACTTCGGACTCGGACGAGATGACCATAGGCCGAAAAGACAAAGTGTGGGGGCAGATCGGAGTAAGTATGATAGCGGGTATGTAGGGTTGAATGATCGGGCCCCCTGCTGACATAGAATATGCCGTGGAACCTGTCGGGGTCGATATGATCAAACCATCCGCTTTTGTCATCGCGATCTCTTCCCCATCGATCCAGATCGCACACCGTATCATGCGGGACAGTGCGCCTTTATTTATCACCACATCATTCAGGCTATAATAGGATTTCTTTTCTGTTTTTGCCCGCAACATCAGTCTTTGGCTCACGATTTTATCGTTCCCGTCCAAGTAGGAATCTAAGGCTAAAAACATTTCATTTTGAGGGACTTCCGTTAAAAATCCAAGGGCACCCAAATTGATCCCGATAACAGGCACTTCTTTCTGGGCAGCCAAATGCGCGATACTCAACAGCGTTCCATCCCCGCCAAGGACAACGATAAGATCGACCTTTGCAGGAATTTCCTCCCTTTTCACACCATCGTTCCTTCCCAGCTTTTCCGCCGCAACCTCTTCTAAAACACAGGCAATTTCCTTCTCGGCAAAATACCGGATGAGTTCCTCAAGTATGTTTTGCACTTCTGGGGCATGGGCTTTGATGACAAATCCAACATGATCAATTTTTCTCATTCCAGACAGCCTCCTTGACTAATGCTCGTATTCGGTCGGGCTCCAGAGTCGGTTTTTGGGTCGACCAGAGCATAAAAAATTCCTGATTTCCTTTTTGACCCCGGATAGGCGATCTGACCAATCCAAGAGTGTGGAATCCAAGCTCTTCCGCCCCCTTGACCATCTTGGTCAATACCTCTTCATGCTGAAGAGGATCACGAACCACGCCTTTTTTCCCCACCTGGCCTTTACCTACCTCGAACTGAGGTTTTATCAATGCCACCAACATGCCATTCCCGATGAAGTTTTTGATCGCGGGAAGAACTTTGAGAACAGAGATAAAAGAAAGGTCGACAGTGATGACGTCCAAGGAAACCGAAAAATCATCCTTCTCCAGATAGCGGGCATTTTTTGCGATCAACACCACACGGGGATCTTCTCTCAAACGGCTATCCAATTGTCTCGTATCCACATCCACCGCAAAGACTTTTTGAGCTCCCTTTTGGAGAAGACAATCGGTGAATCCTCCCGTGGACGAACCCAGATCCGCAGCGATTTTCCCGGCAACAGAAACACCCAGAGCATCCAACACCTCAGCCAGCTTAATCCCCCCCCGGCCTACAAAAGGCATTTTTCCCTTCAAAAGGATGTCTTGTCCGGAATTCAGCTTCTGTCCAGGTTTTTCGATCCTGAGCCCACCGGAAAAAACACGCCCGGCCATGATCAAGGCCTGTGCTTTCTGGCGGCTTTCCGCCAAACCCCTATCCACAACGATTTTATCCGCCCTTTCTTTCATCCCTCCCCCAACATTTTCACGCCCAGACGTTATCTCCGTATTATCATTGCCTTTTTCTGCTATATCGACGAACTCGGAGGGGCAGTATCATTTTTTTTTCTCACTTTTCATTCTATAAAAATTCTTTATTTCTTTTACGAGGCCTTCCACATCGAGGCCAAAAATCTTTTTAATCTGTTCGGTCTTGCCCATCGGATAAATCTCGACGGGGATCCCGATATTTTTAAATCGGATGTCGTACATCTCGTGCTCATCCAGAAAAGAGCGAACCATACTGCCGAATCCTCCCCTTTTCACGGCTTCCTCTGCCGTGATGATGACATTTCCAGAACGGGCAAAATCGAGGATCAAACCTTCGTCCAGAGGTTTGGCAAATCGAGCATTCACCACAGCCAGACTGATCCCCTCTTCTTCGAGTCGGTTGGCGGCTTCCAAGCATGGATACACCATGCTACCAAAAGCGAGGAGCAAATCTTTTCCTTTTTTGACGATTTCACTTTTTCCGAGCGGGATTTCTTTGGGGGATTTATCCAACACGACCCCATAAGCTTTGCCTTTCGGAAAACGGATGGCAGTTGGGTGATCATAAGAAAGGGCTGAATGAAGCATGTGCTGCAATTCGTTTTCATCCTTGGGCGCCATGACGATCATGTTCGGCAGATGTCCGAGATAAACGATATCATTGATCCCCTGATGAGTAGGTCCATCATCGGGAACGATTCCGGCACGATCCAGGGCAAAAACGATCGGGATATCCATCAAACACACATCATGGTACAGTTGATCATAAGCCCTCTGGAGAAACGTTGAGTAGATGGCGACAATAGGCTTATATCCACCTAAAGCCAAGCCCGTTGCAAAATCGACGGCATGTTGTTCGGCTATCCCCACATCAAAAAACCTGTCCGGATATTTATCCGCAAAAGGCTTTAATCCGGTTCCTTCTGGCATGGCGGCTGTGATGGCCATAACCTTTTCATCTTTTTCGGCAATGTCCAGCATGGTTTTTCCAAAAATAGATGAGTATGTGGGCCTTTTATCTTTGTTTTTTGTTTCCCCTGTCTTGACATCGAACGGAGATGCACTGTGATATTGCGAGGGGTTGCTCTGAGCTGGCTGATAGCCTTTTCCCTTTTTAGTGACACAATGGATCAAAACGGGACCGGCATGGTTTTTGGCATCCTCGAATACCTCGATCAAGGATCCCAGACTGTGTCCTTGCACAGGACCGATGTACCGAATTCCCAGTTCCTCGAATACCAAGCCAGGAAAAAATACTTTTTTAAAAGCTTCTTCCACAGCTTTGGCAACCTTTATCATCGGCTTGCCGACGGCCGGGATAAGTTTCAAGATGGACTTGACGTGATCCTTGATACGGAGATAATGTTGGCCCGACACAAGATAGGATAGATACTTGGAGAGAGCTCCCACATTCGGGGAGATAGACATCTCATTGTAATTGAGGACGATGATAAGTTTTTCACGATGATGGCCGATCTGGTTCAGCGCTTCCCAGGCCATTCCTCCTGTCAAGCTTCCGTCGCCGACAACGGCCACGACCTGGTAATCATCAGCATTCTTATCTCGAGCAACGGATATTCCCATTGCAGCCGAGAGAGCGGTGGATGCGTGTCCCGTGTTATAAACGTCATACTCGCTTTCATTCCGGCAGGGGAATCCGTGCAATCCATCTAACTGCCGAAGCGTATGGAATCTGTCCTTTCTCCCTGTCAGTATCTTGTGTGCGTAACACTGGTGTCCCACATCCCAAATAATTTTGTCTCTCGGAGGTTCGAACACATAATTCAAGGCTAACGTGATCTCCACAACTCCGAGGTTAGGCGAAAGGTGTCCCCCTGTTTCAGAAACAGTCTCCAGGATCAATTTTCTGATTTCTGCCGCCAGATTGTTGAGTTCTTTCGACGTCAATTTCTTGACATCTTCCGGACCGGCTATTTTGTCTAATATCCTATTCATTTTTCTTGTTTCAAATCCAATAAGCTCGAAGTTACTCTTGAATGTTCATCACATCAAAAGGGGAGGCTGTCGTCGTTTTCGGAATCGGGAGGATCTTCTTTTTTCGAGGGTTTTCCTTCCGCCTCGGCGAGCTCGAATGGCTCTTCCTTTACTACCCCCTTTTCATCCTTGAGAAGGATGCCGACTTTTTTCTCAGCTTTGCCCAATTCTCCGCGCAAAAATCGCGCCAATTTAACACCCTTTTCAAAAAGGGCCAAAGACTCATTCAAAGCGAGTCCTTCTTTTTCCAGCTTTTCCACGATATCTTCCAATTCAGTCAAAGCTTTTTCAAAACTCTGTTCGCTCATAATTCCTCCATCCCATTCATTCCTCTTGTTTTTGAAAGCGGGATTCGATGAGCCGACTTTTGTCGACCCTTCTGACTTGGGCCATGAATTCACCCTTGAAAAAGGCAACCGTCACTTCGTCCCCTTCATGGATGTCCTCCACCTTTTGAACGAGCTTCGGTTTGGCATCTTTCCAGCAAAGCGTGTATCCCTTTTTGAGAATATTCAGAGGACTGAGATTGTCCAGCTCAGTGGATAACAGTTCCCATTTGCCGAGAAGATTCTGCAGGATTCTTTTCATGGCAGAAGACATTTTTTCTTGCGCAAGGTCAACTCTCGATTTGGATTGGATAATACTCTGGATCAAAATATGGATCACGTCTCTTGCCCGGGTTTCGAATTCATCGACCTGCTGAATCAGATTGAATAGCCGGACTTTAAAATTTTGGAACGCCTGGTGGTGAATAAGTTCGGTCACCTCATGTTTTTTTACCTGGATGAAAAATCGGATATGATGGAATACTCTTTTTTCCAGATTTTCGATCCGGTCTAGTAGAGCTTGCTCCTTTTCAATGACCATCTCCGCAGCCGCCGATGGCGTGGATGCTCTTATGTCGGCCACAAAATCCGCGATGGTAAAATCGATCTCATGACCCACTGCCGATATGATGGGAACAGGACAGCGGAAAATGGCGCGAGCGACCTTCTCTTCGTTGAATGCCCAGAGATCCTCCAAAGATCCCCCCCCACGTCCGATGATGATGACATCCATATCTGTGCGGCTTCCCAAATAATCAATGCCCTCCACGATTTCATCGCCCGCTCCTTCTCCCTGGACCTTCACCGGATAAATCACGATGTGGAGATGGGCGAACCGTCTTTCCAAAGTCTTGATGATATCGATGATGGCCGCCCCCCGCGAAGAGGTCACGACACCGACCTTCTTGGGAAGAAGAGGAAGTTTTTTCTTCAAACTCGGATCGAATAATCCTTCATTTTTCAGCTTTTCCCTCAGCTGTTCGAAGGCAAGTTGAAGGGCCCCTTTACCCTTCGGTTCGATGCTCTCCACATAGAGCTGATATTGACCTCTCTGTTCATAAACAGATATCTGTCCTTTGCTGACAACTTGCAGGCCGCTTTCAAGCTCAAAAGGCACACGCCCCGCGCTCGAACGCCACATAACACAATTGAGCGCGCTCTTCTCGTCTTTCAAAGTAAAGTACAGGTGACCGGAATGAGCCCGTTTGAAATCGGCGATTTCTCCTTCTACCCAGACAACATGGAAAATATTTTCCAGTTCGGCCTTTATTTGGCGAGTGATCTCAGAGACAGTGTATACCCTCTCTGGCCTATCCGTAAGATTCATCTTCCTTCACATCCTCCACAAACATCACTCTTTGGATGGATATCGCCTTCCTCGTTTTTATGTCCACTTCGACATAAACGGATGAAAACATCAATCCTCGTTTTTCCGGTTCAAATCGCTGAGGCCGCGAGGTCAAAAATCTCTGTATGGCCTGATCCCTATTTAAGCCTATGACTGATTCATATCCACCGACCATACCCACATCCGTGATAAAAGCCGTTCCTCGGGGGAGGATTTTTTCATCGGCCGTGGGCACATGAGTGTGTGTTCCAACCACAACCGCCACCCGTCCATCCAAATACCATCCCATGGCTTGTTTTTCCGATGTAGCCTCGGCATGGAAATCAACGAGAGTGATGGGATTCCGGTCTTCCAGCAATTTAAGTTCCCTGTCTGCGGCTCGAAACGGACAATCGACAGGCTCCATGAAAACCCTTCCTTGAAGATTGAGGATAGCCACATGAAATCCTTCTTTCGTTTCAAAAACATAAACCCCTTTTCCAGGATTGGGAGATGGGTAATTGGCCGGACGAAGAAGCCGTGGTTCTTGATCCAGGTACTCGACGGCGTCTCTTTTGTCCCAGATGTGGTTTCCGGAGGTCAACACATCGACTTGTGCGAGAAGTTGACGACAGATATCAGGAGTGATCCCTATCCCACCTGCGGCATTTTCTCCGTTCGCGACCACGAGGGAAGGAGAGTATTTTTCGAGAAGATCCGGCAAGAACTTTTTGAGAGCCCGTCTTCCCGGCCTCCCGATGATATCGCCTAAAAAGAGAAATCCATACCTATCGCGCATACTCCACAGCCCTCATTTCTCTGATAACTGTCACTTTAATCTGGCCCGGATAATCCAGCTCTTCCTTTATCTTTTGTGCGATCTCTTTTGCCGCGAGGGAAGCTTTGTCATCCGAGATCTTCTGGCTCTCGACAATAATCCTGATCTCTCTTCCTGCTTGGAGAGCGAAGGATTTGGCCACCCCTTCATAGGAATTGGCGATTTCCTCCAGCTTCTCCAATCTCTTGACATAGGCCTCCAAGAGCTCGCGACGGGCACCGGGTCTAGCCGCAGAAAGCGTATCGGCGGCTTGTACCAAAACGGCTTCGATCGAGGGGAAATCGACATCTCGGTGGTGGGAAGCGATAGCTTGGATCACCTTGTCTTTTTCTCCATATTTTTTCGTCAGCTCGACACTCAATTCTGTGTGCGTTCCTTCTACTTCCCTATCCATAGCCTTTCCGATGTCGTGAAGGAGCCCAGCCCTCATCGCCACATTGGCATCCAACCCCAACTCTTTAGCCATGATAGCAGAAAGATAAGCGACCTCTTTGGAATGCTGAAGAGCATTCTGACCATAGCTCGTCCGGTATTTTAACCGGCCCAGGAGCTTCACCAACTCAGGATGAATATTTTGAATCCTCAGCTCGAGGATCACGGATTCTCCTTCCTGCTTGACTTTTTCCTCCAGCTCCTTTTTGACAGTTTCCACGACCTCTTCGATCCTAGCAGGATGGATCCGCCCGTCCCCCACCAACTTTTCGATGGCAAGACGCGCCATCTCTCTTCGGATCGGATCGAAACTGGAGAGGATCACCGCTTCCGGCGTATCATCCACGATGATATCCACACCCGTGGCCAACTCGAGGGCACGGATGTTCCGGCCTTCTCTGCCGATAATCCGGCCTTTCATATCATCGGAGGGAAGATCGACCACAGAAACGGTAGTCTCGACCACATGTTCGGCTGCCGATCGCTGGATGGCCTGGCTGATTATCTCCCTTGCCATCCCTTGTGCTTTTTCTCTGGTTTCATCTTCGATTTTCCGCAAAATCTGTTGCGCTTCGAGTTTTGCTTCGTCCTCCATCTTCTTTATCAGTTCTCTTTTCGCTTCTTCCTGTGACATGCTGGACACGCGCTCTATCTCCTCCACAGCTTTCCTTCTCAGATCCTCATATCCCTTTTCCTTTTCCACAAGTTCTCTCTCTCGGGAGAACAACCGTCGTTCCTTTTCTGAAAAATCTCGCTCTTTTTTCTCGTAGGCCTGATACTTCCTTTCCAGATTTTCCTCTTTTTTTACCAGCCTTCTTTCCAATTCATTGAGTTTCCGGCTCCTGTCCCTTGTCTGTCTTTCGAATTCTGCCTTGAGATTGAGTTGTTTTTCCTTTGCCGCAATGGAAGCTTCGCGTTTTATTTTGTTTGCTTCCTCCTTGGCGGTCTCGAGGATTTCCTTGGCCTCTTGTTGCGCGCGGAAAAGGGCGCGCGTCCCTCCCGCTTTTTTGACCAAGATAAAGATTATAGCTGCAGATGCAACGACCAAAATAGCACCGATACCGATTAGCATAAAATTCACTTTGACCACCTCCTTATAGGGGCCGTCAAAGGAGATGAAAATGGGAGGACAAAAAAATACTCACTCTATCCGGAAAGATATGATCCCCGAACTCTTCGAGGGACCTCTGATGAATTGTCTGATCTGCGGTGCATTGCCTATAACCCAGATAGGGATAAAGTTTTCCATTTGAACATTTATGGTATGCAAGACGGGAATTCCCGCTTCATTCAGTAGCTTTTTCCAAATTTTCGCAAGTATTTTCATCTCTAAACTCGAGAGCCTCCAAACTTTCTATTTCATTCTCCATAAGCCCGATTATTTCGTTTAGCTGATCGAGATTCTTTTGACAGAGAAAATATTCATCTGCGATGTTCAATGCCGCCAAAACGGCGACTTTTAATACATCCACAGATTTTGATTTCACAGCCACCTCACGCATCTTCTGATCAACATACGAAGTAAGATGGCTTATATACTTTTCATCCTCTTCTCCTTTGACTCGTATTCTATATTTCTGCCCATAAATTTCGATTTCGATGACCTTGTCCATCATATTTCTAATTCGTCTATTTTGTTGATGATAAGCTCGATCTTTCCTTTTATTGCCGCCTTTTCTTCTTCATACATCTGCAGGTCATGGTCAATCTTATCCGCTTTTTTTACCTGCTCTTCCAAGGTCTTTTTCTCAGCTTTAAGTTCCTTCATCTGCTGTTTGAGGCGGTCATTCTCGCCAACGAGCTTATTTATATGATCAACAACATGGGAGATCTTACCCTCTAGGATTTTAAGTCTTTCCAATTCACTTGTCAATTTTCCCTCCTTCCCTTAATTGAAAATGGAAACGGGCTCCGAGCGTACCGATTATTTTCTCTTGAAGGGTATCCACTTCATCGGCCTGAAGGGTTCTATCGGATCGCCGAAATACGAACCGAAAGGAAAGGCTCACCTTTCCTTCAGGAATAGAGGAGCCCGAAAACCGGTCGTAAAGATAGAATTTCTCCAAATAGGGGAGCGAAAGCAACTCCACAACTTCTTTGATCTTTTCGAAGGAGATCTTTTTATCTCCGATAAAGGAAACATCTCTGTTAACGCTGGGATACTTCACCACTGCCGAATACTTGAATGCCTGGGGTTGCTTTTCGAAAAGACGGCTCAGGTTGATCTCTGCAGCCCATGTGTCGTCTTTCAATAAATAGGCGTCTAAAATTTCCTGATTTATCGCTCCGAGAAAACCGATTTCTTCCCCTTTGAAGAGCAAAGCCAGAGAGCTTCCCTGCTTGAAATGGGGGTGGTTTCTCTCCAGGAATGAATACGAAGCATAACGCAGCTGGGTCATCAGCGCCTCGCATGTTCCTTTAAGATGAAAAAAGCTGGCTTCCCTGTTATTCTCTTTCCAATGTCTTTCCCCCACAAGCCCCGTCATGACCACTCCGAGCATAAGGTGTTCCTTGTAAGCATCATTGTCTAGATGAAAGACATTTCCGATTTCGAAAATGTGCACCCCTTCCACACCTCTATTTTTGTTCCAAACAACATTATCATGCATTCCTCCGAGGAGGGTTGTCCGGAGATAAGCCGCTTTCGTCGATATGGGATTTCGGATCTGGACTGCCTTGAGATCGGGCGTGAATTTTTCTTCCTTTTCGGGATCCATGAAACTGAAGTTGACGACTTCATCAAATCCATAATGGAACAGGAGTTGCCGCAACTTTTTTATTTTTTCTCTTTTAGGATCGAGGATCGGCTCGAGAGTTCGTAGGGGTGGGAGCTGGTTCGGGATTTTATCATAACCGTAAAACCGGGCAATTTCCTCGATAAGGTCAGCTTCTCTTTCGATATCGATTCGAAAATGGGGGATTTTGACCTGCCATATTCCAGTCTGCTCTTGACTCAATTGAAATCCTAGGCCTATTAGGATTTTTTCGATGAAGTCATTCTCGATTTCAACGCCGAGAAGAGAATTGACCCGGTGGCCCCGAAGCATGACAGTTTTTTTCTTGCGTGGCTTGGGATAGACATCCATGATACCCTTGCAAACCTTCCCACCGAACTGGCTCAACAATGATGCTGCCATCCGGGCAGCTTCTGGGGAAAAAGAGATATCGGCCCCTCGTTCGAATCTGTAAGCGGCATCGGTCTGGATACCTGTCGCTTTGCTTGTCTTTCGGACCGATACAGGATCGAAATTGGCGCTTTCGATAAACACATTTTGTGTAGAGTCGGAAACCGCACTCTTCTCTCCTCCGATGACACCGGCTAGAGCCACAGGCTTTTCCTCATCGGCGATAACGAGCATTTCGGGTGTCAAATCCACCTCTTTCGCTTCCAAACTCAGGAGCTTTTCGCCTTGATTAGCGCGGCGCACGATGATTTTCCTGCCGGAAATTTTGGCGAGATCGAAAGCGTGGATGGGTTGGGCCGTCGAAAAAAGAACATAGTTGGTAACATCCACGACATTGTTGATCGGTTTCAAACCCATGGCTGTTATTTTTTCGAGCAACCAATCAGGGGAAGGACCGACTTCGATGTTTTTCACGACCATCCCGCAGTAACGCGGGCAGAGATCTTCATCCCTGATCTGAACATCGATAAGATCAGAGACATTTTCATCTAATTCAGTCAAGGGCAAACTCTGCTCTTTTAAAGAAAAGCCCAGCGCGGCAGCCAGCTCACGTGCAATCCCCAAATGTCCAAGAGTGTCCGGCCGATTGGCATAGGTTTCCACATCCAGAATAACATCACCGTTATTTTCTTCCCAGTCATCGATCAAAAGCCCGATGTTGTCCAACACTTCGATGAGTCCAGTTACCGGCAAATCGATATCGACGTATTTTTTGAGCCAATTGACGCTGATTTTCATTTGAGTGAAAACTGCCTTATGAATCTCAAATCATTTTCGTAAAAGAATCTCATATCAGGGATCTGGTAGGCGAACATAGCTGTTCTGTCCACTCCTAAACCGAAGGCAAAACCCGAATACTTTTCAGGATCGATGTTCACATTTTTCAACACCTGGGGATCGACCATTCCCGACCCGAGAATCTCGATCCAACCGCCGCCTCCGCACACACGACAATCCTCTGATTTTCCACCACAAACAGTGCACTCGATATCCACTTCGGCTGACGGTTCGGTGAATGGGAAAAAACTCGGTCGAAAGCGAATCTTGAGCTTCTCATGGAATAACGCCTTTAAAAAATACTCCAAGGTTCCTTTTAGATGAGCGAAAGTGATTCCCAGGTCGACCACAAGTCCTTCTACCTGGTAGAACATTGGAAGATGGGTGGGATCAGGAGCTTCTTTGCGGTACACTTTGCCGGGATTGATTATCCGGATCGGGGGCTTCTTTTTTTCCATAACCCTGATCTGTACAGGCGAGGTATGCGTGCGAAGAAGCACATCATCCGAGATGTAAAGCGTGTCCCAATCATCCCTTGCTGGGTGATGAGGAGGGAAGTTGAGCGCTCCAAAATTGTAGTAGTCCGTTTCGATCTCCGGGCCATCTGCGATGGAAAATCCCATTCTCAGAAAAATATTTTCGATTTCCTGTTGGAAAAGGAGGATAGGATGGGGAGCCCCCCAATACATATTTTCCCCTGGAAGTGTAAAGTCAGTCTTATCCAGAGTCTTTTTCGGCGCAGGGAATCTATCCTGCAGAGCTTGAATCTTCTCTTGAACATGGTTTTTGAAATCATTGACCAACTTTCCTATCTCCGGTTTCTCCTCAGGCTTCACATGCTTCATGTGTTCAAATAGGCTGGTGATTATGCCCCTCTGGCGGCTCAGATATTCATTCCGGATTTCTTGGAGGGAGTGGTGGTCTTTAACCCTTGCAAGAGAATCCTCGAAGGCTTTTCTTTTCTGTTCGATCGTGATTTTGAGGTCTTCCATATTTTCCGAAATTCCTTATGCTCGGGCCTCCTTGACCTTTTGGACCAGCCGGACAAAGGTCTGGGGCGAATGAACTGCTAAATCGGCAAGAATTTTCCTGTCCAGTTCGATGTTCAGCTGATGCAATCCTTGGATGAATCGGCTGTAGGATAGGCCATTATTTTCGGTTGCCGCTTTAATGCGTATGATCCAAAGGCGTCGAAAATCTCTTTTCCGAGTTCTTCTATCCCGGTAGGCATACTGGAGGGAACGCTCCACCGCTTCTTTGGCTGATCTGTAATTGTGGCTTCTCGCACCCCAATATCCTTTGGCAAGTTTCAAAATTTTCGCCCTTCTCCGACTTTTTTTCGTTCCTCTCGTTACTCTGGGCATTTTTATTCTCCTTAAGTCATATCGTTTTCACACATAAAAAAAATCAACTATCTCATCCCGATGAACAAGCGAATTTGTGGATTTCCCAAGAAATCTGGGAAGACCGGCCCTACAGATCGTAGGGAAGCATGTCTTTGATCCGCCCACGATCTGCCTGGCTAACCGTATCTTTTTTGCCTAGATTTCTTTTTCTTTTCGCTGACTTTTTCGTGAGCATGTGGCTTTTATTCGCTTTATTATGAAGTACTTTCTTCTTTCCCGTCACTTTGAATCTCTTTTTGGCTCCCTTGTGTGTTTTTAGTTTTGGCATCTTTACCTCCTGACTTGGTCGCGGTTAACAGAGCTGATACAGCCCAGGGTTGGGTTCGGATAGTTCCGTCTTGTTGTCCCAGTTCCTTGATGTCCTCGAATACTCGATCCAAAATTTGATGAGCCAGTTCTGGCTTCGCTTTTTCGCGGCCTCTAAGCATTACCGTGATCTTTACTTTATTTCCATCCTTTAAAAACCTTTCGACATGACGCATCTTGAAAGTGTAATCATGAATGCTGATTTTCGGCCTGAATTTGATCTCCTTGATCTGAATCTGTTTTTGGTGCTTCTTGGCCTCATGAGCCTTTTTGTGCAATTCATACAGAAATTTTCCATAATCCATAATACGGCAGACAGGAGGATTTGCCGCGGGAGCGATCTCGACCAGATCCAGATTCCTGTCTTTTGCCATGTTCAAAGCCTCTTGGAGCGACAGAACACCGAGTTGTTTTTTGTCTTCATCTATTACTCTTAGCTCTCTAGCTTGAATCCTGTCATTGATCCTATGGGGCTTTTCCTTTCTCTTCCCAGGATGAAATCTCCGTCTTCTGATGATCGACCTCCTTAAATATTTATGCTCAAAGATTTATTTTCAACCAATTCCTTAACTTTTTCAAGGAATTCATTGACCTGAATTTTTCCTTTATCGCCAGCTCCATGAACCCTTAGAGATACGGATTGTTCCGAAATCTCTTTGTCTCCCACGATACACATAAGTGGAATCTTGTTCATTTCGGCATCCCTGATTTTGTAGCCTATCTTTTCGCGCCGATGATCGACCGATGCCCGCAATCCCTCCTCTCTGAACCTTTTGCTGAGGCTTTCGACATACTCGTTATGCCTATCTGCTATGGGGAGAAAGATCACCTGGACAGGAGCAAGCCACACAGGAAAGTTGCCGTTGTAGTGCTCGATGAGCACACCAAAAAATCTTTCCAGCGAACCGAGCAGCGCTCTATGGATCAGATAAGGTCTTTTGGGCTTTCCGTCTTCCCCGATGTAACTAAGATCGAACCGCTCTGCCAGATTAAAATCCAGCTGCACAGTGGTGCACTGCCAGGACCGCTGGAGAGCATCTCTTATCTTAATGTCGATCTTGGGGCCGTAAAACACTCCTGCTCCTGGATCGATTTGGTAGGCCATTCCCTTATCTTTTAAAGCTTTTTCCAAAGCGAGCGTGGCTTTTTCCCAGTCCTCGAGAAGGCCACAGTATTTATCCGGGCAAGTGGATAAATACACGTCGAACTCTTCGAAACCAAAAGCATTCAGAAGTTTCTGGGCAAGCGATATGACCCGTTTTATCTCGTCTTCCAGCTGGTCTCCACGACAAAATACGTGCGCATCATCCTGCGTAAAGCCTCTCACGCGCATCAATCCATGGAGCACCCCGCTTCTCTCATACCTGTACACAGTCCCCAATTCTGCCCAACGCAAGGGAAGATCCCGGTAGCTCCTCGGCCTGTTGTTGTAGACCATGATATGGAAGGGACAATTCATGGGTTTCAGTTCATATTCAATTCCCTCATGTAAAAGCGGAGGATACATGGCATCGTAAAACTCGGTGTGTCCGCTCTGATGCCAAACGTCGAGCTTGGCGATATGAGGAGAATAAACGATTTCATAACTGTCTTTGAAGTGTTCCTCGTACCAGAACTCTTCGATAACACGTCGTACGGCTGAACCTTTGGGATGCCAAAGGATCAAACCGCCACCCAATTTCTCGTTGAAACTAAAAAGGTCAAGATCAGGACCTATTTTTCTATGATCTCGTTTTTTAGCCTCTTCTAGAAGATTCAGGTACTCATCCAGCTCATTTTTTGAGAAAAAGGCAGTGCCGTAGATCCTCTGAAGCTGCTTCCCTTTTTCGTCCCCTTTCCAGTAGGCCCCCGAAGAAGAGAGTATCTTGAAATGTTTGATGTGGCCTGAAGAGGGGACGTGAGGGCCCCGGCAAAAATCGATAAAATCCTCTTGCCTGTAGTTGGACACCCTGTCCCCTGCCTTCTCCTGGATGAGTTCCACTTTCAACTCCTGTCCCTTTTCCTTGAAAAGTTTCAGGGCTTCCTCTTTGGATAAGATAACTGGCTCTATCGGAACATCCTTCTGAACGATCTCTTTCATCTTTTTCTCGATGGCTTCCAGATCTTCTGGCGTGAAGGGCAAATCCCTCAAGAAGTCGTAATAAAATCCATTTTCGACGGCCGGTCCGATTCCCGTCTGGGTCCCGGGATAAAGCTCCAGGACTGCATGAGCCAACAAATGGGAGGCGCTGTGCCTCAATACATCCAATGCTTCTTCAGAATCCTTGTCGACCCATTCAAGCTCGACATCTTCGGTCAATAACGTATCGAGAGAGACCAGATGTTCATTTATTCGGGCAAAAAGAGGCTTTTTCCCCAACTCCAGATCTGTTAAAAAATCAGAGATCGGGGTATTCTTCTCGATAGAATAGGTAGACCTATCTATCCTGACTTTGATTAATTCCGCCATTTATATTTATTTTGCATTCAAAAGGGAAGGCAATTTACTGGCATTTTCAGGGTCCTTCTTCTGAACACAGACTCCTTTAACATCGGTTGATGGTAGGCGCGGAGGGGATCGAACCCTCGACTTCTTCCGCGTCAAGGAAGCACTCTGCCACTGAGCTACGCGCCTATTGTTTTAAGCCTCTATATATTAAAGATTTAGGCTTCCCCTGTCAACACTCTTACCCCCTGGTTCAGCTCTTCCAAAAACCGCTGCAATTCTGGCAGCCGTCCAGTATCAGCTTGCCCGACGACCTTTTTTCCCTCTGGGCTTTTTCTTAGACAACTTCGGATCGGTCTTCCGAACCTTCTGCCATGCAGGTTTTTGCCTCCTATCTATTTTTCTTGGCATTTGTTACAAATATTTCATGCTAGAGGAAAACGATTTCGGCTTCCCTTGTAGCCGGGTCGAAAAGCGCAACCGAGCTTTTTCCCGTCAGCCACCCCCCTGTTTCTCCCGGATTGATCAGGAGAGTGCCGTGGGTTTCCCTTATCTCGGGTTTATGTGTATGCCCAAAAACGATGACCTCGTATTTTCTCGATGCCGCATATTTATTCACGGAGAAATGGATATGCGTTATCAGGAAAGTTCTTTTCTGATGGGAAAAAACAAAAGGAGCTTTTTTGATCTCCCCAAAGGATTGGATGGTTTTCTCCAACCCTCTTTTTTCCCCGTCACAGTTACCGAATACAGCCTTCACGGGACACAAGATGTGCTCCAGCTCACGAGCAGCAAACGGAGCGACAAAATCTCCCGCGTGAATAACGAGTTGACACTTCATCTCTTTGAAAAAGCATACGGCTCGTTGGACAGCGTTGCAATTATCATGGGAATCAGACATGATGCCGATCACTGGCGACTCCTTCTGAACAATTATTCTAACGGAACGCCCTCTTCCTTGTCCAATCAATCAACTCTGAGTGCAAAAATCCCACAAGGGCACCTCCCCATTCCCTCCCCTAGAAAGCATCCTCATTTCCCTGATATCAGGGGATTTGTACAGCCTTTTGGAAATGGTTTTGCTCTCGTGAAGATTTTTGACGCCATTCCTTCACCGCTCTTCTCGGCGACTGTGGAACTGCGCGCGTTAACTCTCAACCAATGTCACTCCAGCCTCTGTTCCCCTGACAGTCCAGATCGCTCATCCTTTTTCAAAGTCGTGCTCAATACATCCTCGCCGTCTGACTTTGTCAGATTCCCTCGAAGAATGGTTCGTGATGGCTAAATCTTCAATGGTCGCTTCAACCATCCCCAAAAGCGCAAATTATCACGGAAATAAGGATGCTCCCCTTCCCCTATTCCTTGTTGAATAAATATAAGGGGTGTATTATACTAAGCGTTCATTTTAAAAGAATTGGATACAGGAGTTTTTGTGATGAAAAATGTGCTGATAATGGGTGCAGCTGGAAGAGATTTCCACAATTTCAATGTATTTTTTAGAGGGGATGAAGATTATTGCGTCCGAGCATTCACGGCCACACAGATTCCCGATATAGAAGGCAGAAAATATCCCGCAGAACTTGCAGGTGAGCTCTATCCGGAGGGCATCCCCATTTATCCAGAAGAAGACCTGAAAGACCTGATAAAAAAATGGGACATCTCAGAGGTTTACTTCTCATACAGCGATGTTCCTCATGTCTATGTCATGCACAAGGCCTCTGAGGTACAGGCAGCAGGGGCAAGTTTCAATCTCCTCGGGCCCGATGAAACGATGATCGAAAGCCGGCTTCCGGTCATATCCATCTGTGCGGTTAGAACCGGGTGCGGAAAATCCCAGACAACCCGGAAAATCGCACTCCTTCTGAAGAAAAAGGGGCGCCGGGTTGTTGTGATACGACACCCCATGCCATACGGTGATTTGATCAAGCAAAAAGTTCAGCGATTCGCGACATATGAGGACATGATCAAGCATGAATGCACGATCGAAGAAATGGAAGAATACGAACCTCACATCAGCAACGGCATTTTGGTCTATGCCGGTGTCGATTATGGTGCCATTTTGGAAGAAGCGGAAAAAGAAGCGGACATCGTGCTTTGGGACGGAGGAAACAACGACATTCCGTTCTACAAGGCTAATTTGGAAGTTGTGGTGGCCGATCCCCACAGACCTGGGCACGAACTTGCCTATTATCCGGGAGAAACCAATTTCCGCAGAGCCCATGTGCTCATCATCAACAAGATGGATACGGCCATACAGGAAAAAGTCGACCAAGTCCTGGAAAACATCCGTTTATTCAACCCGAAAGCAACCGTCATCCAGGCAAAATCACCGATCACTGTCGCCCAAGGGGAATTGATCAAAGGGAAAACAGTTCTTGTGGTGGAGGATGGCCCGACCCTTACGCATGGAGAAATGGCTTTTGGTGCAGGTATCGTCGCAGCTGAAAAATATGGGGCATCCCATATCGTAGATCCCCGCCCCTATGCTGTGGGAAGTATCCGGGACACGTTTGCAAAGTACCCCCATCTGGACCGTGTTCTCCCAGCGATGGGATACGGCAAGGATCAAATCAACGAACTTTCTCAGACCATCGAATCAATAGAGTGTGACTTGGTGATCGGAGCTACTCCTATAGATTTGGGACGTCTGATTAATCCCCACAAAAAAATTCTGAGAGTGACATACGATTTGGAAGAGATCGGCAAGCCTGATCTCGAGGAGATCCTCAAGGATTACTGATGAAACGTAAGATCGCCCTTATCGCCTTCGGAGGAAACGCCATCCTACCTAATAAACAGAGGGGTTTGCAGTCCGAACAAATGAATAATGCTCGAAAGGCAGCCCGTTTGATGATCTTCGTCGTAAAAAAAGGCTATGATCTTATAATCGTCCATGGCAACGGGCCCCAGGTCGGCAACTTGCTTATCCAGATGGAAGAAAGCGTCACTAAAATCCCTCCTTTTTCTCTTGAAGTTTGCGATGCGATGACCGAAGGCAGCATGGGATTTATGCTCGAGAAAGCGTTGACAAACGAGCTGAGAAAAAATTCGATCGACAAGGAAGTGGCGACATTGATCACTCAGGTTGTGGTGGACCGGGAAGATCCGGCCTTCGATGCTCCTTCCAAACCCATCGGCCCTTTCTACTCGCAATACAGGGCTTCCATGCTAAAAAGGCAGAAGAATTGGAAAATGATCGAAGATGCTGGCCGTGGCTACCGCAAAGTCGTCCCTTCGCCTAAACCTATCGATGTCGTGCCCAAAAGGATTATTCGAGATTTGGTGCACAGGGGAAAAATCGTTATTGCAGCCGGGGGGGGTGGCATCCCGGTGATCATCAACGGAAACGGACTCTTCCAGGGAGTTGAAGCTGTGATAGACAAAGATTACGCAGCCAGTTTGATCGCTCGAGAGGCAAAGGCGGAACTGTTCATAATTTTGACCAATGTTCCTCGCGTCAGCCTGAACTATAATAAACCCGATGAGGAACCCATCTCAGTGATGACCGTGAAAGAGGCAAAAAAACACTTGGCACACGGACAATTTCCTCCGGGTTCGATGGGCCCAAAAATCGAGGCAGCCATGGAATACATCGAAAATGGAGGTAAAAAAGTTATCATAACATCGGCAAATCATCTTAAAGCATCCCTTATCAACCGCTCAGGAACAAAAATTGTCGCAGGACATTAGGAGGAAGAGATGGACAAGGACTTTTTATCCATTCACGATTTAACTCCTTACCAATTCAGTCACATCATGGATCTGACTCGTGAGATCAAGGAAAAGCCACACCGCTTCAGAGACAAGCTCAAAAACAAGATTTTGGCCATGATATTCGAAAAACCTTCTCTTCGGACTAGGATGACATTCGAAACGGGCATGTTGCAGCTGGGCGGCGAGGCCATCTACTTAGCCCCTGCCGATATCCAGATGGGAAAACGTGAAACCCCTTATGATGTGGGCAAAAACCTGGAACGGTGGGTGGATGCCATCATGATCAGGACATTTGCCCATCAGATAGCTGTGGACCTAGCCCAGTCCTGTAGCCTGCCCGTCATCAACGCCCTGACCGACCTTCTTCACCCCTGTCAAGCCATGGCCGATTTTTTTACCCTCAAAGAAAAAAAGGGGGATTTGGCCCATATGAAGCTGGCCTATGTCGGAGATGGAAACAATGTCTGCCACAGCCTTTTGTATGCGGCAGCTAAAACCGGAGCAAGCCTATCTATCGCAACACCCGCAGGGTATGAACCCGATCCGGATGTTATCAATCAGGCCGTACAGGATGGACAAGAAACGGAGTTCGAAGTCTTTATAACGACCGATCCCCATGAAGCCGTTCGGAACGCAGATGCCGTGTACACCGATGCATGGGCTTCGATGGGCCAGGAAGCCGAGAAAGCAAAGAGGGCCCAGATCTTCTTTCCTTTTCAGGTCAACAGAGAGTTGATGACTCAAGCGAAGAAAACTGCCGTGTTCATGCACTGTCTTCCTGCCCATAGAGGGAAGGAAGTAACCGACGATATTATCGACTCGGCTCAATCGATAGTTTTCGATCAAGCAGAAAATAGACTTCATGTTCAAAAAGCCATTATGTTATTATTAATAGAGCAAAAAGACAAAAATGGATAAAACGAACGAATACATCAAAATCAACGATGCCGATCTTGCTTTTCTAGAAGAAGAACTGCTTCAGATTAACAGGGCATTGACCCTGAAGGAACTGGCGGAGAAAGTTGCATTCAAAAAGACATCCAGCCAGCTCAAGCAGGATGTGAACAAATATGACCCGTATTGCCGATACAATGTAGGCGATCTCATTTTCAAGGAATATGACGAACCCCTGTTAGTGAGCAGCAAGGGCGCAGAGCACTTCAAAGGATCTGTGGTGCTGAAGGTCCTGAACAAAACCTCTATCGAAAACTACGATTGCGATATGTTGGAAGTGGTGTATACAGGAGGCGGGATCTTCCGTAAGCACGTCGACTACATGATGAAAACGAAAACACAGGTCCTCCTGCCCAGCAATTGCGATCACAAAGGACTGGAGCCGCAAAAACTGAAAAAAGAGGACGATCCTAGACTCGATCAGGTGCCGATGACGGACAAAGACCTGACAAGTCTGGAAAGAAATCTGGGTAAGGCTCTTGCCAAGGCTGATGGATTCTTTTGCTGGAACGAATTCTGGCAACTTTCGAATAAAAGGATCGAGATATCGGACAAACAGATCAAAGAGATCAAAAAACTCATCCGAGATTCCATGCAATCGCTTAGCACAGCGGAGCTATGCTCTAGGCTTTTCAAAATCGATCCTTCCGATGATCTATTCGACCTCCATTGTCTGAGTTTGAACTTCACCTTGGAAAAGAAACACAAGAAAATTTTTGTCTTCGTTTCGCCATTGGAGTGGGGAAAGTGGCTTCTAAAAGAAACCTTGGATTCCTTCCTCAAAGAATTACCCCTTTCAACATCGAATGCCAAAATCCCTCCATTGGAAGAAGAAAACAAGCAAGAAATATCCTCTCCACAAAAATTTCCTTTAAAAATATATTTGACATGGAGAGAAATCCTTTCCGGAGGGATCAAATCTCCCAAAAATGTAAGGAGGTCGCTCGCTGGCTTCAGGGAATACAAATTTACCGATACCGACGGGAATAAAGACTACACGCTTTACTTTTACCCATCTTCCGGCGTTTTCTTAGGATTGAAGGAATTTTATGAAAACAACAATGTCCCCCAAGGGGCAAGTCTTACCCTCGAAATAAAGGAGCCTGGACATATCCATTTTTGGCTCAAGAAATCTAAAAAGAAACTCTCTGTTCCCCGGACGACATATGATCCTAAAAAAGACAAATTTTCAGTGTCCGGGGAAGAGGTGTTCACCTTTTCTCTTGCCAATAAGATCATCCATCTTGAACGGGATACATTAGCCAAACTTTGTTCGCTTTATGACCAAAGAGCCAAACTGAATCTTAAAGAGCTTCTCATTCTTATCTTCAACCATTTCGGTCTGGAGGGAGAAACATTGTTCCTCCATTATCTGCGTGCCTTTCATCTGGTCGATGTGCTCAAACAAACCTCCCAGGAAGAAGTCGAAAAAACTCTGCTTTTCTCCCCTGAATTCAGCAAGTCTGAAAAAAAGAAAGGCATCTTTTTTTACAAGGAGAAGGTTCGAACCGAAGAGGAAATTGTGACTGATGAGATGATCGAAATCCCCACAGGAATTCCTTATGACGAGGAAAAACTTGAAGTTCCCGGAGAGGCTCAATTGGCGATCGGTACAATAGAGGAGGAAGTTCCCGCGCCTGAAGTCGAAGAAGAAATCATCGTTGTGGAAGAAGAAATAAAAGATACGAAAGACGTGAAAGAAGATGTCGAGGAAGAAATTGAAGAGCCCACTCTTCCTGAACCCCCCACACCTCCAGGAATGGAAAAAACAGAAAAGAAGAAAAAAGAAGTCCCGCCAAAGAAAAAGAAAAAAGATCGGAGAAGGATCGACGGAGAAGTGACCCCGCGGCAAAGAAAAGGGGAGAAAAAGTTAATCGAAGAACGGATCGAGTTGGAAGAGTCTGAACTTGAAGCCTTGGTTGCTATAAAAGAAAAAAGAGAGAAAAAAGCGGACCGGATTTCTGTCAAAGAAGTAGAGGAAGATTTCAAAGCGCCTATCACGGAAAAACCCACATTCGGCATTTTCGCAGAAAAACTGAAGGTTGCCCTCGATAAGCAAGAGAAGCCACAAAAAGACAAAAAGGCGCCCGAAAAGAAACCCGCGAAAGTGCCGCAGAAGAATGCTGTGAAAAAGACAGAAAAAAAGACCGTGAAAAAGACAGTGAAAAAAACCGGGAAAAAAGAAAAATAGTATTTTCGCTGCCGTGTCCAATGACAAGGGTTGACCCCAAAAACAAAAACGCGACCGATATCATCGTCATTGGGGGGGGGATCACAGGAGTCTCGACGGCCTATTTCCTTGCAAAGCGCAGTCAGAGAGATGTCTTTATATTGGAAAGAGACCTTTTAGCTCAGGCTTCGACCGGTCTGTGTGTGGGGGGAATCCGCCAGCAATTTTCCCACCCTTCCAATATTCTTTTGTCCCAAGAAACCATCGGGCTTCTTCGGCATTTTGAAGAGGAATTTGACACCAAAATAAATTTCAATCAGGCCGGCTATCTGTTTCTCACACAACAAGGAGCGACTTGGGAGACATTTCGCGCCTGCGTAAAAATCCAACGACAGTATGGGGTACCTGTCGAGATCCTCACGCCTGACGAAGTTAAATATCGATGGCCTTATCTTGAAGTCGAAGACTTGAAGGGAGGTGTATTCGGGCCAGAGGATGGATACGTCGATCCCTATGACGTGACGATGGCAGTGGCTAATAAAACAAGACGGCTTGGAATTTCGATTCTCGAGAGAACCGAGGTCACGGATATTCGCCTCGAAAACGGCCGGATCAAAGGACTGGATACTTCCCGAGGTTTTATCGCTGCCCGGGTTATTGTCAATGCCGCAGGGGCATGGGGAGGCAAAATCGCAGAGATGGCCGGGATCGACATGCCAGTGCTGCCTTTCAGGCGTCAGGTATTCATCACCAAAGCATTCGATGCCATTCCCAGTCCTGTTCCGATGATCATAGACCAGGATACTCAATTTTATTTACGCGGATATCCGCCAGGAATCCTTATGGGTATGACCGATCTCGAGGAACCGCCCAGTTTCCACACCCATGTGGACCGAACCTTCATGGAACAGGTAACAGCAGCCGCCCTGGAGAGAGTTCCTTTACTGGGACAAGCCGAAATTCTGAGAGGCTGGGGAGGGCTTTATGCCATGACTCCGGATGAAAATCCGATCATCGGGAAAATTCCAGAAATCGATGGATTTTACTGTGCCACGGGATTTTCCGGGCATGGTTTTCAGCATGGATTAGCTGTGGGGCGGATAATGAGCGAGCTCATCCTGGATGGAAAAACCCAGTTCGATCTAAGCCCTTTTGGCTATGATCGTTTCAAAAAATGCAAAAAAACGACAGAATTGATCACTGTCTGAACAGGAGCGAACATGCATATCAAAATCCTATCGCGGGATGATGTCAAAAGATCTGTGACCATGCCTCAGGCTATCGGAGCGGTCAAACAGGCTTTCATATCGCTCGCTCAGAACAAAGCCATCCTTCCCCTCCGAACACAGGTTCCCGTTAAGGAATACGATGGAATAACCTTGTTCATGCCGGCCTATCTTCCGGAAATAGAATCCCTGGGAGCGAAGATTGTCTCGGTTTTTCCCAAAAACGCTAACAAAAACATACCAACCATCCATGCCTTGGTGATCATCTGCGAAGCCAAGACTGGACAGCCTTCCGCCATAATGGATGGGACCTACCTGACGGCCCTCCGAACAGGAGCGGTGTCAGGAGTCGCCACAGATCTACTCGCGCGTAAAGAGGCCAAAATAGCAGCCATATTTGGCGCTGGCGTTCAGGGACGGACTCAACTGGAGGCAATCTGCTGCGTGCGGGACATTCAAAAAGTTTTCGTCTATGACAAAAAACTTGAGAGGGCCCGATCTTTTGCAGGAGAAATGGAAAATTTTGGGGATCCTATCCCGAATGACATAATGGCTGTGGAATCCCCCGAAGAAGCTATCGCTGAGGCGGACGTGATCTGTGTGGCCACTACATCTTCTATCCCCGTATTCGAGGACGAACACTTGAAACCAGGCGTCCACATCAACGGAGTCGGATCCTACACTCCCAAAATGCAAGAAATACCCGAAAGAACGATCCTTCGCGCGAAGGTCGTCGTCGATTCCCTTACGGCCAGCCTAGATGAAGCAGGAGATATCATAATTCCACTTAAAAAAGGATCGATCGATGAATCCCATATTCTAGGAGAACTCGGCCGATTGGCCTCGAATCTTTTTTCGGTTAGGGAATCCGAGGCCGATATCACATTCTTTAAATCTGTAGGGCTGGCCATCCAAGATTTGGCTGTAGCAGGATTGGCTCTCCGGAAAGCCGAGGAGCTCGGGCTGGGCTTAGATATAGAAATATAACTGTTCAGGAGTGACCTTATGGCAAAAATAATGAAATGGGATCCCCCTTCTGAATGGACCACGATAAAAACCATCGACGCTCACACAGCGGGAGAGCCATTGCGTATCATAGTGAAAGGTTTCCCGGAGATCCCCGGTGCCACTATATTGGAAAAAAGACGTTATGCCCAGGAGAATCTAGATCATCTTCGAAGGGCTATCATCTGGGAACCTCGAGGGCATGCCGACATGTATGCCTGTATCCTAACCGAGCCCACGACAGAAGATGGCACGATAGGCGTGCTTTTCCTCCATAACGAGGGTTTCAGCACCATGTGCGGGCATGGCATTATCGGTCTGACAAAAGTGGCCTTCGACATGGAACTGATAAAATTCCAAGGAAACAGGCCGGTCATAGAGATAGACACGCCAGCCGGACGTGTGAGGGCACAAGCCCACATTCACGATGGGCGAGTCCAAACTGTAACATTCCAGAACGTCCCCTCTTTCGTCTTCGCTCTCGATCAATCAGTGGAAGTGCCTGATGTCGGGACCGTTACATACGACCTAGCTTTTGGGGGTGCCTTTTACGCATTCTGTCATGCCCCGGATTTTGGCCTCAGGCTCATCCCTGAGGAATCAACTAAAATCATCGATTTGGGGAAAAGAATCAAAAAGGCCGTGATGGAAAAAAATCCACCTCAACACCCCTTCGAGGAAGATCTCGGTTTCCTGTATGGCACAATATTTATCGGGCCGCCACACGAAGCCCGTAACCATAGCCGCAATGTCTGTATCTTCGCTGAGGGTGAACTGGATAGAAGCCCGACAGGCACTGGAGTGAGCGCCCGCGCCGCTCTGCACTATGCCAAAAAAGAATTAGGCCTGGATGAGAGCTTTACTGTGGAAAGCATTCTGGGAACTTGCTTCGAAGGAAGGGTGACAGAAACTCTCTCCTATGGACCCTACCAAGCCGTGATCCCTGAAATCTCTGGGAGCGCCCACATCGTCGGTCGAAACGAATGGCTCATCGACCCAGAAGATCCTCTCGCCTACGGATTCTTTCTCCGCTAAAGAATCATTCGAGTGGATCCTCGGCGTCTTGTGACACCCATCTGATCAAGAAGTTCCAGCAAAGGGATAGCAAATTTTCTTGTCAATCCGGTCATCTCTTTAAAATCTGACACAGTCAACTCTTTCTTTCCAGAATTGTGGATCTGTTGGATGATCTCATCGAGCCAACAGGAGTGAAGGATATATCCATCCCTGCCGAGAACGATCTTTTTTCTTTCGATCAGAAGAGAGAGCATTTTATTCAATTGTTTGGACGAGAGGCGAAAGGATCTTTGTATGTCATCCAAGAAAACGGATTGGAATTTATCTTTTAGATACATTTCTTCCAATCGCTCGAGGATCTGTTCCTCATCAGGAAGCAAGGCCACTTCGAAGGAAAATAAAGCCACTTGATCTTCCTTTTCCCTGATTAAGCGGTCCTGTATAAGATGTTTCAAGGCAAGAGCCAAAATACGGGGATGCACATCAAATCTATTCTGCATTTTTTCCCTTGGCACACCCATATCGCTCGGATGCTTTTCATGAAATTGGGCTAGGTATTTCAATATCTTATCACAGAGATAGGCGAGCCCAGTCTGGGAGACAAAAAATATAGGAGAAAACTCGAGAATCCGGATCTGTCCTTCGGTTTCGAGCTCCTGACTCAGCGCCAACAGAGAACTCCTGGAATGATGCCCATAACGGAGGATTTCTTGCTCCTGGACACCGTGGATTCCCTTGAAACGGATCAATGCTTCCAGCATCTCTTTTTCATTGCCGAGAAGTTCCTTCAGGAACTTCAACCGCCGTTTTACCTGACTGCGGGTGACTTTCCCTGCAAAAGGATCGAGAACCAGCCCCTCTCCCCATGTATCTTTGTTATCCGGGCTTGTTACCGAGAAGGATTCTTTCCACTTCAAGGACAGAGGTTGTGCTGTCTGAGCCTGCACGAACGTGAACTTCTCTCCTGCCTCTATCTTCTTCTCATAAAAACGAAGTGAGGCAGAGACCGATGCTTCCTCTACGGAAAGCAACGCCTGAAGGGGATCTTCCCTGCGAGGATGAGAAAACTCGATTGCAGCATCGAAACATGATGTTTTCATCTTAGATCCACTCTCTTTCATTCCCTTATTCAGCTATGATCAAATTCATTCTTCTGAGCATCGGATCCACTGAAACGAGAACCACTTTTATTCGGCTACCCAGTTCGAAAGATTCTCCCGTTTTTTTCCCGCTCAAAACTTTTTCTGTCTTTTTATAGAAATAATCCCTACCGAGGTCGCTGTAGAGAATCAACCCATCGACAAAATAATCATCCAATTCCACGATCAACCCCGCTTTGGCGAATTCGACGATAGTTCCTCTAAATTCTTCCCCCAGTTTGTTCTTCAAAAACCGATAGATCCTCCATTCCACCAAATCTCTTTCGGCTTCCTCCGCAGCCCTTTCTCTCAGTGAACACTGGCGGGCAACCGCTGATAATTCATCTCCCTCGATTCGATTCCCTTCAAGGAGGTTTTTCAAGATACGGTGCACGACAAGATCCGGATATCTCCGGATAGGCGATGTGAAGTGGGAGTATTCCTTTTTGGCCAGTCCATAATGACCGTAATTTTCATCGGAGTAAACCGCAAGCCTAAGGCTTCTAAGCACTCTGAGAGCGATAAACTTTTCTTCAGGCTTTCCCCGCACATGTTCCAAAGCAGACTGAAGATCTTTTGACCCGATATCTCGTGACTTGGGAAGGATTATGTTGAAATACGACAATAATTCCCGCAGATCATCCAAATCCGAAGCCAATGGTTTGGGATGAACACGGAATATCGAGGGGGTATTTTTGGAGGAGAGAAACTGGGCAACGGCCTCATTCGCCAAGACCATAAATTCTTCTATAACGTGATGCGCTTGGCTGGTCTCGGCCGGGATGACAGAAGAGAGAGAGCCCCCTCGATAAACCAGCTCAGGCTCGGTCAGGTCAAAATCAAGGCCTCCCTCGTTTATTCTTTTTTTCCTCAAAACTAGCGAGAGATCTCTCATCCGCAAAAGGTCCGGGACTTCGGAAGAAAAATTTTTCCGTTCCTCCGCATCTCCCTCGATGATTTTCAGCACAGAGTGATAGGTCATTCGCTCGACCGTTCTAATCCATGAAGAATGAATATCGACATCCAGGACACTTCCTCCGGAATCGATCTCCAAAAGAACAGAAAGTGTGAGTTTTTCTTCTCTCGGCCTCAAGCTGCATATGCCGTTAGAAAGCTTTTCTGGCAGCATCGGAAGAGTGAGGTCAGGAAAATAAACACTTGTCCCTCTTTGTGAGGCATCTCTGTCCAGTGCGGTTCCCGGTTGGACATATTCGGCGACATCGGCGATATGCACCCCGAGGAGATAATTTCCGTTGGGCAGTGATTTTATGCTGACAGCGTCGTCAAAATCCTGGGCGTTATCTCCATCGATGGTAAAAGTCTGCCAGCTTGTATGATCGACTCTTCCCTTTTTTTGGTCGGGAGTGGCAGAATCCGGTATCTTCTCTGCCTCTAAAATTGCTTCCTCTGAAAAAACATCCTCTAAATCGTATCTCTCGATAATAACCTTTGTATCTACTCCCTGTTCATCCAGACTGCCGAGGATCTCTTCCAAACACAATGTGTCTCTGTGGACCCTCACCACATCCCCGGAGTTAGGCAAAGGATGTCCCGCGCGATCGATCGGGACCTCTTGTGGAGATACAGCTGCAAAAGCCAGAAAAAACACTTGGCCGGATCGAACGCTGCTCAGACCGAGAAGGCTCTGTTTCCCCTTTTGGAGGATTCGAACAACCCTGCCTTCGGGTTTGCCCTTCCTCCCGCTTTCTTTATACTGAACTTCGACGAGATCCCCGTGATAGGCCCCTCCGGCATACTGGGCCGGCACAAAGATGTCTCCTAAAAATTCCTCCTCTGGAATGACAAATCCATAACCTCGAGGAGAAGAAGTAAAACGTCCATATGTGATATTCGACCTGGGACGGACAAAATATTTTTTTCTCAATTTCAGGATTAGCCCTTGAGATTCCAATTTTTTGATGTCGTTGCGGAGCAAGATTTTTTCCTCAGGAGAAATCCGCAGCTCGCGGGCCAATCTCGCTAGGCTCATGCCGTTTTTGTTTTTACTCAGCAAAGACAGGATTTCTTTCGTCATACTTTAATTATTCATAAAATATACCGTACGCCTTAAGGTTATTCAACCTTACCCTGAAAAAACAAAAGTTTATCACCGCCTATTTCAATCGGATTCTCGACATCTCCTTGACTTTTTTTGTATCTGCCAGACCTCCTTTTTGTAACGTGCAAAACAACATAAAGTGTCCGGGGAAGTCTGATATATCTACACTTCTACCATGTGCAGAAAGAATGAAAAGAAGAAGCAAGCCAAAATTTAGGGGAATTCCCCAGCAAACTGTCGAGCAGCAGACATTTAATTCAAGAAAAAAGGAAGGATCAATACTGGGTATTATTCAAAAGCATAAAAAGCAGAAAATGTGAACTCATGGATGCAATCGGGCATAAAAAGCGGCGGTAGTTTGTAAAGAATGCCTGTCAATTGACCTCATTCTCCTTAGTGTGCTATGTTCATTTTAGGATGCCATCAAACTCCATTAACTCTCAATCCCCTTTAAAGAAGGATTTTGATTCCATCCTTGGCTTATCAAACCAAATCATATATCTTGCCCTCTGCGGCTTGTTAAGGCACGACTATTTGAAGGAAGTTTCCAAAATTCTGATGCAGTCGTCGGGAAGCGATTGCGTAGTTATGTGGCTTAAGGAAAGGGGAAAATTCTACAGGAGCGAACTCCTGCGTTCCCAGGAACATTCCTTTAGCTTTGAAATCATGCAGGGAGTTCCCAAAAAGGAGCAAGGGATCATCCCAAAATTGAGAAAAAACACATGGCTAGAACGCCTAAGCAGAAAAGTGTTTCTTGGTCAGTATGATTCATTTCTGTCTCGCATCACTCCTAGCGGCAGCTTCTGGACGGGGGATGCTGAGATTTGCAGAGGGAAGTCAGCTGCCCATACAAATTACAGATCTGTGGTTTTGGTTCCTATCCGAATTGAGAAAGAAAACATAGGTCTCCTAGAAATGTTAAGTAACTCAAGGGATTTCTTCACAAAAAAGCATGTGGAAATTTGCGAGGGAGTTGCTCAGACATTGAAAGTGGCTCTCGGTTACAGGAGGACTCAAGTAGAGCTGAGAGAAAGAGTCAAGGAACTGACATGTCTATACGGCATAGCCAAGATAGTTGAACAAGAAAATCTCACACTTAGAGATATTCTCCAGAAAATCGTTATGCTTCTGCCCCCAGCCTGGCTTTATCCGGAGATTACTTCGGCCAGGATTATCCTGGATGATCGAACTTATGCAACGCCGCATTATCGGGAGGGCGTTCACAAACAAACAGCTAACATAATCGTGGGGGGGTTGCAGAAAGGGATTGTCGAGGTCACCTACAGAGAAGAAAGGCCAGAGCTCGATGAGGGTCCTTTTCTCAAAGAGGAAAGGAGCTTGATAGACACGGTAGCCAGGGAAATTGTGCTCATCATAGAAAGAACGCAGATTGAAGAGGATAAAGAACATCTCCAAGTCCAGCTCCGGCACGCTGATAGGCTAGCCACAATCGGCCAATTATCCGCGGGAGTGGCCCATGAGTTGAACGAGCCCATAGGGGGAATCTTGGGTTTTGCCCAACTCATCCAGAAAGATCCAGGATTATCAGATCAGACTAAAATAGACATCGAAAAAATCATGAGAGCTTCACTCCATGCCCGCGAGGTGATCAAGAAATTGATGATCTTCGCCCGGCAGATGCCAGCTCAGAAGATCCGGGTGAACCTGAATCAGATTGTTAAGGATGGTCTCTTCTTTCTCGAATCGAGATGTGCCAAAGAGGGAATTGAAGTGTTTCGTAAGCTGTCCCCTTCCCTTCCGGATGTTAAGGCTGACCCGTCTCAGATGACACAGGTTCTGGTCAATACTGTTGTCAACGCTATACAGGCTATGCCAAACGGAGGCAAACTTACAATCAGGACTCTGGCTTCTGATAAGTTTGTCTTGCTCATCGTAGAAGATACGGGAGTGGGCATGGAAAAGAACGTTATGAGCCAGATTTTCCAACCCTTTTTCACAACCAAAGATGTGGGCATGGGAACTGGCCTTGGCCTGTCTGTTGTCTACGGAATCGTAACGTCTCATGGAGGATCGATTGATGTGGACAGCAAGGTCAGCGAGGGGACAAAAATCAAGATTAAGCTGCCACATATGGAACCGGAGGGAGCAAAAGAAGGGACTTAGAATGAAAGATTCTTCGAAGAAAGAAAAAATTATTGTCGTGGACGACTCCCCGGATATACTGGAAGTCTTGAAGAGAAACTTGGAATCGAAAGGCTATCTCGTTTTTACTGCCTCGGGTGCTGTTGAGGCGATTAATATTGTCGAATCTTCACCTGTAGACTTAGTCATAACCGATTTGAAAATGCCTGAGGTAAACGGTTTGAGCCTTGTCCGGCACATCCAGGAAAATTACAAGAACACAGGCGTGATGATGATCACAGGTTATCCATCGATCGAGGGGGCCGTCGATGCCGTCAAGTCGGGCGCCGAGGAATATCTTTCCAAGCCTTTTACTGAGGAAGAACTTTTCTCAGCGGTCAAGCGAGTATTGGCTAAGCTACACTTGAGAAAGATAACAAATACAAAGGACCGCAAACTTCCGGAAACCCGTCACGGCATCATAGGAGATGCGGAATCCATGCAAAAAATATGGATTGCCATAGAAAAAGCGGCCGCAAGCCAGGCTACAGTGCTCATAACGGGAGAAAGTGGTACAGGAAAGGAGTTGGTGGCTAGGGCAATCCATTACAGCAGCTCGCGCGCATCGGCACCATTTGTTCCGATAAACTGCGGGGGCATCCCGGAGAATCTGCTCGAAAGCGAGCTCTTTGGGTATGTCAAGGGTGCCTTCACCGGAGCGACTGAAACACGTGCAGGCTTTTTTCAAACCGCGGATGGCGGCACAATTTTCCTGGATGAAATAAGCGAGACAAGCTTGTCCATGCAGGTCAAGCTTCTGCGTATCCTTCAGAATAAAGAAGTCTTTTTGGTCGGAGCCCGACAATCCCAGAAAGTGGATGTGCGAATTATCGCCGCTACAAACAAAAACCTGCTCACGCTTGTGAAGAAAGACGAATTCAGGGAAGATTTGTACTACCGTGTGAATGTCATTACAGTGGATATCCCTCCCTTGAGAGAAAGAGTCGGGGATATTCTGTTGCTTGTACAGAACTTCTCTGTTAAATTTGCCAAGGAACTCGGGAAGCCTGTGCCGCGCTTTTCTGAAAACGCCCTGCAGGTGCTGAAGGACTATGACTGGCCCGGAAATGTGCGGGAACTGGAAAACATCATCCAGCGTCTGGTAGTCATGACAGAAGGGGATGTCATCGATGTTCCTGACCTCCCTTCCCTGATGAGGTTCTCGGCATTGAGAGGAATCAGCCCCAATAGGAGTCTGGCTGAAGCGGAGGCTGATCACATCCATCTGGTGTTGTCCACAGTGGATGGGAATAAGACACAGGCCGCAAAGATTCTGGGCATCACCCGCAAGACTCTCAGGGAAAAACTGAATAAATTTAAATCCTCCACCTAATCTCGAACTTCCCTAAACTGGATATTTTTTACCCGCTGGTCCATTTCTATCCAATTTTTTTAAGCCTTTTGTATCCTCTCGCCCCTGTTGAGAAAGTTGGCATCGAATCTGCAATAGCCGTTGTTGGAACAGGAGGTAACAATGGAAAAACACAAACAGGAAAACAGACAGGGTTTAAAACTTCTCTCAACATCAAAAGAATGGAAGCTTTTATATTACCAGCATGGCCGGCCTGGACTAGAAGAAAGAAGAAAATTCAAAGGGCTCTGCAATCAATGTGATCTTCAGAGCTTGTGTGGCCTTCCAAAACCGGAAATCGGAGTCTGGCGATGCGAACACTTCAGAGCAAAAATCTTTAAAAAGAGCAGTCTACACAAGAATGTGCTCAAACTTCTCGAAAAGGCTCAAAATGTCAACAATTTCGACAGGGACATCTGCAAGATCATGGCTGAGACCATGAACGAGTTGGTCGTTCATTTCCCGGTTACGATGAATGACGGTCATGTCAAGATGTTGACTGGATACCGCGTCCAGCACAATAACGCGCTGGGACCTTTTAAAGGGGGGCTTCGTTTCCATCCTATGGTCGATATCGATGAAATCAGAGCGCTGGCGACCATGATGACCTGGAAGACAGCGATAGTTAACATCCCTTTCGGCGGCGCTAAGGGTGGAATTCAGATAGATCCCGCCGATTTCAGTCCAAAGGAGCTCGAAAGAATCGCACGGCGCTTCACGTTCGCTCTAGGAAACAACATCGGACCGGAATATGACATACCTGCACCCGATGTAAACACAAACCCTCAGATTATGGCCTGGATTCAGGATACCTACATGTCCACCATCGCCCCTGACGAGAGGAACCGCTGCATCCATGTCGTCACAGGGAAGCCGATCGAATCGGGCGGGAGTGTGGGTCGGGAAAAGGCGACCGGCCAGGGCATTGTCTTCTGTATTGAAAAATGGGCCCAGGATCATGGATTCAACTTGAAGGGAGCGACTTATATGGTCCAGGGATATGGGAATGTGGGATCATGGACTGCCCGATTGATGAAGAAGAATGGATCGAAGCTCATTGCGGTGGAAGATGTAACGGGTGCTGTTAGGAACAAAGAAGGGATCGATCCCGATGATTTGGCCCAGTATGTCAAAGAACATGGAGGTGTGGTCGATTATCCCAAAGCACAGGCCATCGATCATGAAGTTTTCTTCAACACAAAAGCCGACATATTTATCCCCGCCGCCCTGGAGAATTCCATCAGTGGAGACACGGCTGAACTGTTGAATGTCAAACTCGTCGCCGAAGGCGCTAACGGCCCCACAGACGAAGAAGGAGATAAGGTCCTGCAACGGAAAAATATTGAAGTGATTCCGGATATTTTATGCAATTCTGGTGGAGTCATAGTCAGCTATTTTGAATGGCTGCAAAACAAAAGGAGTGAATTCTGGGAACTCGACGAGGTCGACTCCAAATTGAAGAAGATCATCGTCAGTGCCTACGAGAGAGTGCGCGATGCCGCAGAGAAATACAAGGTCGATTGGCGCACGGCCGCTCAGATCGTAGCCCTGTATCGGCTGGAGATGGTCTACAAGGAAAGAGGGATTTTTCCGTGAGAATTTGATTGGGCGCGGGAAAGACATGGAACCGACTTGATTGAATCTCTATCGCCAGGTCTGCTGTCAGTTCTTTAAAAGTGGACCTGGCGTTTTCAATTTGAAAAAGCTTTATCTTATTTATTACAGAATGAATGCAAACCGTGTTATAAGTGCCCAAAGGCTTCTAAATTGTTAGTAATCTTTAGGCCATGTGAGTTGCCTACAGTTTTTAAAAAATTAGCCTAAAACAGCTTAGAAAAATGGTCGATAAAAAAATTTCCTTGGCTGAAAAGACCAATCGATTTTTTGGGCGAATCCTCTGCAACTTTATGGCTGCAACAATTTGCAGGCAAGTTGATTTATCTGTTATCCGTAATAGCTATAATTCGGCTGGTTAGAGATGAATATATCTTTTGCTCTTTGAGAGGGAAGCGCTATTCATAAAAAGTTCGATCAGTAGTAATACAAGGGAATATGGGGAATGGCGTATTTTTTGCGGATGTGTTTAATCAGTTTCAGATCTTGGATCCTGTCCCGTTCACGCACATTTTGGTCTCCGAACTCAGCCATAACCTCATTTTGGATCTGTTCTCGGTCCGTTTCAGATGCCATCCCGATAATAAGCGCCTCCACCTCGCACTCCATTTTTTCGAGAATCTGCTCATCTGAATCCTTCAAGGGCAGTTCCAGCACTCGAGAAAAAACTTTCCGTATAGCAGGGAAATTTTCTGGACAGGAAAGTAAAAAACTTTCGACCGCTTTTTTCAATTTATCTCGCTTGTCTTCCTTACGGGCAGGTTTTCTTTGACCGCCGACCCATCTCTGTTTGTGAGCGTCGTAGCCATGCAAAACAAATGCATGACAGACAGCAAGGGATAAAACTCCACCTTTGCGGCCTGGTTTTCTCCTGATGGCCATAAAACAATCTTTGATCCCCTCCTGAACGATCTGAAGAGGTATACCCAAATTTTTCCATTCTCTTATTTTTTCTACCTCCTGGGAAGAGAGGAAAAATGGGGATCCGCGTTGTTCAAGAAAAAAGCGGGAAACAGCCTGGAAATACCGGCTGGTTTCCTCTTCTTCTCGCTTCATCACGTTTTGTTCCGGTCATGAATGATCTTGAGACCCTCCAGCACCAGAAATGGCTCAAGATATTCGATCAACACGAGATCCGGATAGATCTGAGAAGCAAAACTTCCTGTGGCCGTGATTTTTATGTCTTCCCCCAACTCTTTGGAAATTTCCTCGATGATATTGGCAATCAGTCCGATATAACCAAAATACAGGCCCGACTGCATGCTCGTGACAGTGGTCCTTCCCACAGCATTTTTGGGTTTTTTTATCTCGATACGGGGGAGCTTAGCTGTCTTGAGGTAGAGAGCCTCGGCCGCAATCTGGATCCCCGGTGCGATGGCGCCCCCTAAATACTCCCCCTCTTTAGAAATGGCATCGAATGTCGTGGCCGTTCCGAAATCGACGATGATGGCAGGCCCCCCATATTTTTCGAAAGCGGCCACCGAAGCCACCACTCTGTCGGCGCCCACTTCTTGGGGATTCTCATACAGAATGGGCATCCCGGTCTTGAGGCCAGGACCCACCACCATGGGATTCACCTTCAAGAGATCTTGGCTCAGGCTCTGAAAAACCGGGGTGAGCGGAGGGACGACACTGGATATGATGACAGATCCGATGTTTTTCACCTCTAAATGGGCAAGGGACAACAGATTGAGAAGAGTGATTTCATACTCATCGCTCGTTTTTTCCCTCTCCGACCTTATTTTCCAGTGCTGGATAAGATAGTTTCCATCAAATACACCCAGGGCTATATTCGTGTTTCCTATATCCACCGCCAATATCATATCAAGCCTCCTGTGTGATACTAATATAAAATAATTTATGGGGCTACACAAAGAATATTGAATAAAAAAAACGATAGATAAGATGTTCTAAATGAGCGACTGAATGTGCTCCAGGTTCTCGCCAACCCTTTTATTCCGGTCTTGCAGTTCTTGCAGCCGTGTTTTTGCTTCTTCCACGACTTCTTTGGGTGCTTTTTCCACAAACGCGTTATTCCCCAGCCGGTTTTCTATTTTTTCTATCTCCGTTTGTATTTTAGTCAGTTCTTTTTCCAAACGTAGTTTTTCCTTTTCGAAATCGACCAGACCTTTCTCAAGGGGTATAGCCATCTCTATCCCGCCGGCTACTCCCTTCAGCATCATTTGGCCTTTGGGAAACTCTTCCAGAATCTCCAGGCTCTCGACCTTCGCCAATACTTCAAAATAAGCTTGGTGGGTGTGAATAGCCTTTTCTTCCTGTTCGCCGCATTTGACCCACAGCCTTATTTTTTGTTTCATGGGAATTTGGTTTTCAGCCTTAAGGGTTCTCAGCTCAACGATGGCATTTTGGAGCACCTTCATGGCCTTCTCTTCTCCCTTATCTACCCTTCGCTCATCCGGGATCGGAAATTCAGCCAGAGCCAGAGATATACCTTCCGAAGGCAGGTGTTGCCAGATTTCTTCGGTCACAAAGGGCATGATCGGGTGGAGAAGCCGCAGTATTTGATCCAGGGTATCGATAAGCACGGCCAGACTCGTACGGTTCCCTAGTTTCAAGCTCGGTTTGACCAGTTCGATGTACCAGTCGCAAAATTCATGCCACACAAAGTGGTATATTTTGTCGGCCGCCTCGTAAAACTTGTACTCCTCAAGAGCATCGTTTGTGTCAGCGATTGCCTGGGTTAGACGGCTCCTTATCCACCTGTCCGCCAGAGTGAGCTCTTCTTCCTTTAGTTCCGGTTCTTCTTCTTGCAGGTTGATCAAGGCGAACCGGGAAGCATTCCAGATCTTGTTCACGAATGCCCGGTAACCAGCCATCCTTTCCTCACTGAGAGAAATATCCATCCCGGGAATGGCAAGAGCTGTCAGGGTAAATCTCAAAGCGTCTGTCCCGTACTTTTTCATCATTTCCAGCGGATCGATGCTATTTCCTTCGGACTTACTCATCTTGCGCCGCTTGAAATCCCTCACCAGCCCGTTGATAAACACATGCCGGAAAGGAATATCTCCGGCAAACTTCAATCCCATCATGATCATCCGTGCCACCCAGAAAAAGATGATATCGAATCCCGTGGACATCAGGTCTGTGGGGTAAAAGGTCTTTAGGTCCTCTGTTTCATCAGGCCAACCCAGGGTGGCGAAGGGCCACAAGGCTGAGCTGAACCAGGTGTCCAAAACATCTTCTTCTTGGACAAGGTTTGTACTTTGGCACTTGCCACATCTTTCAGGAACCGACTCGGCTACGATTATCTCGTCACAATCCTGGCAATACCAAGCCGGGATCCTGTGACCCCACCAGAGTTGCCGGGAAATACACCAATCATGGATATTGTACATCCATTCAAAATAGGTCTTGGCCCAGTTGGACGGGATGAATTCGATCTCTCCCTCTTCCACGACCCGGATAGCATCTTTCGCTAAAGGCTCGACCTTGACAAACCACTGCCAGGAGAGATTGGGTTCTATGATGTTTTTGCACCGATAACAATGGCCCACAGCATGATGATAGTCTTCGCTTTTTTCTATCAGGCCCTGCTCTTCAAGCCGGGCAAGCACCAGGTCCCGGCACGCAAATCTGTCAAGGCCTGCAAATTCTTCCCCCGCCTCCTTTGTCATGATTCCGAATCCATCGATGACGATGACTTGCTCGAGGTTGTGGCGTTTCCCCAATTCGAAGTCCACAGGGTCATGAGCAGGTGTGACCTTGACAGCCCCGGTTCCAAAATCCATCTCCACTTGCTCATCAGAAATGACAGGAATCTCCTTGTTCTGAAGAGGGAGAAGCACTTTTTGTCCCACATAGCGGGAATAGCGCTCATCCTCCGGATGAACGGCTACAGCCGTATCTCCCAGCATGGTTTCAGGACGGGTCGTGGCCACGACAATAAAATCCTCAGTGCCCACAACGGGGTATTTGATGTATGTGAGTTTCGAGGCTAGCTCTTTATGCTCGACCTCGATATCCGAAAGAACCGTGGCACAATGAGGACACTTGTTCACCAAATAATAATCCCTGTAGATCAGCCCCTCGTTGTAAAGATCGACGAATACGCGCACGACAGCTCTGTGAAAGCCTTCATCCAGCGTGAATCTCTCGCGTGTCCAATCAAGAGATGTGCCCAGTTTAACGAGCTGGTTGACGATCACCCCTCCATATTTTTGCTTCCAATCCCACGCGATCTCCATGAATTTTTCTCTACCGAGTTTTTCTCTCGACAGGCCTTTCTCTTCCAAGCTCTTCTCGATAACATTGTGGACAGCAATGCTGGCATGGTCTGTGCCTGGAAGCCAAAGGGTGTTATATCCCTGCATCCTTTTCCAACGGACTATAATATCGGGCAACGTGAAACACAAAGCGTGCCCCATATGAAGTGAACCGGTGACGTTCGGAGGGGGCAGGACCATCGAGAAATTTTTCTCTGTACCCGTGGTCTTTGGCGTAAAAACACGATTTTTTTCCCAATGACTCAACCACTTGTCTTCGACAGGTTCAGGGTCATAGGCTTTGGCCAATTCGATTTTTTCTTTCATGCACCTATCCTTAAATACAGAGCCTTATTTTAGCAGGTAATGGATATTTTTTGAAATCAGAAACTTGGATTGAATGCCAAAAGGGACGGCCTTATTTTTTTTGGTTGTCGATCAACCACATTTTGAGCTCTGCCAGAATCCGGGCTTTGATCCTTTTTTCCAGTTCTCTCTCCACGCTGAGAATTTCCTGTTTGACCAGTTCTCGGATTGTCTCGTCCAATTCGACTTTCATTTCTGTTGCAGCCTCTTCATCCCAAACAGGCTCCTCAGGAAGCGTCATCGGGATTTTTCTCTTTTCGATGATCGATCGCACTTTTTGAACCAGGGCATCGGAATCGAATGGCTTTTGGACAAGCTCATCGAATTCTAAGCTCTCCAATCTATCTTTATCCAATGGTTCAAAAGCGTCCTTGATCAGTATGAGGGGAACCTGCACAAGTTCTTCTTGATTCTTGATGTGTTCACCCAAATCATACCCATCTTTCTGGGGAAGGGAAAGATTCATGAGGATGGCATCGGGATTTATTTGCTTTAACGAATCCTGGACTTCCTGTCCATCGTTAAAAAAAAATATCTCGAACTCTTCGGCAGGGAAGGACATTCGGATGATCTTTTGGATGGAAGGAGAACTGTCGGCTACGAGTATTTTATAATTCATAGGCCTTAGAGATAAAAGGTATATAAAGTCTAAACCCGTTGTCAAATTGAATTTTCACAAAACGACCCTATTTGTATTCGATGAGCACCGATTTTTCACCGAGCAAATTCTCGACATCTTTGGTGAGTTCTTCAGACGGGATGACACCCTGAATCTCCCTCGATTGAACGACCATCCGATAAGAATGAGGCGCTTCCAGTTCGAAGAACACGGGACAGGGTCCCCTGTATTTATCCAGGATGATTTTCAGCTCTTCGAAAACCGTTTCTTCGATGCCCGGAAGGAAAATTCTCAACAGCACTCTTTTTGCCTGATTCTGGAAGGCCTCTCCCAAAGGCATGATCTGCAATAAGTGAATTCGCCGGCTCTCTCCCTCTCCTAAAAATTTGCCTTTGATCCAAACAAGTTGGTCCTCTCTCAAATATTCATAATTCTTCTGGTAACTATCAGGAAAGACGACCACTTCGATGCGACCGCTCAGATCTTCCAACTGCAGCGTGGCCATTCTTTCATCCTTTTTGGTCTTCAGCTGTTTCACGGACGAGATGATACCCGCAACTTTGATCTCGCTGTTAAAATCCAACTCATCATCCAGCTGGTCGATAGAGTGGGAGACAAGGCGGTTCAACTGCTTCCCATAATGGGTCAACGGGTGCCCCGTGATGTAAAAACCCAAAACATCCTTCTCATAAGAGAGCAGCAGGGATTCATCCCATTCCCTCATTTCTTGCACCTCAGGAGGGATTTGGGGCGATTCGACATGGCTGCGACCGAACAAAAGATTTTGTTTGGAGGATTTGATCTTCTGGATCTCGTGGGAGTAGGCAATCATGCTGTCCACAAGATGAAACATCTGGGATCTTTTCCAATTCAAGGAATCGAGCGCCCCTGCTTTGATCAAGCTCTCGATCACTTTCCTGTTTATGGTTTTGGGGTTCGCGTCATCGAAAATATCGAAAGGAGAGGAGAATCTTCCTTTTTTATTCCGTGTGCGGATCAAGTCCCTGATGGCTCCCTCTCCCACATTCTTTACGGCTGAGAGCCCGAAGCGGATGTTTCCTTCGGAAACAGTGAAATTGAAATCGCTTTCATTTATATCTGGAGGAAGCACATCGATCCCCATCTCTTTGCACTCGTTCATGTATTTGACCACTTGGGAAGTCGCACCCCGCTCAGCCTCTGATGTCAGGAGGGCAGCCATAAAATAGACAGGATAATGGGCCTTCAAATAGGCCGTGTGGTAGGCCAAAAAAGCATAGGCAGCACTGTGGGATTTATTGAATCCGTACCCAGCGAAATGTTTGATCAGCTCGAAAATCTTGTTGGATTTGGCTGGCGAGAGGCCTTTTTCTTTGGAACCCTTGGCGAATCTCTGTTTTTGTGCTTTCATCACAGAGGTTATCTTTTTTCCCATGGCTTTTCTCAAGAGGTCCGCTTCGGCCATGGAATATCCTGCAAGCTCGGTGGCGATCTGCATCACCTGTTCTTGATAGACGATGATCCCTTTGGTTTCCTTGAGGATGAGCTCCAGTTCCGGAAACTCATAGGTGATCCGCTCAGGGTGATTTTTGCGTTTGACGAACTCATCCGTCATACCGCTTTGCAAGGGGCCAGGCCGGTAGAGAGCATTCATAGCGATCAGGTCTCTAAGCGATTCCGGTTTGTAATTCCGCAGAAGATCTTTCATCCCTGAGCTCTCGAACTGGAACACTCCGTCTGTGTTTCCGGATTGGAATACCTCGAAAGTTTTTGGATCATCCAGTGAAATGTGATCCATATCGAGCTCTTCGCCGTTGTCCCCTTTTATCAAGTCCACCGTATCCTGGATCACGGTGAGGTTGCGCAGGCCCAGCAGGTCCATCTTCAAAAGCCCGATAGCCTCGATGTCTCCCATGGGAAATTGTGTGGTTATCTCCCCCTTGACAGATTGATAGAGGGGCATGAACTCCACTAGGGGTTTGGGGGTAATGACAATCCCGGCAGCATGGATAGAAGGATGACGAACCTGTCCCTCTAGCTTCTGTGCCACCGACAACAAATGAGCGATCTTTGCATCCTTGTCTCTCTTCTCTCGGAGCTGGGGAATGTTTTTCAAGGCTCCTGCTATCGATGAGTCCGGACCGAACGGGGGGATCATCTTGGCTATGCTGTCCACCTCAGGGAGGGGAACCTCCAGAGCTCTCCCCACGTCCCGGACGGACTGGCGAGCCGCCATGGTTCCGAAGGTGATGATCTGGCAAACATTCTCCCGCCCGAATTTCTCCGTGACGTAGGATATTACCTCCTCCCTTCGTCTTCCACAAAAATCGATATCGATATCAGGAAGGCTTATGCGCTCGGGATTCAGAAATCGCTCGAACAGGAGTTCGTACTCTAGAGGATCGATTGCCGTGATCCCCAATGAAAAAGCGAGAAGACTGCCAGCCGCCGATCCCCTTCCTGGCCCCACAGGGATTCCCCTCGACCGTGCTTCTCGGATCAAATCCCAGACGATCAAAAAATATCCTTCGAATCCCATCTCTTTAACGAGGCGGACTTCCTTCTCCAACCTTTTTTTATACGCCTTGCGCCCGGGGAGCTCTCCCTTTTCGATCCGAGGAGCCAATGCCGCCATCCTCTCCTCGAATCCATGCTGGATGACCTTGTCAAAATATTCTTCAAGGGAACTGTCATCTGGAGGTGTGAAACTCGGCAGAAAATATCCCGAATGAGGAAAGTCGAAGTTGCACTTGGCTGCTATTTTGGTTGTATTGGAGATGGCTTCCGGCATTTCCCGGAAAAGTTCCATCATTTCCTCGTGCTTCTTGAAATAAAATTCTTGGGTGGAAAAGCGGATCCGATCCTGGTCCGTGACTTTTTTGTTTGTCTGGATGCACAGAAGGATATCATGGCTTTCATGATCTTCTTTGTGAACATAATGGACATCGTTCGTTGCGACAAGGGGAAGGTTGAGTTTTTTAGCCAGCCTCACGAGAAGGGGATTGACTTCCTTTTGCACGGGGATCCCGTGGTCCATGAGCTCGATATAAAAATCCCCAGGAGCAAAAAACGCAGCATATTCTAACGCTGTTTCCTCAGCCTTATCTGTCAGTCCCAGACCCAGGTAATAGCTGATCTCCCCTTTAAGACAGCCCGAGAAGCCGATCAATCCTTCGCTGTGTTGAACCAACAGCTCTTTATCTATGCGAGGTTTGTAATAAAAACCTTCCAAATACGCTTTGGTGAGGAGCCGGCAGAGATTCTCGTATCCCTGTTCATCCTTGACAAGGAGGACAAGATGGAAATGCCTTGGCCCTTTATTCTCGGGTGATTTGTCGAACCGGCTTTCGGGTGCCACATAGATTTCACAGCCAAGAATGGGCTTGATCTTTTTCTCTTTAGCTTGCCTAAAAAACTCCACCGCGCCGAAAATATTGCCATGATCGGTGAGGGCCACAGCAGGCATCTTGTTTTGATAGGCCGCATCCACAAGGGTAGAGGTCTTGATGGCTCCATCGAGAATGCTGAACTCTGAATGGTTGTGAAGGTGAATGAAAGTCGAGTCCATTCTTATTCCCACTCAATAGTTCCCGGAGGTTTTGTGGTTATGTCATACACGACGCGGTTAACTCCATCCACTTCATTGACGATTCGGCTGGATATTCTGGAGAGCACATGGGATTCGGCTGGGTACCAATCTGCCGTCATCCCATCCACACTGCGAACCAGCCGGAGCACCACCACTCTCTGGTAGGTACGCTGGTCGCCCATCACCCCCACGGATTTGACCGGCAATAAAACCGTGAAGGCCTGCCAGAGCTTATTGTAAAGACGAGCTTTTTTTATTTCCTGGATCAAGATCTCATCGGCTTCCCGGATGATCTTCAGCCTCTCTCGTGTTACTTCCCCGACTATCCTCACGGCCAGTCCTGGCCCTGGAAAGGGATGCTGAAGGATAAAATCCTTCTCCACTCCCAGCTCCCTGCCCAACTCCCTGACTTCATCCTTAAACAGCTCTTTCAACGGTTCCACCAGCTGAAAACGTAAATTTTTTGGCAAACCCCCGACGTTATGATGGGATTTAATTTTCGAGGAAGGACCCTTGACAGGATTACTCTCGATGACATCGGGATAGATCGTTCCTTGCGCCAGGAATTTCACTTTGCCGATTTTTTCGGATTCCTGTTCGAAGATCCGAATAAACTCCTTGCCTATGATCTTTCTCTTCCTCTCCGGAGATATGACCCGCTGGAGCTTCTCCAAGAAGGACTCCGAGGCATCCACGCCGATTACGTTTAGCGCAAATCGATGCCTGAAGCTCTTGAGCAATTCCTGGAATTGACCTTTACGCAGGAGGCCATTATCGACAAATATGCATGTGAGCCGGTTTTTTATCGCCTTGTGGATCAGCAGAGACGCCACAAGCGAATCCACTCCCCCACTCAGGCCACAAATGACCTTTTCTTTTCCGACCTGATCACGAATTTCCTGGACTTTTTTCTCGATAAACGAGCCCATCTTCCAATCTTTTTTAAAACCGGCCTGCCGATAAAGAAAATTGGCAAGAATACGTAAGCCCTGGGTAGTATGAATCACCTCCGGATGGAACTGAACGCCGAAAATTTTCTTTTCTCTAGATTCGATAACCGCTGCATGGCAATTGGAGGTCACTCCGGAGATCATGAAGCCATGAGGGACATCCTCAACCTTGTCCCCATGGCTCATCCACACTTGGCTCCCATCTTCAATGCCTGAAAGAAGCCCTTTCTTGTCTTTCACTTCAAGAGATGCAAAGCCGTATTCTCTTTTTTTCGAGGGATTGACCTTTCCTCCCAGAACATGAGCCATGATCTGGAGGCCATAACAGATGCCCAGGATAGGGATGCCCAATTGAAAAATCTCCGCAGAGATCTTCGGGGAGTCGGGAGCGTAAACGCTCTGAGGTCCACCTGAGAGGACAAGGGCCCTCGGTGTTTCTTTTTTTATCCTGGATAGGGCAAGATTGAAAGGGATTATCTCGGAATACACACCCAATTCTCTGATCTTTCTGGCTATCAATTGTGTGTATTGGGATCCAAAATCGAGAACAAAAACCTTGTCCATGCGTCGATTCTAACAATTGCTAGGACGAATGAAAAGGGTGAATTTCATTTTAGGGGCAGTCTTTCATAATTTTCATAATTTCACCGAGAGCGCTTTCCTATCCTTATCATTTAATTTATAATGATACATCTGGAAAATTATGAACGCGTGACCCAGGAGAAAACATGAATTGGGAAAAAATCGCAGCAGATCTAAGCATGGAAACCCCATCCAAGATCGTCCTCCTAGTGATGGATGGAGTGGGAGGGCTTCCCCGAGATGGAAAAACCTCACTGGAGAATGCCCATACGCCAAACCTTGACGAACTGGCGTCCAAAAGCGCCTGTGGCCTGTCTGACCCTGTTTTTATGGGGATAACCCCGGGAAGCGGGCCAGCTCATCTTTCCCTCTTCGGGTATGACCCGTTAAAATACACACTGGGAAGAGGCATCCTGGAAGCTCTCGGCGTGGGCGTAGAAGTCGGAAAGAACGACATGGTTGCCCGGGGCAACTTTGCCACACACAATCGAGATATCATCACAGACAGGCGGGCAGGAAGGATCCCAACAGCCGAAAATGAGTCACTCTGTGAAAGGATCAACGCTTTTTTAAGCTCTCGGGAGGGACCGAAGATCACGGTATATCCGGGGAAGGAACACCGTTTTGTCGTCAAATTCAGCGGCGAAAATCTCAGCGATGCTTTGAGCGATGCTGACCCTCAAAAAGAAAACAAGCCCCGGACTTACACCCAACCTCAAGAAAAAGGTGCTCAACATACTGCCGAAGTTGTGAATTCACTTCTGGACGATCTGACGGAATTCCTGAAGGATTCTACTCCGGCCAACACAGTGCTGCTTCGTGGTTTTTCAAAACATCCTTCCCTTCCTTCCATGCAGGATCTTTACAAAATCAAGCCAGTCGCTCTGGCTAACTACCCGATGTACAAAGGATTGGCCAAACTTGTCGGAATGGACGTCGCGGAGGTGGGTCCCGAGATCGAGGATCTATTCATCACCCTGGATAAAATCTATGATGAGCACGATTTTTTCTACATTCATGTCAAAAAAACCGATGCCGCGGGAGAGGACGGGAACTTCGACAAAAAAAAGGCCGCTATCGAGGAAACCGATAAGTACATAGCCCGGCTCCACGGAAAAAAACCCGAGGTGTTGGTCGTCACATCAGACCACTCCACTCCCTGCCTCCTCAAATCTCACTCTTGGCATCCCAATCCATTTTTGCTGCACGCTGCGACAGCCATGCCAGATGATGTCGTCCGATTCACCGAAAGAGCCTGTTGTCAGGGGTATCTGGGACGATTTCAAGCCATATATGCCATGCCCCTCATGTTGGCTCACGCGGGAAAGTTAAAAAAGTTTGGAGCATGATGAAAAAAGAACTGTTGCTGGCTCTAGCGATCCTTTTGTTTGCCGTATTCTCCGCGTCTTTTTCCTTCCAAAAAGACGCACGTGTCGAGATCTACGACCTCCGCCATTTCACCCATCCCACATTTACCCGGGTCGTTGTGGACATCGGCTCGCTGAGGGAGTATAGCCCTCACGAACTGCCTTCGCCGGATCGTATATTTGTGGACATCTTCCAGGCAAAGCTCAATCCGATCCTGCACAACAAAACCTATTTAGTGAACAACGATTACATCAACCAGATCCGGATCGCCCAAAGCACACCCAACACTGTCCGTGTCGTCGTGGACCTCGATCTCGCAAAGGTCAAACGTTTCCAAGTTTGGCCGGCCTTCGATCCCTTCAGGATCGTCATCGATATATACCCAATGGAGATCGACACAGGATCGCCAGCAGTAAAACCCCCTCAACCCGCTCAACCAACAAAAGAAGGATACAGCATGGCCCGACAGCTGGGTTTGGGCATTCAGCGCATCGTGATCGATCCCGGACACGGTGGCAAAGACCCAGGAGCCATGGGAAGAAGCGGGACCATGGAGAAAATTATCGTTCTGGATATTTGCCAGCGCTTGAAAAAGCTTCTTGGTGCTAACGATGGCTTGGAAGTCATCATGACCCGGGAAACGGACATTTATGTCCCGGTCGAAAACCGGACAGTGATTGCCAATCAGAAGCAGGCGGATCTGTTCATTTCTGTGCATGCCAATTCCAATCCGAGCAATAAACGGTCGGGAGTGGAAACCTTTTATCTCAATTTCAGTCAAGATCCATCTGTTATTGAAACGGCTGCGCTGGAAAACGCCACATCGTCAAAAAACCTCAGCGAGATGCGAAGCATTCTAGAAAAGATCGCCAAAAACAGCAAAATCATGGAATCCAAAGAACTGGCGAATGACATCCAGAAGAACCTGGTATTGAGCCTCCAAAAACTATATAAAGACGTCAAAGACTTGGGATACAAAGGAGGGCCCTTCTGGGTTCTAATAGGAGCAGAAACGCCCTCTATCCTGGTCGAGGTCTCCTACTTGAGCAATTCCAAGGAGGAAACGAGGCTTAAAAACGCCCAGTATCGCCAATACATCGCCCAGGGGATATACAGCGGCATCAAGGAGTACCTGAATTCTCTGGGGAAAGGAATATGAAATGAAAAGAAGAGATTTTTTAAAGAACGTGGCTATCGGAAGCCTGCTCGCCGGTGTTCCGTCACGTCTGTTGGCTCAAGAAGGAGGACTCCCCGATCTGGCTATGATCCAAGGAGACTCTCCGGGCCAAATAACCAAAGAGGCTATCGCGGCCATCGGGGGGATCAAGCGTTTCATTGCAAAGGGAGATGTGGTCATCATCAAGCCCAACATCGGATGGGACCGGACGCCAGAACAGGCTGCTTGCACCAATCCTGAAGTGGTCAAAGCCATTGTCGAGCTTTGTGTAGAAGCGGATGCCAAGCAGGTCATCGTTATGGATAACACGATCAATCCTTCCCAGAGAACTTATGCCCGATCGGGCATTGCCGAGGCAGCCAAGGAAGCCGGAGCAAAGGTCCCCTTTGTCAATCCTCACCACTTGAAAAAAATGGCTCTAAACGGTGAATGGTTCAAAGAATGGGAAGTTTATACCGATTTTGTGGAAGCGGATAAAATCATCAATGTTCCAATCGCCAAGACGCACAGTTTGTCGCGGTTGACAATGGGTCTTAAAAATTGGCTGGGAGCAGTCGGGGGATCGAGAAACCAGCTCCACCAGGGCTTGGATTATGCCATGATAGATCTGGCTAAATTCTTCAAACCCGCCCTGACCGTTCTGGATGCCTACCGGATCCTTTTGAAGAACGGGCCACAGGGAGGAAGGCTCTCCGATGCTCAACTCCATAAGACCGTTGTGGCCGGTGTCGACTATGTGGCTGTGGACGCTTTGGGCGCAACATTTTTTGACATCCAGCCCGAAGAACTTCCCTTCTTGAAGCTGGCCAGCGAAAGAGGAATAGGCCGCATCGATTTGGAGAAGTTGAAAATTGAAAAAAGAACGCTCTAAAAAATATCGCCTCTTACAGAAAATCCGGATTCTCGTTCAACTCTTTTTTTTCGGATTATTTTTCATCCTTCTTCTCAAAACCCGGTTCCCGGGGGAGGATTACATTTCCAACGTGGAAGGTTTTTTTCATTGGGATCCTTTATTGGCCCTGACGACAACCATCGCGTCCCGAGCCTTCTTTATCGCCTTTTGGCCTGCTGTCATAACCCTTGCCGTGACTTTTTTCTTGGGGCGAGTGGCATGCGGATGGGTCTGTCCCCTGGGGTCTCTGCACCAGTTTTTCTCATTCCTGTTTAAAAAAACAAAGCTACACCGCCCGAAAAAACTCCAGGATAACCACACCGTTTGGAAGTATTACATCCTTATCTTTATCCTGGTAAGCGCCCTTTTCACCCTAGATGTGGTGGGTATCTTCGATCCATTCTCTTTTCTATACCGCTCGATCGTCGTGGGCGTATTGCCGGCCTTGAGCTACGGCTTATCGGCGTTTATCGGATTGTTCTATCAGCTCAACTTGACCGGGATCGGCGATCCCATGATCCAATTTTTCGAGAACCTGAACATCAACGCCATCTTTCTCCAGGGATTTTTTATCGGCTCCATATTCATCGGCATCATCCTCCTGAACATGGTCCGCGAAAGATTCTGGTGCCGGTATATCTGTCCTCTAGGAGCTTTGCTCGGCCTCGTCTCAAGGTGGAACCTTTTCGACCTCAAAATCGACAAAGAAAGGTGCATCGATTGCGGGCTATGCACGATTCAATGCCAGACCCAGGCCAATCCATTTCCGAATGAGGGATGGAAAAGCTCGGAATGCGTGTATTGTCTTACCTGCAGCGCCATCTGTCCGACAAACGCTATCCAATTTCCCGGCAAGTTCGCCGCTGAAAAAATTGAATCCATCAATCTTTCCCGCCGGAAACTCCTGTTCACCTCCTTTCTGGGATTTTTTGCCATGCCCTTTTTCCGCCTCACTCCTGCGCGACAGAGAGCGTCGGAGAGGCTGATCCGCCCCCCTGGAGCCCTTCCTGAAGATCAGTTTCTGCAGAAATGTGTGAAGTGCGGGGAATGCATGAAGGTCTGTCCGACAAACGCCCTGCAACCTGTGCTTTCAGAAGCTGGCCCAGAAGGCATCTGGACGCCCAGACTCGACCCAAAGATCGGCTACTGCGATTATTACTGCTCTCTCTGCACCCAGGTCTGTCCCACCGGAGCCATAAAAGAGCTAACCATCGAAGAAAAAAACGAGCTCAAGATCGGCACAGCGTGGGTGAACCGGAATCGCTGCATCCCTTGGAAATTCGGTGATCCCTGCATCGTGTGCGAGGAACATTGTCCGGTTTCTCCAAAAGCGATTAAATTCCAGAAGATCGAAGTTGAACGTTTGGACGGGATCATCAAGACTCCCCTCGCGCCACTGATAGATCTTGATCAATGCACAGGCTGTGGCATTTGCCAAAATAAATGCCCGGTCGTCGATGATCCGGCGATTTATGTCACCAGTATCGGCGAAAGCCGTTCAGATAAAAACCAGATGCTCTTGGACATCATCAAAGCCGAAGAAAACATCTTTTAAATCGGGGACAGGATACCCTTTCACCAATTTATTTTATTTGAGGCGGCAACGATTGCGCTCAAGCTTTTTATATGATAATATGTTCATATATTTATTTAACATGAAAAAAACTGTCAAAACACTCAAAGCCCTTTCCGATCCCACGCGCTTGAGAATCGTCAATTTATTGCTGGAAAAAGACCTCTGCGTTTGCGAGCTCATGTTTATTCTGGATATGGAACAATCTAGAATATCGCATCAGCTCAGAATATTGCGGGATGCTGAGTTGGTCGAAGATATCCGAGATGGCAAATGGATCGTTTACACTCTACCGAATGGAATCAGGCAAAGACTCGAATCTCTATTAAATCCATGCTTCGAGGAGGATTTGCAACAATCGAACAAAATCAAACAAGATAAAGCCAATCTGAAAATTTGCCTTAAAAAACAAATCCGGAAGTCACTGGACACGATCGGGAGGACAGGCCTATGAAAGACCGATGGATCCTGTCGATTTTCGTCGCCGTGTTTTTGGCGGCTTTTTTTATTCCTTTTGACCAGCTGAATGTTCAAAGGGCCCTTATTGAAGCCTTTTCCCTGCTTCAGGAATATGCCCGTGAACATGTGTTGCTCTGTTTGATCCCGGCCTTTTTTATCGCAGGAGCCATTTCTGTTTTTATCAAAAAGGCCTCCGTGATCAAATATTTCGGCGCTCAAGCCAGGAAAATTCTGTCCTATTCGGTAGCGTCTATCTCCGGCTCGATCTTGGCCGTTTGCTCCTGTACGGTGCTCCCCCTTTTTGCCAGTATATACACACGCGGTGCCGGGATAGGACCGGCAACGACCTTTCTGTATGCCGGACCGGCTGTCAATGTGCTGGCCATCATTCTGACAGCCAAGGTCCTAGGGGCCAAACTAGGCTTTGCCAGAGCCGTGGGGGCGATCGGATTTGCGGTCCTCATCGGGTGGATCATGCATATCCTTTTCGAGAAAAAACCCGATGCCATGGACACCCAGCCAGACATCGTGGTAGAAGAGGAGCCGGAATCACGCCCCCTCTGGAAAACGACCCTGTATTTTGCGACAATGGTGGCCATTTTGGTGTTCGTCAACTGGGCAAGACCGGGAACAGAAGGAGGCATCTGGGCCTTTGTTTACAGCGCAAAGTGGGTGATCAGCACCCTATTGCTCCTCTACCTTGCTTGGATGATATTTGCCTGGATCGACAAAGCGGAGCGCAAGGAGTGGACATTGTCCACTTGGATATTCGCCAAACAAATATTTCCTCTCCTGTTCGCCGGCGTTCTGGTCGCCGGTTTCCTGTTGGGAAGACCCGGCCATGAGGCCTTGATCCCGAACGAATGGGTGGCCCGATGGGTCGGAGGAAACGGCTTGGGCGCCAACCTATTTGCTTCTGTCGCCGGAGCGTTTATGTATTTTGCCACATTGACCGAGGTTCCCATCCTGCAAGGCCTTCTTGGCGCGGGAATGGGAAAAGGACCAGCTCTAGCTCTTCTGTTGGCCGGACCGGCTCTTTCCCTACCCAATATGCTGGTCATCCGGAGCGTAATCGGAACGAAAAAAACAGTTGTGTACGTCCTTTTGGTGGTCGTCATGGCCACCATTTCAGGATTGATCTATGGCGTTATCGCATGAAAATAAACAGCTCGATCCAGATGAATTCTTCCTCAGGAGGCAAAAAATGGATATCAGGATCTTAGGCACCGGGTGCCCCCGCTGCAACGAAGTCGAAAAACGCACCATGAATGTCCTCGCCGAACTGGGCGTGGCTGCAGACGTTCAAAAGGTCAAAGACATCAAGGAGATCGCCAAATATGGCGTTTTTGGCACTCCTGGATTGGTCATCAACGGAAAAGTCAAAAGCCATGGCCGGATCCCTTCTCTCGAGGAGATCAAATCCTGGATTCAACAGGAAAAGTAAACTCCTGACGATTAATAGAATTCACGAATTTCCCCCCTCATCTTTGGGGGTGAGGGACAGCTCACATAATTCACCCTGCAAATAGCCTTAAAAGGCGATTTTTATCACACCCTCTCTTTGACAAAATCTTCTTAGTATAAGCGGAAAATATTCTAGCTAGCCAGAAAAAGGAATAATAGGTTCAGATAGATGAGAGGAACTAACAGGAAAGCTTTCACTTTGATCGAGGTCCTCCTGATCGTCGCAATAATCGGGACTTTGCTCGCCCTGATGGTTCCCAGCTACACCAACTTGCTGGAAAAAGCAAGAACCAATCGAGCCATAACAGACATCGTCAAGATATCTCGGGAACTGGACGACTTTCTCACCGATAACGGTTCCCTTCCTGAGACTCTCGAAGAACTCAACCAGAATTCTAAGCCATTAAATCTGACCGATCCTTGGGGAAATCCCTACGAATATCTGGTCATTCTCGGGAAGAAAAAAAACGAAATTCAGGGAAAGTGGCGCAAAGACAGGTTTCTGATTCCCATAAACACAGATTATGACCTTTACAGCTTGGGAAAAGACGAAGAATCCAGGGCTCCCCTTACAGCCCATGCCAGTTGGGATGATATCGTCCGCGCAAGCGATGGGGATTATTTCGGGCTTGCCCACAAATACTGATGCGGAAGCATGAAGATTAAAAAGACCTTTCTCAAAAGCAAAGTAGCCCAACGCATCGCATCTCTTTTTGTCCTGTGTGCGCTGCTCCCGATCGCAACACTGGCCATCCTTTCTTTCAACAAGGTCACGAACCATCTCCGGGAACAGAGCCTGACTAGGCTTCACCACATAAGCAAAACCATGTCGATGGCGATCTATGAACGCCTGTTGATTCTCGAAAGCGACATGATAAGAGTGGCGTCAGATTTCAAAGAACCCACCGAACGATCCTCTGCAATGTCCCTTTTCGGTGACGGAGCGTTTCAAAAAGACAGGTTCAGAGGAATCTCGGTTTATTCAGACATGGGGGAGCCGGTTTCCTTGTATGGAAAAATCTCCCAAAAATTCGAATTCACACCCGAAGAAAAAAAAATCATGCACGCGGGTGAATCTCTTCTGAAAACCGGTGTTCACGATGATCGAACTCCCCTCATAATTCTCGGTCTTGCCGTCGATCCGGATTCTGATGACAGCCATATACTCCTTGCCGAGATAGATCCATTTTATCTGTGGTTTATGGGATACGAAACTGCTCTACCTGCCGACACAGAGTTTATTATCCTGGATCAAGAGAATAGGGTGCTTTTCTCTACTCTTCAGCCTTCCGCAAACCCATCCGAACAAATATCCAGTCAAATACGCGGGTCAACTTCCGGCCACTTCGACTGGACCCATGAAGGAAAAGAATACCTTGCGAGTTACAGAGAAATTTTTCTCCAGCCTAAATTTCAAACACACCATTGGACCATCATCTCGAGTGAATCCAAATCCTACATCTATTCTCCCATGGCGAGCTTTAAAAAAACATTCTTTCTCATCATCCTTCTATCTTTATGGATCGTCCTATTCTTGAGCTTCAACCAGATAAGAAGAAGTCTCATTCCTCTAGAAAAACTCAAGGCTGGAGCCCAGCGCATCGCTAAAAGAGACTTCGATGCCAGGATCACTATCACAAGCCGGGACGAATTTGCCGATTTAGCAAAAACCTTTAACTCCATGGCCCACCAACTGGGAAAACAATTTAATACTTTGACAACGATCGCCGAAATCGATCGAGCGATCCTTTCGGCCATTAACACAGAAGACATCGTCACCACTCTGCTGAAAAGAATAAATGATGTATTTCCCTGCGACACAGCTAGCGTGATTCTTATCGATAACCATGACCCAAAAAAAGGCATGATCTATACAGGAGGAGATCATCAAGGCAAACAAAAGATGAAACATAGGTTGACACTTTCCGTCAAGGATATCAGCGAGTTGGATGACCACAAAAATGTGATGATCATCGAGCGAAAGGACTTCCACCCGAGCTATCTCAAACCTCTCATCCAAAATGGCATCGAATCCTTTTATGTTTTCCCCATCTTTATCCAAAATGTTCTAGCTGGCATCATCAGCTTCGGTTATGAAAAAACGCCGAATATCACAAAAGAGGACCTCGACCAAGCTCGACAGCTTTCCGATCAGGTGGGAGTGGCCCTTTCCAATACCAGGTTGATAGATGAATTGAGCGATTTCAACTGGAGCACCCTCAAGGCTCTTGCCCGCGCTATCGACGCAAAATCTCCATGGACAGCCGGTCATTCCGAGAGAGTGACAAAATATGGAATGGAAATAGGAGAAGAGCTGGGATTATCGGCTGCGGAAATGGACACCCTCGAAAGAGGAGGACTTCTTCATGACATCGGTAAACTGGGTATCCCCAACGAAATTCTGGATAAATCGGAAAAACTGACCAAAGAAGACATCCAGATTCTGAAAAAACACCCCCGTATGGGCGCCCGGATCCTCGAACCCATATCAGCCTACACAGACACCATGCACATCGTGCTGCAACATCATGAGAATTTTGACGGAACAGGTTATCCAGAAGGCCTGGCCGGTGAGGAAATAAGCAAATACAGCCGGATTTTCGCCGTCGCCGACAGGTATGAAGCCATGACCGCCGAAAGACCCTACAGAAAAGCTATCGATCCACGGCAAGCGATAAAATTCATAAAGGAAAATTCAGGCACTCAACTCGATCCTGCTGTGGTCGATGCATTTTTAAAGGTTCTGGAGAAAAAATATGATATCCGCCCATCGAAGATCGGTGGACTTTCCCAAGAAAATTCCTCTAGGAGCCTAAAATGAGATACGAACGAATAGCCAAACAAAACCACATTCATGTGGTGTGGTTCGCTATATTTTTGGCCTTCATCGCCATAAACTGCGGAAACAGCAGATCCGCCTCCGAAGATCTCATCGGGACCTGGAAGTCAACGGATATAAAATACAACGACACCTTCTTCAAGATAGAAAAAAACGCGATCACATTCTATACCAGGGAGGGAGACACCAATGGCTACCCGATCACAGGGATTAAAAAGGAACAGATGCAAGCCGGACAATGGGTGCAAGTCACCATTTTTTATAAAGAAAATGATAACCAAAAAGTGGAATTCCCTTTTTATTTCCAGTCAACGGGTAGAGGCATAATCAGGTTCAAGAATCAACCCGGTTTAATTTGGCAAAACGAAAATTCGATGGATAACGATCCAATCAATAAAAAACCAGAGAGTTTTCTTTTTGTTTGTTCTGGGAATGCCTGCCTTAGCCCGATGGCCGAAGGATTGGCAAAATTGCTGCTGGGAAAAAATGCACGGATCGAAAGCGCTGGTCTAACGCCCATATTGAACGGAGCTACTCACGAGGCCATTTGGGTCCTCATGGATACGTATAACATCGACATCTCACACCACAAAGCAAGAAGTGTTGCGGACATCCAGATCGACTCATTCGAACGCATCATCGTGCTGGAGGCCTTTGTTTTGGAAGCTCTCAAAACACGCTATCCCATGATATCGGATCGGTTCACCTTGTGGGATATCGAAGACCCGTATGGTAAAGGCAACCAGGTCTTTAGGAGAGCAGCGGAAATCATAAAAAAAATGATCGAAAGATACCTGCTCCCCAACGACAGCACATAATCCGTTTCATGAACCAACCATCTTTAGCGATTATTCCACTCGGGTCTTTCCTGGGCATCGGCCATAAAAAAAGCCACTAAATAGCTGAGCCTGACGATCTGGCTCATCTTTACGGCATCGATCTTTTCCACGGTATCGCTGGGTTGATGAAGATCCCGGTGTCCTTCTGTGTTGAAAAAAACAGATGGCAATCCCCTCTGGGCAAACGGGAAATGATCACTGTTCCCCAGCATCGGGTAGGACAAAAGAGGCACGACGATAAGTCCACAATGTTCCTTGCCGATCCGGACAGAAGTCTCGGCTATAGACGGGGAGGGCTTGGACACGAATGCGGCCACAAGCTTATCGGGTTCATCGGGATACCGGGAGAGCTGATCCTGGTCGAAACCCAGGTCATGGACATCCTCCAGTATGGAAGATAATGCAGTGTCCCTGCAGATCATATCCAGATTGATACAGGCCACGATTTGGGAAAGAGGAACCGGTGGGAAGGCCACGAAGTGACGGCTTCCCAGCAGGCCTTTTTCCTCGCCTGTCCAGTGGGCGAACAGGATAGACCTCTTGGGCTTTACCGGATTGAGGACAAAGGCCTTTGCAGCCTGAAGAACCCCGACGGATCCTGAACCGTTGTCGTCCGCGCCGTTAAAAACATAGCCTTGATCGTTCATCCCCACGTGATCGAGATGAGCACCGATGATCACAAATTCCTGTCTTAATTCCGGGTCGCTTCCTTGGATCATGCCCAGTAGGTTGGCCGAAAGTGTCGGTTTTCTTGTGATGTCCAGATGGATGCGCACCCGGGACTCCGGGAATTCCCTCGAACGGGGATTGAGTGTTCCGTCTATCTGGCTTTTCACCTCAGCATAACCACTGCCTGACCCAGCGAAAAGCGCCTCGGCGATCGCGGGAGAGGCCCAGAAAAAAGGGACCATCGGGTCGCTTGTCGAGAGAGATGGAGCCACGACAGGTCTGCCTGCGGAACGGATCCTTGCCCCCTGGATATAGCCCCCCGCATTCTCCACTTGGCCGCTTTTTTCATCGACGATCAAAAGAGCGAGCGCCCCTTTTCGGGCAAGCAACCGGGCGCATTTTTCGGCCGGGGTGTAACGGCCTGCAAACCGGGCCAGGTTTTCCGGAAGGTTGAACGGGGAATCCTGGCGATTCCCGCCGGGTTTTCCGACAATGGTGATGACGATCTTGCCCCTCACGTCGATACCCTCGAAGTCATCATACCCCAGATCCGGTGCCGATATCCCGTAACCGGCAAACACGGCTGGAGCCTCGACCACTCCAGGGATGGAAGCACCGCTCCCTCCGGAGAAATCTTTGCCCCATTCGAACAAAGCATGGCGAGGGCCAGATCGGATTTCCAGGCTCGTGCCCTCACCGAATTTCACTTCGACCATGTCCATTCGTTGTTCGAACGATCTTATCTTCTTTTCCCCTTCGCCTGACCAATCTCCGGCCGGTTCGACTCCCCAAGTCTCGTAGAGACTCTGGATATATTTCCGGGCAATAGTCAGTCCGCGGGTTGCGGTATCCCGCCCCTCCAGTTCATCGGCTGCGATAAACGCCAGATAACTGGCGGAATCGATGGATTTGATGCTCATGAAGCCCTTTACCATATGGTCTGGGACGGGCTGGACCGGCTCATACTTATCCTCCGACGATAATGTCAGGCCAAATCCAAAGACCAGCAAAAAAACGACAGAATTAAAAACTCGGTGATGTCTCATTTCATACCTTCCTTATTACTTTTGAATCCTAAATTGACAATAAATATTGTCCACAGCTAGTCTATCAGAAAAAAACAAGCGGCTCCCGTATTTTTCCCATCATGGATCACCGTGTGGAAGCTTTCGTCCATCTTGACTTCAAGGTCTCCAGGCGTTAAATACTTTGCAACGATCTTGACATCTCCATTATCGAAAACATTGAGTTTTACAAAATTGAGGACAAAACCATGGACGGGATGGCTGATCAAAACGCTCTGAGAGGAGGCGATGGCGTCGGGCACTTCTTCTACCGTTTCCCCATCGATCACAAGCTTGCAATCTTTATAATGAAATACTGCGCTTACACGGTTGCCAGACTTCAGGGCCGAAAGGATATCATGAAAATTATTCAATTGAGCGGTTTCGGCAAAGTTCATTCCCGCCACAAGGGCAAAAATAGTGGAAGCCATCAGCCAAAGTTTTCTCATTTTCTCCCTCCGTTGGATGGGTAATGCCATTTCGGTACAGGCAGAATTATAATGCGATGAGCATCAGAAATAAACCCTCTCCGAATTGATTTATCGTTAATGAACGATTAAACTGAATATCCCATGACCAGTAATTCACAGGGCGAAAAAATCTCGAGTTTTCTTTTTGTCTGTTATGGGAATGCGTGCCGGAGCCCCATGGCCGAGGGGCTGGCAAAACTGATCCTGGGAGAACAGATCAGGATCGAAAGCGCGGGCCTGGCGCCCATACTGGAAGGCGCAACCCACGATGCCATCGCAGTTCTCCACGAACAGTATGACATCGACATTTCACACCACACAGCAAGAAGTGTCGCAGACATCCAGATCGATCTATTCGAACGCATCATCGTGCTGGATGCCTATGTGTTTGAAACGATCAAAAACCGCTATCCCCATTTAGCCGATGATTTTATCCTATGGGATATCGAAGACCCATACGGCCAAGGGATGAAGGCCTTCCAAAAAACAGCGGAAACGATCAAAAACTTGATCGAAAAACACCTCGTTCAGTGAATTCTAAAACTGCCCAAGCAAGGTCTTGACCAAAACCACACTGGATAGAACGAAGTAGACGATCGTTCCCAACACAATGACCACATACCACACAAATCCGGGACGCATAGGCTGCGGCAGTTTTTTGTGCAACAGGTAGATGAGCACGATGGCAGATACGGAAAGCACCGGAGCTTCAACGGAAGAAATCAAGACGATCAATACCACCGGGCCCCGCTGTGCTCAGCACCATAACGCCGATCGTCAGGAAAGCGAAGGAAATCAGGATCATGTGGATGTTCCCCCCGCTGTCCATCCGAGCAAACTGACTGCTGTCTGTCCTGAACCGGGGGGCAATTTTGGGGCCAATCCCTTGAAAAACCAGGCAATATCCGGACGAAGGGCCGCCAGGCTGTACAGGATTCCAGCGATCAGGACAAAGGAAAGTATAAAGGCCGCTTTCTCTACAGGACCGTAGGATCCGCGGAGAAGAAGAACGTAAGCGAGGATCACGACGATAACCGCCCACTGAACCATGGACAGGGATGGAAACAGAGCATACAGGGCCGATCCACAAGCAAGGCTGATGCCTGAGTACCCAACGGCCCCGACCAAATATATCGCCCCCATTATCCAGACAAACCAGAAACGTGGGCCGGGAAGATGGGAAAATCCAACAAAAATATCCTCTCCTGTGGCAATCGTATACCGGGCCAGTCCCAAGGTGAGGAACAACTTGTACACGACAGATAAAAGGATAATCCACGCGATCGAAAGCCCATAAAGAGCCCCGGCTCTCGGTGTCAGGATCAACTCTCCGGATCCGATCGCAGCAGCAGCCAGAATGATCCCGGGCCCGATCAGTTTCAATTTGTCCCAAAAACTTTCAGGAGGCGAAAGGGGGACATCACTCATCTGACTATTCTTTGGGATCTCCCTTGCTCATTATGAAATCAGAAATCAGATCGAGCATTTTTTCGAAATGCGGAGGTTCGGAATAGGTATGATCGGCTCCTTCGATGATCTCAAGCCGGCAATCGGGGATGAGATCGGTGGCCTTCCGGCTCTGTGCAAGCGGCACGGTCTTATCCTGATCCCCGTGCACGATCAGGGTAGGCACATTGATCTTTTTTGCAAAGGCATATGCGTTTATCTTTTCCGCATCGGCATAAAAAGAATAGTCCAGCATCAGGTCTTTCTCATCCTTTGCTTCGATAAAAATAGAGCCCTCCTTTTTCCAGGCCTCGATATCGATATTCTGATCGCGTGCGATCAACAAGCCCAGATAATCCGAAACGGGAGATTTCAAGGCCAGTACGAACAAATCATCAGATTGACCGGCGGCCAGGATACTGGCAAATCCCCCGAAACTGGAGCCCATGAGCCCGATCCGCTCGTATCCGAAATCCTTCACGAATCGAATCGCGCTCTGCACATCATCCACAGCTTCGGATAGGGTGATTTCTTTAAACTCCCCCGCACTCTCTCCATGACCGAAAAAATCGAAGCGGAAGGTCGAAAATCCCTTCTTATTTAACATTTTTTCCAGCCTTACATAGGTCCGGCCATCCTTGCTCGTGGTGAATCCGTGACACAAAATGATAAGGGGTCTACGTCTGTCCTTGGAGGGATCGGACAAAATCCCACAAAGTTCGTGCCCTTGGCTGCTTCGAAAATAGATCTTCCGCTTATTTTTGATAGACGACCTTCCCGCCCACGATGGTGTACCGAACCTCAGCCTCCGGGATTTCTTCCTCAGCTATTGTCATGATGTCCTTGGAGAGAACTGTGATATCGGCCAGTTTTCCGGGTGTCAGGGAACCCAAAATATCTTCTTGGAAGGCGGCGAAGGCCCCGTTTATCGTATAGGATCGCAAAGCCTCCATTCGGCTCATCCTTTGATCCGGAAAAAAGAGGTCCCCTTCCCTTGTCCTGCGTGACACCGTCGCATAATAGCAGGCGATAGGATCCACATCCTCGACCGGCGCATCCGTACCGTTACAGATAACAGCTCCCGTTTTCATCAGCTTCTGCCAAACATAAGCGCCTTCTTCAGCTCTTTTTTCACCCAATCGTTTGAGAACGTACGGACCATCGGATGTGCAGTGGATCCCCTGCATCGAGGCGATCACCCCTAGCTGGCCAAAGCGAGGGATGTCATCGGGGTGCAGGTGCTGGGAATGCTCGATCCGCCAGCGCAAGTCTTTTTTATCAGGATGAGCTTTGAATGCTTCTTCATAGATGTCCAACACCTCTCGGTTGGCCCTGTCCCCGATGGCATGGATGTTGAGCTGAAAATCATTTTCGATCGCAAACTTGGCCGTCTCTTTGATTTCCTCCACAGGTGACGTGTTCAATCCCGTGCTGGATGGGAGATCGGTATACGGCTCGAGAAGCCAAGCCCCGTGAGGACCCAAGGCCCCATCGATCAGGCGTTTGATCGATCGCACCGTCAAGTGATTGTTTCCCATCCCGATTATCCTGTACTCGGCAATTCTTTCTCTCAATTGATCATTGCTGGCAGACGCCATGACATACAGCCTTACCCCGAGTTTCCCCTGTTCTACGAATTCCTTGAACAGATCGATCGTTCCGTAAGAGGATCCTGCATCATGAAAGCTGGTGATTCCTTTTGAGATACATTCTCGATCCGCCAGCTCCACGACCTTTCTCCGTTCGGCATCTACCTGGTCGGGAGTCCGTTCGTCCATGTAATGGCTCTGGGCTCTCTGGACCAATCCTTGAGCGGTTTCCCTGAAAACGCCGATGGGATTTCCCTGCGGATCCTTGACGATCTCTCCCCCTGGAGGATCAGGAGTATCCTTGGTGATCCCCCCCAATTCCATCGCCTTGGCATTGGCAAAGCCGGAATGCCCGCTTGCATGGGAAAGGAAAACAGGATTGTCCGGAGAAACTTTGCTCAATCCATGATGATAGGGTAATCCGTCGACATTGGGATCGGGTGTGGTATCCCACTTTTCCTGGTGCCATCCTCTGCCCAAAATCCACTCCCCGGGCTCAGCACCCTTCACGGCATCCGCGACCATAGCTATGACTTCATCCCAGTTTTTGACGTCCATCAGACCCAGTTGCATTTTCGATCGCCCTATGCTGGTGAAGTGGCCGTGACTCTCGATGAATCCCGGGATGGCCAGTTTCCCTTCCAGATCGATCACCTGGGTCGTGTCTCCGATATAGGGATCGATCTGTTTATCGGTTCCCACAGCCACGATAACATCGCCCCGGACAGCTACAGCCTGCGCTTCAGGTAAAGATTCATCGACAGTCACGATCTTTCCATTCTTCAAAACCAGGTCTGCCGGCTCCTTTTTCGCGCAACCGAAATGGGAGGCCATCATCAGTATTAGGAAAAAAATACAAAAAACATTGGGAGCAAATTTGTTAAACATGCTAATTCTCCGTCCTCCATGAATAGGTACTGAACGATTCAAGATGGAAAAATTATTCTTAGAATCTAGCGTAAAGTCAAGCTCTGTGCGATAAATCTGCTGCGATTTCCATCTCTAAGTTGATTGTCATGATGGAATTTTATATGATGGGCAGACTATGATCTGGAAAAGAATGGAATGAAAGTAACCGTATGCCAACTGAGTGACGATGCCAAGGCTTTTGCCCGCGACTGGGAACGACTGGCGGTGCATGTGAAAACCGAACAAAGCGACCTGGTACTCCTGCCTGAGATGCCCTTTTCCCCATGGTTTGCGTGGTCACCGGAGTATGTTCCGGAGATCTGGGAGAGTGCAGTCAGATCCCATCAGGAAGCCACTCCCTTGCTCGAAAAACTTTCTCCGTCTTACGTTTGCGGTTCCCTGCCTGTCAATAATAAAGGCAAACGCCACAACGAAGCCTTCATCTGGGATTCGAACTCCGGATTTCGCTACGTCCACACCAAGTATTATCTGCCCAACGAAAAAGGGTACTGGGAGGCCTCTTGGTATGAAAGAGGGGATGGGGATTTTAAACCGATCCAAGCAGGAAATACCGTGCTGGGATTTGTCATCTGCACAGACCTCTGGTTTTTCCAGTACGCCCGGTCCTATGGAAAAAAGGGCGCGCATTTGATCCTCTGTCCGCGTGCGACGCCTAAAACAACATTGCAAAAATGGCTTATCGGGGGACAGGCTGCAGCCGTCGTATCCGGCGCCTTCACTCTCTCTTCGAACAAAATCAACCGGCAAGGAGAGGAAGCAGACTTGGGAGGACAAGGATGGATCGTGGGCCCCAACGGAAAAGTGCTCGGTCTAACCTCCCAAGAAAAGCCTTTCCTCACTCTGGATCTAGATCTCGGAAAAGCCGAAAAAGCCAAACGGTCTTATCCCAGGTATGTCAAGGATTGAAGAAGGAGAGCATGATGGCAGGAACCTTGAGCCGCGAAATCTGGCTGAAAAACCGCCCGATGGGCATGGTGACCGAAAACGATTTCGAACTTGCCGAGGTCAAAATCCCTGAAATCGAGGAGGGACAGATCCTCGTACGGAACGTCTACATCTCCGTCGATCCTTACATGAGGGGTCGCATGGGGGAGAGGGAAACATACATCGCACCTTTTGAACTGGGGAAACCTCTGGATGGCGGGTGTGTCGGGCAGGTTGTCGAATCGAAATCTAAAAAGTACAAGGAAGGGGATTATGTCCTGAGTAACCTGGGATGGCGGGAATTTTTCGCAACAGACGGCCACGGACTCAACCCGATCGACCCGGATGTCGCTCCCATCCAGAACTACCTGGGTGTTCTCGGTATACCGGGATTCACGGCTTATGTCGGATTGTTGGATATCGGGCAACCGAAGGAAGGAGAGACCGTGTTTGTCTCCGCTGCCGCCGGCGCTGTCGGTCTATTGGCCTCTCAAATCGCCAAGATCAAGGGATGCCGGGTAATCGGAAGCGCAGGTTCGGATGAAAAAGTCGAATGGCTCAAAAAGAAAGCAAGAATCAATGCGGCTTTTAACTACAAGGCAGCCGATAATCTGTCAGAAGAACTCCAAAAGCGATGTCCAAGCGGGATCGATGTCTATTTCGACAATGTGGGGGGCACCCACCTGGAAGCAGCCATACAATCCATGAATAATTTTGGTCGAATCGTTTTTTGCGGGATGATATCCATCTACAACGCCACAAGACCCCCCCGTGCTCCAAAAAATCTCGTATCGGCTATTTCCAAACGCTTGACTCTCAAAGGCTTTATCATCAACGACCACAACGACCGTATGATCCCCTTTCTGCACGACATGGGGCAATGGCTCGAACTGGGGCAAATTCATTGGAAGGAGACCATCGTCCACGGGCTCGAAAACGCCCCTAAAGCTTTTTGCGGACTCTTCAGGGGCGACAATTTCGGCAAAATGCTGGTCAAACTTTGAGGAGAAAAAATTCATGACAAGAAAATTACCGTTGTTTTTTGCCTTCGCTCTTTTTGCCGCTGTCCTCTGTGGCCACCCCTTGAATTGCCAGGATCGAACAGATTATCTTGGAAAAACTTACCCCCCCGAACGACTCCAACAGGACTTCAAGATACTCCGGAATGCTTTGGAAGAAGGGCATGCGGGTCTTTACCGGTATACGCCGAAGGAGGAAATGGACGAACACTTTGAATCTGTCGGAAAAAACCTCGACCGGCCCATGACAGAGCTGGAATTCTTTCGGATGCTGGCCCCGTTGATCGCCCACATCCATGACGGGCACACCGGCATCAGTCTGTCGCAATCCCTCGAAAAAACCCTCGAATCTGCACCCGATCTATTCCCCTTCAATCTGAGACTAATCGACAAAAAGGCCTATCTATTCCGGAATTACAGCGAACAAGAAGACATGGCTATGGGAAGCGAGCTCCTTTCGATCAACGGTCATCCCATGTCTCGAATCTTGCAAAAGATGTTCCCGTACATTCCCAATGATGCCCATATCCAGACATCCAAATACAGGAAGCTCGAAGGAACGGCCTATTTTGGTCGTCTGTACAACTTGATCTTTGCTTCATCCGATTCCTGCACGTTTACTTGCCAGGACCCCGAAACCAGCGATAAAAGAGTTTTCACCGTCAAGGCGATCAAATCCGCTGATCTAAACAGCATCGCAGTCAGCCGCTTTCCAGGTATACTAGAAGACCCCTCTCCCATCCAGCTTGACTTCAAAAACGATGTCGCTATCCTAACCGTCAGAACTTTCAGCGCAGGAGCCTATCAGAGGGCAAAAATCGACTTTCCCGTTTTCCTCAAAAACACATTCCAGGAGCTGGAAGAGAAAAAAACCGGAAATCTCATCATCGATCTCCGGGATAACGGCGGAGGGACCGACGCCTACGGCAAAATCCTTTTTGCGCACTTTATCGACAAACCCTACCGGTTTTACGAACACCTGAGAGCCAATAATATTGAATATTCTTTTTTCGAATACACGGGAATCCCTCCCGAACAGCAAAAAGGATTCCCTCTCAGTTTCAAAAAAAACGAGGAGGGAACATACGACCTCAAGTTCCATCCCAATTTGGGCGAACAAAAGCCCATTCCCCCCATTTTCAAAGGAAATGCCTATGTTTTGCTGAACGGCAACAGTTTCTCTGGAACCGGTGAATGCACGTCCTTGATGCATTTTCACAAGGTGGCCACATTCATCGGGGAGGAATGCGGCTCCGGTTATTACGGCAACACATCAGGTTTTATGCCTCAGCTCACATTGCCCAACACGGAAATCCGGGTCCGCATTCCGATGATCCGGTACACCATGGCCGTTTCAGGATACCCCAAAGATAGAGGAATCATTCCAGACCATCCTGTCCAGCCGACGATTCAGGATCTTTTAAACGACCGGGATACAGTCATGGAATTCACCCTCGATTTGATCGCCAAGAACCGCTGAGCTCTCATGGCAAATTTACGAGAAAGCATACTATTGCCGTGATGGCAAAAGGCTTTACATCGGCTCTTAGAGATGGTTGAAGCGACAATTGAAGATTTAGTCATTACCACCGTTCTTCAAGAGAGCAAAACCATCCCTAAGAGCTGATATAATGCCTCGTTTATCATGGCTATAAGAATGCTTCCAAAAACGGCAAATTCTTGCTTTAGCCAAGGATTTCTGCAATCATTATCTCTACTTAATTCCGGAGGTGACAATGAAAAACAAATTCCATCGCCAGTTTCCGAAGGTTTTGCCGATTTATTTTCTTCTGCTCGTTCTATCATTTTCTTTAATAAGTTGCGGAAAGGCAGAAACTCCCTCTTCGGCAATAAAACCGCCTGTCGCCAAGATCGTTCCGCATGAGCTGACCGCTCATGGACTCACCCGGATCGACAACTATTACTGGCTCAGTCAGAGGGACAATCCTGAGGTGATGGCCTATCTGGAGGCAGAAAACGCCTACAAGGATGCGGTCATAGCCCACACCAAAGATCTCCAGGAGAAACTGTTCAATGAAATCGTCGGAAGAATCAAACAGACAGACATGTCCGTTCCTTACAAAGATCAGGGTTATTTCCATTTCACCAGATACGAGGAAGGAGGAGAGTACCCTATTTACAGCCGCAAAAAGGGCAGTCTGGATGCCGAGGAAGAAATCGTCCTCGATGTCAATGAGATGGCCAAGGGGCACGACTATTACAGCGTTGCCGGATACTCCACAAGTTCCAACAACAACTTGATCGCTTACGGTGTGGACACGGTCAGCCGAAGATTATACACGCTCTATTTTATGGACCTTGCTGCCAGGCAAGTCTTGGACGAACAGATCCCCAACACATCGGGCCGCGCAGCCTGGGCGAATGACAACAAGACCGTCTTTTACGCCCTCAAGGACTCGACCACCCTGCGCCCTTACAAAATCATGAAGCATGTGCTGGGGACCGATCCCTCCGAAGACCAAGAAATTTACGAGGAAAAAGATGAGACTTTCGACATCTATACCTTCAAATCCAAGTCCAAAAAATACATAATGATCGCTTCGGCCCATACCCTGTCCTCGGAATATAGGTTCCTCGATGCAGACAATCCAGAAGGGGAATTCAAGGTCATCCAGCCCAGGGAAAGGGATCATGAGTATAGCGTGGACCATTGGCAAGATAAGTTCTACATCCTCACCAACTTGGACGCCAAAAATTTCAGGCTGATGGAAACCCCAGTGGACAGAACAACAAAAGAAAACTGGAAAGAGGTCATTCCCCATCGTGAGGAAGTCCTGCTAGAAGGATTCGAGATCTTTAAAAATAATCTCGTGCTGAGTGAACGCAAAAACGGCCTGACCCAGATCCGGATCATCAAATGGTCCGACAAATCCGAGCACTACCTGGATTTTGGAGAGGAAGCTTACTTGGCTTACATATCCACCAATCCTAGCTTCGACACCGACCTGCTGCGTTACGGCTACACCTCGCTTACCACACCCAGCTCTACTTATGATTATGACATGAACACAAGGGAAAAGACCCTGCTGAAGCAGGAAGAAGTAGGGGGAGATTTTAATCCCGATAACTATATGACCGAAAGACAATATGCCACGGCCAGGGATGGCACGAAGGTGCCGATTTCTCTGGTCTACAGAAAGGGCTTGCAAAAAAACGGCGACAATCCCCTCCTCCTGAATGGCTATGGCTCCTACGGATCAAGTTCAGACCCGGCTTTTCGTTCTGACCGGCTTAGCCTATTGGACAGGGGATTCGTATACGCCCTCGCTCATATCCGCGGTGGTTCCGAGATGGGCCGTTACTGGTATGAAGACGGAAAACTATTCAACAAGAAAAACACCTTCTATGATTTTATCGATTGCGCCGAGTACCTGATCGAACAAAAATTCACCAATCCGGACAAGCTATTCGCCATAGGCGGGAGCGCAGGCGGCCTCTTGATGGGCGCGGTGGTGAATATACGTCCCGACCTATGGAAAGGCATCATCGCCGCTGTTCCCTATGTGGATGTCATCACCACCATGCTCGACTCAAGCATACCGCTAACTACCAGCGAATACGACGAGTGGGGCGATCCCAATCAAAAAGATTATTACGATTACATGCTCTCCTATTCTCCCTATGACAACGTGGAGGCCAAAAACTATCCGGCCATGCTGGTCACGACCGGATTCCATGACTCACAGGTCCAGTATTTCGAGCCGGCTAAGTGGGTGGCCAAACTCAGGGCACTCAAGACGGATGACAATCCCCTGATTTTCCATATCAACATGGAAGGGGGTCATGGAGGTGTCTCGGGACGGTTCCGCAGATACAGGGAAACAGCTCTCGAATATGCTTTTATGCTCGACCTGGTAGGGATAAAAGAATAGGAACTATTTTCCCTCATAATGCGTATAAACCTTTCCTAAGGATAACACTGCCATGAGAAGATGCATTCCGGTATTTTGTGTTTTTTATGTTTTATTTTCTTCATTTTTATTTTCTGGCTCTCAAGAAGATTACGCGCGCTTTATCTTTCCTGATCCAGGGGAAAAGATCTGCATCGTCCAAGCCGTGGAAAAAAGCGGTGACCTTCTGATGGGTGAGAAACTCGACAAAGACAATCCGCTGGCAAAAAAAATCCTGGAGCAGCTCGATTTCCCCTATCACCGATCCATGATCAAACTAAGCCAGTGCACCAGAAATCTGGCTGCTGATCGGGACGGTCCCAATGTCCTTTATCTCTCGCAGACGGAGGGCGGCTTTCCCCGCCAGGGGCTCATGCTCAAACAAAAAGAAAAAACTGAAAATCATCCAGGTTTGTGCTATGTCGACCTCGTTCTGAATGAGGAGAGGGTGGCCCAAGGCGAACTGGAGATCTATTCCCATGAGCTGGGGCATGTGATGATGCTGAATATCATGGGAGATGAAATCCCCGACAGCCGGTCCACAAAACAGCATGTGAGCATGGGGATAACCGATTACAGCATCGCATTCTATGAAGGATGGGGAATCCATTTTCAGCGTCTGGCCTACGATAATGTTCCTTTATACCAGCAAACTTATCAGAAATCTCTTGATCACTCCAGAGGATTCGCCCATGCCTGGCATTCCAAGATAGATCAGAGTCTCCGGTTGAACGCCGTTCTGGAAAATAACTACATCCACCAAAAGCTGCTTCCAGCCGTAGACATATCTTCCCTAGGTCCGGAAGAATTGATCCTGTTGGAACACACCTCTCCGGCTTTCGATAAGACAAAGCTCAAAAATGCCCAGCAGATGCTATCCTGTGAGGGAGTTTTGGCCTCTCTTTTCTACAGAATAAACACGAACCAATTTTTGCAGAACAACTATCTGGAAAAATCCTTTTACAACCAATTTTTGCTCGGCCCGATTCCTGAGAGTACCGAACCAAAAGAAATCTTCACGCCGATGGAAAACGTTTTTCTCAAAAATTTTTATGTATGGGATAAAATCAAGGAAAGGCTAACGCCGGAAAGTACGATATTCATCGAGTTTATAAAACAGTGGTGTGACTCCTTTCCTGAAGACAAACAGGAGATTATTAAACTTTTTGTCATGATGACCGTAGGCAAAACAGTGACTGACGATATCGGCAAGACTTATGAAGTCATGTCGTACCATGGAATTATCGGCGATTATCAAAAATTTCGCGAGCTGGCAACACAAGTCCTTGAGAAAGCTTCTGGTTTGACAAAAAAAATCATGGCAGAGGAGATCAGCCTCGAGGAAAACGTGGGCCCTCAGATCTGGGTGAAAAACGAAGACTTTCTCATCCGAACGACCCTGTGGAATCCACAGAACAAAAAACCTCTTTGTATCAACCTCAACACGGCATCGGAGTTCGACCTTGCCAGTTTCCCGAATATTAACCTGGAAAAAGCAAAACTCATCATACAGAAACGAGAGGAATTGGGCTATTTCAAATCCTTGGAGCAGGCGAAAACCTTTGGCTTTAAATCCAGCAAATCCCACCAGCATAAAAGTATTTTTCCAGCGAGGATGACAAAATGAAAAGGTTTCAAAATAAAACCATACATGTTATTTCTTTACTTTTTCTTGCCTTGTGTCTCGTTGGTCAACAAGAGCACGAAGATGAGCAGCAGAGACAGTCGGACAGACACAGGAACAGGTGGCAATGGCAGATGCCCATCAGGGTCATGGACGAAATCGGAGTAAAGGAAGGAATGACTGTCGCCGATGTCGGGGCTGGCGATGGTTATTTTACCTTCCACCTGGCGGAACGGGTCGGAAACAGCGGAAAGGTCCTTGCCAGCGATATTGATAACAGAGCCCTTCAGGTCATTCGAGATCGATGCGAGGAAAAAGGAATCCAAAATATCTCTGTTATTTTGGGGAAGGAAAACGATCCGCTCATCCCGCATAACAGTGTCGATATCATTTTGATGGTCAACGTTATCCATCTGATCGAAAATCCGTCCGACTACCTCAAAAAACTGGGACAAAACCTCAAACCGGATGGATACCTGGCTATCGTTCAGTGGGACGCAGAAAAAATGGATTCTGAATCAACGGGCTGGGATGCAGACGACCGCACGAAGTATACACTGCGAACAAACCTGCGGAACATTTACGACGGGGATTTCGAGGTCGTTCAGATCAAAGACTTCCTGCCCATGCAGCTCATCTATATCTGCCAGCCATCAAAATCTAAATAAAAGAAAATCGGTCATATTTTTAAACTTGTTCTGAATGGCCCTGACACTTTCCGCCTCGTCGGCAGGTTCAACGACAGGATATTTGCCGTTTTTATCTTCTTTACTCATAACATCTCCTATTGAAATTTGAATTGACTAGTTCCTGTAGGAAAAGGACCACATGCTGGATTTCAAGTTAGATGATGGGACTCTTTTTAGTTACCATAGCAGCCTCCTTCCTTTCGTTGGGGAGGGCTACCATTCAAGTGGAGCCTTGATCTCTTTTTTCCCAAAAGAGCCGTTGAGGTGAAGGTAGCATCTTTTTGACAAAAGATTGGAAGATGCTTTTATTGTTGGCGATGTTTGTAATCTTATTAAGTATTTTTTTATTCGCCTTCTTCTTCTTCAGGGATCAAAGAATTAACTACTCCTGTTAAATATTCCAAATCATCTTCTACGTCACTTACTTTACGATTGGCAGAAGCTGCGGTGTCCTCTACCTCTTTAAGCTTTTTCTCAATTGCGCTGACTTTCTCTTGTAGTTCTTTTAGTTCTTTCCCCATTTTTTCCAATTCACTCATGATGGCCTCCATCTATACTGATACGTGATCGTATCATTTTCCTGATGGATGAATCAAGAGAGATTTTTGCGATGGCCTGTGTTTATGACATTTCGTTTTTCAACAATGCGCACGCCAGTTTCAATTGCATATAGGGACATGATTTAGGCTCCTTCCAATATTCCTTTGAGTTCTTAGATTGCTGGGAATTCAGCAAACTTCTTCAATACAGAGATGGAGTTATTTAGCCAGCTATTTGGTTGGACGTCTTTAATTGTTACGTATATTCAGGTATGCCTTAGCTTTTTAACGTCAGAGTATGCTCAGGCAAAAAAGTGAAAGTACCGATAATTAACGCTCTTCTGTTACTTAATGGGCCGCTTTTTCCAGGTGTCGTACAGGGTCTGCCACCAGTTGCCAAGGTCCATATCTTTGCCGTTGATGAAGAGGTGTTTGACTTCAGACCTCAAATCCAGCGGATCGCCGGTCGTGATGAAGAGGTCGGCATCCTTTCCCACTTTTAAGCTGCCGACACGGTCATCGATCCCGAAAATCCGGGCTGGATTGATGGTCAAGGCCCTGATCGCTTCATCCCTATCCAATCCGAAGGCCACGGCTCGGGCGGCATGAAAGGTCAGATCCTTTCCGAGGGCCGGATCATACCCGCTGGAGAAACAGATCTGAACTCCGGCTTTCGCCATCTCCGAAACATTGCGGAAAGGAGCATCATAGCCATCCTCCGGTTCAAGAGGACCAGTGTACAGGTCACCGATGATCACGGGTATTCCGGCCTCTTTGATCTTAGCGGCCACTTTGCCGCCCTGGACACACCCTCTGAATATGGCTTTGATCTTTTCTTCCTGGACGAATTTTATGGCCAATTCGATATCTTTGGCCTTTTCGACAGATATGATAACGGGCAACGTGCCATCCAAAACAGGAGCCAACGCTTCGAACTTGGGATTCAAATCAGGCGCGATGATATCGGGATTTTCTGCCCCCAGTTCTCGCAGCTTCAGATAGTGACGCACCTCGTCCAAATATTCCTGGATTTTCTCGACAAGCTTGGCCGTGACATCCACCTGGGATTGCGTTTGAGGCCCCATTCTGGCTCCTCTTGTCGGACGCGGAGACATCGGAAAATTGATGAAGGATGTTGCCTCTTCTTTGACGAGCATCTCATCGATAGTCCAACCATCCATTTTTACCAGAGCGGACATTCCGGGATACGTCCCGCCTGAAGGAGCGACCAACGCAATCGTGGTTCCGTTGATGCGGGAGGTTTTGAAGTGAACGGAATGGGGATTGATGGCCCAGGCTACTTTGAGCTCTGGATTCTCTTTGCCCATCTCCCTCATATCCACGGTGCTTGCAACCGCGCCAATCTCGGCCAATCCCAAATGCGTGTGGGCATCGATGAATCCCGGGTAAACGAACATCCCCGATGCATCGATGATTTTCGTGCCATCAGGCACAATAATTTCATCGCCCATGGCGGCGATCTTCCCCCCCTCTAAAAGCAGGTCTGCACTGTCAAGGGGTTCTCCCTCGACCGGAATGATGGTAGCGTTTTTGATCAAATACCTATCCCCATCTGCCTGTGCCAGGACGAACATAGCTATCGCCACCACAACAATCATCACTATCGCGAGCTTTTTCATGGCAACACCTCCCCTTCAGGTCCTTTCTGTTCCGGTTTTTTCTTCGCCTCTTCTTTTTTCACTTTCTCCTCTGCGGCTTTCTTTCTCGCCTCTAAATATTGTGCCCGATCGAATAAAATTTCCCCGTCAACCACGGTCATCTCGCATATGGTATAGGAATCGAAGGGGTGGCGATTAAAAATGGCCAAGTCGGCATCCTTCCCTTCCGCCAGGGTTCCTGTCTGTTTGTCAATACCCAGGATGATGGCCGGGTTGAGTGTGATTGTTTTGAACGCTTCAATCTCCGACAAGCCTCCGAATCGAATGGCCTTTGCCGCGTCAAGAAACAATCGGCGCATCCTCTCGGCATCATCGGAATTGACCGCCGTCAAGACACCCCTTTGGGACATCAGCGCTAAAGCGTGAGGCATGGTTTTGAAAGCTTCCCATTTGTATGACCAGTAATCGGCAAACGTCGAAACAGCCACGCCGTATTTCACCAGCTCGTTCGTGATACGGTAGCCTTCCAGTCCGTGTTCGAAACACACCAGTTTCACGCCGTACTCTTTACAGAGTTTCATGATGGACAACATCTCCTCGGCCTGGTAAGCATGGCAGCGGATCCAGTATTTACCCTCGAGCGTGTCCGCTATCGCTTCCAACCGGAAATCTTTTTTAGGGGGCAAAGGCGCTGGCATTTTTTTCTTTTTAGCCAACTGGGATGCCGCATCGTAATCTTTCCAGGTCTGCATATAGTCTTTTGCCTTTTCGAATTCACGACGGATAGAGGCTTCCACTCCCATCCGGGTTTTCGGATACCGGGCAGGACCGATGGCAAAGGCATTGCTCTGCTTGGGATTTTCGCCGAGTGCCCATTTTATGGTCGGAGGCGCTCCCTTGAAAATCATTTCCTCAGCACTTTTTCCCCACCGAAGTTTCAAGACTATGCCCCTTCCCCCGATGGAATTGGCCGATCCGTGCATGGTGTGAATGGTGGTCACTCCCCCCGCCAGAGCATAAAAAATGTTGATATCCTCTGGCCAGATCACATCCTTGATGTCCACCTCTGAAGTGATGAGATTGCCGCTCTCGTTGACTCCCCCTTCGATGGCAATATGGGAGTGGGAGTCGATAATGCCGGGCATCATCCACATCCCGTCAAGGTCTACCACCCTGGTCTGGGAGTCTGCTTTAAGTCCCTTCCCGATTTTCGCGATTTTGGACCCTTTGATCAGAACATCCCCACCCATAATGGTCTCTCCTTCGACCGTGATGATATTGCCGTTGGTGAAGAGTATGCTGTTTTCCGCACCTGCGACGAAAGGACAGCCTGCAAACATAAAAACCGCTAATATCGCTATCCAACCGATCGTTTTTCTCATCTCGCTCCTCCCATTCCAGGAATCCGTTTAGCCGTAAATTCTGTTGCACCTTCGGTTCCCTGCACAACCGAGCCGGTCATCTTGTCGTCTTCCACAACTCCTGTAAAATACAGGTCGATATCCTGGCCACCGACAGAAAGATTCATCTCGAAATAGACCTGGTTGCCCGAAACCGTGCCGCCAGTAAAATCGAAAACGCCAAAAGGAGTGGTCAAATTACCAGATAAAGCAGCTTCTTCCTGGACAAAATCCATGATCAGTTTCAGCCCGGCTTCTTCGATGGAAATCTCCCATTTCCCGGTGATATTGACCGTGGGTTTTTCCCCTTCCTTCACTTCGGCTTCTTTAAATTCGAACTTCTTGCCATCTGCAAATACGCATTTGACCTTCGTTTCCTTGGCCAATATGTCGCCTTCGACCAAAACAAGATTGGCGATTTTACCTGGTTCGATCGTTCCTAAAGCTTTCTCTAACTTTAAAAATTTGGCGGCTCCGACTGTCAGAGCATCCAGCGCTTTTTCCTCAGGGAGCCCGCTTTCAATGGCCTTTAGGACTCCTTCCTTGAAGCTGCTGGGATCATCGGTTCCAAAAGAAGAAAAGGTAAACGGGATGCCCGCTTCAGCCAACAAAGCCGGATTTTTTGGATACAACTCCTTTTCCGCCAAATCCCGCACGTCTCTTCCCTTTTGCGCATGAATGCTGGTTCCGGGGACTTTAAACGTTAAAGGCAAGAACACCCGAGCTTTTGCCTTTTTTAATTCAGGGATCACGCGAAAAGCTTCATTGCCGATATCACAGATGAAATAGTCCAGTTTCAATTCTTCGGCCAAACCTAAGGCCCGGCGGATATCATTTTGGTTCCGGCATAAGAATACCACCGGCTTTCTTCCCGTCGCATATTCGGATAACTGGTCATATTTGCCACTGTATTCAGGACGGGAAATCCCGTTCATCTCCTTCATCCACCGCGCTCTGTGTTTATCGAAATAAACAGCATCGGATAGCTCCTGCCTGAGCATCGCCACAACACCCATGAGTGAACTGGGATACACCATGAAGCTGGAAACGGAAAATCCGACACCTAGACAGGTATCCTGGAGGATCATGTTGGCATTTTTATCCGTCCCGCTGAGGGAAAACACAGAAGCTTGACCTGTGAACACGCCGCTTTCCGGAAGCACCTGAGCGGTCGTGAAACCGGCCTTGTGGTATTTTTCCAGTGTCGATTTGGTGATCTCGAAGTGGTCGAAGGCCTTGAATTCGGGCTTTATTCCCCTGTCCTCATCCGTGTATTGCCCCGTGAGCATCTTGGTTTGATCGAACTTCTGCTCCGGGAGCTTGAGAAGAGATTTCCCCAGAGGGTCTATCAATCCCGGATACACGGTCACTTCGCTCCCATCGATCACCTCGGCATCTGCCGGAATCTCGACGTCAGTTCCCACCGCTTCGATCAGTCCATCCCGGATAACGACTGTGCCCTTCTCGATCGGAGGGCCAGCCTGTGTGACGATCCGGCAGTCCTTCACAGCCCAAACCTTGTGGAGGTCCTCTTCTGAGCGAAGGATGGGAGAGTGAATCGCCAAAAGAACGATTAGGCAGGTGACTATGACAGTTCTTGCTTTTATCATATGCTCTCCTTTCACTTTTCTGTTTTTGTATTTATCGCAATTCCTAAAAATTTAGGAAGTTTATACTCCATCTCCTCTAAGAATATTCATACGAAAAGGTAACATCAAAAGTTCCGTAAATTCTCGCCTTCCAGGGTTCTTTTTTGTTATGATAAAGAAAATCCAGAATAGAGAGGATTAGAGGATGAACGAAACCGAGACAAAATCCAGCAGCACGACAAAAAAATGGCTTGTGGGTTGCGGCATCGGATGCGCGGTCATCATCCTGATTTTGATCGTGCTCGGCATCGGTGGTTACATGTTTTTTAAAAACTTGGTCGGAAACTTCCAAGTACAGGAAGAGTTGATGACAACGCTGACCGAACGTTACGGAGAAATCAGAGACTTCAGCCCTGAACCGAGTGGAACTATCGGCCCCAGCCGGATCGAGGCATTTTTGTCCGTAAGAGACGCATTTGCCCCCTCGCGGGATAAACTGGAGCTCTCGATGAAAGAACTCCAAAACAGAGTGGGACAGAGCGAGGTGGAGGTAAAAAAACCTAAAAATGTTTTCGAGATGGTGAAACTGGGATTCGGCTTAGTCCCACAGATCGCTGAATTTTTAAAATTCCGAAACCAGGCTCTGTTAGACGCTGAGATGGGAATGGGAGAGTATACCTATATCTATGCAATAGCCTATTTCTCCTGGCTGAAAAAGCTTCCCGAGGACGGCCCGGATTTCGAGGTGACGGGAGAGGAGGATAGCGGGGTCCGCCTGAGTGAAAGGGACATAGAACAAATGCGCGAAGAACGCCGGGACACCATGCTTAGAAGATTGCACCGTATGCTGCTGCCTATGCTGCAAAACCAGCTTGAAAAGCTAGGGAGCACCGGCTCATCTGAAGCACTCTCCGAATGGAAAGACCGACTGGAAGCGGAAATCCAGGCCATGGAAGAGGACCGTTTTCGCCTTCCTTGGGAGGCCGGACTCCCGGATGTGATCAAAACATCTCTCGAACCTTACCGGGATCGATTGGAACAAAGCTACAATGCCATGACCAATCCGTTTGAACTCACGATCGAACAAAGATGATACCCTAGGATTTCATCTGAATTCTTACCCTGCGGATGCTTTTCAAATCCGCTTCGAGCACGACAATGTTAAGCCCGCTGGTCTCTAAAATCTCGCCTGGTTTAGGGATCTTTTCCAAAAGGGATATAATATAGCCTGCGATCGTATTGTAGTCTCCAGAGGGGATGGACAGATTGTAAACATTATTCAAGAGCTGGACTTCAGTCTTTCCATCGCATTCAATCACCCTTTCACTGATCTGATGAATATTCTCGTCTTCGTCCCTGTCTTTCTCATCCCGGATATCGCCCAGGATCTCCTCGACCAAATCTTCGATCGTCACCAATCCGACTGCCCCGCCATATTCATCCAAAACAAAAACCATGGCTTTCCGGCTGAGTTTGAGCTCTCTCAATAAAGAATAGATCCGTTTCGATTCAGGCTCATGTTGGATGTCCCTATTGATGTACGCGGCAATGCTCGCCGGAGGAGGCTGCGCATACAGGACATCCAGGATGTTCACGACACCTATCAGGTTGTCAACCCGCTCTTTAAAAATCGGGATTCTCGAAAATCCCGTTGCGGAAACCACCTGGTATAATTGCTCGACAGTGGCGGTTGTCGGAAGAGCGACAACATCCACCAAAGGTGTCATCACCTTCTCCAGAGTGATGGTTTCAAGGTCCAGGACGCTATAGATCATGTAGAGCTGTTCTTTCTTGAGGATCCCTTCTCTTTCTCCCATCCGTGCCAAAAGCTTGAGTTCATCACGCATGACCCTTTGTTTTTCTTCTAAATCCGGTTTGCCCACCATCCTGACCACAAAATTCGTGATTTTTGTCACCAGCCACACAACAGGATGAAGAACCTTGTCCGCAATCCATAGGCCTGGGGCGCTTTTTAGGGCCAAAGTGTCGGCTTTTGCGCGAAACGTTGTTTTCGGCAGGATTTCACAGAAGATCAGGATCAACAGGGTCATGACAACAGTATTCAAAAGTCCCTGGATCCCCTCCCTTCCTGGAAGAGCAAAAACGATGAGCTGGAGCCCGGCCATTCCTGCTGCTGCAGACATCAGATTATCGCTAACGAGAACAGTCCCCAGCATTTTATCCGGCTCCTGCCACAGCTTCTTTATAGTGACCGCACGGGAATTCCCCTGTTGGGCGAGAACTTCGATCCTTGCCTTATTGGCGGAAACGACCGCGGTTTCCGCCCCAGCGTAAAAAGCCCTTAATAACAAGGTCAGGACGAGAAGCAGAGAAAAAACATACAGGAAACCTTGATTGGCCGGAGGGACCGGACTTCCCTCCGAAACGGCTGTATGAGCGAAGCCCGATAGCAAACCGAGAACGAGAACAAACGGAAGGAATAAAAGATTCATCCCGCTTTTCCGGTCTTTTTTTGGAGGTTTGGCCGCCTTTCGGATTTTCACCAGGTTAACCCTCTTTCCTGCCATTTTGATGACCTCGAAGGCCAGTCTGTTCGGATTGTCGGTTACAACATCTCCCTCATCGGGTAGGGCCCCCCTCAGTTTGGTCACATATCCCCCGACCGTATCCGCTCCCGATATTTCGAGTTTGAGCTTGAGTTGTTTGTTCACGCTCCGGAGGCTGACAAATCCAGGGACCAGGAAGCTCATCGGTTCTTTGGGGTCTTTGGAAATTATCATCTCCGACAGCTTGTCATACTCGTCGAATATCTCCCCCAGCACCTCTTCTACGATATCCTCGCTTGTGATCAAACCGGACACGCCACCGTACTCATCCAGCAGTATCGCCATCTGCTGTTTTTCTCTCTCCATTTGATGCATCAGGGATCCGATTTTTTTTGTCTCATAAACGAAAAAAGGTGGCCTGATGAGCGTACACACATTCCCAGGATTCAACTCATTGAATGTATCCGTGTTGGATAAAAACTCTGTAATGCTGATCTGCTCAAAACTCTTCCCTTCGAGATTTTCTCTTTTTATTCCTTTCCAGCGCGGCATATCTTTCACGTAAAATATGCCGCAGATGTTATCTAAATTATCTCTAAAGACAGGGATCCTCGAATGTCCGGCATCCCTCGTCATTTCGAAGGCTTCCCCGATGGTTTTTGTCGCTTCGACACATACCATCGCGGTCCTGGGAACCATCGCCTCCTTGGCCGTGATATCATGAAGCTCGAATATGCTGTGGATGAGTTCCCCTTCTGCCTTGTCAAGAGCCCCCCGATCTTCGGATGCTCTTACGATGGCTTTAATTTCGTCCTCGGTAAGAGGCATCTCTTCAGCCATAGAACGAACGCCAAAAAGAGGAAGGAGCGTATCGGTCAGGAGACGAAGCGGCCTCCTGAAAGGATAGATGATACGAGAGAAGAACCACAATGGTCGAGCCACAGCCCGTGCAAATCTCTCAGCATATTTGATAGCATAGGTTTTGGGAGTGATCTCTCCAAATATTAAAAGCAAAAACGTCTCGATCGAAATAGCCACCACATATGCCAGAGCTGGATTTTTTCTCCTAAATAGGTCGTTGAAGATGAGAGAGCCGGTGATACTGACAAAGGCCATGTTCACCAGGGTGTTGCCAAAAAGGACCGTGATGAATAGCCTCCGGGGCTCATCCAGCAATTTGACGATGGACCGACTACTTTTTTTTCTGTCTCCTCTGATCCTGTGGATCTCGACCTTTGTAAGAGCCGTCAGAGCTGTCTCTGAACCTGAAAAAAAGGAAGAGAACACCATCAAGAAGGTCAATCCGAAAAGATAGATGAACAGGCTCAATATATTCAATCTGAAAAATACCCTTCATCACATATATCACAGAGACATAATGAGGTCAATTTCATCCTCTCTTGGCTAGCGCATCAGGCGATCCTGTTCTGGCAGATTTGACCGGAGTCAGCCGGTCTGATATACGTGAGTCAGGAGGGATACATGGCATACGAACTCAATCGCCGTCAATGGTTAAGAACAAGTGCTCTGGCTATTGCCGGACTGATGGCTGGATCCGGCTTGGAAACTTGTCGAAAAGAGGCAACATATCCTCAGGAGAATCGGGGGAACGACGACCTGATCCTTCTCAACAATAACGAAAGCCCCTTCGGAATTTCCCCCAATGCTTTGGAAGCCATGACCGGTTCGATGGATCGATCCAACCGTTATCCGCACCGTTATTATTCACGACTGGTCGATCTGATCGCTGAACGGGAAAATGTCTCTCCGGATCATATCATCCTGGGCGCAGGTTCGACCGATGTGATGGTCACTTTGATACATCTTGTGGAATCGGGAGAGGAAATCCTGGTGGCGGATCCCACCTATTTCGATTTTATCTATTACGCTAATGAAGTGGACCGCATGCTGAACAAAGTCCGACTGAACGACAAGTTCGAGCACGATTTGGAAGCCATGGAAAGGCAGATCTCATCTCAAACCGGCTTGATCTATTTGTGCAATCCCAATAATCCCGTTGGATCGATAACCCCGAAGGACAAGCTGGAATCTTTTTGCGGGTACGCCTCTGATCAGGCTTTGGTTGTCGTGGATGAAGCTTACCATGAATATGTGGAAGACGGGGCTTATGCGTCGATGATCGACCTGGTCAAACAGGGAAAAAATATCATCGTCACACGGACATTTTCGAAGATTTTCGGTCTTGCAGGGTTACGTATCGGTTATGGGATTGCCCCTTTGGAAATCATCGAAAAACTTAATAAATTGAGCAGAAATTTTGCTCCAGTTGCCTGGCTCAGCTTGCAGGCTGCCATCGCCAGTTATCAGGATCAAGCATTTATCCGGACGGTTAAAGAAAAAAATAGACAGGTGAAGGGATATTTGTGTCAAGAACTGGAAAAGATGGGGATCCTGTGTATTCCCTCGCATGCCAATTTTGTTCTTTTCGAGATCGATCAGAATGCTCGAGAGCTCGCAAAAGATCTGGAGCGACAAAAAATCCTCGTTCGTCCTTTCGAATTTTTTGACCGCCAGTGGATACGGGTCAGTTGCGGAGCCAAGGACGAATTGCAGGCATTCATCTCTGCCTTGGCACCCCTTTTAGAGGAGGAGTCCTCTTCAAAGCTTTTATTCTAACGGTTCCCCTCTTTACAGCAGATCATATCAGGAATTTGCCATCCCTGACGAGGTATTCGCCGTTCGAGCGGATGGACACTTTGTCCACAAGAGCATCGTAGTGGTGAGGACTGATGTTGATGCCGATCCCGTAAGAATCGCCGATGGCAAAATGAGCGGTCCCGAAGGCTTTTTCCGCTTCCAGCATGTTGGGACAGATCCTGGCTCCGGGATTGGTACCGATCCCGAACTCTCCGATGATCTTCCCGGTCTCGTCTTCTCCGATATAAGCCAAGATCTTCTCGACACCCTTGCCCTCATAGCCGATCAGCCGGCCTTCTGCGAATTCCATCATCCCCCTCCCGATCTGGTCGTCGATCAGGCTGATCACAAGCTTTCCGTTGAACGTCTCTTCCACTGGGGCCGTGAATATCTCTCCGGCCGGGAGGTTGCCGTGCATACCCTTCTGGCTGATGTCGCCGTTGTCATTTTTCCATTTTCTTCCCCGGACACTGAACTCGATATGCGTCCCTTCGGCGTTTTCGACCACGATGTCCTCGGAGTCTGCCAGTCTATCCACAAGTCTTTTTCCGAACATGTCCAGTTCATGGAAGTCGACATTAACCAATCGCTCCATCATGTCGCGCGTCAAACCCGGCATCATGCATACCCGGCTGTTTGCCACGCCAGCTTTGACCATGTATCCTCGAAAAGACTTTTCTTCCATCCGGGCATCCAGCATATAAGCCATGGCCGAAGCTTTCACACAAAGCAGACGGAAAAGCGTTGTGGGTTCAGTGATAGGTCGCAATGCCTCTGTCATTAAATATGTCGTCGTCTCTGCCCCCACTTCCTTTGCCCAGTGAGCCAGGGATTCGGCGATCTCCATTTTATGCTTATCCGTTACCAAAAGAAATTGCTCCCCTTCCTTCAGGGCCAGGGCCTGCACGATCGCTTTCTCTGCCGCCTGGTATAATTTATCCATAACCTCCTCCTTTTTTTATAACAATGTACACAATTCCCACCCAAATCGCAAAAAATTCGGGGACAGGTTAAGCATCCTTATCCCTGTGATAAATTGCGCTTTTGGGCACAGGCACAGAATGAATTATTTTTCGTTTTTCGCAGCGAAGAAAGGATTCATAAAATGGGCTAGAGTAATCAAAAGAACACAGCCGATGACGTTAAACCACAAATAAGGGATCTCCGTGAAAAAATAACATCCCAAGACGGTCAACTCTGCAATGATAGCTGCGATAAATGTAGCATTGCCCCCTATTTTTTTGAAATAGAATGCTATCAAAAAAATGCCGAGGATCGTTCCATAGAATAGAGATCCGAGAATATTCACAGCCTCGATCAACGATCCGAGACGGTTTGCGAACATAGCAAAATTAATGGCATATATCCCCCAGAAAACTGTGGCTAATCTCGAGGCAATGAGATAATGACGATCCGATGCGTTTTTTTTGAATGCCCGTTTGTAAATGTCGACGACGGTCACCGATGCCAATGCATTCAACTCAGCCGCAGTAGAAGACATCGAGGCCGAAAGAATGGCAGCCAGAATAAGGCCCACCAGCCCGACCGGCAAAAAGTTGATCACGAAACCGAGAAAGATGTAATTGACGTCGTTGGTGTCGGCATCCGGATTCGCCTTTTGGATGAGTTCGGTCGCCTCGTCTCGTATCCCCGCCTCTGCGGCTGTTGTCTGCTGTATCTTTTCGATGGTGTTATTCAAGTCCGATTCAGCATGGGTCTCGAGGGCGCTCAGCATGTCCCGAAGGTAATCCTGCTTTTCCAGATGGACACTTTCATATTGCATCTCCAGCTTCTGATAGGCTTCAGCGTAGGAACTGTCTTTCACATTGGCCGTTTCGACAGGGTTGAAAAACAGCGGTGGAGTCACGAACTGGAAAAAAACGAAAATCATCGCTCCGATAAAAAGAATGATGAACTGCATCGGAACCTTCACCACCCCGTTGGCCAACAATCCCAACCGGATCTGCCCGACAGAGCGGCCTGAAAGATAGCGCTGAACCTGGGACTGGTCCGTCCCGAAATAAGAGAGGGCGAGGAATGTTCCCCCTATGAGGCCTGACCAAATGTTATACCGGTCCTTCCAGTCGAACGCGAGATTGATGACATTCAATTTCCCCATTTTGCCCGCTATATGAGTGGCATCGAGAAAAGAGATGTCGTTCGGCAGCAAGCGGAATATCATGTAAAATGCTGCTCCCATTCCAATCGTTATGATCCCCATCTGCAGCATATGTGTTTTATTGACAGCGTCTGTCCCGCCAGAGGCCGTATAAACGATGACAATAGCCCCGATCATAAATATCGTGAGACGGATATCCCAGCCGAGAATGACAGAAATGATCAAGGCCGGAGCAAAAATGGTGAATCCGGCTGCCAGTCCCCGCTGTATCAAAAAGAGGATACTTCCCAAGGTGCGATTTTTCAGGTCGAAACGCTGCTCCAAGAATTCATACGCCGTATAGACTTTCAATCTATGAAAAATGGGAACGGCCGTGACACAAAGAATGACCATGGCTATCGGGAGGCCGAAATAGAACTGCACGAATCGCATGCCGTCCACAAACGCCTGTCCAGGAGTTGAAAGAAATGTGATGGCACTGGCCTGAGTTGCCATAACCGATAGCGTGATGGTATACCAGGGCGTTTTTCGATCCGCCAGAAGAAATCCTTGGATATCTTTTTTGCCCCGAGTTTTCCAGATCCCATACAGAGCGACAAAGAGAAGGAAAAAACACATCAAAATCCAATCTATTCTACTCATGTACCACACTATAGATGATTTCCATTCTTTAGAATTTCCTCATAATAGGCTTCATATTGCGGGATGATCTGGTCGGCACTGAAACACCGGGAAGCGCGACTTCGAGCATTGTTTCTAAAGAGTTCATGCTTCTCAGGATCTTTCTGAGTTCTACAGCACTTTTTGCCATTTTATTTATCTCACCGATAGGAAACAAAAATCCTGTCTCTCCATGAGATATAACTTCGGGCAAACCCCCGGTTTCCGAACAGATCACAGGCACACCGCAGGCCATGGCCTCGAGAGCGGTCAATCCGAAACTCTCCTGTTCGCTGGGCAAAAGAAACAGATCGGCACAAAAAAACAAGGGTTCCAGATAGTCCTGTTCTCCAAGAAAATAAACATGGTCGCTCAGCTTCAACTCTTTGACCAGCTGATGGATGAAAATCCTCTCCGGTCCATCCCCGACAAGAATGAGCTTTGCCGGCATACGTCCCTGGACTTTCGCAAAAATTCGAACCACATCCCCGACCCTTTTGACCGGCCTGAAATTGGAAGCGTGCATCAGAATCTTCTCTCCCTTCGGTGCATAGTTCTCTCTGGTGCAATCAGCGTGTTCAGGAGCCGAGCGCCGAGCGTCGACAAAATTATAAATCACCCGTATTTCACGTCGGATATCGAATTCTTCGATCGACCGCCGTTTAAGATAGTTCGATACCGCTGTCACACCATCGGATTTTTCGATCGAGAATTTGATAATACGGTGAAAAGACTGATCGGCCCCGACAAGGGTGATGTCCGTTCCGTGGAGAGTGGTGATCGTTTTTATCCGCCGCGAATCCAAAATCTGTTTCGCCAGATAAGCGCTTGCAGCATGGGGAACAGCATAATGAGCATGGATAAGTTCGAGATCACAATCCTCGACAAGTTCCACCAATTTGGTCGCCAGTCCCAACGCATAGGGGGGATATTTAAACAACGGATAGGATGACACTCCCACTTCGTGGAGAAAAATATTCTGGTGGAAGGAACGCAACCGAAACGGCTGGGCATAACTCACGATGTGGATCTCATGACCTTTGTTAGCCAGACCGATCGCCAGTTCAGAGGCGACGACACCGCTTCCCCCATGAGTTGGATAGCAGACTATGGCGATCTTCATGGCACCGCATCCAAATATTCCGGGCCGAAAAATGCCACCGGATCGTCCACTTTGAGAGCCTCTCGAACCAGAAAAGGCTCGCCGTAACGAACACCGATGTAGGCTCCATACTGTTTGTCCCTAGTTTCAATCCTATCCAAAAACTCAGGATGGCTTATCAGTGTCTCCTCCTCTCCGAACTCGGACTTCTGGTGGTGGTGGAATTGAGATTTATAAGACAGTATCGATTTTACCTTCCGATCATGAAAATCCGAGATATCGACAATAAAAGATGGTTCGAACTCGAACCGGGTCTGGTAATAGATGACCTTATAGGGACGAAAGGGTTCCTGATCCGTGTCCAGTTTTTTTAGCCCGGCCAAGTAGGCCGCCTTGCGAACCAGATGAGATGTTTCTTCATGATCCGGGTGACGGGCTTTCCAGTAGGGGGCAAAAACGATCCTGGGTTTATACGTGCGAATTTCTTTGATGATTTTTGCCTTATTATCCCATGAATCTTCTATGCGTCCATCAGGAATATCCAGCATTTTATGTACGGCCAAATCCATCATTTCGCTGGCCGCTTTGAACTCCTCAGCCCTTATTTCAGCACTGCCTCGGGTTGCCGTTTCTCCCCGAGTCAACGTGAGAACACCGGTTTTATAGCCGAGGGATCCCAACTTCATTATAGTGCCGCTGCATGCCAGCTCCACATCATCGGCATGAGCGCCGAAAGCCAAAGCATCCAATCTCACTCAATCCTCCTGAATAATCCAGATAGATTTATTCATAATTTTATTACCTGATGGTCGAAATTTTCCATTTCGATGCTTTCATACAGAACATCCACCAATGCATAATCGTATTTTATTAAATAGGGGACAATATTGAATATCCTTTCCTGGAGATGGTTACCGGGATACAGAGAGTTTTTGGCTTTGAGCAATTGTTGCTTGATGGTTTTGTCCCGTTTTTTGGCCGCCCCTAATATTTTCTGTTCCAGAAATTTCAACTGTTGATCCATCCTCCTCGAGGCAAGATCTGCCGATTTTTCCAAGGCCGGATCAAAGGCAACTATCTCCTGTTTGATGAGCTGAAACTCCTGCCCAAGACGTGAAGAAGCCCTGCGAAAAACCTCTTCAATCGACGCGGGAATTCGCTTTTTGACCACTTCCGTGATTATTTTATCCGCATCCTCCCATATTTCCCGGATGTTAATATCATACTTTTTAAGCACGTTGTTGATATTTTTTTCGATGAGAGTGACGGATTTTCTCGGATAAATAACCGGCATGGGCAGGCCAAAACTCTCGTATACCCCTTTCATCTGTGCAAAATAGGCAATTTCTCCCGGTCCCCCGACATAAGCGACTGTCGGAAAAAGCGCATCCTGGTAGATCGGACGAAGCAGGACATTCGGACTGAACAATTCAGGTTTTTCATTCAGAAGAGCGAGGAACTCCTTTTTTGCATAGGTCCGTCCCACCTCTTTTATAATAAAATCATCCCTTTTTTTTTGAACGGTCCGTCTTTCTTTCTCGGCAAGAAAAAGATTCAATATTCCTTCGTGGAGCTGGACCTGACTGTGATAGCCGGCGTGTCTCAGCTTGCCAGATGTTTCAAGGACTTGAATAGTCGAGGGCGAGTGTTCGGCGATCTCAAGGGCAAATACTTTTTTCCCTCGTTTTTTAAGGCCGGGGTGACTGGCATCCACAAAGACAAGACCATAAGATTTGAACAAGCGGGTCATCCACCGGGCAAACGCTTGGGTAAACGTGAGATCAACCCGGTAGGCATCACGCAAATGCGACAGAATACCCGGCTTGAATTCAGAATTCCGGGTTAGATCGTCGAGACGCTGAATACAATTCGAGACTTCCGAAGTCAAGACCAAATCGGAAGCAGGAATCTTGAGATGGGACATGGGAGACTTATAGTGGATTTTTTCAAGCTGGTTGTCGCTATCGAGCAGGTTTATATGATCGATCTCGGCAAAATCGTGATCATCCGAGGCCAGCCAAAATACCGGCACATAACTCCCCTTGCAGGTTTGGTTTAGGTGTTCGGTCAGTTTGAGCGCGGTCAGGCATTTATAGATCGTGTAGAGGGGGCCGGAGAACAGGCCGACCTGCTGCCCCGTTATAATGACACACGCTTGTTCCCGGGTCAGTCTTTCGATATTTTCGATCGTCCGGTTTCCACAACCGTACTCCCGGTTTTGCTCCAGCAAAATATCGCCCAAGGATCCCCGATCCACATCGCGGGAGCCAGCTATATCTTTTTGACGCTGGAATGAATTTAAATCGCGAAAGTCCCCGTTGAAAAACTCAGCGACTTTATCGTATGCGTAAATGTAGTCATTTGCCAAGGGAGACATGTTCGATCTTAAGGATTCTTTATTCAAAGGCTTTGGTAAATAGAAAAAAAAGCAGGATGAGAACCGCCAAATTCAACAAAACAACGGCATACCACC
>CAZIDF010000003.1:0-76683 GCA_964538085.1 uncultured Eubacteriales bacterium | reverse complement strand
AGAAAAAAAAGCAGGATGAGAACCGCCAAATTCAACAAAACAACGGCATACCACCGGTTCCAGGACGAAAAGATCGGCGGTTTTTCTCGGCCGTTGTCCGGTTTTTCACTGTTTCTGTTTTTCATCCGATTTTCCACCTGAGATCATGTTGGCAAAAAGTCGAAAAGCTCCAGGCACGCCAGCGGGCAGCTGCCGGAACCAGGAGTATCCTGTATATATGAACACACCCTTGCCATAACGGGTGTACAGCAGGCCGCCATTTTTTTCTGTCTCGTTCGTGTCATGAGAAGAAAGCATCGGTTCGTATTTTTCATCCCATTGTGCTGCAAAATAAAGCCCTCTTTCCTGGACCCAACCTTCAAAATCTTCAGGGCCGATCACATTGGGGAAATTTAGAAGGGGATGTTCAGGATGGAGAATTTGGACAGGAGCATTTTCCATGCTCACGCGGTCCTGTCCGATGGTAAAAGGATAAGGACCGACATTTTCGATCAGCATCCCTCTGGAAACATTATATTGGACGATCAAGGTTCCTCCGTTTTCGATATACTGCAAAAGTTTTCCCTGCACATGTCTGAGACGCTCGCGGGTGTTGTAAGCGCGTATGCCTGTGATAATGGCATCGAACTGGGAAAACTCTCCATTTTCCAGCATCTCATCGCTCAGCTCGACAACCTCATAACCCAAATCTCGCAGGCTGGCGGCAACTTCGTCCCCGGCCCCCATTATGTATCCCAGCTTTTTTCCGGATCGCTCGATATCCAACCTTACCGCTTTTATCCGGCTCTCCGGGAAATAGACCTGCCTGTGAATGTGGGGATAGGAGATCTCTACCAAGGTGCGGTCGATTTTTTTATTGTTGACCTCTGCAATGGCTGTCAACACTGTCTCATCGGAAGCTTTGGGTGGTTGGACCTCAAACATGAATTCCTGTTCTTCGTATTTTCCAGAGAAAGAGAATGGGATGGTTTCAGGAAAAATGCTCCATTTTTCACTTCCCTTAAGACGAATCAGGCCAGAAACATTCGGAGAGTGGCTCTTCATTTTGACTTTTATTCTCTTGGGCTTTTCATCAGGAAAAATGCTCACTTTATTTTCCATCTGCATCGTGACCGAAGGCCTGATCTCGAAGTTCCTATAAAGTTCGCCGTCCACTCTATCTCTCCACCTATATAAGAGAGGGAGAGAGTATTCCAGTAGATTCTCATTCGCGCTCAAGCTTACTTTTACGACAATCGAAGGGGGATTTTCAGCCTCTCCTATCATTTTCTGTTCGCTGCCCATGAATATTCCTTTTTTTGGTTCGGCCTTAAGCCAATATGGTTGGGAAATCGGAAAATCGGCCGGGATGACGACAGTCTCCGCAACGGTCTGTGACTCATTGCTGTTCAACAGCATGTTTTCGACAATATCATCTGTCATATTCGGGATACTTAATTTTTGTAACCGGAACGGAAAATCCGACCGATTGACGATGGTGGTCCTTATATCGATCTTATCTCCTGGGGTAGCGGCAAAGTCACCTGCAATCGCCTCCATCCAGAGCCCGGCACACGCTTGAATGACGCGCAAAAGTTCCCCCATTTTTATGTTGACCCAATAGGTCTTTTCAAGTTTTGTCAACTCTTTGTATACAGCCAGAAGACCAGGGATGGATTTCGAAGGATACTGTGAATCAAAGGTCTCCAGGACATCGGCCAACACAGACTCCACCTTTTGGCTGCCGGGCACACGTTTCCAGGAAGTATCGATCCCATCGAATATGTCGGCCGATGCCGGGGTTCCGGCAACAAGCTTAAAATAATCGAACTGCGTTCCTCGCCTGCCGGTCGTCCCGAATCCCTGGCTTTTGTGATTGGACCGGCTTTCAGCGGCCATTTCCGTGTACGATTTTCCCAAAAGAGGGTTGTATTCACCGGTGTCGATCCTCTGCAGATCCTGGGTTTCCTGTTCTCTGGGCCGCCAGCTATTCCAGTACAATCTTTTGGCAGCCCAGGGCTTTACATATTTCAACTGTTCGGGGAATTTTTGAGGATCGGACGCCGCATGAAAGGCTTCTTCGATCAACCACCCTGAGGCTGTATGGTGTCCATGACCGCTGGAACTGTCCGTGGCGAACCGGGTGATGACCACATCGGGACGGAATTTGCGGATAATCCAGACTAAATCGGCCAGGATCTCTTCCTTTCCCCAAAATTCCAGTGTTTCCTCCGGTGTTTTCGAGTAGCCGAAATCGACAGCGCGTGTAAAAAACTGTTCAGCTCCATCGATCCGCCGGGCAGCCAAGAGCTCTTGCGTCCGGATGATCCCGATCTCAGCTCCCTTTTCCGGTCCGATCAGGTTCTGTCCGCCATCGCCTCGAGTCAAAGAAAGATAGGCAGTCCGGTATTTTCTTCCTTTCGAGAAATATGCCAGCGCGGCCGTATTTTCGTCATCGGGGTGAGCGGCAACATACAGGACACTGCCAAGCACATTGAGTTTTTGAAGCCCTATCTGCAATTCACCTGCGCCTGGAATTTCGATCCTTTGGGCATGCGCGTTAAGGGAAAAGACAAGAATAAAAGTACAAAGGATAGAAATGTAGTTTTTCAAATGTCTCTGCATGTCAGATCTAAATAAAATATAAAATCAAAAGAATAGGCTCGAAATGATTGGCTATTCTTCTTTGGGCAATTCGATCTTAAATGGAACCTTTAGCTCTTCCCAGTGTAGATAGGCAGTAGCAGCCGTTCCAGCCAGATCTTCGAACCCGAACACCATCCATTCCTGGTGAGGAGCCTTGACCGGGGTCACCGTTACTCGGAGCGCATCCTCGTCCTGGTTGTACTGGAAACTACCCCAGGCTGAGTTGTTTTTGCTGAAGATGATGGTCCAGTCTTTTTCCGACGGGATCATGTGGATGCCATACTTCCCAGCCGGAAGTTTGCTGCCCTCAACCATAATGTCCTTGGTGCATTCGATGGTCGTGTTTTCGTTTGCACCGGCCCGCCAGGGATAGGGCTGATCTTTGGAATATCTGTTTCCAGGTGCCAGGCCGTAAGGAACCAGTTCACCCCAGATCTTTCTCCCTTTTACACCCGGTCTGCCATAAGTTATCGTGATCGCGGTATCAACTCCCAAAACCTGCATAACGCTGGCTTTCAGGCTTGCGCGAACCTGATTCCCTTGAGCAAAGGCAGTAGACGGCTGAACCAAAAGAACGGAAAGAATCAAGACCAAGCCGATAATGCTGAGACGTTTCATAATCTCCTCCTTTCATGAATATAGAATTTCTATCATTATAGTCGATTGGAAAAACTATGCAAACGAAATTCTGTTACGGCAATACATTCCAGAGAAACTCTTTCGTCTTCGATTTTAACCAAAAAATCCAGATCGATATTGGGGCGGTTTTATGCCGTTCAGCCGGAGGTAAACCACCAACTGTCCCCGATGATGCGTGAGGTGGTCCGAACTAAATAAAAGGAGTTTCCAAACGACAAGCTTATTCTCGCCCATGGCGACCTCTTCATGAAGAATTTTGTCAGTCAAACCGTCGATGACTGTGTCCCCGAACGCAAACGATTCCTCGACCATGTCGACGACATCTTTCTTTGTTTTGCCCTCCGCATTTAGAGCCTCTTCCGGTTGAGGGGGTTTTTCCCCTTTAATACTCGCAAAGAACCAGAAATTTGCGCCGGCAAGATGCAAAAGTTGCTCTGCAAAAGAGAAAACTTCTTCGGTAGGCTTGAATCCGTATTTTTCCTCCGGCATGGCTTCGGCAAACTCCATCGTGTACGCTTTTGCTTGTTTCCAAACGTTTTGCATCAGGGGGACCATGGATGACGATTCATCGGCAAAAAGCTTAGAAGTCGATCCTGCTGCCAAACATCCAATCCCAAGAGCTGTTGTTCCAACAAATTGACGGCGAGAGATTTTTGGATTTCCCATTTTTTTTATTTTCTCCTTTTTTTTATATCAGCCCGCCAGATGGTTGGAAGACCTATGCCAAAGTACGAAATCTTTGTCGTTTGGTTCAGCCGAGAAGCGATCCTTCATCCCAGCCATAATGTTGGACTTTGATGTTGTCCCAGTTGCTGGTTCCCAATCCGTATGTCTTGTCGGCTGCTTCCACACAGATGGGAGGGGGAGATAGAGGCCAGGACTCTCCTCTCATTTTTTTTCTTTTCTCCTGGATAATGCGGAGGCAAACGGTTTCGACGGCCACCGGATCGGTCCCGGCGATCAAGCCGTTATAGGCCCATTTGTAACGGGGATCTACCTGCGGCCCTTTATCACAAAGGGGATGCAGGGCATCGACCAGCACAAGCTTGGTTTTGCCTTTGACAAACGGCAGGTTCCAGATCTCTCCCAGGTTGGCGCTGTTTTCATTGTGGTATTTCTGGGGATTTCCCGAGTACATGATGTAAAGCTTCATGACAGTCCCGATGCCTGTCAGCCAGTGAGCCTTTAGACCGGGGAGTCCGATCAAAGCCGTGCAAGCTTCGGGTTTGTCGGGTCCACCTTGAGCATCCACGATCTTTTCTGCGGAGATTCCTGCATCGACGAGAGAACTCTTGACCGCATCCACCACTTCTGGATGGGTGGGATTGAGATGGGGTGTGGGTACAAGCCCGATGATGTCGTCGGGAGTGATAAGACTGAGCCAGGCATCCTTAGGAGTCGTTTTTCCAGTGAGTTTTATCAATGTCTGGTCCAACATGGTTTTTAGTGCTGCGGTATTGACGTTATTATCGGCATCCATAGCGTTTTTTTCACGGACTACGGTCACCAAACTCGAACCAGATGCTTTCCATCCCGCTTTTAGAACACCTGGTCCCAAAACAGATGCCCCGATGGTTGTTCCCAGCGTTCCCCGGAGAAAATCTCTCCGTGTCAAAGTCATTCTTTTTTTGGACATATTCTCCCTCCTTCTGATTATGCGCTAAAACATTTGATCCAACACCAGCCTTGCTGTTTTTTCGTCAGGGCATTCGAACACAAATGCGATATACTCAGTCCGATTGGAATAAGCCATCCAACCTTCTTCGACAGAAAACAATCCGGCAATTTCTCCTGAGGGGCCCGTTTTTGTCACAAAAGGATGGTCAGGAAGATAGACCTCGTGAAAATGGCCGAGCGCCTGCTTAGCTCTATTCGAATCCGGATAGTGCACGAGAAGAAATTGAATCCGGGTTTTGTCTCCTTCCGATACCCTATTTTCATACTGAGCCGCAACGGCTTCACATTTAAGATCCAGGTCGAGGATGTTTTGATGGCTTAAATAGTAAAGGGAATTCAGCACATGATGGGTACGGAAAAAGTGACTCCTGTCCCGACGCAGGGACCAATCCGCCAAGAGGGAATGTTTGATCCTTCCCATAAGCTCCGGTCCTGGAGGACTTTTGCGGTCTTTGACGATAGCCCTCCCGATAGATAGAACGGCCTGCTTGGATTCCGGAGTTTCCTGCATGGCCATGACACGGGCATAGACGTTGTCCGTCCAGAGCCGCAGCAAACCCTCCCCGTACAGTGCCCTCGGCCAAGCGAAATCAGCCGCTTCCTCATCCTGGGAGGAAGAGATCGATTCCACAGGATCCCCTCCCCAATCCAGAGAAAGCAGGCCGAAGGCATCGTCGGATGTCTTCATGAAATACAATTCCACAAGAATTTCCTTTTGTGCTTGGGCGCTATATTCATAAACATCTAAACGGTCGAACCGGTAGCCGAGATAAAGTTCTCCGGCGCCATCCATATAGTCGAATATGTTTTTGTCGGTCACGACTTGGGGAGAATCGGGCCTGGTCCACATCCCTACTGATTTGGGGAGCAAAGGGGCGGATTGATTCATATCTATTCTTCCGTTCTTTAAGTCAGACCCTCCATTTTTTAGAGAAAAAACCCTCCCATCTAGAATAACAAGAACTGCGATAAAAAGAAAAATTGTATAAACACAGAATTTATCGGGCAACTTTCCGAGCATAGTTCGAACGAAGGGTGAAGTAGGATTATAGCATTAATGTGACGTTTCAACACAAGGGAGGCTGGCTGATGCTGGCCTCCATGAGCATCATATATTATTTTTTTTATGAATAATAAAGAACTTAGCCTTTGAAAATCAGCATCAAACATTGAATTTAGTTCCTATGACAGTATAAAAAGATATATAACCTAATTAAAGTTTATTATCTCGGTCTCTACGACAAAGAATCTATAGTTCTCAAAGCGAGTGCTTATATCATTACTCATGAATCTCTTCCCTTCTTCGGTTATGAGAAATTCTTGTACTTGCTGTCGGTTTGGAAACCTGACTCCATTTTTTTCTACTCCATAAGAAACCTTCCACACGACTGCTGGTTTCAGCGCTCCTGCCTGTGACCGGATCGGTTTCCCCTCATAATCAAGAATGGACTCGGGCTCCCATTCTATCTTCAGTATACTCCCGCCCTTTTCATCTATCCACATACTAGCAGAGTTACGGTTCTCTTCATTGTTCGCCTTGGGTATGGCTTTTACTACCGTTGCCAGGATTCCATTTATCCTTTCTTCACCAATGATTTCGTAATCAAAATAATCCTGCCAGTAGCTGCTCAAAAAACCCACCGGGCCATAGACCAAGTATTTGGCGCTGTATCCAACTTCCAATTCAGCGTTTTCTTTTTGCTTTTTCTTATTGTTTTTCTCAAGAAGTATCCGCCTCTCGTTCAATTCTTCTCCTCTTTTGATGAGTTGGTAGTCATACACATAGGAATAAATCCGAGTTCTTTTGAGCTTGAGACTTTTGTACGGCTTTTCTATCACAGCGCCTCCGAGTGAGATCCTTTCTGAGGTAGTGGTGCGATATGTGTATTTTTTTTCCTTGATCTTCTCAAGACATACATAAAAAAGAGCGATGTTTTTGACTTTCTCGCAGTATTCTGCTGCCCTTATTAATAGTTGGTTCAATCGAGTCCGGTCTTTCTGGTAAGACAAAAAAGAAGCTTGTGACACACTAAAAAACAGTACGAGTATAATCATGCACAACATCAATTTCGCTTTTCTGTTTATTCGCATTGGTTTCATCAAATATCTTTTATCCTAGCTTCACAGAATTTTATTTCCTCCAGTGCTCTTCCCATTTTTGCAGGATCGAGTTCCACTGCCCTTTTGAAATCTTGAATGGCCTTTCTGTATTCCCTTAATCCTCTCCATGCACCTCCTCTATTGAAATAGGCGGAAGCATAATCTGGCTTCACTCTGATCGCATTTGTAAAATCTTTGATGGCTTGTTCATATTCACGATCATCCACCAGCAGGCATCCCCTATTGTTATAAGCTTCGGCATAGTCCGGATTAATTTCGACAGCCTTTGTATAATCCTCAAATGCATGTGATATGTCTCCTAATCCCTCATAGACAATTCCCCTGTTGTAGTAAGCCAAGGCATTTTGAGGAGCGGTTCTTATGACTTCTGAATATGCCTCAATAGCACCTTCCAAGTCTCCTTCCCTGTACTTCTCAAGGCCGCTAATTATGGAATTAAAATTTTTCTCGATTGATCCTGTTTCAACCACCTGGCCTGAGTGGAAATCTTCAGCAATATATCCTGCGCGGTGTGTTACGCTGTAGTTTTTTCCTTTAATCCTAACTTTGATCGCTTTGAATTTCCCATCGGACTTGTAGTCCTTTGGCGTGTAATACAGAAGATAGTAATTCTCAGAAGCAATGGCAGCTCTTTCGAACGAGGCGGCCATGTTGGCAGAACTATCAGTGATTCCTCCTGTCGCATCGGCCATTTCATGGAAGGCTCCAAATATCTCCTCGGATTGGTCGATTAATTGAAGCCCCCAAGTGCTCGGGTCCTGATCCGGGTGTTGTTCTGCGGGATTCATTCTTTCTCCATCTAAATTATATTGATCTGTTTTGGTCACAAAAATGAAGTTGATGGTGATTAAGGAGTCAGAAAAAGCCTTTTTGACCCTTTCTACACTAAATGGAATAGGCGGTCTTTCAACATCGGAGGGCACAGAAATTTCAGGGGGGACGGGAATAATGTTTTTCTGGTAAAACAAAAACACGTACTTCTGCCCTTCGATGTCCTTCAACTGCTCCTTGAAGCCCATGAGCTTTTTCTCGTCAAAATATCGATAATCTCTAATTTTTCGCAAAGTCGTAGATGCTGCCATTGCAGCTGTGCCAATATCAACATCTCGGGCGTTCTTCATCTGAATACTGTACCACTCCAGCTCTCTTGTCATGCTCTTTAGTTCTCTCCCGGCCAATCTGATATCTCTCATTAGATTAGCTTTTAGCTGCTTGACTATCATCTCTTTGGACGCTTTGTCCAAAAACTCTTTTTTTAATGAGTAAGTTTTTTTGGGTGTGACAACTAGAAGTGAATCATCCGGTAAAAAGACATTTTCGAAGAAATATTCAAGCGTCTCGTCTATCTGGGGAAAATAGTCCATCATCTCAAACACCAGGACAAAGGTCCTGGACACCTCGGGCAAAAATATTCTCCTTGCTGTCTTTTTATCAAGCTCTGTCTCCTCTCGTTCGATCACGGTCTTTTTGACAAGGTACAAGGCTTCAATTTTCTGGAGAACACCGTCTTCATAAATCTCAAAATCATCGAGGTTCAATTCCTCGACGAATTTGCCTTTTGTGAACACCCTCACGGGGACTTCGATATTAATAGCGATGGCTTGTTCTTGGATTTCCTGTCCAGATAAAAACAAGATCAAAAACAAAACGCCGATTATGAAGGTCCCCTTTTTCATTTTTTTACCCCTCCATGTTTTTTATTATAATGCAATGACCATGCCAAATGAAAGTCAGAGGCATTATTAGCAATAATAGAGAAGTTTCTGTCCTGAATTTTATGCAGGTATCACTTTGGATGACTTAAGATAAGTTAATAATTGCTCTTTTTAAGGGCAGCTCTTTATCAGTCATATCCTTTTCCACTCCTCCTCCACCAAACACACCAGCCAAAACTGCCACAGCCTTCCTTTTATTCTCAGGAAAATGAATCTCTCGACTTCCTCAAATTTGTCTTGCTTCTAGAATCTTAACCTTTCTTCCTATATCAGAAACACCTAAAACTTCAACTGGTTTTCTTATCTCACGAGAGGTGTTAGGAGATGCTTCCATTCTTTGATAATATCTGCTAGCTGCCTTGACGGCAATTCCATCCGTGATCTATGATGGTTCATTATGGAAAAAGAGAAAAAACATCCACTCTCCGGCTCTGTGATCGAAACCGAAAAAAGGCTTGAGCTGGAATTCAGCGGCATCCGGCTACCCGCCATTTTGAGCCTCCCTCCGGGAAAGGCAATCCCGAATTGGGGTATGGTTATCGTACCGGGATCGTTCTACAACGACCTCGACGGAAACTACAGAAAGGAAGACGGGAATCCCTTCGAAGCAAAGCCTCATATGTACTCTGACCTGGCCCGTCAGCTTGCTGGGGAAGGGATGGCCGTTCTCCGCTATGCCCGGGCGGGCAAGACAATCATCGACGCCAGCGGGGCTGCATCTTCGGCTACGTTTTCTGGGCGTGTCGAGGAAGTCGCCCAGGCCTGCCGGATTCTTAAGCACGCTGTCCCGGAATTGAGCCGGCTAGCTTTGGCCGGCCACAGCGAGGGATCGGCTGTGGCTCTCCTCCTCCTTACAACCCGACCGGAGGTTCCTGTGGACGCGTTCATCAGCCTGTCCGGCCCAGGCCAGCGATTCTTCGACATAATGATCGAGCAGTCTGCCCCAAACGTAAAAAACGGCGTTCTGGACATGATGGGCACTAAAATTCCCTTCGAAGCCTACAAAGATTCGTTCCATTATATCCGAGAGGGACGCCCTGTCCCGGAAGAGACCAGGAAACTGTTTCCTGCATTCGCTATCCAGAACATGCCACCTCAAGCCCTCGGCTACCTGCACAACTACGACAGGCTGGATCCGTGCGAAGCCATAGCCCGGGTAGCCGTGCCGGTCCTAGTCGTCCAGGGAGGGAGCGATACCTCTGTCCGTGCCGAAAATGCCGCAAGGCTCATAAAGGCGGCAGAGAAAAAATCCATCCATGCTTCGCTGGCGCTCTTCCCCGACCTCAATCATTTCTACAAGACCGTTCCTAGGGGCACTCCTCCTCACTTGAACTTCGCGCTGGATACTGAGACAGATAAAAAAGTGGCCCGGGCGATCGCAGACTGGACCGAAGGATTGGCTTGAGCATAGTTTCATTTGAAATTCGCATCCAGAACTTTTTTACTCAGTCCACATTTTTTGTGAAATTTTAAGAAACTTTTTTCAAAATTGTCCGTATACATATATATGTATCCTTTTTTCAGACAAATGAATGGAGAAAAAACATGATCTTGTTATCGAGATCTGAAGAAATCGTGCTTCTGGCCATATGGAAATTAAAAGACAACGCTTATGGAGTGACCATCCGCGAAAAGGTATCGGCGGACACCGGGCACGAATGGTCGTTCGGAGCGATCTATAAACCTCTCAAAACGCTTGCTCACCGAGGTTATGTCGAAAAGAGCAGCAGCGAGCCTTTTGCCGAAAGAGGAGGCCGGAGCAAATACATGTACCGTCTAACTCAGAGCGGAGAGGAAGCGCTCAAAGAAATCAGAAAAATCTATAAAGCCATTTGGACAGAAGATATCAAAACAGCATTCGATTGAGGTCTATAGATGAAAAAGTCCCACAAGGATACCATCCCAGCTTCGGGAAAAGCCCTGTTGTGGATGTTCCTGAATGATGAGGATTACCGGCAGATCGTCGGCGATTTCGAGGAATCCTACCGTTACAGAGTCACTACTCTAGGCAGGGCTAAAGCCGTCTTCTGGTTCTGGTTTTTGCTCTTTAGATCCTTGCCTGGATTCGCTTGGGACTCGATTTATTGGAGAGGAACCATGATTAATAATTATTTCAAAATCGCTCTAAGGGTTATCAGAAAGCAAAAACTTTTCAGTTTTTTAAACATTGTCGGCCTAGCTGTTAGCTTGACCTGCAGCTTCCTGATCTTCCTTCACGTGAAAGATGAACTCAGCTACGAAACAAATTTTCCCAAAGCAGACCGTCTCTATCGTGTCCAGGTCAACTCGAAATACGGATCGAATTTCAGGAATTGGGCGGCCTCGGCCCCTGCTTTAGGTCCCATGCTGCAGGAGTTTTTCCCGGAAATCGAGAGTGCTGCACGTCTTTCACCTCTCGGAAGAGAAATCTTTAGCTATCAGCTTGCAAACGGATCGACGAAACGTTTTGAAGAAAATAACGGTTTTCTCGCCGACCCTTCTGTTTTCCCCTCGTTTGACCTTAAATTTTTGAGCGGTGATCCTCAAACGGCATTGAGCGAACCCAGCACAGTCGTGCTGACATCGACAGTGGCAACAAAATATTTCGCCGACGACAATCCCATCGGGAAGATCCTGATGAATGAGAGCCACAAAGAGCCCCTACAAGTTACGGGAGTGATCCAGGATTTTCCCCGAAATTCTCATTTGAGGATCGATTACCTGGTTTCCATGCCTACTTTATTGACCTACACCGGATTCCCAGAAGAGATTTTCAACCACCGGACCTGGAAGTGTATGTATACCTACGTCCTGCTCACTCCCCATCAAAACACTGAGAGTTTCGATGCCAAATCTCCGGAATTTATGAAGGATTTTCTCTCGGAAAGACCGGGGGTGATCGAAGAGCTGAGGCTTCAACCTATCCGTCAAATTCATCTCCATTCCAAGCTAGAGGGAGATTTTGGCGCCAACAGCGACATCGCCTATGTTTACATCTTCATCGGAACGGCTCTTCTGTTGTTGCTGATCGCGGCTGTCAATTTTGTCAACCTCTCCACGGCCCAATCCTTTAAAAGAATGAAAGAGATCGGTATCCGCAAGGTAGTAGGGGCTCGAAAGGGACAGGTCATCAAGCAATATCTGGGAGAATCTTTTTTGCTGACTATTTTGTCCGTAGGTCTCACTCTATTGCTTCTCAACTTCATCCTGCCTTTCTATAGCCAGGTGTCCGGCAAGACTATTTTTTTCAAGGACGTCTTTCGTGCCGAAAACGTTCTTTTCCTCCTGCTCTTGATAGGATTTCTCACCCTGTTAGCCGGGCTTTACCCGGCCTTTTTCGCCTCCGGATTCCAACCTGTCAATAGCCTCAAGAGCGTAAGAGATCCCCGGTCTTCGACAAACCGCCTGCGCAAAGGGCTAGTGGTTTTTCAATTCGTCATCTCCATCTTCATGATTTTCTGCACACTCACCATCTACCGGCAACTCGTGTTTTTCCATAACCAGGACCTGGGATTCGACAAGGATAAGCTCATCGCCCTGCGCCTTTACGGAGACTTTCAGGAAAATGTGACCCAGAATATGGATGCTCTTAAAAACGAGATCCTCCGGAATTCGGGAGTGAGCCATGTCGCCCTGACCTCCGGCCTCCCCGGAACCCCTTTCAGCAACGAACGCTTGACCCCGGTGGGTGTGGAGGATAAGAATACGCTGCCCATGCTGCGGTTTATCCGGGTCGATGAAAATTTCATCGAAACCTTGGGTCTGGAAATCGTACAAGGTCGGAACTTCGACAAAATCTCCGATCAGAAATCAGCCTATATCATCAGTGAATCCGTAGCCGCAGCGCTCAATCTGGAACAGCCCCTGGGAGTGGAATGCCGGTCCGACGTGCATGGTGATGTGGAGCCGATCGTGGGCGTTATCAAGGATTTTCATTTCGATTCCCTTCATAACCCTATCGAACCGTTGGTCCTTGAATACCGCCCGAGCTGGACAGGATACATGCTGGTTAAGGTTCAAGGCAAAAACCTTACCGAACCTATACAATTTCTTCGGCAAAAATTCCAGGAGATCGCTCCCGGCTATCTATTCAGCTATCTTTTTGTCGATGACGTCTTCAACCGGAATTACGAAAATGAAAACCGCGGGTATGATCTGTTCAAAGTCTTCTCGATCATAGCTTTACTCGTTGCCTGTCTCGGACTGTTCGGTCTCACCGTTTATGCGGCTGAAACCAGGATTAAAGAAATCGGCATCCGCAAGGTTCTGGGGGCTTCGGCTCCGAGCATAACCTTGCTTCTCTCCAGAGAATTTGTCCGGTGGGTTCTTTTGGCCAACATCGTCGCCTGGCCGGCCTCCTATTTGGTCATGAACAAATGGCTGGAAAATTTTGCATTCCGGGTACATATCCAGGTCTGGACATTCCTTATATCTACGGCTTTGGTACTGCTCTCTGCCCTGGTTACGGTGAGCTATCAGGCTGTACGGGCGGCTTTTTCGAATCCAGTCGATAGTCTCCACTACGAATAATTCTATAATTAGGTGACGGGATACTTGATTACCTAATTATTGGCATGGATTTTGCGTTAGAAAGGGTGGAGGCAACGATGGAAAAAGACAAATTGAAAAAAATGTTGCTGCTGGACCTGTGCGCTTTCACGGCCTCTCTGTGCGCCCCTGGAGCGCGGGAAGATGTTTTGGAGGACTATCGCCTGGCATACAGCCTGGCGGAAAGACAACATCTGCCTAACCGCAAAGCATACAAAGACCTGTTGGAACGCCTGTATCACACAGGTTTTCACAGATTTTTCTTTCAGACAAAGTATTCCTTCACACAAAACTGTCAAAATTTTTAACACTTTTTTCTGTTCAAAACCGGATAATTGGCAATCATTCAAAAGGACCTGGGGATGCTTAAGGGTGAACTGTCAGTTTTTAACTACACATTTTCCAAAGAGGAAAACAAGATAACCTTTACCGGCCCCGATGTGAAAATTGTCGTCACCACGATCGAAATAAGTACCCACTATGATCGGAAAAAAGAGGAATCCTTTTCATTCGGCAGCAATTCTCGTTTGATCATCCATACGGACCGCACTGCGTCTTGGAAATTTTAACCACTTCTCCTCCTCTTTCCGATCGAGAGTTTTTATTGATTTTCCACTCCTCCTTAATTTATCATACGTAACTTATTGATTAATCAGGGAAAATAAAATTTCGCAATAATCTCCATGAAACCAAGAACACGAATCCAAGTGAAACCCGGCAAACTTTTGGCCATCTTTGTAGTGCTTCTCACGGTGCTTCTTTCTGCCCTCCCCTCCTTGGCCCAGCGCAGCACTCCGGACAGGCTAAAGGCATCGCGTATCGATTCTCCGATCGATCTCGACGGAGCGCTCGACGAAGAGGCCTGGTCAAAAGCCCACCGCATTTCGAACTTCACCCAAAGGGAGCTGGAGGAGAACGAGCCTGCGACAGAAAAGACCGAAGTCGCCGTCCTCTTCACCGAGACAGACCTCTACCTTGGCATCTGGTGCTACGACTCCCAGCCCGACAGCATAATCGCCCAGAAAATGAGCTGGGATTTTGACTACGGGACCGAGGACAACTTCGAGATCGTCCTGGACACCTACGCCGACAGTCGCAACGCCTACTTCCTTGTCATCAACCCCAATGGCGCCCAGTACGACTCCCTGATCACGGACAACGGCCGAAAGAGCAATTCCGACTGGAACGGCGTCTGGCACGTCGCGACAAAGCGCACAGACCAGGGCTGGTTCGCCGAGATCCGGATCCCCTTTTCCACTTTGAAGTTCAGCCCCGAGGACGAGCAGACATGGGGGATCAATTTCGAGAGGAACATCCGGCACAAGAGGGAACAGGTCCTCTGGCAGGGCTGGTCACGGGACGCCAGCCTCAGGCAAGTCAATAGGGCCGGGAGACTGGAAGGCCTGGAAGGCCTGACCCGGATGAAAGTTTTCGAGTTCAGACCCTACGTGATAGGTGGGGTGGAAAAGGAGAAAGAGGAAAAGGCCGGGAGAACGGCGGACTTGGGCCTTGATTTCAACTACATCGTCAATCCGACGGTCAAGCTGGATTTCACGATCAATCCCGACTTCGGCCAGGTCGAATCGGACCGCCTCATCGTCAACCTTACCCGGTTCTCCATCTCCTACCCGGAGAAGCGGCCTTTTTTCCTCGAGGCCCAGAACTTTTTCGATTTCTCTTTGGGCCGGGCTCAGCCCTATTACAGCCGGAGGATCGGGATCTATCAGGGACAGGAAACGCCCATCATCGGCGGCAGCCGCTTCCTGGGAAAAATGGGACGCTCTACCCTGGGAGTCATGGTTCTCCAAACAGCGAAGACCGACACCGCGGCCACGACGAACTTTTCGCTTGTCCGTTGGAAACAGGATATCCTCGAGCAGTCGTCCATCGGGATCCTGGCCATCGGGGCCACCCAGAAAGGGCGGTTCAACGGGACCGGAGGTATTGATCTTCTCTATTCCACCTCCAAGCTTTTCGGCGATAAAAATTTCGCCATCGGCGGGGCGATCGCTGCGACCTACACATCCGACAGCGATGTCAAAAGCGGCACCGCCCACCATGTCTTCCTCAGCTATCCCAACGACCTTGTTGAAATCGACGCGTCTTGGGAGCGAGTGGGCCAGGACTTTAATCCCGAAGTCGGATTCCTGCGCCGGACGAATTACCAGCTGTTCTCGACGGAATGGCAGTTCAACCCTCGTCCAAAATTTCTCCCCTGGGTCCGCCAGGTGGAAATCAAGCCGATCGAGATTAGCTATTACATCGACGACATCACAAAGGAGATGCAATCGGTCTATATGGAGTTTCGGCCGTTGGGCCTTTTCTTGAAGAGCGGAGACGCGATGGAGTTCAACATCCAGCGTAACGCCGAAAACCTGACCGAGGAATTCGAGATCCGGGACGGATACATCATCCCGGCCGGGAGGTACTGGACAAACCGGGCCGAGCTTCAGATCGAGACGTTCGAGGGACGGCCTGTCGTCGCTGACGTTGCCATCGACTGGGGCCAATTCTACGACGGTTCCAGCACCGAGTGGCAGGCCCAACTGACCTGGAAGTTGAACAGGCATTTCAGCACGAGCTTCGCTTACCAGAGGACCGACATCGAGCTCGCAGCCGGATCCTTCGCGATCGATGAGGTGGTTGGCCGGATGAATTTTTCGGTGAACCCAAAGCTCTTTGGCTCGGTCTTCGCCCAGTGGAACAACGACGACGACGAGGTCCTGTTCAATTTCCGCGTGACCTGGATCCCCAAGCCGGGAGCGAGCCTCTACTTCGTTTTCAACCAGTTCGGAGACACGCTGAATCCTCATCAGCGGATCCGCATCAACAAGACCGTTGCCTTGATCAAGTTCGTCTGGTACTTCAACACGAAGTGAAGCCATCTTCGCATTAATCTCAACCATATTTTCTACGCATTGCAACCTTTTTGTTCACTTTTCGTATACATATAGTGGAAAGGACGGAAAACATGCGGCTATTATCGAGAAAAGAGGAGATGATCCTGCTGGCGATCTGGAAATTGCAGAGTGACGATGGTGCCTACGGGGTGACTATAAGGGATTACATCGAAAAAATGACGGGTATTAAATGGCTGTTCGGGGCCATATACGGCCCGTTGGGACGCCTCTTAGACCAGGGCTATGTGGAATCATACGAGAGCGATCCTCTGCCAGAGAGGGGCGGAAGGCGAAAAATCCTCTACCGTTTGACGCTCAAAGGAAAGGAAGAATTGCTGACCGTGAACAGGCTGAACAAAGCCTTGTGGCAAGATGTCCCTCCCCTGAGGGAAAAAACATAAAAACAGGAAATGAACATCCGAAAAAAAATCACGGTTAAACATCGGATATTAGGCCAGCTCCTCAGGTCGTCTGTCCGTGAACAGGCATTGCAGGATTTTGACGAGCAGTTCACCCAAATCAAAAGACGCAGAGGAACACCTATCGCCACATTGTGGCTCTGCGTTCAGGTTCTTTCCCTGATTCCTTCTCTATTAAAAGATTCTCTTTATTGGAGTGCAGCCATGCTTAAAAATTATTTCAAAATTGCCATGAGAAGCATCCGGAGACACAAAGGATACTCTTTCATAAACATCGCCGGACTGGCGATAGGGATGGCCTGCACAATGCTCATCCTGCTCTGGATCCAGGATGAGCTGAGCTTTGACCGGTTCCACGAAAACGGAGACAACATCTACCGGATCATCGTCGAAGACGAACAGGGAATGCAATCCGCCGGCACATGTCCGATCCCTCTCGCTCCCCACCTGAAACAGACATATCCCGAAATCCTGGATTCCACAAGATTCTGCAACGGATTCCAAAAATTCCTGGTCGAATTCGACGAGAAAGTCTATTCCGAAGAAATCGGAATCGTCGACCCATCCTTTCTCACGATGTTCTCCTTTCCCCTTTTGAAGGGAAACCCACAAACGGCCTTCGAAGATCCCTATTCTCTCATCATGACAGAAAAAATGGCCAGAAAATACTTCGGTTCAGAGGATCCGATCGGAAAAGTCATCCGGATTCTGTCGTCAAGGAAACAAACGATCAGCTTTACGGTAACCGGGATCCTCGAGAACATTCCCCGCCATTCTCATCTGCAGCTCCAGATTTTCCTTCCATTCCAAGCACTCGATGAAATGGTCTGGTGGGTCAGAGATTTTGAAAAATGGAGCGATTGGTCCTATTTTACGTATATCCTCACCAAACCAGGCATCTCTATCCCTGACGTTAACAGGAAAACAACCGATCTTGTCAGGCAGAATGACGAAGGGGATGACTTGACTTCGAAATTTTTTCTCCAGCCGCTCGCCAAGATCCATCTCTACTCCCATTTCAAGTACGACTTGGCTGGCCACGGCGACATCCGGACCATTTATATATTCGCCATCGTAGCAGCCTTCATCCTTTTGATCGCCTGCGCCAACTTCATGAATCTCTCCACAGCCAGATTCAGCAATCGCTCGAAAGAGGTGGGCCTACGAAAAACGATCGGGGCTCACAGGGCACAACTCGTCAAACAGTTTCTGGGCGAATCTATGTTTTTCGTCCTGCTCGCACTGTTTGTGGCCCTCATTCTGATAAAACTCTCGCTGCCGCTGTTCAACCAGCTGACCGGAAAACCTTTGGAATTGAACCTGGCAGATCCAAGTTTCCTTTTAAGCCTTGTCGCTGTTATTTTTTTCACGGGATTGATGGCAGGAAGCTATCCTGCAATATTCCTTTCCGCTTTCCAGCCGGCCGATGTTCTCAAGGGCACATCCCGGGCTTTTTCGAAGGGCGTTTTTTTCAGAAAATTTCTAGTGGTCCTCCAGTTTTCCCTTTCCATCATCATTATCATCTGCACGACCATCGTTTATAACCAGCTTACCTTCGTGAGAAATAAAAAGCTGGGCTTCGACAAAGATAACATAATCCATTTGCCTATGAGCGGCACGATCCTCCCCAATTATGATGTGATCAGGAATGAACTGCTGTCAAATCCCCATATTTCAGCCGTTGCCGCATCAGACCAGCTCCTCACACAGATCTTCCGCGCTTCGACAGGAGCGAAATTGGAAGGGGACCACGTGTGTGAACACACAAGCATCAATTTCCTGACGGTCGATTTTCATTTTCTCGATACATTCGACATGAAATTATCCCAAGGACGACCCTTCTCCGAAGAATTTCCGACCGACGCTGCCGAAGCGGTCATCATCAACCAGACACTGGCTAAAATACTCGGCGGGGAAAACCTTATCGGGAAAAAGCTTTCCAATTACAGCGAGGACAGAACCCGCCAAATCATAGGAATCGTCGAAGACTTCCATTTCGAATCACTGCACAGTCAGATCAAACCGCTGATGATCGTCGCGCAAAGCAGCAGCGATTACAAGTTCATGTATGTGAAAATCGGGCCTGGCGCCATTTCTTCTTCTATCAATTTCTTGAAGGGCGCGTGGAAAAAATACGGCTCTGGGAATCCGTTCGAATACCACTTTCTGGATCAAACCGTCGACCAGTTGTATGCATCGGAAAAACGGATGGGCAAGATCTTTCTGGATTTTGCCTTCCTCGCCATTTTTATTTCATGCCTAGGCTTGTTCGGATTGGCTTCCTTCACAGCCGAACAGCGGACCAAGGAGATCGGCATTCGCAGAGTGCTGGGAGCTTCGGCAAGCAATATCATATTTACCCTCACAGCAGATTTTACAAAGTGGGTTCTTGCTGCCAACCTGATAGCTTGGCCCATCGCCTATTTTGCTATGCATCGGTGGCTGCAGAATTTTGCCTTTAAAACAGATATGGGATTGTGGGTGTTCGTGCTGTCGGCAGCACTTTCGCTGGCCATCGCCCTGATAACGGTAGGCTATCAGTCCGTTAAAGCGGCCCTGGCCAATCCCGCCGACTCCCTCCGGTACGAATAAAATTGGGGACAGGATATGTTTTCACCTATTTTTAAATTGGGGACATGATATCCAGGTACCGATTTAATAGGTGAAAACATATCCTGTCCCCAATTAAAGGGAACCTTTTTGATAATAACTACGTCGTATATATTATAGGTAATTCAATGAGCACAAAATTTATTTCACGTTCGGAAGAGTTTCTTTTACTGGCTGTCTGGCGTTTGAAGGAGAATGCCTATGGCGTGACGATCAGGAACCAGATAAAAGAGGCAACAGGAAAAACATGGGCTTACGGAGCTCTTTTTGTCATGCTGAGCCGCCTGGAAAAAAAGGGATATCTCACATCCCATTTTGCAGACCCGTCGCCCCAGCGCGGCGGAAAAAGCAAGCGCATATTTCAGCTTTCTCCGCTTGGTGCCAAAGCTTTGAAGGACGTTAGAAAAGCACAAAACTCTGTCTGGTCGGGGATCGATGAACTGTCTGTGCCGCAGGAATAAGAGTCATAATGAGTAAATACACCCATCCACCGCGCTTAGCAGGGTGGTTTATCCAGCGGATGTTCCCGGACAGAGGAGGGTGTTCCATCCTCGGAGACATGATCGAAACCTATCGTTATCTTGCCGAGGATTTGGGTCTAGTTAGGGCTCGGATCTGGTTTTGGGGCCAGTGTGTCAAGGCTTTTTCATGCTATATCATCGATGAATTTCGCTGGAGGATTCAGATGTTTAAAAATTACATTTTGGTCACTGTGAGAAACTTGAAAAAAAACAGTAAATATTCATTGCTCAATATCATCGGACTCGCCGTCGGCATGATGGCATTTATCCTCATTTCCCTTTATGTCCAATATGAGTTGAGTTTTGACAGACATTACGAATATGCGGAACGAATATACAGAGTCATCAGGGAAGGGCGTGCCTTCACTCCCCCACCCCTCGGTCCTGAATTGAAGGAAAAAATCCCTGAAGTCGAATCTGTATCCAGGATTTTGCGCAGCAGCGATACTCTTGTTTCGCACGAACAAAACCATTTTCTCGAAGAAGAATTCTACTGGGTTGATCCTGAAATGCTGGACATGTTTTCAATTCCGTTTACGAACGGAAATCCTAAAACGGCTTTGAACGGTCCTTTCTCTATCGTCCTGTCCCAAAGCGTGGCAAAAAAATATTTTGGGGATGCAGATCCGATGGGAAAAACTTTGACCGTGAGCGAACGTTATTCCTTCAAAGTAACAGGAATTTTCAGCGACATGCCGGCCCATTCTCACTTTGTCATGGATTTGGCTGTCCCGTATGAAACGTATTTTCGCGTAACGAACAATGACATCACCAGTTGGCGCAGCAATTTTTCTTACACATATGTATTGCTGCATGAGGGATCCGATCCACAAGAAATGGAAAATAAAATCGCCCCTCTTATAGAGGCCCCCTTGTTCAAAGCGGCCGGAGTAAAGGAACCTTACCCCAAGTATTTTTTCATCCAGCCTATGACAGAGATACACCTTCGCTCCCATCTAGAGCAGGAAATGGGGGTGAATAATGACATGAAATACATTTTCCTTTTTTCATCCATCGCTTTTTTGATCCTGTTCATCGCCTGTGTCAACTACATGAATCTGGCGACCGCCCGATCCCTCCGGCGAGGAAAGGAAGTGGGACTCCGGAAAGTGGTCGGTGCAAAGAGGGGTCAATTGATCGCTCAATTTCTGGGGGAATCCGTGGCAATGGCTGTATTGGCGATGATTTTTGCAATATTGGTGGTCCTTGCAGCACTGCCGGCATTTAACAACCTGGTGCAGAGACAGCTCCGTTTGGATCCTCTCCACAATCCCCAGCTTTTCCTAGGACTGATCTTCACCGCTTTGTTTGTGGGATTGTTCGCTGGCAGCTATCCGGCGATGAGGATGTCCGGATTCAGGCCGATCTCCGTCTTGAGCGGGGCATTCACCCGAAGCCACAAAGGATCGTCGATGCGAAATGTCCTTGTTCTGGCCCAGTTTGCGATCACGATTTTTCTTATCGTATGCACCATAGCGGTCCGGGAGCAGTTGAAATTCATCAAAACCGTGGACATGGGCTACGCCAAAGAACAAATCATGACATTGCCCGTTCAGATAGGATCGATCCGTCAAAACATCCAATCGATAAAAATGGCATTGCTGCAATCTTCCGATATCATCGCGGTGTCGACTTCTGGCTGCCTACCCAACGATATCGATACGTTCACGTCCAGAGATTGGACCGGCAGGAATCCCGAGGAACCCATCCCCATTTATTACAACACGGCAGACTACGATTATATCGATCTGTTCGGCATGCAGATCGTTCAAGGAAGAAATTTCTCCATGGATTATCCTTCCGATGAAAAGGGGGCGTTTCTCGTCAATGAAACCGCAGTCAAGGTCGCCGAATGGGAATCTCCCATCGGGCAGAAACTCACTCATTGGAACGGAAGGACAGGTGAGATAGTCGGAGTCATAAAAGATTTTCATTTGCATTCTCTGCACCGTCCGATCGAGCCGCTGTATGTTTTTTTGGATAAAGACAATTTTTCCAACATCGCGATAAAAATCCGATCAGCCAACATCCCGGCAACGATCGATCATGTAGCGGCGGTGATGAAAAAGTTTTCACCGAGCTACCCTTTTGCCTACTCCTTTTTCGATGAGGTATTCGAACGGGCCTATTTTGCCGAACAATGGATGGGACGTGTTTTTGGGGCATTTGCCATTCTGGGAATTTTTATTGCCTGTCTGGGGCTTTTTGGCCTCACAACATTCGCAGCAGAGCAGCGCACCAAGGAGATTGGGATCCGGAAGGTTCTAGGTGCCTCTGAATCAAAAATTTTTCTGCTGCTTTCTAAAGAATTCATACGGTGGGTGCTATTGGCAAACCTCATCGCCTGGCCTCTTGCCTATTTTGCGATGAACAAATGGCTGCAAAATTTCGCGTATCGCATTCAGATCGGAATCGTTGCCTTTTTGATATCGGGTGGAACGGCATTGTTGATCGCATATCTCACGGTGAGCTATCAATCGATCAAATCCGCGCGGGCCAATCCAGTGGATTCTCTTCGATACGAATAAACCTATCTATCCCTCTTTTTTCCTCGAATGTTGACAGGGGGTGTAATATAAAAAAAAATGAAAGTGAATATCATGCGTCAAAAAATTCGAAATACGGTCATCTTGATTTTATTTTTAAGCTTCCCGATCATCCTCAATTATTTCTCCCCCTATTTAAGTATGAACGCAGCCTTCGCGGGAATTGTCTCCGGCAGTCTGCTCCTGTTCGGCATACTTTTTGTTTCGTCGCTCCTAGTTGGAAGAGCGTTTTGCGGGTGGGTCTGCCCGGTGGGATGCTTCCAGGATATCTGCATGCGCATCAACGATAAGCATCGACCCAAACATCACTGGATCAAGTATCTGATCTGGACGCCTTGGTTTGCGTTCATCGTGTTCGGGATGATCCGTGCAGGAGGCATAAAAAAAATAGATCCCCTCTACATGACCGAAAGTGGGATTTCTGTATCCGAGCCTCTTCAGTACATCACCTACTTCATGGTTTTGGGTATTTTTCTCATCCTTGCCCTGGCTATCGGACGACACGCTTTCTGTCATTACGGGTGTTGGATAGCTCCATTCATGATCTTCGGGAGAAAGATCCGGAATGTTTTCGGGTGGCCTTCTCTTCAGCTCCTAGCCAAGACGGAAAGCTGCATCGATTGCAAGACCTGCACCAAAAATTGCCCGATGAGCATCGATGTCTGGCATCGAGTCAAAACCGGGGATATGGAACACGGGGATTGCATCCTGTGCGGCCAGTGTGCGGACAACTGTCGGCAAAGTGTGATCGGATATTCATTCGGTCTCAGAAAATCGAGGCGAAAAAGTTAAATTCCCCAAGAACGAATTAAGATTTCGCGGTTGTCGTGGAGGAGCTGAATGTAGACCGCTTCCAGGTCTATCATCTCGGAATCGGACCTCTTCAACCAGTCTGATAACCAAGCGAACCGGAGGGCAAGGACAAATTCGAAAAGACAGGACCCCGCCAACCCTGGAAGGCATAGTCCGGCCGTTCTAGGGGAATGCCATCGACATAAGGAGAGACTTGCCAGTGATGTGTCTGCCATGTCGCGATGTATTTATTCTCACCAAGTGCAAGATAAGTTCGGACTTCCGCTAGTCCCTTTTCCGAAAGATAAGCCAGAGCCTGAGCGATTCTTTTTTTGTGAGGGACAAATTCTGTATCCAAATTTTCGAGGATAAAAAGCTTTCCCTCCCGATCCTCGATGACAGCCCGGAAAAGGCACCGGTCCTGACTCCCGGCAATCGGGATATCCTCATGGATCTTTTTGAGCTGAAGTCCCCATAATCTCAGAACATCTTCAATCACACGGTCTCTATTCATTAGTCTCTTCTTCAAATTTGGGGACAGGATATGCTTTCACCTATTTTTTTCTAGCCCAAGGAAATTTTTTCATCGAATTCAGTCATAATAAATAAGTGAAAGGATATCCTGTCCCCAATTAAGTTATTCGTAGCGGAGAGAGTCGACCGGATTGCCGCGGGCAGCCCTGATGGTTTGGTAGCTCACTGTAAAAAGCGCTATGAGCAGCGCTATGACCGCCGAGGCCAAAAACATCCAGATGCTGATGCGGATCCGGTAGGCGAAGTTCTGCAACCACTTGTTCATTGCGTAGTAGGCCAAAGGCCAGGCGATCAGGTTGGCCACCAGCACACGCTTGACAAAATCCTTGTTCAGCAAAACAATGATCCCTTTTGTCGTCGCACCCAACACTTTCCGGATGCCGATCTCCTTGGTCCGCTGGCTTGCCGTAAACGATGCCAGGCCCAAAAGTCCCAGGCAGGCGATAAAAACAGCGAGGCAGGCAAAAGCCGTGATCACCTTTCCCGCCTGGATTTCTGCCTTATAGAGCGTGTCGAACTGATCATCGAAAAAAACATATTCAAAAGGCTGGTTGTTGGTGAATTCACGCCACTGGTCCTCGAGAAAGCCTAGGGTTTTTGTCAGATCACCAGGACGCATCCGGACCGACAGAATTACGCTCGGGCGCGCACCGGTCAGGATCACAGCGGTCGGGCCGATCTTGGTGTGCAGCGACTCCATGTGAAAATCATTGATGATGCCGATGATGTCCATCGGTTTTCTTTTCATCCCGACCAGGACAAGACGTTTTTCCAATGGGTCCTGAATGTTCAACGCTTTGATGGCTGTTTCATTCAAGACAACGGCCGTTGCATCCGTGGAATGTTCCTTTTTAAAATATCGTCCCTCGATCATCTCGAGCCCGTACGTTTCGAGTAGGTCATAATCGGCTGTGATGGTGATCAAGGTGTTGTTTTCCTGGCTGCCCTCCCCCTCCTCCTTCTGGAACACTTTAGCTTCGAGCAGGATTTGCGGCAAAGAGTCGGTGAACGTCGCGCTCAGGACCCCCGGATTTTGATATAGCTGATTCTTGAAAGCCAACTGCTGTGTTCCGAGCTTTTCAGCACGCTGGATGACCACCACATGTTCTTTGTCAAATCCCAGCTTTTTGTTCCGGATGTAATGCAACTGCGTGTAGATCACAGCTGTTCCGACAAGCAGGACGATCGAGGCACAAAATTGGAAAACGACCAGCGCATCCCGGAACCTTCTCCCTCTCATGCTGGACTGGATCTTTCCTTTGAGTACGGACACAGGCTGGAAGGACGCCATCAGGAAAGCGGGATAACTGCCGGCAGCCATTCCGATGACAACCGCCCCGATAAACAGGACCAAAAGAAAGGGCCAATCGAGGATATGGCTGGCAGAAAATCCTTTCCCGACCAAGCTGTTGAAAACCGGGAGAGCGATCTCGACAAATGTCAACGCCAACACAAAGGAGAGGAAACTCAGGAAAATGGATTCGGATAGGAATTGCCTGATCAGTTGTCCCCGGCTCGAACCCACCACCTTGCGCACCCCCACTTCACTCGCTCTCTGAGTGGACCGGGCTGTCGTCAGGTTGATGAAATTGATACAAGCGACTATCAAGATGAGCAGAGCAATGGCGGAAAAGATGAAAACGGTGTTGAAACTTCCTTGCGGCTCCAGTTCATTGCCCCACTTCGAACGGAGATGGATGTTGCCGAGCGGTTGAGTCATGAATCCTATGAAATTACCGGACTCCAAGAAATCTTTATACGGAACCGCCATGATCTTTTCGATGATCGGGGCCATGCATTTGCCTGAAAATTCGGGCAATTTGGATTCCAGATCTTCGATAGAAACATTCTCCCGGAGCAGCATATAGGTGAACACAGCGGTGTCGTAATAATCCAGGTCTTTGCTCTTGGGAAGGCTGGAAAACGAGGCTAGAAAATCGAAATGGAAATGGGAATGCTCCGGAAAGGATTGGACAACACCGTTGACCATGTACAGGGAACCATCCCCCAGCTCCAGCATCTTCCCGACCGGGTCTTCCTGTCCAAAATACTTGACTGCCGTTTCGACTGTCATAACGACAGAATTGGGCTGGGCCAGGGCCTCTGCAGGCTTCCCCGTGACAAACGGAATAGTCAAGATATCGAAAATCTCAGGGTCAGCCCATAGGAACTTGTTTTCCTTGTAGCGCTTTTCCCCATAACGCACGAACACATCGCCACCCCGGCTCTGTCTCGCAAAAATCCTGGCCACGCTTTGAACCTCAGGGAATTCTTCGACCAATGCCGCTGCAAGCGGGCAGGGTCCCAACGCCGCATCGAACTGGTTCGTACCGACATGGAACGTAAATCCGACCCTGTAGATCCGGTCCGCTTTTTCATGAAACCGGTCGTAGCTCAATTCGCTTTGCACAAAGAGCAGGATCAACAGGCAACTAGCGATGCCGATGGCCAGGCCGGCAATGTTGATCAACGCAAATCCTTTGTGTTTCCGGATGTTTCTTAAGGCAACCTTCAGATAGTTCCGCCACATATCTCACCTATTAAATTTGCCGATGTCATCACCAAATACGGATAGAGCATAATCTAGGTTCAAACGAAATTGAATGCTCTACCACAATTTTTTGATCTCGTCGTCGCGTCCTGTCATCTCCCACCGGATCAACGAAAGGGGAATCATTCCATAAGTGTGAAACTCATCGAAAAATGACTTGAGATCGAATTTGTCGCCCAGCTGTTCGGCACGGTCGGTGATCAACTTCTCGAGATGCACTTTTCCCACGACATAACTGGTGCCATAGCCAGGCTGCTGCAGGTAGAGATCCTCGTCCGCCCAGATCGTATTCCCTTCCTTGGGCATCCAATCCCGAGGTGTCCACTTTACGCCAAAATCGACGGCTTCCTCCAGGGTGAACTCGTTGCTGTGCATCTTCAGGTCGCCCATGCCCCGGGCGCACCGGCAGGCCAGCATGATCCAGGTCAACTCCCGGACTCTCGGTCTATCATCCAACAACCCTGAATGCATCGCGATCTCTTCCATCCCGGTGGCCAATCCCTCGGCCCGTGAATCCCAGATGTTGTAAAGGAGAGGAACCCGCCGGATCGGGCTGGGATGGGGCTCGTGTTCCATCCTGGCTAAGTCGAACCAGTGTGTGCCGTGACAACGGAGCGGGAGTGGATCGTAGTAGTCGACCTGGGTGAAAAAATCTCGGAGCCCATCGGGAGGGATAAACCCGACGGTCCGCTTAAGGGTATCGTTCTGATAATCGGGAAGTGTCATCACATTCTCCCGCATGAATCTCATAAAATATTCAACCGCCTCGTCGTGGCGCTGTTGGTACTGTTCCCCGTTTTCCGGAGTTTTGAGTGGGGGAAGATGCCGATTCCGGTTTTCTTCCAGTTTCAAAGAGGAGATCGAACGCTCCAGTTCCCGGTTCATGATCACCAGTTGGTCTTCCCAGGTGTAAGGCCACAGATGGACATTTTTCATGTACCAGTTGTAATTTTCCACACCGATACCGGAAGACGCGGTCATAACTTTGTGTTTCTCTTCCAACCATTCTCGGAATTCATCCACGGCTTCCTTTGCCGCCTCGAAGTCCGGGACGAGGTCGGGGTGATCTTTTCCCAAACGCTCGGCAAGATTTTCAAGATAAACGCTTTCTTCTTTTTTTCTCCGTATCCCGAGAAAATAAAGATCTTTGGCATCCTCGGTCAAATTTCCTTTGGCCTGTTCGAGGACTTCGGGGATGGCTTTTAGCCGCATCCGGAAATCATCGTACTGCTCCCCCTTGAGAGGATAGGTGTATTTCCACAAGCAGAGCGTCCCATACCGCCATGGGCCTTCCAGAGCCGGCACATCCGAAGGGGATGTGTAGTAGACCGCATAAAAACGGGGATTTCTCGACCAGGGCCGCAGCACCCGGTGGTCGAAGTCCAACCCGTTCATCTCGGCCCGCACAATGTGGTAGTCCACCTGCTGGGAAACAGGCCATGAACCGGGATCGATCGCCGCCAGACGGGCTTGATACTCTTTCAGCTCTTGGTGCTGCTTGGCCATCGCCTCGGCCGTGTAATCGGGCACTCCATCGACAAGGATGGGCTTCTGGAATTCCCGCCACTCCTCGAAAAATTCGACTAGATCTTGATATGTGGCATTGCCAGCTGCCTCGGCCTCGTAATTGTTTGGCGAACAGCAAAACAGTCCGATCAAACCTAAACCCAGAAATAAAACGATAAAACGGTTATACTTTCTCACTGGACTAACCTCCTTTTTCCACAGCTTTGTCCTTTAGTCTATCGGGATTTCCCGATTTGTCAATCCGTCATTCCTTTCGATATTTTGGTTGTGTTATTGAAGCAAGACAAGTATAATTTTTTCTCTTTATATGCGCCCATTTGAATCAAGCTTCTGCAAACATTCCAGAATCCAAAATATGGAGGATATTTGAAATGCAAAAAAAGATATTTTCTTTCTGCCTGATTGCGCTTTTTCTGGTAACGACTGTTAGCTTCGGGGTAGACAACAAACCAATCACCAAGGCCAACTACGAATTGCCGGCGCGCTTCACTCCCAACAAGATGGAAAAGATGGTGTTCAGCACCAATGTGGATGCGCACTGGCTCAAGCACAGCGATCGCTTTTGGTATATCTATGAAACGAACGACGGGAAATTCTTTTTTATCGTCGACCCTGCCAGCAAACAAAAACGCCCCATCTTCGACAATGTCAAGATGGCTGCCATGCTGACAACCTTCACCAAAGACCCTTATGACGCCCAGCATCTCCCTATAAATACCATCGAATTCATCAAAAACGACACCGCTATCTATTTTAAAGTGGAAAAAAACAAAGATGTACTCGAAGCCGAAAAACGGGAAGAAAAACGAGCAGAAAAAGAAAAGAAAAAGGATGTCGAAGAAAAAGAAAAAATAAAGAAAGAAGAAGAAATGGAGAAAAAAGATAAGGGAAAGGAAGAGGAAGAAGAAAAAAGCGCGGTCGAAAAAGCCAAAGAAGAGGCCCAAAAGTATCATCATTTCGAATACGAGCTGGCAACCGGAAAACTCACCCTGCTGGAAAACTATGTGGACGAGCCCGAACGCCCCCGTTGGGCCAGCATTTCTCCCGATGGAAACACCATCGTTTTCGGCCGCCACTACAACCTCTACACCATGGACAAGGAAAACTACGAGAAGTGGCAAAAAAATCCAAAAGACGAAAGCATCGTCGAACACCAGTTGACCACGGATGGAGAGGAGTATTACAGCTATCATGGTTCCAGCGGCAGAGGCGAAACCGATGTGGACAAGGAAAAAGACAAGGACAAGAGGAAACCTGCTTTTATTATTTGGTCCCACGACTCCAAAAAATTTGCCATGACCCGCGACGATTCCCGGAAGGTCAAGGATCTTTGGGTGATCAATTCCATAGCCGATCCTAGGCCGACTCTTGAAACTTACAAATATCACATGCCCGGCGAAAAGGAAGCCCCCCAAGAAGAACTTCTGATTTTCGACCTGGATACGAAAAACAAGCTCGAGGTCGATGCAGGTAGTTTCAAAGACCAGACGCTGAGCATCATGACGGCCCGCTACCCGGCCAATACACGCGACGATGACTACAGGCCGCCGCTGTGGCTTTCAGAAACACCCGACAGGGTTTATTTTTCCCGGACCAGCCGAGACCTGAAGCGGATCGACATATGTTATGCAGATTCGGCAACCGGAGAGGTGAAGGTCCTGATCGAGGAACGCCTGAACACCTATGTGGAAACCCGCCCCCTGGGATTTATCGCCAATGGGAAAGAGCTCGTCCATTGGTCAGAACGGGATGGATGGGCCCATTTTTATCTTTACGACGGGAACGGCAATCTTAAAAAACAGCTCACATCCGGACCCTTTCACTGCGAGAACATCGAAAGAATCGACGAAAAGAACCGGGTGCTCTATTTTACAGCCAATGGCCGGGAGAAAGATGTGGATCCTTATTATGAACACCTCTACCGTGTCAACCTGGATGGAACCGGCTTTCAGATATTGAACAAGGACAACTTCAACCATAGGATTTCTGCCAACGATGGCAACTCCTTTTTCATCGACAATTATTCCCGCGTGGACACCATACCTGAGGCCGTCTTGAGGGACAACCGAGGCAACATTCTCCTGGAAATGGAATCGCCCGATCTCTCCTTATTGTTCGAAATGGGTTTTCAATTTCCTGAGACGTTCAAGGTCAAAGCCGATGACGGAAAAACCGATCTCTATGGTGTGATGTACAAGCCCTTCGATTTCGATGAGACGAAAAAATACCCGATCATCGCTTATGTGTATCCCGGCCCCCAGACAGAGGCCGTCGATAAATCCTTCTCCACCCGGGGAGATCGGACCTGGCGTATGGCCCAGTTCGGATTCATCGTCATCACGGTGGGCAACCGGGGCGGGCATCCCAGCCGTTCCAAGTGGTACCACAATTATGGCTACGGGAACCTCAGGGATTATGGCCTGGCCGACAAAAAAGCCGCCATCGAACAATTAGCCGCCCGTCATCCTTACATCGATCTTAAAAAAGTCGGCATCTTCGGGCACTCTGGCGGCGGATTCATGTCCACAGCAGCCCTGCTGGTCTATCCGGATTTCTTCAATGTGGCGGTTTCATCGTCCGGCAACCATGAAAACAACGTTTACAACCGGTGGTGGAGCGAAAAACACCACGGCGTCAAAGAAGTCGAGGACGACGAAGGGGAAATTATTTTCGAATACGATATCAAAAAAAATTCCGAGGTCGCCAAAAACCTGAAAGGACGATTGTTGATTTGTACAGGCGACATCGACAACAACGTCCATCCGGCCAACACCATTCGACTGGCCAACGCGCTGATAAAAGCCAACAAACGATTCGATTTTTTCCTTTTCCCTGGCCAGCGCCACGGATACGGCGACATGAACGAGTATTTCTTCTGGATCAGGGCCGATTACTTCTGCCAGCATCTGATCGGTGACTATTCCCAGGATGTGGACATCGAAGAGCTCAATCGCGAAGAAGAAAAGTCCGGCAAACGAGAAGGTAAGAGATAGACTTTATTCCATAATCCGTCTACTCGAGAGTAACGACAAGCATCAGCACATCTTCCGAGCCGATAACACGTCCTTTGTGCCCTTTGCCCGTTGTGTCTTCGACCAGAAGAATGGAACCCTGGGCAAAGCGCCGTTTTTGGCCATCGCTTGCATAAAGATCGAATTCTCCTTCAAGACAAAAAATAAATTGACGCCGTGGAGCGTTATGCCAATCATCGAAGTATCCTGCAGATGATTGCACATCCTCTGCTGTAAGTTTGAACGCGACCTCCTCGAAATGGCTTATCCCGTTTTCATCTGGATAAGGCCGGACATAGGAGATGGTTTTTTCCAAGTCAGAAGCCGATGATACCATGGTAAAAAAACAGACTACAACGAACTTGTCAAAATATTCTCCGCATCCCTGAGAGCCATGGAATTCTCCTGCTTTTGAGTTGTACAGAAAATGGAGACAGTGAAATGATACTCAAAAAAGGAGATCCCGATGAATAAATTGATGATGATCGTCACTGTGGTTCTTTTGTTCACTTTCGGTTCTTGGCCAGAAACCAGAGAGGAACGGCAGTATGTGAACCTTAACTTTACCGTCTGGCAGTCTAAAACGGAACCTATGGAATTAGCACGCATGCTCAACACTCCAATCCCGCGAGTCTACAGAGACAGTTGGAACCATGACCTTGTCTCATTGGATGTTTCAGACAGGAGGCCACATATAAAGATATTCGAGAAAGACAATTTCTGTTTTGTCCTGACCGCAGAATACAAAGACCGGCTGACCATCCAGGTGTTCGAAAAGGGAAAAGAACTGTTTCGGTTTGTTCACAATAAACCTTCGACAGTGGATTACATTTTCTACGGCTCCGATCGTATGACCTACATGATGGAGGTTACTTACACCGCAGACAATCACCCGATCGGGCTGATCTCACCCGGAATCTTAAAAAAGTAGCCGGCAGTCCATTGACATCCCTTCTGGTCATGAATTAATGTATGCCCTTACGGGAAGAAAAAAAATGAGGCAGCAATCAAAACGCAAGAGAAATGATTTCCCATGTAGCCTGTTATCCATTCTAATCATTCTGAGCTTGCTCGTGGGCATGACTTCATGCAGCAAGGACGTACCGGATACAGATCAGGTGGGCGTGGCAGGAGAGAACCGGACTGTTTTACCTGTCAACCAAGTTCTCGTGCCGGCCGGCACCCAGATCCCCCTGCCCGGGCTCCGTCCCCAGGCCCTTTCCCTCTCTCCGGACGGACGGCTTCTTGCGGTCTCCGGCAAAACGAGCGAACTGCTCATCATCGATCCTGCACTTGGAACTATCGCCCAACGCATCACCCTTCCATCCGAGGATCAAAAAATTCCTGTTCCCGATCCTTCCTCCTCCAATATCCTCCAACCCGACCGAAGGGGCCAAATAAGCTACACCGGGCTTGTTTTTTCGCCCGACGGACGCGGCCTCTATCTCAGCAATGTCAACGGGAGCATCAAAGTTTTTTCCGTCTCTGAGGACGGCACAGTCTCACCATCCCACTCCATTCCGCTGCCTGCAGCCGATGCGCCCCGCCGGAAAAACGAAATCCCGGCAGGACTGGCCCTTTCCCCGGACGGCCAACATCTCTATGTCTGCGCCAACCTTTCTAACCGGCTCTTGGTTATCGACACCCAAACCAGCGATGTGACACGAATATTCGATGTGGGTGTCGCCCCTTTCGATGTGCGGATCCTCAATGGCAAAGCCTATGTCAGCAACTGGGGCGGCCGCCGGCCGAAACACAGCGATCTCACAGGCCCGGCAGGGCGCGGCACCATCGTAAAGGTCGATCCTGTCACACACATCGCCAACGAGGGTTCGGTGAGTATCCTCGACCTTGCCTCAGGCTCGACGAAAGAAATCCTCGTCCACCTCCACTCCTCCGCGCTCGCCGTCTCACCCGATTGCCGGTATATCGTCTGTGCCAATGCAGCCAGCGACAACCTCAGCGTGATCGACACGCGATCGGACACTGTTGTCGAGACGATATGGGTCAAGGCCAGCCCGGCTGACCTTTTCGGTGCGTCTCCGAATGCCCTCTGCTTTTCACCCGATGGGAGGAGTCTTTATGTAGCCAATGGGACACAGAATGCGATCGCCGTGCTGAATTTTGACCCTGAGGACCGGGAATCCTCGCTCCTCGGCCTCATTCCTGTGGGGTGGTTTCCCGGAGCGATCGTATTCGACGCCGAGCGGCACAAACTTCTTGTAGCCAACATCAAAGGCCTTCCTGTGGAACCGAAACAGGACAGGGCGACCGGAGGACTGGGATTAAACAGCAAACACTATCACGGTTCACTCTCCCTCGTGCCGGTGCCGGATCGGAAAGAACTGGAATCGTTCACGGAAGCGGTTTACGCCAGCTATCACAGCGAACGAATATTCCACGCGCTGGAAAAACCGAGCCCCGGACAACCTGCCCGTCCTGTTCCCGAAAGGATAGGCGAGCCCAGCATTTTCAAACACGTGGTCTACATCATCAAGGAAAACCGGACTTATGACCAGGTGCTGGGGGACGTGCCCGAAGGTAGCGGCGATCCAAGCCTTTGCCTCTTCGGAGAGCAAGTAACTCCCAACCAGCACAAGATGGTGCAGGAGTTTGTCCTACTCGACAACACTTATTGCTGCGGCATCCTGAGTGCCGATGGCCACCAGTGGTCCACTACGGCCTTCGGGACCGATTACCTCGAAAGGTCGTTTGCGGGATGGCCCCGCAGCTATCCGGATGGCATGGGACCGGACGATGCCGATGCTCTGGCCTATGCGCCGAGCGGATTCATCTGGGACAATGCTCTCAAGCACAAAGTATCCATATGGAACTTTGGGGAATTTGTTCAGCCAGAATGCCGGTGGAAAGATCCGGAGCGTGAAGACCAGCCCCAGTGGAAAGATTACTGGGAAGAGTATAACCACAGTCGCGGCGATGTGGTCATCGGGTCGGAACCCACGATCGAAACAATCCGGCCTTTCACGCCAACGGACACTGTGGGATGGATCATGGAAGTTCCCGATGTCTGGAGGGCACGCTACATCACAGAGCAGATCGCTGCCTGGGAGTGCGAAGGACAGATGCCCCAGCTCATCCTGATCTGTTTGCCTGACGATCACACCAGCGGAACGAGCGCCGGTTCACCTACCCCGTCGGCCTGTGTTGCCGACAATGACCTGGCTTTTGGCCTTATCGTCGAAGCCTTCAGCAAAAGCCGCTTCTGGAAGGAAACGGTCATCTTCGGGATCGAGGACGACCCGCAGAATGGATTCGACCACGTGAGCGGTTACCGCACCACAGCTTACTGCATCAGCCCTTACACAAAACGTCAAACCGTGGTCAGCACTCAATACAACACCACCAGCCTCTTGCGGACGATCGAGCAGATCCTCGGCCTTCCCCCGATGAATCAATTCGACGCCACGGCCATCCCAATGTTCGACTGTTTCACTTCCACCCCGGATTTCACGCCTTTCGAAGCCGTGCCCAATCAGATACCGCTCGACCAAATGAATCCGGATCCCAAGGATATCGCCGACACTCTCCTCCGCCGGAATGCCCGCATATCCGCCCGTTTGAATTTCAGTCAGATCGATGCCTGCCCGGAAGACACGCTGAACCGCATCCTTTGGCACGCGGTGAAAGGAAGCGCAGCTCCCTACCCTTCATGGGCCGTGACTCTCGTGCCCGACGAAGATGACGACTGACCTTAAAAATGTCGGCCAAAGCTCCGAAGGAAAAGTTGCCCCTTAATAATCTCATTGGTAAACTACTAAAACAGATAATCCGTAAGTAAGGAAAGGAGGTTCATTATGAAACGATCCAAGTCATATATCATTTTCTCTGCATTATTATTCCTGGGTTTCCTCTTGTTATCCGTTCAAATCCATGCTTATTCTCAAGACAAGATCAGCAAAATCGATGCCTTGATCCAGGCATACAACGACCTCGGGCAGTTTAATGGAACAGTGTTGGTGGCAGAGGGGGGAAAGGTGATCTACAAAAAAGGATTCGGGCTGGCCAACAGAGAATGGAACATCCCGAACAGGCCGGACACAAAATTCAGGCTTGGCTCCATCACCAAGCAGTTCACATCCATGCTGATTCTCCAGCTTGTCGAACAGGGAAAAATCGACCTCCAAGGAAAATTATCCGACTATTTGCCCTATTACAGGAAAGACACGGGCTCTCAAGTGACCATCCATCAGCTTTTGACACACAGTTCGGGCATCCCCAGTTACACCAGCATTCCCAACTTTTTCGAAGAGATCAGCCGCGATCCCTATCCGGTCGAAGCATTCGTCAAAAAATACTGCAGCGGAGATTTCGAGTTCGAGCCGGGATCCAAATATCTCTACAACAATTCGGGCTATTTCCTGCTGGGCGCCATCATAGAGGAAATCACAGGAAAAACTTATGAGGGCGTTTTGAATGAAAAAATTTTTCATCCCCTCGGTATGGAAAATTCAGGCTATGACCGCTACGGACGGATTATCCCGAATCGGGCTTCAGGGTACGCCAATGCCTTCGACGGCTACACAAACGCCCCGTATCTGGACATGTCTTTGCCCTATGCAGCCGGCTCTCTGTATTCCACCGTAGAGGACCTCTATATCTGGGATCAGGCCCTGTACACGGAAAAAATGCTTCCCGCCGAGATGAAAGAGCATCTATTCACACCTCACATAGCCAATTACGGCTATGGCTGGGTTATAAGACAGAAGAGCTTGCCTGATTCGGAGAAGAAGCTGACCAGCATCTCACACGGGGGAGGTATCAACGGGTTCAACACGTTTATCGAGAGGCTGGTCGATGATAAACATTTGATAGTCCTGCTCAACAACACACCAGGAGCCAATCTCGGACAGATGAGCGATGCGATCATCCGGATTCTGTACGACAAACCTTACGATTTACCCAAAAAGTCTATCGCAAAGGTGATGTTCGAAACATCGATGGAAAAAGACGTTAAATCTGCCATCACACAGTACGAAATCCTCAAAAAAGATCATCCCAAAGACTACAATTTTGGAGCCCAAGAGTTGAATATATTGGGATATTATCTGCTCAACGAAAAGAAGAGGATCGAAGATTCCATAGAAATATTCAAGCTGAATGTCAAAGCTTTTCCCAAGTACGCCGAGGCATACGACAGCCTAGCGGAAGCCTACATGATGTCCGGGAATAAAACACTGGCCATCAAGAACTATGCCAAATCCTTGGAACTGGATCCAAATAACACGAATGCCATCGACAAGCTGAACGAGTTGTTCAATAAAAAGTAGGGAAATTTTGTGCTTCTTACTAAATCAGTCCCATGACAAGATAGACCAGAGAGGCCACGGCGGCCACGACCAGGGCGTAGGGCAGCTGGGTTTTGACGTGGTCCATATGATCGCAGGCGCTTCCGAGAGAAGAGAGCACTGTCGTGTCCGATAGGGGCGAACAGTGGTCGCCGAAAACACCTCCCCCGGCCGATGCCGCGACGGTTGCCAAAACCAGTGAAGAGATCTCCCCCCCGCTGAATTCGAAAGCCAGCGGCACAGCGACCGGGATAATGATGGCAAAGGTCCCCCAGGAAGTGCCGGTGGCAAAACTCACAAAGGCACTGATGATGAACACCGACACCGGCAGCAAACCAGGATTCAACCACCCCCGGCTGCTTCCGACCACGTACTGGGCTGTCCCCATTTCCCGGCTCACCGCGTTTATGGCATAGGCAAAACCTAGGATCAGGACAGCAGGCAGGACGCCCTTGATGCCGGCCTGAACGGACCGCATCAGCCCGCTCAAGCCGTCGACTTTTTGAAGGAGCATGACAACACCTAGAACTGCGGTGGCCAGCATAAAACTCTCCAGGACGCGCGCCTGCCCCGCGACAATGAATGTTCCGATATTCACGGCAATCACGACTACAACAGGCATATAAAAATTCAGCCAGATGTTCGGACGTCCCGTTTTCGAGACGGGAAGATCTGTCAACTCCGAACTCATCATCGGTGTCGAACCCGGACGCAAAGCCTCTCCGGTCTGGATAGCACGGCGCTCGGCCTTCCGCATCGGGCCGAAATCCGGAATGACCTTCCAAGAAATCAACGCCACCATCAGGACAGATAGAATGGCATAAAAATTTAAAGGGATGGACTTGATAAAAAGAGACATGGCGTCCTTTTTATCCAGGATAGGACCGATGCCGATAAGAAGCGCCCCGATGTAAACAGCCCACCCCGTAACAGGGGCCAGAACGCTCACCGGGGCGGATGTGGAGTCGCAGATGTAGGCCAGCTTTTCTCTGGAAATTTTCGCTTTGTCCGTCAGCTTCCGCATGACCGGCCCTGTGAACAACGGGCTGAAATAATCGCTAAAAAAAATGAAAAGTCCCAATCCCCATCCTAAAAATTGGGTTTGCGATCGTGATTTTGTCAGAGATTCGACCCTCCGGCCGAACATATCCACAGCCCCGCAGCGCTGGTAAAAGGCCACCAGGATGCCGATGCAGATCTCGATCAGACAGACCCACATGAAATCTTGGCTGCCGATGGTTTTGACAAGGAGTGCAGGGAATCCGACCAAACCTTGCCCCATGATCAGAACGCCCACCAAACAAGCAACTGCCAGGCTCACTACCGGCTCCCGCGTCACGAATGCCAGGAAAATCGCCAATAAAGGGGGCACAAGAGACAGCCATCCGTAATTCATGGAGAATATTCCACTTAAATGCAGGCGTTATGTTACAATGCTTTCCCGGAAAAGACAATGAAAAGGGGTACAGCAACCTTTTCTTATGACTGCCGTCTTAAATTAAGAGGACATATCAAAATATAAGGATTTACGGCCATGATCAGAAATTATTTTAGGATCGCCTTCCGGAATATCCGGAGACACAAGGGCTATTCGTTTATCAATATCGTCGGGCTGGCCCTGGGCATGGCCTGCTGTATTCTGATCATCCTTTGGGTAAAAGATGAACTGGCCACCGATAAATACCACGACAAACTGGACTCCCTGTATCTGGTCCGCACGATCCAACATTATGGGAGCGAGGTTACCCGGGGAGGCGGATCTGTTCCGGCGCTGGCACCGGCACTGAGAGAGGAATATCCCGAAGTCCTGAATGCCGCCCGTATCAATAATGGCCAGAGCGAACACCTGCTGGAGTACGGAGATAAGCAGTTCAAAGAACTCGTCCAGCTGGCCGACCCGGAAATTTTCGAGCTTTTTACATTCCCTTTTATTCAGGGCAATCCCAAGGATGCCTTTGGGGATCCTTATGTGATGGTTTTATCCGAGACGATCGCCGATAAGATTTTCGGCAGCGAAGATCCTGTGGGAAAGGTGCTCTCTCTGGATAAAACTGAGGAATTCCGGGTAGTGGGAGTCATGAAGGACATTCCCCACAATTCCACCATCCGGTTCCACATTTGGGTGCCGCTGGAGCTGACCACCAAATGGTGGAGTCCTAACTACCTGAGCACATGGTATAACCTTGCCTTCCGCTCCTATGTCGAGATGGCGGACAATGTGGATATTTCCGCCTTTAACGAAAAAATCCTCGACCGCATCCGCCGGTCCAATCCCAGTACCAATTCCGAACCCTTTCTGTATCGCTACGATAAGGTCTATCTGGATTACTGGGGCCGCATGGCCAACATCCGGATCTTTTCCCTGATCGCCTTCGTCATCCTGGTCATCGCCTGCATCAACTTCATGAACCTGTCCACAGCCCGCTCAGCCCACAGGGCCCGGGAGGTGGGTCTGAGAAAAGTCGTGGGTGCACAGAGGCAACAGGTGATGCGCCAATTTTTCGGCGAATCTTTGATCTTTACGTTCATCTCCCTGGGAGTTTCACTTCTTATCGTCCGGGTCTTTTTACCTGCCTTTCGCAATTTGACCGCGAAGCCTCTCCCGATAAAGGAGTTTATGGATCCGGCAATCATCTTGGGAATCTTGGTGGTTACAATCGTGACAGGTCTTTTGAGCGGGAGTTATCCCGCCTTATTTTTGTCCTCATTTCAGCCGGTGGCCGTGCTCAAAGGGGGGCGGGTTTCTGGATCTAAAGGAGGATCGTTCCGCAAATCCCTGGTCGTACTTCAATTCGCCCTTTCTGTGATGTTGATCACCGGGACAGTGGTCATCTACAACCAGGTACGATTCATGAAGAATAAAAACTTGGGCTTCGATAAAGAACATCTTCTTTATGTCCCTATAGAAGGAAAGCTACTGGATAACATCCCTTCCATTAAGAACGAGTTATTGCAGCATCCCGGTATCCAGAGCGTAACGGCTTGCTCCCATTCACCGACTGGAGTATACAACAATGGCCAGGACTGGGACTGGGAGGGGCGCGACCCTAACGTCAATCCTCTGGTGACCTATTTTGGCGTCGATCCCGATTTCTTGGAAACCTTCAAGATGGAGCTTGTTCAGGGGGAGACCTTTCGGCCAGGGGCAGGGCATACCCTAACATTCGTTATCATCAACGAACGCTTCGCCGAGATCATGGGAGTCCCCAGTGTGATCGGGAGTCGTTTATCGCAGGAAGACCTGCAGCTTCAAATCATCGGCGTTGCCAAGGATTTCCACTTCACTCCGGTCAATCAGGAGATCGGTCCGTCCATCATCTATTATGATCCGACTTACAAAAGCTTCCAAACATACCGGTATCTGTTCGTCAGGCTAAATCCCGGCGATATTCCCGAATCAATCGCCCACATAGAAAAGACAGTCCTGACCTTCAATCCCGGATTTCCTTTCGAATACCATTTTCTGGATGAAGACTATGACCGGATGTACAGGGGGATGGAACGGGAAATGGCCGTGGTTCGCACCTTCACGATACTGGCTATCCTGATAAGCTGCCTGGGATTGTTCGGCTTGGCAGCCTATACGGCCGAACAGCGGACCAAAGAGATCGGCATCCGCAAGGTGATGGGAGCCTCTGTACCAGGAATCATGCTCCTGCTCTCGAAGGAATACGCCAAATGGGTGCTGGTGGCCAACCTCATCGCATGGCCTGTGTCCTATTTTTTGATGCGTGGGTGGCTCCAGGATTACCACTACCGCATCAGGCTGGGATTGCCGGTTTTTCTTCTGGCTGCCGCTCTTTCCGTTTTAATCGCCCAGCTCACTGTCAGCTATCAAGCCATCAGAGCTGCCCGTTCCAATCCCGTCAATTCCCTCCGCTATGAATAGCTAATTGGGGACAGGATATGCATTCACCAATTTTACATTACCTAGTTTATCTGTCCCAGTAGTATCTCCACACTGAAATAAGTGAATACATATCCTGTCCCCAATAATGCAATAATGCCAATAATGTTGACATGGCCAGCGTCAATAAGTAAAGTATGGGACTGGCCATGAAAAAGCAGGAATCCTTCTCGAGATGGGGAATCATTTTCGCGGGTTTGGGTATGGCTGTCGGGACAGGAAACCTGTGGCGTTTCCCGCGGATCGCTTCCCAGTACGGGGGCGGCGCCTTTATGATCGCCTGGATGTTCTTTTTATTCGTGTGGGCCATCCCTTTGCTGACAATCGAAATCTCCATCGGGAAAAAAACACGCCAAGGAGTTATCGGTTCTTTCGGTCAGATGATCGGTAAAAACTACGCCTGGATGGGAACATTCGTAGCCTTTGTGACCTGCGCGATCACCTTTTACTACACCGTTGTCACAGGGTGGTGCATCAAATACTTTTTTTCAACAGTCTTCCAGGGGCTGATGAAAAAAGATCCTTCGCAATACTGGGGAAGCTTCACTTCCTCCTGGGAGCCGGTGGGTTTTCATTTCCTGGCTGTTCTGATCGGTTGCTCCATCATCTACTTCGGCGTGGCCAAAGGAATCGAAAGGGCCAACAAAATCCTGATCCCTTCCCTGTTCGTCCTTCTCCTGATCGCGGTGGGCCGGTCTCTGACGCTGCCTGGAGCCCTAAAAGGCTTAGACTTTCTTTTCTCCCCGAATTTTTCCCAACTGGGCAACATCGAAACATGGCTCCAAGCGCTCACCCAAACGGCCTGGTCCACCGGAGCCGGATGGGGATTGATGCTGACCTATGGTGTGTACTCCCGAAAGAAAGAAAATCCATATTTGACTTCATCGACCCTAGGATTCGGTGACAACATAGCCGCCCTGCTGGCAGCCGTTACGGTGATCCCCACGGTGTTCGCATTTTTTGCCGGCCAAAACATGGCTCAGGAAAAGGTGCTGGACGTCATGAAACAGGGAAACGAAGGATTGACCTTCAAATGGATCCCCACGCTGTTCTCGAAAGTTCCATCCGGGAATTTTTTCCTCGCTCTTTTTTTCCTGGCGCTTTGTTTTGCCGCTTTTTCATCTCTCATTTCCCAGTTGGAGCTGATCTCCCGCATATTTATGGATACGGGTCTGACACGGAAAAAAGCCGTCTCCATCGTGGGAATAGCTTGTTTTATCCTCGGGATCCCCTCCGCAATCAGCATGGGATTTTTCAACAACCAGGATTGGGTTTGGGGACTGGGCCTGATGGTCAGCGGGTCGTTTTTCATATTCCTTGTTTTAAAGATCGGGCCGAAAAAGTTCCGCGAAGAAATCATCTCGAGCCCAGGCCAAAAGGTCAAAATTGGCAAGGCATTCGACTATCTGGTTATGTTTTTCCTGCCGCTCCAATTGGTCGCTATGCTTGTCTGGTGGTTCTGGGATGCCTACAAAACCGATCCGGAAAACTGGCTGAATATATTCGCCAAAGGATCTGTCGGAACCGTCCTTTTCCAATGGGGTGTGGCCATTGTCGTGTTCATCACTTTCAATAAACTCATCACCAAAAAACTTGATTTCGAACAAGGTGATGCGGGAGAGAGCCATGACGATTGAAGCCCTGATCATGATGATCGCTATTTTTGCCGTTTGCGCTGGCGGCTTCATTTATACTCTCTACCTATCCTCCAAAGAAGACTAGCCTGGCTCATTTACGAGTCGATCTCACTACACCAGCTTCGGATTAGTCCATTCGCAGTATACAAATACAGCTTCATGGACCACCAGATCGTGCACCGGTGTCGTGGTATAAAATGTTCTTATCCCTTGGGTCTTCCCTGATAACATTTATTCCTTTCGAAGGCAGGTTCCCGGCGATGGAAGTCCAAGTTTTTCCGCCGCAACACCCCGAACTGATGCTCATAATAGATGATGTCAAAATCGACCGGGTCTCTGTATGTAAAATAGCTGTCGCCCCCTCCCCACCTATCCAAATAGACATGTTTCTAGGGATCTTCCACGCCATACTTCGTCAGTCTATCCTCGACATTGTGTGTGCTCGGTCCGTACAAAGCCGCGTTGTCCTGTGTCCCTCCATAAATATTATATGGCTCATCCATATCCACCCACACTGCATAAAACTCCCCGATCGGAAAATTATTCAGGTGCAGCCAGGTCTCCCCCCGGTCATGAGACATGTACAACCCGCCATCATTCCCAAGAATCAGCCGGTCCGGATTCTCCGGATCGATAGACCTCGCCTCTCCAGCGACGCCTCGTTCCCTCCGGAGGCGGTTCATGATTATCCAGGAGCGCATACACCACATCCGGATCTTCAGGATCGATCACGATCTGCGGCACATGGTGGGAATCATGGAGGCCCATGTTCTGCCAAGTCTTTCCCGCATCCGTGGATTTGAAAACCCCTGTCCCCGCATATGAACTCCTGGCCATCAAAACTTCGCCGGTACCGACCCACACAATATTCGGATCGGACGGCGCAATCGTCACACACCCGATCGCAAACGTCGATTCGTTCTCGAATATAGGCTCCCAGGTCGTTCCATTGTTTTTCGTCTTCCACAGGTTTCCCGATCCAGCCCCACAGCCCGCCACTTCCAATCCTTGAACGGCGACTCCTCCTCGAGCTTCTAGTGGTGTTCCCAGGCTATCATCCGCACCTTTTCCGGTGTGGCACTTTCCTGCACAAACAACACGCCAGAACTCCCCCCCCAAAAAAATAAAGCGAGCGTTAACCAAACCTTTTTATTCATTTTTCTCATCTCCCTCGATAGACCTGGTCTTTAACTATCATATGACGATAAATCGGTCAATAAATAGAACCTTCCCTTTTTTTTCCCAGTTCTTTCCTATCTTATTTTCATAAAAATCGTATATATTATTAAAATGAATAAAAATTTCGGTAGAAATGAAAGATTTTTCGTCTTAAAACGTCAAAACTAAGTAAAGGAGATTTCTATTTAAAAAGAGGAGGTTCACCATGATAAAGCGGACAGTAGTTGCTTCGATACTGCTCATCACGACAATGGCCGCGGGAACATTCGCCCAGCAAAATCAAAAATCTCTGTCCCTGGATAATTGCATAGTCGATGCTTTGAAGAACAATCTTCGTGTTGCCGTGGAAGTTTTGAATCCCAACATCGCAGACACATTGGTTGCCCGCGCCGGTGAAAAATTCATCCCCTCATTATCCTTCGGATACAACAACCGGGAAACGAACACAGCTTCCTATTCCTGGATCGATGCAGCAGACATAGTTCGCGTCGCCTACAATGATTACTCGGTCGATTTTAATCAATTCATTCCGACGGGCGGAATCTTCAGCCTTTCCCTCAGTTCCTACAAAAACGACACAAACAGAAGTTTCCAGACCATCAACCCGAGATACGGCAGCACTCTCACCTTCAGCTTTTCTCAACCTTTGTTGAAAAATTTCGGATTCAAAATGAACCGCCGGGAGATCATCATCGCCAAAAACAACAGGGAGATCTCTGAGCACGAGTTTCATCAGACTCTCCTGGAGACCATATACAGGGTCGAGGAAGCCTATTGGATGCTGGCCTACAGCATCGAGGACTTGAAAGTCAAAAGACAATCCTTACAGCTGGCCCGCGACCTTTTGGAAGAAAACAAGAGGAAGATTGAAGTGGGGACCATGCCTCCGATAGAAATCTATACGGCCGAATCCGAAGTGGCCAACCGGGAAGCAGATATCCTGCAATCGGACCGGCTGGTAAAAAATTACCAGGACCGCCTGAAAAAAATTCTCAACCTGCCCATATTGGGAGAGGGAGAACAAACGGAAATTATCCCCTCCGACAGACCGGACTTCGAACGAAAGGTGATAAGTATCGAGGAGGCATTGGCCACAGCTCTGGCCAACCGGCCCGATCTTAAGGCCTCGAAGGTCAACCTCCAAACCCGGGAGTTCAATCTGAGTTATGCCAAAAATCAACTTCTTCCTGACTTCAGACTTCAGGCATCCTATTGGAGCCCCGGCATCTCAGGAACCCAAATACTGTATCTCGACAACAATCCGCTGACCAGTGTGGTCATAGGAAAGCTTCCAGGAGCTGCAACGAATGCCCTCAAAGATGCCTTTAAATTCAGATACAACAACTGGTCTGTAGGATTGACGCTGGACATTCCGTTGAACACTGTCTTCTCACGGGCCCAACACGCGGAAGCCAAACTCAGCCTGGAACAAGCTCAACTGAGGCTCAAAGACCAGGAACAAGAAATTTTCCTGGAGATCAAAACATCTGTCAGGGATGTGGAGATCAACTTCGAACGGGTTCAAGCCTACAGAGCGGCCCGAGAACTGGCTGAAAAAAAACTGGAAGCCGAGCAGGAGAAATTCCGGGTCGGCAAATCGACGAATTTCTTTCTTCTTCAATATCAAAGGGACGTGGCCGATGCCCGGACCGCTGAACTCAGGTCAACGGTGGATTACATCCTTTCGCTGGCAAGGTTGGACATGGCACTGGGAACGACTCTCGAGACAAAAAACATACGATTTTCTGATATCGCATACAGATAAGGACTGCGATCGGGGAGGAAAAAAGTGGAAAAAAGAAAAATCACACTGATAGCCGTTATCGTTGTCATTGTCGGCCTTATCGGCTGGCAGGTGGTACGGAAGATTTCAGGCCAGGGATCCGGCTTAGAGCGGACAGCCGCACCCGTGGCTGTGGAGATCGAGCCGGTGAAAAAGGCGACCATCAGCGATACCGGCAACTTTACAGGCACGTTGGAGCCCAAATCCCAATTTATGGTCGCTCCTAAGATCGCCGGAAGACTGGAAAAACTGATGGTCGACATAGGCGACAAGGTCATCCGGAATCAGTTGATCGCCGTTCTTGACGACGAGGAATACAGCCAACAACTCCGTCAAGCAGAGGCGGATTTGCTGGTGGCCAAAGCTAACCTGGAAGAATCCAGGAGTTCGGTGGATGTGTCCAAAAGGGAAATGGCGAGGGTCGAAGAGCTTCACAAGAAAGGCATCTCGGCCGATTCCGAGCTGGACGCATCCAGAGGTAACTATGCCACACAGGAAGCCAGGTACAAAGTCGCCCAGGCTCAAGTCGCCAACCGCGAAGCCGCCCTGGAATCAGCCAAAGTCCGTCTGTCCTACACGAAAATAAGAGCATCATGGGAAGAAGGAACCAATCCCAGGGTCGTCGGAGAGCGTTTCGTACATGAGGGAACCATGCTCACGTCCAACGCCCCCATTCTTTCCCTCTTGGAGATCAATCCGCTGCTTGCCATCATCCATATCACCGACAGGGACTATTTTCGGATAGTACCCGGCCAAAGTGCGCTCATCAACTCCGATGCTCTCCCCGATAAAACGGTATCTGGGGAAATTGTCCGGATAGCGCCGTTGCTTAAAGAGACATCCAGGGAGGCCAGGGTTGAAATCGAGTTCGCCAACCCGGAGGGACTTTTTAAGCCCGGGATGTTCATCAACATCCAGATCCAGTTCGCCTCCCACGAAGATGCCACGGTAGTCCCGGTAAGTTCTGTGGTCAAACGAGGCGATCAACAGGGAATATTTCTCGCGGATACGGAAAACAACGTGGTGCAGTTTGTCCCTGTCACGGTGGGAATCTCCACCAATGAACTGACCGAGATCATTGAACCATCCGAACTCGAGGGCCAGGTGGTAACACTGGGGCAGCACCTTTTGGCAGACGGAAGCCCGATCATCCTGTCTGAACCTTTCTCCCCTCAAAATCCAGAAAACGCCAAAAAGGCAAGCGCAGGAGAGAAAAGATGAAACTTTCCTCATTTTCCGTGGACCACCCCATCTTCACAGTCATGATATTTTTGATCGTGATCATTCTCGGTTTTATCTCCTTCACCCGCCTTCCGATCGACCTCATGCCGGACATCACCTATCCCACCCTTTCCGTCTCGACCTCCTACGGCAACGCAAGCCCGGAGGAGATGGAAGAGTTGATAACCCGGCCGGTCGAGGAAGCCCTGGCCGCCGTTCCTGGTGTAGAAGAGATTTCCTCCACCTCCTCTGAGGGAAGCAGCAGCGTGCGTATTTCCTTCGCTTGGGGGACCGATCTGGAGGAGGCTTCCAACGATGTCCGAGACCGGCTGGACCGCATGATCTCCGCTCTCCCGGAGGAAGTCGAGCGGCCGAGACTGCGCAAATTCGATCCATCCAGCTTTCCCATCCTTATCCTAGGCGCATCGGCTGACCTGGATCCCATCCAGACAAGGCGTCTCATCGACACCCAGATCAAGTACCGGATCGAACGCGTTCCCGGGGTGGCATCCCTCGATATCTGGGGAGGCCTTCAACGAGAGATACACGTCAACCTGTATGCGGACAAGATCAAGGCCCTGGGGCTGCCTTTGGATGTGATCCTCAATAAAATCCGTTCGGAAAATGTGGACGTACCGGCAGGGACGATCGAACGGGGTAATTTCGAGGTTCTCATCCGCACGCCAGGCATCTACTCCAGCCTCAATGAAATCCGCGACACAGTGGTCGCTATCCGGGATGGCGTCCCCATCCAGGTCAAAGAGATCGCCAGTGTCGAGGATTCCTGGCAGAAGATCAGGCGGATCGTTCGAGTCAACGGTAAACCCGGGATCCGCCTCTCGATCAGCAAACAATCCGGTAAAAACACGGTGGAAGTCGCCAAGGCAGTATTAGCAGAGATTGAAAATGTCCAAAAAGATATCCCTCAGATCACCCTCACTCCTATCATCGATTCCTCCGAGTATATCGAAAACTCGATCAGAAATGTCGGAACGGCAGCTCTCTATGGGGGATTGCTGGCTATCGTGGTCCTGCTGGTTTTCCTGCGCAATTTCCGTAGCACGACCGTCATCGCCACTGCCATACCCATCTCGATCATCGCCACCTTTGCCCTGATCTACTTCGGTGGCTTTACCCTGAACATCATGACACTGGGAGGGCTGGCCTTGGGGATCGGGATGCTGGTGGACAACGCCATCGTCGTCCTGGAAAATATATACCGGCTTCAGGAAACCGGGCAACCCCCAAAAAAAGCAGCCGTCGATGGAACCGCCGAGGTCTCCTCTGCTATCATCGCCAGCACATTGACCACTCTTGCCGTATTCCTTCCTCTGATCTTCCTCAGAGGCATGTCCGGGATCATGTTCAAACAGCTCTCATATGTCATCGCCTTTTCCCTATTCTGTTCTCTTCTAGTGGCCCTGACTCTCGTGCCTATGCTTTCCAGTAAAGTTCTCCGGGTCACAAAAATCGACAGCACGGCAAAACAATCCATGAAGCTGAAGCTTTTCACATCGACCGGAAGATTCTTCACGAACCTGGAGAACAAGTACAAGGAACTCCTTCACTATTCCCTGGATCACCGCTCCCTCGTTCTGGGGATAGCCGTTCTGCTTTTTGTCGGAAGCCTTTTCCTCGCCCGGCTGGTGGGCAATGAATTCATGCCGGCGGCTGATGAGGGAGAAGTGCGGGTTTCAGGAGAGATGGAGGTGGGAACGCGCCTCGGAATCATGGAAGAAAAGTTCAACACGGTGGCTGCGATCGTAAGGAAAGAAGTACCCGAGATCTCAAGCGTTGTGGAAAGCATCGGGGGATCGGGATTCCGCGCATCCGGATCGCATGTGGGAGAAATGAGGATTTCCCTCGTTCCCCAGTCGGAGCGGTCCCGATCCGCCGAAGAGATTGCCGCAGACCTTCGCCAGAAACTCGCGAACATTCCGGGCTTTACGACCCGGCTCCGGACAGGTGGGGGATTCTTTCTCCTAAGGATGGGACAGAGTGGTGGAGACCGGGTCCAGGTAGAGGTCAGAGGGTATAATCTGGAAATAGCCGATGCTCTCGCCAAAGATGTCATGGCGCTGGTGGAAGAAGTCGATGGCGTCACGGATGCCCGGTTGAGCCGCGAGATCGGCACGCCCGAGGAGATCATCGTTATCGACCGGCAGAAAGCCGCTGACATGAAGCTCACGGTCTCTCAAATCGCCAACACCCTTCAAACCTTCCTCACCGGAACACGGGCAAGCAATTACCGTGAAGGGGGAGACGAGTTCTGGATCCGTGTCAAAGTCCAAGATGCCGAACAGATGAGCATGGAGGACCTCCTAGACCTGACGCTCACCAACAGCGATGGAATGCCCGTGATGCTGAGAAACGTGGTCAACGTCCAGCCGAGAAGGGGCCCGGTCCTGATCCAGCGGAAAGACCAGGAACGCATCGTCACAGTCTCTGCCAACATCAGCGGGAGAGATATGGGCTCGATCATCGGGGACATCCAGGAAAAGCTGCGCTCACTTCCCGTGCCCAGGGATTTCCTGATCCTCTTTACGGGCGACTACGAAGAACAGCAAAAGGCTTTCCGGGAGCTGTTGCTCGGGCTTATCCTGGCGTTGATGCTGGTCTACATGGTCATGGCCTCCCTGTATGAATCTCTCCGCGATCCTTTTGTCGTCATGTTCTCCATTCCTCTCGCTGCCATCGGGGTCATCCTCATCCTGTTTTTCACCAACACCACATTCAACGTGCAGTCCTACATCGGCTGTATCATGCTGGGAGGGATCGTCGTCAATAACGCCATTCTGCTGGTGGACTACACTAATCTGCTCCGCCGGCGGGATAAGATGCCGCTTCGGGAAGCCATCGAAGAGGCCGGACGCCGCCGACTTCGTCCGATCTTGATGACAGCGACCACCACCATTTTTGCCTTGATCCCCTTGGCCCTCGGTCTTTCGGAAGGTGGAGAGGCCCAGGCTCCCATGGCCAGGGCCGTCATCGGAGGCCTTCTCAGCTCGACCCTGATCACACTGGTGATCATCCCCGTTGTGTACTCGGTCTTCGAAAGATGGGGGAAGAAGAAAAAGGTGTCTCTCGAACCGGCTCTATCCCCAGGACAAAGCGGCTCCGAATAGGACCTCGGAAGCATTTCTATATCCGCGATAACGAAAGGCTTACTACACCGCATTGACCTCGACTTTTTCCTGTGATAAAAGAATCCTGAACCCTTTGAATTTTCGTCTGGGAGATTAATGCCATGATAAAAAAATTATTCATATGTTTAGGCATAATTCTGCTCCTGAGCATGGCGACATCAGCCATAGCCGGGGAGGGCCGGCTCGATTTTGTCGAGACCGAAGTCATTCTGTTTCCCGACGGCAAAGCCTCGATCGAATACGTGGTGCGGTATATCGTGACCGCTGGCGAATTCCACGGGTTTTATTTTTCGGGATTCGACCGCCTGACTCCCCGCTTCGACATCCAGAATGCCGCGGGCATCGACAGCCGGGGTAACACCTATGGCCTGGACATCAAAAAAGTAAACGCTGGCATGTACGACATCGTCCTGGCCAACGGGGTGGGAGTTTCCTCCGGTCATGTGACCTACCGGTTCCGGTTTGCCGCTGACATGGCCCAGGCCGGATATCTGGCGCCAACGACAGCTACCGAAGGCCGGGAACTTGTCGTTTTCAACTGGGCCCCGACAGATTGGGACCAGCCCCTAGAACACTACACGGTCAAGGTCATCTATCCGATAGAATACACTTCTCCCCAGACCGACCGCAGCGACATCGAAGGGACACTCCTGGCCAGAGGATTCGCCACAGAGCGGTTCATGAACCAGGAGTACTTGATCGACTACCGCCTCCGGAAGATCGGAGACAAACAGCACATCGAAGTCCTGTTGCACAAGAACAACGCCCGCAAAAACTACCACTTCCGCATCCAACAATACATTAACGCCGACGTGTTTCCCCAAGTCACTGCGGCCAGCCTGACACACAGCGAAACCACTCCCTCAGAGCGTACGATAACTCCACCGGGGCAAGTCGCTACTGCAAGCAGCAAGACTTCGAAATCCCGACGAAACCTATTGATCGGGTTTATCATGATGCTGCTTTCCGGCATTTTCGGCGTTTCCCGCAAACACCGGTCCATGGTCCGTGCTCAGTCGGAGCTGGACCAGGTCCAGTGGGTGAGGGAGGACTGGGAGCCTCCAAAGATCGAGCTGGCCACCTTCCGAAAACCGGGCAAGATCGCCAAGGACTTGGACCCTATCGAGGCGGGCATGTACATCGGCGTGCCCTACAAACAGATATTTTCCACCATCCTGTCTCAACTGGTCAAAAGGAATTGCATCGAGGTCGTCAACCGAGATCCTCTCCAAGTTGAGGTCGTATCCCCTCTGCCCGTCCCTTTTGGCGATCTGAGTCCCTATGAGCAGAAGATGTACAAGGCCGCCAAGGATGATGGCTATTTCAGCGAGCTGGAATTGAACGGCCTTTTGAAGGAAGTCGTCCACAACGTCCAGCAAAAAGCGTGGGATTGCGACATCGAAGCCACCAAAAAATACTACGGCGACCAGATCGCCCAGGCGTTCAAACAAACATCGGAAGAACCCCTGGAAGGGGAAGAAATGAGGCCGATGCAGGATGATCCGGCAAACAGCTGGTGGTACTGGTACCACTGGCGCAACGGGATGCAACAGTACTTCAATCCCAACCAATACGAACACGAGTACGAAGCCTCGATGCCCGTCGACCCTAACGCGGTGGATTTCCAAGAGTATCTGGGGTCGGCGGCCGAAGGCATCAATGCCTGCCATGCCGCCTGCCACGATGCCTGTCACAGCGCATGCCACTCAGCCTGCCACAGCGCGTGCCATTCCGCCTGTCACTCGGCTTGCCATTCGGCGTGTGTCAGCGGAGGAGGCCACTAGATGTCATCTGTTTCCTTCAATCTGGACTGGGTGGATGACTTTGTCAAACGGATCCGTCCCTATGTCCATGTGCGGCTGACCGATCGGGTTCTCATCCGCCTGCCCAACCAAGCCTTTAAGCTCAACCAAACAGGCGCCCGCGTGCTGCACCACATCATTCAGGGGGGTTCCATCAAAGACATCCTCAAAGCCCGATCCTTCGACCAAGCCCTTCCCGCCCAGCTCCATTCCTTCTTCACAGACCTTTCCCGCACGCTGGACTCCGCCCTCTGCGATGCCTACCAGTCTCCTTCTCTCGAACGGATAACGTTCGATCTCGGGTATATCGCATTGCCCGTGCTTTCTGAAGTGGCCGTGACCTGGCGTTGCAACATAAAATGCCAATTCTGCTACGCATCCTGCACCTGTATATCGGAATCGGATGAAGAATCCGGCAGGGAAGAACTGTCCACACAGGATATCAAAAAGGTCCTGAGCATCATCCGCCACGATGCCGAAGTGCCCAGCGTGTCCTTTACTGGAGGAGAGCCGGTCCTCCGGGAAGACCTCGCAGAGCTCACCGCCTATGCGTCCGGCCCGCTCAAAATGCGGGTGAACCTAATCACAAACGGCACGTTGATCTCCGAAAAGATGGCCAAACGTCTTAAAAAAGCCGGGCTGGCATCTGCCCAGGTCAGCATCGAATCGCCGGATCCAAACGTCCACGACCGGATCGTGGGCGTTACTAACGCTTTCCAGGCATCGGTGGATGGATTGCTGGCATTAAAAGGGGCCGGGATCCCTGTCCATCCCCACGCCACCCTGTGCCGGCTGAACCAACATACCCTTCCACATATGGCGCAGTTTGCCCGATCGCTGGGAGTGGACCGTTTTTCCCTGAACCTGATCATCCCGGCAGGACGGGGCATAGCCGAGGACCTAGCCATAAAATACAGCGAGATCGAAGAGATAATCCTTGAGATCAAATCTGCAGCCGAAAAAGCCGGCGTCCGGTTCATGTGGTATTCCCCCACACCGATGTGCCTTTTCAACCCTATCTCTCACCAGATGGGCAACAAAGGATGCAGCGCCTGTGAAGGCCTCTTGTCCGTAGACCCTTACGGCAGAGTTCTTCCCTGCTCCAGCTGGAAAGAGCCGGTCGGGGACCTGCTTCAAGAAGGATTCCGATCCGTGTGGTTCGGCAAACAAGGACAGTCCCTGCGGGATAAACGGGCGGCACATCCCGGTTGCCGGGAGTGCGAACATTTTGCCGTATGCCACGGAGCCTGCCCTTTGTACTTCAAAGTTCACGGGTACAAGGAACTGGAAGAGCCGCTGGCCAAAATAAAACAGGAAAACAGCCAATATCAGAGGAGTTTGCCATGACATCCTTACTGCATTTATTCGGATTCCCCCCGCCTGAAAGGCGGGACAGCGTGCGGTTCCATTTTGCCAAAAATCTCTCCTACAACCGCCGTATAAGCCTTGCGATGGTATTGCTAATTGCAGGATTTGCCGTTCAACTCTATTTCATGAAGGCATTATACGGAGCTCCCCTGTTGTTTATCGGCATCTGCTTGGTCCTTGTCAAGGGGTATGACAGCCGGATGCGTATAAAAGGATTCAAACAGGACCCAAACTGGAAAACGGTTTCCATCGAAAAGATCAAGGAGATCGAGCAACTCCGAAAGAAAAACATAAAATGGGACAGGGATGCTTTGGACATTTCCAGTTGGGTCGGCGTTTTGAGTCTTATCCTGATCGGCAGCGCTGCGATAGTAGGGGCATTGATCCTTGGTAAACTTTCCAATGATTTTAGAGTCACGACTATCCTGGCCATCGACATAGCCGTCTTGATGATCCCCCTCTGGTTTTCCGGTATGAGACTCATCCTGAAACAACCCAACCTGGCCATCAAAGTGAGGATGATCTTGTGGTTGCACGAAGTTTTCCAAGATCGCAAAAGAAAAGGGGAGGAATTCCGGCCGGCCTTGATGCTCTCTCGGGGAAAGAGCGACAAAACCATCCCGGAAGATGCCCGATTCTCCATCTCGCTTCCGGATTCACCTGAAGGATTTTACGGCCTGCAGGCGCAGATCAACCTGAATGTCGTTCAGGGCACGAGCTACCCGTATTTTTACTGCGTGCTGGCAGCCAAAAGGGGATACGGATTATCCCGATACCGGGAAAAAATCAAGCTCAAAAAAAACGTCATCTGTGAATACCAAGAAGACCGCCGGGCCGAAGTGCTGGTGATCCGCCAGTACACGACACGAAAATCCGGCTACCACACCAAAGAGAAACAATGTGTCGAGATCCTGACAAATGCCCTCGAGGGCGCCCGCCTCATCTGCCAAGCATAATTGGGGACAGGATACCCTGTCACCTATTTCATACTCTAGATTTAATAATCTGAAAAAGGTGACAGGGTATCCTGTCCCCAATTTAACGAGAAATGGACTATTTTTTGCTGCTGCCGAGGCTCAGAAACCAGGGTTCATGTATGGCAAGAAACATCAAGGCAGATCCTAGAAGAGCCAAGTTTTTCGTGAAATTAACCGTCTCGGCTATTCTCATTTCCTCGCCAACAGTCCAAAAGTTGTGCATCATGAATGTGACTGGGACAAGGAACAAAACCAATGCTACCACTCCGATCTCCGGGAATTTTCCCAGCAGGATGGTGAAGCCTCCGACCAATAGCAAAACACCCGCTCCCATAACCGCAATCTGTGGCATGGGCACGCCCTTGAACTTAGCGTACTCGGTCAGTTGCCCCAATTTGATGAAATGATTCAACCCGTTATAGATATAGTAAGCACCGACGATCAATCTGCCGACAAAAAAAGCGATGTTCATCGTCCATCCCTCCTCAAGCAAATTTTCCTCGTTAAACCCACTCTAACACGAGCCCAAGATAGAGGTCAATTGAGCTTCCAACGGATTCCCACGTATCTTATCCCATATTCCCCATATTAAACACGAAAATCGCTTAACAAGTTCACACTAAGTTGTTATTATATAACAAGATAGAGGTTGATAATGGCATCGAAAATGAAACACACAATGGGTGAAAGATTAAATATTCGTTTTAATGGAAAAATCAAGCTAGAATTTCATGGCGCAAGACTGACATCCGATGGTGGCCTTCTTGCCTACCGCGAGCTTGATGATGCCTTAGGATTGTTTAATTCAGCTTCTACTGTAATGAGCGATAAACGAACCGGGCGCAATATTCAGCATGATATGACCAACCTGCTGCGCCAGTCTGTGTATAGCCGTCTGGCAGGATTTGAAGATGTCAATGATGCACAGCGTTTATCAGTTGATCCTGTCATGAGGGCAGTAACAGGAAAGAAGAAGAATGCTGCTAGTATCAATACAATTGGGCGTTTCGAGACAGAGATACTGACACTTCGGGAAAACCTTGATAGCTTGTCTGAAATTAACGGAAGCTGGGTTGAGAGAGCAATGGAAAAAACATCACATCGTCGGATCATTCTTGATTTGGACAGTTCAGAAAGCCCGGTACATGGAGAGCAGGAGGGTTCATCATACAATGGACATTTCAGATGCAATTGCTATCATCCTCTGTTTTGCTTTAACCAATATGGCGACTGCGAGGGAGCGATGTTGCGTTCAGGTAATGTCCAAAGCGCTGACCGATGGAAGGATCTACTGGAACCAAATGTTCGACGATACAAAAATAAAAAAGTCAGGAAGTATTTTCGTGGTGATGCTGCATTTGCGAAACCTGAGATTTATAAGTACCTTGAAGAGAAAGGGCTCTTGTATGCTATCCGCCTTCCGGCGAATGATGTCTTGTATGATGAGATTAAACATCTGCTTACTCGTCCTGTTGGACGTCCATCGATAAGGCCTGTTGTTAGGTTTCATGATTTCAAGTATCGGGCTTCAAGTTGGAAAAAGCTGCGTCGTGCGGTGGCAAAAGTTGAATGGCACAGTGGAGATTTATTCCCGAGAGTAGGTTTTATCGTAACCAATATGAGTGCCAAGGTAGAGGGTATTGTTCGATTCTACAATGGACGAGGGATTGCTGAACAGTGGATAAAGGAAGGAAAGTATGCTCTCAACTGGACGCGGCTTTCATGCAAACATTTCCTCTCGAATCAGGTAAGGTTAGGTTTGTTTGTACTAGCCTATAATCTGGGCAACTTTCTGCGGCGCCTGGTTCTTCCGGGTAAAGTCAAGCACTGGTCACTTCGTACGATGCTTGTAAAACTCATAAAGATCGGAGCTAAGGTTCTAAGACACAGCCGGTATATGACGTTTCAAATGGCAGAAGTTGCTATAAGAAAGGAGGTATTCGCCGAGATAATATCTCGGATCAATCGATTACGATGTTGTTCATTGCAATGAGTCACTTTTCAATGCAACCAGAAGGACAAGTATCTCTGGTCCTTGGATTTTTAGAGAAAAGCGATGAATATTAGACTGAATAGTGGCTCGTTTGTTTCAAATATGCGAATAACTCCCTCTATTTTACATAACAATGTGTTGGGAATGATTAATAAACTACTGGAATCCCGAATATGCTCTTTTATAATGTTGATATGGGGAATATTTATTTCTGTTCAGATGTGAACATAAGTTGTATGTGAATGGACATATAGTGTTAAATAAGCATTCGAAAACCCTAGGAGGTAATATTGGCATGTTTATTGCTGATTAAAATAGGGAATTTAGGCTTATAATATGATTTTGGCGAAATGACGTATAGGGAGGGATTCGAATGGATTCAAAAAAAACAAAGACAATTATAAAAATCTCGATTTTTTCTAGTTTGGTTACCCTGTTGTTTTTTTATTCCCATGCCTTCCAAGCATCGCCGGAGGAAATCTTCAAAGCCGCTGCTGAAGGGGATTTGGCAAAAGTGCAGGCTCTGGTTGAAAATAATCCAGATCTTGCCAAAGCTAGGGATGAAAAAGAAAGCTCTCCTCTCCATGGGGCGGCAGCGGCCGGCCACATCGAGATCGTGGAATATCTTTTGTCCAAGGGGGCCGACATCGATGCGCGTAACAACGCCAATCAGAATCCCCTATTGTACGCGGCATATAATGGCAAAACTCCGGTCGTCAAGCTGCTTTTGGAAAAGGGCGCGGATTTCAAAGAACTGGATCGATACGGCCGGACAGTGCTTCACTATCCGGCTAGGGAAGGGCACAAAGACGTTGTCGAGATCCTGGTGAACAAGGGGATGAACATCACAGTCGAGGACGGGATGGGTATCTCCGCTTTGCAGTTTGCCATCCAAGGAGGGCATGCCGGAATCGTGGATGTATTTATCGCTTCGAAGGCTTTGAATGTCGGGAGCGATACCGGGAGAATGGCCCTCCATCTTGCTGCAAAACAAGGACAAAAAGAAATCGCAGACCTCCTGATCGAAAAGGGAGCCAGCACCACAACCAAGGACGACATGGAGGCCTCGCTCCTCCACAATGCAGCGATCGGCGGCTTGGAGGAGCTTTCCATGCATTTGATCGAAGCAGGAGCACCATTAAATGATCTAGACAAAAGAGGCAGGACACCCTTGCACTACGCTGTCAAACAGGGCTCTCTGGATATCACCAAGCTTTTGGTGGAGAAAGGGGCTGAACTTGACATCAAAGGGAATGATGAGAGAACAGCTCTTCACATCGCAGAGGATTGGGAATTCAAAGATATCCTCGAATTACTGAAAACCAATGGTGCAGCAAATGTCCCCAGGTTGGCACCCGAGGATCCCGAAAAGCCCTGGGTGAGCGTCACCTACATCTCCAATGATGGCTTTTTGATCTCATCCAAAACAAAAAATATCGTGGTGGATTCGTTGATAAAAAATCCATGGGGATACAGCAACACACCGGACAAGGTCTTCGATGACATGGTCAAGGCCCGTCCTCCGTTCGAGCGCATCGACCTGCTTCTTTTTTCACATGCACACAGGGACCACTTCGAACCGGAAATGGCCGCAAAAGTCATGATGGGCCATCCGGAAACCATCCTGGTGGGAAACGAGATCGTCTTTAACGAACTAAAAGAGGCGGCTGGGGATGAATTTTCGCAAATAAGCGCTCGGGTCAAAAACATCAATCCCGAATGGGGAACGATCGTAGAGGATACCATAAATGGGGTAGACCTCAAGATTTTCCCGGTCAATCATGGAATGCCCGAGCAGCCCTATGTGACTTTGGCCTTCCTGCTCGATATGAGTGGAACACAGGTCCTTCACTTGGGAGATATCTATGGCCCGTCCAATGAAGAGTATTTCAGGAGCTTCCAACTGCAGAAGCTGGGTATCGACTTGGCTTTCATCGATCCCTTTTTCCTTCTGGACGAAGTGGGGCAACGAATGGCCAAAGAATTCATTCAGCCTAAGCAGATCGTCCCGATGCACATGAGAGAGTACGAGATCGAAAAATATGTCGGATTCCTAAAAAATCACTACGACAACATTCGTGCATTCAGAGAATGTTTTGAAAAGAAATTTTCCCAAGATCAAAAGCCATTTCCTGAAACAAGCAAAGTCCGGATTATCCGGGATACTTACGGTCTTCCCCACATCTTTGCCGCAAACGAACCAGATGCCATGTACGGGCTGGGATATGCGACTGCGAAAGACAGGCTGAATCAGATCTTCACAACCATGTACACGGCTGAAGGACGGCTAACGGAGTTAACAGGAGAGACCGACGACTTGGAGAGTGATATTCTTTTTCGTAGTTTTCGCTTCAAGTGGCGTGCGGATGAACTCTTCAAGGAAATGAAACCAAAGTTCAGGGAGCTTGCTGTCCATTATTGTAAAGGGATCAACGATTTCATACAGGAGCACCGGGATAATGTCCCGGCGTGGATCACGGGCTTTGAGCCGGGCGATATGATGACCATAGCGTTTCTCATGAATGCGAGGGAGTCCTTCGATGACTTGCAGGGAGATGTCTGGAGGGGACAGCGTGGCTCGAACCATTTTGCCGTGGCTCCATCCCGTTCAGCCAGCGGTAATGCCCTTCTTTCCATGGACTCTCATGAGCCGTTCTCAGGCCCTACGGCATGGTATGAGGCCCAAGTCAGCACGCCGGAGTTTTCTGTGGTCGGTGCTGTCATTCCTGGATTGCCCATAATAACCATGGGACACAATGGGAAGATAGCCTGGCATACGACCAATAACAATCCGGATTTGGCGGATGTCTACAAGTTCAAAATCAATCCCGACAATGAGAAGGAGTATCTCAGCCATGATGGCTGGAAAACGTTTTCAGAATGGGAAGAAACCTTCAGGATTAAATCCAAAGATGGATTCAGGGAGGTGAAAAAAACCATCAGGGAAACCCATGTGGGTCCCGTGTTGCAAGTTAAGGATGGTTATGCGTACGCAGCACGCATCATCAAATTCGACTCCCCCACATTTCTTGAGCAAGCTTACGAGAGAACAAAAGCCCAGTCAGTAAAAGAATATTTCAATATCATGCGTTTGCCCGGTTTGAGCATGTGGAACCACACCATTGCCGATTCGGAGGGAAACATCGGCTATCTCTACAATGCTTTGTGTCCCAAAAGAAACCCAGAACTGGATTGGTCCCGGCCTGTGCCTGGCGAAGATCCCCGTTCTGACTGGATGGGATACATACCTTTCGACGATCTTCCGAAAGTGATCAATCCTGAAAGCGGCTGGCTTCAGAACAGCAACGACAGCCCAGGATTTGTCACGGAAAACAGCGGAATAGAAGAGGATACCCTCCCGGCGCGTCTCGTTGAGAATAAATGGTTCGGGGATCGAGGCAAGAGGCTCTCAGAGCTGCTGGCTGCGGACGAAAGCGTGACATTTGAAGAAATGCTCAATTTCGCCACGGATACACTGGTGTGGAAGGCACGGCAGTGGGTGCCACACATACTCGACGCTTATGAGAGGTTTGCCGAAAATCTATCCTCTCCGGGAAGTTTTCTGGATGCAGCCGTGAAATTATTAAAGACATGGGACTTCCGGTGTGAAGCCGACTCCAATGCCATGGCCCTGTTTCAGCTCTTGTACATAAGAGGGGACCTCGGTCAATTGAACCCGGAAAAAGCATACCCAGAGGAAGTCACAAAAAAACTTTTAAAAGACTTAGACGCCTCTGCTTCCGAACTGAAAAAAAACTTTGGCAGGATGGATATTCCCTGGGGAAGGATTCACTACCTGAAACATGGCGGCAGGGAATATCCGCTGAGTGGCGGGAGCAGCTCACTCCCGGTCACAAGAGCTTGTTTTACCCGAGTGGAAGATGGTCGCCTGCGGGTTGTTGGCGGAAGCTCTTACCATATGGTCGTGGAATTGTCTCCCATCCCAAAAGCTTTATCCTGTTTTCCTCTTAGCGCAAGCGAGGATCCAGAAAGCTCCCATTACAGCGACATAACAGAAATATACGCCAGAAAAGAATACAAACCGGTCTGGTTTACCTGGGAAAATTTGTCCCAACACATCGAATCCGACACAACTCTGGATGTGCCAGTTATTCGTCCCGCACAGAATCAGCAGGATTCGCGATAGCCGCACGAAAGCCCTGGAGGCCGACTGTGAAAAGGGCTATCGCCAAAGCTCCGGATGCAGTCACAAAGAATACGAACAGATCCATGTCGACACGGTAGGCAAAGTCCTGAAGCCACTTGTGCATGGAAAACCATGCAATCGGGGACGCGACGATAATGGAAATTAGAATAAGCAGGACAAATCTTTTGGACAACATGGTGATGATGTCGGATGTCGAAGCACCGAGCACTTTTCGGATTCCGATCTCTTTTTTCCTGGATCGGGCAACAAAAGAAGCCAATCCGAAAAGGCCGAGACAGGCAATAAAAAATCCCAGGGTCGTTATGATCCCCAGCAGCCTGCCCATCTGTTCCTCATATCTATATTCCCGGTCGAAACTCTCATCCAGGAAGGAATACTCGAAAGGAACGCCGGGGAAGTGATCGTCCCATGTGCTCCGGATGAACCGCATGAGCTCATTCATGTTTTCTACTCGAATGGAGAGCGTGATGGTTTCGAAAAGGGAATTCTCGATATCCATGACTAGGGATTCGACGACTTCCTGCATACCCCGGTAATGAAAATCATCGGTAACCCCGATTATCCTTTTGTTTATCCTGTGATAGGAAGCCATGAAATTTTTTCCCAGGGCTTCCTCAGGTGTGGAGAAGCCCAATTCTTTGACGGCAGCCAGGTTGATCAGATACCCTTCTCTTTCGTCATTTCCAGCGCCCCGCTGGAAAGACCTTCCGGCGACCATCTCGATTCTATATTCGGATATGAAATCATAATCCATGGTGATAACCTTGATAAAGGGGGCACCCTTGAAATCTTCCATCTTCGATGTCAAGTAATATCCGGAATTTGTCCTGTCACCCGGGACAGAGGAGGACACCGTGGCCCCGAAAATCGAAGGATTCTGGAGAAAATCATTTTTGATGGCCTCGTAATCCCTTCTTAAATGAGGCATATTGCTTTTTACACGAAGAACGAGCTTTTGCTCCAGGTCAAATCCCAAAGCCCGTCCCTTCATGAACTGGAGCTGTTTGAAAACAGTGAGAGCGCAGATGACGAGGAAAATGGAAATAGCGAACTGTCCGACGACCAGTATCTTCTGGGCTAAAGCTCCACGGGTAACCGGGGCCAATTTTTCTTGAAGAACCGAGATGGGGCTGAAGGCCGTTAGGATGAGGGCTGGATAGATTCCGGAACCGATGCTGACAAGAACAAGCAATCCCAGCAGCGATAAAAACACGACGGGTTGTGCGAGCCCGGCCAAAGTCAATTCCGTACCCGCCATCTGATTGAAGGGGAGAAGCAGGAGGAAAGTCAGTCCAAATGCCACGATAAAAGCGAGGAAAGTGATCAAGAATGATTCTCCCAGGAATTGCCAGATGAGCTGGCGACGTTGGGCCCCCACGACCTTGCGGAGTCCGACCTCCTTGGTCCGGGTGGTGGAAAGAGCGGCGGATAGATTGATAAAATTCATGCACCCAATGAGCAGGATAAGGAAGGCGATGATGGAGTAGATATAGAGATAGTACCAATTGCCGGGAGGTTCGATCTCTCTCATGAGGTGGGAAAACATATGTATCTTGGTCACAGGCTGGAGGAAAAAGTCGTGCAGATCCATTTTCCTGTTGTATTTTTCAGAATAATTTTGGATCATAAAATCGGAAATCGGCTTGAGTTTCCCTTCAAAATCTGCAGCATCTGTTCCTGGAGCCAGTTTTACGTAGGTATATTTTGATGGAGGATGGAACCAATCTGTCTCGAAAGAGGACACGTTGCTTCTCATAGTCTCCATGGAAAGGAACATATCGTATTTCAGATGCGTGTTGGCAGGAGCGTTTCTGATGACCCCCGCTACCTCGTAATCCTGGAGCTCCACAACACCGGTATCGTAATCGATCTCGATCTGGAGAGTTTGTCCCAGAGCTCTATCTTCCCCGAAATACTTATCTTTCATTCCTTCAGTGATAACCACTGCGTTGGGATTGGCAAGAGCTGATTGAGGATTTCCTTGAATAAAAGGCATATGGAAAAGCTTGAAAATATCTTCGTCCGCGAACCATACGCGGTTTTCGAAAAACCGTTTTTCGCCTTTCACCACCAGGACATGGCTTGCGTTTTCATAAGGGGGGACCACTCTTACGGCTTGTTCCACTTCCGGATAGCTGTTTTTGAGCTCCGGTCCCAATGGGGCCGGAGTTGCCACAAACTTGAATTCACCGACCACGCTGATCCTGTGCACCGCCACACGATAGATCCGGTCTGCATCCTCGTGAAAAGAGTCATAAGTCAGCTCATTGGTCACATACAGGATGATCACAGCACAACAGGCAAGCCCCACCGCCAAACCCGCAATATTGATCAGGGAATAGATTTTTTGCCTTCTTAATTTTCTGAGGCCGATCTTGAAATAGTTCGAAAAAAGCGGCGGAATCCAACGGCTTTTTTTCCAGGGAGGACGCCCGCTGGCATGCCGGGTGTCCGTCTTATAATAATCTTCCCCGATGACATTTGCTTCCCCGATTTTTTGCACAGCCTCTTCAAAAGCTTCTCTTTCTGAGGAACCTAGGTTCATCAGATAATCGATCTTATCTCTCAGATGATTTTCCAACTCTTCTTTATAGCCGTCTTCTAAAGCGCTGTTTTTGTCGAGGGCCTTTTTCCATTGTCGTATCGCTCGATCAAGATCAAACATCGGTTTCTCCTGTTTTCACACTATCTCGATTTATTCAAAGCCAGGGACAGGTTCCCATAGTTTGGCAAGAAGCTTATGGATATTCAGCCATTGTTCTTTTTCTTTTTCCAACTCTTTTTTTCCCGATTCTGTCAACTTGTAATACTTGCGCCTCCGCCCCTTTTCTGAGATTTTCCACTGGGAACGGATGAGATTTTCCTTCTCCATCCGGTGGAGGACAGGATAGAGCATTCCTTCGGACCATTCCAGTGTTCCCCCAGAAATATCGACGACATTTTGGATAATCTGATACCCGTAGATTTCTCTTCCCGCCAGAATGGACAAGATCAGAGGTTTGGTTGAAGCTGCCATCAAGTTTTTCGATATCATTTCTTCCTCACACACCTAGAATATTTAGGTATTATACCTAGAAAATCTAGGTATATCAAAAGATATTTTGTCCAATCTTCGAGAAAAAAGCATGAACCACTGCGGTAAAACGACAAAATTAATGCTCAGAGCTCGAAAAATGACTAAGACTTACACACTCCTTTTTTTCTTGGCCCTTTCTCTCGCTGTTTTTATCCCCGCTTCGCGCGACTCTTCAACTTGTACCGCCTTTCCCTTCTCCCCTCGATCGCCGGCAAAGCCGGACCAACTAACCGGTGTGTATTTCCCTTCTGCACACCTCTGCGGCCGGAGTTTCGACGGGATCGTACATTACATGGAAGCCGCCGGCATGAATTTGGCTGTCCTTCATGCCAAGGATCCCCTAGGCCGGTTGTCCTGGAATTCAAAAAACAGCACGGCTAAAAATATGCAGGCTTCCGCTCCGAACGCCTCACTCGAAAACGCCATTTCCGCCCTCAAACAAAAGGGTATCTGGACCGCAGCCAAAGTGGACGTTTTTCAAGATAGTTTACTCGTTACCCATTTTCCAGAATTGGGAGTAAGAGACTCTGAGACCGGGGAATTGTGGGCAGACCACAAGGGGCTTCACTGGGCCAATCCGTATGACATCCGGGTTTGGGATTACACGATCGCGCTCTGTCAAGAGCTAATCGCACTGGGAGTCGATGAGATCCAATTCGATTACGTCAGGTTTCCGAGCGACGGCAACATGTCCACTATCGAATACCCCATCGTTATCGAAGGGATCTCCAAAGAAGAGTGTATCGGAAAATTCCTTGCTTTCGCTAATGACCGATTGAAACCGACCGGAGTGGTCATTTCTGTGGACGTTTTCGGCATGACGGCCTGGAAAACCAAGGATTTTGGCGTAGGACAAGTGCTGGAGCAGATCGCCCCGCATGTGGACGTGATCTGCCCTATGTTATATCCATCGCACTTTCCCGAGAATTTTCTCAGCCTGAAAAATCCTGGCCAATACCCCCACAGTATCATGAAGTCAAGCCTCCAGGAGATGAAAAAGCGCACGGACAAGGAAATCCGTCCCTGGATCCAAGGTTTCTGGTACACACCCGAGGAGATCGATGCCCAGCTCCAGGGAGTGACGGAAAATGAGATCCAAACCTGGACGGTGTGGAATCCGTCTGGACGGTATGCCGAGACATTCGATGCTCTCGCAGCAAGAACAGGAATGTCATTCCCCAAGCCAGAGTTTTATCCCCCGCTCGATGAAATAAATGACAGAAACGACCTGATCTTGCATGGGCAGACAAAAATCATCAATCACACCTGCTACCAGGAAGGATATTCCATCCTCTCTTTGGACGATTCGCGCATCGACAAAAAACATAAATACGCCACGATATCGGGCGTCGTATCCTCCCTAGATGAAGGCATCATCGACCGGATCCTGACTGCACGCAATATTATTTATAACATGTGGACCAGCCGCCGCACCAAAGTCATGCATCTGACGAACCTGATAATCCGTGATCTCGACCTAGATCCCCAACACATGAGCCCATTCCCTATTTACATCGATTGGGACGGCGACTGCGTTTTCACAAGATCGATCCCCTCGGATAGACTGTAACTCTATCTCAGCCACAACGAAGAGTTCCAATAATTTAGCAACTCCTTTAGTACTTGATAATTTCCCCTAGGAATTTTTGTCGTTCTGCAATCTTGATTTTCTGGATATCGCACACAAAGGGAGGGATTTCGCCGATAGGAACCCCAGAAAATGCCGCCGCTACCGGACACACAATACAATCCTCCAGATTAGAACAAAACAGGCATGCTCGTTGGGAAGTGGCAAAATTATCCATGGATAGCTCGGCGTAATTGGAGGATATCTTCGGATATACTTTTTTATAATTTTTTACGAAGGTGTCTAGATTCCCAAAAAAATAGTCCTGGTATTCGGGCCGTTTTTCCTTCCCCCTGAAATAATCGGCAAACAGATCGCACCCCCAGACATTCTCCTCAGACGTGACCGCCATCCTGTCCTGCCCTCCGGCACAATAAAAAAACCCTTCCGTGCCATCTTTCCGGAAGTTCATGACCGGGATATCTTTGGATTTCAAATATTGGGAGACAAGAATTCCCCTCAATTTTGCCAGTTCCTCGCCCAAACGTTCAACAGATAGTGTATTCCATGGCCGGAAAAGAGAAAGAGACAGATTGATGTTTTTCACGCCCAAGTTCATGATTAGCGCCAGGGAGTCTGAAATATGACCGACCGACTCCGGTGTAAAAACACTGTTGACCTCCAATCCGATATTTGGGCGTTCCAATATTTTATTAATATTCGACACGGCCAAATCAAAACTTCCATCTTTCCTATGGATTTCCTGAGCGGTGCCGTCGAAGCTGTATACAACCGAAAATTTGTGTGTCTCTAACGCTTTGATAATCTCATCGGTAATCAAACTGCCGTTGGTGGTCAGTGAATACTGAGGCTTTTTGCCATACTCCTTATTTTTTTGCTCGAGGAAGGACACCGTTTCTTCAATAAGATCGAAGCAGAGAAGGGGTTCTCCTCCGTAAAAATTGAGGTTGTAGTGATCGGATAGAAACGGCAAAAAAAAGGCCATCGCTTTTTTGGCCGTAGCGAATTTCATGCGATCATAGTTTTTCTGCTTGTAACAATAGTCGCAATCGAAATTGCAGTCCTCAGTAACAACTAGAGTAATACTCTGGATATTCATTGTGATCTAAAACTTAAAAAGGATGGGAAGAGAGAGTTGAAATATATTTTGAACTTATCCCGGGACGATTCTGGTCACGCCGGGACACTTGATTCCTCTGCCAGGTTGCGGTTTGCCCTGGAATGTGTTCGACAGATAACTGATAGCGCCTTTGGCATTGTCTTTCAGCTCTCCTTCGGGCATGGCTTTCACAGCGGCTTTTAAGTGTGTTAAACACTTCTTGACGTTGGGTGTTACCCGGATGGTTTTGCTTTTGGCCATTTAATTTTCTCCTCGTGTAAGATTTTGAAATCTCCTCTCGTTTCTATAATTATCAAAATTCCTATCTATATCCATATACTTAGAGTTAATAAATTTATCGCATTGGGTCTGTTCATCGGTAAACAACGATTCCAAATATTTATATCCCGACTGATCATCTCCGATTCCAAAATAGATGGAAGCCATTTCTAAATGAAACGGAAGGTCTCTGTATTCCTCGGGTTGTATGAATTCGACTTCACTGATAAGCCTTACCGCTTCTTCAGCTTCCCCTTTTTGCGCTTCTATCATCGCCAAAAAATACAGAGAATGAATTTTGAAATTCAACGGCAGGTCGAATTGGAGAAAAATTTCCTCGCTTTTTGCCAAATCGCCCAGATAATAATAAATTTCCCCCAGCATGAACTTGGAAAACAAGGAAGGATCGGACCTCTCGAGAATATGACAAACTTCGATCGCTTGATAAAACTCCTTCTTAAGCATCAGAAGCTCCGCATACTTGATGTTGTTGAGGCTGGACGGATTCAGTAAAAAACTTCTCTCGTAGTAGTCCAAGGCTTTTTCAAAATCCGCTTCATCCCCCCCTTCCCCGAACTTTGTCAGGTAACAGTATGCTGTTACGGCATTCAATTGCGGATGGTTGGGAAATTTTGCGATAGCTTCTTTTGCCAGGCTAAAAACGATTTGGCTCATGTTTTCGTTTAATAAAGCCACTCTCAATATAGAAGTCTTGATCAGGGCTGTGTAATATTCAGGAAGACCGGGAGAAATTTCCTGGGCTTTTTCCAGCAGGGATTCCGCTGTGTTCAACCACTCTATGTCAGAATCCCATCCCAGATTGATATAATTCGCATAACACTGAGCCAACCCGATGTAGGCCTGAGCATAGTTACTGTCGATCGCGATGGCCTGGTCGAAAAGGCTAATGGCCAACTCATTGCTTTTTGGCGTCCATCTTCCTAAAAGATACTTGCCCTGATGGTACAGCTTCCAGGGATCATCATCCTGCTCTGTAATCCTGGTCAGGATGAAATTTCCTTTGAGGTAGGTATCATAGGCCGAAAAGTCGTCGGTGCTGCCGCTTTGTGACCGAGCGAACTGGGCCTCATCCACCTTGAAATTCAATTGCTCGTGGATTTTGTGACTGATACTCTGACTGATATTCAAGATATCTTCCTGATCGCTTTCATAGGATGCATTCCACAGGTTTTTATTGTCCTCTGTTCTGATCAGGCTGATGCTTAACAAAATCCTATCTTGCTCCTGTCTCAGTTCACCCACCACAAGATAGTCAGGCTCGAGCTTCTGACCGAGCAAGTCCATGTCATATACAGAATCCTGGCCCGGGTCATCCACAGACCCAGGGATCACCCTAATTTTGTTCAGCCGTATCAGGCTCCTTTCAATCTCGTGCGTGATCCCCTCGGAGAAATATTCCTCATATTCTGACGAATCGAGATTTTTTAAAGGCAGGACCGCAAGGGTAGGTCCGGAAAGTGAAGGAACAGCCGGAGACCGGGAGAAATAAAGCCATGCAAAAATTACGGATACTACTAAAAAACCGATGGCCAGTCCGGCAATAACCCTCCTGTTTGTCCAGATCGAAGATTTTTTTTCATCTTGATGATTATTGTGATTATTCGCTTTTTCTCTAAGCCATTCATCGATTTCTTTTTTATATGCAAAAACTTTCGACCTTGGGGAATTTTCATCAATCCGGTGAATCGGCAATTCCAGCTCATCTTCCCACCTGTGACATGTCCTGACATCTCTATCCAGGTACGCAGAAATTTCCTTCCATGAGTGAAGAATTTCATCCGTTTTCATGCGATGCCCCAAATCTGTGAATTTATTATCCCCTTTGCAAAATTTTTTGTCAATCAGGACATCGTGAAGCCGGTCCGACATTCTGGAATTTATCATTCTAAAGTTTACGATATTGTCTTTTTAGGCATTTTAAAAGTGAAATAATGTGACATAATGTGACATAATGTGACATTTTGTCTCAACATATTGATTTTTCGCTCTTTCACATTAAAACTTGTATAGAGAAGGAATGTTTTTTTCCAGGTGAACTCTAAATGAGATACAAAAAAATTCTCATTGTCGACGATGAATCTGTCAATCTTGAAATGCTCAAGAATATCTTTAACAACAAAGAATACCATGTTCTTCAAGCCTCTGGAGGATACGAAGCCATAAATATTGCCAAAAATGACATCCCGGATCTGATCATCCTGGATATCGTTATGCCCGATATAGACGGTGGGGAGGTTGCAAACATCTTGAAAAATGATCCCTCGACACAAAATATTCCGATAATATTTTTGTCATCCTTGATCAAGAAAGAAGAAGAACAGTACAGCAGGACTCATGACGGTGTTTATCTGATGGCCAAACCTTTCGATCGGGAAGTTTTATTGAGCAAAGTAAAAGAATACATATAAAAGAGGCCAAAGGCGCTGGGAACCAAAAAGGGGGGGGGATTTCTGGCTACTAAGCAGATTAGGTTGGGAATCGACTAGGGCAGGTGTATTTTTAACAATGTGTTTTATCGGAATCGGGCCGGCGATTTTATGCACAATGCCCTCATTTTTGTGAATGCTCTGGATTTTTAAGCAGAGAAGGTTTCCTCTAGTCGGAATGGAACCCGAACCCTTTTATTTCAACTGCAGGAGCTGCTTCCTGGATGCACGGCAGATCTTTTTGATGTTTTTGGGAGTCTTTGAGAGGGGCGGGTTCACTTACGTATACATCATACATGCTCTAAAGAAAATTGTGCTGGCTGTATTATGCAAATTGGGGAAACAGGCAATATGCCAAAAAGGAGAAGTCCATGTCTAGAATCAACATGATTGTTAGATCCGTGACAATTCTGGTCTGTGTTTCGATGATATGGCCCGCCGGGAATAGTCAGGAAAGCGTGATCGAAGTGACCTACCTTGCCAACGAAGGGTTTCTTGTTGCCATAGAAAACAATAAGGTCCTCATCGATGCTCTTTTCGACAACCCGAATCCAAATTACAGGGCCCCCTCAGAAGACGTGTTGGAACAATTGCTATCAGGCAAGGCTCCCTTCGACGATGTGGATCTTGTCTTAGTCACCCACAACCATCCGGATCATTTCAGCCCGAGCTTTGCTGCACGGTTCATAGAAAACAATCCCGATGTGTTGTTAATCGCTGCCAAAGATGCCGTCACTGCCATGAAAGACAACTCAAAGGATTGGGAGTATGTGCAGGACAGGGTATTTTCTTACGAACTAAAACCAGGAGAAACGGCTAAGAAAACGGTCGGGGAGATTGCCATCAAAATGTACCGAACGCTCCACAGCGGAGATTTAGAAAGCCCTCACAATCTCATGTATCTGATCAAAATGAACGGACGAACCATTTTTCATGAGGGAGATTCCGACGGAAAACTTGCGGTCTTTCAGGACACGGGATTGGACAAAGAGAAGCTCGACCTCGCCCTTGTCCACTACTGGTTTCCTTTACTTCCAGATGGAGCAAGGATCATCCAGGAAGTCCTCAAACCCGCACATGTGGGACTTATGCATCTCCCTATACAATCGGAGTCCGATGCACCGAACAAGATCGATGCAGTAAAATCCAACTACAAAGATATATTTCTGTTTGTAGAACGCGGAGAAAAAAAGATTATCCGTTGACAGCACCAACCCCCCTGATGCTAACACCCGCTGAATCCATTCCCTCAAGAATAGCACCGGGGGCTTTATTATGATGGGGGATGAAATGAATGGATGTCAATGCCAACTGGCGTTTTGTCCGCTAATGCCCTCAAATGCCCTAAAAAAATGCCTCACTTTCAGCTTCTCGTCACCCTTGAAAATGGGTATCCTCTTTTATATACTTATCTGGCTCGATGAACGAAACCAGCCAAAACGGAGAGATTCTTCAGTCATGGAAAGAGATTGCCGCCTATTTAGGTTGCGATCCCCGCACATGCCGCAGATGGGAAAAACAGCTCAGTCTGCCGGTCAGACGAATCGGAGAGGGAGAAAGACCGCGCATAATCGCCTTCAAAAAAGACCTGAATGAGTGGCTGCAATCCACAGACCAGAAAAGAACAGAGATCGCTGAAAAGCGATTTTTCAAAAAGTCGACATTATTCCCCATCCTGCTGACAGTGGCGATTTCTGCCGTTTTAATCTCGATCGGTTGGATCACGAAGGTTTTTGTGCCGAAAACCCCAGCCCATTTTCAGATCGACAATTCGAAACTCGTCATTCAAAACACCCGGGGAAACACCCTGTGGCGCTATGAAACGGGGATAGAAAATCTCTGCGCTCAAAATGAATACATGAAGCATTTCCAATACAAGCGTATAGATGAGGACGGCGAGAGAAAACTGCCCCATCTCATCATAAAAGACATAAACGCTGATCAAAAACCTGAAATTCTATTTTCGACTCAAACGCAAAATGAATTCGGAGAAGGGGTCCTCATTTGTTTCGATGCTGCAGGAAAAGAAATGTGGCGTTTCGAAGCAGGACGAGAAATTAAATTCGGGACAACGACTTACTCCAATGATTACAGGATCAAAGGATTCGATCTGTACGATTTCGACCGTGATGGGACCTGTGAGATTCTTGTTATTTCCCGGCACAAAAATCACTACCCGAATCAAATAGCACTGCTCGATGCGGAGGGCAGAATAATCGGGGAATACTGGCATTCAGGTTACCTGATCGATTATGGTTTTTTAGATATCGATGGTGATGGGAAAGAGGAAATCATTTTAGGCGGGACAAACAACGAGTACAGAAAGGGATGCCTCCTCGTATTAGATCCTGAAAATATCCACGGAGGATCTCCCCAGACAGAAGAATACAGATGCTCCGAACTCTCGACGGGCGCAGAGCTTTTTTATGTGCTTTTGCCGAGAACAGAAGTGGACAAAGCCGAAGACGATATCGGAAGTATCAATTCGATCGATCTCCAGAAGAACCAAAAAATATTGGTGTACATGAGAGTTTCTCACCTGTACTTTGAATTCAACAAAGATTTTTCATTACATTCCATAAATTTGAGTCATATTTTCAAGATGAAGTATGAGACCCTCTATAACACGCAAACGACCATGTCTTGGTTGCAGGATAAAGTGAGAAGCGAGCTACGAGACAAAATCTTGTACTATGATGGCAAGGCATGGGTGGACCAGCCAACCAAGGTTTCAATTCGTGATAACGTCCCTTAGCTAATTCTTTATCGTCACAACATCTATCGTGACTTCTTCATTCTCGGTCTTTTCTGTTCCGATATCCGTGAATTCCCCGTGGCCTGGATAAACTTTGGTCTCATCGGGCAGCTCTCTGTACAGTCTCCGCACGGATTTCACTATGTCCTCCTTCGATCCTCCCAATAAGTCGGTCCGGCCGACCTGTCTGTAAAAAAGGACATCGCCCGAGAACAAAACATCTCCCACATGAAAACAAATACTGCCCGACGAATGGCCGGGTGAAAGGAATGTCCGGATCTCCTGGTTTCCCAGCTTGTAGACCTGATTATCCTCCAAATAGATGTCAGGTTCTTTGAAAATCGACATGTCGTACTCGAACCACTTTCTAAACTCCGCAGATTTTTTCATTTCGGCTACATCTTCTGGAAAAGATTCTTCCATCCAATCAATGGAAATGAGGAAATCTTCATAATCTTTTTTGTTGTAACAAAGGAGGGCATCAGGGAACTTTTCTTGTAACTGGGGGACTCCTTCCACATGGTCCATGTGAACATGGGTGGCAAAAATGTATTTAAGGTGGAGATCGTTATCCTTGATGTGTTCCAATAGGGTGTCGATTGGCCCTCCGACATCGATAAGCGCAGCTTCTTTGCTGTCGGCATCATACAAAAGATAACAGTTCGTATCGACCGGTCCTGTCACCTGATGCAGGATGACCAGGTCTTCCGATCTAGAGCAAGAGATTAGAAGAAATAGCAAAACAAACAAACTAAGAAGAAGTAAATTATTTTTCTTCATGGTCTTTCCCTCCATCATGGCTTTCTCTTCCAAAAATATCTCCAAAGATACTTCTTATCTTAAATTTTTTCTCAAGGCCTTGAAGAACCGATTGGCGTAAGTTCTTCTTCTCCCGGTTTCATCTCTTTGGCCTGGCAACTCGATGTGTAAATTCACTTCGATCCTATTGTTTTCTGCCTTGATTATGACATTGATAAGTGGAGGTAAGAATTGAAGATCAGGATTCATTCTTGCCTCGCCATGGATGAGACCGATATTTTTTGTCGCTTTCCTGACCACAAATCCCATTTCATCGATAGATTTTATCGTTGCTGACCAGACAACATCGAAAGACCGATTATTAAAGGATTGGGTTTTCTGGAAGATCTCGATCGGATCATCTCGATGCACAGAGGCACAGCCAATCAATGCCAGCAAAATAAATCCAACGCCTAAAGTTTTAATCTTCATTCCAGTAAATACCCTCTCTGCTCTTGCTCCCATCCTTGTCGCTTGTGAAGGACAGTTATTTGCCGGCTTAAGGAATACAGCCTGGCTAAATAGCCTTTAGAGCCGCTTCGAGGTCAGCCAACAAATCCTCTTTATCCTCGATGCCCACGGCATAACGGATCAAGCCTTCTGGCACTCCGGCTTCTTTTCTCTCCTCTGCTGTTAATTCCACATGACTGGTAGTGGAGGGTGGCCCCACAATGGTTTCCACCTGGCCAAGATTGGCTGCCATATAGGCATATTTAAGCTGGGGCAGGAAGCGTTTTATCGCTTCATAACCTCCTTTGAGCTCGAAACTGAGCACTCCCCCGAACCCGCTCATCTGTTTTTTGGCAATATCATGGCCCGGATGAGTTTCTAATCCCGGGTAAAAAACCCGTTCGACCTGCCGTTGTTTTTCGAGGAAACGGGCGATAGCCATGGCATTTTCATTCTGTCGTTCTACCCGCAGCCCCAAGGTTTTTAAACTGCGCAGCAGCAAAAAAGCACAGTGTGCATCGAGAGAGGGCCCGGTCAATTCGTGATAGCGGTAAATCTTTTCCATGATATCTTTGCCGCCGCAGACGACTCCGCCCAGCACATCGCCATGTCCGCAAATGTACTTGGTCGCGCTGTGGATGACGACATCTGCTCCTAAAGCAAAAGGAGACTGGTTGATCGGAGTGGCAAAGGTATTGTCCACCGCCACAACGGCTCCAGCCCGGTGTGCAATAGCGATCAACTTTTCTAAGTCAAGCACTTTCAGAGTCGGGTTGGTCGGGGTTTCCAAGTATAAGAGATCACATCCCTTTTCTATGGCTGCCTCGATCCCTTTTGAATCGTCTGTATCACAAACCACACAGTCCACATGAAAACGGGGTAAAATTTGTGTGAAGTGGAGGTACGTCGCGCCATAAGCGTCTCTCACCGTAACTGCCCGTTTTTTTGCGTCCAGCAATGCGAACAAAGTTGTGTTGATCGCGGCCATCCCGGTAGTAAAGCTTACAGCTTGCTCTGCATCCTCCAATGCAGCCATTCTTTTTTCAAAGGTTTCGGTTGTTGGATTGGCGTTGCGGCTGTAGATATGGCCGGGAACCTGCTTTAGAGCCACCGCACGCCATTGATCCAAATCCTTGTAACAAAAAGCCGAATTCTGGATGATAGGGGGTATGAGGGCACCTGTAGCAGGATCTATTTCGCTGCCCAGGTGAACCGAACGAGTGGAAGGACCTTGATTTTGATTCATAACGACATCTCCTCAATCATTTTCCAGATAAGAAAAACAAAATGTATCACAGTCTATTTTAAAATGATATAGGCGGTTTTGACCCTTCTGCATTTAGCCGGCCTTGACATCGTTTTTAGCCCGGATTGCCAAAATGGGTCGCGGCGCCGAGACCTTTAGTTGACTCAGCCAGTGATTCCTTACAACCTCGGTCAGGATGCTGACCTGTGGATAACGGAACTCGAGGATGCCAAGCAAAGGCTGGCACGAAATTAATCATGTCACGGTTTTTAATCCCAAGTGCTTTGTAAGAGGATAAAAATCCTGATCATCATGCAGAAGAGATATGTTGTGGTGAATGCAGAATGTTCCGATCATGACATCGATGGTTTTGCGAACAGTCACTCCCTTGTTTCTGAGAAAGCGATAATTTTCTGCGCTCTTTATAGCTAACTCTCGACCCAGCATCTCCATGAATCTGAAATGCGATAATAATTCTTTAGCTTTATTAAAATCACGATCGCTCCTGAAACCCTGAAGGATTTCAGCCAGGATGAGATCCCCTACAACGATTAATTCTCTCCCAAGAGCAGAATCCAGCCAATCGGTTTGAGGATTAATCATTCCGTTGAAGTAAGCGATCCAAACAGAAGAATCAACCAGTATCATTTGTCCGTCCGCATTTTGTCTAAATCGCCGCTCCATTTAAGTTTTCCCCGAAAATTTTTCACTTTTTCTTGCCGGCTGAATTTGACAAGGAGTCTCAAACCGGCTTCAATAGCCGCTTTCTTTGTACGGAATCCGGATATCTTAAGAGCATCTTTCATCAGTTGATCATCGATCACGACATTGGTCCTCATCTCAGTCTCCTATGTGTATAAATTAATCATATTATACACATAATTCTTCTTGGAGACTAGAGATCTTTTTGTCTTTCAATTTAAGAAACGAATGAACCTGCGGAAATGTCTCAAAGCTCATCACCTCAAGCTGAACGTGGACTTCAGACACAAATTCTACTAAACTGTTTCATCGCAGAGAATAAGTTCCTATTAAGATCGAAAGCCACGAGAGATGTTGAGATGAATGACACGTTAAAAAAAATTAGAAAGTATATGTATCCCATTATACTGATTTTGGCATTGATGGCAGGCTGTGCTACTGGCCCCGAGGTTCTGCCGGAACCGGAACCTGTGGAGGCTCCTCCCCCTCCATCCGGATTCTTGATGAAATCTTACCACCTGTCGATGAAAGAGGAGATGCGAAAGTCATACGATCGCGCAAATGAAATCATCGCAGGCGTTTTTACAGGTGCTCATAAGGATAAAAAAAGAGGCCTCATTTACTATTTCAGCAATTTTAGTCGGTTCGATAAGGAAACACTTTCCTGGGGATCATCCCAGAACGTTATTATGCAGGTTCAGCAGGATGAGCTCAAACCAGAGATCATCCGTCAAAATGAATTCAAAAGACTAATCGACCTCGATAAAATCGGTATCTGCTGGGATTTTTATCAAGGGAATCGCAATGTCTTCCTTGTGGAAGGACGAATGAATCTTATTTTTCTCGAACTGGGCTTCGACGAGGCCGCCGGTGATTCCTACAGGAATTTGCTCGACGCCTACCCGGTTACCGATGAATGCAGGGCCAGAGATGTGTTCGACCTGATGATTCAGGATCTTGCCTCAATAACGGTTAAGAATCCCTTGTGATGAATAAGAGCCTTGGCCCTGTTCAATTTGATGTCCGTTTATTTCATGCTGAAATGTTGAACCTTATGTGAGCGTGTCGCTTGAGACATCTCAAAATTGAATCTGTGGGTAGCTCTGACATCGGAGATCCCAACATGCCTTATCTGGGGCTAGATCATAGTATTTTACAGGATCTCCTCAGTGACAACCCGCGTTTCCATGACCTCCTGCGCAAGATGAACCTGCCGGCAGCAAAATAATTCCCGCTAGATGCAAACTCAATGTGAGTCACTCACAAATAGTCTTGATACTGTCACCTCATTTTTTTGAACGCACAAACAATCCTTCAAATAAACGACTATTTATGTTTACATTGCAGGATTTAATACTGTATAATTTACATAAAAGGTAGATAAAATGGCCAACAAAAAAACATTGGGGCACGTCAGTTCCCATTTAATCAGCATGCTTTATGAAGAAAATAAGGCAATATTCAAAATCAGTGATACTCAGAGGATACTTGGAAAAGGATATAATGAAACGACTGACCTTTTGAGTGAATTAGTCAAAAGAAAGGTGATAACCCGCTTAAAAGCCGGGAAGTTTTTAATTATACCTCAGCAATTAGGCAGGGTAGAGCAATATCTGGGAAACTGGTTCGTAGCAGGCAGAGAAGTCGCTAATTCTGAAAAATATTATATAGCCTTTTACAGTGCCATGCATTACTGGGGCATGTTGACTCAGCCTCTGCTGAAGATTTTTGTCGCTACTCCGAAAAGACAGGTTGTGCCTTATGAAATGAGAGATAAATTAGTTTTTGTTTTCGTAAACGAAAAGTCTATTTGGGGAATTAAGGATGAGTGGATTACTTCAAATGAGAAGGTACGCATATCTGATAGAGAAAAGACAATTGTCGACGCTTTGACCCATCCTGAATACTGTGGAGGCATAACTGAAGCTGCCAAAGGAATCTGGCTGGTTAGGGAAAAAATAGACTACAGTAAGTTGAAGGATTATATCAAAAAACACAATAAGAATGTCGTCGCTAAGCGCTTAGGATATATTTTAGAAATTTTCGATATTAAAAAACCAGAATTGACAGGCCAATTAAGAGAATTTGTAAAGGAACGCTATGATAAATTCGATCCAAATTTGTCAGAAAAAAGAATTGATAAAAATAAATGGCGCCTTATCGATAATGTTGGTCAAGATCAAATCTTAAACTTGATAAGGCGATAGACTATTATGATTAATTATTTTCAAAGTCAAAGACTAGCCGAAATTGCGGGGGTGCCGCCTGAGATTATAGAAAAGGACTATTTTATTGAACTTCTGCTGTGCTATATGGCAAAAGATAGCAAGTTCAGAGAAAAACTTATTTTTCGTGGGGGGACGGCCCTAAGGAAAATATATTTTTCTGATTATCGGTTTTCAGAAGACTTGGATTTTTTAGTCGAGCACACAGAAAATCTTGAAGACTATGTAAAAAAAATGGGAAATATAATTGATAAAATAAATTTGGAATTCCCTTATAACTTGAGTAAACGCTTTGAGTCTGAAAGCGACAGACTTCAGTTATTTATTAGCTATGACATCATTCCGGAAATCAGAGCAGTTAAGGAATTAAAAATAGATGTATTGAAAGATAGTTATATCCCTCCTACTCTGAATAAGCGGATTTTATTTGCTTATGAAGCATTTAAAGGTGAAAAGGCCGAGCTCAGAATTTATACATTAGAATCTGTTGCTGTTGATAAAATATGTAGAATTTTAGACGTTGATAATGAACCGCGCGACCTTTACGATTTATGGTATCTTCTAAGATCGGACCTTGACACAGAGAAAATAAAAAAAGGATTCAACAAGAAAATCGGCTATGATATCCACTATCCAAACCTTTTAAGCGCCATAAAAAATGAGGATTATAGGCAAAACTGGCAGATAAGATTAACAAAACAAATTAAAGATCTTCCACACTATGAATTTGTTTTAGGGAAGTTAGAAGGACTTATCGAGAAAAAATTGATTGGCACTTAAAGACAATGAAATACTGAATGAGTGTTTAGGTACTTC
>CAZIDF010000002.1:281969-289756 GCA_964538085.1 uncultured Eubacteriales bacterium | reverse complement strand
TGTCATAACGGGCCTTATAATTTAAACGGAATTAATATTGCTGGTCCGCCACCGAGGCCATTAACACCTTTTAAGGTAAATATAAAAGGAGATCAGATTTTCGCTTCAATTGAAAGTTAGAAAAGCTAAAAAATTAAATAGTTCGCCAAAGGCACTATTGTTTCAATAACAAGTTTCAAAATATTGTCTCAATAAGTAAAATAACGATAACATATAAATAAAGGTCACAAAACTACATGGAAGCAATCATACAATCGCTATATACAACTGTCGGACTATTATGGAAAGCTCTTTGGGCTCTTGGTATTGGTTATGCATTTTCTTCAATTATCCAGGTATTCATTTCAAAAAGATCTGCTGCTACGTATTTAGGAAAAGGAACACCCAAAGAGCTCTTTATTGCAGCTATGCTGGGATTCGTTTCATCATCATGTTCATTTGCAGCTCTCTCATCAACCCGTAGTTTATACACTAAAGGAGCGTCACTTGTCTCAGCACTAGCCTATATGTTTGCATCAACAAACCTGGCTATTGAAGTAGCAGCACTTGCCTACATATTCCTTGGCTGGCAATACGCTCTGGGGCTTTTTGTTGGCGCTCCAATAATTATTACAATTCAAGCAATATTGGTAAGATTAACAGTTCCTAAAAAGCTCGCCAAAAAAGCGTTAGAGCATGCTAAAGAAAAAGCTGAACACAATATGGAGCCGTCCGAAGGATTATCAAATTCTTTTGCCAAGAAGTTACGTAATAAAATCGTTTGGCAGCGAGTCGGTAACGCATATAAAGCTGAATGGAAAATGGTATATAAAGAAATTGCCATCGGTTTTCTAGTAGCTGGTTTTGTAGCGACATTAGTGCCCGAGTCCTTCTTTCAGGCTATATTTCCGACAGATTTACCAAAATGGTTAATAGTACCCCTTCAATCAATGATGGCGCCGGTACTTGCAATTATCACAGTAATTGGCTCAATGGGAAATGGTCCGCTTGCAGCAATTTTGGTTAATAACGGAGTTGTATTCGGAGCAATTATGGCTTTTCTATATGCTGATTTTAATGTTCCACCGGCAGTTAAGATAAATGCTAATTTTTATGGCTGGCCTTTTGCCATCTACCTTGCCATAGTCACAGCAGTATCAGCGATATTAACTGGTATTTCAGTACATATACTCTTCAGTTTATTTGGAATATTACCAACAGAAATTAAGAAAATTGGTGAGTTAACAACCTTTCAATTTGATTATACTTTCTGGTTAAATGTTTGTGCTATCGGTATAGCCATAACATTATTCATCCTGGCTAAAAGTGCCAAGAAAATACATTCACACAATAATGAATAAAGTGCTTTTGGCTTCGGAGAAACTGAAATGAGGATCGAAAATGGATAACACATCTATGAAAGAGATAATCTTCATCTGTCCACCACATGAAGGACAACAAAGCGGATCCACCTCGTAGACCTTGCGGATCATCCCGGCCCAGCCTTTGGAGGGCACATAAGTCAGATCATCTTCAATGATAGGGGGATGTGAAGTTTCAGCCCCAGCCTTACGTACCTTCCCCCTGTGGGCATTGGAGTAAAGGCCGTAGTATCGGACCATGACCTGACCTTTGTTAGGAATATGGGAAGTGACTCTGGCGATGAATTCCTAATTACTTGGGAATTTTGAAGGAACGCTTTTTGATATATCTGAAGATCACCTCCACGACGAGAGCACCAACAAACACCACCGCAATCCCCAGGACAGCCATTTTTTGCGACTTGAATTGGTAGTATATCAGCGCTGCAAAGACCGCCACAAGGACGATAAGATTGAACAGTATAAACGGACGGTTGCCGCCGACCTGATCGGCCAGCCGATAATGTGAAATAAGGACAAAGATATAGATAACCGTGAAAACCCCGCTGGTTATGAAGGCGATACCATTCATCTTGAAGAACAATGCGAAAAGTATTCCCAGGATGGCGGTGATATAAAGGCCTTCGGCCGAGCCAAACCATATCTTTCTTTCAAAGATCTCCGGCAATTCCCCATCCTTAGCCAGAGAATAAGCTATGTTAGTGCTTCCATAGATAGTGGCATTAAGTGCCGACGATATCGAAAACAAGGCCCCGATCGATATCAATAAGAAACCGAAAGAACCGAGAAACGGTTTGGCGGCAATGGCCAGAGCATTATCCTGGGCCTTGATCAATTGCGCGATAGAAAGATTGCCTACCGCTACCGCCGATACCGAAACATAGATAAAAAGGACTATGCCGATACTGATATAAATTGCTTTAGGGATATTCCTTGAAGCATTCTCGATATTCTCGCCGGCATTGATTATCAGACCGAAACCCATGTACGACAGGAAGAATATAACCGAAGCGTGGATAAGTCCATTGAAACCCGACGAGTCAAGCGCGGGCGTAAGATTCGATGGTGTCAATTTGGTGATACCGAACGCTATGAAAACACCTAAAATCAGTAATTTCACCAAAACTATATAGAATTCAGCTTTTCCGACCGCCTTCGAACCGAAAAAACTTAGCGACGCAAATAACGAAATGATAAGGACCACGACTACCGACATACCGGTCGTCGATACCTGCATTCCCAATAAGGGCAGCATATAACCTGCGAATGCACGGGCGAACATCGCAATCGAGACTACGTAAGTAAGCCATATTAGAACGCTCAATGTTCCGGTAATGAGATTATCACCGATACCTTTGAGAAGAAACGCAATCGGTCCGGCGTTCGATACTATCTTTGTTCCCAATTTTGTATACGAATAGGCGACTATCAGGGCGTATGCTCCTGAGAATAGAAAGGCGATCGGCAAATTCCGCCCGGCAATTTCGGCACCGACACCGAATATCGAGAAAATACTCGCTCCGACCATCGTTCCCACCGCCATCGAGACAGCCTGCCATAATCCCATTTTATTGGAATTGATTTTTTGTACTGGTTCAGACATCGGTACCCTCGTCTGAATCGGCAACCTCGACATTTGTCACCGGCAGATATATTTCATGACGACGATAAATTCGGTATATTGCCTCAACGGCAAATGACAAACCGACCATAACGACCAAAGCGACAAGCTTGACCGGCGAGGTTTGTATTATCTGCCAGATCATTAAGAATTTCGTTTTTGGGTTTGCTCCAAATTCTTGACAATTTTCCTCAATTCCACCCGTTAACATGCTGAGATAAAAATATCACACCGAAAACGACGAGGTCAACATCTCAAAAGGAGACACAAATCCCCTCAAATCTTCAAGCCATCACGTTTTAGTTAGACTCCGCCCTTGAACGAAAAAAACATCCAAGGAGGTTTCTAAAAATATTCCCCGCTCTCCTCGGCTGCCATCAGGAGTTCCTGTTGAATATTATGCGGCGGGGGCGGCCGTTCGGCTTCAAAGGTCAGTTTGAGGTGGCCGATGATTCTATCGATAACCTTATGATCATCTATGAAAGTATGAAAGAGATAATCTTCATCTTTTCAACACCGCCATCAGCGAACGAATCGGTCAAAGAATTCGATAATGCGGTTTAGACGGTCCATGCGGCGCTTAGGATGGCCTGAACGGGAAAGTTCATGGCCTTCCTGAGGATAGCGCACATATTCCACCGGTTTTTTGAGGATCTTCAGGCTTCGATAGAGCATCTCCGATTGGATCACGCCGGCGCGCTTGTCCTGGTCAGCATGGATGATGAGCAGAGGGGTTTGGATGTTTTCAACATATGTCAAGGGAGAGTTGGCGTCCAGATACTTTCGCACCTCTTCCTCCCAGGGGTACCCTCCGTAATGAGTGGGCACCAGGCGATAGGCGTTGGATTCTCCAAAAAAGACCGATATCTCGTACACCCCGCGCTGGGCCACAGCCGCCTTGAAACGGTGGTCCTGGGTCACCAGCCAGGCCGTCATGTATCCCGCGTAACTTCCGCCCGTCACGACCAACCGGTCCGGATCCACCCAGTCCAGCTTCTCCGCCTCCGAACACACGGCCAGGATATCATCCCCCGGTCCCCTGCCCCAGTTGCGGTAATTGGCTTTCTTAAAATCATATCCGTAACCGCCGCTGCCGCGGGGATTGCAATACACCACACCATAGCCGCGGCTGGATAACAATTGGAATTCATGCCACATCGTGAACTCACCAGGTCCCCACATGGCGCTGGGACCACCGTGGATTTCCACGGCCAGAGGATAGGTCTTCCCCGGCTCCTGTTTTGCCGGAGGCATCACCCAGTACTGAATCCGGCTGCCATCGGGCAGCTCCAGCCACTTCTCCTCTGGAAATACCAGTTCCCGTTCTTTGAGCCACTCGGAATTGAAAAAGGTGATCTGCCGGGCATTTTTTCCCTCAAGATCACTGACGTACATCTCAAAAGGATTCTTGAACTCTGTCAAAGCATACACCAGTCTCTGGGCAGACACATCAAGGTCCTGTACCCCTTTATCTCCTCCAACAACAGTCTGCACATCCCCGCCGGCGGCAGGGATGCGAAACAGCGGGAAGTCGCCCTGGTCGGGTGAGACAAAATACACAAACCGCCCATCCGCTGACCAGTAATAGTCCGAAACACTGCGGTCAAAAGCAAATGTCAAAGGACGCGGCTCTTTTGTGGCCAAATCCATAGTGGCCAGCTGTCTCAAGGAATAGACATAGTCATTCTGATCAGCCGCCATAAAAAGCAGCGTTTTGCCGTCGGGTGAAAAAATTGGTGAGTACACCATGTATCCTTCCCAATCCAATAACAAATTGGCTTCAGAACCGTCGGGTTTCAGCATCCATATGTCGCCATCGATGGTGCGGTCAGGATGATCTTTATACTTCACGGAGGAACACACAATGCTCTGGCCGTCAGGCGACCAGTCTGCCCCATAAAAACTCTGCATTCCTTCTGTCAATTGTGTGGCCCGTGCATCCGCTTCAGCCGGGCAGACAAACAGATGCGAAAAACTGATTCCTTGCTGGAGCTGCAGTTCCCCTTGAAAGTTTGTGCGGGTGATGACCTTGGGATCTCCCTTGCTGGCGTTTTTTGCAAGCCAGGCCCGGATCTCTTCCATTGTGCCGTCAGGATCTGCTTTAATAGGCTCGTCCTCGATCTTTTTAGCTTGCTCGCTGGCAGCGGCTTCTTCGTCGGCTTTCTTTTTCTTGTCCTGCTCGATTTTTTGCCAATTGGGAGCATCTCTCCAAACCCGTCCCGGCCGTTCGTATGGCCAGGCCGGACCGCTTTCCGAGGCCCATTCCGGTACTGACGCCGAATAAAGAAGTTTCGTTCCATTGGGCGACCATTGAGGTGCATAAGCACCAAATTCAGAAGAGGTGACCCGGTAGGCTTCACCGCCCTGCATGGAAAGGATCCAGATCTGAGGTCTACTCTCGTGTGGTCTCACGAAAGCGATTCTTGTAGAATCTGGTGCCCAGACCGGAGAGTTGTCACTGCGTTCCCCGAAGGTGAGCTGACGAGGGGGTGTAAGCTTTTCCAGGTCGATCATCCAGAGATGGCTGTTGTAGCGGTATTCTTCTTTTTCGTTCTTGTCCATGGATGTGACCACAAACACGACGCGTTTCCCATCCGGAGAAATGTCGATTTGTCCCATCGTGTTGATCTTCAAGATATCCGATGTAACAATCGGTTTTCTCTCATCTGCAGCTGCAGTTGTGGACAAAAGGATGACGCATAAACTGAGAACAAAAAGCCGTTGTGATTTGGTAAGCATATCTGACTCCTCAAACAGTCCTTGAATACAAGTAAACTCTTACTTATTTATAGGAAATTCCCTGGAATATCAAGTTAGCCCGTGGTCCATGAAGTACAAAGTTCATCGATTCGACATTGATATGAGGAGAGATTCCTCACGGAGTGGTACCAGATGCCTTCATCACCATAAAAATGGGATTAACTTATATCTGACGTTTTCTGTGTAGTCTGCGTATCCCGGCAGCTCTTTTTTCAATGTGGTATCTTCCAATACGGTACGGACGATTAATAGGATACAGATAATTACGGAAAAAATTAATACTAAACCTGCAATATTTATGATGGTGAGGACATGCAGGCTCGCACAGTCCACACGCATGACGACAATAAAGACTGCCGCATGTATGCAGAATGTATGCCTAAAATTCCTAAAAGAGTGTTCAGATGTGTACATAAGTTGTTCGAGAATGGACATATAGTGTTAAATAATATTCGAAATTCCTGAGGGGTCATAATGGCACATTTTTTGCTTCTGAAAACAGGGAATTGAGGTAAAAAGGGGTTTATATTTCCAAGTATGAAAATGGAAAATACCTGTGTAAAGGAGAATCCAATATGAGCAGATATTTTGGATCAATTGTCCTCTGTATAGTATGCACACTCATTGGAAATGGATGCCGAGAACAAGTCCTGATGGCTGAGAAAATGACAAAGCCGCTTCAGGAAACGCTGGATCAGCAACAGTTTGAGCTGCAGGTTCCTGGAATCTCGGCAGCAATGATACTTCCTGATAACAGCACATGGCTTGGTATAAGCGGAAAGTCTTCAAATAGTGAAGCCATTAATTCGGCCATGCTCTTCGGCCTCGGCAGTGTTACAAAGACATATATCGCAGCTTTAATTCTCCAACTGGAGGAAGAAGGCGTCTTGTCTGTGGAGGACCCAATTGAAAACTGGATCTCAGAATTTGGCCAAATCGATAGAAAAATTAAAATTCGGCAATTGCTCAACCACACAAGCGGACTGTACCGGTACCAGCTGAAGCCAGACTATTATGCAGCGATCACTACGCAACCCGAAAAGGTTTGGACAGCGCTGGAAATCTTGGAGAAATTTCAAGGTGAGCCTGAGTGCCTGCCAGAGGAGTGCTGGGGAGAATCAGCGATGGACTATGTTTTACTCGGATTGATGATTGAGAAGATAACTGGTTCTTCTGTTTCAAGCCAGCTTGTATCGAGGTTTTTCGCTCCTTTGAATCTTGAACAAACCTACCTTTATCCCGAGCAGAAATACCCTGCTGAAACGATGGCCCATATGTGGTGGGATGTCACTGGATCCGGTGAATCCGTAGATGTTGTAGGAGACACTGATGATCTACCCTTGGCAAGCTTGTTCAGCTCGCTGTGGACGTCAGGTGCAATGCACTCCACAGCAGAAAATTTGGCGCGGTTTGCCAAGGATTTGTTCGAAGGGAAAGTGCTCGAGGAAAACTCACTTGAAAAGATGTTGGCACCAGGGCCAGAATTATACGCAGGTGCCCACTATGGTTATAGCGTTATAATCGATCAGGTCAATGGAAAAACAGCATACTGGCATTCCGGCGGAGCCGGATATTCATCGATATATTACTACTTCCCAGAGGATGGCCTCAGCATTGCCGTCCTTTGCAATCTAATGGTAGATCCGAAACCCATAGCTATCGCATTATACGAAATGTATTTAAGAAATCTCTCTTTATGAGAAAAAACCATCGTATTTATCCTGAATTCATAACCGTTCATGAGTTAAGAGATGCTGAATTGTATCCAAAAAGTGGAAACGGAGGGGGCCGAGGTGTTGATTTGTTCACCAAGTCTTACCGGGTCAGTCCATGTGTCATTTGAATTGCGGAATGTGATAAAAAGATCGGCCGGATTTCCCTCAATCATTGGCCGTCTGTCAAAAATCATGAAACTCTCATCAGCAGAAATGAATGGATGAGTTCCTTTTATTGCTGGCTTCAATTGTTCCGGCGGTTGGTATTTGCCATCGACAAATTTTAATCGAATAATACCGGATGCATACATATTTCCGTTGCCGGCAACA
>CAZIDF010000002.1:0-281869 GCA_964538085.1 uncultured Eubacteriales bacterium | reverse complement strand
ATGATGTATATTTTCATCTCGCGGCTGAATACAATTTCATCGCCTGATACAGATATTTCAAAACATGAATCATCATCATCTGTCGAGACAATTCCCGGCGCAAACTTTACTGGGATATCACCTGGCAATTCCTGTCCGAGATAATCACACTCGAACAGAGATTTTTCTTGATAATCGTCATTATTGCTTGAATATGTATTGATTAATAATATCGAAATGAGGATAAGAAAAAGTTTATACATTGAATTCATAGTGAAAACTCCTGTTTATTCGATGATTTCAATAGATTGATCAACTCATTTTCTCCCGACTCCACGGCCAAATCCATTGGAGATTTTCCTTCCTTATTCATGATCTGGGGATCGGCCCCTTCCCCCACTAGGATCTTTACAATTTCTTTGCCGTAGGGAATATACAGTTTATTTTTTAAAACATTGATTAAGGGATAATGCAGGGCGGTATTTCCATCATTGTCCTGAGAATTAATATCGACCCCATTTGAAACCAATAAATCGATATATGCTTTCTGGTGTGATCCTACGGATACCAGGAGCGCATTTCTTCCTGTAGGATCAGGGATATTCATGTCTGCCCCTTTCTTTAGGAGAAGCTCAATCGCCTTTTCATTTTCAGGTCTTTGAACTGCCAGATGAAGCGGTGTGTAACCTTCTGTATTGGTCACATCGATATCCGGATTCCCCTTTAATATTTCATCTAGGTTTTCAGGATGCCGGTATAATACGGCAATATGAAGCGGTGTATTACCCTCAGCATCTCTGATGTTTATGTTCGCCCCGCCGACCAGCAATAATTTTATGCTTTCAGGATTTCCGTATAAGGATGCGAGGTGCAGCGGTGTTTGCCCTTGGGCATTGAACAAATCGACATCGGCTTTATGCTGAATCAGTAGATCGACTATCTCATCGTGACGAAATATCGAAGCTAGATGAAGAGGCGTATTTCCTTTCTCATCCTCGACGTTTAAATCGGCTCCTCGGTCGAGCAGGAACCTCGCTGCTGAAATAGCGCCATAACGTGCCGCTGAATGAAGTGGTGTTCGCTGATATTTATCCCTTTTCTCGAGCCAGTTCTCATCAGCCGACAGCAGCTTCTGCAATTTATCCACTTGATCTCTCTTTGCCGTCTCATGGAATTCCTCGAACACCTTGGCGGAAAGATTCTTGTCGATCTTGATGACGAATGCGTCTCGAGGAGATGTGCCTAAATCCTCTTCTTCATCGTCAATTACTTCGCCGAACTTTTTGAAGGCTGCGCTCTCTGTTGTTGGAAAATCCGGAGACAGCGTATAACTGGCCAGGTATATTTTTCCCGTTCCATCCATTGTCATCCTGTTCCATCTCTCGGACCTGCTGCCTCCGATGAATGTGGATAGCAGAACTTGGGACAGATCTCTATCCATTTTCATGATATAGGTATCACCGTTGCCGTTCTGAGTCTCATCATAGACACCTGGAGTAATCGGAAAATCTAAGGGGCTAACCCAGCCTGCAGATAAAACATAACCGTCCGCGGATTGGCACAAATTCAGAGAGCAAATTTTGCCTCCCCCAGTAGCATAACTTCCGGGGATCACGGTGGATGATTTCAGTTTTGTTAAGTCGTTGCTAAAACACGATATGAATCCCTGATCGGATGCCTTATCGAAGACTCGATGGAAGGCATTTGTTGTAGTGGGAAGTCCTTTTGCTGCATGTCCTCCGACATAAATATCTCCATTTTCATGAATCATCATGCTGTAAATCCATCCATGCTTTAAGATCGTCGATGCGGTCAATACCTTTAAATCCAGGCTGAGTTTTGATACAAAACCATCGAGCATTCCGGAAATCTCTCTGCCGTATGCATCTTGACTTGTCGGAAAATCCGGAGAAAAGGTGTAGCCACCGACACATATCTCGCTATTTTTAACATCGATACAGAGACTCCGGCCCATTCTGTCATCGTTGTTGCCTCCCAACAAAGTCGATGCGAGCAGCTCCTTGAGGGCGGGATCGAACTTGGATAGAAACACATCACGCGTGCCGCCGCTGTATTTCTCTTGAAACGCTCCTTGTGTGGTCGGAAAATCGTCCGAGTCGGTTATCCCTGCGATATAAATATTCCCATCGCCATCCCGCACCATTTCCGGACTGCGCCAATCATCTTCCACTCCCCTGCCCCCAAGATATGTCGAAGACACAAGGGTTTTTAGATCTTTATCCATTTTCAGTATAAAAGCATCTCCGTCACCGCCGTTATAATCTTTATCATAGGAATGCTCTGTCGTCGGGAAGTCTTCCGAAGATGTATATCCCGCAATGTAGACATAGCCGCGGGGATCGTACAACATAGTGTAGGCGCATTCATCTTCGTCGCCACCGATTAGTGTAGAAGCAAGAAGGGTCTCGAGCTCATTGTCGAACTTGGCTATGAACACATCGCTCTTGCCTTTTGGATCCCTGTTGTATGCTCCTGTCGTTGTCGGAAAATCAAGAGAGCGAGTATTTCCGGCCACGTAAATATTCCCATCATCGTCTAGAGCGATCGCTTCACAAAACTCGTTCCCGTTCCCTCCAAGATATGTCGATGCAAACTCCGGATTCAAACGATTTCCGTTAATCTTATCTCCTTCATGACACATCGCAAAAGACAGAATGAGAATTGTAAGAATTAATTTAGTGCCGTTTTTCATGATGATTTTCCTTTCCCTCGATTCCTCATTTTTTGGAGCAAATAATGTACCAATATTGTCTACTGGGAGTTCCGAACGCATGCAAAGTACCAGGCGTTCATTTTCGTACATTCGGTGTCCGCATCTGAACTGAAAAAATCTATATGAGATATTTACACACCATGTTTCGTCTACTTTAAAGGGTGACTATAATGACCAAGACAAACTTTTATGACGACCGGCTTCCCTTCCTAACAAAACTTGTCAAAGCTCCCCATGGAATTGTCGAGGAATATATCATTCCTTATGACAAGAAGGAAGAAGTGCTTAAAAAGCTCTTTCCCTTTATTCCGGTTCCATCTTTAGAAGACGAAATGACGGATATCCACGAGGAAAAGAAATTTATAGTCAAGGATTTCTGCGTCACTAGGGAGGGGAATACAAACAATCTCGTAAGTCCCTACTATTTTAAAAGCGGAGGGACAGTCATCGATTGGTGGAACGAGAAAAACGAGGTAGAGTTATAACTCTTATCTAATCGCTACTCCTATGGTGTCCCGGTGCATGAGGATCAATGTTCGCATATAGGGGCCGATCTTATCGCTCCCCTCGAATCCAGCCTCGATCGCCGCTGCCTCACGTTTTTCTTTGGATATTTCGGAGCTTGCGGCCCATTGTGCCATATCTTTGTAGCATCCCAGAGTGAAAAGATCCCATGCAGCTCCCTGATCGCGTGTGAAGATCAAGTTCTGTGGCCTTCCGATTCCGTAAAGATACGCATTTTCCATTTCACGTTCTTCGAAAAGTTTCGCGTGCTTGCCTGGGAGCGCAATAAAGATCTCGCAGTGATAAAAAGATGTGTCTTTGAAGACATTTTCCACGATCTCGAGCGGCGGTCCCATCACAAAAATATCCTCATACCATGAGACATCCTCCTGGAATCTCTTTTTGAATTTCTCCTGAGTTAAGGAAGAGCTGGCCTGTGCCTGACTGCGGCGTGTTATCCTCTCTTTGGAGTAGTATTTTGTGTAGCTTTCCATGGGAAAGATCATCATCAGATCCCATTGATCTCCCTGAGTGTGGCGCCACCAGAATGGACGTTTGTCGCCAGCGGCATCGTAAACCGTCATTTGTTCTTTAAATAGTTCTATCAGATCGAGAAGCTTTCCAGGGGCTGCCCGTATAAACGTCGTTTTATACAGGTAGGTTTGTTCTGAAGAGAGTGGTTCCGTTGCGGCAGAAAAAGATACAGATGAGAATACAAACGAAACCAGACCGATCAATAACGCGAATTTTCCTAAGACATTATGTTTCATTAAGCCTCCTATCCCCTACTCTAAATCCTTTAGTGCAAGCCCCGATTCTTCAACAAAGGCTCTATTCTCGGTTCTCGTCCACGGAAGTTCAAATACATGGCCTCGTAGTCAGCTGTCCCATTTTTCTCCAGTATGTGCCTTCTGAAAGCGTTGGCGGTGTCTTTGTCGAATAGGCTGGTTTCTTTAAACGCCTCGAAAGCATCACAATCCAGGACTTCTGACCAGATGTAGCCGTAGTAACCAGCAGCATATCCCCCTATGATGTGGTTGAAATAGGTGCTCCTGTATCTAGAGATGATCTCAGGGATCAGCCCTATTTCGTCGAAATAGTCCTTCTCGAATCGGTCGATGTCCAGGTCCTGTGGTTCTGTGAGCGTGTGGTATTTCATATCCAACAGGCAGGCAGCCAGGTATTCGACCGTGATGAATCCCTGGTTGAAATAGCCGCTCTTTACGATCTTGTCGATTAAACTGTCGGGGATGGCTTCTCCTGTTTGGTAATGCTTGGCATAGTGCTTGAGGACAGCCGGTTCCATGGCCCAGTGTTCCATTATCTGAGATGGGAGTTCGGAAAAATCCGGAGACCGGAATGTCGTTCCGTAAGTTACATTGGAAAGCAGGTTATCCAGCCCGTGCCCGAATTCATGGAAAAGCGTTTCCACTTCTTCAAGAGTGATCATTGCCGGGTCGTTTCCGATGGGTTTGGAGAAATTGCAGACCAGATTCACGACAGGGTCGATCTCTTCTCCGTATCTGCGGCTCTGGCTACGGTATGTGCCACACCAGGCTCCACCGCGTTTGCTTTCTCTGGGATGAAAATCCATATACAGGACTCCGCAATGGGATCCGTCTGCTTCCTTGACCTCGAAGACCTGAGCATCCGGATGAGGCAAAGGCATTCCCTCCAGTTCTTCAAAAGTCAACCCGTAAAGCTGGTTGGCCACCCAGAATGCCCCATCACGCACGTTGTTCAACACAAAATAGGGCCTCAATTCCGTGTCGTCCAGCTGGTATTTTTCCTTTCGTAGCTTTTCCGCATAATACCACCAATCCCAGGAGGCCAGCTTGAAATTGCCACCCTCCCTGTCGATGATGGCCTGCATTTCCTGTCTTTCTTTTTTTGCAACTGGAAGAGAGGCATCCCAAAGCCGATTCAGCAGTTCATAGACATTCTGCGGATTTTTGGCCATCCGGGTTTCCAGGACATAATCGGCGTATGTTTTATAGCCGAGGAGATTGGCACGCTCCACCCGGAGTTTGATGAGATCGGAAAGGATTTTTTTGTTGTCGTATTCGTTATCGTTGTCTCCTCTTTTTGTGTAAGCATTGTACAGCTTCTCTCGGAGGTCCTGCTTTTCAGAATACTGCAAAAACGGGATCATGCTGGGTTTCTGTGTCGTGAAGACCCACTTGCCCTCTAATCCCGCATCTCTGGCCGCTTCTGCGGCTCCTGTGATCGATGACTCTGGTAACCCAGCCAGATCGTCCTCGTTCTCGATGACCATTTTGAATCTGTTGGTTTCGGCCAGGACATTTTGACCGAACTGGACACCCAGCTTGGACAGCTCTTGATTGATCTCTTTGAGCTTGGCCTGGTCCTCGTCATTCAGGTTGGCTCCACTGCGGACATATCCTTTGTACAGGTTTTCGAGCAAATACATCTGCCCATCGTTGAGGTTGAGTTCGTCCCGCTGCTCATATACGGCTTTTATGCGCTCGAATAGCTTTTTGTTAAGGTTGATATCATCACGATGGGCCGCTAGCCTTGGCGCCATCGCTTTCTGGATCGCTTTGAGCTCATCGTTGGTGTTGGCTCCACTCAACCCGCCAAATACCCTCGACACTTCGGAAAGAAGCTTGCCCGACCGGTCCAAAGCGACGATCGTGTTTTCAAAAGTCGGCGCTTCGGGATTATTGACGAGTTCGTCGATTTCCGCTTTCTGCTGTTCCATCCCTTTTTCATAGGCCGGGATAAAGTGCTCGGGTTTGATGATGTCAAAGGGTGGAGCTTTGAATGGTGTATCGTATTCTGCAAAAAAAGGATTGTCTGTGACGGGCGCTTCTGCGGGAGTTTCCGAAGTTTTAGAACATGCGGCAAATAGTAATCCGACCGCTACCAAGACTAAAACTAGGTTTTTTGTCATGATACTGCCTCCTTTATCAGAAAGACGACAATATCAAAACAGAATTTGGAGGTCAATTAAAATCATCCCTTCGAGTCGAAATGAATCATTGGATTCATTCATACCGGATGGAATCGATGGGATTGGCCGATGCGGCCCTGAATACCTTGAAGGATATAGTGACAAGGGAAAATAAAAGTGCAGTTCCTGATGCCAGCAGGAAAGTGTCGATCCCCATATGGGTACGGTAAGCGAAATTCTGGAGCCACCGGTTCATTACATACCAGGCCACAGGAAGGGCTATAATGTTGGCCAAGATCACCCATTTGGTGAACCTCCAGGACAGCATAACCATAATATCCGAAACTGACGATCCAAGAATCTTTCGAATCCCGATCTCTTTGGTTTTTTGTTCGGCAGTGAAAGACGCCAGTGCAAGGAGACCCAAACAGGAAATAACAATCGCCAGCAGGGAGAAGATGCCAAAGATACGTCTGCTTTTCTCCTCGTTTTGATAAAGCCTTGCAAAGTCGTCATCGAGAAACGAGAAAAGAAACGGCTGTTCACCTCTGTAGGGCTGGAGTTTTTCTTCCAGATACCCCAATGTTCGATTCATATCTTCGGTTTTGATTCTTACAGACATGTGGAACAGCCAGGGTCGATAAATATAAAAAGCGACAGGCTCGATTTTGTGATGCAAAGATCGAAAATTAAAATCCTTCACTACTCCGACCACGGTTCCCCAATCTAAACCACCAATTTTGAACTTCTGTCCTATGGGATTCTCCCATCCTATCTGTTTTGCGAGGGTTTCATTGATGATATAAGAACGGCTGCTGCTGTCGTCAGCATACTTTGGGGAAAAATCTCTGCCTTCCAGAAGTTCGATCCCGTAAAAAGACAAGAAGTCATAATCCACTGTCATATATGGAGAAATCCACTGCTCTTCTGGGCTTTTCCCTTCGAAGAATATTTGATTTCTCCAAAGAGGATTTCCCAATTTGCGCGTCGATGCTGTGATTCCTTCTATTTCCGGATACTTTAAAAGATCCTCTCTGATGGCATCAAAATGCTCCTGCATCTGCTCTGTCATGGGCAGTACGACAACCTGGGCTTTATCGAAGCCTGTGTCTTTATTCCTCATGAATCCGAACTGTTTGGAAACCACGGTTGTGCAAAAGATCATCATGATGGAAACAGCGAACTGCACCATAACCAGGACCTTTCTCAGTTTGTCGGATTTCTTCTCCTGTGAAAAGGAACTTTTTAGAACGACCACGGGTCGAAAAGAAGAAAGGATAAATGCAGGATATATACCGGCTAATACTCCAGCCCCGACCAGAAGACAAAGTATCCCGGCCACAAATATCCAATTATTCAAATAATGGAAAGACATGTGGGCCCCCAAAATGTTTTCGAGCACGGGTTTGATCGTTTGAACGATGACCAGCGCAAGAAAAAGGGCACAAACAGAAAAGAGCAAGGACTCTCCCAAAAACTGCCGGACCAGTTGTAATTTGTTTGCGCCGATAACCTTGCGGACCCCTACTTCTCGAGCCCGGCTAACAGAGCGGGCTGTGGAAAGATTGACGAAATTGATGCAGGCGACCAGCAGGATAAAAACCATAATGATGGAAAAGAAATAAACGTACATGATGTCGCCTTTTAGCCAGTTGATTTCCCACATGATGTGCTTTGATCGAAGATGGATATCTTTCAAGGGCTGAAGGGATAAAGACACACGATCTGCATTCAGCCTGAAGTACTTTTTGGTATGCGCCGGGAGTTTGCTCTCCAGTGTTTTTGGATCCGCATTTTGCTCGAGAAGAATATAGGTGGGTGAGTAATGATCATAATTATCCCACTCGACAGGCTGGCTCCTCATTTCCATGATGGACACCAGCATATCGAATTGGATATGGGAGTTTTCGGGCACATTTTCTGCCACACCCGTGATTGTATAAACCTCGGAATCAGGGCCCTGAAGGATTTGGCCCACAGGATCGGCCTCCTTGAATATGCGCCGGGCTGTATCCTCTGATATGACCACCGAGTTCGGCTCCAAAAGCGCAGTCTGAGGATCCCCCCGAAGCAGTTTAAAGGAAAAAACCTCAAAAACATCCGGATCGGCGATCAGAGCTCGAGGAATTTCAACCATTTCATCCTTGTGCTTGGTCCAGATGGTCCCCATATCGACGAAATTGACGGCCATACTGACCTCGGGGTATTCCACAAAAGTCTCTCCCATCCATGGCGTGGACTGCCCGAGATTCGTTTCATCCTGTCCTTCAAAAAATTGCCTCTCTACCAAACGAAAGATGCGGTTCCCATTTCTATGGAAGCTGTCAAAAGAAAGCTCGAACTGAAGATATGAGGCAATCGTTATGCAACAGGCCATACCCAGTGCAAGGCCGGCGATATTGATGAAGGAATACCCTTTGTGTCTGGTAATGTTCCTCCATGTGGTTTTTAGATAATTATAAAACATCGTTATTATCCTTAAATAACATTGATTTAATCACTTGTGGAGCAATAAATATGCCAACTGTGGTTCTCTTGAGTTGGTATTGTGCATGTTAATATCCTTATATCCATTCTCGGACAATCTATGTTCATTTATGAACAGAAATATCTGAACTATGTTGTTTGGCTGGCGCATCTGCAACATATTATTTTTACCGCCTTCACAGAACATAGTCTTCGAATCAGGAGATTCACACATTTGACAAAGAAGTGTTTCTGGAATGGGGCATTTCCGATGCCTTGTTCATCGATGGGAAACAAATCAGAACCGGGCCTCCCCCCTCCTATGAAAAAATCCGGAATAAAATAGCCAGAAGAATAAAAAAGCTGTAAACTTTTTTCACAAAATAACGTCTTTACTAGATGAGGGATACTTTTGAAAGGAGAATGATATGAAAAAGACTTCTGCAATAATTCTTGTTTTTATGTTTCTATCCGTTTCAGTCTTTGCACAAACACGTGTCGATGCGAAAGACGTTCTGAAAAGTATCGATGAGGGAAAGGCTGTCAACTACATAGGCGTAGAAATCGTCGGGGACCTGGATCTGACTTCAATTCAGGACAAAGTGGCGGACAAAAACAACGATCGCTCCCGGAACAGCACAAAGACTTTCTGGTATCATGTCCGGAGTCCCTTGAGCTTTGTCGACTGCACATTCAAGGATGATGTTATCGCGTATTATCATGACGAGGACAAGAACGAAACACATAACGCTGTTTTTCATGCCGATGTCAGTTTCCAGGGGTGCGCTTTTCGAGGAATATCTGCGTTCAAGTATTCCACATTTCACGGGGAAGCAGATTTCACGAAAACGACCTACCGTAAAGAGGCCCTCTTCAAATACACGGAGTTTTCTACAGAGGTCAGCTTTGCTGATTCCACTTTCACCAACGATGCGAACTTTAAATACACAAAATTCCCCCAAAAGGTCGATTTCAAGAATGTGGAATTTCAGGATACGGCGAATTTCAAGTACACGAAGTTCCCGCGCGGCGTGAGCTTTAAAAGTGCCGTTTTCCAGGGCAATGCAGATTTCAAATACGCCAAATTTTATGAGCCTTTCGACTTCGAAGGCACCGAGTTCGAAGATTCTGTCGACTTCAAATACACCAAGCTGGAAGGAGAATCCTTCACAAAGTACCTGCTGAAGAATAAAAAATAAGATAAAGCAATCCCATCCACAGTATTATGAAGATAATCCCTATAGCTATATCAACTTTACGAAATCTTAAGCCGTGACTTTTTGAAATTGGTTTTGTGAATACAAAATATCCTCCCAAAGCCAATGAACAAACCATAAAAGATAACAGCAAGATCCTAAAATAAGATTGATGATAAGAACTAATGATCAAGTTTATGAGCCAAATAATCCCGCTCCCCACCAATAATCCTAGAATTGGATAAAAATATTTGCTGTCAAAATCAATCGATTCCTGTCTTTGAGTGACTTTTACTTCCGGACTCACCATCTTTTCTAAAGACTGATAGAGATTATCCATATTAACGAGACCGTTGAGATAAAGCACCTTTTTTTTTGTCATAATCTTTATCTCTCGAATCTTTTTTTTAACCGTTTTTTTTATCGAGATGGCAAAAATATCCGTCAAATAAATTTTTTCGTTTCCTTTGACAGTTTTTCTTTCGATATATTCATCTGTTAAAACTATCACAATCTTCCCGAACAAATGGAAAGCCTTCTGCATCAGCAGCCATCCCACGAGGAGAACAAAGGCAAATACAGTCATCGAGAGAAATAAAAGCGAAGTGGGCATGTCCAGCACTAGCTTTAGGGTCAAAGACACACTGATAAAGAGGGACAAAATCAAAGAAAAAAAGGCTTTTCTCCTTCTATTGATTTCCAATTCAGAAATTGTGTGCTTTTGGAGAAATTCCATGGTATTAATAATACCATAAAAAAGATTCGGTTTTAGTTATTTAGTATTTAGGTTATTCCATCATGGAGATCAGCAAAATCCTCTATGTTGCTCAACGTGAACAGTGGAGAGCCTGGCTTGCAAAAAACTTCAATAAAGAACTCGAAATTTGGTTGATTTATCCGCATAAATCTTCCAGAAAAGCTCGCATTTCCTATAACGATGCTGTTGAGGAAGCATTGTGTTTTGGCTGGATCGACAGCACCATAAAAAAATGGGATGAAAAGAGCAGCGCTCAACGCTTCTCGCCCAGAAATCCCAAAAGCCCCTTCTCACAGCCCAACAAGGAAAGGCTCAAGTGGCTTGTGAAGAAGAATAAGCTGCATCCAACAGTGAAGGATCTGGTAGAAAAAGTGCTGAAGGATAAGTTTGTATACCCTCCTGATATTATAAAAGCCATTAAAGATGACAAGGAAGTCTGGAAGAATTATCAAAAATATTCTCCATCATACCAAAGAATCCGTGTGGCTTACATCGATGCAGCCAGAAAACGGCCGGAGGAATTCAAAAAACGGTTGGTAAATTTCCTTAAAAAAACGAAGGAAAATAAACAGATTGGATTTGGCGGAATAGAAAAATATTATTAGCCCTCCCCTTCTTGTAGATTAACTTTTTTTGTCATTTATTCTGAAAATCAGAAACTTTTTTGCTTTTTTGCAGTATATTAATTTAGAGGGTCAGAATAAATGGAGGCTAAATCATGGAATTGTTAACAAAACTCGAGGAGATGGTGCTGATCGCAGTCTTAAGACTCAAGGACAAAGCCTATGGCATATCTGTCTATAAATATATCGTCGACATAACTGGAAAAGCGGTCTCGGTCAGCAGTGTTTATTTTCCTTTGGAAAGACTTGTCAGAAAGGGGTATCTACATACTTCGATGGGCGCACCTACCTCCAAGCGAGGCGGCATGAGCAAGAGATTTTATCGGCTGACCAAAGCTGGCATCAATGCTCTTCAGGAGAACCGATCTCTGCATGAGACAGCCTGGAAAGGTGTTTCTGACATTTTAAATTCCACCGAAGAGGTCTAAAGATGAATAAGCCACCAAGATTTGCTAAGTTTCTGTTAAGAATACTGTCATCTCATGAAAAAGATGAAGCCTTTCAGGGGGATATCGAAGAGCTTTTCCATGACCGCACAGAAAGCCAAGGTCTTTGGCGTTCGAAACGCTGGTACTGGTGGGAAATCGTAAAATCCATTCCCAAATTTTTCAGAGAATCAATCCGCTGGAGAATGGCCATGTTTGGTAATTATTTTAAAATCGCTCTCCGGAATATAAAAAGACAAAAGGGCTATTCCTTCATTAACATCGCCGGCTTAGCTGTGGGGATCGCCTGTACTATTCTTATTCTCTTATGGGTACAGGATGAACTGAGCTTTGACCGTTTTCATGAAAACGCAGACCGGATATACAGAGTGGTCTTCTCCACATCTGATGATGACGATTCGCCGACAAACGCGAATGGGGCCTTCGGTGTGGGGCCTGCCTTGAAAAGGGATTTTCCCGAAGTTATCGAAACTGTTCGCATACGCAAGATGGGACAGGGTGTGAAGCGGTATGTCGGATTTAAGGATAAAAAATATTATGAACTCAGATTCTTTTTTTCTGAACCCACTATTTTTTCCATTTTTGATTTCCCGTTGGTCAAGGGAGATCCTGCCACAGCCCTAGATGATCCGAACTCCATTGTATTGACTGAAGAAACGGCAAAAAAATATTTCGGGAACGAAGATCCCATGGGTAAGACCATCGAAGCCGATCCCTATAATGACGGCGAACTCATGCTCTTTAGTGTAACCGGGATTGCTAAGAATGTTCCCTCTAACTCACACTTCCATTTTGATTTTCTTGCCTCTTACAGCAGCCTTAAGGAAGACACCAATGAATTTTCAGGTTTTTATCAACACTTCACCTACGTTCTTTTAAGCGGAAAATCTGCGGCTGAATCCTTGGATCCTAAATTACTGGACTTTCTCCATAGAAACTGGAGGGAAAATCCTTGGTACACCATCAGCCTCCAGCCTCTCCTGGATATCCGTCTCCACTCCAGGCTGAAATCGGAAATCGAACCCACCGGGAATATTCTGTATGTTTATATCTTCACGGCTATCGCTTTATTTGTGCTATTGATTGCCTGTATCAATTTCATGAATTTAACTTCGGCCCGTGCTATCAAAAGAGCCAAAGAGGTGGGCATTCGAAAAGTCGTGGGGGCCCGGAAAAATCAGCTGGTTCGTCAATTTCTTGGAGAATCTTTTATTCTCAGTGCATTTTCAGCATCGGCTGCGGTTCTTATCGTTATCGTGGTTCTCCCGCTGTTCAACAGACTTACGGGTAAAGGCATCACGATTATATCCCTTGCAGATCCATCGTTTGTTTTAGGCATTGCAGCCATCGCGCTCGTTGTCGGATTTATCTCTGGTATCTATCCCGCTTTCTTTTTATCTGCGTTCCAGCCAATGGATACCCTCAAATCAAGAACCGGATATTCATTCTCCGGAACTGTGTTGCGCAAAGGACTGGTGATCTTTCAGTTTGCCCTTTCTATAGGGATCATCTTTGCTACATTGATCGTTTATAAACAAATGAAATACATACGATCGCAGGATCTCGGATACGATAAGGAGCAAATAATGGTCATTCCGTTGAGCAAAGACCTCAGGAAAAATTATGAGGGTTTTCGAAATAAGTTGATGGAATTTCCAGGTATTGAAAATACCACAACATCTTCATACGTCCCGACTAGAGGAAGCGGTCATCTTAGTTTTCGGTTCGAAGGCAATGAGGAATATCTCGACCAGGTGATATATGGTGTCGACAAGGAGTTTGTCAAAACATATGGGCTTACACTTTTAGCGGGAAAAAACATCCAGAACCTATCTACAAATAATACAACCTTGGAATTTTTAGTCAGTGAACTGACAATCCAGGAAGCCGGTTATTCATCCCCTCAAGAGGCAATCGGAAAAGCTGTGAGTGTTGAAGAATACAAAGGCCATATCCTCGGAGTCGTCAACGATATCAATATCTATTCTCTTCATATAGCACCATACTCCATCAGTTATGTGGTATCCCCGATCAGAAATCACAACTATTTGTCAGTACGAATACTTCCCCAAAACGTATCGGAGACAATCGCCTATATCCAAAAAACATGGAAGAAAATGATTCCCTATTATCCTTTGGATTACTTTTTCCTCGATGCGAGCTTCGAGCAGATGCATATCGCGGATAAAAAAATGGGCGAAATCTTTTCTGTCTTTTCCATCCTGGCTATTTTTGTGGCTTGTATGGGACTTTTCGGACTGGCCGCCTACACATCTGAACAAAAGACCAAGGAGATCGGCGTTAGAAAGGTTTTAGGGGCATCGGTGTCAAACATTTATTTACTCCTTTCGCGGGAGTTTCTCATATGGGTGGCGCTGGCCAACATTATCGCCTGGCCTGTGGCTTATTATGTTATGCATAAGTGGCTTCAGAATTTTGCCTATCGGGTCGTTATCGGTTGGGAGATATTTCTCGTATCTGCGGGTGCGGCATTGGCTATTTCGGTGCTGACAGTCTCCTTGCAGTCCATCAAAGCTGCCGTAGCCAACCCGGTCGATTCCCTGCGGTATGAGTGAGTCCGATGTCCTTTTTAATCAAAATGTTCGGTCAATTTTAAGGATGGTGTGGAGAAGGACGTTAGCCCCGTTGGCCACATCCTTTGCAGGAGTGAATTCGTTAGGAGAATGGCTAATCCCGCCTATGGATGGAACAAAGATCATTCCGGTGGGCGCAATTTTTGCCATATTCTGCGCATCGTGGCCGGCTCCACTGGGCATGAGGAGATAGCTCAAGCTCAGCTCTTCTGCAGCCTCTGCAATTATTTCTTTTATAGAGGGATCTGTGGGAGAAGGAACGGCTGTCGCCTCGATAGGATTAAAGAAGATTTTCGTACCAGATTTTTCAGAAATGGTCTCTGCCTCCTTCACAATTTGCTGAAAAAGGGAGTCGATTTTATCAGAAGATAGGTCCCGGAGTTCGAGGCTCATGACCACCTTTCCAGGGATGACATTCGGTGCGCCAGGTTCAGCCCTTATTCGGCCAACCGTCCCCACTTGACGCCCAGGGAATCCGGTCGCCACTTTATTCACGGCGATAATCAAATGGGCAGCAGCAAGGAGTGCATCTTGTCTCCTATCCATCGGAGTCGTCCCTGCATGATTCGCAAAGCCTTCGATAGTGACGTCCCACCAGTTGATCCCGACAATCCCCTCAACAACACCGATATCGATTCCTTTGGAGGCCAGAGTACTCCCCTGCTCGATGTGGATTTCGATAAACGCCTTGATGTCTCCTTTTTTCTTGTAAGCCCTTTCCAGCGCATCTGGATCGCCCCCAAGAGCTTTGATACCCTCACGAACCGTTTTGCCGCTGTGACTTGTCACGTCCAAGGCTTGGGATGTCAGGGCTCCGATGATGGCCTTGCTCCCTATGAGACCGCCTTCTTCATCGGTAAAAACGATGACTTCTAAGGGATGATGTGATTCCACAGAATTTTCCTGTAATACCTGAACACATTCAATGGCGCCAAGAACTCCGACTGCCCCGTCGAATTTACCGCCTTGAGGAACGGTGTCAGTATGGGAGCCGAAAACGATGGGAGGAAGGGATGAATCGGTCCCTTCCCTGCGGCCGATGATGTTCCCGGCTTCATCGATATGGATTTTTAATCCGGCATCTTTCATGAGAGAGAGAATATATTCACGGCTCTGGATATCCATTTCGCTGAACGCGACTCTATTGATCCCTCCCTCCGGTGTTTTTCCGAATTCGGCCAGTTTTTCGATTCTCTGTTCGAGCCTTATTTGGTTGACTTTAAGGATTTTTGTCTGATCGGCATTGCCGAATGCATGAAAAAAAGTCAGAATGGATGCCATCAAAAGAATAAGGATGAATACAGTCCAAGATGTTCGCTTCATTTTTCCTTCTCCTTGTGCACACAATTATAGAGGCAGACCGATCATTCATCAATCAGAATGCATAATTAATTTCGGTGGAAAATTGATATGGATGGGTGTTTAATACATCTAGGAGAAAAATTGAACCAGAAAAGAGCATGGATAACATTTTTGGCCCTTGTTTTGATTTCCAATGGCCTGTTCGCCCAGAATAGTGCCTTTCCCTATGAATTTAAAAAACAGGACTTCTTTTTGCTTCCTTTAGGCCTCGGTATGACCACCCTTGGTTCATCACTTGTGGACAATCAGGTTCCGATCACTCTTGATGATATAAGATTGCTCGACAGAAATGATGTGAATGGCTTCGATCGCAGCGCAACATATAATTGGTCCCCCGAATGGAGCGATAGAAGCGATCGATACCGAGATATTCTGGTCTATTCCTCACTTGCTCTGATGACTGTTCCTCCGCTTTTTCATGCAAAATTGTCCGAAATGGGGACAGTGGCGTTCATGTTCCTGGAATCTTCTCTCTTTTTAACTGGTTTTACTTATATGACAAAAGCAACGGTAGGCCGAAGGCGGCCCTATGTTTACAATACTGCATTGAGTGTCGAGGAAAGGTATGCTATAGGAGGAGACGATGCGTATTCTTCCTTTTTTTCAGGGCACGTTGCGGCGGCCTTCACTGCAGCTACATTCATATCCAAAGTGATGACCGATATCCATGGGGATTCCATTTGGACAAAGCTCTTATGGGGTTCGAGTTTGACTGTTGCTGCGATGACTGGTTATGCCCGGGTCAAAGCCGGCAAACATTATCCTACTGATGTCATTGCTGGTGCTGTTTTCGGCTTCGCCATCGGATACATGATACCCACGTTGCACAAGAAAAAAAAGAACGATCACGTGAGCCTAATCATTGCACCCAATCGAATTGGCATTTGCTTGAGACTTTGACTCCAATGTCCCGAGAATTCGGAAAAGCCGAGTAACGGTCCAAGTATGGCACAGATACGTATTCACCGCTGAATGGTTTTAAATGAGGATGTTTGATTCGGCTTATTTGGTCATCCAGGGGCATGTGCTTTTTTGTGGACAATGAGCACATCCATATTTTCTGGATATAAGCGGCAACACCAAGAATGCATCGATGGCAAAAAGTATTATTAATAGCAGCAGTTCCAGAGAAAATTTATCGATCAAAAATACGATTCCTGCAATAACAGGTATGATCCAAAGCGGAACTATCACAGGAATATGTTTTTTGAACTTTTGATTGAAACGGGACTGATCCCGGACCTTACGCAGCTTTGCAGAGATCTGTCCGTAGCCGCACGGGCATGCACGTGTATCATAAAAGTGGCAGTAGGGACACACAAAGATGATGATCCACAGAGCGCCTGCAACGCCATAAAACACATACAATCCGGCAAATAGCCAATTGGGTTTTCTTGCCTCTGGACCGATTATAAAAACCAGAGCCCCCAATATCGTCATGAAAATGTAAGGGAGGTTGTCGATAAGCTCTTGAAAGTGAGTGTAGTCCTTTTTGGGTCTTGCCTTTTGACAATCTTCCAGGATCTCGTTTTGATTTTTCATGAAATTCTGATTGAGACATTTCTTATCATAGCCTGATAGGCCAGGTCAATGCATTAATGGGCTTGGGAAATTGTTTTTGTGCTGCAAATGATGTATGTTCAGAGGTCTGAAAATATTCGAGGAGGTAGAACGAATGAAAACAATCAGAAGGTGTTTTTCATTTTTAGTTATTGGGATACTTACACTTGCATTTTTTCTTCCCGCATTTGCACAGAAACAGAACAAGCGGATCCTGACAGCTGAAGATTATGCTCATGCCGAAAAGTTTTTGGGCCAGCATACCAATCCGTTGGTATTTGGTGCCAGTGTGCGGCCGACCTGGATCGACGAAACCACATTCTGGTACCGGAACGATATCCCGGAGGGTTACGAGTTTGTCCTTGTGGATGCGAAGAAAAAGCAAAGGATGAGAGCCTTTGACCATGAAAAACTGGCCTCAGCCTTATCCGAAGTTGCCGATAAAGCATATGAGCCGTTCAAATTGCCGTTTCAGAGCATCGAGTTTTCCGATGATCGGAATTCTTTGGTGTTTGCGTTGGGTTCTATCCAGTACATATACGATATGCAGAACAATCTCTGCAAGAAAGGAGAGCCAAGGAAAAGGATCGACCGCAATATGATTGTTTCCCCTGATGGCACAATGGGTGCGTATATCCGCGATCACAATCTTTGGGTCAAAGAGCTTTCTAAAGGAACGGAAACGCAGCTTACCACCGATGGTGTGGAGGATTTTGGATATGCCACGAATAACGCTGGCTGGACAAAAAGCGACCGGCCCGTTCTGCTCTGGTCTCCCGATTCAAAAAAAATCGCAACCTTCCAACACGACGGGAGAGGTGTGGGCGAGATGTACCTCGTGACAACGAATGTCGGACATCCGAAGCTGGAAGCGTGGAAGTACCCGCTCCCAGAAGATAAGGAAATTTTCCGGATCCATCGAGTGGTGATCCATATCGATGGGCCTCGCGTCGTGCGGCTTCAAATGCCCCCTGACCAGCATCGTTCCACCATCACTGATCACATCGCTTTAGGAACAGGAGAGCTGGCCGATGCAGAATGGAGCCAGAATTCTGCCCAGCTCGCTTTTGTCTCTGTTTCTCGTGACCACAAGCATGTTTTTCTCCGGATAGCCGATCCAGAAACAGGCACAGTCCGTGATGTTCTTGAAGAAAAAGTCGATACGTTTTTCGAATCGGGCTTCAACAGCGTTAACTGGCACGTATTAAATGAATCGAACGAGGTAATTTGGTACTCGCAGCGTGACAACTGGGGACATCTATACCTGTATGACCTGAACACAGGAAAGCTGAAGAATCGCATCACAAGCGGAAACTGGACCGTGCTGCAGGTGCTGCGGATAGACAGGAATAAACGCATTCTTTATTTCACTGGAGCAGGCCGGGAATTTGACGATCCCTACTTCCAATATCTCTATAGCATCGGTTTGGATGGATCCGATTTCAAGCTCTTGACTCCTGCGAATGCCAACCATACTGTTTCTTTATCCCCGACGAGGGATTACTTCGTCGACACCTATTCCACTCCAGTGGAGCCGCCTGTCAGCGAGGTTCGGGATAAAAATGGCATCAAGCGTCTTGCTGTGGAAAAAGCCGACATATCCCGCCTTATCGAGACAGGCTGGAAACCGCCGATTCCATTCACGGTTAAAGCCAGGGACGGCAAGACTGACCTCTACGGTCTGATGTTCAAACCCACCCACTTCGATCCTGAAAAAAAATATCCGATCATCAACAATATTTACCCTGGACCACAAACAGGAAGTGTGGGGAGCCGCAGTTTTTCAGCTTCACGCGGAGACAGACAAGCCCTGGCCGAACTGGGATTTATCGTGATTTCCCTTGACGCAATGGGGACACCCATGCGATCAAAATCATTCCATGCTGCCTATTATGGGAACATGGGTGACAACGGGCTGCCGGACCAGATCACCGGTATGAAGCAGCTCGCCGAACGGTATCCCTGGATCGATATCGACAGGGTTGGAATCTTCGGAGGTTCGGGTGGCGGGTTTGCATCCACTGATGCCATCCTCCGTTATCCCGATTTTTTCAAGGTGGCTGTCAGCGGATCTGGAAATCATGATAATCGAAGCTATGAAGACGACTGGGGCGAAAAGTGGCAAGGTCTCTTAGAAACATACCCCGACGGCACCACAAGTTATGACAACCAGGCGAACCAGCTCCTGGCCAAGAATCTGAAGGGAAAGCTCCTGCTGGCTCATGGCACCATGGATTCCAACGTACCCATGAATAATACGCTCCTAGTCGTGGACGAGCTCATAAAGGCCAATAAAGATTTCGATCTCATCCTGTTTCCCAACGCCGGTCATGGATTAGGCCGGGGATCTTACTGGATGAGGCGTCGCTGGGATTATTTTGTCAAACACCTGATGGGAGCAGAGCCGCCCAAGGAGTACAAGTTCAAGATGGATTCTTCTCCTCGAGCACGCTTTTAAGCACCGGATCGGCTTTTATTAAATACTCCGAGATTCTAGGCTCTATGAGGATATCGGGAACAAAAGAATCTGGATCACCGTCGATGACGCGGAAGTATTTTGTGGAAAAAGTCACCGCAAGACCAGACTCCGGCAGAAGGAACATCTGAACCTCACCATAATGGTTGGGTTTTCCGCCGGTCGGTTCTCCGACGAATATGGCAGGCGTTTGTTTTTTGAGATCTATAGCGTTCAGAATTGCCGAAGAAAAGGTCCGTCGCCCGATCAAAACATAGATGCTCCCCTTTTGGAGGAATTGGGATCTTTTTTTAAGTTCCTCGAGGAAAGGGGCGAAAATTCCAGAGTTGCCACCCCCGTTATGACGGAGATCGATGACGATCCTTTTTACTTTCTGCGTGTCTGCTACGTAAAAAAATGTTTTGACAAAATCGCTGAAGGGCTGACTTTTTATGTTCTGGCATGAATTGTATTTAAAATAAATTGTCTGTGAATCGGGAAGCATTTCATACCAATAATACTGCTTGCGGTTTTTGAGATATAAAGGTGCATCGCTATCGTCGGATGTATCGACGAGCCAATCAGGTTTATCCGAGAAAGAAACTGGTTTTATATCCAGAGTGATCCCCTTGCCTAACGCCGTGAGTACAGTCAAGGAAACATTCTCATGTGAAGGGATGAGCTTCATGCCGTGGAGGATCACGGTGTCGGTCAATAAGTTCGGAATGTTATTCTTGACCTGAGCTTCGTTCTCATGGGGAATTATCGCTGTCAGGGTTGCCACGACGTCCGCAATGGGCTTTCCTTCGATGGCTGTGATCTTACCGTATAGGATATCCTTGTATTCGGAGGTCGTATTCAATACTGCGATCCCATCCTTAAACCAGTACAGCATAAGCGGTATGGCTCGTTGTGGCCTGTATCCAAGTGTGGTGTGCGAATCTCCTACGGATGCAAGGATTTTCAAAAGACCGACTAAAATTTCATTCTGATCCATTGAATGAAGCGTTGCTTTGAGTTTTTCGATTTGGGTTTGGAAATCGGCTTCAGAGATATTATGATATAGATTCTTATGCTTTTTGGGGAGTTCTACAGCCAGAAAATCCACGTCCTTTGCCCACTGATTCAGCGTCACTTCGTCTTGGTATAAGATTGCCTTTCTGTTGGAATCTGGAAATCCAAGAACAATACAAGCGAGGAGGATGGAACTGGCAATAAAAGCAGCGGCACGATATCGATTCGACATAAAGACCTCCTTTTTCTTTATTATACGAAATTATACGAAGAACTCGCGGATATGTTTCATCATTATCCTTCCCTGCCCTCCTATTCAAACGTTAGATTTGCCGATCTGCTGTTCGGAATTGGATACAGATTGTTCAAGAACGGACAAATTTGCTTTTATGAGGATCAAAACACCTCAGAACAACGATTTGGCATACTTTTTGCAGTTATATGTTCGAACTATTCGATGTAACATGAGAGGTGATGAAAATGATAATTTTAGCGGTCAAGGAAGAGATAATTTTAAGTGCGCTATTGATGTTGGAAGGAAGTTCCCATGGAGCTCCATTAAGGAAGAAGGTCATCGAGCTGTCCAAAAAAGAGATTGTGTATGGGACACTTTATAATCTTCTGGAAATCCTCATTCGAAAAGGATACGTTACATCTCACAAAAGCGATCCTAAGCCTGTTAGAGGAGGAAGAAGCAAAACCATATACAAGATCAGCAAGAAAGGAAAAATGGCTCTTAAAGAAACTCTCAGGATGCATGAGCATATAAAAAATAGTATTCCCAGCTTTGATTCAGGAAAATAGACCTTGACTGACAACAAGAGATATAACAGCCCGGGATTGGCAAGAACGCTCCTTAAACTGATGTCAGCCTATTACGAAAAGCATTCCATCATAGAAGACTGTGAAGAGACTTTCTTAGAGATCGTTAGATCTGAGGGCAGCTTTAAAGCAAAGTGCTGGTATTGGAGCAACACCCTAAAATCGTTCGAGGGATATCTAAAACGCAATGTGTCATGGAAGTTCACCATGCTCAAAAATCATCTGAAAATCGCTTACAGGAATTTCATAAGGCATAAATTGTATTCTTTTATCAATGTGTTCGGGCTGGCTATCGGACTCTCCGTCTGCATGATCATCAGTCTTTGGGTGTTGCGAGAATTGAGTTATGACCGTTTTCATGAAAATGCCGATCGGATATACAGGGTTGAGCGGGAATTATTCCGCGATAACCTGTACAGCCGCTGGCCGATCACAGGCGGCAGATACAAACAAGCCCTGATCGACGATTATCCAGAGATCGTGAATGCGGTGCGCTTTTGGAAAAGAGAATTTGCGATCAAAGACCATAAAAATTTTGTTCAAAGGCAGGAAATGTACGCTGTAGACAATTCTGTTTTTGAAATCTTCAGTTTTCGCCTGAAAGAAGGCGATGAGAAAACTTCTCTTTCAGAGCCAATGACAGTGGTTCTTACCCGTGAAAATGCGATTAAATATTTTGGGACAGAAGATGTTATCGGAAAATCGCTCACATTTGAGATGGGGGGTGAGAAGACCGACTTTGAGGTGACAGGAATTCTAGAAAAGGTGCCTGGAAATTCCCATATTCATTTCGACATGCTCATTTCTATCGCTTCCTATAAAGAAGAGCCATATGAAGATTGGCGAAGTAATTATCTTTATACCTATGTTCAGGTCCAGGAAAATACTTCGAAACAGGACCTCGAGGAGAAACTAATAAATTTTGTCACACAACGCCTGGAACCCGAGTACGGGGATTTGCTTCTGCAAGGCCGAAGTATCCATGAGGTGCTCAAAATGCATCTCTTCCCCATTAGGGATATCCATTTACATCCCAGCATCAATTGGGAGGTGGAACCGGAAGGGAATATCCTATCGATCTATATTTTTTCCTCCATCGCTCTGCTTATTCTGATCATCGCCTGCATGAATTTTGTGAATTTGTCCACAGCCAGAGCCAGCAAAAGAGCGAAAGAAGTGAGCCTTCGTAAAACAATAGGGGCACAAAAACACCAGCTCAGAGGACAGTTTATTCAGGAATCAGTGCTGTTGGCCTTTGTTTCCCTAGCTCTAGGATTTGTCTTGAGCTCGGTGTTAATTCAGGCCTTTAACAGGTTATTTGCCGAAAGTCTATCGCTTTATTCACTCTTGCAACTGAAGAATCTGTTCATTCTTGTGGGAGCAACCTTAGCCGTTGGCGTATTAGCCGGACTGTATCCAGCCTATTATCTGACCAGATTCGAACCTGTCGAAGTCATGAAAGGAGGTCCGCTCTCAGGAAGCGGAAAGTCTGTTTTCCGCAGAAACATGGTTATCATTCAATTCAGCATATCCATCATACTGATTGTTGGGGTCTTCACCGTGTATAAACAGATGAGATACATCCAGACCCTGTCTTTGGGTTTTGATAAGGAAAACGTGGTAATCATTCCCGTTAGAAGCCAAAAGGTCGCACAAAATTATGGATCTTTCCGGAATGAACTGATGCAAAATCCTCAGATTGTATCCACATCTGCTTCATCCGAGGTTCCTGCCGATTCCCATTACAGCAATAGTTACGTAAATCGTCCAGAATCAGAGGAACCCATAAGTCTGATTCTATTTACGTGCGATTATGATTATGTGGAAACTTACCGGATGGAGATCCTTGCTGGTCGGGCGTTTTCAAGGGATTTCAGCTCGGATACAGAGGGAACCTTCATACTGAATGAATCCGCTGCCCGAAGGATCGGTTGGACACCCGAGGAAGCGGTGGGGAAAAAACTGGAAGGGGCATATTCTGACAGTGCAAAACAAGTTGTCGGAGTCGTTAAAAACTTCAATTTCAATTCTCTTCGAAGAGAAATCGAGCCGATGGCCCTATTGCTCTATCCAGACAATATTAATGCAATCTCAGTCAGAATTAGGCCAGGAGATGTCAGGAGAACTTTGAATTTTATTCAAACGACTTGGGAAGGCACATTTCCGGAAGAACAGTTCGAATACAGTTTTCTGGACAGCCGTATCGATCAGCTTTACGAGAGCGAACAGAAAATGCAGAATCTTTTCATTATTTTTTCATCGCTTTCCATTTTGGTTGCCTGTCTAGGGCTTCTTGGATTGGTATCCTTTACGGCGGAGTTAAAAACCAAAGAGATCGGCATCCGGAAGGTGCTGGGTGCTTCGATGGGAAAAATTGTGCTGCTTCTGTCTAAAGAATTTATCAAATGGATATTACTGGCCAATATCATTGCATGGCCTTTAGCATGGTTCATCATGAACAAATGGCTACAGAATTTTGCCTACAGAACAAAAATCGGTTGGGTCGTCTTTTTGCTGGCAGGTTTAGCGACGATATCGATTGCCATTTTCACTTTTATTTTTCAGACCATAAGAACAGCAAGTGCCAAACCTGCAAACAGTCTGCGTTATGAATGATTATTCTTTTTTCAATGTTATTCGGCTGCTCTTGATATCGATTGTACCGCTTGTTTCGATCCGGATGGAAGTGCCTCCCTTTGGCAGTTCAGCTTGTAACTTTGCTTTTGACTTTATGTGATAAACGGGGAAATCAGAAGAAATTTTCCCTCCAGACGACACAGAGATGATGACATCCGCGTCCTTCGGAAGGATTAATGTGACTGGTTCGTAGGTTGTCAGAAGCTCGATCACACCTTCCTTTGGAAGGTTCTCGATCTGCTCAACCTCTATACGACTGCTGTTTCCGTGAACCTTGATGGATCCAGATGTTCTGCGCAGGACAACGCCTTCGTATGAATTTTTAACGCTCACATCCCCTGAAACATCCTCGGCCAGGACACTCGAGGAACTGCCATCGATTTTCAGGTCCCCTCCGATCCCGTCGACCTCGATACGTTCGTAGGATGTTACAATAGAGGTGTTTTTCTTTATGCCTGAAACCTTGACTCCTGCAGATTGAGAACGCACATCCAGCCATCCTCCTACATCGGAAACTGTAACGCTCTCATAAGAGGATGCGATAATGGCATTCCCAACGATTTCCTGGACCGAAACTTTTGACGAGGGACTCTCGATCTCGACCGAACCGCGGATCCGTGAGACATCGATATTTTCATAGGAACTTCGTATGAAAGCATCGCCGCCAATGTCGTCCACAGTTACAGCACTGGAACTACTCAAGACTCTGAGACCGCCGCCTACCTTGGTTATAGACAGTGGATTATAGCTGTTTTCGATCCATGCCTCCTTGGATATGTTGTCGGCAACCACCTGGCTGCTCGGAGCTTTGATGGTAAGTTTTCCCTTTACAGCCCGAACGTCGATTTTTTCGTATGATGAAGTAATCTCGCAGTCTCCGGTCACCTCTTCTCCTTTTACTTCGCTGCTTTTTGAGATAATAGTAAGCTTCCCACCGATCCCTCTAAAAGTCACTGGTTCGTAGCTATTTTCTATCCGGACATCGCCTTCTATTGCCTCTAAACTAACCTCACCGCTTGGATTACTGATGTCCACCGGACCTTTGAACCCTGGAATTTTTACGAGATCATAGCTGTTTCGGAGTTTCAATTTTCCTGCGCAGCTATCCAGTCTGACCTTCCCTGAACGGTTGGTTATGCTCAATTCTCCGTTTATCCCGCCTATTTGTATATCTCCGTATGCATTTTCTACTTGAAGGGAGTGCCGGGCTGGAATGCGAATCGATAAATGGGCCGAATAGGACAGCTTGAATATAAATTTATTTCCTTTATAAAACCGGCGATAGATGCCTTCCTTCGGGGGTTTTCCACGCTTACGGAGTTCATCCATCGGAGAAATCAGCCTGAGCCTGAGGCCGTCGGCATATGGCTCGAGGACAAGCTCTGTTTCATCCATAAAAAACTGGACAACTTCTTTGTCCTCATCGCTCACTTCAACGACTCCCTCAACCGATACGGCATTCTCGTCTCCTGTCGTAATCGTCAGATCGGCGGAATATGTGTCGATGTAGAGTGTTTTTCCAGGGGATGTGGCGGCGGATTGGCTGAACGCCCGGGATTCCTTGTGTTTGGACAAAGGGCTAGCTTCGACTGCCGTGATCAGCACAAGAACTGAACATAGGAGCATGATAGGAATCGAATTTATTTTTTTTGTCATAACGACCTCCTTGGCTTCAATTTTTTTTCTCAGGATTCAGGATTTCGGCCAGAGTTTCCTTCTTATCATGAAGCGCCATCATCAGAAATCGGCGTATGTGTGCATTGGCTGGATTGAAGGCCAGGTCCTCCTGGCATTGCTCAATCTGGGCATCGATTGTCTCGAGACGATCTCGGTAGAGAAAAACCATCTGTAAGTCCATATCGGCTATCTTGGGTTGGACTCTTTTTTCCAGGTCTTGGATGGCCCTGATGTATTCCTGTTCTTTCTTTTCGACTCGGGCGAAAGTATTTTTGGCTATAAGGCCAGAAGATGGAGTGCGGTTGTCAATGAAGAAATGAAAACCGAGCCACACAACCAGGATAATAGCAGCCATGGCGGAAGCGAGACGGAATAATCTCCAGGGACTCTTCCTTGCCTTGTCTTTCTCTTTGAAACGATGTTCCTTAGCCATCTCTTCCATCATGGATTTTTCGATGCGGCTCCATAGGAAAGGTGCCTCGATATGTTGCCGGAGTGATTTGGCAAAGGACATAACTTCTTCATCAAGATCGAGGACTTCCTGGCAGGATGAACAATTGCTTGCATGCTTTTTAAATTCAGGCTCACTCAATATGCCCTCATTGTATTTATCCAGAAAATCACAGATCATCCTGTCGTCTCCTTACGGGAGTACGAGAGCCAATCCCGCAGCTTCATCCGGGCTCGATGAATGCTGGCCTTCACCGTGCCGACACTGATCCCTAGAATTTGAGCGACTTCATCCTGCTTGAACTGTTCTACAGCAAACAAAACAAAGCAGGTGCGCATCTGGCCAGGAAGCGAATCAATTGCCTGTTCTATCGATTGTTTGAGTTCAATAGAGGATTCGTGAGAATGGCTTATCATATCGAAATCCTTGGTTTGTTCTGGGCCTCTTTTTCGGAGTATGTCATAGCAGGAATTGAGGAGGATGCGGAAAAAATAAGTGCTGAACCGCGAGCCGCTCTTATAGTGATGGATCCCTCGATGAAGCCTGAGAAAAGTTTCCTGGACAGCATCCTCAGAATCCTGCTGCCGGCCGAGCAGCCTGAACGCCGTGCGTAGAAAGGGCTGTTCATAACGTTCATAAAGCATACGATAAGCCATAAGATCACCATCCTTGCATTTTTGAACAATGGCCTCTTCATCCATCTAGGTCTTACCTCTTTCTGCCAAATATCGACTCCTTTCATTTTACATCCATGTTTATCAATTTGTTAGACGGAGTTTTATTTAAAAACGTTTAGTCATCAGTGGATAAAGCAACCAATTTTAAACCTTCGATGTTATAGGTTGTGTAAAACGTTTAGTTTCCCTGTTATTCATTTTTGTACTCACCATTCTTTCAGTTTTTTTTTAAATGTCCATGCGAGAGAAGATTCCCCAATTGTTCAAATACCCTTTGAGCTGAAATCCGGATATATGGTTTTTTCTGTACCAGTTGAACCTTCTGGATCTTTGTCTTTTCTTTTCGACACAGGTTGTCAAACCATGACTATTGGGTCCACAAAAACAGATAATCGACAATTATCATATAAATCCAGAAGCAACCCTATCCAGTGCGCTTGGTCAGAAGATCGATGGAGTGATCGGCAATGATCTTCTCTACCATTACTCAGTAAAAATCGATTTCAAGAATAAGATACTTTCCTTTTTTGACAGTGAGGAATTTGCTACTTATCCAGAAGGCGATGAGGTGGCAATCGAGGTGAATTCTTTGGTTTCAAGCGTTCCTTTAACAATAAGTTTCCCGGGAGGATTAATTGTTGAAGGGGAATTTAAAACGCTAGCCGATGTCCAAGCCGCCGCGGCTTCTTTGGCTGAATCCGTCCGTATTGGGAATTTCGAATGTGCCGATATGAAAATATACATCTCGACATCGAAAAAAGGTCTGTTTGCCGTAACGAAATATGCGGGGATCCTGGGGAATAAATTCTTTCAGAATTTCAATGTTATTTTTGATTACAAAAGAAAAAAACTACACCTCGAAAAATATTGATTCGATCATTCGTAACGCAGGGAGTCGACAGGATTCGCTGTGGCCGCTCGAATGATTTGCCAGCTCACTGTCAATAGAGAAACCATGAGGACTGCAAATCCCGTCAGCACGAATGTCCACCAGCCGATGCTTATTCGATAAGCGAATGTCTGCAGCCATCGGTTCAATGCGAAATAGGCCAAAGGCCAGATAATAACATTGGCGATCACAACAAGCACAATGAATTCTTTGGATATATGTTTGACTATGCTCGAAACGGTCGCGCCTAGGACCTTTCGTATCCCGATTTCCTTTGTACGCTGTTCAGCCGTGTAAGAAGACAGTCCAAATATGCCGAGACAGGAAATAAACAGAGCAAGAATGGTGAACACGGTGACGATTTTTCCGATAGCCTGTTCGGCACGGTACTGGCTTTGAATAGTCTCATCCAGGAACCTGTATTCAAAAGGATACTCTGGGTAGATCTCCTTCCATTTGCTCTCCAGGAATGCAAGAGTATCGGGGATACGATAGGGAGAAATCCGTACACATGCCTGGTTATGCCAGTTGGGATCGATTCTCATGGCCATCGGGATAATCTCGTTGTGGAGGGATTCAAAATGGTAATCCTGGACAACACCGATAACGCGCTTGCTTAAATCCCAGACCTTGAGTTCTTTACCGATAGGATCGTCCATCTCCATAGCCCTGACGGCCGCCTGGTTGACCACATAGGCATCGGATGCATCGGTGGAAAACTCCCTTGAAAAGAAACGGCCTTGGGACATTTTGAGGGCAAAGGTATCCAGATAGTCGTAGTCCACACTCGTCATGACCATCTTCACCTGCTGATTGGTTTTGCCTTCCCATTCGACATCCCCGACACCCGCATTCGACTGCCACCTGTAGGGAGCGATATCTGTCAATGTGACGTTCAGAATATTCGAATTGGCAAGCAGCTCTGTTTTTATGGTGTCATAATTGTTGCGGAATCGGGTACCGATACCGAAATAGACAATATTTTCCCGGTTATAACCCACATCGTGCGCTCTGAGGTAATGGACCTGCCTGAAAATCATCAAAGTGCCCAGAATCAGAAATATGGATAGAGAAAATTGAAGCACAACCAGAACCTTCCTGAAGAGCGATCCTTTCGTTCCAGTCAGCCGTCTTCCCTTCAGCACTTTTACCGGTTGAAAGCGGGAGAGGAACAGGGAAGGGTAACTGCCCGCAAGAATCACGGTGAGGAAGATAATCCCCAAAATGCCCAGAACCACTGCCTGCTGGATCAATAGCTCCCGGGTAAATGTTTTGCCTGTCAGGTTGTTAAACATCGGGAGGAACAGGAAAACAAGACCCATGGCTAAACCAGAGGCGATCAAGGTCAGGAAAAGGGATTCACCGAAAAACTGCCGGATTATATGAGATCGGCATGCGCCGACAGTTTTCCGTATGCCCACTTCCCTTGCCCTGTTGGAGGATTTGGCGGTTGTGAGGTTTATGAAGTTGATGCTGGCAATGAGGAGGATAAAGAATGCCATGGTTGAAAACAGGTAGACATACAAAATGGTCCCCCCTGAGTTGTTGAACGGATTGAGATGCACCCGAGTGATGGGCTGCAAGGACAAGGCACGTTTATCCTGATGTCGATGCTTTTCGACAACATCTGTAATCTTTGCGTCGACAGATTCAACAGGCGTATTTTCGCGCAGTTGCACATAGGTCCGCAAATTGTTGACATCCCATGTGTTGTAGTTTTTGTTATAAGCCATCGCCAATGCTGTTGGGAGAATGTACTGGAAACTTATGTGCGAATTGGAGGGATAGTCTTCGAATACGCCTGTCACTTTCAAATCCAGGCTTGTGTTATAAGTCAAGGTTTGGCCGATTGGATCTGACTCGGCGAATAATTTGAGCGCGACCTGTTCCGATAATAGAATAGAGTGGGGATCATCCAGGGCTGTTTCAAGATCACCTTTAATGAAGGGGAGCGTGAACATTTTTAGAAAATCCGGATCCACCATGATACCGTCTTCTTGATAGATATCTGTTTCTTTGAATTTAAGAAGATTCCTTCCCTGGCCCGAAAAACGGGATGTATAAATAATCTCCGGATACTCTGTTTTTAGATAGTCTGAAAGAGCTGTGGGCGTGACTTTGCTGCCGTTGCTAAATGTGGCGACATACAGATCATCGGCATTTTCATGAAATCGGTCGTAGCTCAACTCGTCCTGGACCCACAACATGATCAGGATACAGCAAGCTATGCCTATAGCCAAACCTGTTACATTGATGAATGTATAGCCTCTGTGTCTCAGAAAATTTCTTATCGCGATCTTGAAATAATTTTTAAACATGATGAATCTCCATAAAACAAAATGTTGCCCCCAGCTAGGGATGGCAGCAATGGCATGGAACCAGATCCATTGTTTGGCTTTGGCTCTTCCCTGGCATTTTTGGATCTCGGCAAACTCTTCTTCGATGTCTCCGGAGTAGGCATCTTTGCTATCGAAGGCAGAAATATGGTTAAGAATCCAATACGGAATTTTGGGAATCTTTATATTCTTCATGAATAGTCTTGGCGGAAGGATTTCTCATCGATCCCGGCCCAAATGCGGCTGTGGCGTTTATAAGCATTTTCCAGCGCACCTCTCCCCTCTTTCGTAATGTGAAAATAAACCTTCCTTTTTCCGCCACGAACTGCGGATGGCTCCCCGAAATGTTTGGTGAGGTAGCCTTTCCTAGTCAATTGGTCGAATGTTGTGTACAGTGTGTTATAAAAATATTCCTTGCCTCCTATTTCCTTGATCTTGCTTTTGATATGCACTCCATAAGCCTCGTCTTTCAACCGCCAGATGGCCATCATGACCAGCTCCTCCAATTTTGTCAGCTCTTTCATGGTTATTTTCCTCTTTGTCGGCAATACCGATATTATAATATACGGGAATACCGATAAAATGGTTGCCTTTTTTTAAAAAAAACTGCTTGTTGGAACTAAAAAATGTTGTCAAGGATTGACAAGGTATGAACGAACATCCACAATAGGGAGCTTAAAAGACATAAATCGGATGCCGAAAAAAAAACGAAAAAACATACGGTATGAGATCGCCCCTGATATCCAAGAACGTTTCGTGGATATCATTCGGACATTGAACCTCGATCATATCGATCTGGACAAAGTGGTATGTGTCAGGAGTTATGGTTCCTCGGCAAGACGTGTAATTGCCAGATGCCACGGGATGAGCAAAGTTCTGCAGATCGCGATGGGGATCAAAGCCTTTTACGTCTTGGAATTCTTATCCGAGCGTTTCGACAAGCTAGACGAAAAAGAGCAAGAGGATACGATTATCCATGAGTTGATGCACATCCCCAAAAATTTTGGTGGAGGTTTCAGGCATCATGACCACGTCTCGATGGAAAACGTCAAATCGTTGCATGAGCTCTATCGAAAGTCAAAAAAATAATCATTTAAGCAAAAGGTTCGCCGATCGAAGGGCTAGGAGTCGTGAAATACCGAGGACCGTCTTCTGTTATAAAGAAATCATCCTCCAACCTCACGCCGAACTCGTTTGGAATGACCAGCATAGGTTCATTGGTAAAACACATCCCCGGTTGCATCGGTGTTTTGTTGCCTTTGACAAGGTAGGTCCATTCGTGTCCGTCAAGACCGATTCCATGGCCTGCTCTATGGGGACACCCGGGAAGCTTATATCCTCCTGGAAAACCATAATCGATGTAAACCTGACGGGCAGCAGCATCCGCATCCTCGCAGGGAACGCCCACATCTGCTGTGGCAAACACAGCTTCCTGGGCCTTTTTGGCCAGATCCCACATTTCCCTTTGTCTTTTATTCGGTTCTCCGAACACGATGGTCCGGCTGATATCCGACCTGTATCCATCGACGTTGCATCCGCCATCCATCAGGACGATGTCCCCCTCCTTTAGTTCGATGTGCTTGATGCTGCCATGAGGATTGGCGGAAGCCTCCGCGATCTGGGCTCCAATTCCTCCACTGACACCTAATGCGCTGTGAGCTGCGGAAGAAATGGCTTGGAAGTCATCCTTGGTCATCCCCCTTTCCAAACGGGCGATCGAAGCCTTGTAAGCCTCTATGGTGATATCGTTGGCCTTCTGCATCAGGGCAATTTCAGCCGGAGATTTGATTACCCGGCATCCGATGATGACAGGATCGGCACTGACATACTCCAGGTGCGGCGCTTCTTTTCTGATCCCATCGTACAGGAAAAAACGAACCCTTTCCTCCATTCCGACCTTCCCGTCCCGGACTCCCCTATCCTTCAGTATCTCTGCAATCCGTCTGGAAGGGCTTTCATCCTCCTCCCATGTGCGGATATCGTCTCCGAAGCGGATCAATTCACGGGCTCTATCCTCTTCGAAGGCAGGACAGCTCCAGGCTATATCCCCTTTGGAAGGGATGACGAGACCGAACATTCTCTCGCTATTCCACCACCGGACTCCCGTGTAGTAAAACATGCTCGTCCCGGCTTCCAAATAGATGGCTTTGATCCCGTTTTCCACCATTAAACGTTTGGCTTTTTCTATGCGTTCCAAGCGTTCTTCATCAAAAATCGGAACAACATCGCCTGTCATGGGACGAAGCTCGCTGAAAGATCTTTCCGAAGACCCGACAGCGGAAGTTTTATCCTGAGGAGAACAGGCAACCGTTGCCAGCACCAACCCAGCTGTCCCAGCTGAATATTTTAGGAAATCCCGTCTTTTCAATGCCATGATGTGCCTCCATTCTGAAATGAGATTATCACGGTATCGATAGTTAGGTCAATCAATTGAGGTATCTTATGAATATAAAAAAATGGTATTCTTTACGAAGAGTCCAGATTAAGGAGATGTCATGAAAAAAGTCAAAGAGGTTGAAGTCAAATACATCACGTTGAATACAACCCTAATCATCGGGCTTGTGGCTTTAATCGTGGGATTTATCCTCGGAAACGTGTACAGTCTGTACAAGTCCGGTTCGATGGGGGGGAAATCCTTCAATCCAAACAGTCCAAGCCAGAGTATATCCATGGAACAATCAGGCCGGATGCTCGCTCTCGAAAGAGAGGTTGAAAAAAATCCGAATAGTCTGGCGGCTTGGCTGGAACTGGGTAATATTTATTTTGACATAGGCAAATTTCAGGATGCCATCCAAGCCTATTCTAAATACCTGAGCCTAAATCCGAACAACGCAAATGTCTGGACCGACCTAGGAGTCATGTACCGGCGCAGTGGTAATTCTTCTGAGGCAATTTCTTCATTCGACAAAGCTATTGAACTGGACCCCCGACATGAACACGCTCGCTTTAACAAGGGAATCGTTCAATTCTATGATCTGGGCAACCGGGATGCAGCTGTACAAACTTGGCAGGAATTGATCGAGATCAATCCGAATTTTCAAACGACTTCAGGGCAAACCATCAAAGAGTTTGTGAATAAACTCTAAAATTTTCCTATTATTTATGTCTGACTTGATAGCGGATAATCGTCATATATTTGGAGGAATCAGGCCCTGATTCGGGTCCTCTGAGGTATTCCTCTTCATGGGGGCCTGCAAGCGTATAACCTTGATCTGCTATGAAAGCGAGGAGCTTTTCGATTGTCGGTGTTTCTTCGCTATAGGCACCGACATGAAGGATTTCAGCGACCTCTCCGTATTCCCAATTATCGATCTTTGCACCTTCCACGCCAGGAGGGAGTGAATCCACTGAATCCGGCAGAGGAAGAGCATAGAGTCCTACCCATTCATTCCGGGGATCGGTAAATGTGTTCAACCATCGGGCACGAGGTGGGGCCATTTTGACACCTGGTATTTTGAAAAAGGTGCTATAGAGTTTCGAAAAACCCTCACCAGCGGTGACATTCGGATCGCCTTTTTTTTCAACGACAAGCATTTTCTGCCTATCCGGCATCTTTCGGATTTGTGGATTCTTGAGTTTTTCGTATTGGTTGAGATCCTGATATTGCGTCCAAACAAAAGAGGCAGTAAATATCACTAATACAAGGAAAATCGTTGTTTTTTTGCTCATTTAAACAGCTCCTTTTCCGCTATTTCTCACTGCTGACGACCAAGATGAGCGTAACATGACCTGATCGGTTAGGTCAATGGTTCTTCTTAGGGGAATAGGAATGCTGAAATCAACGCTCCTCGTTCAATTGCAGGATGATTTTTGTATCCCTATCGAATTTTTTTCCAAGCGTTTCTTCGCAAAGCTGCAGGATTTTTTTGTGGATTTCATCGGGCAATTTTTTCCCATCGATCAGACATTCTTTTGATCTCAAATTAAACTTGGCCTTTCCCTTTGGAAGTAATCCTTCGTTTTTCAATAGCTGATGCAGTTCGAATTTGAATTTTTCGATGCCAATCATACGCTCCATACTCTCCAATTTCATTTTTTTGGCTTCCTGAAGCATGCTCTCGAATTCTTTTTTTCTCTCTTGATCCGATAAATCCTTGTTTTTAGCGATATCTTGCAGCATTTTTCTTATGGTGTTAGCGGCCTCGAATTCAACCAAATTGCGCCGCCTCACCTCCTCTCTCAGGTTCTCCATTGCACGAGTACGCTGGAGGAGCTCCTGGATCTCTTTGATCTTATCTTCAGAGGACATCTCATCAGATTTGTAGATTTCTGCAATCAGACTCCGTGTGGCATTGACGGCCCTAAATTCCGCTGCCTCCAACATTGTGCTGCGGCGACCTTCCTCTTTTTTCGCCAACTGCACTGCGTTTATCTTCTTGATGACTGCCTTGAGCTGTTCGATTTTTTCCTCTTGGGATAATTCGCTGGATTCACTTATTTTTTCTGTCATTCTATTCAACTGGTTCATGAGTTGAAGTTCATTTAGATCTTGATACTGGCGAGCGATATCCGACTCAAGTCCTTCCATTCTTCCCCTTAAAGCTATCATCTCCCGGATTTTTGATTCTTCAGATATCCTTGGAGACTCTGCCCGTCGTCTGGCTCTGTCGATTTCAGGCAGGAGCTGATCTATCTGTGGAAGTTCCAATATTTTTCGCATGACTGGTTCATAGCGTGAAAATTCCGACGGAGGAAGTTTTTTCCCATTCTCGATGACTTCGACGATCTTTTTATCATCATCCCGATATCGGATCACGATGTTCGCTCTGGATCGAAATCCCGAGTTCCTGATCGTCAATTCTTTGATTTCTGTTTTTTGTTTTTCCTTACCAACCTCTTGGGATTCCCTTTCTTGAGAGGGGAATGGGTTCGACACTACCAATCCGTTAACTAATAATAAACATAAACTAAGCCAGAGTATCTTTTTCATTTCATTCTCCTGGGAAGATTCATAAAGTTTTTTCGACTCCATACCTTATAATACGTGAATTCTGGCTATAGAAAAGCTCAATGGCACGGAAGCCAATGATCATGGCATTAAAACAGCTTTTGTGGACAAATTTGATGGATTTTATGATAAAAAATCCCGTTCATGTCTTGAAATGGCTTGTTCATGCCATGGTATTGGGAATTTCAAGCCAAAGGCAAGATTCAGCGAAAGATTTCGTGTATACTGAGGGATATCTACTTATGAGCTTGAGAGAGACATCAAAGCTGGAAAAGCTGATCATTGCGGTGGTCTTTTTCGGCGCCTATTACGGGATTCTATATCATCCCACTCTTCCGGTTTTTATCAACGATTTCAACACAGTCGACGGGAGTATCTATGCCTCACGATTCGTAGATGTGTGCATATCTTTGATCTTGTTTATGTCTGTCGTTTTTTACTTCATTCCGAAATTTTTGGAAAAACGCCGGATTATTCCGTTTTTCGTGCTTTCTCTCATCCTGATCACTTTGCTCTCGCTCCTTCAATATCAGCTCTTCCAAGTCATCCTGCGCCTTTTCAACCTCCCTACAGGACCGGGCGAAATTTCCGATAAAATTATTACGTTCTACCGCAGGAAATCCTATGATTTTCCGATTCTTCCGGTCAACCTAGTGATCTACACCCTGGGAATCCTGTATGGACTCAGCCGGGATTGGATCAGGAAATACCGCCAGGAAAACAAAATGATCCAGGAGAAAATGAAGGCGGATATCGACTTACTCCGCTCACAGATCAATCCCCATTTCTTTTTTAATGCCTTGAATAACATCTACGCCATCACTCAACGGAATCAGGACAATGAAGCCGGACAGGCGATAATGAAGCTGTCTGGATTGATGAGGTACATGATTTATGAGAGCGATGTAGCTGAGATCAGTCTGTCCAGTGAATTGGAGCATATCGAAAATTACCTCGAGGTGGCCCGGCTTAAATTGGACAAAAATGACACAGCGGACATTCGATTTGAGAAAAAGGGCAATTTTGAAAATCATAGAATCTCCCCCCTGCTCCTTATCCCTTTTGTCGAGAATGCATTCAAGCATGGAGTGAGCAGCAAAGGAGATGGTTACATCCATTTGAGTTTTTCATTGAGCGGTGGAGAACTTTGCTTCTTCATCGAAAATCCCATACTCATAAAAGAAGAGTCACGAAAAAAACATCCAGGGATTGGATTGGATAATGTGAAAAAACGTCTCCAGATTCTTTATCCTGAACGGCATCAGCTTGAAATTTCAGATGCAGAAGGAAAGTTCAAGGTCCGATTGTCCATCCGATTAAAGGAGTAAAAAATGTTGCGTTGTATCATTGTGGACGATGAAGGCGGAGCCATCGAGATTCTTACCCGACATATCGATAATACTCCTGAACTCGAGCTAGTTGTATCATTCCGAGATTCCATAGAAGCTTTGTCCTTTCTGGCCACCAACGAGGTGGATCTTGTTTTCCTGGATATCGATATGCCCAACCTAGATGGAATGCAACTTGCCGAATTAATTCGGGGCAGAAACGCTCAAGTGATTTTCTGCACGGCCTATTCGGAATACGCAGTGGAAAGCTATGAGAAGGATGCGATCGATTACCTGCTCAAACCCATCTCATATGAGCGATTTCACAGCGGCGTTAAAAAAGTCCTAAAAGCCCGTTCAGAAGAGGAAAAGCTGGATCAGAGAGATACACATAAAAAAAGCGGAACAGCCCACATGCTCTTTTTAAAAAGTGGCCCTCGCATACATCAGGTCGACACCTCCGATGTGCTATACATAGAAAAAAAAGGACATTACGTCGTTTTTCATTCGCTGAAGAGAGAGCTCTTATCGCGAATGAACATGAATGATCTGATGAGCAACCTTCGCTCTGATAATTTCATCCGCATCCATCGCTCTTTTGTCGTCGCGATCGACAAAATCGACACCATCGAGAAATCTATGGTCGTGGTACGAGGCAAGAAGATTCCCATCGGAGAAAGCTACCGGGATGATTTTTTTAAGCGCATTCCGTACTCCGGAAATTGATCAATTTTAGCCAAATGTTTCAACAGAAGAAAGCCTTTGTCATTTCAGGTAGAATGTAAAATTATTTTACTGTCGGGTATAGCATTGCAATCATTCACGTCATGATTGCGCTGGTATGTTTTTTGCTGGATAATAGACAAAATGCCTTTGAAAATAGGTGTAATTCTGTGCATAGGGATCTCACTCATCAGTGGTATGCAGAATCATGATTTTCCTGTACTCAAAGGGCCCTACCTGGGCCAAAAACCGCCTGGGTTGACCGCCGAGCTCTTTGCATCCGAGATTATATCAACCTTTGATAAGCCCGAGATGTGTGCGTCTTTTACGGCAGATGGAAAAGAGTTCTACTACAACGCCCAACATGAAGGCCATTGGTCGATCTTTCTAACGAGAGAAATAAACAGGCGATGGACAAAACCTAAACCACTGACATTCACGTCAGGATACACGGATAGAGATTTTACCATGTCACCAGACGGACAGAAAATCTATTTCGGATCGAACCGCCCCCGTGAGAAAAACGAGAAACCATTGGATGCTCTGGACATTTACTTGTCCGAACGGATAAGAGGTATGCTATGGTCGGAACCGAAAAATATCGGGATGGCGGTTAATTCGGACCTTAGTGAAAACTATCCGTCTGTCGCTCGCAATGGCAACCTTTATTTTTTCTCAGCTAGAGAGGATAGTATCGGGGGATGTGACATTTATATCTCGCGATATACTGAAGGGCGTTACCTCCCTCCAGAAAACCTCGGGAATGCGATTAACAGCACCCGGAACGACTGGGATTCCTTTATCGCTCCAGATGAAAGCTATCTCATTTTCAGCTCCCAGGAACGGGAGGACACTCTTGGGGGTCAGGACCTCTATCTCTCCTTCCGGAAAGAAGATGGAAACTGGACTGTCGCAATGAATATGGGCCCGAGTGTCAACTCCGCATCGGGAGAGATTTGTCCGAGCGTTTCTTTGGATGGAAAATATCTGTTCTTCACTAGCAGAAGACGAGGCAAGGCCGATATATTCTGGGTGGATGCTAAGATAATCGATACCTTCAAGCCCGACGATGTGAAATGATCATTGATCTTTCAGGTAACCGATTGATACCAAGAATTCATCCATCTTCTTCAGGACATCCTTGGCGTTTTCTCCCCAGTTCAGATGGGTTTGGCCTTGATAAACTTCCAAATCGTTTCGGTTCCCAGCAGATCGCGACTTTGAGACATACTCTACGACAGAATTGTATGGCACGGTGTCGTCTGCTGTCCCCTGGAAAAAAATGGCGGGGGGCAGCCCAGGTTTGATAAGCTCTACGGGATTGAATTCACTCAACTCGGCTCTCCCCCGAAGCAAACTTGTGAACCAACCGGGATAAACGACAGCGGGTGTAACCCAAAGCAACATAGCATTGACGGCCGGGCTCAAAGACAGGTCATCCGAGGATTCATCGTAACCATCCACCATGGCCGTGCACATGACAAGATGTCCGCCCGCTGAGTAGCCAGATCCGATGATTTTATCTGGATCGATACCGAATTCCTCTGCATGTTTGCGTATCCATCGAACGGCAGATTTTGTATCTTCGAGGCTTTCAATCGGTGTCGCATCATGCTGTGTGGATAATCTGTATTCGAAAGAAAATCCGACCAATCCCAATGACGAAAAGTGTTCGCACTGCATGTGCCCCCACTCCGGCTTACCGCACTCCCATCCCCCACCGTGAAAAAAGGCCACGGCCGGTCTTCGATCTCCCCTCTTAAGATCGGATGGTTCATAAATGAATACATCCAATTCCACATCATCGATCGTTTTATACACTCGGATGGTGCAGGAGTCTCTTAGCTCTTGGTCTTGTTGCTGAAGTCTGGCGATCTCCTCGATCACCTCAGGATTCGTGCAAGTCTGTTCAAAGGCCTGGATAATATCATCGATGCCCTTATGATGATAGTCCCTGATAAAAGTGTGCATGAAGGAATGGAGCATTTCATCACGGATAACAGGATCGGAAAACAAATCCTGGGCTGTTTTCATCTGGGCCCTGAAACGTTTGTAATTTTTGTTATCGAATGCGCGGGAAGTCTTGAGCAATTCGTCTGCTTTGAAGCCAAGATATTGATCGAGGAAACTTTTGTATTCTTCCACTTCGAGCAATTCAGGATCGTTCAAGTCCAATCGATCCACAAAATCAAAATAGCGTTCGGACGGCATGTAGGCCGGATTCCCGCCTACCTGACGATGCCAATCCGGATACTGGAGCAAAATGCTTGCCTGGGAATAAAGCATGGCCGCTCGCTGTGTTTTGACGAGATACTCATCCTTTATGTTTTGTTCTTCGATCAAAGACTCCAAACGATCATGGAATGGCTTCCAAAGAACATCCATTTTGGCAACATAGTCCATCTCTTCCATCTTGACAATATTTTGGAAGTCCTTATTGAAGTATTCATTAACCTTTTGTGACTCATGAGCTTGGTGAATCAAATATCCATTGATTTCCTTCTGATCACCGCTTACTTTTATGGATGTCAAAGCTTCTTGTGCATCAATGTCGACAGATATCCTTTTACCGGGCTTGAGATAGAGAGAGATTTCTTTGCCAAAATCCAGCTTGATGTAGGAAGGTTTTGTTAGTCGAGTCGTGTATTGGAACTGTCCTGAATCATCCAGATCGATGGTCTGTTCATCTATCTCAAAAGATGCAGAATCGAGGTTTCGCATGACACCGGAAATCACGCTATCTTTATCCTGGCTGCAACAAATCAGGCACAATAAGACAACCGGGATAACCAGGTGGGTTATTGCTTTTTTCATTCTGATTCCCTCGCTAGTTTTTCAATTAAATCTAACACACGAAAAAGAGCGAAGTCAACGGGTTGGATAACATTCATAACTTTTGGGGCAAAATCACGTATTAGTATTACAAAGGGAGAATTCGACAACAGGAGAGAACATGAAAAAACACTGTCGTGTGTTGTTCTCGATAGCCATGACTCTCTGTTTATTATGTTCGATCCACCCGCTTGTTTCGCAAACAGACAATGCTCCGAAATTCAAAGGGAAGTATCTGGGACAAAAACCTCCCAGACTTAAGGCGGTAAAGTTTAACGAGGGAGTGTTGTTCGGTGATAAGAACAGCTTCAATGTTTCATTCTCTCCAGATGGGAAAGAGCTGTTTTTTTCTCACTATAAGGGGACTCCAGAACGTCCCCATCCGGAATATGAAGTCCGATATTTCAGACAGGTGGATGGCGTCTGGTACGGACCGGAGATTGCCTTCTTTTCCGGTAAATATTCCGATGTCGATGTGACTTTTTCTCCGGATGGAAAAAAGCTCTTTTTCACATCCGATCGGCCACATCCAAAATCCGCAGATATGGATATCTATTATTTAGAAAAAAAGGAAAACGAGTGGTCGCAGCCCATTTATGCCGGCACCGAGGTCAACACGGTTCACAATGAGGTGCATGCTGTTCTTTCAGCCAAGGGAACCCTTTTTTTTGCTTCGAACAGGCCAGGAGGTTTTGGGGATAAGGATCTTTACAGAGCGGAATGGATCGAGGGAAAGTTCACGAATGTTACAAACCTTGGCCCAGAGGTGAATTCCGAATATTTGGATAGCGATTGTTTTGTCGCACAAGATGAAAGTTACATAGTATTCGATACCATAAGACCTGAGGATGGCGGTCAACCCCAGATTTATGTGTCCTTTCAAACAGGTGACAACACATGGACAAAGGCAGTCAGCTTAGGTGAAACGGTAAACACAAAAGAGGGATCATCCGCACCTACCCTATCCCCTGACGGAAAATACCTTTTTTTCAAGCGCCGTCAAGGAAAAGACAGAGGTATTCACTGGATCAGCACGGAGATCATCGAAGACCTGAAGAAAACAATCCTGAAAAAATATCCTGAAGCCCAAAAGTAAATTATATTGATTTTGGAAAAAGCACAGGAAAATATAGTTAATGCAAATTAAATTTTTTCAAATTAAAAAAAATAAAGAGAGGGAATCATGACCAGAACAAAAAAGCATATGAATCGAAGAGCTTTCCTTTCCAAAGGGATGGCGGGCATTGCGGGTGCGGTTACGCTGCCTCATTTCATTGCCGATGGATCACCCATCAAAAGGGCAAAAGAGGACAAAAAATACAAAATAGTCTACCGCACTCTTGGCAAAACGGGGATAAAACTCCCGATCGTAAGCATGGGTACTATGGATGCCACATCGGATGCTCTCCTCCGAACAGCCCTTGATTCTGGAATCAGCCATATCGCTACATCTCAATATTACCTGAATGGTCGTGTGGAAGAATTCGTGGGAAAAATTATTAAAAACTACAAAAGGGAGGACATCATTCTTGCCACGGGTGTGATTCCCCAACCGATTGACTATAAATCGGGAATTTATGCAAAAGATACCAATGTTACAAAGTTCGAAAAAGATTTCGAAGGCAGTCTGAAACGCATGGATGTAGACTATGTGGATATTTTTTATCTCCCTTTTGCCGCAAAAAAAGAATCGGTCATGTTCGAACCCCTGATGCAAGCGATGGAAAAGTTCAAAAAGACAGGAAAAGCCAGGTTTCTGGGTGTGGCCTCGCACAGTTTCGTTCCAGAGGCCGTTCGAGCAGCAGCTGACAGCGATTTTTATGATGTGGTCATGCTCGCATATAACTTCCAGGTCAAAGATATCGAAGATAGAAAAGAAGCTGTAGCCTACGCCGCAAAAAAAGGAATGGGAGTGGTCGCCATGAAGACCATTACCGGAGAGTCCTGGATGGCCGGCAAACAAGAAGCCGTTAACAATCCAGGAGCAGCACTCAAATGGGTTCTGCAAAACGAAAACATCCACACTGCTGTACCGGGTATTTCCACATTCGACCAGTTGGAAACAGATCTGTCTCTCATGGCAGACCTAAAATTGACACAGGAAGAGGAAGAATATATTGCCTTAGTGAGAAACAACCATAAAGACAGCCTGTTCTGCCAGGGATGCGGAACTTGCTTGACACAATGTCCTTCAGCGCCTGATGTTCCGACACTATTGCGCAGCTACATGTATGCTTACGGCTACGGGGACCTGCGTGCTGCCACGAGAAATCTAAGTACCATCAAGGATAACCCGATCGCTTGTACTGATTGTTCCTCTTGTATCGTGAGATGCCCGATGGGCTTTAACATCAAAAAAAGAGTACTAGATATCATACGACTAAGGAACTTTCCAGTGGAATTTTTCGCATAATACGAGGGTGTATCATTCACCAAGGAATCAATGTATTCAAGAAATCGTACTTTTTCAAGGCTCTCAAGATCATGTGAGAATAAAATACCGGAAATTAGGTGGAGGTCAGCTTTTTTTATAGCCCAATCGTAGTATTTGTATGATGTCCCAAAAAGAAGGAGTTCTGTTGTTATGAAATTCAAACAAAACTTGCGATACACAATTTTTCCGCTTGTCTTGCTGATGATGATCCTTTGTCGACATGAACCCAAGGCTCCATCCAACACATATCACAAGGCCCTCGTTCCTTACGTTAATTTTCTGGTAAATAAACAAAAAGATCCCGTGGATTATGTTATGGATCTCTTCAAGAAGCATGACATCGTTATCCTCTGTGAAAGGGCCCACCCGGAGGCTACTCAATATGATTTTATTTTCCAATTGGTCAGCGATCCGAGGTTCATCGATGAGGTAGGACACGTTTTCACGGAATTGGGAACCATCACACAGTCGAAAAATATCGACAGCTATTTAAAATCCAGGAATCTTGATGAACAGGAGGCCGAGAGAGAACTACTTTACATTTACCGAAATGTGATGTTTCATCCGGTGTGGAGCAATTCCAATTCTTATGAATTTCTGAAGAAGCTTCGCCGTTTAAACACCTCCTTGCCGGTTGAAAGGCAGATTTACCTTCATTTTTCGGATGTGCCATTCGACTGGAAAGGGATGACTCAGGAAAAGTATAAAGCGTTTCAGGCCGCTCTTCCCGACCGCGACCGGATCATGGCTGATCAAATCATTCATAAGTTTTCAGAAATCCAGTCATCCGGTCAAGCCAGAAAAAAGGCGTTTGTCATCATGAACTACCGCCATGCGTTCAACGACCGTTTCGAAAAGCCCGGAGGCGAGAAGGGCGATAATGTCGGAAGATATATTTTTGAGGCATTTCCAGATAGAACGGCGAATGTGATGATCAATTCCGTCCGGATCATGCTCGGCAGCACTGATCAAGACGTCATTATGGCTCCGATTCAAGACGGGAAATGGGATGCGGCCTTTGCCGCCGTGGGCAATCCCAGCGTTGCCTTCGACCTTGATTTATCACCTTTTGGACAGGATGAATTCGACTTTTTTCCGGTCCGGGAAAAGGGTCTCACCTATCAGGATGTGTTTACCGGATTCATATTCTACGAACCACTGGAAGCGCATAAGTTTCTTTATGGAATCTCTGCTCTCTTTGCAGACGGCTTCGATGATGTGGCCGCCTCGAGGTATGTCCTGACTGGAATGACAACGCAAGAGGCGAAACGCTATGTCGAAGAAATCCGGCAACGGAGAGAATCCAGCTATGACAATATAGAGGAGATGAAAAAAACGATCCGAAAATGGACTAATCCAAAAGAAGAGATAAAGTAACGGCTATTCGTATCTTAAAGAATCCACAGGATTGGCCAGGGCAGCCTTGATAGATTGGTAGCTAAGCGTGCCGATGGAAACTATTACTGTCAGAAAGGCGGATATGAGAAAAGTCCCCAGACCGATATGGGTGCGGTAAGCGAAATTTTGAAGCCAGCGGTTCATGGCATAATACGCGACGGGCCAGGCTATGATATTGGCTATGAGCACAAGCCATAACAAATCTTTCGATAGCAGATAAACGATCTTTGCCACCGATGCCCCCAGCACTTTGCGGATCCCGATTTCCTTTCTTTTCTGTTCGGCTAAAAACGCAGAGAGCCCGAACACTCCCATGCAGGCGATAAAAATAGCGATTAGGGCGAACAGAGTAAAAATTTTCTCCAATTTTTGTTCACTGATGTAAGCTGTATTGAACACATCATCGAAAAAGTGATACTCGAATGGATAATAAGGAGAGAATTTTTCCATGGTCTTCCTTATAAATGCGATAGTCTCAGGGATGTTTCCCCCTTGAATCTTGATGGATAGTTGATTACCTCGTTTGGGATTCAAGTAGAAATACAACGGCCGGATCTCTTCATGTAGGGAATTGAGGTGGAAGTCTTTCATGACGCCAACGATCTGTCCTGAGGGTTCCGGGCTTCCCCAATGGCTCAGTCCTATGCCCAGACGAAAATCGTCGCCCATCATTTTCATAGCACTCTCATTGACGAGAAAAGCGCCGTTTTCATCGGCAGGAAAATCGCGGGAAAAACTTCTTCCTCTGACTATTTCTATTCCGTAGAGCTCTGTGAAATCATAGCTGACCTCGGATACTTTGATCCAAATCTTCTGCTCGTCCGGTTTCCCAGGCCATTTGATCGTCGTAGTGGCGTCCACTTCATTGGGCAAGTGCATAGAAGAAGCTGCATAAAGGATCTGTGGACTCCTTTTCAATTCTTCGAGGACAGGCCCGACATTTTGACGGATTTTATTCTCATGTAAGGGAACGATAACGATTTGATCTCTGTCGAATCCCATTTCTTTATCTCTCACAAAATCGAGCTGGTTTTTGACCAGGAAGGTTGCGATGATAAGGATGAGGGAGACCGAAAACTGGACAACGACCAGGATATTCCGCAACCGTGTCTTCTGAAAACTTTTACCCATTCCACCTCTCAATACAGAAATGGGTTTCAAAGTGGACAAGATCATAGCCGGATAGCTACCAGCGAAAAATCCCACGAACAAGACCAGGAAAAAAATCCCGGGCAATATCTGAACGAGAGTTTTCCCATTCAGGACTAAATGTCGATCTGCCAGGGTATTGAAAAAGGGAAGAAATAAGGAAGCCAGGAAGAGGGAGAATAAAAAAGAAAACAGCGCCATGATGGTGGATTCTCCCAGGAATTGCCGGGCAATCTGGCTTCTGTGGGCGCCGATCACTTTTCGAGTGCCGATTTCCTTCATCCGGGCACTCGCTCTGGCTGTCGTCAGATTCATGTAATTGATACAAGCGATAAGTAGGATTAGCAAGGCGATAGATCCGAGCAACAGTAAAGTCGAGATATGGGTATTCTGACCGATCTCTCCGATATAGTGGGAGTGGAGATGGATACTGAGAAGAGGCTGTAGGAACAGGCTCGCTTCCGGAATCCCATATTTTGCTGTAAACGCAGGGAATTTCGCTTCCATTTCAAGGGGATTCACTTCAGGATCCAGAAGAATATAGGTGTAAAAGCTCATGTACTTCCAAGCCTCTAAAGGTTCCTCATAAAGTTTTCCCCATGTTTCAAAAGGGATGAAAATATCCCTCTGCAAATGTGAATTGGAGGGGATATCCTCTATGATGCCTGTTACCGTAAAATCAGCTTTCTGGTCAAACTGGATGATTTCACCGATTGGATCTTTATTCCCAAAGAATTTCTTCGCTTTTGTCTCCGATAACACTATGGAATAAGGATCTCTGAAGACTGAATTTGCATCCCCCTTCAAAAAATCGTATGTGAAGATATCAAAAAAACCAGGATCGACGGCATAATAGGATTCCAAGAAATGTTTATCCTCATAAGAAAGAAGCGTTTCTCCGCCTCCTCGGGAAAGCCGCGTGGACGCACTAATTTCTGGGAAGTCTTCCAATAAAGCCGGAGACATAGCCGGTGGAGTGACTACCAGCTTTGTCTGGGCTGTTTCACCCTCAGGTTCATTCCCAATCGCCACCCTGAAGATTCTCTCTGCATTTTCATGATGTGTGTCAAAACTCATCTCGTACCGAACCCAAAGCATGATGATCATCACGCTGGCCATTCCCACGGCCAGGCCGACGATGTTGATGAACGAGAAACCCTTGTGTCTGCGAATGGTTCGGAGGGTAACTTTCAAGTGGTTTCGAAACATAACACTCCCCCATCGTATGGAATTTTTGATAAAGGCAGGAAAAGATTTCATGATTTGGAATAGATACCAAATATTAGCAGGGCCGCTCCCCCGTTTTCTGGAAATTCGATCGTATTCCTCCGCAAAATCACCCAACGCTGTATGGCCAACATATTTAGGCAGGATGGTGTTGAGGAGCTTTTCGAGTATGCTTGGAGGAATGGTCTTATTCATGGGAAAATTCCGGGATTTCTGCCCACATGTTTTCTTGGAGTTCCCTCACTTCAGCCAGCGCTTTCATCCCAGCCGCTGTGATTTTGTAAATACGCCTGCTTCTCCCTCCCCTAATGGGAGTCGGATCATCGAACGAGGACTTCACGAACCCCTTTTTTTCCAGCCGGTGGAGCGGCACATAGACGGCGCCAAAAGACCACTCCTTCCCTGATATTACTGAAGCTTTTTCTCGAATCGGAACACAATAGGCGTCTTCTTTTAGCTTCAAGATCGTGAAAAGGATAATTTCTTCCGGCCTTGATAAAAATTTCATTTTTGTCTCATCTGCCTATATCCCTTACAAAATAAAACATATCACTAAAATTGTCAACCTTTTTTTGTCGGGGGTTCAATTCCCATACCTGATGTTGTAAAACTTCGCAACCGGCAAGCCCGTGTCCCCAAGGTTGCCCATCACAACCAGGTAAAATCCCTTGTCCACATGGAAGAGATTGATGCAGAGATGACCAACGGCATGCCCGGTGTTGCCCTCCCATGTCCCGTGCGCACCTTTTAAGACGAGGTAGCCCAAGCCATTGATCTTCCCCGGGCGGACGGTTCGCATCCTTTCCCAAGACTCCGGCGAGATCAACTTTCCTTCTCGCAGCCCGACATGGTACTTGAGCACGTCTCCAGCTGTGCTGACGATCCCCTGGTCTGGCAATGCACGGAGGTTGTCGTCGACCCATCCAACCTCTGTCAGGCCTCCCTCGAGTGGTTGGCCCCAGCCTTCCTCAGCACGATACCCATCAGCTAGAGACTTCAATTTTTCTCCTGCTTTCAGATAGCGCGTGTCTCTCATGGCGAGCGGCTTGAAGATCCGCTCCTCGAGGACAGTCGATGCAGGTTTATCCTCGATGTTTTCTATGAGTTTTGTGAGCAACAGCATATTGGTGTAGCACGCTTCCTGCCTCTCGCCTGGGGGATAAGCCGGTTTTCCTGCTGCGGCAATTTTAATCAAGCTGTCGATAGTTTGTGGAGCTTTCAACAATTCAGGAAGTTTGGGGTTGTCTGTTGAGGTCAGGTCCCGGCCTGTCCAGTCGGCGAAACCTGACGAATGGTCCAGCAGCATTTCCACCTTTACTGCTTCTCCTCCGGGAAATTCCACGAAATCAGAGATGGTGTCATCCAGTTCGAGTCTTCCCTCCTCTTCAAGCATAAAGACCACAGCTGCAAGCATCGATTGGGAAATCGAGCCGATGTAGAAGCTGCTGTCAGTACGCATGGCTTTTCCTTTTTCGATGTCGGAGCTCCCGACCGCGCCGGTGAAGATGCGGCCTTCCTGTTCCTTCAGGGCGAATACCAGGCCGGGAATCCCTGAGTCTCTGGACGCCTCCTCGATCTGAGCCTGGAATTTCTTGACGTCTTTATTTTCCGTTCCACCTGCCCGATGGATTGCTAGGGCCGGAAAGACCAAGAGGATATGGAGGACTATGATCATGATTAGAGCAGCTTTTAATATGCGTATCATTTCAAACATTACTGTCCAGAAATATGAGCAACTCTGTTTTAGTGACTGAAATAGATTTTGTCGGTAATGCGCCAGCCTTCGGAAAACCTGAGAAGTAAAAGGTAGTCTGTATAGATGTGCTTATCTCCGCGTAGGAAATGAATTTTAACCATAGCTGTATTTCCGGTAATATCTATAAACGGATATTCGAATCGGGTTTTCTCTTTCGGAGGATATTGTCCTTCTGCCTTGCGCTTGCCGATGATTTCAATCCATCGTGATATGGGAAGCACGGATAGTTTTCCGTTATTGATCCCTTTCAGGCTAAAATCTTCATGAAAACCTTTCTTGACAGCTTCCACATCTCCCATATTACAGATTCCGTTTAAATAAGCATTGTCGATGACCTTGATGACTGCGGCTTTTTCTGCGGCTTCATCCGCAGCCGATAAGCACGTAACAAGAACCAGCCCAAGGATTAAAAGGAATGTCTTTTTGGTCATCTATTTCTCCTTTCATTTAATACGTAAAATGTATACCCACAAACCGCTGTGGATTTTATCGTGCTGCATGAGTTGGAATCCCGCACTTTTCCCCAGTTTTGCAACCGATTCTTTATTCATGCCTGTGTGAGCATCCTAACCGTCAAAGATCACAAGACTGGCATCCATTTTCATGTATTTTTTCACATTTTTCAACCACGCTTCCTTCTTTGTGAAATCATGAAAGGCATAGATCATGACAACCATATCTAGATCTGTTACTGGAAAGTAGGGATCTGCAATTTCACCGAGAACAGTCTCGATATTTTTCACTCCCTCTCTCTCGCAGCGGTCGGTGATGTATTGGAGAGATTTTTCATCTATATCGTTGGCATAGATTTGCCCAATCTCTCCAACCCGACGGGAAAGATGGAAAGTGAGATATCCTCTTCCGGCACCGGCTTCTCCGATGGACATCCCTGGTTTCACTCCGGCAATATCCATGAGCTTTTCGGGTTGATCACGTTTATCCCTGCGACTTTGGGCTGAGCCGATGAAAGCCAAACAAAGGATCGCACCAAAAATAACGATAAAGACAATTATTGACGCTTTTTTTAGCTGTGCTTTCACAGGGCGCTTCCGATCACAACCGTCCATTCACGAACTTTCCAGTCTGTGATAAGGCCGTTTGTGACATAGAGGAGAAGATAATACACATTGACCTCCTATTGATTTCTTGTTTTACAATATTTCCCTGAGTCTTTTCATTCTAGAACATACCGGTGATTGCAGCATTCGTGCCCCTGCATCAGCGTCTTGGATCTGATCAATTTGATGTTGATATCCAGGCCTTCAGGAAGGCCAAAATCGGCATGGCACACGCAGGCGTACCCCAAATCCAACGCATCGGCCTCGCGGAAGACGACCTCGGTGAGGCACTCCGTAATCTTCATTTCGAATGCGGTTTCATTGTCCTCGACGATCTCACGGATAATGGTCTGACCCACTCCGCTCTTCTCCTCCCGAAACGGACCCGCAAATGCATGCATTGATTTGATCCGAGGTGACAACCTTTTCCCTAGAGCCAAATTTTCCGCAAAACTCGCTTTTTTCAGCAATTCCAGGAGTTTTTGTTTCCCGATATCCTTCTCCAGATGCTTGAGGATACCGATGTATCTCATATTGCGTTGTTGTGCCCATCGCAGGTAAGTTACAGGAGGCATCTCACGTTGGAATTTGTGAGTGTTTTGTCTCCATCCCTGGCTGCATCCAAAACACAAAGCTGCCGCGGCAGGGATGCACGACAAAAATTCTCTACGGCTGGACTGGAATACTTTTGTTTTTTCCATATGGCTTCTCTCCTATTGCTCGAATGAGTGATGTTCACTGCATATTCACGATATTTCTAAGCAAATTATGTGCCAGTCATTTTTCCTGGTGCATTAAAGAGCGCACCAGCCATATTGATCCGATTTTGAACACCCAGTGTTCACATCTGGACAGATATGTTTTCGTGCCATGGCAACCTTTTGTCCGTTCCCCACGTATTATATATTGGAATCAAATAGAAATGGAGGCAAGATGGATTTATTGACCCGGCTGGAAGAAGCTATCCTTATCGCAGTCCTTAAGCTAAAAGATAATGCTTACGGTGTACCTATCAACCGCGAGGTCTCCGAGATTTTCGGAAAAACGTACACCATGGGAGGGCTTTATTTTGCCCTGGATCAACTCGTCCGCAAAGAATTCCTGATAAAACGAGCGGCAGATCCAACGCCAAAAAGGGGCGGCAGAAGCCGGTCCTATTACAGGCTAACGCTGGAAGGAAAAGAGGCTCTGGAACTGGCGCGCCGGCACCAGATCAATTTATGGAATGCTATCCCCGAATTCAATAAATGAATCTAGCTTGAAAAATATGAACAAAATAAAACCTCCTCCGTTTGCTTCATGGTTACTTGGCCGGCTATCCGGATCATCCATTGCGGGGGATTATGAAGAAATATTTCAGGAGATGGCAACCGCATATGGACTCCGATCAGCCCGCTCCTGGTATCGGTCACAGGTTTTTAAATCTCTTCCGATGTTTTTTACAAATCTCATCTATGGGAGTGCCGATATGTTGAATAATTATCTAAAATTGGCCTACAGGAATATCCTCAGGCATAAAAGGTATGCTTTTCTTAACATTATCGGCTTAGCTGTGGGGCTGGCTGCATGCCTGCTTATGGCCAGCTATGTCATTCATGAGCTCAGCTTTGAAACCATGCACCCAAACAAGGATCGTATTTTCAGAATAAACGGGCGAATCCCGATGGGAGGCCAAGTCCTGCTAAACGCTGTGGTCGCTCCTCCATTCGGCCCAGCCGCTGAGGAATCTATCCCGGAGATCGAAGAAAGTGTCCGCATCTTGAGGAGACACAATGTACCGGTGCGTATCGAGAATCAAGATTTTAAAGAAAATAAGATGTTTTTCGCCGAACAGGAAATCCTGGAAGTTTTTGCTATTCCTCTCGTTCGAGGAAATCCCAAAACTGCTCTCGAAGCACCATTTACCGTTCTCATCGATGAAACACTTGCTCAGAAATACTATGGCGACGGGAATCCCATCGGAAAAACTATGCGTCTCACTCTCAATAGGACATTCGAATTTGAGGTCACAGGCGTTATGAAGAGAATGCCTTCCAATACTGCCCTAAGGACAACCATGATCGCTTCTTTTCCAACACTTCATCAAACACACGGCGATGCGATCGATCAATGGCAGAGCTGGGGGATGATCACGACTTTTGTCCGTCTCCAGGGAGGTTCTGATCCAAAAACTGTCGATGAAAAAATCACAGCTCTTGCCCGACTCCATCTCGATGAGGACGAAAAGGAAGCTTCCTACTACCTGCAGCCGCTCGATAAGATCTATATAAATAATGCTACCCACGGCATGAACAACGATTTGGACAACTCGGGCAATATCACACGGTTGTATATCTTTTCCGCTGTCGCACTTCTGATCCTGATAATCGCCGCCATCAATTTTATCAACCTATCCACGGCAAAAATCGCCGGAAGACTAAAAGAGGTGGGCATACGAAAGACCTGTGGAGCCACGCGTTCTCATTTGATAAAACAATTCCTGATAGAATCCCTTCTCCTCACAACCATTGCCATGGGCCTGGGGCTTTTTCTTTTTTCTTTTTTCAAACCCCGTCTTGATGTATATCTGGGCAAAACTCTCAACCTGGGAGTTCTGTCGACGCCATGGATTCTTCCTGCTGTCGGCGCCATGGTCATCATGGTGGGTTTTCTCGCGGGATCTTATCCGGCTGTTTTTCTCTCCCGGTTCCAAGCGGCAGTCATCTTCCGATCCGGGATTCCCAGAGGACCTTCCAAATCAGGATTGCGGAAGGTTCTGGTCGGTGTTCAGTTCTTCATTGCCGGTGCTCTGATTGTTTGCACGCTCGTTGTCCTCAAACAGGTACGGTATTCTGAAACCAAGGACCTGGGATTTAACAAGGACAATCTGATCGTTGTGAACAATCGAGATGCCACTCGTCTCAAAAATGCACCTGTCGTGAAGGAACAGATACTTAACCAGACCGGAGCTTTGGCCGTTTCATCTGTGGATCGTTTTCCCTCTGACCAGAATCGCAGCATATCTACCGTTCGGTTGGAGGGCCAAGAAGAGGAGCAAGGCAAGATCGTCCAGTCCATTGAGGTCGATGAAGATTTCATCTCCACCATGGAGCTTAGGCTTGTAGCTGGGAGAAATTTTGAATATGGAAGGGCCACAGATAAAGAGGCTATTCTCATCAACGAGACCGCTGCCCAGAGTCTCGATTTAGGGGATCCTGTGGGACACTTCCTATACCGGGGAGAAAAAGCATATCGCATCATCGGGGTACTCGAGGATTGGAACACGAATTCTATACACTCGCGGATCTATCCGACTGCTTTGTTCCATGTGGATGAGACAGCAGGTGAACTTGTCATCCGTCTCCCTTCGGCAGGAAACCAGGAAGTCATTTCTCAGATTCGAGAGGTCGTTTTCGGGCTTTTTCCCGAACAGATATTCGATTATGCTTATGTGGATGATCTCCATCTCCGGGCCTACGATGAGGAAAGACGTTTGGCATCATTGCTTATTTCCTTCTGTCAGTTGACTGTGTTTGTGGCCTGTCTAGGCATCTTCGGCCTTGCCGCATACAGCACAGAACAGAGAACCAAAGAAATAGGGATTCGAAAGATCCTCGGTTCGAGCGTCTCCGGTATCGTCCTGATGTTCACAAATAAGTATGTCCGGTGGGTGATCGTGGCCAACATCTTGGCATGGCCAGCTGCTTATTTTGCGGTCAGCAAATGGCTTCAAGCTTTTGCTTTTAGAACCCCGATCGGTCTTGTGCCATTTATCTTAGCGGGGTTGATGACTCTAGCCGTCGCCCTTCTCTCGGTGATCTTCCAAACAGTGAAAGCCGCACTTTCCAATCCGGCAGATTCTTTGCGATACGAATAAAAGTGGACTTTTAAATTATTATCCGCAAAAATTAAATGATGAAATACAGGAATAAAACAGAATAATTCTATATGGATAAAAGAGTGAATTTTCGTAAGTCTTTCAGAGCAATCGTTTCCATATGCATATTGACTTTATCGCTTCAAACATTCCCTTCCCTTGCGCGAGCAGGCAACGAGTCAAACAGAGCTACGGTCATCAAAGTCTACTCAAAAATCCTAGAGGAGGAAAGAACCATCTCTGTCTCCCTTCCTGAAGGAAATGAGACAGCAGAACAAGCATATCCTGTTCTTTACGTCTTAGATGCTGAGGGGGAGGCGACTTTTCCAAAATGCGTTTCTACCGTTAACGGCTTAATTGCAAAGGGATTGGCTCCCCAGATGATCGTCGTTGGCATATGGAACACGAACCGTAACCGTGACATGATCCCAGAAGCTGTCTCTCACCGTCCAGGTTCGGGAGGCTCTAAAGATTTTTTGAGTTTTATCCATAACGAATTGATGCCTTATATCCAAAATAATTATCGAACCAAGGATTATTCCGTCCTATACGGGATGTCCAACTCCGCTCTCTTTGCCGTGTATGCTCTTCTTGAAAAACCTGAAACGTTTAATGCGGTCATCGCCAGCAGCCCGATGATCGGGCACTGTCCGGAGTACATACAGAAAAAGGCAGAATCCTTCATCAAAAAAGATATTGTAAATGACCTACTCTTATTCATGATTTATGGAACAGAAGACTCCCGACGGATCACAGATTTTGTGCCGGATTTTCAGAATTATATCAACACGCATGCCTCGAAGGGATTCATCAGCAAACTGGAAATCCTCGATGGGGAGAGACATGTACCTGCCAGCAGCTTAGCGAGAGGACTTGAGTATATTTTTAACCGTTGATCTTGGCGATCACTCCGATTCTGCCGGCTTTACATTGGTTATTTTGATAGCAACAGGCCAGTCAGGACCCCAGCTGTGTCCTCTTTGCACAAATTCCGGATTGTTCCCTGGATAAGCGATGATCTGAACCGTATGTGTGTTGAAAGCCGTTATGTGCAGTCCCCTTTCATCCTGATGCCATGGGCACTCCCCACTCTGTCCCAGTATGGAGACCTTTGTTTGCTCAGTGGCTTCCACCGATTTCAAGCTTAATCGACGTCCGGAGAACTGCTGCCACGATGTCCCCACCTCATCATAGCTAAAATCTGCTATGGCATACAGCGTAGAAGTCTCTCCATTATTCTTGTGAGTCAGCCATACATCGCCTTCGTTCGTCACGATCCAAGGACGGACCTGACGCACAGCTTCTCCGTACATCATCATCCACAATCCTAAGTCACGGAGAATGGCCTCATCAGGGCTGGCTATCTTCCCATTTGGTTTTGGTCCCACATTGAGGAGCATATTCCCGCCGCGCGACCGGATTTTGACAAGATTGTGGATGACCTCCTTGGACGTTCGCAGATCTGGATGCGGCTGGTAGGACCACTGCCAGCTTGTCGTCATGCAGCTTTCCCATGCATGATCTGCCACTTCTCCCGGTATTCGTTGTTCCGGCGTCGGGATCTCTCCCCTTCCGATGAACACTTCCTGATTGATCCTCCACGCGTGTTTTTTCAATGGCTCACAGTTTCCATCGAACCAGAGCATAAAAACGTCTCCATATTTGGTCAACAACTCTTCCACATGTCCCTGTTCATAGGATAAAAAATCCTTTTGCTGTGGCCCGAATGGTGTCTTGCTATCGAACGCAGGTGTCATCAATCCATTTTGAGGCACACCTGTTTCAAAGTGATAACGGAAATCTCCAGGCGAGTAATAAAAACCCACAAGCAAGCCTTCTTTTCTAAACGCTTCCGCCACCTGGGCGACGATGTCCTTCGTGTATGGAGTATTGGTTATTTTGAAATCGCTGAATTCTGTATCAAACATGCAGAAGCCATCATGATGTTTGGCGGTAAAAACCACATACTCCATTCCGGCCAACTTAGCTAGTGTAGCCCACTCATCAGCAAGGAATTCAGTCGGATTAAAGGTTTCTGCAAGGGAATAATATTTATCCATATAATCTCGACTCGCATTGTTCAATGGCCAGCTTATTTCTGAACCTATTTGCGAGTTGGGCCCCCAATGGACAAATAGACCCAATCCGGCATCTCGAAAAATTTCGGTCTTTTCCGGATCATTGGACAATCTCACTTGATCCTCTGGGACCAGCTGAATCGGTGAACTGACATCCTCGTCAGAAAAATTGTTTGAATCGCAGGAAAAAAAGAAGATAAGAGAACAGATCAAAATGAGATCTCCCACCAAGATTAAAATCGAGATTCGTGCCATTTTGTTTTTCATCGATTTCTCCTTTGAGAAGAGATATTGAAACATGACAATATCACACCCAAAAAGTTGAGGTCAATTCTCTGATTGTTTATTACCAAAAATATATTGTAGAGAACGAATCAAATGTTTTATGATGGGAAAAATGTATTTGATCGAAACCCAAAACCTGACAAAATACTACGGGAAAGCACGGGGGATTATCAACATCGATCTCCAGATCGAACCTGGGGAGATTTTTGGATTTATCGGACCGAATGGCGCAGGCAAATCGACCACCATTCGCACATTGCTCGGATTGATTTTTCCCACTTCTGGAAGGGGCAGGATATTCGGCTTGGACATCGTCAAAGATTCGAAAGAAATTAAAAAACAGATCGGATTTATGCCTTCGGAGGTCCATTATTATGAAAAAATGGATGTGCATGAGCTTCTTAGCTATTCTGCCAACTTTTACGAAACAGACTGTGAATCCAGGATCGTTGAGTTGGCCGGCACTTTCGACCTTGACCTCGACAGGAAGATTATCGATCTTTCAAGGGGAAATCAAAAAAAGGTCTCGATCTTACAAAGTCTTATTCATCAGCCCCCCTTGTTGATCCTGGATGAGCCCACCAGCGGATTGGACCCTCTGATGCAAGCGAAATTTTTCGACATTCTTAAAGAAGAAAACAGCAAGGGAACAACCATCTTTTTTTCCTCACACACCCTGAGCGAAGTCCAGAAAATGTGCCGACGGGTTGGGATCATTAAGGATGGGAAAATCATTGCCGTGGAGGATATCGAAACCTTGAGGAAAAAGCAGCTCCGCAAAATCCAGATCGAATTCAACCATCCGGCAGAACCGGATGAAATCGACTGCCCTGGCATAATCGATCCGAATCCGGAGAAAAATAATCTTTTCTTCTTGTTTTCAGGAACCATCAATGACCTTCTCCATGCTTTGGATGGAAAAGATATCGAAGACTTGATCATAGAAGAACCAACCCTGGAGGAAATCTTCATGCATTATTATTCAGAGGAAAATGATAAACGCTAACATATATACCAAAGAGCTGAAGCGCTACCGGAATTCCCTCATCGGTTGGAGTATTTCTGTCGCAGTTTTTATACTTCTAGGGATGGCTTTTTATCCTCTCCTGATGCAAGAAGACATGTTCAAGCAAATCTCTGCGTTCCTGGAAAATCCTTTCATGAAGAATATGATGACGGCGTTTGGCGCCAGTGCGGATATGTGGACCAATGTTCTAGGATTTTACTCCACCCGGAATGCGATGTTTATCATGCTCCTCGGGAGTTTTTTTTCCATCCTCCTTGCCGGCAAAATCCTGGCTCGCGAAGAACAGGAAAAAACTGCTGAATTTCTTCTCACTAAGCCAGTTACAAGGCTAGAAGTTGTCCGGAGCAAATTGGCGGTTTATCTCACTAATTTGATCCTTCTGAACATCGTCATCTTCACAATCGGATTATTAAGTTTGGAAATATTCAAAGGAGACTCCCGCTACAGTTTTAAAGCTTTTTTTATCCATTGGTTTTACGCCTTGTTGCTTATGCTGACATTCGGAGCTATAGGTCTTTTTCTTTCTCTTTTGATCAAAAGAGGACGCCCGATCATAAGCCTTTCGATCGGCATTATTGTTGGGGCATACTTCATCGATATACTGTCCAGAGTGACGCCGTCTGCCGATAAATTCGGCTATCTAAGTCCCTTCAAGTTTATAGATACAGGAGTTCTTCGCCCTGACTATGCGCTTGTCGGTTGGCGGGTGTTTTATTTTCTGGGATTGTCCCTTGTATTTATCGTTTTAACCTTTGTCCGGTACAAAAAAAAGGACATTCTGGTTTAGTTCTCAGCAACTTCTGCAGACTATTTGCCGATAAAGCGGTCGATGAACTCAAACGTACGGTTGTAGGCCTCCATGCGGTTTTTGAACAGCATGAATTCATGAGGTTCGTCAGGAGCGATCATCAGCTCGATATGCACATCCCCTTTTTTCCTCAATTTCTGGACGAGATCCGTGGTTTGCTGGAAATCCACATTGCGGTCGTCATCTCCATGGATAAACAGCACCGGAGAAGTCCAGGTATCGAGAAAAGCGACCGGAGAAGATTCACGGGCCAGTTTACGTTGGGACTCATCGAGTCTACCACGTTGTGACCAATCGTGAACGCCGGCCATGTCCACACCCACCTTGAATATGTCGGAATTCCGGGCCAAGGCCATGGCTGTCAAAAGGCCGCCATACGAGAGCCCCCATTTACCGATGCGGTCCGGATCTACCTCAGAACGGTTCTGGAGATACTGGGCACCTGCCAAAATATCCTGGTATTCTTCTGCACCCCGCGCTCCCGTGTTAGGAGCATTACGGAATGACCGGCCATAGCCGATACCGCTGCGGTAGTTTATCGAAATTACAACATAGCCTTTATTGGCAAAATATTGATTGATCCCATAAGCTTCTGAATAAAATTCCATGTAATGCCAGCCCAAGAGCATCTGGCGTATGGGACCTCCATGTGTGTAAACCACGCCGGGGCGTTTATCTCCCGGTTTAGCGTCTTTGGGCAAAAACAGCTGGCAAGGAATTTCCAAACCATCCGGTGCCTTGACAACCACGAGCTTAGGAGTGACTAGCTCATCCATCGGATACTCTGCCGGAAGTGTTTCTGGCGCGATCACATCGATCTCTCCTCCATCGGCTGGGACTGTGGCAATAGAGGTAGGATGAAGGGCTGTGGCATAGAGAAATGCGACTGTGTTTCCAGACGCCAAAGCGACGGGATACGTTCCTATCGTCGCTTCCTTGGTCAGCTGAATTGCTTTGCCGCTGCCATCAGTGGGGACCTTCCAGATGTGCCGTCCATGGATGTCAGCTAGATTGCTGCTGAAGTATAGCGTTTTCCCATCACTGGAGAGGCCCACATGTTCCACAAAAGCCTCACCCAGAGTCAGGTCAACCGGATCTCCGCCAGAGATGGGCATGGAAAAAACATGGTTCCAGTTTTCGCGTTCAGCTGTAAAAAGTATGCGGTCGTTATCCGTTAGTGTAAAATTCCTTAAGGAATAAAATCTGGGTTCAACCTCTGGAAACTTCCAGATTTCCTTTGCCTTGCCTGTTTCTGCATCGGCCAACCATAATGCGACATTCGTGACCGGCCCACGGTTCCAATATCCTCTGAAGGGGGCGGCTCCGTACTGAAGTCCAGGTCTCCGCTGAAACACTATTTTTTTCCCATCCACTGACCAGGCTGGATCGCTATCCCTTTCTACACTGGGAGCGATCCAGGTTATTTTTCTTTTTACGGTGTCGAACACACCGATGAAGCTGTGATCGTTTCTCCGAGTGACAAAAGCGATCCGGGAATTGTCGGGAGACCAACAAGGAGAGCTATTCAGTCCTGCGGCTCTGAACAAAAGCTCCGGTTCAGGTATAGCTGAAGGTACTGATGGGGGAATCAAAGGAGCGCTGTAGATCAAGCCTTCTTTCACCACCAGTATCCATTGACCGTCGGGAGATAGAACGGGATCGCTTCCTGCAGCAATTCTCCAAAGTTGACCTGTGTCTGTCCGGACTGCCCAGATGGCCTGCTCCAATCCATCGGGATCACTGCGAGAATTGGTGACCCACCCTGCGCTATTGGGTTGCCCTCCTTTTACGAACACCACAGTTTTTCCGTCGTCGGTGATATATACGTCAGGAATCTCAAAAACTTCATCACGTGCATATCCCGTCAGGTTAACGGGCTTAAAATCAGGGGCTGCCGCTGTCCAGATGTTCCTCTCCCCTTTCGAGTTAAAAACCCAAGCGATGCGGTCAGCATCCTTGGCCGATACCAGGTTCCAGGGATAAGGCGGGCTGAGAACTTGCTCGAGAGTAAATGTTCCTTCTCCGGCCATAGCCAGGTCGACAGAACAGAATGCGAGAAGAACACAAATCAATAGGATTACATTTTTTTTCATTTTTTGACCCTCCTAATTTTCTCCCACGACCTCTTTGACCAGAGGAGCGGGCTGATAAAGTTTGTATACAGGATATGCCTGTTGTCCTCCTCCCCACTGAGGGACAAGATTTCGGTCGAAAAAGTTCCACACCAAAAAACCGTCGTCACTCTCAGGTTCGAGCAAGTAGGCTGCCACTTTTCCGAGGGGTTGGGCCATCGGGATAAAAAGGGTTCCAGCCGGGAACTCAACCTCCTCCTCCACGTATTCTCCCTTGATACTGTTGAGACGGTGGCCCTGGTATGGCCGTTCTTGTCCTTTGAGTTCTGTCACTTTGAAGGATTCGACCATCAATTTCACCGGCTGTGTAAGCTTTTCTATGGCTATTCCATGTTGACGGAGCTTGGCTTCTACTTCTGGAACTGGGATGGGAATGAGGTATCCGAAGGGAAGCTTGACCGATCTTTTGGCAAAAAATTCAGCAAAAAAGGGCATGGTGTACATTTGCGTTTTTTCTGTTTTACGGACACGCCTCCGTCCGCTTTCGGTCTCGTATTGTTCCATAACATACCCATGGATTGTGATCTTATCCTTGATGGGCCGGACATCGTACTCGACGCCGAAAAGGTCTTCATCTGTGGGTGCCATACCTCTCTGTACGGTGTTTCGATCCGCTTCGTGGATCAAACCTGTTATCTCGCCCTTCTGGCCTTGGCAAAATTCCAGGAGAGCATGGAAGAGGTGATAAGCTCCCATAACACGGCTCTTAAAGTCCGCATAAGGATAATTCTCGTTCAGTATGCCCAGCCGATTCCTTAGGCCAAAATAATTGCTGAGATAGCGTGGTTGTGGGTCCAGAGGTCTCCAACCCTTTTCTGGTTCGCGAAAGTCCATAAAATCCCCATGAGGAATGCATAGAGTATCGTATTTCTCTTTCAGTATCTTGTTGATTTCGGGTCGAACTCGGTCACTCATGTATCGGATCAGGGAAGTGTCTCCATTGGGATTCAGAGCCCACACCCAAGTGACAACCTCCTCATGGTAAGATCCGTTATGGGTGTGGCTGTCCAAAAGCACGGCAGGGTCCCAACGCGAAATGACATTTTGAACCAATCCCAGAACTTCAGGACTTTCCAGCTTCATCCCGTCTCTGTTCAGGTCGAGCCCCAAACCATTGGTTCTGACACCCACTCCCTGCTCCGGTCCATCCTGGTTTCTCCGGTTGTCCGGACTGATCTTTTCATTCCCATCAGGATTGAAAATCGGGGCGATCAGAACGACGAGTTCATCCAAGTAGGAGGGGTTATCGGCCAATGCCAGGTCCCGGGCCAGCATTAGTGCGGCTTCTTTCCCTTCCACTTCCCCGGCATGGATATTCGCTTGGATGTAAACAACCATGCGATCATCATAAACCAGATCCTGTGGCGATGTAGGGACTGGATTTCCCAACACAAGAAGCGGGATCTTGCGGCCCTCGGCACTGACACCTAGGGTTTCCACTCTCATGCGCAAACTGTGCATTTGAAGCTTTTGGATAAATCCCATAACATCCGCATACAGAGAGGTTGCCTTGTACTCGCTGGATTCCGCTGTAGTGAGCGGTTTTTCTTGTTGAACAGGAAAAGCGAGAACCGATGTAAAAAAAACCGTACAAACCAGCCATACAACCAAAATCGATCTTTTTTTCATTTCATCACCCCAAATTTTATTTATTTATTTTCAATAGTCTGCGTCTGTCCTTCTTGAATGGAAAAACTCACCTGTTTTCCATCGATCTCTATAGTGTATTCACCGGGAGGAAGAGTGAAGGAGCTGGCCGTATTGCTGACATATCCCACCTCTTGGCCATCTGTCGTTCTTATGGTGTTTCCTTGAACGCCGGCACCTTCGACGGTGACAACGCCCGCCTTCAACGTCGTGGTTTCACCTGCCTTAACCGTTGCTTCCCATGCGATACTTCCGAATGTCACTTTATAGTTCCCGGGGATTAAAGTCATAGATTGAGCCGCATTGGATATTTGACCTTGCTCCTTCCCTGTATTGCTATCCAACACCGTATGACCACGGAAAGAAGCATTTATGACTTCCAATCTTCCCGGTTGCAATAAAGTTGTCTCGCCTGGCTTGATCTCGACATCTTCCCAGGCTCTACTTCCCGCGGTTACCGTATAGACTCCGGCAGGAAGTTCAATGGTGCTGTTGAGGTTACTGATGAATCCGACCTCTTTTCCAGATTCTGCATCCAAAACCTGGTGTCCCCGGAGGTCAGCTCCTTCTATATTCAGCCATCCCATTTCTTTGGAGATGATTTGTTCATCCGAACGGTCTTCCTTAGAAGTGCAATACATCAAGCCAAGGGATAGGACTATTAACAAAACACATATTTTGACATATTTGCTCATTTTTCTCCTCCACATCGTTTTCCTCTAGAGCAGGATTCTAGCATAAATGGGATCGAATTGAACATAAAAAACTGATAATAGACTTCTCCTAAAATGACATGTCGGCTTGACAGAATTCAGCAAATCCGGTACTTGATGGAGTGGTCGCTTCCGGAGGCCATATATGGAAATTCCTGTTGAATCCTGGTACAAGGCTATCTTCACTCGAAGGTCTCGGAGGATTTATAAAGAAATCAGAGTCCCTCCGGATAAATTCAAACGTCTTGCTGCAGTCTGCCAGAACTTCCATCCTTTTCCCGAGGCCAGAGCTGTTATGGTAATGGAACCGAGTGATCAGGTTTATCGGGGTTTCATCGGTTCTTACGGAAAGATCGAAGACGCGCCTGGCTATATCGCTTTTATCGGGAATATGGATTCGCATCGGGTTCAAGAAGCTGTGGGCTATACCGGAGAAGGAATCATACTTGAAGCTACTGCCTTGGGCCTCGGCACGTGTTGGGTGGGAGGGTATTTCCGTCCTGAAGCAGTAAACAAGCAGATTTCTATCACTAAAAATGAAAAAGTACTGGCTATCACTCCCTTCGGATTCTTCAAGGATTCCTTTTCATTTCAAGAAAAACTCATGATTGGATTCGGTCGATTGCACAAGAGAAAGCCCCTGAGTGGGTTGGTGACAGGAACATGCAAACAGGAGTGGATGAAAACGGCCCTGGAAGCTGCTCAGCTGGCACCCTCCGCTGTCAACCGGCAACCATGGCGGTTTGTTTGCTGCAACAGATCGATAACTGTTTCTCTCGACAAAAAACGAGACACTTATAAGATCGCGCGGCGGCTGGACTGCGGGATCGCCATGCTTCATCTGGAATTAGGTGCCCGCTATTCAGGTGTGGGCGGAAAGTGGACTTCCCCCCGCGATTGTATTGCCAGTTTTGTCGCAGATTCAGGCCCTTAGAGCTGACGAAATTTGTGCCACTGCGTACACGGCTTTATCGATATCTTCCAACGTGTTGTAAAAATGGGGAGAAAACCGGATATTTTGCCCCATGACGGCACATCCGATATTGTATTTACGGTACAGGATTTCCAAGACTTGCGATGGGTCGACACCAGGGATATGGAAAATGACAACCCCCCAACTTCTTTGGTGCTCCATGGGCGTGATGAATTTGGCATCTGGAATCCTTTTCTTCACTCCATCCCGGACGGCATCAGCCAACATGCGGGCCCGAGAGGAAATTCGGAGCATCCAGAGTGTGTTGTGAAATATGATTGTCTCCAGCATGGCACCGAACCGTTCGACGGCCTGTTGTCCGAGGGTTTCAAATTTGATGGCACCGCTGGCGCGAGCATTTTCCCATCCTACGCCGACGATACTGGGATACACAGAATCTGCCATTCCCCTGCGGACATACAGCATCCCCATCTCTCTTGGTCCGCAAAACCATTTGTGGGAACTGGCCGTGTAAAAATCACACCCGATGTCATGAAGAAACAACGGATAAGTTCCGAAGGTTTGCGCCCCGTCGACTAGAGTTAAAATCCCTTTAGATCGCGCCAATTGACATATCTCTTTGGCAGGAAGACGGATTCCGGATACATTGGAAACGTGCGAAAAACACAAAACTTTTGTTCGGGAGGTTATCGCCTGTTCGAAAGGTCTCATCAAGTCTTGGTCGGATGTCGGATTCTCCGGAGTCTGAACCCTGATAACACGATAGCCGTAACGTTCAGCCCGTACATCCCAAGCAATGTTGGCTGTCGGATGGTTCTGATCCCAAAAGATAACTTCATCCCCTTTTCCCAGTCGAAGGCCATTGATCACGATATTATTCCCCTCGCTGGTATTCCGGACCAGAGCGATCTCATCGGGATCGACATTGACATACTTCGCGATCCCTTCACGAACTTTTTCTTTGATGCCAGCAAATTTAGCACGGTTGGTGAATGACGGATCGCTGTCCACATCTTTTGTCAGTTCGAAAAGCTTTTTCTGTACGCTCAGCGGTGATGGACAGAGGTTGGCAGCATTGAGCATGATAAGTCCTTCTTTGATCATAAATTGCTTTTTGACAATCCCCCAAAATCGTTCATCGCCGGTTTCCTTCTCGCCTATTCTTTTTACAGCTTCTTGCAGAGATTCAGTTCGAGAAATTTGTTGTTCGATTTGTGTGTAGGGAAGCATGATTCCGGCTGCCGCACTGCTGAACATTCCTTTGAGGATAGTTCTTCTGCTGACTGGATTCTCAAGATCGGTGAAATGCCGGATGGATTGTTCTCTCATCAAACCTCTCCTTTTAATTACGTTGAGTTTACTTCCACACTTGGCCGAATACGCGCATATAGTTCAGGCCCAGGATCTTATGGGCATCCGCATCGGTGTACCCTCTTTTTTTTAGTTTTTCGACAAAATTCACAACTTCGGCATAATTGCTGAAGCCTTCGACCATGCGAAGGGGTGAACGTATGTTCTGGGTGACATATTTATCGTAAGCACCAGTCACATCTTTATATGCAGGAGATCCCCAGGGATCCACTTCGTGGTCCGGGTAAGTGCCCAAGCTCATATCTGTACCCACTCCTATATTGTCTGTCGAACCGAGCAGCTGGACCAGATGATTGATATGGTCGATAAAGTCATCCAAGGTGGGACGGCTGGTTTGGCCGGTTTTCATCACCATAGGCCCCCAAGGAGACAGGCCGATGACTCCCTGTTTTGCAGCACAGGCTTTGATCTGTTCATCTGATATATTCCGGGGATTTTCCGCCAACTCTGTCGTACAGGAGTGGCTGAAAACCACAGGATGCCTGCTGTGTTCGATGATCTCGAGGCTGGAACGCTTCCCTAAATGGGAACAGTCCAGCAAGAGCCCCACACGATTGCATTCTTCGACAACCAATTGCCCGAAGGATGTCAAGCCCTGATCGGTCCGGTCTAGGCATCCTCCGCAGATTCGGTTGGAAAGGCTGTATGCCGGGATCATCATTCGCAATCCCAGTCGGTAGAATGCCGCGATTCGGTGAATCTTATATCCGATGAAATCTCCGCACTGGGAAACCAAAAGAAGGGTGGCCTTTTTGTCTTTTTTCGCTTTTTTGATATCTTCGACCGAGTAAGCGATGGACAGGCCTGGATATTTTTTCGCAATGTAATGCCAGAACATCAGTCCTTCAAGAGCTTGATCCAAATCAAGATGAGGATCCCAAGCCGTAACAGCATAGGAGGTCACGCCGTACAGGTGGGCATCCTGGAACTGGGCATCCGGCCAGATCTGCATGCAGGAGTCGATAAAGATATATGGATGATCCTTTTCCAGGACCGGATGAATTCCTTTCTCATTCAGCGGATCGAAGCCAGCCGAGGCTTTTTGGGCAGAATATCCGGTCAAAGCCGTCGATCCAATGACTGCAGCCCCTGACATTTTGAAAAATTCTCTACGCGTGATTTTCATGGTAATTCTCCTCGGCACACATGATCGTGATCCTTGTGGAAAATGATAACACCCTACCTGATCATGGTGTTGAAAAGGAGTTTGAATGTGCCGTGAGTCTGACACCGATTCTGAGTGCGAAATCCGATTAAAACCACCTGGCCTTTACCATGTTTCACATTGACCATGGCTGGCATGCCGGTCAAGTGGTCTTCACCTATGAGCCACCCGCTTTGCAGGAGATCCTTATCCTGGTACCGTACCACGGACTCGTACTGTTCACTCTTCGAACTCTCGGTGATCGCGAAAGCCTCACTGGAATAAAAGACCACGAATCCCTCCTCTGGCATCCCGTATGCCAAAGGATGGGTATTATCGAACTTCACCTTAAGGGTTGAACCAGGGCAAAAGAATTCCTTCGAGTCCAGGTTATCGACGACATTGCGGATACCCAATCCGAATTTTTCGATCGCAAAGCTGCTTGCCTCACCCAGAGTTACCAGCATACCTCCCTTTTCCACGAATTCCTTCAATGCCGCTATCCCTTCCTGTCCAATTCCACTTTGGTATTCGGGCGGAACGGCTGAAATATAGCGCCGGTATTGTGGAGGGATTTCTCCTATGATTATATCCGGGGAATCCTGAGGAAGAATGATCGTGTCATACTTGGCATTAAGATTTCCGTTCTTGATCTCAGCGTCCATCAGGGATATATAGGGAAAAGCGAACATTTCAAGGAGAAAGCGGGTCCAGCCCTCGTCCATATTTCCCCCATAATAACGTTGGTACATGCCGACACGAGGTTTTTTCACCTCATGGATTCCTGCATCGATCTTGTTATTGAGAGCTTTGAAATCGACTCCGGTTTCTTGAGCGATCTCCTCAATAACGCTTTCAGGTCCTTTGTAAACGATGAAATCACCCGGGTTTAGACCAGAGTTTGGCTTATCGATCCTTTGTACGGCTATGCCTTTATCAATTAGGAGATTCACGGCTTTAAAACTAGCATTCAGACGTCCATCGAGCATATACCCCATTCCCCCAGTCTCGACCTCACCGGAAATCTTGATCTGCTCGCTGAGTATCCGGAAGTCTCCTGATGCCTCCTGGTCCGCTGGATCGACTCGAACTCCCATGAATTCGTTCATGGTATGTGTGGCCAGATCGTAGGGTTGAAGCGGGGTTCCATCAGCTTCCATGGTCCACTCATTTTCTGGGTAAAAGGTGCGTCCCAATAGGTTCCTGATCAAGCCCATTTTGGGCTGAGCAAGAGTGATGACAAAAGAGCCTTCGGGGTAGATGGCGTTTCCTACTTGGAATTCCTTCTCTGCCTGCTGGATCTCTATCCCCGATAAAAGCAGGGTGTTGATCATCTTTGTCACAGTCAGGGGATCGTGCTGGTTTATCGGAACGATATAGGCCTTGATTTTGCCCTGCTCTCCACGTTCTGTTTGACGTTTTGCCTTGAGATAGGCATTCCAAAGCACAGTTTCTTTGTTCCTGGCTGCCAAATCGAGCAAAGCCCATGCCGAAATCTTTTGTTGTTCGACGATATCTCGGAGCCGCCACCATCCTCCTGGCCAAGGATTAGGGAAGGTGGACTGAGCTTCGTATCTTGGGAATTGCCGCGCTCCTCCCTCGAGCTGTTCGGGATGGATATACAACGGCGAGGCCAATCGGGCACTGGCCGACTCTGTGAGCATCCCGGCGATATTGTGGAAAGGTGTTATCCAATGCCACCCGAAATGGCCCCATCCCGGGAATTGGGCGGCATTCAGGATGCCCGATTTGCCATTTTCTTCTAGCTTGTAGGCGATATGGGCCCCGTACCAGCTGTGTTCCCGCCAGATGAGCGGATCGGCATAAGGCCGGATAGGATCACAATATGGAGGGATGTAAAACCGGGCTCCCGAGCTTCCCATGTGGTGATGGTCGATATAGGCTTGAGGCACCCAATCCCTGTACATGATCTTGGCTGCGTACACCGATTCGATCATGTTGAGAAAGTCGCCGTCCCTGTTGTTGTCGTGGCCGACATATTTGTGATAAAGCCAGGGGAGGTTTGAGCCCTCGTATTCCGTTCCTAAGGTTTTATTGTACCAGTCAGTGACCATGATCTGGCCGTCCGGGTTGAAGCTGGGGATCATGAAAAAGACGACATTATCCAGGATACGCTGTGTCTCCTCATCCTTTCTTGACAAAAGGTCATAGGTCAGCTCGGGTGCCATCTGAGTCCCGCCGATCTCGGTAGCATGAAGGCTCATGGACTGGCACATGACCGCCTTCCCTTCTTTGATCAGTTTTTTAATTTCTTCTTCGGCTACTCTTCGAGGGTCGGAAAGCGTTGCGTTCACTTGTCGGAGACGATCCAGGTTGGCCAGGTTCTCATCAGAGGAAATGATGACCAACAAAAAGGGATTACCCATTGTGGATGGCCCCATGTCGATGACCTTGATTTTGTCACTTTCTCTCTCCAGCACTTCGAAGTAGTGGATGATTTCGTCCCAACGCGCGATCTTTTTGTCGCTGCCGAGCTGGAATCCAAAAAATTCTTCTGGAGATGTGACCTTTTTCTGTGCCGAAGCGATCTGAGCTAAAAATCCAAAACCCACCATCACAAGAACGAAAAATTGTAAAATGTGTTGAAATTTAGTGGTTTGTTTCATTTATGCCCTCCTTCCCTATTTAATATCTTGGATTGGCATATATTTTCAACCTAAAATTAAAAAAAAATGCCAGACAGACTTATCCCCATTCGCGACAATTTTGTGAACTGCTAGAAAATTATTTAACGTGTGAGTTGCATTATTTCGACGTATCGATAATGCGTCCCTCCGAAGTGTATCTCAGGTGATTAAGCTTTCGCATGTAATCTTTGACTAGATTGAATTCCAGAAGATCGGGCACAGGATCCACTACTCGTCCAGTCAGATTTAATCCAAGTCCTGCAAGAAACTCCAGCAATTTTTCATTCAATGCAATCGTATACACTCCGAATGGATCGAAGGCGGCTCCGTTGACTAAAATCGAGGCCATATCGATACGGAAGTATTCTGGCGCAGTCGAATCAAACTCAAATGTAAGACCCGAAACCTGGAGAGATTCATCATCTGTAAGTTCGGCTCTGTGCACTGTGTATTCCAGCCCCACGAGCAATTCCAATCCATACAACCACACAGTCTTGATCTTGAAACCCAGGCCAGTGGCCGCATCGAATCCATATGGGAGGGATCTCATCACATCGTTGCCCACGACCTTGCCAGCATAGATTTTGTGTCCTATGTAGCCATTGGCTTCCAGGGCTATATCTACGGGGTATCCAGCCTCTTCGACCCCTGCACGAATGGCATCGGCCACCAGGTTGCCCAACGGAGTGTCCATGTGGCTTGGATCTCTGTAGGGATCGTCTTCAATCCATCTCTCCTCATGATCCCATCTTGCCTTGGCTACATGCTGCGAATAGACAGGACCGAACCGCGGATCCTGATAAATGCCTACCCTGAGTTTGTTCAATTCTTTGAGCAGCGATGGATCCTTCCGGACTTTTCGATCGATGGGATGTAATTCATGGGATATCAATGAGACGTCACCCGTGGCAGGATTGATATCGACTTTGAGCTCGCCCAGATATTTGCCGAATTCCCCGGCCTGGACGATTATCTTTCCGTTATGAATTTGAGCTGGCATTTCATCATGGGAGTGACCGCCCACGATGATGTCTATCCCAGGAACTAAGGATAATCCCCCGATATCGAATGGCATCCCCAAGTGGGAAATGGCGATCACGACATCACAGCCCATGCTTTTAAGCACAAAGGCTGTCTCGCCAGCAGCTGTATATGGATCCGAGATTAGATCAGCCGTTTCTTTGGAATAATATACCGGATCATCTGTCACCACACCGAGCAACCCAATCTTCAGTCCGCCGATGTTCTTGATCAGCCATGGCTGGACAAAGGCATCTGTCATCGGAAAAGTCGTGAGATCCACATTGGCACTGAGGATCGGCAGATTCACAGGCGGCCCGAACGGTACGCCTTCCACTGGATTGAAGCCTGAAAGGACATAACCCAAAACATCTGGCTCCAGGTCGAGCTCATGATTTCCTAAGCACATGGCATCATATAGGCCTTCCATGATCTTTAACTCAGGATAACCCAGGTACTTGTTGAACACGAACGTTCCGACGAACGCGTCTCCTGCATGCAAGGCGAGCACATTTGTGTTCTTGGCCTTCAGTTTTTTTATTTTGGTCGACATCCTCGCGATGCCCCCGTACTGATTATATGTCCCAAACGGAAACAGATTGGAGTGGGTGTCATTGGTGTGCAGGATCACCAGTTTTTCGGCATGGGCCGGAGCGGTTAATCCGACCAATAAAATGGCCACCATACCCAAAAGAGATAGATATTTACGCATAAATAACCCCCTTTAATAAATTAGGATCTTAAATCCTTTGATAACCATTTAACCCCGTGATTTCCCTAATATAAAAGTGGATTTATTTTTTGTCAAGCGTCAAAATTTGAAAAAGCTTTTTTTTCTTGATATTCTTCTTTCAATATATTCAATTTTTCTAAGATAGAGGAGAATACGATGCCCGGCACAGAGATAAAAAAAAGAAAACCGGTTTTATCCGCTTTTTTGAGCCTGATCTCTATGGGATTGGGACAGGTATACAACGGCGAATTGTTAAAGGGGATACTATTGAAAGTGGCTTTGCTGTTTTCTCTTTGCCTTTTTGCCGTCGCGGTATTTAAAAGTCCCGAGGAACTGTTGTTGTGGATAGCTGTGATCGTCTTTTTTCTATTTCTGAAATTCTACTCATTGATTCAAGCTTTTTCCACATCGCACCGGTTGGGAACAAATTACACCCTGAAAAAATTCAACAAATCCTATTTTTATGTGCTGATCACCCTTTTTTTCCTCGTGTTGAATGTGACTTGTCCCCTTTTGATCGCTAAATTTTCTCTGAGATCTATAAGTCCTTATCACCCTTTTCGTTCAGAAGGAGCTAAGCAACATTACCTTGCATTTTACGATAGCATAGCAAAGGACTGGCCTGTTGAATCTGAAGACAGGATGGTCGAGACATCTTATGGACAGACGTTTTTACGGATCAGCGGCCCGATGGACGCCCCTCCCCTCGTGCTCATGCACGGGGCTAATGCCACATCTCTTTCCTGGATGCCCAACATTAAAGCATTATCCCAGAGTTACAGGACTTACGCCGTGGATAATATTTATGATTATGGCCGCAGCGTATTCACCAAAATATTCAAGGTTCCTGGCGACTATGTCGGATGGATGGACGAGTTGTTCTCGGCCCTCGAACTGGGCGACGATATCAACCTAGTGGGTATGTCCTACGGCGGCTGGCTGACAAGTCAATACGCACTCAAGCATCCCGTAAGGCTGGATAAAATCGTTCTCTTGGCGCCAGCGGCAACCGTTCTCCCTCTAGGACCCGGATTCCTTGGTCCTGCTCTTCTCAGCATACTGCCCCACCGACATTTCGTAAAAAAAGGGATGGAAACGATTTTGGCAGATCTGTGGAAAAAGGATGAAGCCGGAAGGAAATATGCTGAATACTGGGTGGATCACCTTGACCTCGGTCTGCGAAGCTTCAAACCGAAAATGATGGTCAGCCCGACCGTTCTAACAGATGAGGAATTAAGGAACCTGAAAATGCCTGTCCTTTTTTTGGTGGGCGAAAACGAAAAAATATATTCTCCTTACGAAGCGGTGGAACGCCTTCGTTCTGTAGCGCCCCAGATCAAAACAGATATCATTCCGGGAGCGGGGCACGATCTCACCGTCGTTCAGGCTGACCTTGTGAATCGAAAGATTCTGGATTTTCTCGAAAACACAGAACGTCCGCCCTTGCGCTAAAAATTCTATTTCTGTTCCAGGCTTTTTAGCCACTCCTGCATGCGTTCCTGCATTTCCTCTTCGGTCAGAACCCATTTTTGGCTGGCGAATCCCCAGCAATGACCGAAAGGATCTTTGACCTTGCCGTTCCGGTCACCCCAGAAGGCATCCATCAATGGATATATCACTTCACACCCTGATTCCACCGCTCGATTGAAAAGGCCATCGCAGTCTTCCACATAACACCACATGCCCGCTGTTGCGTTTTCCTTTGGTCCCTGCTCCCATTGGTCGGGAATGGCATCGGCCATCATGATATTCGAATCTCCAAGTTTCAGCATGGCATGCATGATCCCTTTGCCATTTGGCGAAGGCATAGCAGGCGCTGCAAGTTCTGCACCGAAAGCCTTCTGGTAAAAATCGATGGCTTCCTTACAATTACCGTTAAACCAAAGATGAAGCGTAACAGTATGCATTCCCTCAGGTACAGGTTTAAGCGCTTTTTCTGGCATCGTTGACTCCTTTATTTAAGCTCTTCTCCAGTCAGGGGATTTTTAAGGTTGATGGTGTGCATTTTCCCTAGTTTACCCAGGGGGCCTTCCCATTTGTCCCCTCCCTCATTGCACGGATCGAAATCTCCTACAATCATGATGACTGCTTTATCGGGATGGATGTATTTGTTGGCAACTTCCTGTACCGTGGCCTTGGTGACTGTCTTGATCTTATCTCTGTAGGTCTTGTAATAATCCATCGGCTTTCCGGTCATCTCCAGATCGGCAAATGCGGACATGGTGCGCTGGGGCGACTCGAAAGAATTGGAAAAACTTTCCAGATAGTAGTTGATGGCTGTGTCCATCTCATCATCCGAAACCGGTTCTTTTCTGATGCGATTGAATTCGTCAAGGATCAAAGAAATCGCATACCCGACCGTGGAAGATTTGGTTTGGACGTATCCCGAAAATGTTCCCGGGAATCCCCATCGATACCTGAACCGGCTGCCCTGATTGTAAGAAAGGCCTTCGTCCGAACGAACCTTCATGGTTATGCGGGATGTGAAACTGCCTCCTCCGAGGATGAAGTTCATCACCTGAACGGCAAAATAGTCGGGATTATTTTCCTCGATTCCCAAATGCCCGAGACTGATGTAGCCCTGATTTATCTGCTTTTGGATGAAGTAGACTCCGGGCTCCGGCGATGGAAATTGTTTAGAAAAAGATGGGACATCGAGGGTTTTGTTTTTCCAGCCAGAAACGAGCTTGTCGATTTTCCCCTTAAGCTCGGACTTATCGAAATCTCCCGATGCGACAAGGATGATATTTTCAGGAAAAAAATACTGGACATGAGCTGCCTTGAGGTCCGCACTTGAGATGCTTTCATAGGTTTTCTGGGTGGGTTGCTGTGTCAACGCATGATCGCCGTAAATCAAACGCTCATACTCACGGCTTAAAATACTGTTGGGTTGATCGTTGGCTTGCCTCAGTTGGGATATGAGCCGCGCCTTTTCAAGATTCAAAGAGGCCTCTCTGAATTCCGGATTCATCAAAACATCGAAAAAGAGTTCCAGTCCTTCGTCCATGTCTTTGCTCAAAACAAACAGGGAAAGAGTCGCTGTCCTCTCTGAGGTTCGGAAGCTCAATGAGCCTCCGATAAAATCGATACGCTCTTCGATCTCGCTCCCTTCCCTGGTTTTGGTGCCGCCTTTGATCATGGTGCCACTCATGACCTCAGCAAGTCCTGTTTTATCTGTAGGGACATACAAACCACCAAAATTGATCTGCGCAGAGATATCGAACAATGGCAGGCTGTGATCTTCCTTGATGTAACCCCGCAAACCGTTGGCGAATTCTGTGCGGAAATCTTTCGGATCGGGCGGATCGTATTTGAGGTTGGGATATTTCAGATCAGAAGGTTTCTGTGCCTGGGTATATCCTATGGACACAAAAATAGCACCGAGAGCCAGCAGGATAACAAGTGTTTTTTTCATCTTCGTCCTCCTCGCCTTCCGCCTCCCTGTCTCTTGTAGATGGCTGTCAGGCTATTGTCCTTGACAAAATATGTCGAGGCAACCCGTTTGATATCGTCATTCGTCACTTTTTTCAGGTCATCGAGCTCTGTGATGACTGTGCGCCAACCTCTATGGAGTTCTGCTCTTCCCAATGTGCGGGCAAGCCCGGCTGTGCTGGAAAGACTCCGGATGAACCTGGCTTCGAATTTGTTCTTGGCCTTCTGGATCTCTTCCGGTGTGACTCCCTCCATTTTTATCTTCTCGATCTCTGCCCAGATTTCTTTTTCCAAGTCTTCTGGCTGGACATTTTTATCGAAACGAGGGGTGGCTCGGAATTGAAAAGCTCCGACATACCACTGGGCACGGCTTGAAGCAGAGACACTGACCGCCAGTTGTTTTTCCTCAACCAGAAGTTTATACAGGCGTCCTGTTCCTCCGCCTCCGCCGCCACGCCGGCCACCAAAACCGCCTCCGCCACCCGAACCAAGAACGCTGGCCAAGACGGACAGCGGCGCCGCATCCGGTTGTCCATCATATGGAGCATGGAACATCATTTGCAAGCTGGTCTGAGAAGGGCCCTCGCCATACATGCGTTTTTCAGAATATTGCGGTGGCTCGTATGTTCGAATGGGCTCGATGTCCGGACCTTTGGGAATGCGCCCGAAATAGGTCTCTGCCATCTGGATGATATTTTGAGGATCCAGATCACCGACATAGATGGCTACGGCATTATTGGGCACGTAATAGTTTTTGTTGAATGCGATGAGATCAGCTTTGTTGATCTTCCGCAGGTCGTCCATCCATCCGATCACGCCCCAGTGATAAGGAGATGCAGCATAGAAGGCAGCGCTGACTTGTTCGTCGAAAAAGAACCCCGGCCGGTTTTCACTCAGGCGTCTCTCCTCCATGACCACGTCCTTTTCAGAGTAAAATTCGCGGAAATAGGCGTTGGCCATCCGGTCTGATTCCAGCCACATCTGCAACTCGACCTTATTGGAGGGCAGGGTAACGTAATAGCCTGTGACTTCATTAGATGTCGATGCATTGAGGCCTGTGCCGCCGTTTTTCATGTACAAGGTCCAGAGGTCATCCTTGATGATGTACTGCTTTTCCGATTGAACGAGCTCATCGTATTCTTTTTGCCACTGAGCGATCTTTTCCTTGTCGCCACCTCCGGCTTTCCAGAATTTCTCTCGGTAGATGTTGGCCATCAATTCATCAATCCTATCATTGACGGCCGCATGTTTTTCGAAGTCCGTCACACCCATCACCTGTGTTCCCTTGAACATCATGTGCTCATGGAGGTGGGCAATACCGGTGATACCGGATCTTTCATTGATCGATCCCACTTTGTAGTAGATATGGCACACGACTCTAGGGACCTCGGCTTTTTGGATCATCAGAATTTTCAATCCGTTTGCCAGCGTGTGTTCCTTGACATCGATCTGTATTTCTGCGGCATTCACGAGCGAAAATAAAATAATCACGGCAAAACAAAGGACAAGAACGAAATTCCGTTTCATGTTTTTTCCTCCTTTTAAAAAAAATATGATTAGCCAAATTCTAATAAATGTCAATTCCGTTTTAAAAAAAAGGGGAATATTTCGGTAACCAATTCAATTTTTTTTCGTATTATTTAATGATATGTTTCTACTAATAAGAAAGAAATAAAATCGTGAGGGAGACAATGAAAAGTTTGACACGTAAGGAAGAACTCATCATGCTTTCTATTCTTAATCTAAAAAAAGATGCGTACTTGGTCGCTATTGCAGACCATCTGAGCAAAATAACAGGAAAGAAAGTCTCGTTCACTTCCGTCCATTTGCCTTTAAGCCGTCTTGAAAATGTCGGGATGATCGAATCGGATTTTGGGGCATCAACTGCAGTAAGAGGGGGACGCAGAAAAAAAATTTATGAAATCACAAAATTGGGATTTGATATGTTGGCTGAGCACAAGAGGATCTCTGACACCCTGTGGGAAAGCTATATGGAATTATCCGATCCGATGGATTGAATTATGAATAAACAAAATCGTCCTGTTAAGTTGCTTGAAATTCTCCTGCAAAAGATTGTCCCTTTCGAAGATCAGGAGAATCTTGCAGGCGATTTTAGAGAAATGCACGACAGGATTTCAAACCAAAAAGGAAAGATCATAGCGATATCATGGTATTTCTACCAAATCCTCAAATTACTCCCTCCCTATTTTAAAAATTATATTTATTGGAACATAACAATGATTAAAAATTATTTAAAGATTGCCTTCAGGAATATAAAAAAATACAAGAGCTTCTCGTTTATCAACATTGGCGGATTAGCGATGGGCATGGCCTGTTGTGTTTTAATCATCCTTTTCATTAAGGACGAACTAAGTTTCGATCGATATCACGAGAATGCAGACAGAATTTACAGGTTGGTCGATAGTTTCGATGTCGAGGGAGGTTTGAGCAGACATTTTGCTCTCTCATCTGCACCTTTTGCGCCGGCACTGAAAAGGGATTTCCCAGAGGTGGACGAAGCGGTCAGGCTTTTTCCGGGAAGAAGACGATTGGTGACATACGGAGAAAAAAAATATTATGAAGATGGCCTTTATTTTGCTGATGCTACTCTTTTCAATATTTTCACTTTCCCTCTGGTCCAGGGCAATCCTGATAGGGCTCTGGAGGCTCCCAACACAATCGTCGTTTCAGAACGCATGGCAATGAAATATTTCGGGAATGAAGAGCCGATGGACAGGACATTGATCATCAATGGCCAAGACTTTGTTGTTACCGGACTAATGAAAGATATTCCAGCGAACTCCCATTTTCATGCGGATATGTTCGCCTCTCTCAAAACACAAGAGCAAATTCAAACTGTTCAAGAACGATATTTCCAGAATTGGGCGAGACATGAGTTTTACACTTATCTTTTACTCAAAGAAGGTTCTTCGGCAGTTGATTTGCAGAAAAAATTACCGGGATTTAACGAAAAATACGTTGCGGAGCAAATCAAATCCATTTTGGGGGGCTCATTATCTTCCAGATTGCAGCCCCTCAAAAGCATCCATCTCCATTCCCATCTTCAGATGGAGATTAGCCTGAACGGTGACATAAAATATGTGTACATTTTTTCTATAATTGCGCTTTTTATACTATTGATCGCCTGCATAAATTTCATGAACCTTGCGGCGGCGCTATCGGCGAATCGTTCGAAAGAAGTCGGGCTGAGAAAAGTAGTGGGAGCGAGCCGAGGACAGCTGGTGAAACAATTCTTAGGGGAATCAATGCTGTTTACCTTTTTTTCCCTGCTCCTGGCAATGGTTCTGGTGAAGATCGCCCTCCCTGTCTTTAATTCGTTGACGAGCAAAGATATTTCTCCGAATGAATTGGCGAACTTCTTTTTGATTGGATCTGTTCTTTTCATTCTTTTATTTGTAGGGATCTTGTCGGGAAGTTATCCCGCTTTTTTTGTTTCTCGTTACCAGCCGTCAAACGTGTTGAAGAGCTCTGTTCATTTTGGATCAGGAAAATCTTTCCTGAGAAAAGGATTAGTCATCCTGCAATTCAGCATCTCGATCATATTGATCATTTCAACGGCTATTGTCTTGGATCAGCTCGATTTTTTACGAAACAGAAAATTGGGCTTTGATAAGGAACATGTCGTGGTTGTCCCCATCAGAGAAAATTCTATCAGGAAAAATGCAGAGACCATCAAGGCCGATCTTATGCAAAATCCCAATATTCTAAATGCAACGATCACGATCGGAGTCCCCGGAGGGGCAATTGCAGGAGATGCCATACAATTGGTCACAGATGAGGGAAAGAAGACATTGACATTGAGAATGATCTACACAGACCACGATTATATCAAAACCATGGGAATGGAGATCGTTAAAGGCAGAGATTTTTCAAAAGATTTGAGCACGGATTCCACAGAAGCATTTCTCATCAATGAAGCAGCCGTCCGACACCTCCAATTGGAAGATCCTCTAAATACTCGATTTGAGTGGGATGAAAAGAAAGGAAAGGTTATAGGGGTCGTCAAAGATTTTCAGTTCCAATCCCTAAAAGAAGAAATCAATCCCCTTGTTATTCATATATGGCCGCAAAACACAGCTGTCTTTGCCATGAGAATCCAGCCGACGAATATTCCTGAAACGTTGGCTTTTATCGAGGACAAATGGAAAGAACTGGATCCTGCCCATCCATTTGAATACACTTTCATGGACGAGACATTCGACAAATTATACAGGAGTGAGGAAAAACTCAGTCAAATATTCACTCTCTTTTCTATGCTGGCTATATTCATTGCAGGGTTAGGTCTCTTTGGCCTGGCCCTTTTTATGGTCGAACAACGAACCAAAGAAATAGGCATTAGAAAAGTTCTCGGAGCATCTGTCGGCAGTATATTTGTATTGGTCTCGAAGGAATTTGCTACTCTCGTATTGATAGCCAATGTTATCGCTTGGCCCACAGCCTATTTTCTTATGCAAAAATGGCTCCAAAACTTTGCTTATCGGGTAAACATGGAAGTTTGGATTTTTCTGATGTCGGGAGTTTTAGCACTGGTAATTGCATTGCTCACGGTAAGTTATCAAGCTGTAAAGGCCGCACTGACGGATCCCGTGAACTCTCTGAGGTACGAGTAGGTTTTTTTATCGTGAAATCTTGGAAGCTTGGGATCATTTCTCGATAGGTTTTTTCGGTTATGTATTCATAGAGGAGGAGCTTGTGGAGAAGCCAGCGGCACCGCCATTTAAGCCACGGGCTATCTCCTCTTGGATCCATGGTGAGCGGACGCGGGAGCACAGCCACCAATCGAACGATCTCTTCGAGGATGAGCTCATCGACAGAAAATCCAAAATAATATCGAGAGGCTTCCTGGACTCCAAAAATACCCGGTCCAAGCTCGATAACATTCAGGTAGAGCTCAAAAATCCTGTCTTTGGATAGGGCCTTCTCCAATTTTTTTGCGATAAGATACTCCTTGATCTTCCGGACAATGCTTTTTTTTGGGGATAGATACAAATTTTTTGCCAACTGCTGAGTAATGGTGCTCCCTCCCCGGGCAAGTTTCTTCTCTTGCAAGTTTTTTTTGATGGATTCTTTGAGTTCGTCGAAATCTATTCCTTTATGCCAATAGAATCCGGCATCTTCTGCAATCCGCACTGTATCTTTAAGGATCTGGGGGATATGCGCAAACGATATCCAGCTTTGCCTGATACTATATTCATGCCCTGCTTTTTCTGCTTGCTCGATCCGTATCTCCATCAATGCTGTTTTTTTTGGATTCTGTGTTTTCAGATCTGAAACATCGGGGAGAGACAGGAAAAGATGGACAACAAAGGCAATAATCGACACCGTGACAGCAAGAATTCCCCACCAAAGTACCCTTTTTTTCTTTGAAATTTTCCACATCGCAATATCGACCTATGATTATTTTATACCGCTTGCTTCTCAAAGGGAACCTGAATTGACATTCCCGCTCACTGGGCGTAATGTATTTGATTCAGGAGATAGCCATGGCTAACGTGAAAAAATTCAAAGGCAGGATCGGAATCCTCACAGGAGGCGGAGATGTTCCCGGCTTAAATCCGGCTATACGGGCTGTTACGATCCGGGCAATCAGGGAAGGATTCGAAGTGATAGGTATTCGAAGAGGATGGGCCGGTCTGATCGAGATGAACAGAGAAATTGCCTGTCCGGATATGGTCAACTGTCAGGTGTTGACCGAAGAACACGTCAACAAAGTCGGACGGACGGGCGGAACATTTCTTCATTCCTCACGCACCCGACCCAGCCATGTTCCCGATGTCAATGTCCCTGAACACCTCAGGGACATTTACAAGGAAAAAATAAATGATCTGACACCAGAAGTGCTCAAAAATGTGGAAGCCCTCGGCATCGATTATCTGATTCCCATCGGCGGGGATGATACCTTGAGCTATGGAGTTCACCTTCACAAAAAAGGGATCAAAGTCATCGGCATCCCCAAAACCATGGACAATGACGTCCCTGGGACAGACTATTGTATCGGATTCAGCACCTGTGTGACCCGGACTATTTCCCTGACTCATGCCCTACGGACAACGGCTGGATCGCATGAACGGATTCTCGTCATAGAGGTTTTTGGCCGTTATGCGGGTTTTACCGCCCTTCTCCCGACAATGGCAGGAGCAGCGAACCGTTGTGTCATTCCTGAGTTTAAATTCAACATTGAGCATTTATGTGAGTTGTTGACCGAAGACAGGGAGACGAACCCCAGCCGGTATTCGGTCGTGCTCGTTTCGGAAGGAGCGACATTCGAAGGGGGCGATATGGTTTTCGAAGGAGACGAGCTGGACATGTTCGGCCACAAAAAGCTTGGCGGCATCGGAGACTTGATATCCAATCAACTGAAAAGGCTATCTCCAAAATTCAATAACGGCCGTCAAATCAACATGATCAACCAGAGATTGAGCTATCTCGTGCGTTGTGGGGACCCGGATGCCATCGATTCCATCGTTCCCATGGCATTCGGAAATCTCGCATTGGATCTTGTTCTGGAAGGATCGTCAGGGCGTTTGGTAAGCTTGAGGAATGGAAAATACGACAATGTGCCTATCGAAGCGGTCACCAGCATAAAAAAAGTAGTGGATGTGGTCAAGTACTACAATACAGAGAGATTGAGGCCCTATTACAAAAGTTTCAATCTCAAGCCACTATTTATCATGACAAGCGATTACTGATAGAAAAGGAGACAAGCATGAGAAAAACAAAAAATGCCGTCGCTTTTTTTACCATACTCTCTGGTTTTTTGGTTCTTTTTTTGGGGCAAACGGCAGGACAGGATCGGTCCCGGCAAGATAAAGATCCCAAATATTGGACAGTTGAAGGATACCGCCACGGTCCGAGCTTTTTCCCTCGCAGCTTTTATGTGGAGACCGAGCCTATCCAAGAAGGGGTGATGGATTTCAAGCACTACCATACCTACATTGAGATGGTATGGTGGTTCAAAAAATGGGCGGATGAATATCCTGATCTTGTCGACCTATATGTCGTGGCCAAGAGTTTTGGAGGAAGGGATATTTGCCAGCTCACCGTCACCAACAAAAAAACGGGTAAAGATACGGATAAACCGGCGATGTTTATCGATGGGAACCGCCACAGCGGCGAAGTGACAGCAGCAGAATCTGCCTTTTGGATGTTGCATCACATGCTGACCCACTATGGAAGCGATCCCGAGATCACTCGCCTCTTGGATAATTTTGCGTTTTATTTCCGGCCCAAGAATAACCCGGATGGGAGCTTGCTGTACTTGGAAACGGCTCAAACGCTCCGCAGCACGATTCGTCCATATGACAATGATGGAGACGGGCTTCTGGACGAAGACCCTGCCGAAGATCTAGATGGGGATGGGCAGATCCGGCAGATGCGCATCAAAGTGGAAAAAGGAAAAGGGAGCTTCAAAATAGATCCCCGCGATCCAAAGGGCCGTTTGATGACTTTTGCCGAAAAGGGAGAGGGCAACTACAATGTTATGTCCGAAGGAATCGACAACGATGGGGATGGAAGAATCAACGAAGATGGCGTCGGAGGGCTCGACCTCCACAGGAATTATCCCGAAAACTGGCGCCCTATGGAAGAAGCGACGGGTCGTGGTTTTACGCAACGGGGTGCCGGTGCTTATCCGCTCTCTGAAGTGGAAACACGTTCTCTGGTTCTGTTCTTACTCGAGCATCCGAATATTTCTGTGATGAACACAATGGACACGACCGTTCCGATGCATCTGAGGCCTCCATCGACCTCCCCAAGCAAAGAGCGCATGTATCCCGAAGATCTTGCTCTGTATGAATATTTCGATGAAAAAGGAAAAGAGATCACCGGATATGAGCGAGCGGGAGATGTCTATGAAGACTACGGCCGAGGAAGGCCTTTGTTCGGGCACAGCCCGGATTTCGGCTACTGGTATTATGGAGCTATTTGGTATGGGGACGAGTTGTGGAATGGCGGGCGAATCGATGACTATGACGGCAATGGAGAAACGGATGAATGGGATCGCCTGCAGTATAACGATAAAGAGCTGCTGGTGAGCCGTTTTCAGGAATGGACAAAAGCTATCCATCCCGTGTACGGAGAAGTCGAAGTGGGAGGGTGGGATGGCAAATTTTACCGCCAGAATCCCCCGCCGGAATTGCTAGAAGAGTGGGCAGAAAAAGAAGCTCGGTTCAATTTGATGCTAGCGGGCAGTTTGCCTTTGGTGGTGATGCAGGATCCTGTTATCAGTGAAAAGGATGGAGAATTCACCGTGGATGTCGAACTGGAAAACAAGGGCTTCCTTCCGACAGCGCTCAAACAGGCGCAACTGGTGAAAATGGTACAGCCGGATAGGATAGAGTTGGATTTTCCTGCGGGCATGCTCCCGAGACGCGCGGAAGGAAGAGGGCAATTCAGAGAAATGTACGGAGGCCCCCCGAGGAGCCAACAGCCAGAACAAACCGAAAAACCAAAAGTGGAGATTATCGCGCCGGAAAAAAATCAGCCCTATGTAGAAATAGGCCGAATTCCGGGAAACGAAAAGATCAAAGTGACATTCAAACTCCGGCTGAATGACATCGAAAACACCAAGTGTACTGTCCGGTACTCATCGACACGAGGCGGTGTTTTGTCCAAAGATATCGTGATCGGCAAGTGATCAGGAAATTATTTTAAGAAGCTCCACTTCGTAGACCAAGGTTGAATTGGGCGAGATGACAAAACGCTTTTCGCCCTGTATTTCCTTGGCATAAAACCCGCTAGTTCCGTACGCCAATAGAGATGGGAGAATGATGATCCTCTTCTCCCCCACCCGCATTATTTCGATGGCCTGATCGAATCCTGGAGTAACCTGGCTTTTTCCCATTTCCATGACAAATTCTTCGGCTGGAGGATTCTCATCCGGCAAACCATTTGATGTGCTGAAAAACTTTTTTCCGTTCAGAACCTCTCCAGAGTAGCGAACAAGGACTTTGGAACCGACCTCAGGCACCAAGCCTTTTCCTTCCTGGACCATGACATACTTCAAGCCTGAATCCGTTTCGATGGCATCCGGCCATTTACTTTGAATGGTTGACGCTTCCTGTTCTTTTTTCTCCATTTCTAGCTGTTCCACCCTTTTTTGGACCTGAATCTTGAGGTTTTGAAATGTTTCGGTATCGGAGTGGAATCCATTGGCCTTTTTGCCAATTCGAATGATTTTAATGTTTTCGATAACATCACCCTGGATGATCGATTTGACAACATCCATTCCTTCGACAACCTCTCCAAAAATGGTGTAATCCCCATCAAGATAGGAGCGATCTCCCAGCGTAATATAAAATTGGTTGGCGTTCGTGTGTGGCCCTCCGTTGGCCATGCCTAAAACACCAGCACGACCGTGTGAAAGGTCGGAATGGATCTCGTTCGGGAAAGTGTATCCCAGCTGCCCCTCTCCTTCTGTATTCGGGACTCCAGCCTGGACTACATGCCCCTGAACGACCCTGTGGAATTTCGATCCATTGAAGAATGGAATTCCATCAGGCAAAGCATCGTTTTTTATCGTGCCTTCGGCAAGCCCCACGAAGTTTGCCACAGTCATCGGGGTTTTTTCGAATTCAAGAGATAACAGGATCAACCCTTTGTTGGTATGGAGTTCGGCATAAATTCCATCAGGATATTTTGTGTTCGAGCAACAGAATCCTGCCAATATCAATGCCAACAATAAACAAAAAAGTGGTATCCGCAATTTTTTCATGATGAGACAGTTTTCACTAAAACAGCCGTTCCATAACAAAGGACTTCTGTTACGCCTTGCATGATTTCTGTCGTATCATATCTAACTCCGATAACGGCATTGGCACCTATCTCCTCGGCATGGGTGGCCATCATCTCAAAAGCGTCAGCTCGTGTTTGTTCACACAGCTCTGTAAAAAGCGTGATATTCCCGCCGACCAGTGTCTGTAGAGAAGCACCAATCGTCCCAAAAAAAGATCGAGAGCGAACCAAGACGCCTCGGACGACCCCAAAAGACTTAACGATTTTATAGCCATCGACAGTGAAAGCTGTGGTGGTCATGGCGTAGATGGCTTTCGGCTGCCTTGCTTTGGTTTTCTCCTCCGGTGTCATTTTTGCAAAGCATTCCCTACAAACCGTTTTGGTAGCAAAATAATGTTCTGAAGGAAAATCTTTCTCACATTTTTCGCATTTCATGGAAGTATGCTCCTTTATGCATCGATGTTAAAAAAAAATCAAAATCCTCCGATTTTAACCATCGGCTCCCCTATGCTCATCGGCGGTGTCGCGATGATGTACATGACGATACCATCGTGAGGCGCTACGGCTTCCTGGATGATGTTGCCGAAAAAATCCGTCAGGTATCCGAGAAGTTCCCCTTTCTGGACATGAGCTCCTCCATGACTCAATGGATAGAACAAGCCTTCGTGTTCCGACCTGATATAGGTGGTTTTTCTTACCCAGATCGGATCGAACAACAGCTCGGGCTCGCCATCGATCATTCTAAGAAATTTCAGAATATTTGAGCAGCCATGGAGGAGGGCTGCGATATCCTTTTCATCACTGCGGCCAAGCCTCCCGCACTCCACTGTAATCGAAGGTTTCTCCATAAATAAAGATGCATTTGCACACATGGAGGCTTTTTGCTCTCCCGGATCGGCCGTCACATGGATGATGGTTTTGAATCCGAAATTTATGGCCAATTCCATGGTTTTTTTGTCCAATTCGGAATTCCCTGTTTCTGTGTAATACAGGTATGTCATCAAATCCTCATTGCCATCTCCACAGTGTAAATCGAGATGATAATCACACTGTTTGAGCACTTGGTTCGTGATCTGAAAAGCGATCCTTTCGGTCATGGTTCCATCGATGATTCCAGGAAAGGCACGGTTCTGGTTTTTCCAATCATAAGGATTGTAGTAGATCGTCCGTTTCAGGAACGAGGGGATATTCACGACGTGTACCATAATAACTGCCCCTGCTAATAGTGAAGGATCGAGCTGTTTTTTGAGCCTCAGGAGAGCCAGTATAGGAGGATACTCATAGCCATGAATACCGGCCGTCAATGCCAGGGTCGGACCTTTCTTTTTTCCATTTACGACGGTTATCGGTATCTGGATTTCTGGCCCATCCGAACCGGAGGGAACATTGATGAATCCCGATTTCAACTCTCCAGGCGAACAGCTAACTCCGCCTACTTTAAGAGTTTCCTGGCACGGTGCTGGATTTGCAATGAAAAAGACAAACACAAATAACAAAATAATGCGGGAAATATGTTTAGGCTTCACTCCAGTTCTCCCTTTTTCTCATCGAATCTTACAAGATTCTATTCCTCGTCATTATATCTGTTGCTCAACCGTAATTCAATCCGGACAATGTTGTCGTTAGCATCCTTATTTCCGTAATAACTGTGACTTTTGGGGATGCTTCCAATGGTTCCAGAATTGACGATATTGATTTTCCTGTGTTATGCTCCCGACACGCTATTAGCGGGATTGTGAGGAATAAAGCATGCGGCAAATCGTGATGACAAAGGCCGGAGGCGTTGAGGTTTTGAAGATCCATGAGGTTGAAGAGCCTCAACCAGGCGAAGGGGAAGTAAGGATCAAAGTTAAAGCGGCGGGGATCAATTTTGCGGATATTATGGCTCGCAAGGGGATATATCCGGATGCTCCGAAAAAGCCCTGTGTGGTGGGATACGAGGTCTCTGGATTGATCGAATCGGTCGGAGACGGAGTGGATTCATTCTCGGTGGGCGATCCGGTTATCGCAGTCATGCGATTCGGTGGGTATTCCGAAAAAGTCATTACTCCATCTTCCTATGTATTTAAAAAACCGGGATCGTTGAGTTATGAACAGGGAACAGCCATACCTGTCAATTATTTGACCGCGTATCAATTACTGGTTGTTATGGGGGCCTTAAAAAAAGAGGAAAGGCTGTTGATCCATAATGCGGGGAGTGGTGTGGGAATTGCTGCGCTGGATCTTGCCAAACATATCGGAGCATTCACCTATGGCACGACAAGTGCTCATAAACATTCCTTTTTGATGGAAAGAGGTTTTATCGATGTGATGGATTATCGCACACATGATTGGCTCGAAGATGTTCCCAAAATTACTGAGAACCGAGGGTTTGATTTGATAATCGACCCGATCGGGGGAAAGAATACTTGGAAAAGCTATCGAGCCCTTGCACGAACTGGACGATTGGGACTTTTTGGATTATCGACGGCAACTCAGACACGATTTAGCGCTAAGTTCAATCTGGTGAGAACAGTGCTGCAAATGCCCCGGTTTCATCCCGTAAGATTGATGAATGCCAATAAAGGAATATTCGGCGTGAATATCGGCCATATGTGGGGGATCGAAGAAAAATTACGTCCCTGGATGATAACGATCATGAAAGGTGTCGAGGATGGCTGGATCAATCCGCACGTGGACCGTGTTTTTCCACTTGAAGAAGTCGCTGAGGCTCATACGTATATCGAAGAACATCGAAATATAGGCAAGGTCGTGCTCGTACCTTAGACTCAGTGCAGTCTGCCATCCTTGCCTTCATCTCCCCATTTCGGCAACTTAAACTGTTCCGGTTTTAATTCCAGCACTTTTTTTAACCATTCCGAAGGATAACCCATGCCACGAGGACGTCCTCTCTCGTCTTTGACATACCCATCATTGTATTTAGTAATGAGAAATTCACCCAGCTCGATCCATCGTTTCACAACCATATCTCCTTGGGCGACAGAATAATTGGTCAGATACTGAACCAAAAGACCGGGATCTTTTTCATGCAATTCAAGCGCAGTTTTTTCTATCATAGGCTGGAGGGAGATAAATTGTTTTTCCAGAGCGGATTGAACCTTTTGAATATCTTTGACCATGTAAGAATATTTCAAATTGGCAAAATTGGCCACAAAGTTGAACACCCACCAAGCCGAATCCCATGAAAATTTTTGCAGGTCACCGTTCGCAAACGATTTGGGAATTTCGTTGATACAACAGTAGAGGGGAACATAACAAGTCGTGTATGTGTCATCCCAGCCATACCAATACACCCCCCCGATGGAATCGGGCAGCCACTCCCGAGATTGTGAAACAAATGAAAAGGCTGTTTGTTGGGTGGAAATCGGACGTTCCCAACTGTATTCGGTTCCATCGATTTCCCAAGTAAGCCCTCGACAGCGGAGAGGGGTTCCAAAGGGCCCGGCATCTATGCCGACAGTCATATCGAAGGGAGTTCCTTCATAGTGGTCGCGCATAATATCCATCACATCATGCAAAGAAAGCTTTTTATCAGGTTTGATCCAGAGGGGATAAGGCTTTGTGTCTTTTACACCGCGTTGAAAATCAGGGGATAAATTTTGCGATGGGGCACTCCGTCGGAACATGCTCCAAACGCGTGCGGCACATGCGCGGAGAGATGAGGGCTTTGGCGGATCATAGGCATAACGAAAACGGAATGGTTGGCCGGATTTTTTGTCGTAATATCCCCTTTGTTCGGCAAAAGAGATCACATGTTCTGAATACAAACAGTTTTCAGGATCATCCAACGGAAATTCCCCGATACGGGACATGTTGGCATGCGCACATATGTAGCCATCGGGAACCCGCAACGCCACCCAGTTGGCCCCTTTCCCACCAGGACCTGGGCCGATCATCTCCATGATCCATGCTTCTTGTGTGTCCGCAATCGAGAAGGATTCGCCGCTGCTGGCATATCCGTATTCTTCTACCAGAGAGGCCATGACTTTGATCGCTTCCCTCGCCGTTTTTGCACGCTGTAAAGCAAGATTCATCAGGGTGAAGTAATGCAATAATCCCTCTGGGTTCAACAATTCATTCCGTCCTCCGAACGTGGTTTCTCCGATGGCCAGCTGATATTCGTTCATCAATCCGACAACAGCATATGTGTGAGGGGCCTGTTTGATTTTGCCTTTGAGTTTGCCATCCCGTCCTGTGATCTCAATGTATTCGTCCGGCTTATGATCTTGAGCGGGAGTGTATGTCAGATGAGGCAGAAATTCTCCGTCACAGGTGTAAGTGATCATCACAGAACCATCTTGGGATGCTCCTTTTGTGACCAAAAAACTGGAGCAATCGTTCTGTGCCCATTGTGGGTTCACAAAAAAAGCTAATACCGTCACTGTTAAAATAATCATGTGTCGATACTTCATTGCCTTAACCTCCTTTGAGATGGATACAATATTTAGCCTATAGCAGCCAAAAAAGAAAATCAAGCTGAAGGATAAAACAACTTTTTGATTATTACGTATTCTTGAGAGAAAGGCTTATTCGCTTCAGGTCCTCATCCACCTGGAGCACTTTGACCTTGACGATCTGACCGACCTTGACAAAATTCCGGGGATCATCAACATAACAGTCTGCGATCTGGGAGATGTGCACCAATCCGTCCTGGTGAACACCAATATCGATGAATGCCCCAAAATTGGTGACATTGGTCACCGTTCCTTCGAGCAGCATGCCAGGTTCGATGTCGGTAATTTCCTTCACTTCATCGGAAAAATGAGCGTACCGGAATTCTTCCCTTGGGTCTCTCCCCGGTTTCTCCAGCTCCAGTAGGATATCTTCCACAGTGGGAAGCCCTACATCCCCTGAGACAAATTTTTCCTTGGGAATGCGCTTGATAAGATCGACGTTCCCAATGACCATAGCCAAGGGCTCCTCCACAGCATCGGCCATTTTTTCGACCAAAACATAGCGTTCTGGATGTACGGCTGAGTTATCGAGAGGATTTGGAGCACCAGGAACCCGTAAAAATCCAGCCGCCTGTTCGAATGACTTATCCCCTATTCCAGGCACTTTTTTCAATTCCTCCCGGGATGTGAAGACCCCATGATTATCTCTGTATTCCACGATGCGGGCCGCCGTTGTTGGGCTTAAACCTGCCACATATTTGAGGAGTTCGACCGATGCAAGATTGAGGTCGGTTCCCACCCTATTGACACAGCTTTCCACCACATCCGCCAAGACAGACTTGAGGTTCGTTTGATTCACATCGTGTTGGTATTGGCCCACTCCGATTGCCTTAGGATCTATCTTTACCAATTCGGAAAGCGGGTCTTGTAGCCTGCGTCCTATAGAGATGGCCCCGCGGACCGTCACATCAAAATCCGGGAATTCTTCTGCTGCACCTTTTGAGGCGCTGTACACACTGGCGCCGGCTTCGCTGACGATAACACAGATGGGCCGTTTTTCCTCGGGGATTTTTTTTATCGCCTGCCGGACAAAAGCTTCGGTTTCCCTGCTGGCCGTCCCGTTGCCTATGGCGATCAACTGGATCCCGTGAGTAGCAACCATCTTCAGGATCGTTTCAGCCGCGTCCTCCGTGTCTTTTTGTGGCGGATGCGGAAAAATAGTCTGAAACTCCAAAAATTTTCCTGTTTTGTCCAGGCCGACCAATTTGCATCCTGTCCTGAAGCCGGGATCGATACCCAGAACAGGTTTTTGACCGGCTGGTGCTGCCAAAAGGAGGTCGCGCAAATTTGCGGAAAACACCTTAAAGGCTTCGAATTCAGCTTTTTCCCGAAGTTCACGTCGAATTTCAGTTTCGGTAGCGGGCAGGAGCAAACGTTCGAAACTGTCCTTCACAGTTTTTTTAAGCATGTTAAAGGCTGCGCTTCCCGGGTTTTTGATAAAGGTGGATTCCAGCTTCGACAAGGATTTATCAGTGGGCACCTCAAGCTTAAGGTTCAAAACCTTTTCTTTCTCACCTCTCAGCATAGCCAGCATCCGGTGGGAAACGATCCGGTCAACTTTTTCTTTGAAATCGTGATACATCTGAAACTTGGTTTTTTGAGTGGCATGCTGTTTCTTGACGGTCGAGACAAAACAACCTTCTTGCAAGGCCAGACTCCTCATAGCTTTGCGGATGCCTGCATCGTCAGCTAATTCCTCTGCCAGGATATCGCAGGCACCCTGAAGAGCCTTTTCCGGTGTATCATAACCTTTCTCTTCGTTGATAAAATCTTCAGCCATAGAAACGAGATTGGCCCTTTCTTCTTTGAGTTCATGGATCCAGCGAGCCAGCGGCTCCAAACCGGCCTCCCGGGCTTTGGATGCGCGAGTTGCTTTTTTTGGTCGATAAGGAAGGTAAAGATCCTCCAGCTCCGTTTTATTAATCGTTTGATGTATCTCTTTTTCCAGATCGGGAGTGAGCTTTCCTTGCGATCTGATGGATTCGAGGATGGTGTCCCGTCTTTCATCCAGATCTTTATAGTATTGGTATTTTTGTGCTATGTACCTTATTTGTGTTTCATCCAGGTTCTCTGTCCGCTCCTTCCTATAACGAGCAATAAAGGGAATCGTGGCGCCCTCATGGAGCAATTCCTGAGTGTTGGAGACTTGCCTTATCTTGAGATTGAGCTCGGATGCGACTTGCTTTAAGATATCCATTTTTTTCTATCACTTTAGCCTGATTGATTGGGAAAAATCAAGATATAAGGATTCAGAACCCTAAAACGCGGAAAAATGCGGATATATTGATCGTTATAGGGGCAGTCACCTTTTTTTCAGCCGGAGAATGCCTTTTTGGTTGTCGATCTCGATGTGAAAGTTATTCAGAAAATTTTGCCCGAGGAGCCCGTAGTCCCGATAGCCGGGTATATCGATGATCAGAGCTTCTACGTTGGAAACACGAAAACCTTCCAATTCGACAGATTTGAGTTTGATCTCAAAAGTCTCGGCAATGCCTCCTGCCGTCGATACAAGCCAGATGGGAGTTGTTTGATCGACAGTCAACCGCAACTTATCCATGGCACTGGACGGAATGGAACACATCGTAGCGCCCGTGTCGAGAATAAATCGGAAAGAATAGCTCCCGTTGAGATGGACTTTCACAGGAATATGACCGGATCCTGGATTGAACCGGATCGTGACCGCTCCTTCGTTTTCCTGCACTTCCTGGATTTCATTCTCCAATTCTCCGGCCCAATCCCGCATGGCCTCCGGATAATCTCGCATCTGAAGCAACTCTCTGGCTCTCGTCCAGTTTTTATCAGCAAGTGCGATTTCCACTCCCAAGAGGTGAAGTTCGATATCGTTCGGAAAGACACGTTTGGCTTCCTCGAAGGCAACCATCCCGCTGTAGTACCCTCCTTGTTCCAGGATATTTCTCAGCCAATCTTTATACAGTTGAGCATGGAATCTATCGATCCCTGATATACTCCATCTTTTTTTTTCTAACATATTTTTTTTTATGTTCTCTAAAAATCGAATGGCTTTAATGTAGTCCTGGGATTCTACCCTGGCTAATGCAGAATCTTTCACAAGCGAAAAATTCTGAGTTCCGATAAGGATGTCTTCATCCAATATGCGAGCGACATCTTTTGCGAATCCATTCGATATGAGCTCCGAGGAAATGTTGTGCATTCGATCGACGATGGATTCCAGCTTGAGCTCATACGGAATATCATCCTCGGAAAAGGGAGACTCCATAGAGAATCCTTCGGCAAAGGCTTCTAACCTCCTCACAACAGATAGGCTCTCTTCCATTTTCAAGACAGAATTGAAATGTGTTTCTCGCCATTGCGGGACAAGGTTATGGAAAAACCTATCTACCTGCAAATGGGGAGAAAGATCTGTTCCTGGAAGTCCTGCCCATAGATATCCATGGTTTGTTTGTTCTGGATATGACCAACCCACGACATGGCCATCTTGCATGAAAACACCAGGTCCTTGTATAACGTCTGGTGATGGAAAGCTGAAGTATGTCCCTCTTTTTTCTGGAGAGATGATGTCCACAGGAAAAAGCGAGCCTTTTTCGACGAAGGAGCGCCATTCCAGAGGTTCAGTCTGATTCCAGGGAAAAAGCGCTGGGGAGTTCCCTTTTCTACCGGTCTCGAGTTTCAGTAGAATAAGAGGATCTCCAGTTGTCCAGATACCCGCTTTTATCTGGATCTCCTCCGATCCCCCACTCTGAAAAACCAGGGTTTTTCCTTCCAGAAGCGACAAGACAGGTAAAGCGATCCAGTTGTCACCAAAAACAACCGTAGTCAATCGAGATCGTTCTCTTCCACCGAGGTCTTTTACGACAACTTCACCAGCGAGCAAAATTTGTTCTTTGTTATCGGCAATGACATTTTGAGGAGCTCTTGCCCTTGTGGTCGATGCATCAGATGGCCTGTCCTTTGCGGGTGATCGTGAGACAATCTTAGCGATGAAATATCCTCCGACAAGAAGGGCAAAAAGACCTATAACAAGGACTTGCCAAGATATGGATTTCTTTTTTATGCCCGGTCTTCGGATAAGGGGGTGGCCGCATTCATCACAATAAAAGGAAGATCCAGGATTATTTGTGTGGCATTTTCGGCAGATCATCCAAGAAGGCTCCTCACTGTGTCTGGCTTCCTAATTCCGCCCTCAATATATCATAAAATCTTTCTTTTGCCCTTCGTTCGATCCAAGGCGTGTGGCCACAATTTTCCACCAATATAAACCGGAAATCCTCGAGGACCCGACCAAGAGGGCGTCTGATCCCTTCGGCAGGATGGGGATCGAAATCGCCATGGATGGCGACGACAGGACAGCGGATTTTTTTCCCGTATTCTAACAGGGCCCCACTGCTTCGCAGTTCTTCAGCCTGTTTCCAAATAGCCTGATAGATGTCATACCGGCATCCCAAAACATAACTTTTGTGGGGAATCGGATCATACGAGTCGGCTTTGGAAATCAATTTTCCCAACCTATTCAAGATATTGTCTTTGTCTTCCATAACAGGATCTTCCAACGCATGGATCAGAAGAAGGGTTTTTGCCCGATCTTGTTCGCTCAGCCTATTTAGTCGAGTTTTCATGATGTTTTGGGCATATTTTTCCTCGAATGGACCGCTCGCTACAAGGATGAGCTTTTTTACCGAAGCCGGATTCTGAGCAGCAAAGATGTAAGTTAACCAGGCCCCCCAGGACCATCCGATCAATAACATGGGTGGATCGCCCTTCTTTGTCACGACATCCTTGAGCTCATCGACCTGTCCTTTGATGGTTTTGGCTGTTTGAAGCGGTTCAAGAATTCCGCCTGATGAAGAAAGCTTCCGGGCTACCGGCACCATTTCCCCTGGTGCGCCAGGCCCCCCATGGATGACTGCAATCTGAAATGGCGATTCTCCGTATATCCTCAGGTTTTTCATTATCCTTTGTTTCCCGGCTCGCTTTTATCCTGGTCAAAAATAAAGATTTCCTCGATTGTAACCTTCAGTGCTTGGGCGATATCGTGAGCGAGCTTAAGCGATGGATTGTATTTCCCCTTTTCTAGATGAATGATCGTCTCTCTTCTTGCATTGACGATTTTAGCAAGGTCTTCTTGGGTCAGATCATGCCTGGCTCTGAATTCCTTGATCCTTGTCCTTAATATCATTCTTATTTTTCTCTTCTTTCGTACATTCTCAGGGAAATAGAAAAAGTCAAAATTTGCAGGACAACTGTGGCGATAAAAGCATACATATATACGGAAAGATCCTTCAGGAACACGGCAACAACAATAGAAATCACGAATACCGGAACCGAAACGACAAAAGCATTTTTTCCAGCTTTGCTTATGTTACTCTCCAAACGCTCATCATTGAGGATTTTTCTAAAGGAAAAGAAGCTAAAAAATCCGAAGAATCCTAAAAAACCTAAATGGGAGGTAAAGATTCCCAAAAAGCCTAAAAGCCCGAGAAAACCCAAATATTTGATCCAAGATGTTTTCAACAGCGTCTCCTAATGTTATAATATAGTAACAATATGTTAGAAATATATAACTACTAATTCATAAAGTCAATCAATTTTTATTATTTTTCGGATCTTCTGCAAAAAACTTCGTATAATGACGTATATATATCGAGGCACATCATGAAAACTAGACTCCGACTGATAGTTTGTATTTTTTTGTGTACGGGATCTATATCATTTGCTTATGGACAGAAAATCGGTACTGCCGCTGATTATAAGGTCATCCAGAATAAGAAAAAGCCCGATCCCCCTAAAGGCATCCCGACAAAAATGACATTAGAATTGGAAGCAGTTATCGGGGAGTCGGATGATCCTTACAAGGCATTTTCTCAGCTTTCCAGTTTTGTGGTGGACGATGACGGAACCATCTATGCCCTCGATTTCAAGGAGCAAAAAATTAAAGTGTTCGATGATTCTGGGGAATTCCTTCGTGACTTTGGCGAAAAAGGACAGGGTCCCGGCGAACTTCAAATGCCGGCCGGTATTTTTCTAGCTCCCGAAAATCGATTGGCAATCAATGATGCGCTAGGAAGGAAAATGGTTTATTTCACAAAACAGGGCAAATATATCAGGGATGTTTCCTATGCCACACGCTTGGCACTGGTTACCCTCCTGATGGATCCTCAGGGAAATTTTATGGGAAGAGAAATGAAGCTAGAAGGACAGGAAATGTTTTACGATATAGGCAAATTCGATACTGACATGAATCCCCTGTTTTCTTTGGACAAGGTTGGATTCCCCAATCCCCTTTCGGGCAAGAAAATCAACTTGATGGACGCGATCTCCATCTTTCAGTTCGATAGGGCCGGGAACATCTATTACGGCCGGAATCGTGAGTACGAAATCGACGTGTACACCCCAGAAGGAAAACATGTGAAATCCATCCGTAAAGAGTACCAGCCGCAGAAAATCACAGAGGAGGACAAGGAAGAAATCTTGAGCAGGCTGGATAGTGTCCCCAACGCAGCACCGATCAATTTGAGAGACATGTTCGAATTTCCCAATCTGTTTCCGCCTTTCCAATCATTCACACTGGATGAAAAAGGTCGAATTATTGTCAGAACCTGGGAGAAAGGAAAAGAAGCTGACGAGTTCGTCCACGATATTTTCGACTCAGAAGGACGATTCATTGCCCAATTCACCTCGAAAATCAATGTCAGTATCTGGAAAAATGGGAAGGCTTATGCCCCGGATGAAAATGAGGACGGTTTTAACGTCATCAAAAAATACTCGGTCAACTGGAATCGCTGACAAAAATTATTCTTTATTCTCTTTTAGGTCCGCTTTCAGATATTTATCGTACCACGCAAGCATTCTTTGATACATGTCTTTGCGTTCATCGATCGTTTGGGGACCGCCGTGGGCCCCGTTGTGATAACGCAGCCAAACCACCTTTTTTCCTAACCTTCTCAAAGCATAGTAGATCTCCTGTGATTGGAGGGCCTCCACATTTGGATCTTGATCGCCAGTGATGCAAAGCAGTGGCGTATTGATGCGGTCAGCATAAAGGATGGCCGAGTGAGCCAGATACCGTTCAGGGTATTCCCACATCGTTCCTCCGATCCTGTCCTGACTCTTTTCAGGAGCATGGGTATTTCGGACTCCTAATCGAGGGCTTTGCGTGTAAAAGCTGACCATATTGACTTTGCCCGAGTTGTTGATAGCCGCTTTGAACCTATCTGTCTGCGTAATCAGGAGAACCGTTGCATATCCTCCGTAGCTTGTCCCTTGAATGCCAAGTCGATCGGGATCGGCCACGCTCATATCAATGACTTTGTTTATGGCCGATAATGCGCCTTTTTCCCAGGCTTCACCGGGATATCCTCTGTTGAAGTGAACAGAAGGATGAAGGACAGCATAGCCGGCAGAAGTAAAGATGTTCAAGGTTGAGTTGAATCCATTGTCGAAATAGCTCTCATAGACCTCTGTTATCAGCGGATATTTTTTGCCTTTTTCATAGTTTGCCGGATAAAAGAGCACTCCATACAAATTTTTACCATCCGTATCCCTGTAAGAGATGAGCTCTGTGTGGCTCACCGCTTTTTCCTTTAGCTGAGGATTCAAATCCGTCAGTTTTTTAATCTCGAAAAATTTGACATCTGTCGAATACCATTCCGCAGGATAATCTCCATCCGTATCGGAAAATACAAAAAACTGCCCATCTTCTGACATTCTCCATCCTCTGTAGAGATGATCGCTCCGCAATAAATCCATAAATTCTCGGTTTTTCAGATCGAACTTTAAGAGCCCTCTATCGTATTTATCCGGTGCTGAATAGCTGAAATAAACTGATCTGCCATCAGGACTCCAGTCAACAACCTGGAGAGAGGGCCGTATATCGGGATCCTCTGTTGACTCATAGGCCATTTGCCTGTCACCGGTTTTGATATCGATCAGCCAGAATTGCTGAGGAGGAGTTGTCTGTCGGTAGGGTTGTTCATCCTCGGATTCAGGAGGCGAACTTGTGCACAGCAATTTTTTCCCATCTGGACTAAAGCGCAGGACATTGAATCTTTGTTTTGTTTTTCCGTTTTTTTTAACTTTTTCTCCCTTTTTCCGCTCCTCTGTTTCCCCCTTCTGTTCTTTTTCGTCTTCCTTTTTTCCCGTCAGATTGCGTGGCTCCTTTTCGTCAATGCTCATCACAAATATATCCCCTTTGTCCGCATAAGCCAGCATCGTGCTCTCTTTATTCCAGGACAAACGCCTCTGCTTGTATTCTTTCAATAACACGCGGGGAGAGCCATCTGGCAGAGCCATGATTTCAAGCTGATTCGTGGTTCCGAAAATGACATCATAGTCGGTTTTTTCTGTCACATCCCGTTCAAATATCATGTATTTTCCATCTTTAGAAATGCGAACAGAATTGAGCAGGGTTTCAGGCAAGATCTCTGAAATTTTTTTTTCAATTCTTTCCCAACTGACAGGGATGATGAGGTTTCCCAGTCGATTCCGCATTTTATCCCATAGCATGAACGGCTCCTCTGAATCATGGATAATAGTGGGGCCTTTTGTCGCATATGCAAAGAGATCCTCGCATTTCTTCTCCCAATCCGTATCTCTCGCAGAAAAAAAGAGCTTATTTCCATCGGGAGACCAGGCAAGATCGGAGTTAGATGCAATAGAAAAATCTTGAGCTATCTCGACATTTTCGAATTTTTGTGAGTCACGATACCATATGGATAACCGATATGCCCCGTTTTCATACAGGAAAAAAGCAAGCATTTTCCCGTCCTGCGACCAGGTTAAAGATCTGATCTGTTTTTTCCCCTCGTAAAGTTTGATCTGTTCTCCAGACTGTGAGTTTATTACAATCACTTCGAGCTGAAAAGGAGCAACATAGGTGGGATCGCCATATCTGTAATTGTCTCGAGGAAGGTTGTCCCCTCTTGTGCTCACGGTACACGCCAGCCATTGGCCATCTTGTGTCATGTCTTCCACATTCATAGACGCAACTGAAAGGTAATCATCGATGGAAAAGAGCGATCTTTCCGTTCCATAGATTGGATTCAAAAAGAATAGAACAAAAGCGAATAAAAAAATGATCTCAAAGTTTTTCGACAATTTCACGCTATCCTCCTTCCAAAAGTTCGCCCTTTATATCAGGCGTTCAAGAAAAGGACACTATCACTCCCCTTTTTGCCTGTCAAATAGAACAAGAAAACCCCACTTGACTAATACCGATGTTTCTCGAATAATGCATGAGAATCCTATGCGCAAGTGGTTGTATTTCCTGTTGATCATCGCGATCGCCTATATGGTTTCACAGGCTGGGAAAAAAACCGAGGACAGATCATCTTTCCTTAAAAATATCAGCGAAGCCATCGGGATCATCGTCTGGATTCTGATCATTGTGTACACCGTGGGATTCCTGTATTGGCTTTACACAGAAGTATTCATGAAATGAAGTGTCACAATTGAGAGGAATGATAGAGTTGAACACCAAAGTGGCGAAAAAGATTTGTGTCTATACATTCGGTCTCATCGCATTTATTTGTATATTTTCCCATTCTTATTGGCTTTATCCCTATAGTCCCCAAACAGGCTCCCAGGAAGAACAGAGGGTGAGAGAGACACTGGAACGTTTCAAGGACGGGGTCGAAAGAGGAGCTTTTGAAGTGGGACCTCTGATAACGACAGAGGATTTTTATCCCTTTTTTAAAGGATTTTATGAATCTCTGGCCAAAGTCTATAGCCAGTACAAAGCGGATTTTCCGATGGAGATCGCTCATATAAAAATACTACATAGTGGTTTAGCCAAGGCTGAGCTGTTCATCAATCCGGCCAAAAATCTGTTCATTTTCACACTCAAAAAAGAGGGAGGGATGTGGAAAATCACTCACAATGAAAGCATCCGTTTTCCTCTGTATTCTGTCCCGACTCTCCCTTACACGGAAATTTATGAGATCCCGGCAGAAAAAAGAAGATTCATGACTGCAGAAATGGATTTAAACTTCAAAACATGGGTGTATTTTTATTTAAAAGAACATCAAGGCCAGGAAAAAGCCATCGATTTTTTTCTGGATGGACCGGGATACAAAGTCGCAATGGATGCGTGGTTGCCATTTCTCGAGGGAGCAGCCCAGTTCGCTTTATACTTCGTTATCATGGAGACCAATTTTTATGGCTCGAAATGTGAAGTTATTCAAGCCAGCTATGACGAAGCCGAGGTCTTCTGCTCCTCTCTCACTGCATTAGAAGTCCTGAAGCGAGGGCATGCCGTTCCTAAGTTTTCTTATGAAGAGTACACCCAGCTTTTAGCAACCATAATGGAACATCGGGCACAACATTGCAGCTTGGATATTGAGATGTCTTTCGAAGATACCGCCTGCAGGCTAAAAATCAATAGGAAATAACCGGCTTGGCGATATAAAGGCTGTCTTCATCCAAAAATGTCTCGATTCGAACGATTTCGAATCCCGCTCTTTTAAGATCCCCGATCATCTCTTCTTTTCGAGAACATCCGTGTTCATCTCCCCAGGTCACTTTATCCGGGTCGCACTCCACGATTGCCAGTATGCCGCCGGGCTTCAAACTCGGACGGAGATTCCGGAGAAGAGACACAGGATCGGCCAAATGGTGGTATACATTGATCATGAAAGCGATGTCCAGTGAACCTGGGGAAAATCCAGGATCATCCATGCGCCCGACGATCGTTTGGACATTCTTGAATCCGTCTCTTCTGCATCTCCTCCTGAGATGATCGAGAGAGCTTCTGTCGATATCGTTTGCATACACCTTTCCAGACTCCCCCACCCGATCCGCCAGCCACATCGTCATTCTTCCTGTACCAGCCCCAATCTCGCCTATGACGATCCCCTGTTTTAGATCGATCGCATCCATGATCTTGATCGGCGGTTGGCGCTGATTTAGGGCTTTTTCCCAATCTTCGACTTGGAATGAACGTTCTTGATCGGATATTGTACCAGACACGATTTTTGCATCTATCAGTGATGCAATCAGGATGATGGATAAAAACAGGATCTTTGGAAACCATAATTTAGGCCTTGTCGTATTCATCATTCTACCTCACGCCCAGACTTTCCTTTGCCACAAAGATTATACAATATTAAGTGTTTTAAAACACGTAAGCCACTTTAAAAAACAAGGTGTGCCCTTGATCTCCCCTCTCCCCTAAACGGCCGCTTCCCTTTTGGTATACCAGTTGAACAAGACCAAAGGGAGGCTGGAAACGGTAGGCAAAAACAATTTGGATATTGCGTTTGTCGATGGCCGAATTTGTCTGGAAAAAGATCTTCAGGAATAGGTCTTTGTGGAAGTACTGAGTCGCATGTACGGAATGTATCCAAGTGCTCTGTCCAGAAGGATCAGGTTTCAGATATAACTTGGAGAGCCCATATGTAAATGAGAGATCATGAGTAAGTTTACGGCTCAAGGAAGCGTTGACCAGAGTAAAATCCGAATCGAAGTTTTTCCCGAATGCATAGCTCAATACCACAGATTCCCACTCCCGCATGTTGTATCCAGCAATGAATTGAGTATCCCTGTTGCGGAAATCCTTCTCGAATAGTTTGTATTCCTCTTCATGCCGAATTTTGAAACTGATCGTGTTCTGAAGGTCAAAGGCAAGAGCCTGCCAGATGTCCCAGCTGCGGAGAGTTTTATCCATTCCCCAATAGATATTGTAGTTCGAACTGTAATCGATGCGATCAAAAATTGATCCGCCTGGCCAAAAAATCTTTTGGATCGCTGAATCCAGCTCGTGACGATTGTCATCTGGGATAAATCCGACAGCATTGACATTGTCCCCGAAATCCCGTCCAAGATAGGAATAGCGAAAATGGATATGGAAAGAGGATGAATCGTAGCTTGGCCGGAGGAACAGTCCGAAATCAATCTTGCCAGCATCGCCGTAGCTAAGAGAAAGCTGGCCTGTGAACTTGAAAGTTTCTGTGAAATAAAGAGCCGTATCCAAACCGACCGTGCCTCGGTTTCGGCCGTTTATCATTTTGTTGGCAGCCAAAACCCCCAATGTGGAATTATTCAAGATATCTTGTTTCAAACGGAATACCGTGAAATTGGCGGAATCCTCTCCGTTTTCGTCCTCCTTGGTCTGAGCAGATAAAACGGCAAACTCGCTACGGGCTTCTTTCCCATAGACTTTCGCTCCGCCGTAGATATTCGCGATGCGGCGCGAATAGAAGAGCTGGATCCTTTGATCATAAACGTCGTTCCCCTCCAAGAAAAAATTCCGCTTTTCAGGGAGATTGAGCTCGAACCGGGTTAAGTTGACCTGCTCTAGGTCGGCTTCAACCGTGGCAAAATCTGGATTGATGGAGAGATGACCGGAAACAGAAGGTGTGAAGTCGTACCGGGCATCAAAACCCGCTTCCAAGTCTGTTTTTTTCTCTTCCTCAAATCGAGAGATAACATGAGGAATAAGCTGCAAGCTGCGAGTCGACTGGGAGAGATCTAAGCCATTCAGCGTGCCATTCCCGTCCATCTTTCGGTAGTCTTCCAAGGGCCCTGTCCAAAAGCTTTTTTCCAGATTCCGGGGAAAATACCGGCTGGTTTGGAATCCCCAAGTCTGATTGAATCCAGACCGGTGTTTTATCGTGGTTAACGGGATCGCTATTTCTGCGCTCCATCCCAGTTCGTGTCAGCCACACGGCCATTGTCTGACACCCTGCCGTCATGCTGAACCCCAAGAGGATTGGTCCGGAAATAGTAGGCTGTGCGCATATCGTGGAAAGTATCCAAAGTCACGGTCACGCTGTCTGTCCCCATCAGCAAACCATCTCGTCGAGTCCCCAGTACCAGTCTGTCAGGTTCCGGATCGTAACATATGAATCCAAAATATAGGTGGGCATCATCATAGGCGATGCGAACTTCTGTTCGGACCGTAGCGGGACTTCCTTTATGGGGTTCGAACTGGATGAAATCTGTTACCAAAGGAGCCTCAGCCCATGAAGGTTCATCGAGAAGGCCATCTATTCGAGGCGGACTCAAGACTCTTTTTGGGAAAGCCATAAACTTTGTATTTCCGCCAAAGTTTAGCCTTGTGAAGCTTAGGAATATAATTATGGCGAGGAATATCTTTTTCACAACAAACAGATCTCAACCAAACAGAACAATCCACTATACTCTTTGTTGATCCTTTAGACAATTTAAGATTTTCGCTGTCATTTCCTGAAATTCAGCCGCATACACCTAGGAAATGCGGACGTTCTGGTGATAGGTAAGAACGGGTTGTGAGAGAATTAGAAGAGTCGTGTTACAGACCTTTGCTCATCGCATCCAGGAATTGCTGGTTTGTTTTTGTTTTGGACATCTTTTCTACTAGGAGTTCCATGGCTTCCACTTCACTCAGCTGACTCAGCACTTTTCTCAATATCCAGATGCGATTCAGGTCTTTTTCATTGATCAGCAACTCTTCTTTTCGAGTGCCGGACCTGTTGATATCGATAGCTGGAAACAGTCTTTTATCGACCAATCTACGGTCCAAGTTGATCTCCATGTTCCCGGTTCCTTTGAACTCTTCGAAAATGACCTCATCCATCCGGCTTCCTGTATCGACCAAAGCCGTTGCCATGATAGTCAAGCTGCCTCCTTCTTCGATCTTCCTAGCCGAACCGAAGAATTTTTTCGGTTTATTCAGAGCATTGGCATCTATTCCTCCTGAAAGTACTTTGCCGGAGGGAGGAATTATAGCATTATGTGCTCTGGCCAAACGGGTGATGCTATCGAGAAGAATTGTCACATCCCGCTTCAACTCAACCAGTCGTTTGGCTTTTTCCAGGACAATGTGGGATACCTGTGCATTCCTTCCGGGAGGCTCATCGAAAGTGGATGCTACAACTTCCGCATTGACAGTTCTTCTAAAATCTGTCACTTCTTCAGGCCTTTCCGCCACCAAAAGAACGATGAGAAAGATCTCTGGGTGATTTTTTTCGATAGACTTTGCGATGGTTTTGAGCAGTGTTGTCTTTCCAGCGCGGGGAGGCGAGACAATCAATCCTCTCTGCCCCTTCCCGATGGGTGTCAACATATTCATCACTCTTGCATTAAGGTTTTTTGCGTTTCCATCCTCAAGATCGATCTTTTCGAAAGGATACAATGGTGTGAGACCTTCGAAATGGATGTTTCTGCGAGACTTGAGTATTTCCTCAGGATGGGCGAAGTTTATGGCTTCTATTTTGATTAAGGCGAAGTATTTTTCTCCTTCTTTTGGTGGTCGCACGATCCCAGATATGGTATCACCCGTGCGTAACTGGAATTTCCTAATTTGTGATGGAGAGACATAGATGTCATCCTGGCTGGGCAAATAGCTGAATTCAGGTGCTCTCAGAAACCCAAACCCATCATCAAGGCATTCCAAGACGCCTTCCGAGAACAACATCCCATTTTTTTTCGCCTGGGCCTCCAAAATTTTGAATATAAGGTTTTGTTTGCTCGATTCCTCGACATCTTTTTTCGTTAATCCAACTTCAGAAGAAATACTATAGAGTTCCTCCATTTTTTTTTCTTCGAGTTCAGCCAAATTTAACTCTTTCATTTTTGTACCTCTTTGTGAATTTTGTAAATATCGATAAATCTTATCTGTTTATCAATGAGTGATCGGTGGCTCGTTTATCTCTGGCACGTCGGTGACCTTCTCTTTTTTAATTTTTTTCGGCATATCTTTGACAAGAGCGAGCCTCAAAACTTCATCCATAGTTTCGACAAAATGAATGGTTAAATCATCTTTGACATTTTTGGGCATGTCTTTCAAGTCAGGTCTATTATCAGCTGGGAGAATAGCGATTCTTATTCCCTCCCTGTGTGCGGCCAACAGTTTTTCTTTTATTCCTCCGACGGGCAAAACTTTTCCCTTTAGCGTGATCTCTCCACTCATGGCTACTTTTTTGGAAACAGGGATTCCCGTTAAAAGAGAAATAATGGATGTGGCGATCGTAATTCCCGCCGATGGGCCTTCTTTGGGTGTCGCTCCTTCTGGAACATGAATGTGTATGTCGAAATTTTTGTGAAGATCTGTGGCTATATTCAGTTCATACATTTTTCCCCGCACATAACTGAAAGCAGCCTGTGCAGACTCTTGCATGATTTCCCCTAGCTGGCCGGTGAGCATGAAATTCCCTTTTCCATGGACTTTTGTCACTTCAAAGGTGAGAAGTTCTCCGCCAAACTCTGTCCAAGCCATTCCGACAGCTCCCCCCACTTCGTCTTTTTTATCGATCTCCGAGCGCCTGTACCGCGGAATCCCCAAGTATTTCTCCAACTTCTTGGGAAACACCGTTTCGCTGTAATCCTTCCCTTTAGAAACCACATTTTTCACGACTTTGCGGCACACGGATGTGATCTCTCTTTCGAGGCTTCTAACACCCGCTTCTCTTGTGTATTCACGGATGATTTTGTGAAGAGTTTTATCTGTTATTTTGAGCATAGAGTCCTTAAGTCCGTGAGCTTTTATCTGCTTGGGCAGGAGAAAATGTTTGGCGATCTGGAGTTTCTCGTCTTCTGTGTATCCGGGCAGACGGACCAACTCCATCCGATCCTGAAGGGGTTTTGGGACGGGTTCCTGCATGTTGGCTGTCACGATGAACATCACTTGGGAGAGGTCAAAATCTGTGTCGATGTAATGATCAAGGAATGTGCTGTTTTGTTCTGGATCCAATACTTCCATCAAAGCCGATGCAGGATCTCCTCTAAAATCCATGCTCATTTTATCAACCTCGTCAAGGAGGAAGACTGGATTTTTCGTCCCTGCTCGTTTTATCATCTGGATGATTCGCCCAGGATAGGCTCCGATGTATGTTCGTCGGTGGCCTCTGATCTCCGCCTCATCCCGAACTCCGCCAAGAGAAAGGCGGACGAACTTTCTGCCCGTGGCCCGGGCGATGGATTGACCCAGAGAGCTTTTTCCCACACCTGGAGGTCCAATCAGTCCCAAAATCACGCCTTTCGGATTTTTCACCAACTGACGGATGGAAAGATATTCCAAAATTCTTTCTTTGACTTTTGTCAATCCATAGTGGTCTTGATCCAAGATTTTCTTGGCTTCCTTTATGTCTCTTTTCTCTCTAGATTTTTTGGTCCATGGTAAAGAAATGAGCCAATCCAGATAGTTGCGGCAAACGGTTGCTTCGGCTGACATCGGAGGCATGGCCTCCAGTCTTTCTATTTCTTTCGTGGCTTTTTCCTCTGCATCCTGGGGCATTTTTGCTTCTTTCACACTTTTGCGCAGCTCTTCTATCTCATTCGGTTGATCTTCCTTCCGCATATTCAATCCCGGAGGAAAGATTTTCTGCTGGGGATCCCGGTAGGTAATTTTTCTCCGGGTGGAACGTTTGCCGTCTTTTCTCAGCTTCGCGTGGATCTTCAGCAACTCATTCTCGATCACAAAATCCAACCTTCGCAATCGCTCGAAGCTGTTGATCGTTTCCAAGATATTTTGCTTCTCCTCGAGCGGTAAATGCATATGAGAGGCGATAATATCTGAAATTCTATCCGGGCTGTTATCTTTAAGCGCCGGAATGATAGACTCGAAATTGGCATTTTGACTAAACTTAAGATAATCTTCGAAAAGAGATAAGACTCTTTTGAGCGTTTCTTGAACTTCAGGACTATCGCTTTCGACTTCTTTAACCTCCTTCACCAATACTTGGTAAAAGGGATACGTGCTCAAATATTCGATGATTCTAGCCCTTTTCCTGCCTTCTACGATCACTTTGATGTTATTGTCATCCATTTTAATAGCGCGAACCATTTTGGCGAGAACACCCATTGAATGAATATCACGTTGATGGGGATTATCCAGCGAGGCATCGATCTGAGATGACAAAAAAAGCATTTTATCTTTATCCGACGCCCTTTCAAGAGCTTGGATCGAGGAGGGCCGGCCGATTATAAAGGGCACAAGGGTAGATGGAAATATGACCAGGTCCCTCAGAGGGATCAAAGGAACATTGAAAATTACTTCAGAATTGTTAGAGGTGTCCATGCTTTCACTCCGATGATTTACTTAACTCTTTGAAAGATTTATCCATTTCTTTCCACCATATTCTTCGATATTTTTATCATTTTTTCTGTTTTTGAGGAAGGGAGGTGATACATTTTATCGAGCATCAGATCTTCGATAATGCTTCTAAGCCCCCTTGCTCCCAATTTTTTTTCCAAACTTTTTTTTGCGATCGTGCGCAGGGCTTCTGGCGTAAATTTCAACGAAACACCCTCGAGTTCGAATAACTTCTGATACTGTTTGACAAGCGCGTTTTTGGGTTTTTGGAGGATATGGATAAGATCATCAAGCCCTAGGTCGGAAAACGTGGCGATCACGGGAATCCTGCCGATAAATTCAGGGATAATGCCATATTTGATCAAATCCTGAGGAATGAGTTCATCATACAGATCATCGAGAGCTTTTCTCTTATTCCTCTTGAGATCGGATTGAAATCCGACCATCGACTTCCCAATCCTTTGGGAAACGATTTTGTCCAGGCCGATGAAGGTCCCTCCACATATGAAAAGGATGTCAGATGTATCGATTTTTATGAAATCTTCATGGGGATGCTTCCTCCCTCCATGAGGAGGAACATTGGCAATGGTCCCCTCTATGATTTTGAGAAGTGCTTGTTGTACTCCCTCACCGGAAACATCTCTTGTGATGGATGGGCTGTCACTTTTCCGGCTGATTTTATCTATCTCATCGATATAGATAATTCCCTTTTGAGTTTTTTTCACGTCGCCATCAGCCGCTTGGAGGAGCTTGAGAATGATGTTTTCGACATCTTCTCCCACATAGCCTGCTTCTGTTAAAGATGTGGCATCTGCGATCGCAAAGGGGACGGAAAGAATTTTTGCGAGCGATTCGGCCATAAGCGTTTTTCCTGTACCCGTTGGCCCGATCAGCAAAATATTGCTTTTGGATAATTCAACACCGTCCAATTCTCCATTGTTAAGAACTCTTTTGTAATGATTGTATACAGCGACCGCTATTTTTTTCTTTGCATCATCCTGCCCGATAACGTATTCATCCAATGCTTTTTTTATCTCGACAGGGGTTAAAAATTTGGATGGGAGGACATCTTTCGCTTTTTTTACATCATCCGAGTACAAAATGGAATGAGCCATATCAATGCATCCGTCACAGATGTACACTTCCCCTGGCCCGGCGATCAACTTCCTGATCTGAGACTGATTCCTGTGACAAAAATTACATCTAGTTTGGTTGTCTAGATCCTGTTGTTTATTATCATCCATGGTTTCTTTTATTTATCCTTATCGGGAATGAAATCAGGCCTCAATTCTTGGATTGGGTTCTTTTATTGATGATGGCGTCGATTATTCCATATCCCTTAGCCATATCTGGTGTCATGATAAAGTCCCGTTCGATATCAGTCTGTATTTTTTCAGTCGGCTGTTTTGTGTGCTTGGTCAATATTTGGCTTATGTTTTCTCTAAGTCGCAGGATTTCGTTAGCTTGTATGGCAATGTCAGAAGCTTGGCCTTTGAATCCACCTAAAGGCTGATGAAGGATGATCCTGGAATTGGGAAGTGATATCCGCTTTCCTGGAGTGCCTGCGGCGAGCAAAAGGGCGGCCATACTTGCGGCTTGTCCTACGCAAATCGTGGAGATTTCTGCATTTATGTATTGCATGGTGTCATAAATCGCTAATCCAGCAGTGATGCTCCCTCCCGGAGAATTGATGTAAAGAAATATGCCTCTATCTGTGTTTTCGGCTTCAAGGTAGAGTAACTGAGCGATAACGCTGTTTGCAACCTCATCATTGATCTCAGAACTTAAAAAAACTATGCTGTCCTTGAGCAAGCGAGAATAGATATCATAAGCGCGCTCGCTCTTTCCTTCTTTTTCGACGATGAAGGGGATTAAGGTCATCAGGATGGTTATCCTATTATAGCGGATTTGATCAAAAAGTCAACTGTCTTACGAATGAGCAGATTGTCCTTCAGTTCATCTTTCTGCCCTTCCTGGTTGACGCTTTCGATTACTCTTGCAAGGGGAACATTGTGAGTTTTAGCGATTGTTTTAAGTTCTTCTGTTATTTCCTCCTCCGACACATTGAATTTTTCCTCTTCAGCTATCTTGCTGAGAATCAAATGATTCTTGATGTTCTGAATAGCCCGATTCCGGATATCCTCCCGCATAGATTCTAGGGCTTCTTTGGACACATTCTGTCGAGGAAGCGAAGACAGATGCCGGCTCATAAGCGCTTTGAATTCCTGTTCGATCACAGATTCTGGCAGTTCAAGGGACATTTGGGCTGAAATCTTGCCTATTATCTCTTCAGCCATTTCTCGTCTTTGAGTAATTTTTTTCGACGCACCAAGCTGTTCCTTTAATTTAGTCTTTAGATCTCCAAGATTTTTATAATCTCCCAGGTCTTTAGCGAAATCATTATTTATTTCAGGAAGTTTTTTCTCTTTAATGGACTCGACTTTTAGTTCGTATTCGATCTCTTGCCCCGCCAATTTTTTGTTTTCATGTTCTTTTTTGTACGCAATCGTGAATTGCGCACTTTCTCCTGGATGAAGGCCCAATATCTTTTTGTTCAATGCTTCTTCATTATCCTGGTGCCCGGAAAGAATAACCACTTTTTCAGTGGGAAGGAATCGCTTCGTTTTGGTATTTTTTCCTTTGATCTCAGCCACGACATAATCACCATCCACCACTCCCCTCTCTTCTGCTGGAACATATTGGGCTGATTTTATGCGCAACTCTTCTAGGGACTCCTTAATCTCTTTTTCAGTAACTGTTGTTCTTTTTTTTTGGACCTTTACGCCCTTGTATTCAGGTAGAATGATTTCAGGCCATATTTCAACCGTAGCCTTGAAGCGAAGGGGTTCGTCTTCTTTGAAATGGATGTCGCTAATGATAGGGGAACCGACTGGATTGATCTTCTTATCGGATAACTCTTTGTTCAAGGCCTGAGGAATTAGGTTGTTGAGGAGCGTTTCCTGAATTTCAGGGTAATACATCCGTTTTACCATATCCTTTGGCGCTTTGCCTGGGCGAAATCCACGGATTTTGGCTCGGGAAGAGTACTGAGTGACGACTCGGCCAAATTCCTGCATTACTTCCGAGGCGGGAATTTCGATTTCGATTTCCCTTTTACATGAGTTGTTTTTTTTTGTTTTGTCTGACATTTTAATTTATTCTGATTTTTTTTTACCTGAAAAATGGGCAGAGCGGGAGTCGAACCCGCACTCCTTCAACAGGAACTAGGTCCTAAGCCTAGCGCGTATGCCAATTTCGCCACCTGCCCTTACGATATTTTAAAATTGACAAGAATTTCTTAGATATTTGAGTTGTGAGTGACAGAATTTATTAACACAATAGCCCATTTTTGTCAATTTTATCCTATAATTTAAGGGACATCCCATTAGGTACCATCCTACTTATTTAGGAACAATATTATATGCATGAAACGATAAAGAGGGACCTAATGGGACGTCCCCATTCGATTAAAATGTAGCTATTACCGGTGGTAGGTCTTTCATCGAGATCAGACCAGCCCTAGACTGGACCGCTCGAGGAATGGTATTTACAGTGACAGCCACTGTCCCGATGTCTCCGTGGATCCCTCCGATGATGCGTTCTCGGACATTAGGGATCCCCTGTATATTGACTTCATCGAACTCTTCCTCCACTCCGGCATTGGCATTGAACTCGAGAGTGATGACTTTTTTTCCTCCTTTCTTGGCATAAGCAACACTGATCAATCCCAATGCATCTCCCGGTTTGACAGCTCCCAAACCCGTTTCCACTTCCCTGTCCGCAATGACAGGTTCTGGGGGAAGCTCGACAGCTTCTTCCAATAGCCAACCTAAACCGTCGGCGATCATGTGGATGGACTCGAGCAGACCCACGTGACCCGTGATAATTTTGTTATCGATTTTCTTTCGAAAATCTTCTTGGGACAAACCTGTTCCGATCTTTTTTTGAAACGGAATCCTTCTTTTCGAGGAGTCCATCATCCGGGTCACTTTGATGGAATTGACTTCCAAACAAGGGGCTGTGAGCATCAACGGCAGTGTGTCCATCAGGAAACCCGGGTTGATACCTGTTCCCACAACGGTCACTCCCTTTTTTTTTGCCAGATCATCTATTTTTTTAGCCAGTTCAGGTCCCCGTTCCCAAGGATAGGACAGCTCTTCACATGTCGAGACAACATTCAAACCCGCTTGCACACATCGATCGATCTGAGAATAGACATCTGTGAGGTGTGAAATCGTAGACAGTACAACAACATCGGCCTCCACCCTATTGAATAATTCCTCTGGATTGTTTTGAATAGCCATTCCCAGATTTTTGTCCCCTCCCAAGACAGATCCCAGATCTTGACCAACGAGCTGGGCATCAATGTCGAGGGCACCGACGATGGAAAAGCTCTTTTTTTTCGACAGGGCCTCAGCGATTCTTTTGCCCATGACTCCACACCCATAGATTATGACTTTCGTTTGTTTCACGATCCTAACTCTCCTTCCATTTTTTTGCGATTCTTTCCACAGCATCCAGTGAGGATTGGATCTCTTCTCCCGTATGTGCCCCAGAAATTGAGCCGTACCCATGGAAAACATTGAATCCTTCCTGGAGCATTGCCAATTTAAAGATTTTTTCACGCAATTCTATATCACAAACATCTGGATTCCAGACCTGTTCAGGAGATTCGACCCGCTCACATCGGTCGTGGAGAAAATGAACGCCTACGGCAGAGCTGTTTTTTGCTACAGAATTTCCATCTCCCGTGCACCTCACATTGAATCCGTGGGAAGCGAAGATGTTCTCGATCTCCCTCCGGACTCTCTCTCCAAGATGACCTATACGAGGATAGATGTCCTCCTCATGTTCCGTAAGGTATTTGATATATGTAAGTCCTGCCAGCATCGATGCGGGATGAGCGGAAAATGTCCCCCCTTCGACCTTCACTTTTACTTCTTTTTTTGCCTCCGGACCACACAGGCTCATGATCTCATCCTTTCCAGCAACAGCACTCAGTGGCATCCCCCCTCCGATCGCTTTTCCCAACACTGTGATATCAGGCTGTACATCATAGAGATTCTGCAGCGCGCCAGCATGAAAACGAAAACCGGAGACGACTTCATCCAAGATCAACACAGCACCATATTGATCGCATAATTGTCGTGCTTTCCGAATATAATTTTTTCTTCCGAAAATAAAACCTCCAGCTCCTACAAAAGGCTCGAGAATCAGGCACGCTGTCCTTTCTCCATACGTTCTGAACTTTTCTGCAAGATCTCCCTCATCATTGAATCTCGTGATGAGTATCATTTTGTCCATCCCAGACGGAAGCCCGGCCGATTCTACTTCGGTAAAACCCTTTTCATAGATAGATATCCCTTTTAAGGTATAGGGTTGGGAACCGTGCCATCCCCCTCCTACTTTCATCACCAAATCCCTGTTCGTTTTGGCTTTGGCTAACATAACAGCATACATCGTGACAAGAGTCCCGCTCGTAGAAAAACGAATCTTATCGGCAGACAATCTGGAAAGAAGAAATTCGGCAAGCTCTGATTGGAGAACGCCAGGGAATCCTGTCGCCAATCCATCTCCCTGTTTGTAATAATTCCTGAGGACTTCCAGAACAAAAGGAGGATTGTGCCCCAAGATGTTTGCGAAATGGCCTTGCCAAAAATCCACATAAGTATTCCCATCGATATCTGTAACAGATGAACCCTGGCAATGAGCATCGTAAAAGGGAAATGGCTCAAAAAGCCGCAGGTTGTGACTCCCTCCTCTTATCTGGAACTGTGACGCTCTTCGAAAAAATGCCTCGGATTTTTTATGGGTATGTGTGTAGGCGCTTATTAAATCTTGCAGCAGGGTTTTCTTGTCCATTACTTTTTTAAAATACAGCGACACATGCAGCACCCTGGAAGCGAGAGCTAAGGTACGATTTCTTTGCCGATCCTATTATTTGATATATTTCTTGAGCTTTTGCGCAAGACTTGGGTCCACACTCTGCAATTTGTTGTATATATCTCTAGCGCTGTAATTGTCTTTCAGATTCAAATAACATATTGCAAGATTATAATAGGCATTGCCGCTTTCAGGTCTCAATTCCATCGATTTTGTCAAAGGTTCTAAAGCCTTGCTCCAGCTTTTGAGCTGCATGTGGCTCATCCCCAAAAACATCCAGGCATCGGCATTATCGGGAAAAAGCTCAACGGTTTCTGTGTACGCTTGGATGGCATTTTTGTATTGTTTCAAGTTGTAAAGAGAAAAACCTTTGTTCAGATGGGCATATTCCATTCCAGGATTCAATGCGATGACCTTGTCGAGGATTTCGATGGCTTCCGTGTATTTTTGCATCTGCACGAGCATAAAGCCCAAGTTGTATAGAGCGTCTGGGTCGTTCGGGTTGAGGGCGATCATTTTATTCGCCGCTTCTGCCGCTTTATCGGGCAATTTGGCCACATTGTACATGTTGATCACTGTGTTGTAATAAATCCTCGCATCCTTGGGGCTCATTTCTGCCAATTTATAATAGGTTTCTGCAGCTTGCTCGATCTGGCCCGCTTTTTCATAAGACTGAGCAATTTTATAGGTGACATTCACATCATCGGGCATACCTTTCAGGGCCTCCTGGAATGATAGGACCGCATCCGCATACTGCTCCAATTCCATCTGACAAAGGCCGAGGCGGTTGTAGGCATCGAAAGGCTGTTGAGGACCGGCCGCGATGAAGTTTTTAAAGGCTGTTGCCGCTTTATCGAATTCCTTGAGTTCCTGATGAGCTGAGCCTATTTGAAAGTAGACATCTGTGTATTTAGGATTGAGCTGTACCGCCTTTTCCAACACAGGAATGGCCTCGCCCCAGTTCATCATTTTTATGTACACATCCCCCATTCCATAGAGGGCCGTATCGTTGTTGGCATCGAGCTCGATGATCTTTTTGTAGGTGGAAATCGCTGAGGAATAATCTCTCTGTTTTGTGTAAATGTCAGCCAATAGGTAATAGGTTTCGAGATCATCCGGCTTGAACCCGAGGATCTGCTTCAGGAATTTTTCGGCCTTGCTCGTGTTGTTCATCGAATAGAAGATTTTTGCGGCAAATGTAGACCCATCGAACGTGGCAAAATATTCCTCTGGTTGCCAATTCTTGAAATTTGTTCCTGCGCCTGTTTTGGGGAGCAAATCTAAAACTTTCGACGGAATGACTATTTTTTTGCCGATATCGAGAAATACCACCATACCAATAACCTTTCCTGCTGAATCGAGCACAGGGCCCCCATTGTAGGTTTCCGGAAGAGAAAGGGTTGTCTCTATCATTCTTTGGGATTTATAATCATGAAAATTGAATACTTCTCCTTCAAACAGAGAAATTTCTTGAGTTTCGTTGGCACCCATGGCAAAAATCTTGTTGCTTCTTTCTAGCGCGTCGGAATCTCCCAAGGCAAGACTTGGATTTTTGCGATTGATCTGCATTATGGCAACATCAAAATTCTTATCGACAGCCAGTATGCCTTCGATCTTTATTTTTTTTCCCTTATAGTCGAGGCCTTCCGCAGACTTGGCTTGGCTGATAAGGCTATAACTCGTAGCCATGATCTTTTCTCCGATCACGAAGCCAGACCCCTTGGAAATCTCTTCTTTGTCCTCCCCAAATGTTGCCAAGGTTATTATGCTCGGCATACTTTGCTCCAAGATCTGCTTCGACTCTTCGGTTTGGGAGAATAGAGTCGAGGATGGGATAAGGAGAAAAACAAGAGCGAGAATCAATACATATGTTTTGCTTCTCATTATTACCTCCTGAATGATCTAAGGGCTCTCTCTGTCCCCAGAATCATAAAAAAATAATTTACACTTTGAAGTATCCCCTGTCAAATATTTCCTGAATATTGCGATCAACACTCGTTCTGCAGCGGTTTCAAAGCATATTGACTTTGCTCCGGCCTGAGACTACACTTTCTTTTTTATTCATTTGGATTTTTTCGTTCACACAACATGACAGCAAAATCAAAAATAATCCTTATCTATTTCGCCACGTTGAGCGGAATTCTCATATGGTTAGCTGCACTCTTTTATGCTCCCTATCTTAAAAGCCAATCCTCACCTTATTCCGGATTCCTTTATGCTCTTTTTTCACCCACCTGCCACCAGATTCCCTCCCGATGCTTTTATGCTTTCGGAAATCCTGTGGCCGTGTGTGCTCGCTGTCTGGGTATTTATGCAGGATTTACGCTTGGGACTATAATATTTCCTTTCGTTAAGGGCTTCTCGAAACCGTCAATGCCGAAGGCAAAAACGCTCATTTTGCTTTCCCTTCCGATTTTCATAGATGCTACGGGAAATCTTTTGGGATTGTGGGCAAGTTCAGGGTGGGTGCGTTTGTTGACGGGAGCCATATTGGCGGTCATTCTCCCTTTTTATTTCCTTGCCGGTCTGACAGATTATCTCCTTCGAAATAAAAAGAGAACAAATTCCTATTAGGTATTCCCTCCGCTTTAGTGCAGATTTTTTACGCTATCCCCTCATCAACATTCTCGGCCCTGCGGAACTGGGCATGAACATTCAGTCCTTCACATTAATATTCTGGATATCCTCTGCACTACATGATGGATAACCAGTGCTCAAACAGTCCTCGGGTCCTCCTTTGTCGGATTCCCTCGAATGATGAATCTGGAAGGCTAAATCTTCAATGTCGCTCCGGCTATTCCTAATGGGAAAGATTTTTGAAAATAAAACCAAACAAAATAGATGAGAGCAGCAAAATTTGCTTGATTGGAAATACAAAACTTACTAGAATAAGAAAAACAATTTGATAGGAGGCCGCATGAGTGAACAAAGACCTGGGATGTTTGTTCCTGCTTTGATCGGGGGAGTTGTTGCCGGCATTCTTTCTGGAATTCCCATCGTCAATTGTTTGTGTTGTCTCTGGATTATCGGGGGAGGCATACTGGCAGCCTATTTTCTCACAAAAGAATCCCCCGTAATTCTAAAAGCCGGAGATGGTGCGATCGTGGGGATTTTTACGGGAATCATCGCTGCTTTTGTGGAGATCGTCGTCGCTATTCCTTTTCGCGTTCTGAATGAAAATATAATCCAAGGAATAATGGATAGATTTTCTCAATATTATGAAGAGATCCCGCCGGGTTGGGAATCCTGGATGCAAGGCGGGGACTTGGAGGGATCCATTGTCTGGAGATTTATAGGATTGGCCGTGTCAGTCGTCATTTTTTCAGCACTCGGTGCTTTGGGAGGCATCATCGGAATTTCTTTATTCGGGAAAAAAAAGGTTGATCAGAAACCTGAAGGAGTTGTGAATGTCCCTGAAGACACAAGTGATCGTCAATCCTGAGTCCAACAAAGGTCGCACTCGAAGAAGATGGGGTCAAATCAAAGAAGCCCTGACTGCTTTTCTTAAAGAATTCAAATACGAGTTTACAGAAAAACCCTCCCAGGCCATTGACATCTCTAGAGCCGCCATACGAGAAGGATCGGAATTGATCGTCGGCGTAGGGGGGGACGGAACAATCAACGAAATAGCCAACGGTTTCTTCGATGGCAAACATATCATCAATCCCAATACTGTTATGGGGATCGTGCCTTCAGGAACTGGGTGTGATTTCATCAGAAGCCTGCATATCCCGACAAATCTCAAAAAGGCGATGCAGGTGATCACGCAAGCGCCCACTCCCACGATCGATGTCGGAAGGGCACGGTTTCAAACACATGCAGGATCTAACGAGGAAAGATATTTCCTGAATGTTGCTGATTTTGGGTTCGGAGGAGAGGTTCTTGAACGCATGAATCAAAACCGAGCGAAAAGAAAAGCGGCTTCCTACCTAAAAAGCACGCTGGCCACTTTTTTTCAATACAAGAATAAACGGATTAGGTTGAAAGTCGATGGAGAAGAATTACCCAGAGGAGAATACCTGATAGGCGCTATCTCTAATGGAAGGATTTTCGGGAAAGGCATGAAAATCGCCCCGAACGCACGCTTGGATGATGGACTTTTCGATATCGTGTTGGTCAAGGGCATGGGGGTATGGGAATTCCTCCGGAATGTGTGGAAAATATACACGGGAACCCACCTCTCCCATCCCAAAATTTCTCTGATTCAAGGGAAAAAGATCGAAGCAATCCCAGAGGATCCGAACGAAAATATCCTGATCGAGATCGATGGAGAGCAGGTGGGGAAACTTCCTGCAACCTTCGAGATAGTTCCCAAAGGTATTTCTGTAAAGGGATACGTTTAGAGGGAAAGGGAATTAATTGGATTTCTTTTTATTTTTTTCCCAAAGAGCTTTGTTATCGGTCAGAACATAACGTCCGTTTTCATCGTAAAAAGCATAGATTTTTGTCCTTGTCGAAATCTTCGACTTAGGATATGCGGCCATCACTTTTTTGATATAGTTTCTCGTTTCTCGATAAGGGGGAATTCCCCCATACTTTTTGATGGCCTCTTGCCCTGCATTATAAGCAGCGAGAACATGCTGCGTATCTCCATCATAAAGTTTGATTAGGTCCACGAGGTACTTCACTCCTCCCCGGATATTCTGGAGTGGATCAAAAACATTCATCACCTTGTATTGGGTCGCCGTCACAGGCATAAGTTGCATCAATCCCATGGCACCTTTGGAAGATATTGCCCATGTATCGTAATTGGATTCTGCTTCTATGATAGAATGGACAAGCTCCGGAGGCACCCTGTGTTCCTGTGCCACAGTCACAACGATGTCATCATAGGGCTTTTTGGACGAAGAAATAATATCGGCATTTCCATAGATCGACAGGAATAGAACAACCAGGAACAAGGCCACGTATTTGAAGATACAAATATGTCCTTTCCTTTTTTTGGCCATGATAATCCAAATATGTCAGATAAAACGTTTTTTTTCAATCCTCTTTTGGGGTGATTTTGCGGGGCATAAATTTTTTTATGATCGATCCGATATTCTTCATTACATATGCAATCTGCTCCGGTTTAGTACCACCAGCTTGAGCAAAATCCGGCCGCCCTCCCCCACCACCACCGACAATATGAGCCACCTCTTCGATCAAATCATTGGCTTTGATACGATCGGTAAGATCTTTTGTCACCGATATCACTATAAAGGCCTTTTTTCCTTCCGATGCACCAAGAACGACGATCCCTGATCCAACTTTTTGTTTGAGGGAATCGGCCAATTCCCGTAATTCATTCATCGACAATCCCTCGACCTCTTGTGTCAGCACAGAGATATCCTGGATCTTTTGTACCTGGTGGGTGTCTTTATGATACCGGATATTTGCCATTTTTTGTCGCAGCGATCTGCTTTCCTTTTCCAAATCTTTGACAGAAGCCTTAAGTTTGCCGATCTGTTCTACGATTCCCTTTTTCGACGTATTCATCAGCTGGAGAATCTCCTGAAGCAGGATTTCCTCTTCCTGGACATGCAAGAGAGCGGCTTCACCGGTGATAGCTTCGATCCTGCGCATTCCGGCAGCAATGCTCGTTTCGGAGACGATCTTGAACAAGCCTATCTCTCCTGTATCATGAACATGGACACCCCCGCACAGCTCCTTGCTGAAATCCCCGATAGTCACCATCCGCACATTTTCTCCATATTTTTCTTCGAATATGGCCATGGCCCCCTCTTCTATTCCTCCTTCCATGGTCGTGATCTTTGTTCCAACCGGAAGATTGTTTCTTATTTTCTCATTCACCAGTGATTCGATCTGGATTAACTCTGCTAATTCGACCGGAGCAAAATGAGTGAAATCAAACCTTAGTCTGTTAGGCGATACCAGTGACCCGGCTTGTTTCACATGATCGCCAAGAATCTGTCTAAGGGATGCATGCAAAAGATGAGTGGCTGTGTGGTTTTTGCTCAGGGACATTCTCAAAGGGAGGTCGATCATGGCATCGACATATTCGTGCACGCGGATCTGTCCTGAAATGACTTTCACTTTGTGTGCTCTTATCTCAGGAATTGGATAATAGGTTGTGTCCACAACACCAGAAAAATGGGGATTTTTTAAGACACCCGAGTCGCCAATCTGGCCTCCAGCTTCCGCATAGAAGGGTGTGATATCGAGGAAAACTTCACCACTCTCTCCCTCCCCGAGTCGTTCGATGAAGGCCCCATTCTTGAGGATAGCAAGAACCTTGGCCTCGGCCTTATCCCTTTCATAGCCCACGTACTCGCTTTGAAGATTCTTGATCTTTTCATAGACTTTTTTTTCTTTTTGCTGGGCATCTCCTTTCCATGCGCGACGAGCACGTATACGCTGTTTCTCCAGTTCTGCATAAAATCCTTTCTCATCGACATTCATGTCTTGTTCTTCTGCAAGTTCTCTAGAAAGATCGACGGGGAATCCAAATGTGTCATAAAGCTTGAACAATTTATCTCCGGACAGAACATTTTGGGACTGGCTTTTTGTCTCTTCGATATACTGGTTGAATGTCCTGAGACCAGAAGTCAAAGTCATAGCAAAACGTTTTTCTTCGGAAAGGCACACCTTGGCAATATAGTTTACGGAAGCGAGAAGTTCAGGGTACGCATCCTTCATGATGTCCACAACGCCACCCACCAGCTTAAACAGAAATGGCTCCTGCATTCCCAAAAAATTCCCCTGACGGTAGGCTCGCCTTATCAACCGTCTTAGAACGTATCCCCTGCCATCATTGGACGGCATGATATCGTCTCCGATCAAAAATGTCACAGCCCGGATATGGTCAGCGATGATCCGGATGGCGATATCCGTTTTTTCATCCGAAGGATATTCTTTTCCGGCTGCATCGCAAACCGCTTCAATCAGAGGATAAAATAAATCTGTGTCATAATTATTTTTTTTCCCCTGAAGGACAGTGGCCACTCTCTCCAATCCCATCCCTGTGTCTATAGAAGGAGAAGGCAGGGCAAGCTGTTCCCCCTTTTCGGACCGTTCGAACTGCATAAAGACTAGATTCCATAATTCTAAAAACCGGTCACTCCCTCTCTCTATGAGCTCAAACGGCTCCCCAGACTCCAAAGTCTCATCCAGGTCATAATGAATCTCTGAACATGGGCCACAGGGTCCCGTTTCCCCCATGGCCCAGTAGTTATCTTTTTTTCCAAACCGAAAAATCCTTTTCTCCGGAAGTCCGATATGCTTATGCCAAATCCTGAAAGCCTCATCGTCCTCTAGGTAGACGGTGGAATAAAGCCTCTCTTTGTCCATTTTGAAGCTCTGGGTCACCAATTCCCATGCGTATTCTATGGCTTCTTTTTTGAAATAATCTCCAAAAGAAAAGTTCCCCAGCATTTCGAAGAAAGTGTGATGTTTGTTCGTTTTCCCGACCTGCTCCAGATCATTGTGTTTTCCGCTTACCCGCATGCATTTTTGGACGGAGGCCGCTTTCGAATAGCTTTTTTTTTCTAGCCCCAGGAATGCGTTCTTGAACTGATTCATCCCAGCATTGGTGAACAAAAGGGTAGGATCATCCTTCGGCATTAGGGAGGCGCTTTTAACGACCTTGTGATTCCTAGATGAGAAATAATCGAGAAAAGTCTCTCTGATTTCCTGAGCACGCATTTAAGACTTTGCTTTGTCCTCTTTTTTGTCTTTGCGATCCTTTTCAGCCGCTTCCAACTCTTCTTCCTCTTCTTTGATCTCTTCAGGGGGTCTTTCGACGGTGGACATTTCAGTTTCCATATCTTCAAGGGCCACATCGAGCGTGGATCGGATCCCCATGACACGCAACTTGAAATTGTCCGGGCTTGAGGAGTATCTCAACCCCTGTTCATATGAGATGTAGCCGTCTTTGTATAGCTGATAGATCGATTGGTCGAAGGTCTGCATTCCGTATTGGGAAACGCCTGAAGCGATAGCATCTCTTATCAGAAGGGTTTTCTCTCTGTCATTGATACATTCTTGAATGTACGGCGTATTGATCATGACTTCACACGCCGGCACACGGCCTTGTCCATCCTTTCTGGGGATCAGGCGCATGGAGATACAAGCTTTGATGATGCTAGCCAGTTGAATCCTTATCTGTCTCTGATGATGGGGAGCGAAGACCGATACGATACGGTTGATCGTTTCAGAAGAATCCAGCGTATGGAGGGTACTCATGACCAGATGCCCAGTTTCAGAAGCCAAAAGGGCTGTTTCGATGGTCTCTCTATCCCGCATTTCTCCGACGAGGATGACATCCGGATCTTCACGGAGAGATGCGCGTAATCCTCGTGAAAAATCCACCACATCCACCCCAACTTCTCTCTGGCTGATGGTGCTCTTTTTGTCTCTATGGAGATACTCGATGGGATCTTCTACGGTAATGATGTTTTCTTTCCTGTGCATATTGATGTGATCGATCATAGCTGCCAGGGTCGTTGTTTTCCCCGATCCGGTCGTTCCGGTGACCATGACCAATCCTCGAGGTTCCTGAGCAATTTTTTCGACCGTCTCCGGAAGAAGCAGTTCCCGGATAGGTTTCACTTCTAAAGGGATGATCCTCATGACCAGCGCCAAGCTCCCTCTCTGGTGATAAACACTTCCTCTGAAACGGCCGAATCCAGGGAGGCTGTAAGCCAGATCGATGTCCAGGTCATTACTCAATTTTTCCTTTTGGTGCTCGTTCAGAACCTGATGAGCGAGTTCATGGGTATTGTTCGGGCTTAGCCGAGGAAACTGTGTGAGCAGCTGGAGATTCCCATGAACGCGAATGATGGGATAGTTGCCTGCCTTTACATGAAGGTCGGATGCATCGCTTTCTATGGCGACTTTCAAAAAATCATCGATATCCATGTTTACCTCCCTTAAATCTTTCTATTTTATGTACGTGAGCCAATTGTACTTATCTTCCCTTTCTCCATTGATGTAGGCAAAAAACTCTGATTGGAGCAGTTTGGTGATCGGACCTCTCCCACCGGATCCGATCGAGATTTTATCGATGGACCTGATCGGTGTGATCTCAGCGGCCGATCCTGTAAAGAAAACTTCGTCTGCGATGTACAACATTTCTCTGGGTATGGTGTCTTCGATGACAGGGATAGTTAGGTCTTTGAGCAATTGAATGACGGTCGCACGGGTAATTCCAGGAAGAATGGAAGAAGATAAAGGTGGAGTATGAACAGCCCCTTCGTATACGAGAAAAATGTTCTCCCCACTCCCCTCGCTGACATGACCTCTAACATTCAGAGCTAAACCCTCCACATATCCTTCCTTCAAAGCCTCCATTTTGATCAATTGGGAATTCATATAGTTCGCTCCGGATTTCGCCAAAGCAGGGAATGTATTAGGTGCCATCCTCTGCCAGGATGATACCCTCACATCCACTCCTTTTTCCAAAGCTTCATCTCCTAAATACTGTCCCCACTTCCAAACAAGAATAGCACATTCAACAGGGCAGGGAAAGGGATCCACCCCTAATGTCCCGTATCCACGATACACGATCGGTCGAATATAACAGGAGGAAAGGCTGTTCGCTTTTACAGTGTCGATCACAGCCGAGTTGAACTCTTCCCGAGAATAAGGAATATCCATCCGGTACATCTTGCATGAATTAAACAGCCTTTTTGTGTGTGCCTGGAGTTGCAAGATCGCACTTCCTTTGGGTGTGTCATAAGCCCTGAATCCCTCGAACAAGGATGTGCCGTAATGAATGACATGGGAGGCAACATGAATATGAGCTTCATTCCAGGGAATGAGCTTACCGTTCATCCAGACTTTTCCATTCTGGCCAAAAGGACTCATCCATCACTCCTCATGCGATTTTTTTTTCGACACATTGGGAAAATTCATATTATCTCAATTGGTTACCCAAGTCAATCTTCCTACCTCAGACGGATTCTCCACAATAAGGGCAATTTTTCTCTTTATGGGGCAGAGGCCGCCGGCAATTCCAGCACAGATCGGCTTTGGCTCTATGCCTTGCCCTAATTCTCGCTCTGATCTCATCCAATTCGGATTTGGCGGAATCTTTTCCTTTATAATGAGCTAGATCTCTGATAATTCCGCTGGCTTTCTCATACCTATCTTCCAGTTTCACAGCGAGACACTTCATGATAATTTTTTCTATTTCCTTCGGGATCTTATTGTTTTTGAGACGAGGAGGAGTGATCTGCCCCTTTTGTGCCTTTTCCAGAATCTTGAACGGATCTGGATCGAAAATTGGCGGTCTGCCAATAAGCATCTCGTAGAAAATGCAACCGATAGAATATATGTCCGACCGAAAGGTAGCCTTTCCCATGAATTGTTCTGGAGACATATAAGGAGGGGATCCGATCCGAGTGGAGGCATACGGAACATTGTTCAGCCAAACCGATGTCCCAAAATCGGTGATTTTGATCTTGCCTTCATCGGAAAGGATGATATTCGACGGTCTCAAGTCGCGGTGCACTATCTTGTTGTTATGGGCATGATTGACTGCATCAGAAATCTGGATGATGTATTCGGCTGCCGTTTCGAATTCGAGAATCTTTTCCTTATCCAAAATTTTTTCCATGGTCTTGCCTTTGATATATTCCATGACCATGAAAAAGACCTTATTTGTCTTTTCAGCCGCAAGCATGCGCACGATATTGGGATGATTGAGAGCTGCCTGGAGGCGCGGTTCTTTAAGGAGTTTAAACATCTCTGTGGACTGCTTGTGTGGGACTTTTATCGCCACCAGTATATTCAGCCATGTGTCTTTTGCGAGAAAAACAGATCCGAATCCTCCACTTCCTAGCGAATGAACGATTTCGTATTTCCCGACTTTCTGTCCTTTAAGAAACATCCTCTTTTTTCCAAAAATGAGAAATCATCGCCAAGCTGACAATAGCCGCGGTTTCAGACCTCAACGTGAGTGAACCGAGACTAACGGCCTCGTAATGGCACTCCATAATATCCTGTTCTTCCTTCTCTGTCCAGCCTCCTTCAGGGCCGATCAAAAGAATGACAGAATCTGGAATTTTCATCTCCATCATGAGAGGGGCTATCAGTATGTCGCGAAAAAATTTCCCTCCTCGCTCACTCAGAAATAACTTTTTCGCTTTTTCCTTTTTTGTGAGAAATGCTTTCAAGCTTAGGGGAGGGTAAATATCAGGTAATGACGCACAGCCGCTTTGCTTAGCCGCCTCGACCATAATTCTTTTCCACCTGTCTATTTTTTTATTCTGTTTATTTTCGAGCTTGACGATTGTCCGATCGCTGATGATCGGCTGAACAGCAAACGCGCCGAGCTCCGTTGCTTTTTGAATAACCAGGTCCATTTTTTTTGCTTTCAACATGACCTGGGCAAGAATCATGCGCTCTTTCGGCTCGTCTTTTTTCTTTGTTTCCAGTATCAGCAGGCGTGTTTGATCCTTTTGGATTTCCTCCACACAAGCCTTATGCTGTACTCCGATTTTATCGAATAGCCAGACTAAATCTCCCGGCTTTACCCTAGCTACTTTGCTCAGATGATGGTGTTCTTTTCCTTTGAGGAAAACGTGGGTCGATCCTTTAAGTTTTTCTTCTATAAAGAATCGATTCGATGTCAACTTTTACTCTAGTGAATGATGCCTTTGACTTTATCTGCGAGGTTTTTGTCCACACCGTCGATATTTTCTCCCATGGATTTAGCAAATTGTCTGAGAATTTTTTTCTGTTCCTTGTTCAAGTTCTTGGGTGTCTTAACCAAAACCTTCACAAAAATATCTCCCTTCTTGCGGCCGTAAAGATCTTTTATCCCCTTCCCCTTCAACCGGAATGTCTGCCCGGTCTGTGTGCCTTCAGGAATATGGAGAAGCTCCGATTCTTCGAATGTGGGTATCTCGATGGTCGATCCTAAAGCGGCTTTTGTAAAAGGAATGGAGATTTCGCAAAAAAGATTATTCCCTTCCCTTTCAAAAAACTTGTGCCGTTTCATGCGGGAAATGACATACAGATCTCCTCGCACGGCTCCCTTGTCGCCCGCTTCACCTTCTCCTTCCAACCTGAGTTTTGTGCCATCATCGACACCTGGAGGGATCTTGATCGTCAATTCCTTCTTTTTCTTTGTATTGCCCGTGCCGCGACAGTCATTGCATGGGAAAGGGATGATCTCTCCATTTCCCTGACAATGGGCACACGAGCGAGATATGGCAAAAAATCCCTGCTGATACCGGACTTGTCCTCTCCCCTCGCAGTGAGGACAAACTGATTTTTCTGTGCCTGGTTTCATTCGGGAACCTTCACACTCAGGACAGAGTTCGGTCCGGTTTAGTTTTATCTCTTTTTCCGTTCCAAAAACAGCGTCTTCTAATTCTAAATCCAATTCTAAAACAAGATCTCTACCCCTGGCCGGACTCCTCGGCCGGCTTTGTCTTGACGTTCCGAAAATATTTTCAAAACCAAAATTAAAAAAACTGCCCAAGATATCTTGAAAATCTGAAAAGACTGAAGAATTAAAACCAGAAAACCCGCTAAAGCCTTCTCCTCGAAGACCATTGTGGCCAAAGCGGTCATACACATTTCTTTTTTCAGGATCTATCAAAACACTGTAGGCTTCTGCTGCTTCCTTGAATTTTTCTTCCGATGCTTTATCGCCTGGATTTCTATCAGGGTGATACTTCAGTGCAATCTGGCGATATGATTTTTTTATGGATTCTGGGTTCGAGTTTCTCGGGATCCCTAAAATTTCGTAATAATCTCTTTTTGTCATATCGAAGATCTAAAGCTCTGTGGTTTGTTGTCTTTTTATGATTTTATCGATCTGTTCCCCTGTCAATCCCGAAGAAGATTTGACCTCGATTCCTTGTTCACGTTGGGTAGCCACATCCCTAGCAGATACCTTCACGATGCCATCGGCGTCGATCTCGAACGTCACATCGATCTGAGGTACACCAGCTGGGGCGGATTCGATTCCAACCAAATCAAAGCGGGCCAACGACATATTGTCCGAAGCTTTTTCCTCTTCTCCCTGGAGAACATGAATGCGAACTCTTCTCTGGTCATGTTCCACAGTGGTAAAGGCTCTGGTCTTTTTTGTGGGAATAGTGGTGTTTTTATCTATGATCTTGATAAATTGGTCATTCTCCGTCTCAATGCCCAGAGACAGAGGGGTCACGTCGAGCAGAAGGATAATATCGGTCATTTCCCCTTTCAAGATGCTGGATTGGATAGCCGCTCCCATGGCGACGATCTCGTCCGGATTGAGACGTTCTTTCGGTTCTTTTTTGAAAAACCTGGCGATCATTGTCCTGATCAACGGCATCCGCGTTTGTCCGCCAACAAGAATGACTTCATCGATCTTTTCTGGTTCGAGACTGGCATCCTGAAGTGCTTGATCTATAAATGGAAAGGATTTTTCGATAAGATCCTTAGTCAATTCTTCAAGTTTTTCCCGAGTTAATTTTTTTTGGATATGTTTAGAGCCAGAGTCTATCGAATAGATAAATGGAAGGTTTATCTCTGTCGCAAATGTGAACGAAAGCTCCCTCTTGGCCTTCTCTGCGGCTTCCTTCACACGCTGCAGAGCCAATTTGTCCTGGGAAAGATCGATTTCCTGCTCCCGTTTGAATTCATCGGCAAGCCAATCGACGATACGGTTATCGAAATCTTCTCCACCCAAATAGGTGTTGCCGTTTGTGGCCAAGACATGGAACACTCCGTCGTTTATTTCCAAAAGCGTGATGTCAAATGTTCCACCTCCCATGTCATACACAGCGATCGTGGCATTTTCTTTCGTATTCAGCCCGTAAGCAAGGCTTGCGGCTGTCGGTTCGTTAATGATCCGCAGTACTTCTAATCCGGCAATCTTTGCGGAATCTTTGGTTGCCTGTCTTTGATGGTCATTGAAATGAGCGGGAACGGTTATGACCGCTTCTTTCACTTCTTCACCTAGAAAGGATTCTGCGCATTTTTTCAGATATTCCAGGATCATCGCAGAGATTTCCGGCGGGCTTATTTTCTCGGAACCCAGTTCCACCACCAAATCACCGTTAGGGGCTTGTGCAAGCATATAGGGCATACGCTGGATAGTTTCTTGAGCCTCTTCGGAATCGAACTTTTTCCCCATGAGCCTCTTGACAGCTGTGATGGTATTTTTCGGATTCGTGAAGGCTTGCCTTTGGGCCAAATTCCCTATCAGCCTCTCTCCAGAACTCGTGATGCTGACCACAGATGGTGTGGTCAGAAGGCCATCCAGATTCGGGATAACCTTGGGTTCAGTCCCTTCCATGTATGCGATGCAAGAATATGTTGTGCCTAGGTCAATCCCGACAACTTTTGCCATGATTATTTCTCTTCTTTCTTTGGAACATAGACTTTTACCAGACTCGGTCTCAAAAGACGGTCATGGATCGTGTATCCTTTTTGCAATTCTTCTGCAACTTCAAGTTCTTTCACCTGGTCGGATTCTTCAGTAAGAAAAGCCTGGTGCAGATGAGGGTCATATTTCTTTTCCTCGATCTCGATTCGCTTTACTCCTTGCTTGAGCAATAGGTCGTACAGTTGCTTGTATATCATTTCTACTCCCTTTTGAAGGTTTTCTTCTTCTCCCTGATTCTGACTTTCGATGGCCCTTTCGAAGTTGTCCAAAACTCCCAAGAGTTCTTTCACGTGTTCGCTCAAAGCGTACTGAAAATAATCGTTTTTTTCTCGCTCTAGCCTTTTTCTGAGATTTTCCATTTCAGCTGCTTTTCTCAAAAACTCTTCTTGCAACTCTTCGAATTTATTCTTAAGCTCTTTTATTTCAGCTTCTTTCTTTTTTAGTCGATTCTTCAGCGCTTTTGTCTGTTCACTTTTTTGGCCGGTGTCTTTTGGACTCTTGTTTCCCTCTGTAATGTATTCTACTTCAACCAATCCCTCTCCCTTATCTTCTTGCTCATTTTTAGGCTTTCCTGACATGTTTCCTCCCTATTGAGAAAAACTGATGGTTTCACTTAATTTTTTCGCCACGAAATCCACCAATGGGATTATTCTTCGGTAAGGTATCCTTTTCGGACCGATTATTCCTAGAGAACCTAAAATCTGTCTGTCATAGCCATAGTGAGAGATAACGAGAGAACAATCGGAAATATCTGGCAAGCTGAATTCAGATCCGATAAGGACTTTAACTCTATCTAGACTTATGACATCGGATAAAAGTCGGGCAAGTCTGGCTTTTTCTTCGAACTTTTGAAATAACGATTTCAGATTATCCATTTCGAAAAGTTCGGTTTTTCCCAGAAGCTTTGACGTACCCTGGATGAAAATCTGATTGTTTTTTTCTTCTTGCAGGAAATAAGTCTTTAAAAGGGAAATGAGGTTCCGGATGATGCTTTCATATCTCATCTTGTAAGCGGGGATTTCTCGCAATAGAAGATCTCGAACGAACAACAAGTTTCTTCCCCGGAAGTTTTCGTTTATGTAGCGAGAAGCTTTTTCCAATTCGACCTGAGTGAGATAGCTTTTTGTTTCCACGATTTCGGTAAGAACGAGATTAAAGGTCGTGATCAGGATGATCATAATTTTCTCTTCTGACACTTTGATGAATCGCAGGTGGCGGAAATTCACGCTAGAAACCCTTGGAGACAGGACAAAGCCGAGATTATCGGAATGTTCGGATAGGACATGAGATACATTATCCAAAAGAGAGTTGAAATCTCCCCTTTCTCGATCAAAATCTTCTGAGGGCAAATCGATGGATTTCTCCGGATACATGGCTTCCTCAAAAAGATTGTTGACATAAAGCCTCAATCCTTTATCCGTTGGAATTCGACCCGCTGATGTGTGAGGTTGATGAAGGTAGCCGAGAGTTTCCATTTTGGCCATAATATTTCGGATAGTGGCCGACGAGACTGGACTGTCCATTCTCTGGGCTATATGCCCCGAACTGATGGGCTTCCCTTCCTTCAAATAATTCTCCACGATAAGATTGAGGACCTGTATGTCCTTCGCTCTGAGGATCGTTTTTTTCAACATATAACTCCGCCAAAATTTATAGCATTAATCCAAATAAAATTCAAATCCGTTATGCTCTACTCCTCTGGAAATGGACTCATTTTGTCATAAATGAGGGTTTCAATCCCGATGACGAGAAGGACCGGCCTATCTTGATTTCAATCTAGGTAATCCGTATGCCTGCATATCCGACAACTTTTAAATAGTCTCCCGATACTTCTCCTGATGTTTGATATTTTATGAGATCGGCTTTTTTGGCTTTTAACTCCTTCGATGCGATGATCGTAGCGGTAGTGGGCTGGAAGCCGCACATGCTGATGTTTTCTTTTTTGACGACATCGTACAATCCCGCTGCATCCAGATCGAGGATTTTGTTGATGGCAAGGAAATCCTTTTTTTCAGCAACTTCCTGACTCACATAATGACTCATGTCTGTGCTGGCCACGATCAGCACATCTTGCCCAAACTCTCGGATGGCTCCCGCGATAGCCTTCCCTAACTCTTCGAGGTCTTCATAGGCAGCAAGGCTGCCGATACTGATCGGGACGAACGTGATTTTCCCCTTAAAGTACTGGATGAAAGGCACCTGGACCTCCAACGAGTGTTCCTGCGCGTGGTTTTCTGCATTTTCTTTCAGAAGGTCAGAGTTTTTCATGATGAGATCTGCGAGGGTGCCATTGATCGAAACCTCCCCGAGGGGAGTTTCCCAGATACCTTGCTTCATGATGGACATATTCGTGGATACATGTTGATGATTGGGACCCAATATTATAAAATTCTCAGGCAAAATGATGGATGAATAAACACTTCCGGCAACTTTGCCAGAGTAGATAAATGCTGCATGGGGTGAGATCACGCTGATAGCTTTTTCTTTATCGGCTTGAGGATCCACCATTTTTTCGATCATGTCTCTGAGAGTGGCAGAATTATCGGGATAAAAATAACCGGCCACGCTAGGTTTCCGTCTCAACTGACCCTCCTCAAAATCAAAAAATCCTTGTCCGTTGTTAAAACAGGGATTATGTTTTAAGGATAATTTTTTTTCCCAGTCTTGTCAATGGCGATCGGGATCAATCCTCGATCCATTCTTTTTTTTCGTTGAAGGCAATGCCCATCCCTTTGAGTTCTTCCAGAATCGGAATATAAATGGCAGGTGTTACAGGGATGTGCACCCCGCGCTCCTGGATCTTTCCTTCAAGAATCAGCTTGGTCCCGATGGCTGCAGGTAGACCGACGGTCCGCGCCATCGAAGAATCTCCCTCAGGTATCCCATAGTCCACAAGTGTAGAAGTGATCTTTTCTTTTTTCCCATCTGGATAAGAGGCCTCAAAAGTATGCTCGAGGATGATCATATCCCTTTCCCCGGCTTCGTACTCAAGTTTCTGTAACATCAGGGCGCCCAATATATCTAGAGCAGATCCCTTTTCGATAGGGAGAGGCCTCTCTTCGAGAAGACCCAGCCATTCCAATCTTCCGATCACTTCTGAGTCCTCATTCATATTCAATCTGGAGGCAAGGGATTTTTTCAAGTCGGCATCCAGGGATACATCCAACAATTTTTTTAGAAAACCCGCATATGTCATCCCTGTCCAATCCTTTTCTTGTTCATCCAAAAGACCCAAGTCAACGATTTTTTTCATCGTCTGGCACCAACCCAGATTTCTCAACGTTCCTCGAAGCATCGTGTGAGTGGATCCGATATTGTAAAGATCGATGTACGGCAAGGAATTTCGATTGGGATACCCTTCGAAATCTCCCAATCCTTCGATAGGTATGATTTTGAAATCTTCGAAAAGGCTCTCGGATGGAATAAACACTTGTTGTCCGTCTTTGAAGTACTGAGCCGAGTTTTTTCCTGCCAAAAGAACACCGATCGGGCTCCAGGAGAATTTGTATCCGAAAGGATTGGTATTGGCCTCAGGAGCAGGCAATCCGCCACAATAGGAAGTAAAACTCGTGATCTTTCCACCCTCTTTTTCGACTTCATGGATGATCCGCATGGCTTCCATGTGGTCGATACCCGGGTCGAGACCAATTTCATTGAGAATGAGAATGCCCGCCTTTTTTGCCTCAGAATCAAGATTCTTCATGATTTCACTGACATAAGAAGTGGTCACCATGTGTTTGCGAAAATCGATACAGTATTTCGCCACTTTCGGATGGAAGGCGTAAGGAACCATGCTGATCACTAGATCCGCATTGGCCACTTCCTTTCTCAACCCCTCTTCATTTTTTAGATTCAACTCTTTTGCCGTTCCATTGGGATGGTTATCGATCAGTTTGATAGCTTTACTCACGGTCCGGCTGGCCACCTCCACTTTAAAATCAGGCTGATCGAGCAGATACCTAACCAAGGGTTTTGCCACCAATCCGGCCCCAAGAATAAGAATTTTTTGCATTATGCCTCTCCTTAAAAAAGATTACCTAGGCAATTCTTTTATGAATTTTTCCATGTATTCATACTCAGGGGTAAATTTTCCCCTATAGAGAATGACTCCCTGTTTTATCGGATACGGGAGATCACAATTCGCGAAATCGCCGGAATAGTCAGCCATGGCGATCTGGGACACAAAAGGCAAAAGTACATTCGAGAAAAAAATGGATGATTCCATAGATAACTCTGCGGGCAGATTATCGGTTGCCATCACCACCACTCCCCTGCCTTTTAAGCCATCCACAGCCTTCATTTCGATGGGATCATACACATAAACAGGATCACCAGGGTTTGTCGCGTGGAGTGTGCACTCCATGGCTCCCTCCACATCACAGGAAATATCACCGATAACCTTCAATCGGGGAGAATCGCTCTTTTTCCAGAGATCATGCAAATATTTTTTTGTCACAAGTCGAGGATATGCGGGAGCCCAATATATGCAATTCACCAAGACAGATAAAAAGGGAATGTAAGAGTCAAAAGTCGATCGGTACCTGTCCGGATGATCGTAGTACTCTTGGAGATCGAATTTCTGAGAGGTCGAACAAGGTTCGACCATGTGTTCTTCTTTGAATACGACTTTGTATACCCTGTTAGACGCAAGATTTCCGTCTTGGACAAAGGAATCCAACTCCGTTGGCGATATCTCCTCCACAGGGAGAAGATCGAATATTTCCTGCGCTCCTTGAGAGACACGACCATAACCGGTGAATCCGCAAATCAACGGAACATGGGTATGATCGAACCCGATTTCATGAATGTGCAATCCCACTTTTTTTATGCTTTCTTTGGCCTCCACAAGACTTCCATATTGATAGGCCAAACGTACTTCCTCAAATGGGGTGTTCATCCCCAATTGTTTGATTCTCTGTCCCAGCGCCCACAAGGTATCGATCATGCCGGCCTTCCCGGCCTGTGTCCCAAAGAACACCAATCGTTGTCCGTTCTTATCCACGACTCTTTCATAATCAATGAGTGTGCACTCCAATTCCATCATCTTTTTCAACATGGGCATATTAACCGGTTGTCCTTTTATGGTGTGGGAAAAAAACATGTACGTTTTGCCGGGGAGGAAAAAATCGATGGGGATTTCTTTGACAGCAAAAATCACAGAACAGGACGAAAGGTCTTCCTCGATCTTTGCCCCCTCCATGCGAAAATCCTGATCAGAAAAAATACGGATGTCCGAAGGTTGCATCACCAATTCTACCGGAAATTTTTGAATCATCTCTCTCACATGCGATGGGATGAGGGGGACTCGTCTCTCCCAAGGGTTTTTATCTTCTCTTCGTATGCCTATTTTGACTTTCATATGACAGATTCCCAGATAAGAAGCAAGATTATTGCATAAATCCCCCGAACCGTCAATTCATTAAATGATTGACTCATGAAGCGAGAATTTTAATAATATCTACTATGATCAGACTATTCAATACATTGAGCGGAAAAGTCGAGCCTTTTCGTCCACTTCAAGAAGGAACTGTCAAGCTGTATACCTGTGGACCTACGGTTTACGATTTTTCTCATATCGGAAACTTCAGGGCATACATCTTCGAAGATCTGCTGAAAAGATTTTTGCTTTTTATGGGATTCAACGTCATACATGTGATGAACATCACGGATGTGGACGACAAAACGATAAAAGGAGCCAACGCCCAAGGATTATCTCTCTCCGAGTACACGGATAAGTACATAAAAGGATTTTTCTCGGATTTAGAAACCTTGAATATCGCAAAAGCGGATTATTATCCGAGAGCGACGGAGAATGTACAAGAAATGGCCGCTATGGTGAAAGGCCTTCATGAAAAGGGATTCGCTTACGAAAAAGAGGGCAACTATTATTTCGCCATATCCAAATTTAAAAATTACGGAAAACTTTCTAACATCGACAAACGGGAATTGAGAACCGGAGTCCGAATCGATTCGGATGAGTATGAAAAGGAAAGCGTGCGTGACTTTGCACTCTGGAAAGCCAAAAAAGAGGGCGAACCCTATTGGGAGACGGTGATAGGTCCAGGCCGCCCCGGCTGGCACATCGAGTGTTCTGTCATGAGCGCCAAATACCTGGGAGAAACTTTTGACATCCATTGCGGCGGGGTGGACAACATCTTCCCTCATCATGAGAATGAGATTGCCCAATCAGAGGCATTCACAGGGAAAAAATTCGTGAATTATTGGCTTCATTGCCAGCATCTGATCCGGGACAACCAGAAAATGTCGAAATCCCGGGGAAACATCATCACCGTCGAGGAGTTGATCGAAGATCACGAAGCGGATCCTCATGCCATCCGCCTTTTGTTGCTCTCGACGCATTATCGCAAAATGCTCAATTTCACGTTCTCTGCACTCAATCAAGCTAAATCATCGTTAGATCGCATCGATGAGTTTATAGCGCAGCTGGGAAGCCTTTCTTGCGAAGAGGGAGAAACCCCAGAAGTTCAGGTTCTCATCGATGAGATGAAGGAAAAATTCATCCAAGGTTTGAGCGATGACCTGAATATTTCCCTTGGTCTGACAGCCCTGTTCGAAATGATAAAAAAGGCAAACATTTTGATCGCACAAGGAAATATTTTGAAGAGGGATGCGGAGAATCTCGTCCAAGCTATCGCATCGATCAATAAGATCTTGCGTGTGGTGAACTTTCCTCCCTCGATTAGAGTGAATGACAGGATCAAAGTGGGGAAGGATGTCGAAGTCACTTTTCAGAAACGATTTTTGCCAGAAGAAATCGAACAGAAAATCAAACAGAGGGAGCAGGCTCGCCTTCAAAAAAACTATGCTTTAGCGGATAAGATCCGGGATGACTTACTGGAACAGGGCATTTTGCTCGAGGACACTAAAGACGGTGTCCGCTGGAAAAGCCATAAAAAGTGAAGTCAACTACACCACACGAACTCGGGAAGCTGGGCGAAAAAATTGCTCAAAAATACTTACAGAAGAAAAATTTCAGGATAGTCGAGAAAGGGTATCGTCTCTACAGAGGAGAGATCGATCTGATCGCCTATGATTTTGAAACGCTCGTTTTCATCGAAGTCAAAACGCGGGGGCCGGGAGCGCTTGGACTGCCTGAAGAATCTGTGAATTCCCGCAAGCAAAAACAGATAAGAAAAATCGCTGAGGGTTATTTGGCCATGAAAAACATAGAGGATGTCGAATGCCGTTTCGATGTGGTTTCCCTCTTTTTCGATGAGAATGGAGAGTATTCCCTTTCTCACTATAAAGATGCTTTTTAGCATGAAGGGATAAAAAGCCTCACTATCGAACTGTCTGTGGATTTTAGGCACAAATCTCCGATGCTTTCGTTGAGGACAGGATGGACGGCTTCATCAGCGATTTCTTTGAGCGGAACGAGAACAAAATTTCTCTTGGCCAGCTCTGGATGAGGGATGATGAGTTCCGCAGAATGGACAATCCTCTCTTCAGCGAGGAGGAGATCGATATCAATGCATCTCGGCCCTTTCGGTTCAGTGGGGATTCTTCCCATTCTGTTTTCAATACCTTTCACCATGCACAAGAATTCCCTTGGTTCCGTTTCTACCTGCACTTCCACTACTTGATTTAAAAACCATGGTTGCTCGGTATTCCCGACGGGAGATGTTTCGTAGATAGAGGATTTTTTAAGGATTTTCACCCCATTTTTTTCTAACAAAGAAATGGCCTCATCAAGATTTTTTTCTCGTGTGCCTCTGTTGCTGCCAAGGCTTATGTGATATTTTATCGCCATTCGGATACATAAATGCTTTAAATTTAATCATATATCAGATAAGCAAGATATTCAACGGGAAGGCTCGATCCAAAATTTGTTCTCGATTTTTAAGAATTTTTCTGCCATCATGACAGAATGATCCAGAAAGTTGAAAAATGGCGCATCCAAGAATTGGAACAAGTATTGAATCGACTAGCGTCGCTTTTGCGCTTGGGAGAAAATTACGACTGGGCAAGCGTTTTTTCTCATTTTGCGCTGGAAGCAAAAAGGCTCGCCATAAAAGATAAATTAAACCTAGATTCACTGAAAAGACTTGTTTATAACATCTTCAACTGCTTCGATGGGACAAGTTCACTGCGCACTTTAGTCCTCGTTCAGGAGAATACAAAACAGATGGACAAACTCAACCAGGATTTTAGGGAATCCATAAGCCATCTATTCGATATTTTCGCCTCGATCGAAGAAAAATGGACTGACCCTGTAAATTGACAAGCCTCAATAACCTGCAATTCGGTTTAGACGTCTAAAAAACCGAACCTTTTGATCACACCTAAAACTGCCAGAGTTACCCATAGGTGATCTTCCAAGGTGGATTTTTGCAGTCCGGATTTCCAGTACCCTTGTGGGGCTTGTCTTTTTTGGAGCCAATCCAATGCCTTTTGAATCTCTTGCTCTTCAGGAGAAAACCCGATCTTTGAAAGAGCGTCCAAACAGCTCAGGATTTCTGTCGCCCAAAAGGGATACGTGATCTCTTCCCAGAAAGAGGCTAAAACCCTATCCTCATAGGCATCGGGCTTGAAGAACCGCCTCATTATCAATTCTCCCGCCTTTTTCGCCTCCTTGCTCTTTCTCCATGTGGGGGAAGCAGCAAATGCCCGAAGAACCATGCCTGTGACAAGATGGGAAAATGGCTGGGATTTATCGGGTTTTACAGGATCGAGCTTCATCTGGGCCTCAAGGTTGTATCTTTTTTTTAGTTCAACTTTATCGATGGTTCTGTAAGGGATAACCCACCCTCCATCCTCTTGTTTATTCCGGCAGAGCCAGCGAAATCCTTTCTGAACCCGCTGGTCTTCATCCTTACCGAACATGCAAAGCAACTCCAAGATCAAAGCATGGTAGGTGGGTGAGTATTCGTTCAAGTAGGCACCTCGGAAGTCTCCCTCTTTGGATTGGGTCGACAGCAAAAATTTAATGGCTTTCTGGATACCCTTGTCTTTGGAAGTGCACCCGAAGTTGTAGAGCTTGAAGCCATTCTGAAGAGTATCCACGATGTAGTATGTTTTTTCCCACCTAGGATGTCCCTCGTATCTTTTTTTGCTCCAACCACCGTTGGGTTTTTGGCGTTTCAGGATTCGGATACGGGCAGCGAACTTTTGCAGATTCTTGTATTCCCTGTCTATTGGGACCTCAAGGATATCCTTTTTAAGCCAATACAGAATAGGTAGGTTTCCTCTGGCAAGAAGAAACTCGATGGCTTTGTTCGTGTTAAATTTCATCTGGATTCAATATCGTACACAAAAATTCAAAAGGTTCCTCGTTCGGGTTTTTGAATTGATGTTTTTCGCCTGAGGAGACAAAAACACTATGGCCAGGAGATATAGGGAATTCAAGTCCTGAAGCATCCACCACAAGTCCTTTCCCCTTTTCCACCCTAACAACATGCTCGAAGTCATGGCTGTGAAAGGGTGTGTTTCCTCCTGGCAGCACTTTGAAATAGCGCATGATGATGTTCGAGGAGCCATCCCTTGGACCGATCAGAACCCTTTTTATCACATTCTGAGCGCCTTTTTCTTCTACGAATGCATCAGGGATTTCCTGTTCGATCTTGATTTTCATTCTCTTCCTCCTGTTTTTTCCCCGGTCCGTATACTATCATCCCAGGAAGTTTACCAGTATGCATACCGTCATCAACCACGATTTCCCCGTTGACGATGACCCATCGAAGACCTTGGCTGTACTGATGAGGATTAGAAAAGGTTGCGTTATCTTTGAAGGTTTGGAAATCAAAAATAGTGATATCCGCATACAACCCTTCTCTGAGCATCCCTCTCTTTTGGATGCGAAAGGTTTGTGCTGGCAACGAGGTCATTTTTCGGATGGCCTCTTCGAGGGCGATAACTCCTCTTTCCCTGACATAGTGGGCAATAACTCGGGGAAAGGTTCCATAATTACGGGGATGGGGCATGCCGTTGCCCTTGATTTGGACGCTTCCGTCTGAAGCATGCATGGTGTAGGGGAGCTTCATCAAATACTCCACATCCTTCTCATCCATCTGGAAAAATATCCCGCTAGCGCCACCGTTTTTTTCGACATCGATGATCAGATCAACGGCATTATCGATCGATGGCTCTTTCTTTTGAGAAAGGAGAATCTCTCGGAGGTTTTTTCCCTCGTATTCAGGATTATGTTTCGAATATGCGATGGTAATGGTCTCGAGTTTGTCGATGTTTTTCGTCGAAGAGAGCCGTCTTTCTATGATATAGGATTTGATCTTTTTGTATATGTCTTTATCTTTCAATCTTTCTAAAAACTTTTCTCTCCCGCCTTCAAAACACCACGACGGGAAGCTGCTAGTGAAGCCAGAACTGGTCGCGGTGTATGGATACTGATCCAAGAAGACTTCCACGCCCCTTTCCCTTGCTTTTTCGACCGGTTCCGTGATCATCTCATACTTTCCCCATACGGAATCTTCGGCAAGTTTTATATGCGAGATCAGTATGGGAATGTCGTTGTTTTCCCCGATTTCGATAGCTTCTTGGATGGCTTGGGTGATCTTCTGTCCTTGATCTCTGATGTGGGAGGTATAAAGCCCGCCGTACGGAACAAGAGCGGATACAAGGGAAACCAATTCTGCTGTGTTGGAGTACGTCCCGGGAAGATAGGACAACCCCGTCGAGAATCCGAGGGCGCCCGCCTCCATCTCCTTCTGGATCAGGATTTTCATTTGATCCAACTCATCTTCAGTTGGCGGATCCATTTTTAGTCCCATCACTTCTCTGCGGATGGTGTTGTGTCCTACCAAACAGCCAAAGTTGACAGACATCCCCTTCTCTTTCAGTTCATTGAAAAGCTCTTGAAGAGGATATGGATGGCCTCCACAGTTCCCCCCGATGACAGTCGTGACTCCCTGAAGAACATAATTATCGACTGTGGGAACTTCAATGATCTGTCTGTCACAGTGGGTGTGCACATCGATAAAACCAGGAGCGACAATCAGGTTTGTCGCATCGATCTTTGTCCCGGCTCTCTTGTCTGAGAGGTTTCCTATCGCTTCGATCCTGTTGCCGTTGATGCCGATATCCCCCTTGAACCAGGGATTTCCCGTGCCATCGAGGATAAAGCCATTGTGGATGAGGATTGAAAAATCTTGTTTGGGAGTGAAGCTTTTGAGGATAAAAAAGAAAATAAAGAGAGCGACTAGATATGCGGATATGCGGAAAAGCCTCTTAATCATGCCTTTGTGGAGGTGTTCATTTTAAGCCAAGAAGGGAGTTCTGTCAATTTTTTTAACAATAAACTCGAGCCGATTTCTTGTTTATCTTTATTAATATCAGCTAGTTAAGTCGCTGTTTTTATAAATAATTTGATTTTGAATCGGAATTTGAGTTACATTCTACTTTACGCAGAAATCGACGTTTTTTATGAATAATTCAGGTCAGAATCGAGGAGAATTTTGAATGAGCGATCTCATATTCCTGGATAATGGAGCCACGTCTTACCCAAAACCAGAAGAAGTATATTCCTTCATGGATCATTTTTACCGGAACTTCGGTGTCAATCCGGGGCGATCGGGCTATGACCTGTGCATGGAAACCGGAGAACTGGTGGAGGAAACACGCGCCATGATGACAAAGTTTTTTAACGGCACGGATCCCAATCGTCTCTGTTTTTCCTACAACTCCACGGACGCTCTCAACCTGATCATTTGCGGATTGCTCGAAAAGGGAGCTCACGTCATCACCACCAATGTCGAGCACAACTCCGTGCTCCGGCCGCTCTACCACCAGTATAAATTCAACGGTGTCGAGCTGGATTACATCCCCTTCGACAGCACAGGATTCGTGGATCCGGATGATTTCCCGAAAAAATTCAAGAAAAACACAAAACTTGTCATTGTCAATCATGCCTCCAATGTCATCGGCACTGTCCAGCCAGTCAAAGTTATCGGAAATTATTGCAGGGAAAAGGGAATCCCTTTTGTGATCGATGCCTCTCAATCTGCCGGAAAAATCCCCATCGATATGGAGGAATTGAACGTGGATGTGGTGGCTTTCACGGGGCACAAATCTCTGTTGGGGCCGACTGGAATCGGAGGATTGTATGTGAGAGAAGGGCTCGAGATCAAGCACTCGCGCGCTGGAGGCACAGGGGTACGATCGGCTGTGCGCACCCATCTGGATGAATATCCCTATCGTTTGGAGTATGGAACGCTCAATATCATGGGAGTCTCCGGCTTGCACGCGGGTGTCAAATGGATTGAAAAGCAGGGTTTGGAAAAAATACATGACCAAGAGATGCGATTGACTGCAATTCTTAGGGACGGATTGAAGGACGTGGAGGGCGTGACCCTCTATTGCCAGGAGGATCTAACCGACCATATCAGCATTTTTCTTTTCAATGTGGATGGACTGGAAGCGCTGAATACAGGAACGATTCTGGATGTGGACTATAACATCGCCTCGCGAACAGGACTTCACTGCGCTCCGCTGGTGCATGAACAGATCGGGACAGCAGAAATTCATGGAGCTGTGAGGTTTGGGATCGGTCCTTTCAACACTGAGGAACATATCGCAACAGCCATCCAGGCCGTGAAAGAGATCGCCGAATCCCGCCGGAAGTAAATAGATAGGGAACGATCAAGCCGGTTTTTTTGGGATAACGAGTGCATCGGCCACAATTTCACTAACTGTTTTTATCTCGATCCCCAATTTGTAATGTTTATTGAGTTCCATAAATTGGTCGATGCAATTGTGGCATGGCGTGACAACCACGTCAGCTCCTGTTTGGATGACCTGGTCAGCTTTTATCTTCCCGGATGCGATTCTCCTTTCGGCAAAACGGGTCATGGCCAACTGCCCGCCACCCCCTCCACAGCAGTAGTTTTTCTCCCTGTTCGGCGTCATTTCGACAAAGTGAGTCACCGCATGCTGGAGAATGAACCTTTGCTCTTCGATCAGGCCTCCCAACCGGACTAAATTGCAGGGATCATGCAGGGTGACAACCTTCTGATGCTGGGAGGGGTCCAGTTGTATTCGGCCTTCCCGAATATAGCCCCCGATGACTTCTATGATGCTTTTAACCTCAAAATCGTATTTTCGATTCAGCCATTCGGGCGCCTCCCATCTGTTCGAGTTGAAGCCATGTCCGCACTCGGCCAAAATAAGAGATTGACATTCCAATTTCTTCACTGAATCAATGAGACGGCTGGACATGATGCCGGCAGCGTCATCATCTCCACTGTAGAGACCATAGTTCGTCACATCGAAGTTATCGCTGGAAAAGGTCCAGCTTTCATTAGCGGCATAAAATATTTTTGCCACCGCAGAGATAGAGAGAGGAAAAAACATGGCTTCTCGGGGATTGATGGTGTAGAGATATTTCGAACCTTTCTCATCCACGGGCAGCCTGGCATTCGGGTCATCCAACTCTTGTTGAAGCTCTTCCTCCAACCACTCCACAGTCTCCAGCCAATCTTCTTTGGCAATCCCCATATTGTTGCCGGTCTTGAGAGCTGTATCCACTGTGGATTGCAGTCCTGGAGGAACCAGGCCTGCTTCTGCCAATGCGCCCCTAGCTGTGCGGATGATGTATGGTATGTTTATCCCCATGGTACAGTTCAGCGAACAGCGCCCACAGAGAGTACAACGGCCAAAAAGGGAATCTATCCATTCCTCTACAAGCTGCCGATCTAACTCTTTTGCACCCACCCAGCGAGACAGTTTTTTTCCTACAGGTGTGAAATATTTTTTGAACACCATGGCGATGAGATTCAACTTATAGGCAGGCATGGATTCCATCTCTGGATTGGCTAAATAATAATGACACGAATCTGCACACAGACCGCATCGCACACAGGAATTCAGGAAAGCGGCATAACCAGAATCCAGTCTTTGTTGGAAAATCCTTATCGCTTTTTCAAAATCGTCTGAAGTGAGTTTTTTTATCCTATCTTTAAAATCGTCTTTATTCGGTGTGTGTTCATCCATTATAGGACCTTGTATGCCACTGTTTTTGGGGCAAAACGCCCCTTCTTCCGAAAAATAGCCCGAAAAGGATGCGGCTGTAAAAGAAGAAGACACAATGCCGGATTTTTCCTAAAGGGATATAGAGGATGAGGATAATAGCCACTGCAAAAAGAACAGCTCTCAGACTTCCAACGAACGCATCCATTAACGAAATAATCAGAAATCCATCCACAAGCAAATTGGAGGCGAAGTCATCCGGGCAGCTGATTCTCCTTATGTGAGGTTTTAGGAATCTTTTAAAAAGGAGCCCGATTCCACACAGGGTTCCGATAATGATCAATATTTTGATAGCCGTTGCGAAAAGCGATTCTATGTGGAAAGTGATCACCAGGGAAAAAAGGTAAAAAATAGCTGCAAAAATGCCAATATGGTAAAGAATTCCGGCTAGATAGGTCGGGAGATGTTTCACCGCGCTTTCTTTTTCCCAAGGAGCCAGTCCTTTTCCAAGGGCATAAATGATTCCTTTCAAGCCACTTCCCTGAGGTTTGGAATAGTGCTTTTTCTTATTGAAATGATACGTTTTAAAGACCAAATAACACAGGATGACAAAAGTGGCACAAAAGGAGAGGATGACGCCGTACCTGAGAATATCTAACATAAGGTATTTTATCGTCTACACACAGCCATCGGGTTTCGGAAGGCCTGCTACTTTGCAGGCACCTTTAGCCGGACCAGAAGGGAAAAGTTCAAAGATATATTTTAAAGGAAATCCTGTGTTCTTGCAGACTTTGCGCACCATCGGCGCCAGTTTTTTTTCGAGGAAATATTCACGGATATATTTAACGACGGTCCAGTGGTCTTCTGACATGTTTTCGATCCCCTCTTCTGTTTTGGCTAGAGCTTTGGCCACTTCATCATCCCATTCTTCAGGATTTTGCATGAAGCCTTCCTGATTGAGTTCGATCTTTTTTCCCTTGACATCCAATTCTGGCATCGGTTTCTCCCTTTCCTTAAATATCGATTAAGAATGCGTTATTATAGCAAAAATAATCTTGAATCTGAATTTTTAAATTGAAGGGGTAAGCATTTCTATTTCCGTGATAAATGGGGCTTTTGAGGATGGTTGAAGCAACAATTGAAGATTTAGCCATTACGAACCTTTCTTCGAGGGAATCTGACAGAGTCAGACGGCGAGGATGTATTGAGCACGACTTTGCTAAAGGATTAAAGATTCGAGCAATCAAGGGAACAGAAGCTAGAGTGGTAGAGATGGGAAGTTAACAGGCGGAGTTCCACAGCCGCCGAGAAGAGCGGTGAAGGAATGGTGTTAAAAATCTTCACGGGAGCAAAACCATTCCTAAAAGCCTATATGAAGCCTTCTGGTATCACGGAAATAGAAATGCTTCCATTGAAGGGTTTATACTTCGAAGTGATGCTTGATTGTTTTTCCTTTGACGAAATATATCACATCTTCGCCGATATTGGTCGCATGGTCTGCAATCCGCTCTAAATGGCGTCCCACCAAAATCAGTTCCACAGCTATTTCGATTGTTTTGGGATCCTGCATCATATAAGTCAAAAGCTCCCGAAATATCTGCTCGTTCAGGTCATCCACCTCATCGTCTCTCCCGCAAACACTTCTTGCCAGCTCATCATTTTTGTTGACGAATGCATCGATAGCATCCTTTACCATCTGCTGCGCTATCTCGGCCATCCTCGGGATATCGATAAGGGGCTTTAAAGGAGGCTGTTTCAACAATTCCAATGACCGTTCGGCAATATTCACAGCCATATCCCCTATTCTCTCCAGTTCCACAGCTATCCTCATCGTTGCGGTAATCAAACGGAGATCGCTAGCCATGGGTTGTCTCAAAGCGAAAAGCTGCATGCCCAGGTTGTCTATCTCGATATCCAACAAATTTATTGTTTCTTCACCCCGGAATACCTGTTGGGCATAATCTTCGTTCCGCTCTTTCAGACTTCTCACGGCAAGAGTGATTGACTCCTCTGCTAGCGTTGCCATTTGCATCATTTTTTCTTTCAGATTATTGAGTTCCTCATCAAACTTTCTTTCCATATTCCTCTCTCCTTATCCAAATCTCCCGGTGATGTAATCCTCTGTCAGTTTATTTTCCGGATTTGTGAATAATTTTGGCGTTTCTCCGTACTCTATGAGTTCTCCAAGCATTAAAAAAGCCGTATAATCCGAAACGCGTGCAGCCTGCTGCATGTTATGAGTGACAATGACAACGGTGTATTTTTCTCTTTGTTTCTGAATAAGATCCTCGATTTTTGCCGTTGCGATAGGATCGATTGCCGAACAGGGTTCATCGTACAAAATGACCTCGGGCTCAACAGCAACAGATCGGGCAATGCAGAGTCTTTGCTGCTGCCCTCCTGAAAGAGAAAAAGCGTTTTCTCTCAACCGATCCTTGACTTCATCCCATAAAGCGGCCTCTTGCAGGCTTTTTTCCACAATTTCTTCGATCTTGTTTTTTGCTTTTATCCCGTTTATCCGCAATCCATAAGCGATGTTATCGAAAATGGACTTAGGAAATGGGTTGGGCTTTTGGAAAACCATGCCTATTCTTCTTCTCAGTTCCACAACATCGATCCGTTGAGAATAAATATCTACACCATCGATGATGATCTGTCCTTCTACTCTGGTGCCGGGAATAACATCATTCATCCTGTTTAAAGTTCGGATAAACGTGGACTTACCGCAACCCGAAGGTCCGATCAAAGCCGTCACTTTATTTTTTGGGGCAACCATGCTAATACCATTGAGAGCTTTTTTATGGCCATAATAAAAATCTAATTTTTTGGCTTCAATCTTTGCTTCTGGAATCATTCTCTACTCCCTTTTTACGCGCCTCATTCTGTATCTTATTAGTGCGACTGACATGGTCATCAACAAGATCAGCAAAAGCAAAACCAATGCTGTCCCATAGGCGATCGGTCGAACTTGAGCAATAGAGTGATGCTGGGTCGCCATCACATAAAGATGATAGGGCAATGCCATGAATTGATCTCTCAAAGATTGGGGGAGATAAGGCAGATAAAATGCTGCTCCGGTGAACATGATGGGAGCGGTCTCCCCGGCCGCCCTTGCCAGCCCGAGAACAGTGCCTGTGAGCATCCCAGGCATGGCGTATGGCAAAACATTCGTCCGTATGGCTTGCCATTTGGTGGCACCTAAAGCTAGAGCTCCCTCCCTATAGGAATTCGGTATGGTTTTTAATGCTTCTTCACTGGCTGTGATCGTCCACGGCAAAGTCAAAAGCCCCAGTGTCAATCCCGCCGAAAGGATGGATGTGCCGAATTTCAGGATATTGACGAACAAAATCACACCAAAAAGGCCATAAACAATGGAAGGAACTCCAGAAAGATTTCGGATGGACAAACGAATGATCCGTGTCAACCTGGTCTGCTTCGCATACTCGTTTAGATAAATGGCCGCAAACATGCCTAAAGGCACAGCGAGAATAGCGGTAACGATAGTCACCAATAAAGTCCCGATAATAGCAGGAAATATGCCGCCCTCTGTCATCCCTCGCTTCGGAGCTTGGGAAAGGAATTCCCAGCTTAAAGTGCCCGCCCCCTTGCTGCCGATATCATACAAAAACAGGAGAAGAACAGCGAGAACAAGATACAAACAGATCCTCAGACTGAGAAACCCGAGCAATTCGACAATTTTCTTTTTTTTCATAGTTCTCTTTCCTGAAATTTGTGAAGAACGAGGTCAGATATCAGGTTGACGAAAAATGTGATAATAAAAAGCACGAGCCCTATGGCAAAAAGTGCATAATAGTGTGTTGTGTAATACGGGACTTCTCCCAGTTCGATAGCGATGGTAGCGGTCATTGTCCGGATGGAACTCAGAAATCCGCTGGGAAAAGCAGGAGCATTGCCGGTAGCCATAAGAACCGTCATGGTTTCACCTATGGCACGCCCCATTCCCAGCATAACGGCAGCGATTATACCAGAGAGAGCGGCAGGGATTTTTACCCGAATCAGAGTTTGCCACCGGGAAGCCCCTAAAGCCAGAGAGGCTTCCCTGTAGGATCTAGGGACAGCAGCCAGCGAATCCTCTGAGATGCTGATGATTGTCGGTAAGGCCATGACAGCTAACAGAATTGATCCGTTTAAGGCGTTGAGTCCGTGACTCTGACCCGTGATTTTGGCAATGGCCGGCCCGAAAAGGACGATCCCGAGAAATCCGATGACCACAGAAGGGATGCCGGCCAGAATCTCGATAATGGGCTTGAGGATTTCTCGGACTTTCCAGTGTGCCACATCCGATAGATAGGAGGCCACACCGATACCGATCGGGACAGCGATAACCAAAGCTCCCATTGTCACCAAAAAGGTGCTGACAATCATGGACAGGATTCCGTATTCTTCTTTGACCGGTGATGATGGATTCCAGTTTTTACTCGTAAAAAACTCTTTAATGTCAATTTCCCTGAATGCAGGAATGGCTGTGTATAGCAAGAACACAAAGATTCCCAAGAGGATGAAAACTGCGAGGATACCGTTTGTGAAAAAAAACGCTCGTATCGCAGATTCCTTGATCCTGATGAAACTTGTTCTTTTTGTCTTGATCATTGTTTTACAAGATACCACATTTTTTGTTTCATACCATGCAAAAAAGAAACCATACGCCGCTCTTGAATACCTATTTCAGTTTTTTTTCATTTTCAGCCATCTGGCCGGAACCGATCGGAAAAAATCCTTCTTTTTCGACGATATCCTGTCCTTCAGGACTCAGTTCAAATTTGAGAAAATCCAAAACAGCCCCTTTGGGAGTTCCGGCTGTGGACTGGAAAAGGCCTCTGGCAATGGGATAATCGCCTGAATCGACAGCAGCTTTGTTGAGAGGAGAATAAGCAGCGGAGCTGGCATCCTTGGACACCTTCAATATCTTGATTCCCTTCTTTACATTTCCCTGGTCATCGGCCACGTAAGCCACGCCTACATATCCTATACCAACCTTATCTACTGTCACGCCCTCAACGATTTGAGCGTTTCCGTTCATCCGCTTCATGTCGGCAGAATAGTTTTGGTTGCCCAAGACATGTTCCTGGAAGAACACATATGTACCAGAATTGGATTGCCTCCCATACAGAGAGATAGCTTTATCCGGGCCACCAACCTCTTTCCAGTTCTTGATCTCGCCGCGGAACATGGCTCCGATCTGGTCCATGGTCAATTGGGAAACAGGATTGCCTTCATTCACGATAACGCTCAATCCATCCACAGCGATGACAAATGTGTGCGGCGTCACACCATTGTCCTTGGCCATTTGAATCTCTTTTTCTTTCATGGCCCGGGAATGGTTGGCGATGTCGCACGTGCCGTTGATCAGTGCCGCAATCCCTGTTCCGGATCCCCCACCCAATACAGCCATAGGGCTTCTCGGATTCTTAGCCATGTAGGATTCGGCCAGGATCTGAACCAAGTTGACCAATGTATCAGATCCTTTGATCTGCATCATATTTCTTTGGGCTGAGATTGTGTTGGCAGATGCTATCAGCCCGAAGCACAGCAATCCTACCAAAATCAATTTTCTTACATTCATTTTTTTACTCCTTTTCATTAGAATTTAAAGTACAGAGTGAGATAACCGTAGAAATCGTTGTCAGCTTTTTCACCCGTGTCAGGATTCTTGTACCTGGTGAACTTCACATTGGGAATGATCCAGACGTTTTTGTGCACTTCGTAGCTCAAAGCGGCGATGACAAAGCTGAATTCATGGTTGTTGGCAAAGGGCACATAATCGATTCCGCTTCCTTTGAAGCTTTCTTTGTAACCTTCGCCGAAGTTCATGTCGTAACGGCCGATGAGTTCAACTTTTTCACCGGCTTTGATGACAGCAAAGGCTGACAGGATGTTAGAGGCAAGAGAGCTATCCGCTCCCTTTTTTTTGTAGTCTCTATAAGCGTACATGAGGCCCACTCTTCCCCAATCACCCGTATAACCTCCGAATCCCTTGAGGATAATGTCATCGTCTCCAGTCTTGGCTCTATCATACTGAGCCATGGCTTCGATGACAAATCCATTGCTTTTGTAGGCCAGAGATCCGAAAAACTTTTTCCCGGAATCAGTCTCAGATTTGTTGGATGAGCCCTGTCCGAACATGAAGTGGTAGGCCAGGGTTTTGCCACCCTTTATAGCGACCCCGAAATCTCTGGATGAGGTCCATTTGTACAGGTCGAGAGGAGTCTTTTCCAGGGGGCGCCATCCCCAGATACTTTCTTCCAATTCGAAACTGGGAGGGCCCTGGATCCCAGCGACAAAACTCACACCGCCGCCAAGACCGAAGCTGAGGTAAGCGTCCTTTACGAAAGAATTCAAGGTTGAACTTGTGGTGAAATCACCCGGAGAATTCATCTCGAATCTGAGGCGCATTTTCACTGTGTCGCTGAGTTTGTTCTCATAGGTGAAATAGATCCGGCGGAACCAGAAGCCGTGTCGGCCTTTGAATCCCCCATCATCTATGCTTCCTGTATTATGGTTGATGTTCCAGTAGTACTCTCCAACCATGTACCCTTTGATCCCGCCAGTGTCGGGACTAAATTGAGCCAGACCTGAAACGGGAACCAAAGCGATAGCTAATGCTATCATCAAAATCAAACTGACTTTTTTCATTCGTTTTCCTCCTTTACGGTTTTATTATTTCTTGAAATTTTTTTTTGCGATCATTTTTCGCATTCCGTATACTTTACCTCCATCTTTGAAATCAATCTCATTTTGAGTTAGAACTGTTAACACAAAATAAAGAAGCAGTTACTTTTGTGTTAATATTAAACTCATCCTATTGCAAAAACAGTAGGGTTTATGAGGATTAAAAAAAAGAGATCGTTATTGAGGTGGTTTGATTGGCAGGATCACCGTGAATTTTGTTCCTTCCCCGAGCGTACTCTCTACTGTGACCTTTCCATTATGGAGAAGGGAAATATGCTTAACGATGGATAGACCTAATCCCGTCCCCCCCAATTTTCGGGAACGAGATTTATCCACTACATAAAATCTCTCAAAAATTCTAGGTAAATGATCTTTGGGAATTCCGATCCCAGAATCTTGGATGGCGATGGAAATAAATTTTTTATTCTCTCTTTTCAAAAATATTTCTATTTTTCCCTTTTCTGTATATTTCACAGCATTATCGATAATATTGATAAACATTTGTTCCAACCGAAATGGATCCCCTTCAACAAGAGGAAAATCAGGTCCGATATGAACTTGTAGCAATAAATCCTTTTGTATGATCTTTTGATCGAATATCTTGAGGATGCTTTTGATCATGTTGTCGAGATCGATCTGTTCGAATTCCAGCTTAGTTTCCCCTTCTTCTAATTCAGATAATAGGAGAAGATCCTTCACGATATTGATCAATCTGTTCGTGTGCCGATCGATGACATCTACGTAGCCGTGACACTTCTCACCTCCTTCATCCTTCAATGTTTCAACATATCCCTTAATGGCTGTTAAAGGGGTGCGGAGTTCGTGCGAAACATTCGATATGAAGTCCTTTTTAATTTGTTCCACTCGTTTCATCTCAGTAAGATCATGCAATGAAATAACGATTTCTTCTCGAGAGCTCAGCAGGATCGCTCGGCATAGATATAGCCGTCCATCCCTACCCAATTCTTTGGCCATGTTTTTTTTCGTTTCTTGGACTTCTTTGATAAACTCGTTGAATTCCCGATCCCTAATCGCTTCCCAATAGAATTTTCCGTCTGGATGTTCGACTTGGAAAGTATCTTGAAATATTTTATTGCTGAACAGGATTTTGCCTTGTCTATCGATAGCCAATAGACCGTCTGCGATTGAAAAAAGAATACTGTTCAGTTCTTCTTTCTGCCTCGACATTTCGCTAAACTGATATTGAATACGTTCGGTCATTAAGTTTAATCCAGCTGCTAGGTCCTTGAGTTCGTCCCGATTCTTAAGAAATACTCTGGCATCAAAATCTCCTGCAGCTATTCTCTCAGAGGCTGCTTTCATTTTTTTTATGGGCTGGGTGAGAGATCGCGATAGGAAGAAGGCCCCAACCAGAGATAAAAGTGAAAGAAAGATTATTGTTCTCCAGATATTCGATCTCAGTCCTGCATAGAGATGATTGATATCCTTGACATAAAGGCTGACCCGGAGGACTTCCGACAGATGCCCTTCTCTCTCTATAGGAAGCCCGATATAAAGCATGTCCGCACCCACGGTATTGCTAAAACGCAGTGACCTTCCGATCTCCCCACGAAAGGCCATGGCGATCTCGGGCCTGAACTTATGGTTATTCATCATCCCAGGATCCTCATCAGAATCCGCAAGCACCACTCCCTCCCTGTCGATGACGGTGATTCTTGTGTTGATATCGGCCCCGAATTTTTTTATGAAAGCATCCAGTTCTTCCTGTCTGTCGTTTTCTAGATACGGGATGACTTTGAGCTTGAGGGCTTCCCCCAATTTTTCTAGATCACGGGCCAGGGTATCCAAATAGAAATTTTTTATGGTAGACAGAGAAAACAATAAAAGAAAGGACGTAAACGCGATGATCACGAGCAAATATCCACCGAATACTTTGAGAAATATCGTCCGTTTCATTCTTCCAGCTTATAACCCACTCCCCGGATGTTCTTGATCAATCCTCCGGCTGTTTTTCCCAATTTTTCCCGCAAATGTTTGATGTGGACATCTACGGTTCTGTCCAAAACAGCTTTTTCCTGTCCCCATAAATAATCCAAAATCTGATCTCGCGTGAAAACCCAGCCTTTTTTTTGAGAAAGGAGTTTGAGAATTTTAAATTCCGTGGAAGTCAAATAAATCCTTTTATCCTTCACAAAAACCTCATGTTTTTCTGGAAAAAGCGTCATTACACTACCTACAGTGATTTTTTGTAGGGATTCTCCCCCATCATGTCTTCGTAGAACGGCCTTTACTCTTGCGACCAATTCTTTAGGCGAAAAGGGTTTTGTTACATAATCGTCTGCTCCCAATTCCAGTCCCAATACCTTGTCTGTTTCTTCGCTCTTGGCCGTTAGCATGATGATCGGAACCGAGGCGAATTCGTCTCTTCTCCTCAAATATTTGCATATTTCAAATCCATCTGCATCAGGGAGCATGAGATCCAAAAGAATAAGATCAGGGACATTTTTTCCGATAAAATCGAAGAATTCTTCAGAGTTCAAGAAACCTTGGACGTCAAATCCTGATTTTTTGAGATGGAGTGAAACGAGTTCGACGATATCCGGCTCGTCATCGATGATGGCAATTGTTTTTTTCACGCTTGCCTCTTGATGAATCCCATTTTTAAGGCATTATACATGTCCACCGAGGAATTCACAACTTCTTACACAGAAAGCTTTTACACAGCAATTCAGTACATTAAATAGGATTTTCTTTGAGTGGAAAACTCCTTAGTTTGTGCTGAATATTCTCGAACGATTTTATCCACCGGGATGCCTTTTTCTAGGGCTTGTCGTATGGAAGCGGAACCGACGATTTTATCAAAATAGCCAGTGTGAAATTGAAATTTTCCAGGATACATCTCTTTGATCAGCTGGATAATGTGGAGTGTCGTGATAAATGGCTGGAATAGTGTGCGATCCAGGATATGCAATTGAGCCCCACTGCACAATTTGCCTTTAAACTTTGAAAAATTAGGTGAAAACCTAACTGCCCGAAACTTGACTCCAGGTAAAGCGAGTGCGTTAAGCTTTCGGACTAAATATGGTCCGTTGATCCATGGAGCACCAAATTGTTCAAACGGATTCTTGGTTCCTCGCCCTTCCGAGACATTGGTTCCTTCGAGAAAAACTTGACCCGGATAAACAGTCGCCGTTTGCAAAGTGGGGATGTTGGGAGAAGGACAAATCCAGGGAAGACCGGTCTGATCGAACCACATGTTCCTTGCCCATCCCTTCATCGGGATGACTGTCAAGTTGACTTTTTTTAGTAAAAAACGGTCATTGAACAGTTGAGCCAATTCACCTATGGTCATTCCATGGCGGACTGGAATGGGATATAACCCGACAAAAGAGCTAAATTCGGGATATTCCAGCACAGGCCCTTCCAAAACTTCCCCGTTGATCGGATTGGGCCTATCTAAAACGATGAATGCTATCCCTTTATTTGCACAAGCCTGCATGCAATAAGCCATGGTTGCGATATAAGTATAGATTCTTGTACCCACATCCTGGATGTCGAATACCAGGACATTCACTCCCTTGATCATTGAATCGTCGAGAAACTTGCCATCTGCCACCGTGTCGAACAACCGCATGGATTCATCGATATCCTTTGGCTTGCCGGATTTGGGCTTCATAGATTGCCCATACAGGCTGAATACAGGAAGACCGTATTTTTTGTCTTTGGTGAAGGAGATATATTCCCCTGCCTGGGCATCGCCATAAACACCGTGCTCTGGCCCATACAGGGCCACGAGATCCATGTCGGGATTATCATGGAATAGATCGATCAGGCTGTTAAGATGACTATCTTTTCCGGTCTGATTTGTGATCAAGCCAACTTTTTTGTCCTTTACTAGATCTAGATGATGGGCCAGAAAGTTCTCACACCCTAAAATAATTTTTGTCGTTTGTTTTTTAGGTATTTTTGCCATGTGTTTACGCAAAGAATGAGACAAATAGGAAGGGAAAAATGGCTCCTCGGGTAGGACTCGAACCTACAACCTAGTGGTTAACAGCCACCCGCTCTGCCGATTGAGCTACCGAGGAGCAGCCAGATAAGATTAGCAAAATTTGAGGATAAGTGCAATCAGAATCGATAACCGGCCTGTTTGATTTTTTGCCTGTAATCGTCCCCTTCCATGTGGACGATTTTGCACATCTCATAAAGCCGGGAACGCAGACGGACGCCAATCCTGTCCACCAACGTCTCACTGCCTTTTTTGAAATAAGACTCTCTGGAGTCTTCTTCATCCTCTGAATGGTCGGGATAGTTAGATGTGAAGACCGTCAGTTTTTTATTGTTGTAACGGTGGTTGACGATGTAAAAAACCATCTCTTCCACCCAAGCCGTCGTCCTCTTGGCCCCCAGTTCATCCAAAACGAGAATATCCTTCTTGAAGATAGGGTCAAGAATTTGCGATTCTGTCATGGGTGAATCAGGAGAATAGGTATTCTGGATCCTGCGGATGAGCTCCCGGAAATCACAAAAATAACAGGGGACACTCTTTTGCTCGATCATCTCGATGATCAGGGCCACTGCCAGGTGGGTTTTTCCCACGCCACAGGGACCGATAAACAGGAGCCCCACTTCTTGGACAGGGTAGTTTTTCACGAATTGCTTGGCTATCTTGATAGCATGCTTGTGGGAATCGTTATGGATCTCGAAGTTTTTGAAGGAACAGTTTTTGTATCTTTTCGGGATCTCGGCCTGCTCGATAAGAAGCTGCCCCTTCCTCTCCTCGAAACAACGGCATCGGCTGGCGACCATCCTGCCGTTGGCGTCCTTCAAGACCCATCCGGTGTCATTACAGTTTGTACAAGGTTTGTTCGCCATCAATTCAAGTATCCTCTCAACTGTTGAAGTTTGCGAGAATGGGCTAACTTCCTCATCCCTTTTTTTTCTATCTGTCTAATTCTCTCTCTCGTTAAATGGAGTTTGTCTCCTATCTCCTGGAGAGTGTTCGGGCCTTTATCCATTTCCTCGATCCCGTATTTTTCTTCCAGTGTCTTGTCAAATATCCCGAACCTTAATTTTAACACATCTGCTTCCTTTTCTTCCAATTCATTCAGGATGTCTCGAATATTTTCCTGCACAGAGTTCTTAATGATCTGATACTCAACAGAAGGAGAGAGGCTGTCTTTGATTCTGTCCCCTATTTCCACATCATCGTCATGATATTTATCGCTCAGGGATATATCTTTTCCTGTCAAAATTTCCATGTCCTCCACTTCCATGACATCGATCTTCATTCGTGCTGCAATTTCTTCTCTTGTCGCTTCCCTTCCGAGGTCCCTTTTAAGTTGAGCCTTCACTTTTTTCATCTCGGAAATTTGATCGGAAAGTTTTTGCGGGATGTGATAAATGCGGGAATACTTTGTCAAAGCATGAATGATGGCCTGCCTGATCCACCACACCGCATAGGATATGAACTTGACATTTTTTGAGGGATCGAAACGCTTGGCCGCTTCGATCAACCCTAGATTCCCTTCGTTGATAAGATCCGGCAAATCCAGTCCCATTCCTCTGTATTTTTTTGCATAGGACACAACGAACCTCAAGTTCGATTCGACAAGCTTTCCCTGTGCTTTTTTATCGCCCTGCTGTATTAGATGCCCAAGATCCTTTTCTTCTTTGGGTGTCAACTGGGGAAACTTGGAAATTTGTGCGAGGTAACATGAGATATTTTTGGAATCGAGAGAATCTTTGAATTTATTTCTCATCCTTTTTTTTCTCGATTCGCTCAAATTTTATGATCTTTCCCGGAGTAATCCGGATCAGGGCTCGCCGTCTATGTTCGAACTCCTCCTCCTGACCCTCGAGAAATTCTCTCTTTACGTATTCCAAAAACTCATTCACTTCTGCCTCGATTTGATTCATTCTATGTTTCATGTTGATGACAACTTCAACTCCTGCTAGGTTTACACCTAGGTCTCTTGTCAAACTGAGGATGAATTCGAGTTGGCTCAAGTCATCTTCACTGTATAGACGAGTGTTGCCGTCGCTTCGCGAGGGCTTGAGCAAACCTTCCCTCTCATACAATCTCAAAGTCTGCGGATGAATATCGTACATTTGAGCGACAGCGCTGATGTGGTAAAATTTCTTGGATCCTTCCCTTCCATTCATTTTAATGAACCTCTAATTTTTCTCTTGGATTCTCCGTAGAAATTTTCTGGAGTTCATTCATCAGTTCCCGAATTTTCTCGTCTTCGAAAGGAGGTGGAACGATAAAGACTTCCACATGCTGGTCTCCTTTTATTTTTTTTCCTGGGAGAGGAGCTCCCTTATCCCGGAGCCTGAACTTTTGACCCGATTTTGTCCCTGGAGGGATCCGGATCGTCGTTTTCCCGTATAGTGTCGGTACCTGGATTTTTGCGCCGAGAGTCGCTTCAGGCACGGTGATCGGGACTCTGACATAGATATTTTTGCCTTTCCGCTTGAAGAAGCGATGGGTATCAACCTCAATCGTGATAAAAAGATCTCCGACAGGTCCCCCATTCCTACCGGCATTGCCCTTTCCAGCTATCCTGACTTTGGATCCTGTATCGACTCCTGCCGGAATACGGACACTGATGAGATCGGACTTGGGCCTCAGACCTGAACCGTGACAAGAAGAACACTGTGTCCCCTTCGATTTACCGGTCCCTCCGCAGGCGGTACAAGGAGAGGCGAACTTCATGAATCCCCGCTGCAGAGAGGCTTGACCGGTTCCTCCACAGGCAGGACAGGCACCCTGTCCCCCACTCCCCACATATCCTTTTCCCCCACAGGAAGTGCAGCTGACCATTCGCGTGAGCTTGATGCGCGTCTTCACACCATCTATGGCGTCATGGAATCCGACTTTCATGGTGTAATGAAGGTCTTCTCCCCTTTGAGGTCTTTGAGCTGCCTGAGTCCTGGATCCAAAAATATTGGAAAAAACATCCTGGAACGGGGAGGACCCAAAGCTGGAAAAATCGAATCCATCGAAACCGGAAGTGTAGGTCTGCTGTTGCGGGCCTCCACCGGGCGGGACATTGCCGACAAACCCGAACTGGTCGTATTGGGAACGCTTTTTAGAGTCGCTCAGAACAGCATAGGCTTCCTGAATCTCCTTGAATTTAGCCTCAGCAGATTTATCCCCGGGATTCAGGTCGGGATGGTATTTGCGAGCTAGCTTTCTGTAAGCTTTTTTTATATCAGCTGTAGAGGCTTTTTTGTCGACCCCTAAGATCTGATAATAATCTCGTGCCATCCCGGACCTTCCTCATCTCCAGGAGAAGTATTTATTTATTCTCTTCGTCTACGACTTCGGCATCGATCACTTCCTCCTCAGATTCCTCTCCTGTCTCCTGATCTTGTGGCTGAGCTTGCTGTTCCCTTGAGTCACTTTGAGGACCTTCAGCTTGTTGCTGCTGGGTGGCTTGCTGGTAAATCATCTCGGTGAGTTTGTGGGAAGCCTGGGAAAGTTTTTCCATAGCCTGTTTAATGGCCTCGACATCCTCCCCTTCTATCGCTTTTTTCGTGTTATCTATCTCGGTTTGGACCCGTGTGGCCTCATCAGCCGGAATTTTTTCATTATTTTCCCGTAATAGTTTCTCCAGACTGTATACCATCTGATCAGCTTGATTTTTCATATCGATGATCTCACGCCTCGTTTTGTCTTCGGCTGAGTGAGCATCGGCATCTTTGACCATTTGATCGATCTCTTTTTCGTCCAATCCGGAATGCCCGGTGATCGTGATGGCCTGTTGTTTGCCCGTACCCATGTCTTTAGCTGACACATGAAGGATACCGTTGGCATCGATGTCGAATGTCACCTCTATCTTCGGGATACCTCTCGGTGCCGGGGGGATCCCATCGAGGTGAAAACGGCCCAATGACCTGTTGTTCGAGGCCATCTCTCTTTCTCCCTGGAGAATATGGATTTCCACACTGGGTTGATTATCGGAAGCGGTCGAAAATATTTCGGTCTTTTTAGTGGGGATAGTCGTGTTCCTGGCGATCATTTTCGTGAATACCGCTCCCAAGGTTTCGATCCCAAGAGTCAACGGTGTTACGTCGAGCAGGAGGACATCCTTCACATCCCCAGCAAGAACAGCGCCTTGAATAGCGGCTCCGGCAGCCACGACCTCATCCGGGTTAACTCCCCTATGGGGTTCTTTTTTAAAAAGATCTTTAACAGACTGCTGAACCATGGGTATGCGCGTTGAACCACCCACGAGAATAACCTCATTGATGTCTTCAGGTTTCAATCCCGCATCTTTTAGGGCTTGCACACAGGGTTGTTTTGTCCTTTCGATCAGATCTTCCATCAGCTGTTCCAGCTTCGATCGCGAAAGTTTCATCAGGAGGTGTTTTGGCCCCGCAGCATCGGCCGTAACGAAAGGAAGGTTGATCTCGCTTTCCATGGTTGTGGAGAGTTCCATTTTCGCCTTTTCCGCGGCCTCTTTCAGTCTCTGAAGAGCCATTTTATCTTTGGTGAGGTCGATACCTGATTCTTTTTTGAACTCCGCAACTAACCAATCCTGAACTCTTTGGTCGATGTCATCTCCGCCGAGATGAGTATCCCCGTTAGTCGATTTGACTTCGACAACGCCTTCTCCGACTTCTAGAATGGATATATCAAAAGTCCCACCACCAAAATCATAAACGGCGATCGTCTGATCCTTTTTTTTGTCCATTCCATAGGCCAGGGCAGCAGCGGTGGGCTCGTTGATGATCCGGACAACGTCCAATCCTGCGATCGTGCCCGCATCTTTTGTCGCTTTTCGCTGGCTGTCGTTAAAGTAAGCGGGGACTGTGATAACAGCTTTTTCGACTTTTTCGCCTAAATAATCTTCTGCGGCTTTTTTCAGCTTTTGCAGTATAATGGCGGAGATCTCCGGGGGCGCATACTTTTTCCCCAATGCCTCGACAACAACATTCCCCTTGGAATCTTTCGTGACTTTGAACGGAACTTGCTTGATTTCATCCGGAACTTCGGCTTGGCGTCGACCCATGAACCTCTTGATCGAATAGATCGTATTCTCCGGGTTCGTGACTCTTTGTCTTTTCGCCACTTGGCCGACCAATCTTTCACCTTTTTCTGTAAAGGCGACAACAGATGGAGTCGTTCGGCCACCCTCTTCGTTCGGGATAATTTTGGGCTTATCTCCCTCCATAACGGCCACGACTGAATTTGTCGTTCCTAAATCGATACCTATAATCTTTGACATTTATTTCCTCCAAATTATTTCATAATAACGTTTAGTGTAATATAAATATAAAACCTGAGTGCTGTTTTGTCAAGTATTTTAATTAAATAAATATACTCGCTTAGATACCAATGGTTTTCCCTTACAAGCAGAAGAAGCGCGATTCAGTCTTTTTTATTTGTCAGGATCTTCGATAAATCCTTCCTTCATCAACATTTGAACTTCATCCCTGGCTTTTTTTATGATGGTTTCGGCTTGTTTGAATCTTTCCTTGGCTGGCCGCTTGATCCTTGCCACACCTTGCTCGATTCCTTTGGTGCCGACAGCAACAGCTTCTCTTGGAAAAACTTCCCATTGATCCATGTTGGGAACGATATAATCCTCGCTGATCCCGTGGTCTTCCGCAACTTTAGCCAGCTCTTTTGCCGCTTCAATGCACATTTCATCGGTAATCTTTGTCGCACGGATATCCAAAGCTCCTCTGAATATGCCGGGAAATCCGAGAGAATTATTCACCTGGTTCGGGAAGTCCGAACGGCCTGTTGCGATGATTCTGGCTCCTGCTTCTCTTGCCTCCCAAGGCCAAATCTCCGGTATCGGATTGGCAGATGCGAAAACGATAGCGTCTTCGGCCATTTGTTCTATCCATTCTTTTTTGATGACACCAGGACCAGGTTTTGAAGCGGAAAGAACGACATCGGCTCCTTCCATCGCTTCTTTGATATCCCCCTTGACGCCCCTGGAATTCGTCATTTCACACAGGTGCCATTTTTCTTTGTATTTCGTTTTCAGCATCTCTCTGTCGCCCCTGTCTTTGTGCAAAATTCCTTTGGAATCCACCGCAATTATATTTTCTGGATTGACTCCGGCTGTGATGATAAGCCTGGAAATGGCTATATTTGCTGCTCCTGCACCGATCAGGGCCACGTTAATGTCTTCCATCTTTTTTCCGACGATTTTGACGGCATTCAGCAATCCAGCCACAGTCACGCATGCTGTCCCCTGCTGATCATCATGCCAGACAGGAATTTCCATCTCTTTCCTAAGCGTATCCAAGATGTGGAAACATTTGGGATGGGCAATATCTTCGAGGTTGATTCCGCCAAAGGTGGGCTGAAGCCATTTTACAGCCTGGATAATTTCTTTGGGCTCCTTCGTATCCAGGCAGATCGGAAAGGCATCGACGCCACCCAGATATTTGTACAACAAAGCCTTCCCTTCCATAACCGGGAGGCCGGCCTCCGGTCCGATATCTCCCAGACCTAGGACACGCGAGCCATCCGAAACGACCGCTACAAAATTCCATTTGTTGGTCATTTCGTATGCTTTTTCTATGTCAGCATGGATTTCTTTACATGGAGCTGCGACTCCGGGAGTGTACCAAATGCCGAAATCGCTGAAATCCCTTATCCGGCACTTGGGTAAGACTTCGATCTTTCCCCTGTAAAATGGATGAAGACGCAAAGCATCTTTAGACGGCTGTTCCGCTTTGGCTAACAGCTCTTCCACTGTGACTTCTTTCAAAGGTCCCTCCTTGGGCATCATTCCATCGGTATATTATGATGCCTAAAAAAATTGTATAATGATATTTAAAAGGTCCTTATTATATTCCTATTGGATTTATAGTCAAGCCGAATGATGCCTTGATCCAAATTATCTATGCAAGAAGCACCTTTCACTATCGGTTTCGCCCGGTTTTTTTGTGATGATCATGGCCAAACCCAAATCATTTGCCACCTGAAGAACCTCCTGATCCCTGATAGATCCTAAAGGATAGATGATCGCTGTGATTCCGCTCGCGGCAGCGATTTCTACGACATCCGTGAAAGGCATGAAAGCATCCGATGCCATCACACAGCCTTGAGAGCCATACCCTCTCTTTGAAAACTTGATGGCATCCTCAGCCGCATCGATGCGGCTTCTCTGGCCGGAACCGATCCCGTGGATCTTGTCCGTGGATCCGATCACGATGGCATTGGACCGGGTAAAACAAGCTACCGTCCAACAGAAAATCGCTGCTTCTATTTCTTCTTTTCCCGGGACGCGTTTGGATATGATTTCCACAGACTCCGGAGATGCGATCTTGGAATCGAATCGCTTCTGAACGAGAAGCCCTCCCTCGACTCTCTTGAATTCCAGGCCATTATCCAAAGATAGATCATCTATTGACGCGCCGATCTTCACCACACGCAGAGGTTTTCGTGTTTCCAAAATTTCGAGGGCATCAGGAGCAAAATCAGGAGCGAAGACCACCTCCACGTTTCGTCCCTTCTCGACGATAATCTCGGCCAAAGGTTTGTCGATAGCAAAATTGAATACATCGACACTTCCGAAGTTGGAAAGAGGATCACACCCCCATGCCTTCTGAAAAACATCGGCGGACCCCTTTCCCATAGCCACACCGCTCGGCATTTCATGTTTCACCAGGACGCTGATGTGACGATCACGATAAATGCTGGAAAGTTTCTTCACAAGCCTGAGCCCCAGGTCCATATCTCCGATGTTGATGTAACTCAAACCTTTTGTGCCCTGTTGAATGACCTGGATGGAGGCCATATTAGGGCCGGATGCTCCGGATTCTTGATAAAATGCCGCAGGATATCCAGGGTTCTCACCATACCTCATCGAAAGTTTTTTCTGGAATTCAAGATTTCCCCACCGTATAAAGTCCGGAAAATGCTCTTCCACCTGGGTTCTATACTGTTTGCGAGTGGTTTTGTCGAATTTTTCCATCTCAGATTTATTTCCTTTCCGATCTGTTTATGATATGAGTTTCGAATTTGCTCGCTATCATATCGATCCCGAATACACAGGCCACCGCCACCCGAAAATCTCGACCTCCTTTATTGGGAGACAGAGATGCATAAACATATTCGGCAACCTCTTCCGCTGATGTGCCCATTATGTCGATTTCTTGGGGTTCTCCGATGTAAGATGGGAGGGGATCCTTGTTTTCTCCCTCGTATGTCATGATCATCCTGGCTTTTCCTGGGGTGAGGCCAAATTCATAGATGTTCCTTAGGGTAGAATCATCCGAGGCTTTTTTAATCAGACTGAGAGCGGCACTATCGTTCGGCAAAACACATCCGCTTATTCTTGGTGTGAATGTCGGTGCATCGGGTTCATAGTCCCAATGTCTCAAGGCAAAAGAGAGAATTTCTGCTGCGCTTTCTCCTTGGCCCAAACAAGCCATGACATCCACGGTTTGTTTACCGTTGCTGATGGCGATCCCCTGAGGGAGGCAGAAAACGCTCGGGTAGATCAAGAGCTCGATGTTTCCTTGTTTCAACAGGTCTTTGTCTGTAGGCTTAACCCAGATCGTTTCCGCTTCTTGCTCCAGTTTTCGGGCCTGGCTCGAAGCAGATCGGCCCGTGATGGCATAAACGGCCAAAACATTTTCCTCTTTTTTCTCTTGCCCGATAATGATGAGACGTCCTGGATATTCTTTAAACATGTGGCCCTTTTATATGCGAGAGCTATTCCTCCGCTTTAATCGAAGAGGAGTAAGGATAATATAATAGAAAGCATTAAAGTTCAAACACAAAAACGAGAATGGCACGTCCTAGCTTGTGTTTGGACATTCCTGATTATTTCCCTTATACTTTTCCCGTGTCGTGAGTAGACCATAAAGCTAATAAAGAGGCGAAAATGAGAAAAGACGAAAACCCTGTAAAGGCATACAAAAACCTGGAGTTTCTAAATTCCGATGAAGCACGGACCATACGGATCCTGAGTGAGTATATCGAACCGCTCAAAAGATTGAATGAACAAAAAATCAACAGTACCGTGCTATTTTTGGGCTCCTCCAAAGCCAAGCACGATCAGAAAGGTTCCCTGCTCACCAAATATTATTGGGAAACAGAAGAATTGGCCTTTCAGTTGGCGAAATGGGCGATAAAACTCAAACCCAAAGGAAAAAACTTCGTTGTCTGCACCGGCGGTGGACCGGGATTGATGGAAGCTGCAAATCGTGGAGCCGCCCGAGCGGGAGGCAAAAGCATCGGCATGAATATATCCATCCCAGAAGAACAGTTTCCCAATGCATTTATCTCTCCAGAACTAGCCTTTGTTTTTCACTATTTCTTCATGCGCAAATTCTGGTTGGTCAATCGAGCCAAAGCTGTCGTGGCGTTGCCGGGAGGATTCGGAACCCTGGATGAGCTTTTAGAGGTTTTGACTCTTATTCAGACAGGAAAAATTCACAAAGATCAGCTCCTCATCCTTTTGTATGGAAAAGAATATTGGGATGAGGTCCTCGATTTCGAAGCCCTTATTAAAAATAAAACCATCGACCCTGATGACATTCATCTCTATTCTTACAGTTCCAGTCCAGAGGACGCCAGTTCATTTTTGAAAAATAATTTGACTAAATTTTTGTGATCATGAAAAGAAAAGGGAAAATTAATGCGCATTAAATTGGTCATTGTCTTGGTCATGATGACGCTGCTATTTTTTCACTGCGCTTCAGTAACACCTCCTCCTTCTGAGAATTTTCAAACAGGTGTTGCATCTTGGTATGGACCGAATTTTCACGGCAAGACCACATCGAATAAAGAGATCTATGACATGCATGATCTGACAGCAGCCCACAAGAGTCTGCCGTTCGGAACCTATGTGGCGGTCACGAACTTGAATAACGGAAAATCTGTGATTGTTCGGATCAATGACAGAGGTCCTTTCGTCAAAGGAAGGATCATCGATCTTTCTTATGCAGCAGCTAGGGTTGTGGATATGATCGATTCTGGAACAGCACCTGTCAAATTGGAAATTCTCACGGAAATTTCTCCCAATAGATCATCCCAGAAATTCTCCGTTCAGGTGGGGTCTTTTAATATGGAAGATAACGCTAAAGCCTTAAAAAAAGAGCTCCAGAGAAATTTCCAGAATGTCTACATCTCCCGTTTCAAAACGGCGAACCAGATCTATTATCGTGTTCGAATCAAAGCCCAGGACCAAGAGAGGGCAAAAGGGATTGCTCTGCGCTTGATAAAAGCCGGATATTCGGCTATTGTGTTGGAAGAACAGTGATATTGGAGAACAAAACGAAAAAAGTTGCCACTATTGTTCTTGTAAGCTTCATTTTTATCCTTTTGTCCGGATGTGTTGTGGGACATCCACAGCTAGCCCCACCTCCCTTGAAAAAAGAAGTCCAATCCGCGAAGCCAGGTCCGAATTATGTTTGGATACCGGGACACTGGAAGTAAACGAACTGTCCTGGCCTATCTTCTTTATTTTCGCTTATAAAGATAGGCGGCCTCTTCCCGCCTGCTTGTCGTCCCATCGTGGATGGCAAACCTTCCGCCGCTCCACATATTTGCCGATCCATATTCGCCCTTTTTATTGATCGCATAGAAGCTCAATCCAAATCCAGGATTGCCTTCCTCATCTAGAAGATGGGGCTGGTGTTTTGATGTGTCGGCAATCCTTTCGAGAGTCTTGAGACAGGCTTCTTCTGGAGATGATCCCCGCCTCATAAACTCCACGACAGTAAAACTGCCGCAGTTCAGGATGTTGGCTTCTCCCCGTCCCGTCGAGCCGGCGGCTCCCACCATGTTATCTACATAAAGGCCGGCCCCTATGATGGGGGAATCCCCTACCCGTCCAGGGATTTTATAGGACAATCCGCTCGTTGTCGTTACTCCGGCTAAATCGCCGTTTGTATCCAAGGCACAACAATTGATCGTGCCATAATTTCTCAAGGCTTCTTGGAATTCCTGGTCGAGGCCTTCTTGAGGGGGAAACCAGTCGTCCTGATCAGACAGTTTTTCTTTCCACTCCAACCACCTCTCTCTTGCTTTATCAGTCAGAAGATTTTCTTCTTTGAATCCATGAGCTTTGGCGAACTTCAGGGCTCCTGCCCCGATAAGGAGGACATGGTCAGATCTTTCCATCACTAGTTTCGCCACTTTCGAAGGCGTTTTGATGTGTTTCAATCCAGCCACAGCTCCCGCATTGTGTGTTGGGCCATGCATGACGGAAGCATCCAGCTCGACCTCCATGTCTTCATTCGGGATCCCACCATAACCCACAGACATATCGTTAGGATCTTCTTCGACGATGTTGACCCCGGCAACGACGGCATCCAAAGGATCTTGTCCATTTCTGAGCATTTCCATGGCTTTGTCCACAGCTCTTATCCCGTTCCCGCTCGCTATCACGATCATCTTCCCTGAAACCTGAGGTTTCGTGAAAGCAATTTTTCCCTCGCCAAGCACAGCCACTGCCCCTGCCCCCATTCCTGCTTTCAGAAAATCTCTTCTGGAAAATTTATGTTTCATTTTTTCCTCCAAATTTAATCAAATCTTCTGAAAACACTACTGTAATCGAACTCCAGCACAACTTCAACCTAAAATTGACAACCCTATCTGTTTGGTATATACCCAATTTCTAACTCCTGATGAAAAAAAGAATTCTTTTTTCCGCCTCCCTTTTTCATGCTTTCAACGATGCTTCCACCGTGATCGTCCCCATGATTTTTCCGCTTTTTTACAGTCAGCAATTTATCATCAAAAAGTACTCCCACATCGGTATCATTTCCAACCTTGGCCTGTTAACCACCTTTCTCTTTCAGATCGTTATCGCCAACTACGCACACAAATTCGAATACAAACATCTTCTTCTTTTCAGCGCTTTCGGTATCGCGCTTTCCGTTCTGTTGATCACCCTTTCGGTCGATATGATCTCGATGCTACTTTTTTACCTCTTGATGCGCAGCTTTACCAGCTTTTACCATCCGATCGGGATCGCCACTGTATCCAAAGCTCATCCAGACCAAGGATTGGATTTCGCCATGGGGATACAGAGTGGATCTGGGAATCTCGGCGTTTTCATCGCTTTCATATCAGCCGGCTATCTCGCGCAAAACTTCGGCTGGAAAATGCCGCTTTATGTTTGCGCTGGAGTCTGCGTTTTTCTTGGGTTGACCAGCTATTTCTCTGTCCAAAAAATATCTTTGAAAAGAAAAAACCCTATCCAACCCGATTTCGCTTCATGGATAGAAGCCCTGAAAGACATTAAAAAATACATCCTCGGATTTATTTTTGGAGGGGCCTGCTGGGGGACCACCGTTTATTATGCCCCATCCCTGTTCAACCATAAATTTGAAGTCCCTCTCGGAAGAACAGGCATTTTTTTGGCGCTGTGGATAGGAACCGGCACCGTGATTACTTACTTGTATGGATATCTGAGCAAGCGAGCCGGAAGGGAGAGGCTATCCTTAACTAGCTTGATCGGATCGACCGGTTTTCTTTTTGTTTTGGGGACAGCCTCGATCCTGAGGATCGCAGCATGCGCTCTCATTCTTTTCGGAGCATTTCTTTTTCTGATCTATCCTGCCTTTCAATCATTTGTAGCTAAAAAAGTCCCCGAAAAAAATCAAGTTTTGGCCTTTAGTATCGTGGCCAACATCCAGATGCTCACAGGGTCAATCGTCGTGCTCATCTCTGGATTTCTATCAGATAATTTCGGGATAAACTCTCCTTTTTTATTCCTTGTCGGTTTGGGAATCTTTGTTTTGACGAACTACCTGATCAAAAAAGATTCCCCTCTCTTCGCCACTCGATATTCGTAGAAACTTCTAAACAATAGGGGCCGTCCCCAATTCTATTGGCCGATATTGAACAATATCAGTCCCAACCTTTCCAGTTCCTGCGCAAAACGGAACACAAATTCGATGTCTGTTTCATCGAATTCGCAGGATACGATATCTCTAATACTGAGGAGACTGCGCTTGCCATTCATCAAATTGACGATTTCGTATTGTTTCGAACCGGAATTAATTCCGATCTTCACCTCATTTTTTTCCATCCAATCTCTGTATTCCTGGCTCATCTTTTCTTCCATCACCGAACCTGGCAACGGACCTTTGAAACGGCGTTCTGGGATCACGACAGCAGCTCTCCGGCAATATTCGTCGGGACGGAATTTTTTTTCATCTATCCCATAGTGATGAAGGTAAAGACCATGCGAATAATTGATTTTTTCATATTCTGTCCGCGCTTGATTGTCCAGGGCTTTGGCCAACTCATCGATCATCTGTTTGGCGCGATCTTGCTGGCAGAGTTCCTTGACCTCCATGAGATTCGCCTTCTCAATCTGAGCGTGTACGAGGGGATACCGGATGGCATTGCTGTAAATTTCAGGCAGGTCGACTCTTTTTTCCGTATCTTCTGCACACTGATGAATCAGACGGATGGAAGTGTTGGTTCGTTCAGTCATACGGGAACAGGCTTGGCCGAAAACTTCCCTGGCAATGTTCAGTGCATCTTGATCATCGGCATTGGCGATAAAAAGGCTGGACGCCAAGGCCAGGCTGGTGATCCTTTTCATTTCTGTAGGGTCACATTTATCAGGGGTATCATGATTGGTGTGATGAAAAACATCCCCATGACCCAGCATGGGTGTCGGGATGGAAAACGCCGAATCGTTGAACATGACATGATCCGATCCTCCCCCAAAGGGCCTCACGCGATGATGAAAAAGATACCGGCTTCCTGTCGGGGCAAAAAGGTCGCGTGAATCCAGCCAAGGAAGAAAATTCAGGACAACGTCGTTGATATATCCAGGGACGGAATAGGGCGCCTGGGTCAAGTTGAAACTGGACTGACAAAGAGCATAATCCTCGCCGATCATATCCAAATTCAATCCGGCGATTCCTTTTTGCGCCAGATCCTGATGCTCGGTGAGGTAAGCTATGGTGCCATGCATTTCAGGCACCCATAAGAAACGGATGGTGCGACGTAAACGGGGGACATCTCCCCTATCGACCATCGCCATGATGTTTTTTGCCATCTCGACCATCCCGGCCGAGCCTGAAGCATTATCATTTGCACCTGGCTTGTAGTGGTCCAGATGTGCCATGATGATGATTTCCTGATTTGGGAAGTCACTCCCGATTATCTTTGCTTCAAGAACAGGCATGCTGCCGTCAAACAGCATCGCATCGACCTTTGCCTTCATCCTTACAGTCTGTCCCTTTTCGAAATAGGACAAAAGGTCCTGTTGCTGTCTCCGTGAAAGGGAAAAGCCAAACCCTGTTTTTTCCCATTCTTCTCCGGTCGGTGAAAGCCGATCGACTTCGATAAGGTCGGGAAATTCCAGCCTTTCCTCTCTCGAAGAAGGACCGACAACGATCCCTGCCGCTCCCCTGTTCAACACGGCTTCTCTGTGAACTCGAGCTCCTTCTCCTCCCAAAGCAAACACGATTTTATCCTTAACATCTTTATTCGCATAATCCTCAGCTGATTTTCCTTGCCCAACAAAAATGACTTCCGATTCGATTTCTCGTCCCTGTGAGTAGGGCATCAAGCTTACAGCTTGGTTAGAAAAACGAGATATGAGTTTTTGCTCTGGTTCAACCAACCAGAGTTCAGCCTCCTCCACTTTCCACCCGACAAGAGAATCCCATAGAAAATATTTCTTGAACCCGTCGGCCGTATATCTTTTAATCTGGATATCCTGCAAACCGATTTTTCTAAGCTCTGTAGCGAGCCATTCCACACAGCGATCATAATCCGAACCTTCCCCGGCTCCTCTGATCCGATGAAATCGTGAGATTTTGGAGACCATGTCCCAGGCTCTTTCTCCTGAAACCTCATTCTGGATGCTTTCGAGTATATCGAGGGGCAACAGATAGGGTCTATCTTGGGCAAATACCGCCGATGCTTTCAATAGAATAAAAAGGACGAATAGGATGCGCAAAACTGTGTTTTTCCTTTTGGCCATTCTTATTCCTCCTCCAGAATCATCCCGATGACAAAGGACATTTTTTTTCATGACATCTCCTTTTTTCCCCTGCATTTGGGCCTGTATTTTATCAAAAAAGACCGTTCCACGTAAGCAAAACATCGACCGAGAATCCGTGATAATTGGAAGCATCACAATTTCCTTGATAAATAGGCTTTTTGGGAATGGAGTGAAAAATCTTTACAGGAGCAAAACCATTTCTAAAAGCCTATGTGAACCTTTCTGATATCACGGGAATAAGGACGCTTACACGACGCTTACGCAGCTTGTACGAATCGATCGATTGCTTTATAATCCCTCGGTCCATGAAAAAGAGAATGGGTTGCTAAAATGACGCTCCGAAAAGGCGTCCAGAAAATTTACAAAGACGTAGCCAAAAACTATGAGTTGGTAAACCATGTTTTTACCCTGGGATTCGATGTCTTGTGGAGAAGAAAAACAGCACGGATTGCCGCACAAATGGGAGGCACCTTGTGGCTCGATATCTGCAGCGGAACAGGAGAAATGGCTCAAAATCTTTCCGCTCTCTCGGAAGAAACTGTCACAATCTTCGCCGTCGATTTTTCCTATCCCATGTTAAAAAAGGCTCTTGAAAAAAGGAATGTCCCCAATTTTTTTCCCGTCATCGCAGAGGCCGGCGTCCTTCCTTTTCCGGATGAATCCTTCGATCTTGTGACCATTTCATTTGCCACCCGGAATCTAAATCCAAGAAAGGAAATTCTGAAATCTTACATAGAGGAATTCAGCCGGATCCTAAAACCTGGGGGGCATTTTGTGAATCTCGAAACCAGTCAGCCGCCCTCTAAAATGATAAGAAACATCTTCCATTTTTACGTGAAGTGGATAGTCAAACCTTTGGGATGGATTATATCCGGGTCCAAAGCAGGTTATCGTTATCTTTCCTTTACCGTCCCTCGTTTTTATGCGCCGAACGAATTTACTCTGATCCTTCATCAAATGGGATTCTCCGACGTGCAATACCGACGGCTTTTTCTCGGTATCGCAGCTATTCATGTGGCAAAAAAATGAGCGCCGGGAACTGATGGCCCGCGAAATTGCGCATCGCAATTCGATAATTATTGATGTATCATTAAACGCGTAATACGAACTAGCTAAAATGATGTTTAAAACCGCGGTCAAAATCCTGAAGGCCACTATCGGAATCAGGTCGAATCAAGAAGAACTGCTTCCTTTATTGCCTCTTGGGGTGGAAGTCGAATCCCTCTTGACGGATTTCCGGCGCGTGGAACACATCTCCTTCAAAGAAAATTTGGATGGATATATTACTATCGAGGATACAGAAGGGGATCCGATGTATGAAATCCGAGACAGCGGAGTGTTTTTCAAGGGGCCTTTTTCCCAACTTCAAAAAGAGGCATCTGACCCAAGGCACACGCTGTGGGGAAATCAAGGCTTTTTGTACCGTTTTGCACTCTACCTGCTCGAAAAAAAACACGACATCTACAGCTTCCATGCCTGTGCTTTGTATCAAGAGGACATGGATAGGTTGTTTGTCATCATTGGAGGCGCAGGAAGCGGCAAAACCGTTTATCTGCTCAGCGGTTTGGAAAAGGGCCTGAAGCTTTTCTCCACAGAGACTGTCCATTTTCGGATCCGGGGAAGCGATTTATCGTGGCACATGGGATCTTTGGTGGATAATGTTCGGTACGGCACATTGATGCATGATTTCCCTGGATTTCTCCCCCCGGGAGATGCCCCTGATCCGCAAAGCGTATGGCACGAAAAAATCGCCATCGATCTATCCACATTTTGCGCCTCAAGGGAGACCATAAAAAATCCTCAGGCTGTCCATATCCTTTTTCCCCGAATCGAAAAAGGTTTCGAAAGGCCTGTGTGGAATCCAGTAAAAAACACGAGGAAAGCCGTAAAAATTCTTTTCGGCAACATCGCTGAAAAAATGGCAGAAACCACCCTCTTGTATGATGGGCTTCCGGTTTTAGGGTTGGATGAAAAAGCTCTTGCCCTCGCTCGATTGCAGTCCGTCAATAAACTGGCGAACCACCCGTCGATTACTGAGATCAGTTCGGTTTTGTCCAGTCCTCAAGATTGCTGGGAAAATCTATTGAAATGAATTAGGAGGGAATAGATGACAAAAGCATGGGAAGGTGTCACAGAAATGCCTGTTGGAGGGAGATCCTCTAAACCCAGGACTTCAGGTTTAACCATGGTCATAGATAAGGGTATCGGAATGAACCAAGCCAAGGACCTGGTTCAAACCTCTGGAGAATACATAGATATCATCAAACTGACCTTCGGCACTTCTGCCTTTTATAACAAAGAATTCTTGAAAGAAAAGATTCGATTGCTTACCAGTGCCGATATCGATGTGATGCCCGGAGGAACCTTCCTGGAGGTTGCTCTGTGGAAGGGCAAGTATGAAAATTACTTGGTAAGAGCCAAGGAGTTGGGATTCTCGATGATCGAAATTTCTGATGGAACGATCAACATAGACCTTGCCACCAGAAAAGACATCATACGACAGGCTTTAGCTATGGATTTCAAGGTGATCACGGAAGTAGGCAAAAAAGATCCGAAAGAAGCTCTCCCGATTGCACTCATTCATCAATTGATCAAAAAGGACCTCGAGTGCGGTGCCTTCAAAGTGATCATCGAAGCGCGGGAGGCCGGCAAAGGGGTCGGTATTTTCGATCAGGCAGGAAAGATCAAACAAGACGAAGTGGATAACATCGTTGCCGGGGTGGAAGATGTCGATGTTCTCTTGTGGGAGGCACCGATCAAAAATCAGCAGCAGGAGCTCATCATTCAATTCGGGAATAATGTCAACTTGGGAAACGTGCCGGCTGAGGAAGTTCTTGCTTTAGAGGCTCTTCGCCAGGGACTGAGAGGGGACACCCTCAAACGAGCCTATCTCGCAAATAAATAGGGACTAATGCCTGGATTATTCACGAGTCAAGCCAACCCTCCCCGCCCCAGCACATAAGGAATGGAAAAGATGTGGCCCATGAAGCTGTAGTGGACTACCGCGAACGGGCTACAATGAAGCCAATGCAGTGAGATTGGCTCGCCTAAAAGGTGAAAAATTCAGGTTAGATATTCAGGCGCCATAGGAAAAAATTAAGTATCGCCGCAAAATTAACCCACAGGATATAAGGCAGAAGCAAATAAATAGACGCCTTGGATACCCTGGAAGATTTAATCATGGTCAACAGGATGAATATCCAGAGAATGACAATCTCTAAGAATGCCACCATAGGTAATTTGAGTCCGAAAAAAATCACAGACCAGAGAACATTCAAAACCAGCTGAATAACAAAAAACACTAGCGATTTCTTTGCTTCAATTTTAGGTAAATTTTGCCAGAGAATGTACAACGTTACACCCATCAGGAAATAAAGAAAAGTCCAGACAGGTGCAAAAATCCAGTTCGGTGGATTGATAGCTGGCTTTTCGAGGGATGCGTACCAACCCGAAATAGCAGGCATCGTAAAAACCGAACCAATAAAACCGGCAAGTTGACAGAAAATCAGACTGGCGATCAAACGGAAAATATTGAAACGCATCGGTACCTCCCTAGCGAATCTTGTCAGAGAACATAAAATCGATCTCCTTCAAGGTATACGGACGCTGACGGCTAAATAATCTTGTTTCTCTAACCTTCTTGTTTTTTTCCTGGAAAAAATCTTTCGATCACCTCTTGGGAGGGAGGTTTGGTCACAAAGGAAAGAATGACCAAACTCAAGACAGAAGCTGCCAATCCCCAATAAATGATCGGAATCCCAAACGGATCGGCATTGGGATTGCCGACGGGTTTCATGATCGAGGGCCAGAATGACCCTGCCATCTTCAATCCCAAGGTCACGATCGTTCCCGATATGATCGACACGAGACCCGCTGTCTTTGTCACTTTTTTCCAAATTAAAGCGGATAAAAGAGCAGGGGTGATAACCACTCCGTACAGTGTGTAGGCAAAAAAGGCCTGTTCGAGAACGGATGTCATTTTCCACGCCAAGAATACGGCAACACAGCCCACCAATATGATCAATATTCTCTGGGGCCAAACCATTTCTCCCTCGGGTTTGTCCTTTTTCCGGAATCGCAAGTAAATGTCATGAATCATCGTGGTTGTCGGGGATAACAAATAATTCATTCCGGTCGATATAACGACAGCAGTGGCCGCTCCCAATAGCAGCACACCCACGGGAAGCCATATCATCCTCTTGGCTGCCATGATGATAACTGACGCATGCTCCATGGTCCCAGCCTGCAGCTCTGGCCAGAAATACGCTGCGGCGAAAACCGCTATGACGATGGCCACTCCTTCTACGATGATGGTCCCCACTACCCAGATGCCCGCCGCCTTTTTTGCTTCCTGAGGACTGCGCGCACTGTAAAATTTTTGGTACATGCTTTGAACGCCCAGCAGCAACAGCAGGGTTGACAGCCCGATTGCCGGGATCTTCAGATAGGGATTGGCCCCGAACTCCTGACTGAATACCTGGAAGTGGGACGCTGGGAGGATAGCTTTGATCTTATCCCATCCGCCAGCTGCAATGATGGTCAATGGCGTGGCCAGGATCGTCGACGAGAGGATTATGATACCGTTGGGAAGGTCTGTGTTGGCGACGGCGATCATGCCTCCGATCGCCGTGAAAACGGTCACAAAAACAAAGGCCATGAACATGCCTTGTTCCACAGAGATGGCTCCATCCGAAATGGCATTCAGGATGTATCCTCCAGCTTTGAACTGATAGCTGACAATGACCGTAAAACTGATGATGATGGCAATCGCGCCAAAAACTCGGGCCACTGGGCCATACCGGACTTCCAGGATATCTCCGACCGTGTACTGGCCGAATGTTCTAATTTTGGCAGCGAGAAAATAAATGATGACAATTCCTATCCAAGCTCCTACCGGAAACCACAAAGAACTCCAACCCGCTTTAGCGGCAAATTCTGCTCCGGCAATAAACGTGCCGCTGCCGATCCAAGTGCATATGAGAGTAAACACCATCTTGGTCATAGATATCTGGCGGCCTGCGACCATCATATCGTCTTTGCCTTTGACATTTCGTGAGCGCCAAAAATTCATGATCGTCAGCACACCCAGGTAACACAAAATGATGATGATATAAATGTTCATGTCGACTCCTTTAATGCGATCGAGTTGTTTTTCTTTTCTATTATCTCTTCGAGAAAGTCAAGCCTTTTTCGTTTTTTACTTGCGTTTCCACACCGGCAAGCGACCGGGCGTGTAAGGGGCCCCGATCTCCTCCAGTTTCTTTTCGATTCTCTGGAGATCATCTTCAACGATCTTTTTTATCGCTTCCAATATCGGAGGAAATTCATCTGCAACGATCTGGAAGGCATCCTTCTGGGATTGTGTGGGCGCGGAAAAGGAACGCCACTGATCATAGATGACCCCGTTTATACGTGAGGACAATCCAGGCTCTGCATCCATGTCCAATCTTCTTAGCGCTCTGTCCCCGAACATCTTGCGTTGGATCTCATCAACTTTCGTCTCCAACGCCTTGATTTCGGCAAGGAGTCCGGTCGTATCCGTTGTCACACTCTTCAATGCAACCCTGTAATGACGGATTTTATCCCCCACATCTCGAATCACACTGGAAGCGGCATTGACCGCTCGATTCAATTCCCTCACCTGTTTTTGGAAAGCCATAAGCGCAGCATGATCCTCTGCGGGCAAAGTCGCGTTTCCGATCACCTTGGCGGTGAACATCACAGGATCGGTCAGCTTTGTTTCCACCCCATTTACATTCTTCGAAAGGAAAACTCGATAGTTTCCTGGCATCGCGAATGTGCTGGATGGACCGCTGTCTGTCGGACTGGCATCCCTCAAATTCGTTGGATCGACGGCGGGATATTTCAGATCCCATGTGATTCTGTGCAGCCCGGCAGTGGCAGGGGCTCTGAGTTGACGAGCCACATGACCCTCCTCGTCCAATATCGTAATCGAGAGATAGGGTGTTTCTTCTTCCTCCTCAGCCTGCATCTGCTCCCAGGAAGGATAATACACCGGCTTTTTATTTTTGACGGCCTCTTTTTCATCCTTCTCGCGCTTGCTCCTCAAGGTCAGGATGCTTTCTTTCAGATAATAGGTGAAGGTGGCTCCGAAAGGTGGATTTTTGGCTGTATAGAACATTTCTCCCTGAAAGCCTTTTTCACGACTTCCCAAGGTTCCTAATGGACTCCACTCCACGAACATCCAGGCATCTTTGACCGGGAAGATGTGCCCTTCCTTGTCCAATGTTTGTGAATCGAGATATCGGAGGGAGGTGTAATCATCCAAAATGTAAAATCCCCTGCCGAATGTTGCCAACACAAGGTCATTCTCTCTCCGCTGTATGGCCATATCCCGTACAGCGATGGTGGGGAGTCCGCTTTTCAATTGCTTCCAGTTTTTCCCTCCGTTTACGGATACGAACACCCCGAATTCTGTCCCGCAAAATATCAGGTTTTTGTTCACGTGATCTTCTTCCAGGGCATACACAGATCCTCGTTCGGGAAGATCCGCAGCGATGGACACCCAGGTTTTTCCTGTGTCGGTGCTTTTCAATATATAGGGTTTGAAGTCCCCCCGCTTGTGGTTGTTGAAGGCCGCATAGAGCGTGTTTCTGTCATGCTGGGAGGCAAGGACCTCGTTCACATAGGTCATATCCGGCACACCCGGAAATTTTTCGATTCTCCGCCAAGTCTTTCCACTGTCTTCGGTGATTTGGATCCACCCATCGTCTGTTCCTGCGATCAACATATTTTCAAGAACCGGAGATTCATCCAGAGCAACGATGCTGCCATATTGCGACGTGGACGAATTTTTTGCCACGGCATCCATCGGCCAGATACGGCCCATGACTTCTAACTTGTTTCGGTCGATCTGGCGTGTAAGGTCATCACTGATCACCTGCCAAGTATCTCCCCTATCATCGCTGCGAAAAACCTTGTTGGCGGCAAAGTATAGCCGGGTATGGGAGTGAGGACTGATCAGCAAGGGAGAATCCCAGTTCCAACGGTACGCTTTTTCTCCCTTTCGTTCTTTGGGTTTTATACCTGTGGTTTCCCCGCTTCTTTTATCAAAACGTATCAAGCTCCCGTGCTGGGATTGAGCGTAAACGATGTTATGGTCTTCAGGATCGACTTGGGATTCAAATCCATCCCCTCCCTGTGTCGTGTACCAATCCGCACTGACGATACCATGAGCGCTTGTCGTCCGAGAAGGGCCACCCAAACTGTAATTATCCTGGGTTCCCCCGTATACATTGTAAAAGGGTTCAGCATAATCTATGGCCACTTTATAGAATTGGGTGACGGGTAGGTTTGTCATGAACTTCCATGTGGCCCCTCTGTCGAAGGACTCATAAACACCCCCGTCATTCCCATTAAGATAATGTTCTGTATCACAAGGATCGATCCACAGGGCATGGCTGTCCCAGTGCTTGCTTCTATCGCCCAAGCTTCTCCAGTTCAATCCACCGTCGTCTGTGACTTGGAGAAATGTGTCCATGGAGTAAACCCGCTCGGGATCCTTGGGATCACAAACCAATTCCTGATAGTAATTTCCACTCGCGGTATAGCTATTTCTTTTTTCCCAAGTGGCTCCCCTGTTCGTGCTTCTGTAAAAACCACCCTGATTGCCCTGCGCCTCCACGATCGCATACATGAATTCAGGATTGGCCGGAGTGATGCCTATGGATATGCGTCCGAGATCACCGCCGGGAAGACCTCGATTGATTTTTTCCCAGGTTTTGCCAGCATCCACTGATTTATAAATGGCAGACTCAGGCCCTCCACCGACCAAGGTCCAGACATGCCGCCTTCTTTGGTGAGCCACTGCATAGACGATATCGGGATCGCTAGGGTCCAAGTGGACTTCACTCACTCCGGTGTGCTCGCTGATCGTTAAAACAGTCACCCATGTTTTGCCGCCATCGCTGGTTTTATAAAGACCTCTCTCTCCTCCTGAACTCCACAGAGGCCCATAGGCAGCCACATAAACCACCTCGGTATCTCGTGGATCGATGGCAATCATCCCGATGTGCTCAGAAGTTTTAAGCCCCACATGTTTCCAGGATTTTCCGCCATCTACACTTTTGTACACACCATCTCCGTATGCAACGCTCCGTTGGTTGTTGTTCTCTCCGGTCCCCACCCAAATGACGTTGTGATTGGTGGGATCCATTGTTACACACCCGATAGAATAGGATCCTTGGTCGTCGAACACGGGAGTGAATGTCGTACCTGCGTTAACCGTTTTCCAGACTCCTCCGGAAGAAGAAGCCACGTAAAACTCGCTGGACTTATCTGGATTCACCGCAAAATCGGAAATCCGTCCAGATGTCAGAGCCGGTCCGATGCACCTGAATCGCAGGCCATTCAAGGATAGTCTATCGAAAGAGGTATTCCCTTGATTCTTATCATCTTTTTTGTCCTGTGAGAAAACAAAAAAACTGGAAAACACAAAAACAAATACGAAAATCCACCCTGTTAATCTCCATGTCTTTTTTTTCATAAAAACCTCCATTCATAACGGGCATAAAAATATAATAATATGTTTAATTAAACAAGAGGATATTCATCCGAAACGATGACGAGGATTAGGCTAATCCTCCTCCATCCACGACAAAAACCGAACCTGTTACCCAGCTGGATAGTTCGCAGGCAAGGAATAGAACAGCATTGGCCACATCCTCTGGAGATCCCACACGAGGAATAGGCCTGTTTGCCGCTTCAGACAGGAACGCATCGAAATCCTGATGCACAAGGCTCGCTTCCTTTATAAGGAGCTCTGTATGAACATCCCCCGGGCAAACGCAATTCACTCTGATCCCTTGTTTACCATGGTCGATAGCCATAGCCCGGGTCAGGTTGACGACCCCTCCCTTCGAGGCACAATAAGCAACGGCATTGGATCCTCCTTTGATTCCCCAACCTGAACCTATGTTGATTATGCTTCCCCTCCCGTTCTGGATCATACGAGGGATGACCAGGTGGGATAGCTGATACACGGATTTCAAGTTGACATCCAGGACATGATCCCATTCCTCTTCACTCAGTTCGACTATGTCCTTTCTATTGATCACACCGGCATTATTCACCAAAATGTCAATATGCCCAAAATCTTTCGACAAGCCATCGATTACACTCCGGCAATCGGAGCTAAGGCTAACATCACAAACATAGGATTTTGCCCTTATCCCGAGAAGTTCTATGTCCTTTGCGATTTTTGCACCTTTTTTTTCATCGACATCCAGCAGGGCTATATTGGCTCCTGCTTCGGCCAATCGCCTGGTTATACCTGATCCGATTCCGGAAGCAGCACCCGTGACTATCGCCGTTTTCCCTTTGAGCGAAATGAGTTGGAGGATATTGTCATGGATATTCATTATTATTCTTGTTTCTCCAGCATCAAAATGAGAACTCTGTGTTCTCCTTCAGGAATCTTAAATTTTTTCGATCTCCCTTCAAATACTTCTGCCGGTTGATTGTCTATCTCGATCTGAAATCTTCCTTTGGTCAAAAGATTGACCCTAATTTCATTTTTTTTAAGGGTCGAAACGTCGAAAGCGACCTCATTTTCCGAGTAAAGAAAACGCCGGAAAACAGCGGCTTTATCCGCTTCCAGAATAATTTTTCCTTCTTCCTTCAGTATGACCTTTTTGGGCGCCACTTCAATGTCATAATGTCTTCCTTGTATATAAAGCCGGGAAAGTTTCCCTCTTTTTCCGGGTTGTATCATCCCAAATCTGAAACCATCCCATACAGTGAAATCTATGTATTCTTCTAACGCTATCAAAACAAACAGCGGGCTCCAACCTTGGTATCTTTCTCCGCCAGCTTCTCCTGTCCGGGAATCGAAATTCTCCGGGCAAATCTGAAAATTCTTCCAGCTCCTCATGAACAGCTCTTCGCTTTTTGTGGCATACTCCGAAGCAACGGCATCGAAGCCATACGCTTTCAGCCCTTGGTAGATCAAGTAATTGGTGGGAGGCCAGACTTTGCCCCTCCAATGGTCCTGGTCTGCATATTCCGGATCATCCCGAGAAATGGTCGGCAAGATGTAATCACCCCAAAATTCACTTTCATTCAGCAACCGTTTTCTCATCAACAAAGCTCTCTTTTGATCAGGAATCATGGCTATGAGCGGATAAAAATTGGAAGCTGCCTTTTTCTTGGAAAAATTTCCATCCCAATATCGGTCAAAATAAAAACCATCTGCCTCGTTCCAGAGAATATTATTGATCAATTCCTTCATTTGTTCATATTCTTTTGAATATTTGATGAACTCCCGCTCGTCCTGCAACACTTTGGCAATCTGGGCCAAGCACCATGCATCCAGGGCATACAAAGAATTCAAATCGACACAATTCATATTCAAAGTCCCTGTCGCTTCATTGAAAACAGCTCTATCCCAATTGGGCAGATCCGCCTGACCGGACTCCCAGCTGGCTCGCGTTTCTCCGCTGGCATCTTCTTCCCAGGATGGAACCCAAGAACCTATCAGATTGGTATCCGAACCCCATTCCAAAAGTCCATCTCTGTTTCCATCTCGTCTGTCCTGACCATTCCCTTTTTTAGCTTTCCAGAAGGCGTGCCATCTCAGTAAAAAAGGATAGGCGTATTGGAGAAATGCTATGTCTCCATCCCTTTGGAAGCACTTCCACACCACAAAAGAACCGATAGGAGGTTGAGACCTATCTCCCGTCCCTGCATGCCTTCCTCTCCAATGGGGAATATTTCCATTCGGGTATTGTGTTTCAAGAACGGACTTTAGGACATCCTTTGCATGCTTTACGCTCTCGACCGAAAGCAATAGAGCATTGAAAAAAGAGTTCCATTCAATAATCGTGTAATCGTCGTGTCCTTCTTGCGATGGGAAAATCCAGCGTCGACCTGCAGGAGAGTACAATCGATGATGACCAGGTTGATAAAGAGTGTTCCAGAAAAGATTGTTCGTTATGGCTTTTTCCACGCCTTCATGCATGCCTTCGATCTTCACCCTCTTCCTCTGATAACGCCCCTCTTCTTCCTTCAAAAATCTGTCGATAATGGCCTCATTCTTGTACCGATAAATTTGGTTGCGCAGAATTCTCATGTCTTGTCCAACAGAAGCCACAAAATAAATGCTGTTTTTTTTTGAAGGAGCGAAGCGGAGTGTGAGTTCTTTTTCCTGTGAATCCCCCGATAAGACTCCCTCACGATTCGTCCAATACAAATAATAATATTTTTCCGAAGATGTGCTTTCTCCCCTAATATGACCGTCAGAAAGAGACTGGTAACGTCCTTCAAAATTCCAGGGAAAATAATGAATCAGATGGATCTCGATCCCTTCGGGGACAGAAATTCTCCCTATGACGGTCTTTTCGCTTTGACGTGACCACTCTATCACGAGTGTTGTCTGCCTTTTAGAGGGTTTTTTCAAGATAGGTGTGCTCTCCTCTTTTCCGAAGGGGAGCCCCATATCCAGCTTGATACGGGCATATTGCCCGTCGGGAGAATGCGGGCCGACTTCTGAGATCAAAAAAAGATGGTCGATCCCTTCCGCTACATCATCCTGCTTTTTGGTGCGGATCCGGAATGCAAAAGCACTTTCCGGATGAGGAGCTAACACTAATCCTGTCCAGTTGTCTGCCTCTAACGCCCCGATATAGACATCTTTCCACTGATAATTGATCTCGGCATGCACACTTGTTTGGATACCAATAATAATCAGCAAGACACCCATCAAAAAATACATGCGATTTGTTACGGTACGGACAGTTTTTGTAGTCTCGTCGTTTTTCATTCGTTATTTGTCCAGACGTTGGAGCCCGGCTTGTTTTGCCCAGCTCAGTGCTTCCGCATATTCTTCTCGAGTAATCCTGCGGGATAATTCGGAGTATTCCGAGGCTTTGTATTCAGGTCCGTATTGTCTCATGATATTGACATAGGTGGTTTTGGACATGTCCTCGGCTACAAACTTCAAGAATTCTTTGGTCCCAGCAATTCTATTGGGTAGTACCAAATGTCTGATGATCACCCCCTTCACAGCGACGCCCTTTTCAATCCGGAGATCTCCTGTCTGGCGAAACATTTCCTTCGACGCGATCTTGGCATAGTGGGGGTAATTATAGGCCACATCAGAATATTTCGCTGCGAGTGTTGGATCCATGTATTTGCAATCGGAAAGATAGATATCCATGATCCCATCCAGCAGTCGCACCATCTCCAATTTCTCGTAACCACTGGTGTTATACACAAGAGGAATATGAAGCCCCATCGGAATGGCCATTTGCAGAGCCCTGACAATGCTGGGCAGATAATGGGCAGGCGTCACGAGGTTAATGTTTGAGCAACCCATCTTTTGAAGCCAGAGATATGAAGGGATTTCTTCACCATAAGATCTCGAAGGAATCATGAGAGAGGTTCCCAACAGGAATAGGGAATGGTTCAAAAAAGTCCGCCTTGAAATGTTATTCAACCAGCACCTCTTCTCCTGTTGACTTCAGTATTTAATATAAACCATTCCCATTCATTTTCAAAATACTTTCTCTAACGGGATTGGGATCTTAAACAGGTGGGCCGATGTTCAGCAGATCAGGTTACAAGTTCTGATTTTCCGGCGAATTTTTTATACTCCCCCGAACGAAGCAGTTTATCGATGATTTCGAAAAGGAAATCGATCTCCGCATCTTTTGTGTAAAAATGAGGACCGACTCGGATGACATCCGGTTCTTCATCCTTACCTTTTCGAAAATCGATCTTCACATTTTTTTCGATCAAAGCCTGCTTTATCTGCTGGGCGTGAGGCATTCCGATGGATACAGCACCTCCCCGTCTCTCATCCTCAACAGGGGTATGAATGAGGAATCCTCTTTCCAAGGCCTTCTCGATCAGCTTGTTTGTTTGCTCTATGGATTTTTGTCGGATGGAGCCTATCCCAATTTTTCCGATAATGTCCAGGCCTGCCATGGCGGTATAGAGGCAAGGTATAGGGGGAGTCCCTGACATCAGCTTGTAAGACCCATCTGTATAGTCCATTTTCTGGGAAAAGCCAAAAGGATTTTTGTGCGCCAACCATCCTGTCAACAGAGGCTCTAATTCCTCCCTTAGCTTTGGGCGCACATACAAAAAGGCATTCCCGGGTCCCCCGCACAACCATTTCAAGCAACCTCCAACATAAAAATCGATGCCCATCTTTCTTACATTCACAGGGATTGTACCTGGCGCATGATAGCCATCGATTAGGGTCAAAACTCCCCTGCTCCGGGCATGTTGGGCTATCCGATCTACATCCTGGATAAAAGCTGATTTGAAGTAGACCTGGGACGTGGCAACACAAAGTGTCGTTTCATCCACACGGTCGAGTATCTCTTCGACCGCGATACCTGGCCTTGCTCGACTCCGAACGATATCGAGCTCCCAGCCCATAAAAGAACACATCTTGGCCAGGGCATAGAGGATAGAAGGAAAATCATGGTCGGTCATAACCACTTTGTTTCTTCGTCCTTTTTTTTGAGAAAATTGTGTGGATAGGGCCACCCAATGGGAGAGTGTGGCATTGGTCATCATCGCCACACTATCTTTCTCAGCGCCGATTAGGGATGCCACCTCGTCGCCGACTTTTTTGGAAAGCATCCACCACTCTTTTTCCCACGCACTAACACCCTCCTCAGCCCACAGCTTGTAATAACGTTCCAATGCATCCCTCACCTGTAAAGGCACAGCTCCCAACGAGTTGCTGATCAAATAAACGCACTTTTTCAGAATCGGGAAGTTTCCTCTGATTTTGTCGAGATCTTTTTCGAGATCCCATGTCCTGTTTTCCATCACACTGGCCATCCGTTTTTCACATCCTGGATTTTTTGTCCAATGTTTGATCGGGCATTCTGAAAGAGTCCAGCAACGATCCACACATTCATGAACTAAACTAATAAACTCCCGTGGCGAAGTCAATGGACTCTGGTATAATACCGAGGGAAAAATGGGAAAAACAAAGGTTTCTATCCAACGTGTGCCTGGCTATGACGAGGGACTCATTCATCGTGCTCTGCTCAAAAATCTCGAATTCCTAGGAGGTCTAGACCGCATCATCCGGCCTAAATCTCGAGTCTTCGTCAAAATCAACCACCTCTCCCCTCCTTCTCCAGCTGAAGCCATGATCGTCACCCATCCGGATTTCACGAAAGAATTGCTACGGCTTTTGCTCGATATCGGCTGCGATATTATGGTGGGAGATGACATCCAGCACAAAAAAGGGGATGGATTCGAAATTTCCGGCTACCGGAAGATGTGTACAGAGTTAGGAGTACGTCTTGTGAATCTGAAGGAAATCGGTTTCAGGGAGACGGTATGTCGAGGAGAGATTATCACCAAAGCCTACATCTCTCCAGCGGTCTTGGATTCAGATTTTTTGATCAACCTTCCGAAACTGAAAACCCATTCTTTCATGGCCTTCACTGGAGCCATCAAAAACATGTTCGGCATTATCCCCCATGGACTCAGGTGCAGCTATCATCGAAAATACGACAATAGTGAACTTTTTGCCCAAATGCTCGTGGACATATTTTCTTGTGCTCCCCCCCAACTGAATATCATGGATGCCATCTGTGCGATGGAAGGAGAAGGCCCATCAGCTGGCTCTCCGAAAAAAGTCGGGCTGATCCTGGCCAGCTCCGATGCAGTAGCGCTGGATGCTGTCGCGACAAAATTAATCGGTCTTGACCCGATGCAGGTTCGAACGACTGCTTTCGCTTCCCAAAGAGAATTAGGAACAGCTCGATTGGAAGAGATGGAATTGTTGGGAGAAAAAATTCAAGATATCGAGGTGAAGGACTTCAAACAATCTGCCATTGCCGTTGGGCTTATTCGGAAAAATATTCCGGCTTTCCTCCACGGCTTTATCCAGTGGCAACTGGTACTGTCACCCAGAGTTTTGCAAAAAAAATGCGCCGCGTGTGAAGAATGTGTGGACATCTGTCCAACTGGGGCCGCTCATATGCAGGATGCAAAAGCCAGGATCGACAAATCCCGATGCATCCATTGCATGTGCTGCCATGAAGTTTGCCGGTATTATGCAATAAAGCTAGGACAGAAACCTTTGGGACGAATATTGAGACAAATGACGGCAGTCTACAAAAGAATCATGTCTTATTTTTCCTGATTTTTTCATTTGGATGGACTAGAAGCTAAATTTATATCCGGTTTCAACTTTCTTGAAATTTCGTTTAAATTTTGATCGAAGCTGTGATACATTAGTGAAAATTTGATGCTGTAAAAACAGACACCTGAAGGAGACACCATGGAATTTCGTCATTATTTCAAATCACGCCAGGGAGAAATGGTAAACACCCTCAAAGAACTCGTGAGTTTGGAATCCCCATCTACAGATAAAAATGCTGTGGATAAATGCACGGATTATATCATCAACGAGTTTAAAAAAATTGGAGCTGGAGTCACACGATTCCCACAAAAAAAGATCGGAGATCTTCACACCATTCAATACCCCACGCTAATATCAAAGGAAAAGAAAGAGCAGATACTTTTGCTCACTCACATCGACACTGTTTGGCCTGTGGGAAAAATACAAAATATGCCTTTTTATCTCAGCGGCAAAAAGATATTCGGTCCTGGGGTTTTGGATATGAAAGCAGGGCTTGTTATGGCGCTTTACGCGATGAAGACACTTCATGACCTGAATATCAAGCCTGAAAAAAACATGCTTCTGTTCATCAATTCAGCTGAAGAGATAGGCGATGAAGCGGCCAATGAAATCATACGGAAACTAGCGAGAAAATCGGAATATGTGTTGTGTCTGGAACCATCGCTACCAGGGGGAGGCCTGAAGGTACAAAGAAAAGGACGCTTGGTCATCCGTTTGGAAGCCAGCGGAAAAGCTGCCCATGCTGGAACTCCTGAAAAAGGGATTAACGCCATAGAAGAACTGATGGACCTGCTTCGCGAACTGAAAAAACTGCAGAAGACAAAAGGGACAACGATGAACATCGGTTTGATAAGCGGCGGAGAAAAAGCGAACATCGTCGCAGAAAAAGCCGGAGCCACTCTGGACATGAGATTCTGGACAAATATGCAGAAACAAAAGATATTGGACACCTTTAAGCGACTCGAACCCATCAATCCTGGCGCAAAAATACGTTTTTCCATGGAGAGTTCCACACCGCCGATGGAAAAAACAGAAGCTTCATCCGCTCTTCTCTCCAGAATTCGCGATATCGCACATTCCGCCTTCAAGATGTCCCTCGAAGCAGGAAGAACCGGGGGAGGCTCGGATGCCTCTATTGCTTCGAGCCTTGGGATCCCCACCATAGATGGCCTAGGGCCTGACGGCGAGGGAATACATGCGGATAACGAACACCTGCTGCTCCCCTCTCTTGTGATGAGGACAGCTCTACTCACCGAACTCCTTTGCCAACTGTGATTGACTGGGCGGAAAATTTCTGCTACTTTTAGCTTTTCCCATAATTAAGTTTTTCTAAAATAACCAAAAGGAGGATTCATATGATAAAAAAGTATTATCTACTTTCTCCGGGCCCCACACCTGTGCCTGAGAAGGTTCTCTCCGCTGCATCGGAACCGATCATTCATCATCGGACGCCAGAGTTTTCTAACATTTTCATGGAAACCTCGGAGGGCTTGAAGTATGTTTTTCAGACCGAACAGGATGTTTTTATCCTGACTTCTTCCGGATCGGGAGCGATGGAGACAGCCGTTGTCAACACGCTTTGCGCCGGAGACAAGGTTATAACCCTGAACAGTGGAAAATTCGGAGAACGGTGGGGAAAAATCTGCCGAGCTTACGGAGTCGAAGTCAAAGAGATCACGCTGGAATGGGGGCATCCCTTCACTAAAGAACAGCTGGCCGATGAGCTAAAAGCCCAGCCAGACACAAAAGCGGTTTTCACAACTCTCTCAGAAACCTCATCAGGAACGGTGTATGATATTCAAGGATACGGAGAAGTCGTCAGCGGAACGGATGCGATACTTGCAGTAGATGGCATCTCCGGATTGGGCGCGACCCCTTGCCCGATGGACGAATGGAAAGTCGATATCCTTGTTTCAGGATCCCAAAAATCCTTCATGATCCCGCCGGGATTGGGATACATCGCCTTCAGCCCTAAAGCATGGGATTTGGTAGAAAAATCCACGTTGCCTAAGTTTTATTTCGATGCCAAAGCAGCTAAGAAGAGCATCGGAAAGAGGACAACTCCTTGGACACCGGCCGTGACTTTGATCATCCAACAGAAAATTGCATTGGATATCATCAAGTCTATGGGTCTTGAAGGTCTATTCAAACACCATCGCATACTGGGAGATGCAACCCGGGCAGCTGTGCAGGCTATCGGGCTGGAACTCCTATCCAAAAGACCCGGCAATATTTTGACCGCTGTTAAAGTTCCAGCCGGGGTGGATGGCGTCAAGTTCGTCAAGTTAATGCAAAGCAAATACGGAGCCTATATCGCCGGAGCACAGGACCCTCATAAGGGAGAATTTTTCCGGATAGCCCACCTCGGATACATGGGCGGCTTCGATGTCATCACAGCCCTCAGCGCCATGGAAATGACACTCTCTGAACTGGGCTACAACTTTGAGGGCGGCCAAGCCATCAAAGCGGCTGAGGACATATTAAAGGAGAATTGGGAATGAAAAAAGTACTCGTTTCCGACCCTATGAATCCCGAGGCCCTTGAAAAGCTCGAATCTATCCCTGGACTCGAGATCACAGTGAAAACCGGGATGAATGAAGATGAGCTCATAAATTTTATTCCTGAATTTCATATTGCCGTCATCCGGGGAGCCACAAAAATGACCCGAAATGTCATCCAAGCAGCGACGAACCTCGAGCTCATCGTGAGAGCCGGGATCGGATTGGATAACGTCGATCGTGTCGCTGCCAAAGAACAGGGTGTGCGAGTGAATAACACGCCGGCAGCCACCACGACTTCTGTGGCGGAACATACCCTCGGATTGATGTTGGCTGCCGTGCGCAACCACGGCAAAGCCAATCTGTCGATGAAAGCCCACAAGTGGGAGAAAAAGGTTCTATCGGGTACAGAGCTGTTTCAAAAAACACTGGGGATCATCGGGAGCGGCAGGATCGGATTGGAAGTAGCCCGACTTGGGCTGGCCTTTGGAATGAAGGTGTTGGTCTATGATATTATCGAAGTCAAGTCAGACCTTGAAATCGCACAGGTCGATCTGGACGAGCTCCTGGAACGGTCGGATGTTCTCTCTCTCCATTTGCCATTGACTGAAAAGACCAAACACATGATTAGCGATGCAGAATTTGCAAAGACGAAGGACGGCGTTATTTTGGTCAATGCTTCACGAGGTGGTACCGTGGATGAGAAGGCCCTGTTTGCAGCATTGGAATCGGGTAAAGTCAGGGCAGCCGGTATCGATGTATTCGAAAAAGAACCTCCCGATGATTTTATGCTTATCGATCATCCCAACGTCATCGCCACTCCTCACATCGGGGCAGCAGCCAAGGAAGGCCAGAAAAGAGCTGGCTTCGAAGTCGTCAGCATCGTTGAAGATTATGTGAAGGGCTGATCCGCTGATCTTGCGATAATGAACCGGAAATGATCTACCTCGACCATAACGCAACGACTCCGTTAGACCCAAGAGTACAGGATAAAATGACGGAGTTTATGCGAGAGCATTTTGGGAATCCCTCATCCCTCTACCCTATCGGAAGAGCAGTCAAAGAAATCATCACGGAAGAAAGGGATACCATCGCCAAGGCACTGGGTGCAAAACGCACAGAGATCTTTTTCACAGGGTCAGGCACAGAATCAGACAATTTCGCAATCCGCGGGATTGTGGATGCGATGCCAGAGAAAAATGAATTCATCACATCGGAGATCGAACACCCCGCAGTCATTGAAACGGCCAACTACCTTGAAAGGAAGGGTCTCAAGGTAACCTTTGTGCCTGTGGATCAGCAAGGGATGATCGATATGGCCCGTCTCAGGGAAGCGATTAGCCCAAAGACCGCCCTGATCTCCATCATGCATGCCAACAACGAATTGGGAACCATTCAACCCATCCGGGAGGTGGTGAATTTGGCAAAGGAATATAACGTTCTCGTTCACACGGATGCGGTGCAAAGTTTTGGCAAAATCGATGTCGATGTGGATACACTGGGAGTCGATCTCCTTTCCGTTTCTGCTCATAAAATCTATGGGCCGAAAGGGATTGGAGCCTTGTATATCCGAAAAGGAACGAATATCTTGCCTCTCATCTACGGAGGACATCAAGAAAGATTGATGAGGGCAGGAACAGAGAACACCATCGGTATCGTGGGATTCGGAGAGGCGGTAGGGATTATGATGGAGCAAGGGGACAGGGACAAAAATCGAATCGAGAATCTGGCAGGTATGTTGAAGAGCGGCATTGAAGAGAATATCCCGAAGGCGATATTCAATGGGCATGAGCAGAAAAGGATAAAAGGGACGCTCAATTTTTCCTTCCCCGGACTGGAAGCCGAAGCGATTCTTCTATCCTTGGCCACCAAGGATATATACGTCTCCACAGGATCTGCATGCAGTGAGGATTCGGAAGAAGCTTCCCATGTCTTGAGCGCCATAGGCTTGCGTCCAGAAATCGCCCGGTCCTCCATCCGGATCTCCTTGGGCCGGTTCAATAAAGAAGAAGATATCCATGTCGTGTTGAAGGAACTTCCTGAAATCGTGAAGAAGCTACGAGAGATCTCGGCTCTCGACATCAACGAATCCTGAATTATTCATAAAAAGTCGATGCCATATTTCATCTCCAAAAAATCAAATTTTCAAATCCTGTTTTATAAACATCGACATTTTACCCTTTGGGCTAACCAATCTTACCGCATCGGCTTGTCGTGATACATTCGCAGTATTTCAATACAGCCTCATGAATCACAACTTCGCCGCTACAGCAATCTTGGTCCGTGAATAATTCAGGTGCCCTGAATTATTTTTTAAGCTGATTTTACTTAGGGGGGCTTTTTTTGAGCTGGGAGAGGTAGGTTCGGCGAGCCTCGAGAAAAAATTCTTTGTAGCCTTCGTTTCTAAAATCGGGGTATGTCCAGTCCAGAAATCGCACTTCGTTCCTACCGAACAGGAATTCAAGGTGAGCATAAATGCCACCTTCGAGTGGAATGCGATGCGCAAAATTTTTAGCTGTAGCCATGATCAAAGAGGCCGTCGTCAAATACCCTGGATCGATATTCACAACCCTGTGTTTCGTATGAAACTCTTGCTGGATCTCCTGCTCCAACCGGTTGGCTTCCAATTTTATCGCGCTAAGTCTCTCAGGCACTATAAGATCTCCGAAGCTCAAAAATTTTCTCTTGAGATCTTTCCCCATCTGTTCTTCGTAGTAATCGGTAAAATCGAAGGAAAACAGCGGGCTTGCCCGATCGATATTTCCATATGTTTGGGTAAGTCTCTCCTCTACCCTCAAGATTGTTCGTTCTTTTGATGCGATGATCCCGCAGATCAATTTCACGGGAACAAAAGATCGTGGCTCAGCCAATGTTATTCTTGTTTTTTTCGAAAAACTGTCCATTGACCAGTAAAATAAATCGGAGATTGATCGATCCTTGACTCAAAAGTCCCCTCGATGGTGTCTCCCTCTAAAATCCCCTCAAAAGAAGTGTACATCCGCCGCTGCATTTCCGGGTCCCAATAAGGAGCCAGCTCACCCATCACTTTCCCTCCCTCTATTTCCACAAACTCAATGGCTAAAAACTTCGGAAAATTGGGATCTATTTTGATCTTATCCCTGTATCCAACCGGATGATAAGGTTCTTTCGCACCTCGTGGAACCATCATAACATCGCCATAAGCCCTCTTCTCTTCAGCTTTCAGGACAAATTCGATCGTGCCGCTCCTCCCCGTGTCTTTGCTGGAATAATCGCCCTTCCATTCCCCATCCAGCAATTTCAGGTCCACGCTCTCACCGTATATTTGCACAGGCTTTTCGATTGTTCGACATCCCCAGATTAAAAAGATGGCGGTTATCATAATCCAGGATAAAATCAATCGTGTTTTCATTCTGATCGCCTCCTGTTCTTCAGGACATGAATAACATATACAACACGTACTTCGGCAGGTCAAATCTGTGTCATCCTTTTTCTACTGGGTAACCGGCCCTCTTCCATTCCATCCAGCTTCCTGGATAGGCAAGGACATGACTGAAGCCATAATCCATCAACTTTTTTGCGGCTATATTTTTGGCCGGGCAATCGATGTCAAGGGAATAGGTGACGATCAAGTCCTCTTTAGCGAACAACTTTTCCACTTTTTTCTGACTCATTTCTGCTATCAGAAGGTGGACAGCACCAACGATATGTTCTTTTCGATAATCCGGCGTATCTCTCACATCGACAAGATGAAAGCTCTCCTTATATTTTATTTTTTCCAACAATTCTTCTTTGGTTATGGTATCCATCGAGTTTTGTCTCCGCTGATCATTTTGTTCCGATTCCTCATTCCGTTTCCAGTCTCCAATTTTGTTATTTCCCTCTCCTGAGTCTGCGCATAACCATGAAGATGGGAAAACCTGAAACAAAGATAAGGGCTCCCATCAAGGCTGAGCGGGTTTCATTCCAAAGCACATTCAAGGAAACAAACACCAAAAATAATACAAAAACAGCAGGGAGAACGGGATAAAAAGGAACCCGGTAGCCTTTGTAGTCAATTTTCTGTGACTTGGCCTCTCTTCTGAGGATAAATATGGTCGATGCGACCACAGCAATACTCAGGGCATCGATAAACATGACATAATTGACGATATTCTCAAAAGTTCCGAGAAAAAATATCGAAAGAAGGACTGTGGCCGTAAAAAAGACCAAGGTGAATTCCTGGGCCTGGGTTTTCTGATTGACCTTCATGAAAATGGCAGGAAGAGTTTTGTCTTCGGCCATTGCATAATAGGCCCGGGGAAGCTGCAGGAAAGTGGCATTGATAAATCCCATAGCGGAAAAAAATATGACAAGCGATACAAACAGGTAGCCGAAATTGCCGAATGTCACTTTTGCGACTTCAGCAGCCACCAGTTTGGCTCCGGCTATTCCTGAGATACCCAGCACTTTAAAATATGCGGCATTGATCAGAAGATAACAGACGATGATGATCAGCATCCCGATCAGGATGGCCCGCGGCATGTTTTTGCGGGCATTTTTCATATCCGCCCCGAAGTTTATCGTGTTTTGGTATCCACCCTGAGTGTAAAATACCGCAATGAGCCCGATCCCCATAGCCATCCAAAAAGGTTTCTTCGGTTCAGGCTGAGTCAGATTATCGCTCGGCGCTTCCCCTTTATGGTAAAAAGCGACAAAAACGAGCAACAGAATCATTCCGATCTTCAGAAGAGTCAACACATTTTGAGCCCAGGCTCCTGATTTAATTCCGATATAATTGATCACGAACAAAAAAAAGATAAGGAGCGCGGCAGCAAGCTGAATCGAAAACTGGGTTTGGTACTTGGCCGGAATCAAAATGGGAATAAGATATTCGGCCCCGATGATAGAGACAGCCGCTGCTCCGGCCCCATTGGCTATCAGTATTCCGGCCCAGTTGAACATAAAGGCCAAAGAGGAATGATAGGATTCTGCGACGACTTTGTAGTAAGCACCTGGTCGAGGAAACCGTGAGCCGATCTCAGCAAATGTCAAGGCTCCCAATAAACTTATCAATCCGCCCAGAGTCCACGCGGCAAAAAAACGGAAGGGTGTTTGGGTCGCTCCAGCCACCATAGCGGGCGTGCGAAATATGCCGATACCGATGACAAGACTCACCACAATCATGGTTGTATCGAAAGTCGTGAGTGACGCTTTGATAGCCATAGGATGGGACTCCATTATTTCATAAAAATCTTTTTCTCAATTCCTGGTCATGTTATCATAAGGGAAATCATTATCCAACATGAGCGATGCATCATTCCCTGGTTATAACGGAAAAATCCTGGAAATCGATCTATCCAAAGAAGACATTCGCTCAAGACATTTGAGCCCGGACATCGTAGAAGAATATCTGGGAGGGAGAGGTTTGGCCACTCGAATATTCTATGATGAGATCGATCCGCTCTGTGATCCTCTCGAGGCGGGAAATGTGGTCGTCATCGCCACTTCCCCCCTTATCGGAACCCGAGCTCCAACGGCATGTCGAGGGCACATGGTTTTCAAGTCGCCATTGACCGGCAGAATCGGGAGTACCAATTGTGGCGGTTCCTGGGCCCATACGTTCAAGTCCAGCGGGTACGATGTGCTCGTGATCAAAGGATTGGCTTCAAAACCTGTGATAATAGATATCTCTCCCGAACAAGTCCAAATCACCCATCAATCCCCTCTTTGGGGTTTAGATGTCCATGAGACAACAGAGCGATTGACAGCCGATCCCGAAACAGGAAACAGGCAACACATTCTCTGTATCGGGCCTGCTGGGGAGAATCTGGTGCGATTCGCTTGTGTCATGAACGAGAAAAACAGAGCCTATGGCCGGGGCGGATCAGGAGCTGTATTCGGAAGCAAAAAACTCAAAGCCATCCGTGTTTCCGGGCAAAAGGGCAACGTTATCAAGGATGAAGCTAGGTTCCGGTCCGGTTTAGATCAAGCCCAGTATCTTTTAAGATCGGCACCTATCACCAAAAGACTTCTGAGAGAATTGGGCACCTCGGGATTGCTCAAACTCATCCACATCATGGAAATGCTTCCCCACCGTAATTTCCAGGACAATTCCCATAGAGATGATGATCTAAACAGGGTATCTGGGGAAACGCTCCGCAAGACCATCCTGGAGAGAGCCGGCGCCTGTTATGGGTGTTCCATCGCGTGTCAGCGTCATACCCGGGTGGATGGAAAAAAGGGAGAGGGGCCTGAGTATGAGACCATCGTTATGACAGGCCCGAACTGTGGAATATATGATTTGTCTTCCATCGCCAGGGCCCATTTCAGGTGCAATGAACTGGGTTTGGATACGATCAGTTTCGGAGGAACCCTCGCGTGTGCCATGGAACTGTCTGAAAAGGGACACATCCCTAAAAGAGAGGCTGATCAAGCGGGATTCTTTTTCGGCAACGCAAATATATTGGAAAAAACAGTTGAACAGATCGCTTTCAGGAATGGGATGGGCAACCTGCTGGCCGAGGGATCCTTCCGGTTCGCCGAACGATTCCATCATCCAGAATATTCCATGACCGTAAAAAAAATGGAGATCCCGGCCTATGATCCACGGGCCTCCTTTACTCAAGCTCTCGGGTACATGACTTCGCCAACAGGGGCTTGCCACCTCCGCGGAGGATATGCTGTGTCCCTGGCATTTTTTGGTGGGACAAAGGAAATCCCTCGGTTCAGTCTCTTGCAGTCGCCCATCGCTATCCGTAACATGCAAAATTTGGGCATCATTCAGGACAGTTTGGGCATTTGCCGCTTTACTGGATTCGCATTCTCCACCGAACCTTGGTCCCGCATGGCAAGCGGCATCACGGGAATGAATTTTTCAACGGCTCGATTGGAAGAAATTGCGAACAACGTGTCTTCATTGGAAAGAATTTTTAACCTCAAAACAGGATTGGAAGCCGAAGAAGACACTCTCCCGATGCGTTTCCAGCGAGAATCCATCCTCGTAGGGGGAAATCCTATAAAAATATCCTCTGATTTGATCGTAAAAATGCGAGAGGATTATTACAAAGCTCAAGGTTGGAATAAAAGGGGAATTCCCGGCAGACAAAATGACTAAAAAACAGTGGAAAGCTAGCGAGGAACTCATCCATCTCTTCCAGACCATAGGCCGGGCCTCTTTGTTGTATGACATCCAGGATAGCCATTGCGGAAACATGGTCATGCGGTGGAAAGATGAGAAGGGAGAAGAAAGGATGGCCATCACGTCGACCGGGTCTCAAAAAGGAGATCTCGAGCCCGAGCACATCTGTTATCCTTCGATGAGCGAGACAGATTTCGGGTACTACAAGGCCTCATCCGAAAGCGACATCCATGCGAAAATATTGTCTATCGAAGGGGTGAATGCCTCCATGCACTGCCACACAAAAGACCTGATCATCACGACCCTGGATGATCATAAAAAGCCCAGCCAGCCCGAGCCATTTATTCCAGTCGATCCTCTCGGATATTACTATTTGGGAGGAAAAATCCCGGTCGATTGGTTTGCCCTACCGAGCGGATCACCCCAGATGGTTAAAATAATACCTGATCGTCTTTCCCAAAATCCTGCGACTCTGGTTCAAGCACATGGGCTGTTTTCTCGAGGACGCACACTTAAAGAAGCTTTCTTCCTTCAGTGTGTGGCCAATAATTCTGGCTACATCGTAAGGATGCTGGATAAAACCGGTGTGGATGTCAAAAAGCTTCAAAAAAAGATCCGGTCCGGTCAACATTCCCTGTTTTCCTACCCTCCCGATGAATACGAGATCGAAGGCGACGAAACCTGCCAGTTCCCAGAGGAGGAAGAACTGATCAAGGAGTTTCACAAGACTGGAGCCAGGATTTTTGAATCCCGCCTCTCCCCTTTTCACACAGGGACTTTTTCCATACGGGGAGTGAACGCCATGTTTTACGCTCCCAAAGCGTCCATGCCGAGAGACATAGGAGGACCTCTTTTAGAAATGTCTCTCCATCCTGAAAAAGAGGATACAAAGGAGCTGGGAATCCACAAAACCATCTATGCCGAAACGCATTTCCAAACCGTGTGCCACTGCTGGGTACCGGAGGCCGAAGCGCATGCTTATTTTCGATATCCTGGTGAAACTCAAGAACTGAACCGGATTATCCCGATCGATGCCGAGGGAAGCTATCTTTATCTGGTGATTCCTGTCCTCCCGCCAAAACATGACACCGACACATTCCTCCGGTTGCTTCATGATTACAAGGTCGTAGTGGTGAGGGGAGGAGGTGTTTGGGGAGTGGGAACCCAGTCCCTATCCGAAGTTCTTCATCATCCTTCCTCGGTGAGGGAAATTTGTCTTTACAGAATTGGTGCTTATGAACGAGGGCTCGATCTTCGCAAGATGGAGCCCGAAAAAGCCCATAAATGGTAATTCAATCTTGAAAACGAATTGGGTGGAAAGGAGGCTCGAGCATGGCCAAAGTGCTGGTGTGTTATTATTCTAAAACAGGAAACACGGAGAAAATGGCACAAACTATTGCCGCTGTAATGAAGAATCAAAACTTTGTCGTCGATCTAAAAAGAGTGGAAGAGACAAAAGTCGATAAACTTCTCGACTATGACTGCATCATCCTTGGCTCACCCACCTATTATGGATCGATGGCTTGGCCGGTCAAAAAACTGCTGGACGATAGCGTGAAATTCCACGGTCAATTGAGAGGGAAGATCGGAGGGGCCTTTTCTTCTGCGGCTAATGTGGGCGGCGGGAATGAAACCACGATTTTGGATATGCTGAATGCACTTTTGATCCATGGCATGATCATCCGGGGCGATCACAGAGGCGATCACTATGGCCCGGTATCTATCGATTTTCCTGACGAAAGGGCCCTGGATTGCTGCAAGCAATACGCCGAGAATTTGGCAGAGCTGGTGAAAAAATTATTCCCCTAGTATTTCATCCCGATCGTTTTCTCAGAACTTCCGATTCATAACTGGATATATCTTGCATCCAAAGATCCTGAAAGGGCACATCCTTCCATAAACAATACTGATCCCAAACAGCACCGACAGGATGGGATTTCGATTCCTCTCTGAGAGCGATCCGAGAAAAATAGTCGCCCTCTTTTTCTACGCACCGGAGTCTCTCAAGGGGCTGCAACAAAGCCGATAGGATGCTTTTCAGGGTAGCCCGGGCGCCGATCACCAACGCTCCAATTCTGTTTATGCTGGCATCGAAAAAATCCAATGCTAAATGGATTTGATCTGCTTTTTCGCTCCGGACGATCTCCTCGGCTATAGCCTGCAGATCATCGCCTTGGATGACGGTATGATCGCTATCCCATCTCACGCCGCGGCTTAGATGAAGGATGAGCTCGTCGAAGAAAAGCAAAATGGCAGATATTTTGTCTGCTAATGATTCCGTCGGATGGAAGTGTCCTGTATCCAGGCAAAGAATCATCCCTTTGGATTGGGCATAGCCAAAGTAAAATTCATGAGATCCCACCACATAAGATTCACTCCCGATCCCGAACAGTTTGCTCTCGAGCGAATCCTTGACCTCGACTTTTGGAAGCAACTCGGAATAAATCTCATCCAGCGACTCTTTCAGCAAAGCTCTTGGCGTCGATCGATCGATGGGAATGTCCTTCATCCCGTCCGGTATCCAGAGATTGTGAATACATGGGCTGTGGAGAAGGCGGCCTATATGCGCACCGATCATGCGGCAATGTTTGACATGGTCTATCCAAAATTTTCGGATCCTCGGATCCCTGTTACTCAAAGTGAATCCAGATTCGGACATAGGATGGGAAAAACAGGTCGCATTGAAATCCAACTTTACGCCTTTCTGATCAGCCCAAGCCACCCACCCATCAAAATGGGAAGTTTCTATTTCATCACGATCCACCAGATTTTGGCCGAATTCGCCGTACATGGCGTGCAGGTTCAGTCTATGAGATCCAGGGATCAAAGAAAAAGCCAAGTCCAGATCCATCCTCAGCTCTTCGGGTGTCCGGGCTCTGCCCGGATAATTCCCAGTGACTTGGATGCCCCCTCCGCCTCCAAGGATTTTCCTTTTTTCGAATCCTGTGACATCATCACCTTGCCAACATGGGAGAGAAATGGAGATCTGGTCCATCTGTTTCAAGGCAGCCTCGACATCCACACCCCGATCGGTGAAAAAGTCCTTTGCCATTTTGAACGCTCGTTCAATATTCCGGATTTTATCCATCTTTCAACTCCATTTTAAGGATCGTATAAAAACGCTCTTGGGCTTCCTTCCATTCCTCTGTTGGGGCCGGTTCATACGGCTCGATATCGAATGAGTTGCTGACAACTTCCCGCATCTGTTCCAATGAAGAAACCCATCCACAGGACATGGATTGCATCATGATATTCCCTATAGCTGTTGCCTCGACCGGTCCCGAATAAACCGGAAGTACTGTTGCATTGGCCGTGAACTGGCATAACAACCGGTTTTTCGCTCCTCCTCCGATGATGTGAATCTTGCGGATGGGACAGGAACTGATCTGTCTCAATTCGTCCAACACCGACCGGTACTTCAACGCTAGACTCTCGCATATCCCCCGTACGAATTCACCATAGGACTGGGGAATGGTTTGTCCGGTTTTCTTACAATATCGCTGTATGGCTTCGGGCATATGAGCCGGATTGAGGAAGCCTTCCCAATCAGGATCGACAATAAAGCGGAATGGTTTCGCCTCGCGAGCCAGGGCCATCAATTTTTCATAGTTTTCATGTTTTCCCCGCGACCAAACATCGCAGCACTTTTGGAGCAGCCAAAGACCCGCTATGTTTTTTAAAAACCTGAAGGTGCCTTCCACTCCCCCTTCATTCGTGAAATTGAGCTTCAAAGCCAGATCATGGATGATCGGCTCCCTTGTTTCGATGCCCATCAATGACCAAGTTCCAGAACTTATGTACGCCCAATCCTCCCCCTGGGCAGGGACAGCTGCCACCGCCGATGCTGTATCATGCGAAGCGACGGCGATCACGGGCACATCCCTCCAGCCACACTGTCGGGTGATCCGCACATCTAGGTTTCCTACCCTGGTTCCAGGATGAACGATATCCTGCATGAGCGATGGGGACATTCCCAGGGCAGCGAAAAGCTCTCCTTCCCAATCTCTTTTTATAGGATTGTAAAGTTGGGTGGTTGTCGCAAAAGTGAACTCGGTCTTTTTAGCCCCAGTAAGGAGATACTGGAACAGATCCGGCATGAAAAGGATATCATGGGCCGCTTCTAGAAGAGAAGATTTGGCTCTCTTCATCGCTTGGAGCTGGAAAAGGGAATTGAAGGGTAAAAATTGGGTTCCTGTCAAGCTATAAATTTTTTCTCTCGGGATTTTTTCAAAAAACTCCTCCATCGCACCTCGGGTGTGTGCATCCCGATAAGCATGAGGCAATCCAAGGAAGGCTCCATCCTGTGCCAACAATCCAAAATCGACTCCCCATGTGTCGATGGCAAGGCTTTCGATCCGAGTTTTTTGTGCACAGATTGCCAGTCCAGTCTGGATCTCATCGAATAATCGGTATATATTCCAGTGAAGATGCCCTCGTACAGGTAACATTTCATTCGCAAACCGGTGGAGTTCTTGAATATTCAGACCCTCTGGTTCCAGCTGACCGAGAATGGCCCGGCCGCTGGCTGCACCCAGATCAAACGCCAAAAAAGAAGGGAAAGAAGGCATATGTTAGCTCCTCGAGTTCTCAAAATTCCAATTACCACACTCACCCGCAGCTGTCAAACGCAAAAGGTCTATTGATGTTTTTCCCAATCTTGCGTACAATCCCCATCGCAGGGAAAAAAGGAGGTCGATATGGATGTACAGCCCTGGATAAAAGTAATGATGGCAGCTTTTGTCTTCATTTTTCTCCCTTATCAGATACATGCTTCAGAGGAGATGGTCGGGCCCTTTCCTCCCAAAAATCTCCGCTGCGAGTACCTCGAGAATCCAATAGGAATTGATGTCGAAAAACCGAGATTTTCATGGATGCTGGAGCACTCGGAACGCGGCCAAGATCAAACCGCTTACCAGGTGATCGTATCCACAGATCCCTTCGCGGAAAACGCGGATGTTTGGGATTCAAAAAAAGTCACATCCGATCGATCTTTGCTTGTGGCTTTCGAGGGAAAATCTCTTGAGAGCGATCGCACATACTTCTGGAAGGTGCGATACTGGGATAATCAAGATAAGCCCAGCCCCTACAGTCAAGTGGCCCGTTTCGATACTGGATTGTTTCACCCGGAAGACTGGGAAGGAGAATGGATAGGAGGAAAAAATCAGCTGCGGAAAGAATTTGCTGTCAACGGTCAAGTCAAACGCGGCCGTGTGTACGTAAGCGGCCTCGGATACTATGAATTGCGCATAAACGGCCAAAAAGTCGGGAACAACGTGCTCGATCCCGGTTATACCACCTACGAAAAAAGGATTCTCTACTCCTCCTATGATGTAACCGATATGCTCCAGAATGGGGATAACGCCCTTGGGGTGAAAATCGGAAGGGGATGGAGTTCGGTTCGGCTCCTCATGCTCCAGCTCAATATCCAATTGGAGGGAGGAGAGACAATGTCGATATACAGCGACCCAACCTGGAAACAGACAGATGGCCCGATCGTTCAAGACGATATCTACAATGGAGAGGTCTATGACGCGCGGTTGGAAACGCCGGGTTGGGACAAGCCGGGATACGATGAGGAAACATGGTTATCTGTCGAGACCGGTTTCGTTCCCAAGGGAACGCTTTCGGCACAAATGATCCCCCCTATTCAAGTCCTGGATACGATCGTTCCTGAAAGAATGACAAATCCGCAACCGGATGTTTATGTGTATGACATGGGGCAGAATTTCAGCGGCTGGGTAGAATTACGGGTTTCTGGACCCCAGGGGACCGAGGTGAGATTGCGGCATGCCGAACTTTTGTATGCAAACGGCATGATCAACCAAGAAAACCTGCGATCCGCTCGAGCAGAGGACGTTTATATACTTAAAGGCGAAGGAGAGGAAATATACACGCCCCGGTTCACCTACCACGGCTTCCGGTATATGGAATTGACAGGATTCCCTGGCGTGCCGAACATGGACACCATCCGAGGTAAAGTCGTTCATACGGCGGTCAAACAGATCGGAAATTTTTCATGTTCGAAATCCATTCTGAACCAGTTGCAACATCTTATCATTTGGAGCCAGAAAACCAATCTCCACAGTATCCCGACCGACTGCAACCAAAGGGATGAGCGGATGGGATGGCTAGGGGATGCCCATCTTACAGCCGAGCAGGCTATGATGAATTTCGATATGGGTGCGTTTTACACTAAATTCATCCGAGATATCCAGGATGTTCAAGGCAAAGACGGTTCGCTGACAGATACTGTTCCACACATTTGGGGACAGCGTCCGGCCGATCCGGCATGGGGGACCGCCTATCCTCTACTCTGTTGGTATATGTACCGATACTATGGCGATGAATCCCTCCTTAAATCCCAATATGATGGAGTAAAAGACTATGTGGAATTTCTGCGGTCCAAAGCCAAGAACGAGCTTTTGGAATTCAGTTATTACGGCGACTGGGTCGCCATCGAAAAAACTCCGGGAGATTTTGTGTCGTCCTTTTATTACTATTATGATGTCACGATCCTGAAGATGATGGCCGAAGCCCTTGGATACGATGCAGAAATCAAGACCTACAAAACGCTGGCAGATAAAATCAGAACGGCCTTTCATCATAAATACTTCGATTCGAAAACTAAAAACTATGCCAACGGAACTCAAACCGCTAATCTTCTTCCTCTTTATCTGGATATCGTTCCGGAAGAGGAGAGAGGTTCGGTTTTCGGGAACTTGCGAAGCGACGTCCTGTACAAAAACGACACCCACCTGACAACCGGCATCATCGGCACCAAATACCTGATGGAAGTCTTAACCCAATACCAGTGCACCGATCTGGCTTATGAATTGGCGACCCAAACCACTTATCCCAGCTGGGGGTACATGATCGCCAACGGGGCCACTACACTTTGGGAACTCTGGCAGCTCAAAACAGGGCCATCGATGAATTCGCACAATCATCCTATGTTCGGGAGCGTGGGAGCTTGGCTATATCAAGCCTTGGCAGGCATCACTCAGCCAGAAGGATATGCGGGATTCCGGAATATCCTGATCCAACCGAAGATGGTCCGAGACCTGCACTACGTGTCCGGAACCATCCATACGCCTCGAGGAAAGATCCATTGCGGCTGGACAAGATCTGACCGGAGCCTATCATTGGATGTGATTATCCCTGTGAATGCTCAAGCCGAAATTCACCTACCCAAATCCGATTGGGAGGGAGTCACGCTTACAGAAAACGGCAACCAGGTCTATGGTGGACAAAAATTCCTGACCGGAGAACCAGGCATCCGGATGGTCGAAGAAACCAAAAGCGACGTTATCATAAGAGTCGGTTCTGGCACCTATCATTTTCGATTGAAGGGCGAATGAAATTATCCAGAGGTTAGGATTCCTGCTTCTTCCCAATCATATGGAGCAGAATATAAGCGAGCAGTGCCAAGATATATCCTGGGAGCCAACGGAAAAAAAGATGAACCGGCATAAAATAACAAACCAATAATGTCCCTACCCATACGATCAGCGCCCTTTTATTGAATAGTTTTTTCTTTTTTTCGGTCTGATATTGTTCGATCTTAAGCAAAGGGAAAATCCAATGTTCGGCGAGCACAATGGCACCTATGGGCATTAAAATCAGACCATATATCGCGACATAATCCAAAAGCCTCATAAAAAAAATAGGAAAACACGAAAGGACAGTGGTCAAAAGGCCTGCAGAGAGCGTGATCTTCCAGCGGGGCCAATTGGGTGTTATGGCCTGCAGAGCGAGACCTGCCCTGTACAGAGTGGGATTTGCCGTGGTCCAACCCGCAATAAAAACACCGATGGCTCCGGCTATTCCCAAGGCTTCAAAAGCCATGAGGCCAGGATGCATCTCACGCCCGATGGCGGCCACCATTATTCCCGAACAAATCCAAGCGAGAAAATGTCCGCCATACATCCCGAATGCAGAATAAAGTCCATAGGTCCATCTTTTCGCGTAACGTAAAAGGGCCATATCCGAAAGCCCGATGTGCATGGCGAGATTGCAGAACCAGGCAAAAAACAGGATATGGGCCAGACCGAATTTTTCTTGGCCTTCAGCGGCTATTCCGTTCCAGATCTTGGCTTTAGCGACAACAAAAAAATTGTCGAAATTGGCATTGACCCCCAATCTCGGAAGAAGAACCAGGGCTCCAGCTATGAACAAAACAAAAATCCATGGCGAGAAGAAGAGGGCAAACCGGCTCAATCTTTCGAAACCAAGGACAGCCAACACGGTGAATGCGATACCGATGGCCATAGTCAAAAAAATCCAGCCCAGGCTTGGGGGGAACACATCATCCAGAGATGGGATTGCGATCCCAAAAACGAGCCCGAGAGCTGTTGCAGAAACGGCAATCATAGCCCCTGCCAGTATGCAATACAGGATGGCATTGGCAAAGTTGTAGATAAAATTGAGCCCGGGGCCGGCTATTTTTCTCAAATACCAGTACAAGGTCAGGCGCGTTTGGGTTGCGATCGGCGCACAGATGAACGTCCATGACAGGACCGCCAAAAGATTTCCCAGAAACAAGCCAATCAGCAAATCTTGAAAGCTTACGCCGTGAAGAACAAAAAAAGCGCCGATCACAAATTCTGTGGCGGCCACATGTTCGCCGGCAAAAAGCCCCGCAAACCTGGCTCCGGATTGCAGCTTATCCGAAGAAACGGGCTCGCGATCGAACTCGTACAGGTGGTCCATCCGGTCGGTTATGCGCGAAAAAGAAATGGCCATTTCAAAGCCTTTTATGATGAGGTGTAATATACACGATGATGGGGTATGACACAAGGGCCCATCCGGAAACCCTGTTGACTTTTGGGATAAAGCCTAGCAATATAAACCCCAAGCATTATCGTTTAACCAGGATTGTTCATGCCTGAAGAATGGATGACACCAAAAGAACGCTGGCTGGCCGTCCTCAGCCGAAAAAAGCCCGACCGGATCCCGATGGATTATTGGGCGACTCCTGAGACGACAGCCATGCTTTTAAAACACCTCGGCTGTTCGATCATAGAGGAGATGTGCCGCAGACTCCATATCGATATGGCTGTAAAGGTCACTCCGGAATATATCGGGCCCTCTATGCCGAAAGATTCCGACCTCTTTGGATGCTGCTACCGTGAGGTGGACTATGGAACCGGCACATATAGAGAATGCATCTTCCACCCCCTCGCTCAGTATGATTCCCTCGAAGATGTGAAGAGGAATTATTCCTGGCCGAAACCAGACTGGTGGGATTACAGCTCCATTCCTTCGCAGATCTCGAAAAAAAACGATTTCCCTATCCTGGCCGGTCATTATGAGCCCTTTCTGATCTATAAAGATTTGCGGGGGCAAGAAAAAGCCTTTGCGGATTTGGTCGAGAATCCGGAATTGGTGCATTTTTGTATGAATAAGCTTTTCGATCTCGGCTTCACAGAAATACAACGCATGTACGAACAGATCCCCGGCAGAGTGATGCTGACATATGTGGCGGAAGATATGGGCGGACAGGAGGACCTGATGTTGTCCCCAACACATATCCGGGAGTTTCTCCTCCCTAAAATGAAACAGGTCATCGATTTTATCCACAGTCAGGGGGCTTTCGTCTTCCATCATAATGACGGCAGCATCCGTCGCATCATACCCGACATGGTCGCATCGGGGATCGATATTCTCAATCCTATACAGTGGCGGTCAAAAAACATGAGCCGTGAGGGTATCAAGAAAGATTTTGGCGATACCGTTGTCCTTCACGGAGCGATGGACAATCAGCACACATTGCCATTCGGGAGTGTGGCGGATGTCAAAGAAGAAGTCCTGGATAACCTGAGAATCCTAGGCGCAAACGGCGGTTACATCCTCGCTCCCTGTCACAACATCCAATCCATCACGCCTGTAGAAAACATCCTGGCAATGTATGAAACCGGATATGAGTACGGGTGGACTTATTGACCCTCTATCGTGAATTCATTATAATCGGGACATCATGAAATGGGTTTATATCGAAGATCTTGCAGATTTTAAGGGCCAAGAAGTCGAATTGAGGGGATGGGTTTATAACAAACGGTCCGGTGGAAAGATCCGTTTTCTCCTGATTCGAGACGGAACCGGAATGATCCAGGGAACGATCTACAGCCAGGATAAGGATCACCCTCTTTTTTCAAAATTCGACTGCCTCACACAAGAGTCCTCCCTCATTGTCCGTGGCACCGTGAAAGAGGACAAAAGAGCGCCTGGCGGATTTGAATTGGAAATTTCGGATCTGGAAATCATCCAGATCGCTCCCGAATACCCGATCACGCCCAAAGAACACGGGATTCCTTTCCTGATGGAGCACCGCCACCTCTGGCTGCGTTCAAAAAGACAGCATGCCGTGCTCCAGATAAGAGCTGAGCTCATCAAGGCCATCCGCGACTTTTTCGACTCCCGGGGATTCCGGAATATGGATACCCCGATACTGACCCCCAGTGCCTGCGAGGGAACGACCACCCTGTTCGAAACCGAATACTTCGACCAAAAGGCCTATTTGAGCCAGAGCGGGCAGCTTTATAACGAAGCCACGGCAATGTCCTTCGGCAAAGTCTATTGCTTCGGACCGACATTCCGGGCAGAAAAATCCAAGACACGGAAACACTTGATCGAATTCTGGATGGTCGAACCAGAAGTGGCTTTTGCAAATTTGGAAGAAATAACCGAATTGGCCGAAGACTTGATCGTGTCTGTGGTCGCGCGTATCTTGGAAAAGAGAAGGGCAGAACTCGATATTCTGGAAAGGGAGATCGCCCCGCTCGAAAGTGTAAAAAAACCCTTTCCGCGGATTAAATATCGAGATATCCTTCCCGATCTCAAAAAAAGAGGATCGAAGATCGATTGGGGAGATGATTTCGGAGCGCCGGAGGAAACCATCATTTCCGAAATCTATGATTCACCCGTATGCGTCACTCATTTTCCGGCCCAGATAAAGGCCTTTTACATGCAGCCGGATGAGGAAAATCCTGAGGAGGTCCTGGGTGTGGATGTGTTCGCTTCTGAAGGGTATGGGGAGCTTATCGGTGGAGGTCAGCGGATCCATGACCTCGCATTGCTTGAAAGACGCATCCAAGAACACCATCTTCCGAGAGAAGATTACGCATGGTATCTGGATCTCCGGAAATACGGCTCCGTACCCCACTCGGGATTCGGACTGGGGCTGGAGAGAACCTTGTCGTGGATCTGCAAAATAAAGCACATCCGCGAGGCCATCCCTTTCCCCCGCCTGCTGTACAAAATCTACCCTTAATTCATTTCACATCCAGACAAACTTGGTTTTAGGCATTTTCCTTTTTATGCATTTCAATTTCCGTAATACCAAAAGGATCTATATCAGCTTTTGGGAATGGTTTTGCTTTTATGAAGATTTTACACGCCATTTCTTTACCTTCCTTCTCGGCGGCTCTGAACTGCGCACGATAACACCTTGCTCTTCTCCTTTATCCTCTGTTCCCATGCTTGCCCTTAGCGTGTACTCCCAGTCAAAGTCGTGCTCAATACAACATCGCCGTCTGACTGAGTCAGATACCCTCGAAGAACGGTAGGAATGGCTAAACCTTCAATAGTCGCTTCAACCATCCCCAAAAGCCACGTGTATCACGGAAATTGAAATGCCTACTTTCCCTTTACTCTTTTCGGCTGTGAATTTACAATGAGGAGAAGATGAAAAAAGTCGCCCTGGTGAGTTTGGGATGCACCAAAAACCTCGTCGATAGCGAGGTCATGCTCGGTGTTTTGGAAAAACAGACATATCAATTCGTCCCGGAGACAGCCTTAGCGGATATCATCATCATCAACACCTGTGGTTTCATCCATCCTGCTCGACAAGAAGCTCGGGATGCCATCGAAAAAGCGGTGCGAGAAAAAAACAAATCAAGATATAAAAAAATCATCGTTTCCGGATGTTATGTAGAGCGAAGCCAAAAGAGCCTCCAGGAGGCTTTTCCTGAAGTCGATGCTTGGACGGGAGTGAAAGATTTTGACAAGATCGGGCAGATCATCGAAGGAAAACCCTATGAGAGTGCCCAAAATTGTTTTATGTACGATCATACCTCTCCCCGATTGATCTCGACTCCTCCGGCTTGGGCCTATGTCAAAATTTCCGAGGGTTGTTCGAAACATTGTTCCTTTTGCGCCATCCCATCGATCAAAGGTCCCTATCGATCCCGATCCATTCCCTCCATCGTGAATGAGGTCTCCGATCTGGTGGCCAAGGGCATAAAAGAGATCGATCTTATCTCGCAAGACACCACCTATTATGGGAGTGATCATCGATTGAAGGATGGGCTCGTTCTTTTGCTGGAGGAACTTCTAAAAATCGAAAATCTCGGGTGGATCAGAATGCTGTACAGCTACCCAGAGGAGGTCACGGATTCTCTATTGGAAATTATGCACGAGGAAAGGATCTGCTCCTATCTGGATATTCCATTCCAGCACTCCCATCCCTCCATCACAAAACGCATGAAAAGAGGGTGGGATGGAAAAAAATCTCTAAAATTCTTGGAACACACAAGAAAACGAAATCCGGACATAGCGATCAGGACTTCATTGATCGTCGGATTCCCTGGAGAAGGCGAACAAGAGTTCGATGATTTGAAATCCTTTATCGCACAAGCCCGCTTTGACCACTTGGGTGTCTTCACCTATTCACGCGAGGAAGGCACGTCTTGTTTCGAACTGGGCGACCCTGTGGAGGAGAGTGTCAAGCAGATGCGAAAACATGATATCATGGGTATTCAGTCAGAATTATCCTATGAAAACAACAAAAAGTATGTCGGCAAAGACATCGACATCTTGATCGAGGGAACTCTGAAACAAGATCAGAGTTTGATGGTCGGTCGGGGACAATTCCAAGCGCCCGAAGTGGATGGAATGGTATTCATCCCTACCGAGGAATTAAAAAAAGAAGTGATTAACACGATCCAAAAAGTTGAAATCACCGACAGGGATGTATATGATTTATACGGAAGCTTGAAACGATGAAACGAATTTTTCAAATTGCGGCAACCTTTTTCGGAGCAGGATATTTCCCAGTGGCGCCTGGGACTCTGACCAGCGCGATCATCGTCCTCCTGTACAAGTTTTTTCTTCACAAGCTGAATTGGCCAATTTATCTTTTGTTATTTTTCGTGCTTTTTGTCCTCGGAATATTCGTATCCGATGTCTACTCGCGGATGTTGAAAAAGGAAGATCCACGAACCGTTGTAATAGATGAAGCGACAGGTCAGCTTATCGCCCTGTTTCTCCTCAGTCCCCAGTGGTCGCTTTGTGCGGCAAGTTTTGTTCTTTTCCGCTTTTTTGACATCGTCAAACCCTATCCGATCAAAAGGGTCGAAAGATTTCCAGGAGGATTCGGCATCATGCTGGATGATATCGTTGCCGCAATTTTTGCTGGAATCCTGATCAATCTCTACCTATTGTTGACATGAGACCTGCCAAAGATTTTACAGCAGAGATCCTGGCCGTAGGATCCGAGATGCTCACTCCCCATTTTCAAGACACGAATTCTCTTTATTTGACAAAAAGGTTGAATGACTTAGGTCTTGACATCCAATTCAAAACGATCGTGGGAGATACATGGGACAGCCTTTCTCTCGCCATCAAACAGGCTCTTGAGCGATCAACCATCGTGATCGCCACAGGAGGACTCGGGCCCACAAAAGACGATCGAACCCGAGAAGTTCTGGCCTCTGTATTGGGCAAAAAACTCATTTACAAACAAGATCTATTCAAAACGATCGAGAAAAGATTTGCCCGGCGTCGGATGAAAATGCCCGAAGTCAATAAAAAACAAGCTTATATCATCGAAAACTCGGTCGTCCTCGAAAACAAAAATGGCACAGCTCCCGGCACCTGGATCAAATGGGAAAGGAATACGATCATACTGCTTCCAGGCCCTCCGCACGAGATGCAATCCATGTTCGAAAATATGGTTTGGCCTCGCCTCCAAACCTTCAAAAAATATCATGTCTTTCGCCGGGTGATAAAAACAGCGGGCCTTACAGAATCCAGGATCGAGTCTTGGCTGGTGGATGTTTATCCCAACATGCCAGATGTCCAACTCACCACCCTGGCTCGTCCCGGAGAGATCGCGCTCCACCTCAAAAGCGTCTCCGGCGAAAGCCTTTCCAAAGCCAAACGAAAAGTCGACCAAGCCACACATCTCATCTGTGAAGTACTCAAGGAAGGAGTTTTCACTACGGAAGGAGAAGAACTGGAAGAGGTCATAGGCCAATATCTCAAGGGGAAAAAACAGACTCTCGCTGTAGCCGAGTCTTGCACAGGAGGTTATCTCGGCCACCGTATCACCAATGTCCCAGGAAGTTCGACTTACTTCCTCCAAGGTGTATTGGCCTACAGTAACCAGGCAAAAATCGATCTGCTCGGAGTGCCTCCAGACAAAATCGAAAAGTTTGGAGCGGTTAGCCCTCAAGTCGCACGGGCCATGGCCACAGGAATCCAAAAAAGAGCGAAGGCTGACTTCGGTTTATCCATCACAGGCATCGCAGGCCCTTCAGGCGGGACAAAGGAAAAGCCTGTGGGCTTGGTTTACACAGCCCTTGCGGCCGATAACGAAGTTCTCGTCAAAAAAAATCTTTTTTTAGGCAGCCGGAATGCGATAAAATTCCAATCTAGCCAAAAGGCGATGGATATGCTTCGGCGACATCTTATGCACTTGAGTTAAACATGAGAACCTTTATCGCAATCGATTTCGATAAAGAAATAAAGGACATGATCTCATCGCACATCCAGAAGTGGGACACCGGTGAAAAAAACATCAGGTGGATCAAAACACAGGGCATGCATCTAACCCTTAAATTTTTCGGCGAAATAGACGGGGAAAAGATTGAAAAAGTCAAATCTATGCTGGGAAATATTACAAAAGACTACCGCCCCTTTCGACTAAGCCTCAAGGGAACAGGATCCTTTCCTCCAGGAGCAAAGCATCCTCGAGTTATCTGGATCGGTATAGAAATGAATGAGACACTGCAAAACATACAAACCCGATTGGAAAATGAACTCCACAAACTTGGATTCCCCAGAGAAAAAAGAAAATTCCATCCCCATCTTACCTTAGGCCGAATCAAGGAGCCACAGAATATCGGAAGGGTGTTGGAATCGCTTGACCGACATAAAGAAACCGACTTCGGAGGGATGACTGTCGACACGATAACCTTATTCGAAAGCAAACTCAGACCTACTGGAGCCGAGTACACCATTCTATCGGAGTTTTATTTGGAATGAAGATCATTTTTGCTGTTTTTTCTTATCTTCTTGGTTCCATTCCTACGGGTTATATTTTGTATTTTTTCAGTGAAAAAAAAGATATCCGTCATTTCGGAAGCCAAACGACCGGCGCTACGAACATTCTCAGGTTAAAAGGATGGAGGTTCGCCCTTCCCGTGATTCTTGTGGATGTCCTGAAGGGATTTTTGCCTGCTTTTCTCGCGCTTAAGATTTTTCCGGATGAACGATTCGCGCTATTCTGCGGATTTCTCGCTGTCCTGGGCCATTGTTATCCGATTTATATCAGATTCAAGGGAGGAAAAGGAATGGCTACAGCAGTAGGGGTGTACCTGATACTAGCGTTTAAACCTCTGCTGATAGGAATCGGGTTTTTCATCTTGATCATCGCCCTGTCTCGATATGTATCACTGGGCTCCCTATTGGCTATGATGAGCATGCCTTTTTCTATTTATTTTCTTCAGGGCAATCAAGAAATCTCCATTATGAGCATCGCTATTTTTCTTCTGATCGTTATTAGACATGGAGGCAATATTCAGCGTCTCCTGAAAGGAAACGAAAGAAAATTGGGAGAGAAAGAGTGAAAAAAGTCTGTATTATCGGAGGGGGATCATGGGGAAGCGCCATAGCCATTCATCTGGGAAGATTGCAGATCGATACCCATCTCTGGATAAGAGAGAATGAGATTTTTGAGGATATCCTCCGTACCGGAGAAAACAAGACTTTCCTTCCTCGAGCCCCTTTTCCATCGTCTGTCTCCTTTCATCTCGATTTGAAGGAAGCTATCGATAAAACAGAAGCTGTTTTTATCGCTGTTCCTTCAAGATTCTGTCGTCAAATGTATACGGAAATTGCCCCGTTCCTCGATCCTGAACAATCTATCGTGAGTTTGACAAAAGGAATAGAAGAGGGAACCCTGAAAAGGATGAGCGAGGTCATGACTGAAGTTTTTCCCGAATCTTTCCACACTCGTATCGCTGTCCTATCTGGACCGAGTTTCGCTCGGGAAGTTGCAGAATCGCATCCGACAGCCGTCGTGATTTCCTCTAAAAACCTCGAACTTGCCAAAAAAATGCAAGCTCTGGTATCCAGTCTATATTTTCGAGCCTACAGTTCTGATGATATCATAGGCGTCGAACTGGCCGGAGCATGTAAAAACGTCATCGCTATCGCCACGGGTATCTCGGACAGCTTCGGATTCGGAAGTAATTCCATGGCAGGACTGGTGACCCGGGGGCTGACAGAAATGACCCGGCTCGGCGTAAGCCTCGGGGCAAGACAGGAAACCTATGCCGGACTTGCGGGCATTGGCGACCTTGTTCTCACATGCACTGGAAAGCTGAGCCGAAACCGGTATGTGGGAATTGAATTGGGAAAAGGAAAAACCTTGGACGAGATCATCGCTGGGATGAAAATGATCGCGGAAGGGATCACGACGACCCTATCTGTGCGCCAGTTAGCTCATAGGGAAAAAGCGGATATGCCCATATGTGAGCAAGTCTACTCTGTGCTTTACCAAGGGAAGGATCCGAAAGCGGCTTTCCGGGATTTGATGTCAAGAGAATTGAAAGACGAATACAAAACGACAGAGGGAGGAAATTATGAAACATAAAATACCTCTAATTTTGCTCGTATCTATGAACCTGATTGTCTGTGCTTCGAGTCAAAAAAGGCTTGAAAAAAAGAGGGAGGAAGATCCTCAATACCAGTACAATGTGGGTTTGGTCTATCTCCAGAATGACAGATTGGATGATGCCTTAAGGTATTTCAATAAATCGCTTTCTCTCAATCCGAATTTCGACCTAGCTCTGAATGCTCTCGGTCTTACCCATTTCATGAAAGGTGAATTCTCAAAAGCTGTTGGCCACTTCGAGAAGTGTCTCAAAATAAATCCCGGATTTACAGAAGCCCGCAATTATCTCGGTTCTGTTTACCAGGAATTGGGCTATCCTGACAAAGCGGAGATTGAGTTCAGGCAGGCTATGGGAGATGTAAACTATTCATCAAGAGAACTCCCCTATTATAACCTGGCCAGATTGTACCTGACGGAAGGCAAAGACAAAGAAGCTCTCGACTTGGTCAACACATGCTTAGAACTGAATAACCGCATGGTCATGGCGCTCAATCTTCAAGGAGTTTTGCTCGAAAGACTGGGGAAAATAAAGGAGGCCATTTACAGCTATGAAAAGGCGTTGAATATCGCCCCAGGCGATGTGAACCTCAGCTACAACCTGGCGGTCGCTTACTTCAAATCCGACAGACGAGCGGAAGCCAAGTCCCTGTTCGAAAAGATTTATCCTCAAGTGGTAGACGAAGAAATAAAAAGCAAAATCGACGAATACTTAAAAGTTCTCAAATAACACGATCGAAGGTGCCTGGATTATTACCGTGTTAAGCCAACCCACCCCACCCTAGCTAACAAGGTATTATTTATGCAGCAAGATTGGCTACTCAGAGGAGGGGGAATTTAATGGTTAATTATAATCAGGGGGGCTGAATTGTTTACAGGTTGAGATTGCTGCAGCAGCAAAGAAGTGGCTTATGAAGCTGTATTTGAATACAGCAAGTGAGCTACGACGTGGCCGATGTAGAGAGATTGAAATGCCCTTAAGATAGAAAATGCTGTTTCATAAGCATGGGTAGCTAAATTGTTTACAACTCGAGATTGCTGTAGCGGCAAGGAAGTGGCCCATGAGTTGTATTAGAATACTACGATTGGGCTACAACGATGCCGATGCAGTGAGATCGGGTTGTAAACAATCTAGACTAGGTGCCTTCTTGCCAGGCTGATAGGTAAGCCTTCTGTTCAGATGTCAACCTATCTATCCTGATCCCCATAGATTTCAGCTTCATCCGTGCGATTTCTTCATCGATGGCGGTCGGAACGGGGTAGACAGTCTTTGCCAATTTGTCGCCCTTCTCGCAAAGATATCGGGCGCTCAGGGCTTGATTGGCAAAACTCATATCCATCACCACCGCAGGATGGCCCTCTGCAGCAGTGAGGTTGATAAGCCTTCCCTCTCCAAGAAGGAATATTTTTCTCCCTTTCTTCAGGGTATATTCCATGACAAAATCCCTGATTTCTCTCTTTTTTATGGACAAACTTTTGAGCGCAGGAATGTCGATCTCCACGTTGAAATGGCCTGAATTAGCCACGATGGCGCCATCTTTCATCTCCAAAAAATGCTCGCCAGTGATCACGTTTTTATCCCCCGTAACAGTGACAAAAACATCTCCGATTTTTGCAGCATCCTTCAAGGACATCACTTGAAAACCATCCATGACAGCCTCCAGAGCACGAATGGGATCGACTTCGCACACGATCACCTTTGCCCCTGAACCGTCCGCTCTCATAGCCACACCTCGACCGCACCATCCATACCCGGCGACGACAAAATTCAATCCTGCGATCAAAATGTTCGTCGCTCTCAATATCCCATCGATCGTGCTCTGGCCTGTTCCGTATCGATTATCGAATAGATGCTTGGTCTTGGCATCATTGACAGCGATGATAGGATAATGAAGCACTTTTGCTCTAGCCATGCTTTTTAACCGGATCACACCTGTAGTGGTCTCCTCTGTGCCCCCCAGGATTTCCGGGAGAAGCTTTTTTTGCTTGGAATGAATGGCGCAGACAAGATCTGCTCCATCATCCATCGTGATGTGGGGAGAATGGTCCAAACTCTGGTTGATATGTTTGTAATACGTTTTGTTGTCTTCTCCCTTTATCGCAAAAACAGGGATCCCGTAATTCTGCACAAGTGAAGCCGCCACATCATCCTGTGTACTCAAAGGATTGGATGCTGTCAACCTCACATCTGCCCCGCCCACCTTGAGAACTTCCATCAGGTTACCCGTTTCACTCGTAACATGAAGACAGGCCGAAATCCGAACTCCTTTGAGTGGTTTTTCTTTTTTGAACCTCTTTTTTATGTGACCGAGAACCGGCATGAATCTCCCAGCCCACTCAATTCGAAGCTTTCCTTTTTTTGCAAGACTTATATCTTTGACATCATAATCCATCTTCATCTCCTTTCTATGTTCTCCATCGATCGGTCCCCATGTATCAAAGGCCGGCTTCGCTTCTCAGCAGGCTTGCTTTATCTGTTCTTTCCCATGTGAATTCTTCTTCGGACCGACCGAAATGCCCATAACAAGAAGTCAACCTGTATATCGGTCTAAGCAGATCGAGGGCCCTGATCATTCCCTTTGGAGTCAATTCAAAATGTTCCCGGATAAGGGCTTTGATCTTATCCTCTTCAATGTTGGCCGTTCCGAAAGTCTCGACCATTATGGATACAGGTTGAGCGACGCCGATAGCGTATGCAATTTGCACTTCCAATTTGTCGGCGATTCCTGCTGCAACCATATTTTTTGCGATATATCGAGCCATGTAGGATCCTGACCGATCGACCTTGGACGGATCTTTGCCAGAAAAACAACCGCCCCCATGGCTCCCAACTCCACCATAGGTATCCACAATGATCTTTCTGCCGGTGAGTCCTGTATCAGCCAGCGGCCCCCCCTGTTCGAACGAACCAGTCTCATTGATGAATATTTTGGTTCTGTCATCCAATAAATCAGGAGGAATGATCTCCTTGACAACATGATTTTTGATACCCTCCCGCAAATCGCTCAGTTTGATTTTTGGATTGTGTTGAGCTGCGATGACAACAGCATCTATTCTTTTGGGGATATTCCCTTCATACTCGATCGTAACCTGTGATTTCCCGTCAGGTCTCAAATAGGTCAAAATATTATCTTTTCGAACTTGCGCAAGTCGTCTGACTAATTTATGGGCCATCATAATGGGCATGGGCATGAGCTCTTCGGTTTCTCGGCAGGCATAGCCGAACATGAGGCCCTGATCTCCAGCTCCTTGCTCATGGTCTGGGGTCTCGATCACGCCCCGGGCAATATCTGAAGACTGCTCGTGGATGGATGAGATAACCGCACATGTCTCATAGTCGAAACCATAGTGGGCATCCGTGTAACCCAATGTTCGGACGGTTTCTCTCACGAGCTTTTGGAACTCACAATATCCATCGCTGGATATTTCACCCGCAATAAAAACCAGGCCCGTTGTCACGAGCGTTTCACAGGCGACCCTGCTTCTGGGGTCCTGTCCAATTAAATCGTCCAGGATCGAGTCTGAGATTTGATCACAAATCTTATCCGGATGTCCTTCTGTAACGGATTCAGATGTAAAAAAATGCCTACCTTGTTTACTCAAAACATATCTCCTATGCATAAGGCTTTAATTTAAAAAGCATAATTAACATAAAATAAGCCTCTTTTCAATTCCTTTTTGCCCTGCCCTTTGCTCTTACCGCCGAGGCAAAAGGCTCCAAAAGCAGGAATAAGAGGACGGATGTTTATTTGAATTTGAATTCTTATTTGTGTTATTTTTAGGATTACAGGTTCTACCTGGATCAAAAAGATGTACAGAAAAAAAATCGGTCACATTGTCCTTTCCCTCATTTTATTCTATGCCCCCACAAGCTGGGCTGGGCAAAAATCCGATGAACTCCCCTTCCCTATAAAAGAATATTCATTGAAAAACGGTCTGAGGATTGTCTTGTCCGAAGACCATTCGTTGCCGATCGTTTCAGTCGTCGTGGCTTATAAAGTTGGGTCTATCGATGAAGAACCGGGTAAGACCGGAATGGCTCATCTGCTCGAAAACTTGATGTTTCAAGGTTCCAGGAATATCGGCCAGATGCAACATTACAGTTTCATTCAGAAGATAGGGGGCATCCTGAATGCCATCACCACCGATGATAAAACCATTTTCTACCAGACGGTTCCCTCCAATCAATTGGCCTTGGTGCTCTGGCTCGAGTCTGACAGGATGAATTCCCTCAATATAAGCCCTTCCAACGTGGAAAAAATGAAAAACCAGTTGATTGAAGATATTCAGCATCGCAGGGAATCCGATCCCTATCTCGAAAACTCGTGGTACTTCGATCGCCTGATATTTCCAGGTTTTGCTTATGGCCATCCTGTCCTCGGGACGATTCAGGATATTAGGGAAATTTCAACCGAAGACGTCCGCAAATTTTTCATGACTTATTATGCGCCGAACAACGCTGTCCTGACAATCGTAGGGCAAATTCAAGAGCAGAAAGTTCTTCCCTTAATCCAAAGATATTTCTCTACCATCCCAATGAGAGCTCCTCCACCATCCAATAACTTGGGTGATCTGCCGAAGACCGAAGCGATGGACCTTTCGATCAAAAATCCGATGGCACCTTCTCCTGGATTTTTCTTAGGTTACCAATTGGCTCCTCGCAAATCTGAAGACCATTATAAGCTTGCGATCACAGAATATGTTTTGATGAAGGGCCTCACATCCCGATTGTATAAACGGTTGTTCGAGAAAGATAAAACGGCGATCTATATGAGTGGAGGAATCGAAACCAAAAAGGATCAATCCGTGCTCAAATTATTCGTGAGAGCCAATAATGATATAATGAACGAGCGCAATCAGCGGGCTGTGTTTGTGGAATTAAACAAAATCAAAACGACCTTCGTTACCGATGAGGAACTGCATAAAACGAAAAATCTGTTCAAAAAGGATTACTATAGGCAATTTACAACAGTTCAAGATAGGGCCATTTTTCTTGCAGAAGAACTTCTAGATAGAGGGGATTTCAAGCAATGGCTGGATGAATTAGGGCGATATCTAGCTGTCACTCACTATGATGTGAGCCGGGTGGCCAACAAGTATTTTAAAGAAGATTATATCTTTATCAAAATTGTGAAATAATGAAACCTAAACTTCGTATCACGATTTTCCAAATTCTTTTTCTTCTTGCACTATCGCTCAATTTAATTCAGGCTTCCCCTCTGAACACGCAGGATAGGTTCCGAAGATCTCCTCCTCTTCCAGAACCTTTTTCGGCATTATCTCTCCCATTGATGGAAACCCATACACTCACCAACGGGCTTGGAATCGCTATTGCCCGCACACAGGATGAGCCTCTAATCAGCATGAGATTGATTATCTTGACAGGAGAAAGCTCCTCTCCAGATAACCTTCCAGGGCTTGCTACCTTGTGTGCAAAAATGCTAACCAAAGGTTCTGTCAACCTAAAAGCAGAAGACATCGAAGAAAAAATCGAATCCATCGGAGGAAGTTTTGCAGTCAGGACCTATCCAGATTACACAGAGTTCACCTTTTCCTTCCTCGAAGAATACCTGGAAGATGCGTTGCAGCTGCTCAGCGAGATACTTCTGCGGCCGACCTTTCCCCGGATCGAGATCGGCAATGTCCAACGATCGATGTTTTATGACTTGGCCAGACAAAGCAACAACCCGGAATTTATAGCTAGAAGGCTGCTTTATCAGATTTTGTTCGAGTCTCATCCCTATAAAAAGATTATATTCGATCAGGGTGGAATCAAAAATTTGAGCAGAAAGGACATCGTCTCTTTTTATTCCCAATATTACCGTCCCAACAATGCGAAGCTCGTTCTGGTCGGGAATCTCAATCTTGAGATCGCCTCCAGGATCGGCAGCCGGTATTTAAGCCCGTGGGAAAAACAAGAATTGGAACAGACCTATGCCCAGTTATTGAATCCTCGGGAAAAAATAAAAATTTGTTTCGTGGACCTTCCTCAGGAAAAGGACGTAACTATCTACCTAGGCAACATAATATTTCCCATCACGAGTCAGGATTATTTCCCGTTTGTTGTGTTTAACCAAGTGATCGGAGGAACCCCGAACAGCAGGCTGTTCATGCACCTAAGGGAAGCTAAAGCCTACGCCTATTATGCGTTCAGTGAAATTCAGTTTTTCAGAAGCTGTGGTATCTTTTTGATAACGGCTAAAGTTCTGCCGGAATTCACACACGCTGCCATACAAGAGATTCTTCAAGAAATAAACTATTTAAGGAATGTTCAAATCCCGAGTCAAGAAATTGAACAGGCAAAATCATACCTTATCGGAAATTTTCCTCTAGAGATCGAAACTAACGACGATCTTTCGGCAAAACTGGCAGAAATTCAAGCTTTTAACCTCAGCCGAGATCACTGGGAAAGGTATTATGAAAAAATCATACGCATAAATTCAGAAATGGTATCGGGAATGGGACAAAAATATTCTCTACACACACCTGTCATCGTGATCATCGGAAATTACGAGATCATGGAACATTTTATGGAGTTTGCCCATGTCAGTGTTTACAGCCCTGAGGGTAACTTTCGGTATGAAATAAAATAAGGAGAAAAGGATGAAACTCGTGGAATGTGTGCCCAACTTTAGCGAAGGAAGGGATCTTGAGAAGATCAAGCTCATCACAAGAGAAATCGAATCAAGCGCTCAAGTGACTCTTCTCGATGTCGATCCTGGCGAATCCACAAACCGGACCGTCGTCACCTTTATCGGGACACCGGAAGGTGTCAAAGAAGCCGCCTTCCGCGCGATAAAAAAAGCGGCAGAAGTGATAGATATGAGCCAACACAAGGGCGCGCATAGCAGAATCGGCGCTACGGATGTCTGCCCTTTCGTTCCCGTATCTGGAGTGACAATGGAAGAGTGTGTTCAGATCGCCCATGATGTGGGAAAAAGAGTAGCGGATGAGTTGGGAATTCCTGTCTACCTATATGAAGAAGCGGCCCAAAAACCGGAAAGGCAAAATCTCGCGAATATTCGCGTCGGCGAATATGAAGGTTTATCTGAGAAACTGAAGGATCCCGATTGGGCACCTGATTATGGGAAACCCGAATTTAGTGCCAAGGCAGGGGCCACCAATGTGGGAGCCCGAGAATTCCTGATCGCCTACAATATAAATTTAAACACAAGAGACCAGTCACTCGCTGGGCACATCGCCTTCAATCTTCGAGAAAAAGGAAAAGCCAAAAGAGATAAAGAAGGAAAAATCATTCGTGATGAAAATGGAAAGGCCATAAAGATGCCAGGAAAATTCAAGGCTGTCAAAGCAGTGGGCTGGTATATCAAGGATTACGATATTGCCCAGATTTCCATTAATTTCACCAATTACAAAATTTCTCCTCCTCATCTGGTCTTCGACGAAGCCATAAAAGAAGCCGAAGCCATCGGCCTTCGGGTTACAGGAAGCGAACTTGTGGGCCTGATTCCAAAGGAAGCCATGCTCATGGCGGGTCGGCATTATCTGAAGAAACAAAACAAGAGTCCAGGAGTTCCAGAAGAGGAACTGATAGATATCGCCGTTAAATCCCTGGGTTTAGAGGATGTATCACCTTTCGATCCACACAAAAAGATCATCGAATATCAGTTTAAAGAAGTGGAAGATCCTTTGATCGAAAAGAATCTCCGTCAATTCACCAACGAGTTATCCATGGATTCCCCTGCTCCGGGAGGAGGAAGCGCAGCCGCGTTGTGTGGCGCCCTTTCAGCTGCCCTCACATCCATGGTGTCCAATCTTACGGTGGGAAAAAAAGAATATGAGAGTGTGCAGGGCAAAGTCATAGACTTGGCCATGGCTGCACAAGATCTCAAGGATGAGTTCCTTAGAGCAGTGGACCTCGACACTGTGGCATTCAACAAGGTCATGGACACATTTCGGATGAAAAAAAAGACAGAAGAGCAAAAAAAAGAAAGATACACAGCCATCCAAGAAGCGACCAAAGAGGCAACGCTTGTGCCCCTGGATGTTTTGGAAAAAAGCATCAATGCGTTAGAGTTGGCCAAGGATATCGCCACACATGGGAATAAAAAATCCGTAAGCGATGCAGGCGTTGCAGGACTGACCGCACAAGCAGCAGCAGAGGGAGCATACTATAACGTTATCATCAACCTACCTGACATCGAGGATGAAAAATTGACATCCGAGATAAGGGCCAAAGCAGAATCATTGAAAAACCTTGCGATAAAGTTCGGGGAAGAAATCAGAATGATCGTGGGAGAGGCATTGAATAGATCGGACGATACGGTGTAGATGTCCACCCTTAGGAAGGATTCCGGCACTTTTATCTTGAAAAAGAAAACTTCGAGGACTTTTGCAAAGAAGTTTTAAATTGGCTGGACATTTGATGCTTATATTATCTATAATGCATTTTCCTCAACAATTCACATTTGAGTAGTCAAATGCTTGAATGGACAATTAACGGAAGAAAACTGAAAATCGTCGAGGGGAACATCGTTGTCCTCAACGTCGATGCTATCGTCAATGCGGCCAACAAATCACTGATCTTAGGGGGAGGAGTAGCAGGAGCCATCCGGAACTTCGGCGGACCTTCCATCCAGGAAGAATGTAATGAGATCGGCCCGATCGAGGTTGGAGAAGCCATCCTTACTGGAGCGGGAAACCTGAATGCCGAATATGTGATTCATGCAGTGGGACCTGTTTATGGTGAAGGCGATGAAGATATCAAGCTGGCCAATGCCACACGGAACAGCCTCAAGATCGCAAAAAAAAGGAATATCAAAAGCATCGCCTTTCCCGCGATAAGCACCGGTATTTTTCATTTTCCCATAAAAAGATGTGCCGAAATCATGATCAAAGTTGCCATGGATTTTCTTAGAGAAAATGAAACTCCTCAAGAAATTGTGTTGTGCTTGTATGGAGAAAGAGCCTACACCATATTTCAGGGAACATTCGAAAGAATGACCGGATGAGATTCCCTTTTCTTTTACCCGTGAATTCGTCTAATCGCGAAAAGCAGACCGAACGCAGCAAAGGAAAGAAGAACAATACTGCCGGAGGCGGGCAAATCCAATAGGAAAGCGAGAATAAGCCCCAAAATTACAGAGGTGACGGAAACGAAGGTGGAGATAACAATCGCCTGCTTGAAACTCGATGCGACCTGGAGACCTGCTGCGGCAGGGATGACCACAAGAGCAGAGACCAAAAGGATACCGACTACTTTCATCCCAAGCACTACTGTGACAGCTGTAAGCACTGTCAGGAGGCTGTCAAGACGGTCGACCTTGATACCGGATACTTTTGCCGATTCCCTGTCGAAAGTCATGTACATGAATTTGTGATAATTCAATACGCCCAACAAAACAACGACAATGGCCAGAACGATGGAAAACAAAACTTCAGATGTTTCGATGGCCAGTATCTCACCGAAAAGATAGGAGAACAAATCCACGTTGAAGCTGTGGGAAAGGGTGGCCATCATTATGCCTAGGGCAAATCCCACGCTAGAAAAAATCGCGATGGCTGTGTCTCCATGCAATCCGGCTTTCACTTTAAGTTTCATGATCAGCAAAGAAGCACCCACAGCGACAACCAGCGCCACGGCTAACGGCATGACGTTTAAGAATAGACCCAAGGCAACGCCGGCAAATGTGACATGTGCCAATCCATGACCGATCATCGCGTCTCGTCTCAAGATCAGGAAAACGCCCAGTAATGCGCAAGCGATGGCAATGAATATCCCTGCCAAAAAAGCCCTTTGGAGGAATCCGTAAAGGAATATAGCATCCATTGAATCTCAATCTCAGTGATGATGGGATACCAGATGATGACCATCAGCCAGCATTTTTTTGAACTCGTCCGACCGGCAAAATTCATCATGGCTCCCATGATAGACCAGAGTCTGATTAAGGCAGGCCACCTGCGCGACATGCCGGTTTATGATCCCCACTTCATGGGTGATCAAAACGATCGTAATTCCTTCTTCCCTATTAAGTCTGTGAAGCATATCATAAAAATATTCCTGGTTTTTTACATCCACTCCTGTGGTCGGCTCATCCAGGATCAATATTTTCGGTCGATTCGCCAATGCTCGGGCAATGAACACACGTTGCTGCTGGCCGGCCGAGAGTTTCCCGATCCTTCTAGCTTTAAAATCTTCCATTCCTACCTGCTGCAAGGCTTTGAATATTAACGCTTCTCCCTCTTTTGAATGCCGAGGAAATTTGCGTGAAGAAAGAAGTTCCATGGCTACCACTTCTTTGACAGAAACGGGGAAAAGGGAATCGATATGGGTGGCTTTTTGAGGGACATAGCCGATTTTTTCCCAGCTCGCAAATTCCCCCACCGACTTTCCCATGATTTTTACCTCCCCGACTCTAGGTTTGAGGAGGCCCAGGACAATCTTCAACAGGGTCGTTTTTCCTGATCCGTTGGGACCTATGATGGCGAGAAAATCCTTGGAATGTATCGGAAAACTCACATCTTTGAGCACATCGCCATAGCCGTAGTCATAAGACACGTTTTGTATCTCGATCAAAGGCTGTTTCTCAACGGCAGCGGAGTCCATTTTTTAAGTTCTCCAGATTTTTTTCCATGATCTTCAAAAACGTGATACCGGAATTTTTCTGTTCCTTGGACAAACTTGCGCCTGGATTTAATACCAGCGTTTTTGCGCCTGTCTCTTCTGCGATCACGCGGGTCAAATCGTTGCTGATATTGGCTTCGAAAAAGATGGCCTTAATCCCCTTTTTTTTGACAATTTCAATGACATCTATGAGCTGGCGGGGAGTCGGTTTCGAATCAGGGCTTAAACCATACAGTGATATTTGAGTCAAATGGTAACGATGGGCCAAATAGCCAAAGGCTGCATGTCCTCCAAGCACGATGGTTTTTTGATCACAATTCTCCAAATTCTTCCTGTATTTTTCATCCAGCGCTTGAAGCTTTTTTTTGTAGATTTCGGCATTGTTCTGAAATACAGATTGTCTACTGGGAGCCACTTTGGATAGAATCCCCGCGATCCTGTCGACGATCTTTTCATCAGTCGCAAAATCCAGCCAGATATGCGGATCAAGGGAACCATGCTCATGATCATGGTGGTCCTGGTCTTCCCCTTTTTCATTTCTGAGCAGATTCATTCCCTCGCTCGCTTGGACCACATAAAGGCCAGGATTTTTTACGCTCCGGAGGATATCTTCCACCCAAGGTTCCAGGTCGGCTCCTATGTAGATGAACACATCGGCTTCAGACAACTTCACCAAATCACTGGGCTTGGGCTGCCAGGTATGGATCTCCGCTCCCGGAGGAAGGAGGAGATCCACGGTGCCCCAATCCCCTGAAACAGCTTGCGAAAATTCTTTCAGCGGAAAGATAGTGGTCATTATTTTAACTGGGGAAGGCTGTTTGGATAGGACTGATCCAGATAATCCGGTCATGAGACTCAGACAAATCATCAAGAATAGAAAAGGGCTTTTTTTTGTGCTCATTCGATCGGCCTCAATTCTATTTTTACCATAATAATGTTTATGTCAATCCACTTGTGTGCGATGGACGCGCGCTCCCTCACCGATTTCGACCTCATGAAAGGAGGGCTGTTTAAAGCCCTTTTTACGGGCCTCATCGGAAATCATCTTTTTGAAAGAAGGCAGGCCACTTTTTTGCACCAAGGCAATTCCAGATCCACCAAATCCGGCCCCAGTCATTCTCGCTCCGAGGCAAACTTGGGATCGTTTTCCACAATCGTATAAAAGATCCAGCTCTGGGCACGAGACTTGATAATCATCTCTCAAGCTCTCATGAGACTGGAACAATAGCTTCCCCAATTCAAGAAAATCATCTGCACGGAGCGCATCAACAGCTTTTTTCACCCTTTCATTCTCCGTCACCACATGTCTGGCTCTTCTAAAGTGGGTCTCTCCCAATTTAGACCTTTTTTTCTGGAGCTCATTAAGGGTGATATCTCGATAGGATCGGATCCCGGAATTGGCTATTTTCTCCAGCGCTTCCGTGGCTTCGGCACGACGTTTGTTGTAATCCGACGTCGCCAAATCTCGACGAACACCCGTATCATAGACCAGAATTCCCAAACCTTTCCTCGTCAAATAGATTGGAATATACTCATATTCCAGGGTTTCACAATCTAAAAAAACGGCCCTATCCTTTTTTCCGAACACAGATATGAATTGATCCATAAGTCCACATTTCACGCCCACGTAATCATTCTCGGATTTTTGGGCGAGCTGGGCCATTTCCAGAGGTGTAAGATGAAGCGCAAACAACATATTGAGGGCATGGAGGGTGCTCACTTCCAATGCTGCCGAAGAGCTCAGTCCCGATTCTAATGGAACATTGCCCCAAACATAGGCATTGATCCCTCGAAGGGAAGCCCCCTTTTGCGCAAGTATCCAATAGATGCCCTTGACATAATCGATCCAACCTCCTTGTTTGGTATCACGATCCTCTCCCAGCCTGAATCTTGCTTCCTGTTTGTAACTGTCCGCCCAAACATGGACAATGTTATCCGCCCGTTTGGAGGCGAGAAGCACGACATGACGATCGATGGCCGTTGGCAAAACATACCCTGAATTGTAATCTGTGTGTTCCCCGATTATATTGATCCTTCCGGGAGCGGAAGAAAAGACTTCAGGTACAGATCCAAATACACCACAGTAGGACTGAATCAATGCGTTTTCCATCTGGAGATAAAATAATTTTATGGAAAGCAGGGGGATCATGTCAAAAGATTTTTCTTCGATTAATCTTGAATCCGGAGGGATTTTGTGTCATTCTACTGTTTCGATTTTTTTATGATATATCACTCTATAATGGAGAAATAACGATGTCACCTATTTTCGATGATCTCAATCCTTCTCTCATTTGGAAACACTTCGAAGAAATATTGAAAATCCCTCACTGCTCGGGCAACGAAAAAGAATTGGGGGATTACATCATATCGCAGGCTAAAAACTTCAACCTGGGATGGAAACGCGATGATGTCGGGAATGTCGTTGTATCCAAAAACGCATCTCCTGGCATGGAAAAAGCACCGGGCGTTATCCTCCAGGGACACCTCGATATGGTTTGCGAAAAAAATTCTGATATTGAGCATGATTTTAGCAAAGACCCTATCCAACCCGAAAAAAAAGGAGACTGGATCTCGGCAAAAGGAACCACTCTTGGATCCGACAACGGGATCGGTGTGGCAGCGGCCTTGGCTCTTATGGAAGACAAGAGCATGGTTCATGGGCCCCTTGAATTTCTTTTTACTGTGGACGAAGAGACCGGCCTCACCGGGGCGACAAAGATCAGATCGGATTTTCTACAGGGTAAAATCCTCCTCAACCTCGACAGCGAAGACGAAGGAACCTTCACCATCGGTTGTGCAGGCGGCGCAGATTCAGAAATCCATCTTCCAGTGAAACGGAGAGATGGAACCGAAGGAGAACTTTTCTGTCTTAAGCTATTCGGATTTAGAGGAGGACATTCAGGAATCGATATCGATCAAGGCAGAGGAAACGCGATAAAATTACTCGCCCGTATGCTTTGGCAAACAGAAAAAAAAGCGTCTTTTTCACTAGCCAGCATGGAAGGCGGCAACATGCGAAACGCCATCCCGAGGGAGGCTCGGGCAAACTTGTATGCAGATCCAGCACGGATCGAAACTCTGCGGGCTTCCTTCCAGGAATCTTTCGACAAGATCTACAACGAGTTCAAATCGGTTGAAAGCGAGGCCAAATTCACTTTAGAGAAATCAAAGGCCGATGAATTACTCCCTTTGACCGAAGAATCACAAAAGACACTCATCAACCTTCTCGTCACCCTTCCTCACGGAGTCCTTTCCATGCATCAGGAGATGAAAGGCCTTGTGGAGACATCCACAAATCTGGCTGTAGTCCACACACACCCGGAGCACGTGCAGATTATCAGCAGCAGCCGCAGTTCGGTCGCATCAGGATTGGAAGCCACACGCGATACCATTGCTGCCCTGTGCGAAACCATCGGAGCGCAACTTGCCCAGCCCGAGGGTTATCCCGGATGGACCCCTGACCTCCAATCCACGATATTACAAACTTGCAAAGACGTGTACAACAAGATGTTTCAAAAAGAGGCTGAAGTGGGAGCTGTCCATGCAGGTCTTGAATGTGGGATCATCGGAGAAAAATTTCCAGGCATGGATATGATTTCTTTCGGCCCTACGATCGAGCATCCTCACTCTCCAGAGGAACGTGTAAACATAGGTTCAGTTGAAAAATTCTGGAATTTTCTTACTGCTGTTCTAGCTGAACTGGCCTGACCGCACTAGATCCAATTCAACCGGCATAATCGTCCCCTGCTATTGTTGGAGCTAAGATCAGGACCAGGGGATCGCGAGCAAGTTCACATGTCTGGGCAGCTGACAGATTATTGCCGCTACTTATTCCTAACAATATTTTTCAAAAGAAATTCTTTCGCCTAGCTTAAAAATTTTGTGCATATCTTCAGCGATCTCGATGATCTCTTGAGAGTTTTCCAGCCCAGACACCCAATGATCAGAAATCCCTTCATGGCCGAGCAGAGTGCCGAGAATTGCTCCCGTGACCAATCCGCTGGAAGTGCTGATCCCAGAATAATTGACTGAGGCTTTCACTCCTTCCGAGAACTCAAATACATGTTTCAGCGCACAAAATACACCGAAGGCGAGAACTTCGGCTGCAGAAACACCATCGCCCATTTGGGAGATAGCCTCTTCAACCGATTTTTGGTCTAGGAACAGCTCCAAGGCAATCTCTAAGTAGCGGAGTAAATCCTCGTGATTTTCAAAAGCGACAAGCAGTTCGATGCTCAACTCGACTGCATCTTGAAGGGATTTTCCTTCGATGATGTGGGCAATGATCTCAGCCAAAAATGCTGCCGCGTAATAAGCAGAAGGATGTCCATGGGTCAATGCGGCATAATCGGCTGCTTCCCTGAATGCCATCCCCGGAGGAAATGCCAATCCTACAGGAGCTGTTCGTAATATTCCGCTTGCCTCGGTACTATCGTTGATAGGATTTCGGATAGAGCCTTTTTCTCCGCTCTGCAGCACGTGCATGCAGGTATACCCAGGGTGTCTCACATGGCAGGGATCCTGCAAGCTTTCAAGCCACACCATATAACTCTTGTACACAAATTCTTTAGAATGGGCTTCTCCACCTCTCATCAGGCTAAAATGGGCATGGATACACCCTTTGGCAGTGGCCAACGAAAGCTGAGTGTCATCTGTATAGAATCCAGGTTTGAATCCGTTCCAGACATCGTAATCGGCGATCCCGCTCTCCCCATACTTTTCCTTGATCTTTTCCCAAGAAAGATGCTCAACAGGCGCCCCCAGCGCGTCCCCAACAGCGAGCCCGAGAAGACAACCTTTGATTCTATTCAACATGACTCACTCCGTTAGTTTAGTCGTACGTCCTGCCTATTCTCCCTTGTTTGAACTAAAATACCACATTCTGTGCAACATTAAAAGCATAAGACCGAAGCGAGGGAACCTTTTTTCAAAGAATCTCGTACATAGGTATGAAGAGACTCAGCTTTTTATTACTTTGGAGGACAGGATGAAATCTAAAAGAAAAAGATCATGCTTTTTCGGCGTTTTAACCGCCATCCTATTTCTTTTTGCCAACTGTCTCACATACGGAAACATCGAAGACAGAATCAACAAATCATACCCGGTCGGAACTGGAGGAACTCTTTCGCTCGAAAGCGATATCGGATCGATATCAGTCCGGGGGGGAAATATCGATTCGGTTGAAATCGAAATTCTCCGCGAGATCAGAACAAACAATGAAAAAAGAGCGGAGGAAATTCTTAAAGATTTTGACATCCAATTCACCCACTCCGGGAACGATGTCACTATCCAAGCAAAATACAAAAAAGGGATCAAAGGATTCTGGAATAACATAGGCAGACACCTCCAGGTGAAATACATCATTGCTGTTCCTTCAGAATACAATGTCGATCTACAGACCTCGGGCGGGAGCATATCTGTCGAAGATCTCTCTGGGAAAATCTTGAGCAATACCTCAGGAGGAAGCCTCAAATTCGATAACATAAGGGGCAACATCTCCGGAAAAACTTCTGGAGGGAGCATCTCCATCGGTGAAGTAATAGGAAGATCAAACATCCGAACATCTGGAGGGAGCATTCATATCAGACATGCTGAAGGCCCTGTGGATGCTCAGACTTCGGGAGGAAGCATCACTGTCGACGAAGTTATGGGCACGATAGAAGCCCACACTTCTGGGGGGGCGGTAAAAGCCTATCTTTCACGACAACCCGAATCCGATTGCCGACTGACAACGTCAGGAGGATCGATCACTGTTCAGCTAGATGAAAATATGAGCCTGGATGTGAATGCAAAAGCGTCTGGAGGCAGAGTCCACACGGATTTCCCGGTCTCTATCAGCGGTGAAATAGACAAAAGTTCGATGCACGCTAAAATGAACGGGGGAGGCCCGGAACTCTATTTGAGAACCTCTGGAGGAAGTATATACCTGAAAAAGTTTTAAACCAGGCTCATTCGTTGTATTTTTTTAGCCATTCGGTATGTTCGGCCTTGGCTTTTTTCCTCAAGTCTTTGTCCATCAGCATCCGCAGTGCCACGGCTCCCATAACCTTCGTTGTCAAAAGAAGGGATTCGTGTCCGGCAGGACTAATCGTGATGTCTGCGTTCTCCTGGGAGTGACCCGATGCTGATATGGACGCCCGGCACTTTTAGAGTAGCAAATCCAGTTTCTTCCCAATGTCGAGGAACTTCCCTCTCTCCCCTATTCATGCCTCCATACTCCAGGGCATAATGAAAGGCCACATCGTTCAACACGCCGATTGAAATACCGGGATTGTACTCCCCATAATGATCGATGTCCACCGTCGTTCCTGTGGCCAAAGCACATCCCTTGGCCATATTATCCAAGACTTCCACTTTGCTCTCTATTTTTTCTCTAGCTTTCCTTGGATTCATCGCTCCGACAGGAGTCTCATCCATCAGGTGCCTAATCCAGAGGGTGGCTGAAGCCATGTCAGGGACGATGTTGGAAGCGGCTCCCCCATCGCTGACAATCCCGTGAAAACGGAATTCATGAAACATAAGAAGAACGGCATCAAGGGCGCTGGTGGTCCGACTTCCTCGGCAGGCGTGCCGATAACCCATACACTTCCAGGGATTTTGTTTTTTGTCATCACCCTAGTCAGGGCGATCGCGGCGCCTATGCCTGTGGGTCCTTGCATGTTGTGTTGGCATCCATGAAAGGGAGGGTTCTCTCTCAGGGCATCATACTCCACCGCTATTCCGATAACAGGCGGTTCAGAGCTTCCCAAATATTTTGCCTTAAAGGCCGTGAGTAAACCCGGGGACTCCTTCTTCAACGGTAAATCCATTCTTTTTCAGCTCTTCGATCAACAAGGCTGCAGCCTTGAACTCGAGAAAACCTGGCTCTGGATGATGGTACATCCAATCATTCATCTCGAACAACCTTCCGCTCAACACATCTATCTCTGCATCCAATGCCTTCCTCAGTTGGGTATTTTGCGCTGATTCTAGCGGGATAACTTGAGGTTTTTCATCACTGAAACCCGGTAAAAGGAAGAGGATGAACAGGCATAAAAACGATAGACAAATTCCTGAGATGTTTTTTGTTCTTGCGATCATGCTTTCCTGCTATGGACAATATGGATAGGCAACGCTTTCGACCTGTGCATAAAGTTATCTAATCCTAATTGTCCAAATCAAGCAAGAGAAAAAAACCCAGATTTTGTGATTAGCTTCCGATAAAGTATAATATTTCTATAGGAATATTCGGAATTGGAGAAAGCATGAGATTAAAAAAGGAACTTTTCGTATTCCCATTGCTTTTTCTTGCAGCGATCTGGCTGACCGATCATTTCTGGCCCAGTAATCGCGCCAATAGACTATATCTTGAGGGGAAGAAAACCATGATGATAAAAAAGGTAACAAAAGCAGAGGCTGAGTGGAAAAAGATTCTCACTCCCCAACAATTCCACGTCATGAGGGAAGCTGGAACGGAAAAGCCCTTTACAGGAAAATATAATGACCATTACCAGGAAGGCCTATATCAATGCGTCGGTTGCGGTACTCCTCTTTTTCGTTCGGACACAAAATACGACCATGGAACAGGCTGGCCGAGTTTCACGGATCCTGTGGATGAGGAAAACATTGAATATCGAGAAGACCATTCTCTGTTCATGAAACGGATCGAGGTGAGGTGTGCAACATGTGGAGCTCATCTCGGACACGTGTTCGATGATGGTCCTTCTCCTTCTCGACGGCATTTCTGCATCAATTCCATCGCTCTCGACTTTAGAGAGATCGCTACATTTGCAGCCGGCTGTTTTTGGGGTGTGGAAGATACGTTCAGCAAGATCCATGGAGTTGTGCAAACCACCGTGGGATACACAGGCGGGAGCGTGGAGAATCCCTCATATCAACAGGTTTGCCGTGGCGATACCGGGCATGCCGAGGCTGTCCACGTTTTGTTCGACCCTGAAGTTGTTTCCTACAGCGAGCTTGTGGAAGCCTTTTTTCAACTTCATGATCCCACTCAGGTCGACAGGCAAGGCCCGGATTTTGGATCGCAGTACAGATCGGTCATCTTTTATCACAACGAAGATCAAAAACATAAGGCAGAGAAGATGATCGAAAGCTGGGAAAAATCAGGCAGGTTTTCCGCACAGATCGCGACTCAAGTACTACCGGTAACGGACTTTTATCCTGCCGAAGAATATCATCAGAAGTTTTATCGAAATTTGACGGAACGCAGGAAGTGAGAAAACCGACCGGTTCACTTTTTAGGCAAAGAATGGAATTTCTCTTTATTCATGTGGAGAAGCTGAGCGGCCTTTTCTGCCGTGATCTTTTTTAGCCTAAAAGCATCCAGCACGAGGCTTATAAACCGCGCCGAAAAAAGAGAATGACCTCTTGATTTATGCGGGACAGAGGCATAATTCGATCCGAATAGGGCCTTTTCATATAGCTCCCAATCCAGTTTTTGTAACTCTTTGTACTGACCGAGCGAAATATATTCAAGCTTTTTCAACATCTGAAGCATAACGAGGAAACTCACATCATAACATCTCCTGATATACAGGATATCTTCAACGTTAAGCTGCCTGGATCGGAGGTCCTTTTCCACAAAATCTCTGAGCCGTTCGGGAGGAAGCAGAAAATGCAAAGCAAATGATTGGGCGAATTTTTCTCTCCCATGGTAAAGCGTGATGTAATCTTCGATGAAGATATCGGGGTTGTCGATGATCGGTCCGTCAAAACGATCCCTCAGGTAATGACCATACTCATGCGTGGCTGTCAAGACTTGCTGATGGAATGATTGGTTGCTGTTGACGAGAGCAAAAGCCGATTGTTTGTAATCAAAAAACACAAAAACACCGGCGATAGGAATGTCATCGGGAACAGGATGTCTCCACACATGCAGACCGCTCTGCTCCAATAGAGAAAAAACTTGGGGGATGGCATCTTGTCCCAGGCCTAAACGGCGTCTTTCCTGTTCCGCCATTTTTTCAGCCTTTACATGGGAATAAACAGGACCCAGATCTGATTGCCTCCCGTTTGCTTCTTCCAACCAAAGGTAATCCTCACAATATTTTCGAAAGGTTTTCAGCAATCGCTTTGTTTTTGAATCAATCTTATTCCCGCGAAGCAGAGAATCGAACGATTCCACTTTTTCAAGAAGGAAATAAGAGATTTTTTTATCAAGAAATTTTGCGATTCGCGACAAGCTTTCTAGGCTGGGGCTTCTTCTTCCCAGTTCCAGGAGAGAAATGAACTCGGAGGACAATCCCACCGATTTGGCTAAATCTTCCTGGGTAAGGCCCATTTCCTCTCGCAACTTTCGGATTTTTGTTCCGACGATTCGAACCATTCCGTTCCCCTATATTGAGATGGGTTTTTTATAACTCCTGGTTAGTGAAAAGTCAAGGATCGCGGAATATCCTTCCTCAAGGCGACAGAATATTTTGACTTCGAAGACCGTCTTTGGTATAAATATTTTGGGGTAAAAAGACAGCTTTGGGATAGTACAGTGGAAAAAAAATCATTCCCTGAGGAAAGTATAGACAAAAAATTCACGGAAATTCTCCTCAACAATGTTCATGATGGGATTTATTTCGTGGACCAGGATTGCAAGATATTTTTTTGGAATAAGGGGGCCGAACAAATCACGGGCTATGACAAATCTTTTGTCAGCGGGAGGAAATGTTCGGACAATATCATCAGCCCGGTGGATGAATCGGGTAGAAACATTTGCGAGAAAGATTGTCCTGTCAAACAGGCCCTTTCCGACGGCAAAACCCACCAAATGGAAGCCTATTTTCAGCACAAAGAAGGATACAGGCTACCTGTAGCCATCAAAGCATTCCCTATTTCTGGAGAGAACGGAGAAGTTATTGCCGCTGTTGAAACCTTCAATGATATTTCTCCAAAATTCATCATGCCCCAACGAAAAAGAGAATTGGAGCACATGCAATTACTCGATCCGTTGACTGAAGTCGGAAATCGAAGATTCCTGGAGATCCACCTCCAAACAAGACTGGAAGAAATAAAGAGATACCGGATCTCCTTTGGATTGTTTTATCTGGACGTGGACCACCTGAAAGAAGTGAACGATTCCTATGGCAAGCCTGCCGGGGACCAGATCCTCCGGTCCCTGGCCCAAACCATAAACAACAGCATCCGATTTTTCGACCTTGTGGGCCGCTGGGAAAGCGACGAATTCCTGATCGTTGCTCTGAATATCGATGAAAGCAAGTTGGATCTTGTCGGAAACAAGATAAGGTTACTCGTCGAGAAGTCGAACATCACAGCGGGCTCAAAACTTGTACGGGCTACCATATCTTTAGGGGCAACGCTAGCCTCCAGAGTGGATTCTCTCGATGGCCTTATCGACCGTGCCAAATCCTTGATGAAGCACAGCAAATGGCTGGGGCGCAACAAGGTCAGTCTAAAGATCGATAAAACGGAAGAGGAATTGTGATTGAGGGATATAGGGTCCTATTCTTCTCATTGGCTCTGATTTTGGTATCATGCCAGGGTGAAAAGCCTGCAAAAGAGACTTCCCAAAGGGCTGAGACCATCCAGCCCAAGAGCTGGTGGGAAAACTTGCCTCGTCCCGTTTATTCTTCGCTTGAAAAAATAAACGTCGCTCAGGAATGGTATGAGGTTTACAAAATCTCCCATGACACCCTGGCCATCTATGAACCCTTCCAATTCGAGGAGGCCATCAGCTACCTTGTGATAGGTAAGGAAAAGGGGATATTGATCGACACAGGGACTGGAATAGGAGACCTCAGAAAGCTTGTCCAAGAGCTGACGGATCTCCCTGTATCGGTCGTGAACACGCATACGCACTGGGATCATATAGGTGCAAACAGCCAGTTCGATTCCATTGCCTGTTTCAACCATCCAGAATGCATAAAAAAGCTCCTCCAAGGAGTAAAAAATGACCGGCTACGATCCAGCATCACGGGAGACTCGATCTGGAAATCTCTCCCTGAAGAATTTGATAGTGATACTTGGGAAATCCCTCCTGCAAAACCCACAGATCTTTTGGAGGATGGCGACATCATCGATCTGGGAGTAGGACGAGAACTGGAAGTCATCTATACTCCAGGACACTCTCCCGGTTCGATCTGCTTGTTGGATAAGAAAATCCGTCTGCTCTTTTCGGGAGATACATTTTTTCCCGGGCCCCTGTATGCCTATCCGGCCGATGTGGATATCGGGCAGTACAGAGCCTCCATCGATTTGTTGAAAAGCCGTATCGACGAATATGACTACCTATGCTCCGGACATAATGATCCCTGGGTAAAAAGCGAGGTCATTCTTCGTGTCGCGGCTGCCTTTGAAGACATCATGGCAGGAACGGGCAATTTTAAACAGGATGGGAATCTGCGCCGCTATGCCTTTGAAGGATTCGACATCCTCATCCGCACCGACATGATAAAGGATTGATCTTTCTCAATCTTCTGTTCTCCCCATCAAAACCATCACTAATGTATTGTTAACGATGTTCAATGATTTTTCTGGAATCTAGCCCCATGATTTAATACAATGTTGTTCTGTACGAGGGAATCCTAGAACAATCTCAAAAGGAGAGTTTAGGATGAAAAGAAGACACGCTCTAATAACCATAGGTGGTGTGGCCCTGGTCGGTCCTCATCTACTCGGAAATCAAACAAGGAGAAAAACGATGAAAAAAGTCATCAAAACAGACAAAGCTCCCGAAGCGATCGGTCCGTATTCTCAGGCTATCGCCGCCAACGGCATGATATTTGCTTCTGGCCAGATATCGATCGATCCATCCACGGGAGAACTGAACTCGGGAAGCATCGAGGATCAAACAAGGCTGGTTTTGAACAACCTTGAAGCCGTATTGGATGAAGGGGGATGCACATTTGACAACGTCATCAAATGCACCGTTTTTCTCGAGGATATGGACGATTTCAGCCGTATGAATGCCGTCTATGCAGAATTTTTTAAGCCTCCATATCCCGCCCGTGCAGCTGTGCAGGTTGCCCGGCTGCCGAAAAATGTCAAGGTGGAGATCGAGGCTATTGCGGTAATTTAGATGACTGCCAGCAAAGCCAACATCATGGTCGTGGAAGACGAAGGCGTGGTTTCGATCGACATACAGAACATGTTGAAAAAAGCCGGTTACAGCATCGCAGCCATAGCCTTTCAGGGAGATGAAGCCGTCAAAAAAGTAGAGCAGTCAGCCCCTGATCTGGTCCTGATGGATATCGGATTAAAGGGAGAGATAGATGGAATAGAAGCCGCCAAGAGAATCCGGGCTCTTTTCCAAATACCCGTGGTGTTCCTTACAGGTTTTGCAGATGAAATCACAATGGCCAAAGCCCAAGAGGTCAATCCTTCCGGATTTATCCTCAAACCTATAAGCGAGGAAGAATTAAAAAAAACCCTTGAAAACATCTTAAAAAAAACCTGAAGTTCCCATGCCCATCTACGAATTTTTCTGTAATAAATGTCAGACTCATATGGAAGCCCTTGTCGCTATCGGCGGAGAAAAAAGCGTTTCTTGTAAAAATTGCGGGAACAAAAACCTCGAGAAACTTGTTTCTTCTTTCGGTATCGGAGGAAGCAGCAACAAACTCAAAGCTTCCTCCAGCAGCTGCGACACGTGTTCCTCCACATCTTGTGATAGTTGCAAGCAATGAAGACGAAGGAAATCCGGATCGGTGTGGACACAGGAGGCACTTTCACAGACTTCGTGATCGCGACCGATGGCAGGCTGGAAGTATTAAAAATTCCGTCTACCCCTGATGACCCTTCTCAAGCCATTCTTCGTGGTATTCAAGAGTACCGGTCAGCCTCCTCCTTTCCTTTTGTCATTCATGGGACAACCGTTGCAACCAATTCTCTATTGGAAAGAAAGGGAGGTCGTGTAGCTCTAATCACCACCAAAGGCTTTGAAGATATCCTGTTTATCGGCCGACAGGTTCGGAAAAACCTGTACAGTCTCCAGGGGGAGGATAGGCACCCTTTGCTTCCCCGGAGCTTAAGCTTCGGTTTGGAAGAACGGACAACGGCAACAGGAAAAACAGAAAAAAAGATCTCTGAGAAAGAATTGGAAACCGTCCTGGATAACATCATAAAGAAAAAAGTGGAGGCTGTCGCCGTCTCCTTGGTCAACTCCTTTGCCAATCCTTCGAACGAAGGATTCGTCCGGGACAGACTTAAAGCAAAACACATCCTGTACTCTATATCGAGCGACATCTTACCCGAACACCGAGAATTTGAAAGAACGGTCGTTGCCGTTGTGAATGCATTCTTGATGCCTGTTATCAGCCAATATCTGATGAGTTTAGAGCGGAAGCTCTCGATCCAGAACTTGCGCATCATGCAATCTAACGAAGGATACATCTCACCCAAGATCGCCAAAGCAGAACCGATCAGAACAGCCCTCTCCGGCCCTGCCGGGGGTGTTGTCGGGGCTTTTCATTTAGGAAAATCCATCGGACTGAAAAAAATGATCTCCTTTGATATGGGAGGGACATCTTCGGATGTCTGTTTGATCGATGGCAAAATTCAAAGGACAAGTGAAAGCCAGATCGGCGATTATCCAGTGCGCCTTCCGATCATCGACATTCACACCGTGGGAGCCGGAGGTGGTTCGATCGCTTTCGTGGACAGCGGGGGATCGTTGCGGGTCGGGCCGCACAGCGTTGGTGCCGACCCCGGCCCGGCTTGTTATGGCAAGGGGAATATTCCGACAGTTACAGATGCCAATCTTGTCCTCGGTCGCCTGGTTCCGGAATTTTTTCTCGGCGGCAAGATGAAGATATTCCCGGAAAGAAGCAAAAGAGTTATAAATAATCTCGCAAAAAAAATTGACAAGACCTATTTGGAGACTGCCTCCGGGATCATCCAGATCGCCAATGCCAACATGGAAAAAGCCATCCGGGTCATTTCCATAGAGCGCGGTCACGACCCACGGGATTTTGCCCTCATATCTTTCGGTGGAGCCGGGGGTATGCACGCGATCCAGATCGCTTCGAACCTAGATATCGTAAAAGTGATCGTTCCCAAAAACGCCGGTGTTCTTTCTGCCTTGGGTTTGCTCATGGCAGATTCCATAAAAGACTACTCCCAATCCATCTTGAAATCGGTCGAGCTCACAACACCGCAAGAACTGGAAAAACATGTTCATGCACTTCAGAAAAAAAGCCTCCGGGATATGAAAGAAGAGGGATTTGCCGCAGAAAATATCCGCATGTCTCCTTTTCTCGACCTCAGGTACCTGGGACAGTCCTATGAGATCACTCTTCCCTATCGGCCCACAAAATCAACCCATCTAACCTTTTTATCCGATTTTCACAGAGCCCACCAGAAGCTCTATTCATACCATCACGTCGGGCACCCTGTCGAGATCGTCAATATCCGTCTGAAATCCATCGGTGTTACCAAAAAAATCAGCTTGAAAAAACATCGAATGAGGGGAGAGATACCTTCGAAACAAGCATGGCTAAAAAAACAAACGCTCTATTATGGAGGAAAAAAACACATGGCTTCCGTCTACGTTAGGAAAATCCTCGGGGCAGGCAACAGGATTCTCGGTCCGGCTCTTATCGTGGATCAAGATTCGACGACTTTCCTTCCTCCCGGATTCACCCTTGTGGTGGATGGTTTTCTCAATCTGATCATGGAGAAATCGATCTAATCCGATGAACAATTTCGATCCGATCGAGTTGGAGCTTTTCAAAAACATCTTTGTGTCCATTTCAGAAGAGATGGGAGCTGTTCTAGGTCGATCAGCCCTCTCCCCGAACATTAAAGAAAGAAAGGACTTTTCATGTGCTTTGTTCAATGCTGAAGGAGAGACATTCGCTCAAGGATCGCACATTCCGGTTCACCTAGGAGCTATGCCCTTATCCGTTCAGGCCACACTTCAAATCCTCTCATTCGACGACAAGGATCTTGTGATCTTGAATGATCCCTATCAAGGTGGCACACATCTTCCCGACATTACCTGCATTTCACCCGTGTTCGTAGGGAATACGCTGACATTTTTCGTCGCTAATCGTGCCCACCACTCTGATGTAGGAGGCATGACTCCCGGTTCGATGCCACTTGCCTCTGAAATCTTCCAAGAAGGTTTGATCATTCCTCCTGTGAAACTCGTCAGGAAAGGGAGCCTCGAGAAAGACATTCTCGATCTTATCCTGGCCAACGTGCGCACGCCTGAGGAAAGAAAGGGAGACATCTTGGCACAAATAGCTGCCAACAATACAGGCAAGCAACGATTGAAAGAAATGGCCGCAAAATTTGGCCACAAAAAGCTCATTCAGTATGGCCAGATCATCCAAAACTACACAGAGAATATTTTGCGGAAAACCATACGAAACATTCCAGATGGGATATATTCCTTTGCGGATTTCATGGACAATGACGGGATAACGGATGATCCCGTCAAAATAGCCGTCCAGATAAGCATCCAGGGGGACGAAGCGATCCTCGACTTCAGTTCTTCCTCAGCCCAAGTGGAGGGAGGAGTGAATGCCAACTTTGCGGTCACATGTTCGGCCATCTTGTACGTGTTTCGCTGCCTTGTGGAGGAAGATATTCCCTTTAACACAGGTTTGATGCGACCGCTCAAAATTGTAGCGCCCACAGGTTCCGTGGTCAATGCCCAGCATCCAGCGGCCACAGCCGGGGGCAACGTTGAGACATCTCAGAGGATTGTCGATGTTATCCTCGGTGCTCTTTCGAAGGCCATCCCAGAAAAAATTCCAGCGGCCAGCTCGGGAACAATGAACAATGTGGCCTTTGGTGGATATGACACGGAAAAAGAATCCCGATTCACCTATTACGAAACCATCGGTGGCGGAATGGGGGCCAGTCCGGTAAGAGACGGACTGAGTGGGGTGCATACCCATATGACAAACTCCTTGAATACCCCTATAGAAGCTCTTGAAAATTATCTGCCCATGAGAATCAGAAAATATGCCTTGAGAAAATCCTCGGGAGGAAGTGGCAAGTTTAAAGGGGGAGAAGGCATCATCAGGGAATACCAATTTTTCGTCCCCACTCAAGTGTCCATCCTATCGGAGAGACGAAAGTTTTCTCCTTATGGCGTTCTGGGAGGAGAGGATGGAAAAAAGGGGAAAAATCTATTAATCCCTCACAAAGGAAAGAAAAAATATTTGGGTCCCAAAGCAAATCTAAAAGTCCAGCCCGGAGATATTCTGCGTATCGAAACACCTGGAGGCGGGGGATATGGCAAAAAAAAATAGGAGGCAGGCCTTTGGTCCGGGTTTCCTCGTCGCAGCAGCCTTTATAGGTCCGGGGACGGTGACAACCTGTTCGATGGCAGGCGCCCAATTCGGGTATGCTCTTATTTTTGCTTTGGTCTTTGCGGTCGCCACCACGCTGATCTTGCAAGAAATGACGGGAAGACTGAGCCTGGGTTCTGGATATGATCTAGGCCAGTCTTTAAGAGAATTCCCAAAAAATCGAACGACAAAAATGCTTTTTATCATCCTGACTCTTTCCTCCGTCACATTCGGTTGTGCCGCTTATGAAGCCGGGAACCTGGTTGGAGGGGCGTTGGGTTTGGAGATGGTCAGTTCCTTATCAAAAAAAATCTGGGTCATCTTGATATCTCTCATATCTGCGTTCGTTCTCAGCAGAAAAAAATACCGGGTCGTCGAAAAATTCTTGATTTTCCTGGTTTTTTTCATGAGTCTTTCCTTCCTGGCGACCCTTATTCTTGTCAAACCCAACATGCTCGCGATCTTTAAAGGGATGATCCCCACATTTCCGGACAAATCCCTTTTCCTCGTGCTCGCTTTGGTCGGCACTACGGTCGTTCCTTATAACCTGTTCCTCCATTCTTCTTCCGTAAAAGAAAAGTGGAAAAGCAAAGAAGACATAGGAAACGTCAAAAAAGACCTTTTTTTATCCATCGGTCTAGGCGGTCTGATATCCGTTTCGGTCGTGGTCACTTCTGCTGTGGCTTTTTATGAAAAAGGCATTGCTCTGGAAAGCGGAGCCCAGATGGCACAACAGCTTAAGCCCTTATTCGGTTCCTTCGCAAACCTGCTATTCGGAATGGGATTTTTCGCGGCAGGACTGAGCTCAGCCATAACCGCTCCATATGCTGCTGCTTTTGCCTCCTCCGGTATTCTTGGCTGGAAAAAGGATTCCAAATCTGGAAATTTTCGCGCGGTTTGGATGGGAGTCATCGTGACCGGACTGATCGTCTCGCTTTTCGACTTCAATCCCCTCGCTATCATCGTTTTTGCCCAGGTGGCAAACGGCCTGGTCCTCCCTGTGGCATCGATTTTCCTTTTGATCGTTCTCAACAATCGAAAGAATATGGCAGGCCTGGTCAATACACCATGGCAAAACATTGCGGGTGGCGTTGCGATCCTGCTTGTCTCTCTTTTGGGTTTTTGGAATATCCTCAGGCTATTCCTATGAGCTCATCCTGCTCGTAATGCAAAATCAACAGCCGCTTGCGCATGGAGTCTTGTCGTGTCATAAACGGGGATAGCGTAATCATCCTGGCTGACGATCAACGGAATTTCGGTGCACCCGAGAATAACGCTTTGAGCTCCTCGGTCGACGAGATTTTGTATGATGCTTTTAAATTTATCTTTTGACTGCTCTTTGATCGCTCCAAGACAAAGCTCGCCATAAAGAATATCATGCACGATCTGTCTCTCCTTTTCTCCGGGAATCAGAACCTCCAATCCATGCTTATCCCTTAATCGTCCCTTATAAAAATCCTGTTCCATCGTGAACTTTGTGCCGAGCAAGCCGACTCGCGTCTCCCCATTGGCCCGGATAGCCTCGGCTGTTACATCAACAATATGAAGGATCGGAATTCCTATGGCTCCTTCAACCTCCTCGGCCATTTTGTGCATCGTGTTGGTGCAAATAATCACAAAATCCGTACCTGCCCCCTCCAATCTCTTGGCCGCATCTATCATCAAAACAGTTAATTCTTCCCAGTCACCCAAGTGCTGCAGCTTTTCCACCTCTTCAAAATCCACAGAATAAAGGATACATCTGGCTGAATGAAATCCCCCTAATCTTTTTTTTGTGGTTTCGTTGACGATCCGGTAATACTCTAAAGTAGATTCCCAGCTCATCCCGCCGATCATGCCCATGGTTTTCATGATATCCTCCGCTCAATCTAGAATTCACTATAAAGATATCAAAATATTTCTCCTATGGCCAATGAAAGCGTTAGTGTTGGATAAAGAAGCTGGACGAACCGCGATAACCTAGATCATTTCCCGATTTCATAAAATTCTCCGATGCGAGAGACGACGTATTCCTGCTGGTCAATTTCCAGCTCAGGGTAGATGGGCAGGGCTAAAACTTCGGTTGTGGCTTTTTCTGCTTCAGGAAAATCTCCTCGTTCGTAGCCCAAGTAGGTAAAACATTCTTGGAGATGGAGGGCAAGAGGATAATATATAGCCGTAGCGATTCCTTGTGACGTGAGATATTTTTGGAGAGCATCTCTGTTTTTTGTCCGTATGACATACTGATTATAAATGTGATATCGCGGGACTCCACTGGGTTTGTACATAGCATCCGGAAGTTGAAGAACCCCATTCTTTGTCAATCCTGTTTCCTTGAATAACTTATCATACAAAAGGGCATTATTTTTCCTTTTTTGCGACCAATCATCTAAATAGTTCAGCTTCACAAGCAACACTGCCGCTTGAAGAGAATCGAGACGAAAATTTCCCCCGATAATGTCATGGAAGTACTTATTTTGAGCTCCGTGTACCCTGAGAATCCTCGCTTTCTCTGCTAAATTTTCGTTGTTCGTCAAAATCATTCCCCCATCTCCGTAAGCTCCCAGGTTTTTTGAAGGAAAAAACGATAGGATGCCCAAATCCCCCATTCCACAAGCATTCTGGACTCCCGATGAAGAAGGATACTCTGCACCGATAGCTTGTGCCGCATCTTCGACGACAGAAAGTTCGTATTTTTCTGCAATGGCCAGTATGGGATCCATATCTGCACATTGACCGTACAAATGAACGGGTATGATAGCCTTGACTTTTGAGCCCGGATTCTTTTTTATCTCAATCTTTATCACATCTTCTAGGCTCTCCGGGTTCATATTGTACGTTCTCCTGTCGATGTCACAAAAAATCACTCGCGCTCCCACCCGAACAATAGCTCCCACCGTGGCAAAAAAAGTAAAAGGCGTTGTCACGACGGCATCCTCTTTTCCTATTCCCAACGCCATCAGGGAAAGGATCAATGCATCCGATCCCGAGGAAATTCCTATTCCATATTTTGTCCTTGTATAGGAGGCTATTTTTTTTTCTATTTCACTGACCTCTGAGCCCAATATGAACTTCTGAGACTCGACAACCTCAAGAATTTTTTTATCGATTTCTTGTTTAAGTGTTCTGTATTGTGCTTTTAGATCTAAAAATGGCACTTTCATCAATACCTCCTGATTATGTTTGAAGCTTTTTTATTTTTTTCTTTTCGATGATCAGCTGACCTTGGTAGGAGACATAGTTGAGAAGGATGATAACCCGTTCTTTATCGGTCATTTCTTTACGGAATATCCCTTTCAGCCCTTTCATCGGGCCTTCCATGATCTCTATCTCATCTCCTATCTCGGGTATTTCTCCATACTTTTCCAGTTCGATGTACCCATCGACCTCTCTCTGTCTGATCTGCTTGATGATCTCATCAGAAACAGGGATGGGCCCCTCCTGGTTTCCGATAACCTGTTTCACTCCCCGCGTGTACTTGACCAACCTGTACTGGGAAGGATAATCAAAATAGATGAATCCATAGCCGGGAAAAAAAGGTTTGGTTCTTGTTTCATGGATATACCGGGGACAATAAAAATCGATCCCGCCTTCTTCGAACAGCCGTTCCACCTGGAATTCTTTTTTTGGCTTTGTGTTGAGCACGAACCAGCTATTCATTTTACTCCCGTTCGTCCGGGCCGAATGTTGTGTAAAAATCCGGACGGCGGTCTGGCATGAAAAATCGTTTGGCCGGGGATAGAGAAACTTTGCTTAGATCACAGTCTGCATACAGGATAAAATCCTGATCCTGAGGTGCTTGGGCAACAACTTTTCCTTCAGGATCCACGACAAAAGACTCCCCGGAGAAGTGAAGGGTATCCTCTTTCCCTGTTCTGTTCACAAGCGCAGCATAATAGCCATTTTGGAATGCGGCCACTTGGACCTCAGCCTGGAAAAGTCCTTCGGGCCACTCCTCCATGGCTCCAGCTTGAGGGATAAGAACGATCTCGGCACCTTGAAGGCCGAGATTCCTCATGTATTCGGGATAATGGCGATCGTAGCATATGGCGATCCCGATCCGGCCGATACTCGTCTGGAAAACGAATGTCCCTGTGTTGCCAGGGGTGTAATACCCCTTTTCATGAAATCCCATGCCATCCATGATGTGGACCATGCGGGTTGTTCCAAGAAGAGAACCGTCTGAATCGATCACGGGAGAGGAATCATAGGTGTTTTTCCCATCTGTTTCGAAAAGATTTAAGACCACGACCGTTCCGTATTTGTTCGCCAATTCTTGAAATTTTTTCACAGTGGGACCCGGTATGGTTTCTGCGAACATAACACTTTGGGGCGAGGCCGGATTCTGGGGCAGAAAAGGCAGAAAGCCAAGTTCAGGGAAAGCTACCAGACGGGCACCTGCCTCTACAGCTTCGTGGAAAGCCGCTATTCCCCGCTCACAATTTTCTTGGGGATCCTTTGTAGCGTGTTGCTGAACCAATGCAATTTTCATTGAATCCACCCTCTTTTTGCGCTCATTAGCTGTTTGGACTATTTGCTCTCCTCAAAAATTCGATGGGCTTCTTCAGGAGACATCTTTTGATGGACGACCGCCCGTACAGCTTTGATCATGGCCACAGGATGGGGAGATTGCCATATATTTCGTCCCATGTCCACGCCGGTAGCTCCCTTTTCCACCGCATCGTGGGCCATCTCGAGAGCATCCAGCTCCGTCTCCAGTTTCGGCCCTCCAGCGAGCACGATCGGAATCGGGCAGCTCTCGACGATCTTTTCGAATTCATCGCAGTAATAAGTCTTGACATAAGTCGCTCCCAGTTCTGCCGCGATACGACAGGAAAGAGACAAAAAACGAACATCTCTTTTTCCCAGTTCCTTACCGACTGCAGTGACGGCTAAAACCGGGATACCGAAGGGTTGGGCTTGATCCACAAGGGCCGCCAGATTGCATAAAGTCTGGTGTTCATAATCTGTCCCGACAAATATGGAAAGGGCGACCGCAGAAACATTCAAGCGGACCGCTTCCTCTATACAGGTTGTTATTCCTTCTCTGGAGAGATCCTTTCCGACAATGCTGCTTCCTCCCGAGACCCGCAGTACGATCGGAATATCCTCACCGGGATCGATGGATGTCCTCAATATTCCTCTTGTCAACATAAGGGCGTCTGCGTAGGGCAAAAGAGGCTTGATGGTGGCCCTGGCATCCTCTAATTTGTGTGTGGGTCCTAAAAAATAACCATGGTCAACGGCCAGCATGACTGTGCGGTTGGTTTGCGCTTTTATTATTCTGGATAGCCGGTTTTTCATTCCCCAGTCCATTTTTAAACCTCCAAATAAAAAAAATGCCTATTTCTGTGGTTCGATGATAACTTTCATAGAGTCTTGAGCCTGCTCGACAAGCGAAAATCCCATTGCCGTTTCAGACAGGGGGAGCCGATGGGTGATCATGTCCCTGACGCGGAGAGATGGAGAACGCATGAGTTCAAGGGCGGACCATGAATCATAAGGACTGGCTCCATAGGATGTGATCAAGGTTCGGTCGTTCCGGCCAAAAACTTCTGTCACGGAAAAGGAAAGCTTGACACCTGGATCGGGAAGTGCAAAAAACAGGATCACACCTCCCCTTTCCGCCAAATCCAAAGCCTGATTTTGGGCTTTTTCCGCTCCCGTACAGACAATGACATGGTCAGCCAAATGTCCTCCAGTCAATTTTCGCAAGATGGCCTTGGAATCTTCTTCTGGAGGGATAGCCTCGTCAGCGCCGAATCGCTTGGCCATATCCAGACGGAAAAGCACGGGATCGATGGCTAAAATCTTTCCTGCGCCCAATTCCCTGGCTGCGTGAATCATCAAAAGCCCCGCAATCCCGCTTCCTATGACGAGCACATTCTGACCAGGCTGGAGTCTCGCTGCACGGAGTGCTCTCAGCACACACCCGAGCGGCTCATGAAAGGTCGCTTGTTCGTAGGAAAGGTCATCCGGAATCAAAAATACACCCCGATCCACATTGATCGTCGGAAGACGGACATATTCTGCAAAGCCTCCTGGGTCAAAATTAGTGCTACGAAGAGTGTCACAGGCTGTGTGATGGCCCGCAAGACAATAACGGCATGTGTTGCAGGGAACATGATGAGCTGCAACGATTCTATCCCCTATTTCGAAGTTCTTCACACCATCGCCTCTCTCCACTACCTCACCGGCCACTTCATGGCCCAACACGAGAGGGGCATTTTTTTTGCGGTACCATTCCATGACATCGCTACCGCAGATACCGCTCGCCTCTACCCTCATGATCAACTCTCCCGGTCTACAATCGGGCCTGGACATTTCTTCTATTCGAATGTCCCTGTTGTTGTAGTACATGGCTACGCGCATCGATTTTTCCACAAAAAGATACAGGTATTATGTATAAACTACCCAGAAAAAAGTCAAGGTCTTCCTTTGGGTGTGGAAATTTGAATGTAGGGAACTTGAAAGAAGGATCAGTGGGCCAATGTGGTATTGATGACCGTTTGAAGCTCTTTTTCATCGAAGGGCTTGTTGATAACGGTCGATGAATTGCCGTTTTTCCCGTTATTGATCCTTTTGATGGTGGCTTGGTCCGTGAAGGCTGTGAGATAAACGATCGGGATCTGGAATTGCTTGAAAATTTCTTCCCCGGCACTCACTCCATCGAGGCTTCCTTTGAGTTTGATATCCATCAGGACTAAATCGGGCTTCATTTTGGATGCTTCTTGGATGGATTCTTCCCCAGATGACACGATGGCCGAAACCATGTAACCAAGGTCTTCGAGCATAGCTCGTATATCCGATGCGATTATATTTTCATCTTCGACGATCAAAATTTTCGGGTTTCGCGAGGTCATTTTCTGTCTTCTCTTACACAGCTTTCCGCAAACATTTCGCTGTTCTTTTATTTAGTCGCCAGATATGGGGGAAGTTGGAAAAACCCAAGGAAACAAATCTTTATCGTTTTCCTTATCGTTCGTTTTCAATATTATCAAAACTCTCCACTGCCATAAATCCCCGGTTACATTCGGTTTTAAAAATGTCGTTTCTATTTGTTGTTTTTTTTGAAAGACCATGTCCTCATCTTGTTTATCCTCTCCTGGAGAAAGCGATTTTGCCAGATAATAAAGACCGGCAACAGCACCAAAAATTGGCACTCCTTCCGTTGGTTTTTTTGTATCGTTGATCAAGCCAAAAGGATCATAGCGGCCATCCGATGGGGGAAGTTCGATTTTGAAAGAGATGTCGCTCGATGCGAATTTTTTTGTGGCATAGATCAACTGATTGCCAATAAAAAAAGACAAAGTGAACGCATGTTTTTTTCTTTCCTCTCCCCGTTTCTGGACGACATAAAGAGGAACGAGTCGGATATCGACAACGATTTCCTTCATAACTGTCCATTCATCTGCTTTGCACTCGAGTACAAAGGTGTGTGTGCTCGTTTTATCGAACATATCCCGGGCAGACAGGGCCAAAAAATTGAATCCTTTGTGGAAAACTCCGCCATGGAGGACACGTCCTTGGGAGGATATTTTATACAGGGCTTCGGTTTGCGCTTGCAAACCGATCGTTATTTTCCTGGGCGGAAAGCCTTTTTGATAAACCTCGTTATCGACAAGGCATATCCCCGAAACTAGGGGCATGCCTTCCTCTCCACCGGAACAGAAACCCGCGAGACAAAATACGAGCCATACCATGAAAAATAATTTATTCATTGAACTGAAACACGAGATAAGCCTCCAGTCGGTCTAATGGGAAATCGTCAGGCAATGGGGAGAACGGTACGCTGGAATGTATAGCTCTCAGCGCGGTACTGTCAAAGACGAGAAATTCCGATGAATCCACGATTTTCACGGAGACAAGATCCCCCTGTTTGCCGAATATCACATGAATTTTCACTTCACCTATGGCAATGGCTTCATCGATCGGAGGGAGTGTCCAATTGTTGCGGATCTTATCCACGACTTCTTTGACCCAAGGGGCAACATCATACCCCTCCTGTCGGATCAACACATTCTGCACCATCTGTCCGGAAGGATTTCCCTCTTTACGGGTAAGGACACGATTAAAAGGTAAGGCGGAAAGCGCCGGTCTGCTATACTGGGATAAATCCAAGTTCGAGGGTATCTCTTCTTTATTTATCTCCTCAGCCTCGGGTTTATCCAGGCCAATCCCTAAAGAAAAACTTCCCTCGGCTTTAGGGGTGGGAATAAGATCGAACAATGGATTCGTCTTGGAAGGATCCGTCCCTTCTCTATCGCGATCGAAGGCCAGATTACGTAAATAAACGACGCCAGGTTCAATAGATTCTACCTGTTGTATATCCTCTTTGCCTGGCAGGGACAGCTCTTCATCGGGAGTGGATGTCAATCCTGCGATCCGGGGAAAGTACATCCTTTCTGGCGATACGATACGGACATCGGCCACTTTTCGGTACAGGGGCACCCTGACCGGAGGGACGATTTTGATCAAGAAGAACAGAATGACGACATGGAACAACAGGGAAACAAAGATACTAATCCCTCTCTCTTTTAAATTGGACCTGTTCAAATGATTATTCAAGTTATCCGTTTCAATTATAGTATAATTTTCTTTCTATATTCATAATTATTCAGAGATGAAAATAGTTTCATTGCACATGAAGACTCCTGAGCAACACTCAAGATTCAATGGAGACAAAATATGGAAGACTGGTTGAACCGGAAAATCACAATAGGAAAAACACAGCTGAACGCAGGAAGACTTGGGATCGGTGCCGCATACGGAGCCCCTGTTGAAGCGCTGGAAGCCGCTTTCGAAGCGGGCTGCAATTATTTCTATTGGGGAGCTCTCAGGAATTCAAAGATGGCCAAAGCCATCCGCAACATCGTGAACTCGGGAAAACGGGATGATTTGATCGTGGTGATCCAAGATTTCAGGCGGTCCCGTCAAGGGGTGGAGCACAGTTTGATGAGAGGATTGAAAAAGCTGGGTTTGGATTATGCGGACGTGCTGCTGCTGGGCTGGCACAAAAATCCTCCGAAACCTAAGGTTCTCGAAACACTGGAAAAACTGAAAAATAAGCAGATGTTCCGTTACTTGGGAATTTCCGGACATCATCGAGCACTTTTTCATGAACTGGCCAAAGATTCCCGTTATGAACTTTTTCAAATACGATATAATGCAGCAAACCGGGGCGCAGAAAAGGATATCTTCCCCCATCTTCCTGAAAACCGCCCTGGAATCGTCTCCTTTACGGCCACGAGAAGAATGTCTCTCGTGAGATCGAAAAAGATTCCTTCCGATGAAAAGCGTCCAACCGCGGGAGATTGTTACAGGTTCGTTTTATCCAACCCTTCTGTGGATGTGGTCATCACCGGGCCCTCAACGGCCGCTCAACTGAAAGAGAATCTGGAGGAGGTCAATAAAGGCCCCATGAATGAGGACGAACTCGCATGGATGCGACGGATCGGAGACTACGTTTATGGACGTGAAGCGGAAATACCTGCGTAACCGCGTTATCCAGAAATATCCGAGGATTTAAGTTCGAAGGCCGGTTCGGCAAATCCTGCTTGGTTGACCTTCCAAGGTGCCCAAACCAGAGCGAATCTGTCGATCATGATATCGGTTTTTCTCGGCCGGATCAGGATTTCGATCAGATCCAATTCTTCCGGCTGATAATCTGCCGCCTGGCTGGCGATTTCGGCCTGGAATTCCGCCTCCAAGGCGGCCAGTTTTTCATTAACGATTTGGACCTCTCTCTGGGCTATTGCGATATCCTGTTTTTCCCTCGCCATCCGACCAGCACCACGCATGCTGGTCGTTGCCCGTCCGATCGTTCCTGCACTCATCGTCTTTCGGCCAAAAAGCGCGCCCAATACGGTGGCTCCCACAGAAACAGCGGTCTGGACTTTCTGTTGCCCCAATTGAGATCTTTCTTTTTCTACACGAATCTGGGCTTTTCTCAAACGCTCCTGCATTGCGGCCAATTTGGGTGCATACCGTTTCCGGAGTTTTTCGACGGCCAGATCACGTTTTTCGTGCAAATGATGGATCAGTCGCCCACGGAAATCTCCTTCGCTTTCTCCGACCTTGGAAAATTCCTTGAATTCCCTGCATTCCCAGATGCTTAATGTTTGGCTTTGGTAAAGATAGCTGGACAGGGTTTTTTCCCAGCCTGTAAAGCTGGAAACGCGAGTGGCCGCATCCGGAAGAGAGGAGAATTTGGCATTCATACGGGGCTGATTTTCGAGATGAAGAGATTCACTCTGCAGAGGAGTGGATTCTTCCCAAGGAATGGAAATCTCCTCTCCAGAAAGGGCTGTGAACAGGCTGAGATCTTGCCAATAATCGACCTTCGCTCGAACGGAAACGAAATGCAGTCGAGCTGTCCCCAGAAGAGCAGGCCTGTAGATAAGGCTTTCGCCCTCTCTCTGCGTTGAATCCAACTGGAGATAGAACTGACTAATCTTGGAAGAAACTGCCGGCTGTTCAGATACATCGGTTTTGATCTCGCTGGCCATCTGAGCCTCTCCAACCAAAGGCTGAGCAGGAACCTCAGGCTTCAGGGTGGCCAAAAGTGCTCTCTGTGGATCCATCAAGTTTTGTATTTGATTTCGTGTCAATGGTCCACGCAGGTAGGAAAGGGCCCACCGCGTCTGGTACAACACGGGATGATCTTCGTGCACATTGTGCATAAGAAAGACGCGTTTACCGAGGGCCGAGAGAATATGATCCATTTGAGCGCGGTCAAAGGCATGACCTGCAGCTTGGGAGGCCCCTTCCAGTCCTTCAAGGACTCTCATTTTATCTCTTTCTGTCTGCAACCTGCCGATGAACCAAGTCCCGGCATTGGCCAATCCTTTGTAATCGAGGTCAACAGGATTCTGTGTGGCCAATACGACGCCCAATCCGTACGCCCGGGCTTGTTTCAAGAGAGTCAACATCGGAACTTTTGATGGAGGGACAGCCGTAGGAGGAAAATATCCGAATATCTCATCCATGTAGAGAAGCGCCCGGAGCGAGGTGGTGCCCGGCTGAGCCCTCATCCAGGATACGACTTCATTGAGAAACAGTGTCACAAAAGACATGCGCTCGGTGTCGCTGAGATGAGCGATAGACAGGATGGAAATGCGCGGCTTTCCTTGAGGAGTGTAGAGGAGACGCCCGATCTCCAAGGGTTCTCCTTCCATCCAACCGGCAAAACTGGGCGATGCCAGCAGGTTATTGAGCTGAACGGCAAGATCCAATCTCTCATTGCCCGCGAAAAAGGACTCCAGATCGAAAACGCCCACCTGATCAAAGGGAGGCGCTTGGATCTCTTGGATCAGGGTTCGAATATCGAGGTTTCTTCCCTCATTCCAAGCGTGATGCAAAATATTGGAGATCAAAATGTGTTCTCGGCTGCGAATAGGATCTGCGGTGATGCCGATCAAAGCCAACAATCCCGATACGGTGGATAGGATGCGGTCCCTCAACGCCTCAGGATCTTCGGCAAGGGAGGTAGGGGGTGCGGCAAAGGATCGCAAGATCGTGAGAGGAAGTCCGGTTTGGCTTCCTGGTGTATAAATGGCTACATCGACTGAATTCTTGAATTTTTCGATGCGTGAGGCATCCTGTCCCCATTCAGCGATTCCCTTCTTCCAGCTTTGGGCTGTTTTGGTTGCATATTCATTCACGGTCAACCCTGCCCTGGCAGCCGCATCGGGTTCTACCCAGGGAACAAAATCTGCCGTTTGGAGCCCGGGAAAGGTCAAGAGCAAGTTTCCCATATCTCCCTTTGGGTCGATGACCAAAGCGGGGATCCCATCGATGGCCGCTTCTTCCAGAAGAGTGATACCCAAGCCTGTTTTTCCTGATCCGGTCATCCCGACACAGACAGCATGAGTCGTGAGATCTTTGGAGTCATACAGCAAAAGTTCATCGAGCGTATGGCCCTTATCCAGATCGAATATTTTTCCCAGGTAGAAAACTCCCAGTTTTTCAAAATCCTGCATACTTCTTCCTCCTACGAAAAGTTAGGCCGCTTCAGTATATAATTTAACGAAGTGTGTGTGAAGATCCTATTCTTTCTTTTTGCTCTTTTCTGCGGCTTTTCCAACCCAAATGGTGGCGATGACCGCAATGATGGTGACGACCACGGCATAAACCAGCATGGGTGTGATTCCCTCGGCTGAACCGAACACCTTCTTGAAAATAGCCTGGATCGCTCCGTTCCATGCTAAAGCAGCCACCAAACCAAAGGCAGCAGTCACAAGAGCTCCGATTTTTTCGATGACCTCATATTTCATAACTTTACCTCCTCTTTTTACCGGCAGGAGAAGACAGCAAACTGTCTGACCGGAATACTTCAAAAAAAGAGCTAGCGATCGTTCTGTAATGGCGCCTTCATTGATTTTACTACTATCACACCTCCGGGAAAAAAAACAATAATCGGTAAGATCTCTCCTGCATTTATTTCTGAGGTTTCGCCAGTATTTCATATCTCCTGCCGGCTTCGGTATCAAATTTGAATAGATTTTCATCAAGAGATTTAATGTCCAATCTAACCCCGTCAACAAATACATCCACCGGGACTTGGGTGCGAATCCTGCAATGATTACCTAGAAGCGAAAGGATTTTGGCTGATTTCAGGAAGCCATTTTCCCATGTCATTTCCAATTCGAATCCACCTCTGGCTCTTAATCCTTTGACTGAACCCTCTCCCCAGGAACCGGACAGGGTGGGAAGCAGATGGATTTCCTGCTGATGGGATTGGAGCAGCATCTCCACGACTGCAGCGGAAATCCCGAAAATCCCGTCGACCTGTAACGCATTGGAACAGATAGAATAGAGACTATCGAAACAGTAGTTATGGATATAAAAGTTAAAATTGTCGATGGCTTTTCTGGAATCATACAATCGGGCCCAACAAGCCATCTTCCAGGCAGATGCCCAGCCATTGCCGGCCAAGCCACGTTGCTCAAGGACAACTTTGGCTGCTTCAGCCAAAGCGGGTGTGTTTTTTTCAGAAATCTGGTTTCCCGGAAAAAGACCGTACAGATTTGAAATGTGACGGTGGCTTTTTTCTTTCTGGCCCCAATCCTCGATCCATTCCTGCAGATCTCCCTTTTTGCCGATCTGCATGGGCGCAAGTTTCTCCCTCGTCTCTAAAATCTTTTCCCTGAAAGATCGATCGATTTCCAGAATATCAGCAGCTTTGGCCGAATAAGCGAATAAATCCCTGAGGAGCTGCAGATCGATGGTCGAACCTGCGCAAATTGTGGTCCCAGGGCTCATCCAACCACACACCTCATCATAAAACTTATCGTTTCCTGGCCAATCTGGAAAATTTTCTGGAGACGTGGAGGGATTGGTCACCAACCATCCGTGTTCAGGATGTTCGACCAGAAAATCCAGAAAAAACTGGACACATCCTTTCATCACAGGATAGAATTGTTGCAAAAATTCCCTGTCTCCACTGTAAAGAAAGTGTTCCCATAAATGCGTGCACAACCAGGCTCCTCCTGTGTTGAAGGTACCCCAATCTGGGCCGTCCATCGGGGCGGCAACCCGCCAGATATCTGTGTTCTGATGAAAGACCCATCCTCTCGCCCCATAATGCTCCCGTGCAACGTCGCTTCCCTGATCTGTCAGCTCCTTTATCATCTGGAAAAGCGGTTCAGTGCACTCACTCAGATTCCCCACCTCTGCCGGCCAGTAATTCATCTCCGTGTTGATATTTGTGGTGTATTTGGAATCCCAGGACGGATTCATATCTTTGTTCCAGATCCCCTGGAGATTAGCAGGTTGTGTTCCGGGACGGGAGGACGAAATCAGCATGTACCGGCCAAACTGAAAACAAAGGGCGGCCAGATTGGGATCATTATGCCCGTCGAATTTCTGACGCCTCTGATCGGTCGGAAGATAGGAATTGGGAGTCGATCCCAAATTCATGGAAACTCTCCTGAATAATTTTTGGTGCTCTTCGATATGTGTTTTTTTGATTTCTCCGTAGGACTTCCCCTCAAGAGGTTGGAGTGTTTGTTCGACCCTAAAATCGGGGTCAGCGCTGACATCTTTATAATTGATAAAATTCGTTTCCGCAGCGATGTACAGGGTTACCGCATCCGCATTTGTGACGATCAAATCCGTATTCTCGACTTTGACCTGCCCGCCTTCAGCTAGAGCTTTCACCCGACCCTGGTACCTAATCTTTCCCTCTACCCCAAGATAGTCAGCAGATTTCCCGGTGAGAATCAATCCGTTATCACCGTATCCGTCCATCCGGAAATAATCTGTGCCATAATTGGAATGGGCTTGGTTCCTGTATCCTCTCAATTGAGCCACAAACGATATGCTCCCCGGCTTATCAGCGGTCAATCTAATAACGATAACCTGGTCAACAGGAGTCACGAAAACATCTCGTTTGAAAGATATGCCTTTCTTATCATACTCGGTGGTTACGATAGCTTGATCCAGGTCCAATCGATGGGTATAATTTTTTGCCTCACCCTCACTCGAAAACTTGAGTATTAAATCTCCGAAGGATTGATATTTTTGTTGCTCGACGGGGTATCCCATCAAATAACGACCGAAAAGTCTATGAGCCTGAATGTATTTTCTCTGGAAAATCAATCGCTGAATTTCTGGAAGAGCCTTGTACCCCCCTTGGACGGTTTGTGAATAAGGCCCGCCAGACCAGTAGGTCTCTTCATTGAATTGGATTTTCTCCTCATCTGTCCGGCCAAAGACCATGGCTCCCAACCTTCCGTTTCCGACAGGCAACGCATTTTCCCATTTATCGGCAGGGTGGGCGTACCACACGAGAGTTGTGGGATCCATGTCCTTTACCGGCAGCACAGCCAAGTCCGTCTTTTTTGTCCAGGCCGCACAAAAAAACAGGAACAAAAAAAACAGACCAAGCCAGACTTTTGTCCAGAATCCTTTTGCAAAATATTTACCGCTCATGATTTTGCTCCTTTGTGCTCAGGAATTGAGCCCGCTCATTTTCTCATGCTAAAAAATCCGAGTCAACTGCATGATATTTTTCCCTGCCTGATTTCCAAATCTCTCGGTTGAGTTTAAGCCCGGGTTAGGATATAAAGGAGAAATCAGTCACTATCATGAGATCAGAAATACGGAGGGAATGATATGAAATGGAGAATATACTTCATCGGATTTTTTCTGTTTGCCATTTTCATGCGGCCGGCTCTTTCAGCCAACGAATACGAAATTTTTTCTCCTGATAAAAAAATCAAGGTCGATATCAAGATAGATGGACAAATTCAATATTCTGTTTATCATGGGTCGCAAAAGATTCTCGAACCATCTCCGATCTCGATGACCGTGAAAGACATAGGAAAATTGGGATTTCAACCTGTCCTCGAAGATGCCTTTCAACAGTCCACCGATCAGGAAATTCGGCCGGTTATCCGCGTGAAAAGCGCTGTGATAACCGACAGATACAATGAGATGATCCTGAAGTTCAAAAATAACTTCGATCTCATCTTTCGTGTTTATGATGAAGGCGTGGCCTATCGATTTCAAACGGAATTCGATAGGACCATCGATATCCTCGAAGAGGAAGTCACCTATAATTTTGCAGAAGATCATAACGTTTATTTCGCGGCAGAAGAGAGTTTTTTCACTCACCAGGAAAGATTGTACGAATATCTGCCGCTCTCGCAGATCTCCCGATACAAAATGGGCTATCCCCCGGTTCTTATCGACATCAAAGATGGACCCAAAGTTGTCATCACAGAAGCAGACCTTGAAGACTATGCGGGACTGTATTTCTGCGGCAGGGAGAGCACAACTCTCAGGGGGATCTTTCCGGCGGTGTCTTTGGAGGAGAGGCAAACGCGCGACCGGGATGTGCGGGTCGTCAAACGGGATGACCACATAGCCCGAACAGAAGGACGGAGAACCTTCCCCTGGCGTGCGATCGTGATTGCAGAAAAAGACGGGGATCTTCTGGAAAATCAACTGGTCTACAAATTGGCCAAGCCTCTCCAACTGCAAGACACCGATTGGATCAAACCCGGTAAAGTGGCCTGGGACTGGTGGAATGCTAACAATATCTACGGAGTGGATTTTGAAGCTGGGGTCAATACCGACACCTACAAATATTACATAGATTTTGCCTCAGCCCACGGGATCGAATATGTCATCTTGGATGAAGGCTGGTATGTGTTGGGAGATCTTTTCGACATAAATCCAGATATGAACATCGAAGAGATCATCCAGTATGCTCGAGAAAAAAATGTCGGCATCATCCTCTGGGTTGTGTGGAAAACCTTGGACGACCAGCTTCACGAAGCATTGGGCCAATTCGAAAAGTGGGGCGTGAAGGGGATCAAAGTGGATTTCATGCAGAGGGACGACCAGTGGATGGTGAACTATTATCACAAGATCGCCAAAGAAGCGGCAAAGAGGCACTTGTTTGTCGATTTTCATGGAGCGTACAAACCCACTGGGCTGAGAAGGGCCTATCCCAATGTGCTGACGCGCGAGGGTGTTCTCGGGCTGGAACACAACAAGTGGTCGAAAAACGTCACCCCGGAACATAACGTCACCCTCCCTTTTATCCGGATGCTCGCCGGTCCGATGGATTACACACCCGGTGCCATGGTCAATGCGCAGGAGAAAAATTTTCAGGTTATTTTCACCCGGCCGATGAGCATGGGAACCCGATGCCATCAGCTGGCTATGTATGTCGTTTACGAAAGCCCTCTGCAGATGCTGGCTGACAGTCCATCCAACTATCTTAGGGAAAAGGAATGCCTGGAATTTTTGTCCAAGGTGCCCACCGTATGGGATGAAACGCATGTTTTGGATGCCCAAGTGGCTGACTACATCCTGATCGCACGGAAATCTGGAGAGGAATGGTATGTGGGAGCGATGACAGACTGGACAGCCCGTGAGCTCGAAGTCGATATGTCCTTTTTACCTGAAGGGGAATTCGGAGCAGAGATACTCAAGGATGGCATAAATGCCCGGCGCTATAGCAGTGACTACAAAAAAGAGGTCATCTCCTTCTCGGCTAGAGACAAACTGAAGATCGAGCTTGCACCGGGTGGAGGTTGGGTTGCCCGGATCTATCCCAAAAAAGAAGAATAGGGGAAAATTTTAGCCTATCGAGAGAGATTGACTTAGATCATCTTTGTTTATATTTGTTTATATATATAATATCGATGGGAAACGAGTCCAAGACCTTTCGGTGTCTGCAATGCCATTCGCCCATAGCCGATGACAGCCGTTTTTGCAGCAGGTGCGGGCATTATGTCATGGATAAAGCCTATACCCTGACTTATACCCCACCTTTAGAAAAAATTCTGGACGACCACCTTGTATTCTCGCTCGGAGACAAGTTTGGCCCACGATACCGGATCATCGAAGAGATCGGCAGAGGGGGAATGGGCCGGGTTTACAAGGCTAAGGATCAAGAGCTGAACATCACGGTCGCCCTCAAGATGATCCGGTCAGCCTACTCTTCCAATCCCCGGTTTATCCAGCGTTTCAAGGAAGAGACGCTGTTATCACGATCGATCTCTCACGAGAACGTGATAAGGATCCACGATTTGGGGGATGTGGATGACATCAAATTCATATCCATGGACTATATCAAGGGACACGATCTCAAAGAGCTAATCCATACTTCCGGGACACTCAGTTTCCAGACTGCTATCAGCATAAGCAAGCAGATCTGTGAAGGGCTCAAAGCCGCGCAACATCATGATCGACAGTGATGGAAAGGTTTATATCATTGACTTTGGGGTGGCGCGGTCTCTTGGAGCCCGAGAGATCGTCCAAGAAAAAAAACTCATAGGGACGCCCGCTAACATATCCCCTGAACAAGCTAAGAGTGAAAAGGTGGATACACGCTCCGATATTTACTCGTTGGGCATAATTATGTTTGAAATGCTCACGGGAAAGAGGCCTTTCGATGCAGATAATCTGGACGATTACGTGGATATGCACATCCATAAAAAGCCCCTCCGCCCCTCGGAAATCATGCCACAAATCCCGCCTTTTCTCGAAGACATCGTCCTCAGATGTTTGAAAAAAGACAAGAACAAAAGGTACGAGAATGTCACGGATATCCTCGAAGATTTGCATGCCCATGAAGAAGAATCCCAGACCTATATGCCACAAACAAAATCCAAAAAGGAATGGCGCTCTCTCTTCTTTATTCCGGTTTTTCTACTGGTTGCTGTAGGCATTTATTTAATCATCGGGAAAAATAAGCCGGTAGTTCCTACTGATTTCGCAGGAGGAAAAATACCGTTGATTGTGATGTTTTTCGAAAACCACACGGGCGATGAAAGCCTTGAGGAATGGAGAATGGGATTATGCTATTTGATCATATATGATCTCCAGCAATCCAACCTGATCAAAGTTCTTCCCAGCGATGGTCTATTCAGTATTCTCGAAAATCTGAACCTTGTGGATGAAAAAAATTATTCCTCTGAAGATTTAAACAAAGTGACAATGCGTGGAGGGGCAAACCATCTCTTGTACGGTCATTATACCAAAGCAGATGATGTCTATCGCATCGATGTCGTGCTTAAGAATGGAATGATGGAAGATCTGGCGATCCGAAGGTTCGAAGGCAAGGGGGACATCACATTTTTCAATACGGCTGGCGACATCACCCAATGGGTTAAATCGCAACTCAAGATCGAAAGCGCTGAAATAGCCGCCGATTCGGATAAAAAGATACAGGATATTTTCACCGATTTACCCGAAGCCTTGAAGTTGTACATCCAAGGCAAGCAATACGCAAGATCCGCCCTGTCCATAAAAGATAAAGTCTCTCTCAGGGACCGCTATCTTCTGGAAGGCTGGGCAGAAACGATCCTGGAGGATTCCTACGAAAATGCAGAAAAAATCTATTGGGACACTTGTATTTGATCCAGGATAAATTCGGCCGTGCTGAAAATTATTTCAACTCGATGATCCACAGTGAAAATCCGATAACCAGATTTTATGGAAAGTTATGGTTATTCTGTTTGCGCATCTCCCAAGGAAGGTATTACGATTGCAAACTTTCTATTCTAGATGCGATAAAAGAAGCAGAAAAAGATCATAAGCAATCAGACAAGGTGGCCTTCTTGAATCAGCTCGCCTATGTCTATCTCAAAATGAACCATCTCGAGGAAGCGCTCGAAGTGTTAGAACAGTCTGAGATCATAGCAAAGGAGCTCAATTTCCACCATGATAGAATTTTGGCTTTGAGTCTTCGGGGGGTCGTCCAACTCCAGATGAATAATGCCGAAGAAGCGGAAAAAACCGCAATATACCTCAAAAACTATCTTGAAAGCTTAAAAATCCCAAAATACATGAGATATTATTATCATTTGGAAGGAATGATAGCACTATACAAAAATAGAGACTCTGAGGCATTGGAAAAATTCACAAAAGCCACTTCTGTTTTGTCTTTTCAACATGAAGCCTTGGACGATCACGCCTTCTATTTGTACTCTCTGGCCATGGCCTATAACAAAACGAATGAACAGGAAAAAGCTTCGGAGCAATTTGAAAAAATCACAGAACTGACATCAGGATGCATACAGTTGGGCGATATTTATGCCCGGAGCTATTATTGGCTGGGCAAGATATATCAAAAGAGAGGGGAGCCTCAAAAAGCCATTGAAAATTATCAGAAATTCCTCGAACTCTGGAAAGATGCGGACCCTGAGATTCTCGAGTCCAAACAGGCCAAAATGGAGCTAACAATACTTCAATGATACCGTTGTCTGATTGTTCGTACAAATGTATTTGACTGCACTTGAATTTTCCATATATAATAAAAATAATTTTAGAAGGAGGGATTTAATGGAAAGAAAAAAAAGAAAAGAGCTTTTAGAGAAACTTAGTTATTCGCGTGAAAAGCAGAATGCCAAATGGAAAAAGCATTACGATTGCCGGTCAATAATTGAGGAATTAATTGAAGAGCTTCCGCCGGATAAACAAAATATGCTTCGTGAATGTCTCTCGAAAATGGATAAGTTTATTGAAAATCTTATCCATAAGATTTTTGTGCTCGAAGAAGCGATGGCCGATTTGCATGAGACGGTTGAAGAAGATTCCTCTTGGCCCGATGGAGATGGGGGCGGCTGTCACGGACCAGGTAGCCCTGTTGTTTAAATAACTTCTCTACCATTCTGTCTGAAAAATGCAGACCATGAAGATCTCTAAGTTCACGATCCTTTTGACAGAAGAGTGCAATTATTATTGCACTTACTGCTACCAAAAAAAAAAGGAACAAATCGACTCCTTATAGATCAGATAAAAAAAACTATCGATTTTTTTTATCCTTATTTTTTTGATAATTGTTCAGTTGATTTTACAGGTGGAGAGCCCCTCCTGGCTTATAATACGATCAAAAAAACCGTTTCCCATATTCAAAAAAACCAACAGACCTCTCACAAGAAGATTCGATACTCGTTGACAACAAATGGCAGTCTCATAGATAGTTCCACTCTCGATTTTTTATCCCAAAACAAGTTTTATATTCTTTTGAGTTTTGATGGCTATGCGCAGGAAATCACAAGGAAGCCGGGAAGTTTTGACCAAACAGAAGCACTGATTGAAACCTTAACAAAAAATCCAGACATCATATTGGAGACCAACAGCGTGTTTATACCGGAGACAGTCGAGTATTTATTCAAATCAATCGATTTTATTGCAGGGCTGGGTGTGGAAAATATCTTACTGTCATTTTCCAATACACATCCTTGGGATAAAAAATCACTGGAGAAGCTTGAGGAAGAACTAACAGCATTGAAACAGTCCATGATCTCCATTTATAAACGAACGGGGCGGATTCCCTTAAAAAATTTCAGAAAAGAATCATCAAAGGGAATCCTTTATTGCACAGGAGGGGAAAGCAAAATGGCCCTATCTCCGGAGGGAAGATTATGGGGCTGTTACCTCTTTACGGACTTTTTCAAAGGGAAGGAAAGAACAAAAGAATTTCAAAAATACTGTTTCGGGCACCTAGATCACTATATAAGAAATCATCATAAGATCCATCCTGAAGTTGTGGCAAACTACAAGCAGATAAAGATGAGCCATTGTCATTCCGATGATAAATATTGTGTGGGTTGCAAGTATATAATGGATTGCACAATCTGTCCTGTGAGCGCAGCTTATGCCACAGGAGTTTTGGGCAAAATACCGGCATGGACCTGTGAACTACGAAAGACGATTAGAATAGAAAAAAAATCTTTTTGGAGAGAAATTGAGCGTTTGGATTCATGATCTCGACTGGAGTTCGATCAACCTCCTTTTTGCATCATCTATTTCTACAAGATCCGGGTCAGCATTTTCCCATAATATGAGGAATTTTTGAAAGGACTGGATCGCCAGTTCCGTCCGATTTTGCATCTGATAAATCTTTCCTAACATGTAAAAACTTCTTGCATATATACCGCCCCAAGTCATCCTGCCGGCACTCAATTTGGATATCATCTCATATTGCTCAGCGGCATTTTTAAAATCCTTATTCTCAAAATATGCGTATGCAAGCCCATCGAGAAATACAGCATGGTTGTCGAAGACATACGCCTGGTGAGACATTAAAGTCAAGGCTTTCTCGAACTGTCTGATTGCTTCTGATTTATTCTCTTCTTCTAACAAAATGTATCCATTCAAATGATGATAAAAACGCATCTGAATTGGGTGTCCCACATCCTCGATCAGAGTTTTCAATTGTTCAGCAATATTTTTGGCCTCAGCAAAGTTTCTTAGCATGATATAGGAAATACCTCGACTGTGAAGCGCAATTATCCGATCATCCGTAAATCCTGTTTTTAGTGTCAATTCCACAAGCTGGCTAGAGACTTCAAGGGCTAACTTGGCCTTTTTCTGTTGTAAATAAGCATGCTCCTTCAATATCAGTAATTCGGTTTCTTGGTAGCCCAGATTTAAATTCCGCGAGAGACTGAGTCCCGACGAAATTTCTTCTTGTGCTTTTTTGTATTTGCCTTGGGTCAAGGAGAGGTTGGCCTTCCAATAGAGTCCCCAAGCTTTGGCATCAGGATCGTCTTTATCGATCATGTTCTGATATGATTTTGTTGCTGCAACAAAATCTTCTTTCAAAAGGCAAATATTTCCACACAGCCTGTGATTTTCGCTGAAGCCGGGATCGATCTCCAGAGCATTCTCCGCTGCATTTTGCGCAGAGTCGTAATCGCCCTTACTGAGATATAGATTGCCCATAAATCTATGAAACCATGACTGATTGGAAAAAATGTGCTGATTGGTTTTCATGATCTGGATGGCTTCATCATATAAACCTTTGGACATGAAAATGAATGCGATATTGTCGATGGCATTCGCTCTCTCGACAGGATTATCGCTTTTGAGAATTTTTTCATAACATTCCAACGCGAGATCCCATTCTTCATACATCCTGTACAGCATACCCAGATACTTGTTGCCTTCTTCATCGTCTGGATATATTTTTAGCAGGTCTTTGTAACTTTCGATCGCCTGTGTATAAGCATTTTGGATACTCCATGCTGCGTAGCCCTGTATCAGGTAACGCTCTCTGTCCGATACTCTGTATACATATTCTAAGGCCTTCAACAAAAATTTATTTCCCTTTTCATAATCATACAAGGAAAGATTAGTCTCGGACAGAACTTTATATGCCATGGCAAACTCTGGATCGATCTCCACCGCCATTTCCAATGAAGCGATTCCCTCCTTAAATTTTCTTTCCTGGAGATACTTGATCCCATCATTATAGTGTTTCCATGCTTCAGGAGATTGGGTCGTTATTTTATCTATATCTTTATCGATATCGTCAGCCATTTCCTCAGGGGTGAGCTTCAGTCTTTTTTTTATCTTTTTTGTCAGATTGTCCACCATGTCGATGAAGCTGGCTTCCCCAGTTCCCTCCACTTTTTCTGTTCCAAGTAACCTTTGTGTTTTCGATTCTCGAATCATGGCAGAAATCAAAAATTTGTCCCCGACTTTCGCATAACTCCCTAAAATGAAATATTGAACATTTCCCCCCTCAGCGATCTTTTCCAGGACTTCGGATGAATACTCTTTTGAATCTTGATAACCTAAATCGAACAATATTTGGGCGAGCCTGTCACCAGGCAGAATCCGGATATATTTGGACTGGGCCAAATCGATGATCAGGCTATTCTGAAGCATCTTGCTCCAGTTCGCCAAGCTGTCATCACCGGTGTTGTTTTCGAATCTTAACACCGCGACTGATGGACGCACCAATTCTTCAAGGATAGGAGAATACGGTTCATCCCCTTGCTTTTTTTTCAGGAGAAAATATCCTCCGATGGCAATAAGGAAAACCAATGGAATAATGTACAGAAGCTTAATCCTTCTCTTTGCTTCTTCCTGAGGATAGCTGATCTTGTATTCCAGTGGCTGCTGAATTTCTTCGAGAATTTCTTTGACTGCCTGATACCTATCGTTTTTATCCTTTTCCATGCATTTCAGGATAATTTTTGAGATGGCATTCGGGATAAGCGGATTAATCTGAGACGGAGATTTTGGTATTTCCTCGATGTGTTTCTGGATGTACTCATCTCTCGTTTCAGCATCGTAGGGTAATGTTCCTGTGAACATCTCATACATGATGATGCCGATCGAATAAATATCGGACTTATGATCGGTCTCTTCTCCTTTTGCCTGCTCAGGGGACATATAGGCCGGAGTCCCCATAATTTTTTTCGATAACCTCGTTGCAGGACTCACAACAGATCTAGCCAAGCCAAAATCCATGGTGTATACATTTCCGTTGTTATCCACCATGATGTTTTGTGGTTTTAGATCCAGGTGAATGACCCCTTTCCGATGAGCTGCATCGATGGCATCACAAATCTGTTTTGTAATGGTGATAGCTGTTTTTGTGGCTAGAGCGCCTGAAACACGGATAAATTCTTTCAGATTCTGGCCTTTGATATAGTCCATCGAGATATAGTTGATATTATCTTTCACGCCTATATCATGGATTCTGATCACGTTTTCATGGGATATCGACCTAGCCAGAAGTGTTTCTTTTTTGAACTGCCGCACCATGTTGGCGCTGGAAGAATACAAAGGATGGATTATCTTCAGGGCCACTTTAATCCCCAATATCTTATCCTCTGCTTTGTACACCACCCCCATGCCACCCCGGCCGATCTCCTCGATGATCATGTATCTATCTGCAAACTGGTCACCCGGAGCAAAATATATATACCCGCTTTCCGTTTCCTTTGCAGCGAGCGGAGACGTGAGGGTATCCTGGCTTATTTCAAGAGTTAAGCCACATTTGTTACAAAACTGGCTGTCCTCTGGATTATAAGCGAGGCACTGGGGGCACTGAACTTGATTATCTTCCCTCATCTGTACCTAATGATAAAAACATGAATCGAATAAGTCAATGAGTCAAAAATGCAATTTTCATTCAAATGTGATAATATTTTTTTAGTCATACTGGGAATTCAGTGAATTGTTTTTGACAGGAGGGATTATCATGAAAGGGAACAACAAAAAATGGGCAATTGAAAAAGCGATTCGCCTTTTGCTCGTCATTGCCCTGATGGGTCTTTGTGTTTCATGCGTTTACATGAAGATGAATCCTCCCCCCGATATCAACAAGGCGGATTACGGCCATGACACTGAGGAAACATTAACATGTTGGTTGGCAAATGCCGCTAACATGCTGGCCGGAGCTGGATACGGAAACGGAAATACCGTACAGAAACGCGCAGATGATATTTACAAGCAGATGGTCGCAGAATACGCTGATCAACAAGGTAACATCTCTTCAGGTTGGACGGACAAAGCCATTGAATGGTGGATTTATGAGTCTGGACTCAATATTTGGCCAGAAAATCCCTATCGATACGTTGATACAAACGGATACACAGATCCGAAGCCTTGGGATGAACCGGATGGACCTGATATCATCGCCAATCACTTGAGGGCGTGCAATTTTATCGGAGTGAGCATAAGCTTGGAAACTGGGTGGGGTCATGTATTTACGGCTTGGGGCGATGAGATCGGGGGCATCAGAACCCCCTATCTCAACCTGAATCCTAAGACATTACGGGTCACCGATTCCGAGCCCTATCATGAGGGACTTGTTCAGGTTTACACATACGGTGAATACGAAAATCCCAATCCTGGAGGCACAAATGTAGGTCCCGGATGGTACTTCGATTACTTTCCCGAGGATTTGACTCAAACAGAACCTCTCCCTCACCCTTTTATCAAACACATCATTATCTTGCATCCAGTCGATAAATTCGCTGGGCCAGGTCCGATAATAAAGGTTGTCGGTTCATACCTGATCCATCAGACTGATTCTCTGCCAGCGACAGATCTTCATTACAAAATCAATTCGGAGGCAGAAATACTCAGCTACAACACGATCATCACATCAACAAAAGAGAACCATCCTTCTATCATCGAAAGCCAGCCCGAACGCAAAAAACTCGATGTGACTTGGGATTTATCGGACGCGCCAGTGCCGGAATGTAACTGGATAAACATCACCACAGAACTGATCCTTCCTGAAGACGCCCCGATGGAATACGACGATGTTCACTTCACCTATCAAACGACAGCCAGACTAGGTGCATTTCCTTTTCTTTGGTGGAAGGTTCAGACACAACCTCTTGAAAATGCTGAAGCAATACCGAATGTTAAAGGAGGGTATGTGATCGGCAGCTTCGACATCTTAGAAGGTTCGGAACATGTTCCTGACCAGAAACCTATCGCAAAATACCGGTTTATTCGACGATATCCTTATAACAGATCTCCCAATGATCATGTTTTCGTCCTCAAAGGAAAAGAAGGATTCCACATCAAAAACGTTCGCTTCGGGCACAGCTATGGAATTTTGGATGCAGAAGAGCTCTGGGATTTCAAAGATTGGAACACAGCAAAATCCACGGAAATTTATCCTCTGAGCGGAGAACCTATCCGTATCCCGATCGTCTGGGAAACAATGCTTACATATCCAAAGGGAGAAACTTCGACAGGAAAAATCCCGAAATTCAAATAGCAAAAAATCATCTACTTTTAAATAATTTCCCGTCTAATGATATCAAACAGCTGGGCTATTGACTTCTTCATCCAGGTTATTTGATATATCGGAAATTATCGAATAAGATGATGAAGCCAAAGGAAGAACGGGGCAATTAAGGAGCTTTACAAAAAAAAATAAAGGAGAAAGGTATGCGAACAAAGAAATCCCTAGCTATTATACTGGTCCTCATCGTGGGCGTTTTTTGGTCCTATGGTCTCTGCAATCCATTGGAGGCTATTCCACAATCTCAAAGTCCCGATCAAAAAAAACCTCCTGAAGAAGAAAAAGATAAAAAACCGACGATCAAGCCATATGAAGAAATCATCACCAAAGAAGCGAAATCGGACGATGGATTGTTCACCGTCCACATGGTGGATGAAAAACTGTATTACGAGATTCCCAGCGACATGCTGGAAAGAGAAATGCTTCTGGTCAGCAGGATCGCGAAGACGGCAACAGGATTAGGCTATGGCGGCGAAAAATCCAACACCCAAGTCGTGCGCTGGCAGCGGCACGAGAATAAACTCCTCCTGCGGATCGTGACCCATGTCAACGTAGCCGACGAAAATATGCCGATATTCCAGGCAGTGCAAAATGCAAACCTTGAGCCGATCGCTATGAAATTCGACATCGCGGCATTCGGCAAAAATTCCGGATCGATCGTCATCGATGTGACAGGTCTGTTTACCAAGGACGTCGCCATGCTCGGTCTTTCTCAAGGACGAAGAACGACCTACAAAGTCAAAAAATTGGATACAGAAAGGTCCTTTTTGGTCTCGGCTAAAAGTTTTCCCCAAAATATCGAGGTCAATAATATCCTGACTTATGAGGCCACCGAACCGCCATCCAATCCCTCCACGGAAAGCCTCACACTTCAAATGAATCACTCGATGGTCCTTCTCCCCAAAAAACCGATGATGCCCCGGATGGAGGATGAGAGGGTGGGTTATTTTTCGATCGAACAGACCGATTACGGCATCGAATCTCAAAGGGCGGTCAAACGCCGATACATCACCCGATGGCGCCTCGAGCCATCCGATCCTCAAGCTTTTTTTCGAGGAGAACTGGTGGAGCCGGTCAAACCGATCGTTTTTTATGTCGATCCGGCCACACCGATGAAATGGCGTCCCTATATCAAGCAGGGTGTGGAGGATTGGAAAGAGGCTTTCGAAGCGGCAGGATTCAAAAACGCCATCCTTGCAAAGGACTCCCCTTCTCCCGGTCAGGACCCCGAATTCAGCCCCGAGGATGTGCGCTACTCGGTTATCCGTTACTTCCCCTCTGAAATCATGAACGCCTATGGCCCGCATGTCCATGATCCCCGCTCTGGAGAGATCATCGAAAGCGACATCGGGCTCTACCACAATGTGCTGAATCTGCTGCGCAACTGGTATTTCGTTCAAACCGCAGCTGCCAATCACGAAGCCAGATGCGTGGAATTCGAAGATCGAGTAATGGGCCGACTTCTCCGTTATGTCATAGCACACGAAGTGGGTCATACGTTTGGCTTGCCCCACAACATGAAAGCCTCTTCCACTTTTCCCGTAGAAAAGCTTCGCTCTCCAGAATTCACCGACAAGATGGGATCGACTTCCTCTATCATGGATTATGCCCGGTTCAACTATGTAGCCCAACCGGGAGACGGCGTAAGAAATTTTATCCCGGTTATCGGCCCCTATGACATCTATTCCATCCGCTGGGGGTACCGACCGATTCCCGATGCAAAAACACCTGACGAGGAAAAGGCCACCCTCGATAAATGGATCCTGGAAAAATACGACGATCCGATATACCAGTTCAACGGACCCAGTTCTTATGATCCTACATCCCAAAGCGAAGCTGTGGGCGATGATGCGGTCAAAGCCAGTCAGTACGGCATCGCTAATCTCGAAAAGATCATGGAAAACCTTATGGAATGGAGTTATAAACCCAATGAGGACAACAGCCAGTTATCCGAGCTATACGGTCAGATCACCGGTCAGTGGAACCAGTATATGGGACACGTCGCTCAATACATAGGAGGGTTGGTCAAAACGAGCAAAACCATGGATCAGAAAGGTCCAGTTTACGAACCCGTCCCGAAAAAAAAGCAGCAAGAGGCTATGATGTTCCTCGCAGATTATGGATTGAAAACCCCCGAGTGGATGATCGACGAAAAGATCTTGGGGCGGATCGAGCACGCTGGAATCGTGGAGAGAATCCGCGGGCTTCAGGTCGGAGTCGTAAACAGGATCTTGGACTTTGCCCGGCTTCAGCGTTTGATCGAATCCGAAGCAAAATGGGGCAAACTGGTCTACTCGCTGGGAGAGATGTTCAAGGACCTTCATGGCGCTATCTGGACAGAACTGGCCAATTCATCCCCTATCGATGTCTACAGGAGGAACCTGCAAAGAGGATACATCGAACGTTTGGAGTTCTTGATGACCCAGGAACCTCCACCGATCCCAGCCCGCTTCCGCAGCTTTATCGAGAGGACTGAAGTCGATGTCAGCCAGTCGGATATCCGCGCCTTCGTGCGCGGAGAGTTGACCGGCCTCAAAAAGGAAATTATGGGGACGATCAACGGGATAAAGGATGAACCCACCCTTCTCCATCTTCAGGATGTTTTGGAAAGAATCGAAAAAATTCTGAATCCCTTTCCCCAGCTGAAATAGCAAACAACAGGATCCTGATCAGTCGGTCCGTTTGTACACGACCTTCCCTCCGACGATGGTGCAGTCCACCTTTTTTCCCTCTATTTCAACGATTGACTTTCTGCATGTGTTGGCCTTTAATATCGTCTTCAAGTGGGAGAGATCATGAGAAAATTTTGCGCACTGACTATGGTGACGGTCTGTCTACTTGCCAGTTTCTGTCAAAAGGAAAAAAATCAAATGGATAAAAGTCGAAGCGAAGCCTTAACCATCCAGGCCAATCTTGTGTTTTTTTATTACCCGGACCTGGAAGAAGCGGAAAGATTTTATGGGAACCTCCTGGGTTTCGAAAAAGTCTTGTCTTATGGGTTCGCCAAAATTTTCCGGTTATCCCCTTCCACCTTTATAGGCCTGGTCGACGAGACCAAGGGCATGCACGATCCTTCAGAACCCAAGTCAGTCACGCTCTCTTTTGTCACAAACGAGATAGACCAGTGGTACCGATATCTTGCTGACCAAGGCCTCCAGATGCACCGGGCTTTGAGCGATTCCTCAAGAATCCCCATACGGGGATTTGTGGCCCTGGATCCAGCCGGCTATTTTCTTGAATTCGAGACATTTCTGGATCATCCACAAAACGCTTGCCTGCAAGAGCATCTGGCCTCGAGCCAAGCCCTCTATCCCCTGCCCCAGCAAGATACCACACGTCCCAGCGACTGCAGCATCCTGGCCAATATTATCTGGCTCTATTACCAGGACATCCCAGAGGCGCAGTCATTCTACCAAGACAATTTCGGGTTCAAGCTCCTTGTGGATCAAGGCTTTGCCAAGGTTTACTCCTCTTCCCCGACCGGATTCATAGGGCTTGTGGATGAATCTCAGGGGCTTCATCGCTATTCACCGGAAAAAGCCGTCAATGTCTGTTTTCTGACCGATCAAATCGACGACTGGTATGGTCATTTTCAAGCGAAAAAAGTGAAAATCAAGGATGCCTTGGAAGAAGCGGGAAGTATTCCGGTAAAGGCATTTGTGGCCTTCGATCCAGGCAACTATTTTCTCGAATTCGATCATTTTTTGGAAGATCCCAAAAATCAACGCATACGAGAGCTGCTCCGCTGACAATATTCAGGAATAGAGCAGATTGAATCAATTTTAACAAGGAGGTTGGCATGGGCAAAAAGTCCCTCACGATTCTGACCGCGATTGTCATGATGGCGGCCTGCGGATGGGCCCAGGATCTTGCGCTCAAAGGCGGCACGATCCTGACCATCACGAAGGGCACCATCGAAAACGGCACGATCGTGATCCAGAAAGGAAAGATAGCAGCTATCGGAAAGGATATCGCCATTCCCGATGGGATAAAAGTCATCGATGTGACCGGAAAGTTCGTTATGCCAGGTATCATCGACAGCCATTCCCATATCGCGCTGACGGATGTGAACGAAGCCACAGATCCGGTCACCCCTCAGATCTGGATGTGGGAAGCGTTGGATCCAGGATCGGATGCTATCCGGACGACCTTAGCCGGGGGGGTCACTACCGTTAAAACCATGCATGGGAGTGCCAATGTTATCGGCGGCGTGAATGTGACGATCAAGCTGAAATACGATCGACCGATAGAAGAATTGATCATCTCCGGCGTTCGCCAACAACTCAAGATGGCTCTGGGTGAAAATCCCAAGCGCGTCTACGGAGAAAAGGGCCGCTCCCCTTCCACACGCATGGGCAATGCTTTTGTCGCCCGTCAAGCCTTTATCGAAGCCCAAGAATACAAGGCCAAATGGGACAAATACGAAAAGGATAAGGCCGCCGGTAAAAAAGACCTGACGCCTCCGAAAAAAGACCTCAAGATAGAAACCCTCAAAATGGCGCTGGAGAAAAAACTCAGCGTTGACTGCCATACCTACCGTGCAGAAGAGATCGTCTGGATCATCAATTTTTGCAAGGAATTCGACCTTGACCTTCTGCAGATCAGCCATTGCATCGACGGGTATAAGGTGGCCGACGTGATGGCAAAAGCCGGTGTTTTTTATGGCGGATGGGTCGATTCGTGGGGATTCAAGGAAGAGGCCTATGACGGCTGTCCTTATGGGATGCAGATCATGTACGATGCCGGCACAAAGATGGTGATCAACTCGGACAGCCCTGTTGTGGGGCGTTATCTTTTCCGGGAGGCTGCCCAGGTGTTGAAATACACCGACATCCCGGAAAATGAGGCTCTTAAAATGATCACGCTGAATGCGGCAGAATCCTTGGAGTTGGACGGTCGCATCGGAAGCCTGGAAAAGGGAAAGGATGGAGACATCGCTGTGTTCGACAAACATCCTTTGGACACGACAACCAAGTGTTTGATGACCATCATCGAAGGGGAACTCTTCTTTGACTACGCCAAACAAAGTGTCACGGCTAAAGGAGAAGACCGATGAAAAAATTCATCCAATTTTCTCTCGTTTTATTTCTCCTTTTGTTGGCAGCAAGGGCCAGTGGTGCGAACGATACCATTTTGATCAAAAACGGCACCATCGTTCCTGTTAAGGGAGGTTCCGACATGGTCGGAGACCTCTTGATCGAAAACGGGAAAATAAGCCAATTGGGAATAAACATCCCAGCACCTGCCGGAGCAGAAGTCATCGATGCCACAGGAAAATATGTTTACCCTGGTTTGGTGGCCGTGATGACAGCGGTCGGTGTCACGGGGTATCCCCAGGCTGGGAACGATACAGATGAAGTCGGCACATCCACGCCCCAAATGGATCCCTATGATGCTCTAAATCCAGAAGACGATTGTATCGAAGTGACGCGCGTGGGTGGCGTGACCACGGTCCAGACCATAAGCGGGAGCCGAAGCGTGATCAACGGCAAATCCCTCGTTATTCACCTGGGAGGAACTTTAGCAGAGGACATGATCGCCCATAGGTATGTGGCCCAAATTTTCAACATTGGCGCCAAAGAGCAAAACAAATTCCCATCTACCCTTCCCGGTGTGGTCTCCTATCTGAAGACCATGCTGAATCAGGCTAAAGACTATGCTCAAAAACAAAGCGAACCCGCTAAGGAGGATTCGTCTAAACGTGATCTGGCCATGGAAGCACTGGTGCCGGTGGTCACAGGAAAGGTCCCCGTCATCTTTATCACCAATAACGAGGTGACCATCCGCAACGCACTTGCCCTCATCGAGGAATACAAGCTCGATGGGATCATCCGGGCAGGCTCAGGAATTCTGAAATATGCCGACCGGATCGCCAAGTCCAACATCCCGGTCATCTGGGCCGGAACAGAAAGTCTGCCCCAGCGTTGGCAGCCCCACGATCTGAATTACCATACAGCAGCAGTTCTGGCAGAAAAAGGCGTTTTGTTCACGTTCGATTCCGGCGGGTATGGCCCCGGAAACCGCAACGTACGCAACATCACCAGACCGGCTGCCATTTCCGTGGCCCACGGATTATCGGAAACAGATGCTCTGGAGGCTTTGACCATCAACCCCGCCAAAATACTGGGAATAGCCGATGAAGTCGGGACTCTGGAAAAGGGGAAAATCGCCAATGTCGCGATATGGACGGGTAGCCCGATCCAGGGACGCTCTCGAGTGGAAACCGTCATTATCAAGGGAAAACTCATCCCGATGACCAGTTTTCAAACCCGGCTTTACGATAAGTTCCGGAAGATCGTGGATGAACGTATGAAGAAAAAATAAAACTTGTAGGCATGAAAAAACGCCTGTTCTTTTTGTGTCTCCTTCTTTGCACACACGTGTATCTAACTGGGGGTTTAGGCCAAGAGCTGGAAAAAGGAAAGGTATTATCCAAAGTTTTGTGCCAGGATAATCCGCAAAACAGCTATGCTTTGTTTCTCCCTTCTGCCTACACCCCTGAAGCGGAATGGCCGATCCTGTTCGCTCTGGACCCGGGTGCACGTGGCCATATCCCTGTCGAGTTATTCCGATCAGCAGCCGAAAAATACAACTATATCCTCGTTGGATCGAACGATGCGCGGAACGGTCCCTGGGAACCTGTCATTCAATCCTTGATCATTCTCTGGAATGAAACAAACAAGCGGTTCTCGATCGACAAAAAGAGGATCTATGTGACCGGTTTCTCGGGTGGTTCCAGGGCTGCTTCCATTTTCGCGAGAATCATCATGTTTCCTGTGGCCGGCATTATCGGATGCGGTGCCGGACTGGCAAAATCTTTGATAAAGCCGGAACAGATCTCTCCCGCTTACTATCTTGGCGTCGTGGGGATTGCGGATTTCAACTACAGAGAGATGATGCTGCTGCGCGATCAGTTCGAACAACAGAATGTTTCCCACAGATTATTGGTGCATTCGGGAGGACACGATTGGCCACCGGAGGAAATCTGCGAGAGAGCCATCGAATGGATGGAGATTATCGGCATTCGGAACAATATCCGCGCAAAGGATAAAGATCTGATAGAGAGGATTTTCGAAAAAGAGCAAGGAATAGCCCTATCTTTGGAATCCACGGGTAATTGGCTTCAGGCTTTACAGATCTATACGATTTTAACCGACACTTTCAGCGCCTGGCAGGACACCAGCCCCATTCGCGCAAAGATCCAGACCATCCAAAAAAGCGAGCTATATTTAAGCCAGAGAGAAGAAGAAAACAGGATTCAGAACCTGGAAATCCGGCTTCTCCAGAAATTCGGACAAATATTCAGCCAAATCGAAAATAAAACGCCGCCGGCGGAGTCTATCGAGAGTTTCATTGGGAGTTTAGGTTTAGATGAACTGAAAGCCCAGGCATTCGACAAAAAAGAAGGCAGAGAGAATTTCATGGCGATCCGGCTGTTCAGGGGATTGGAGATCGATGCAGGCAGCAAAGGGTGGGATTTTTTTCAGAAAGGCGAGTTACCCAAGGCGATACTCTTTTTCGAGATCGCCGCACAAGGGGGAGACAAGGATTCTCCCAGGAAAAAGAACATCTATTATAATCTGGCCAGCGCGTATACCAGGATCCAAAACAAAAACAGGGCCCTGGAAAATCTCAGATTGGCTGTGGAACATGGGTTCGATGATGTCGAACATATGGAGCAAGACAAAGATCTCGCATCCCTGCAGGACACCGAGGAGTATCGAGAAATCCTTAAAAGACTGAAACAAAAATAATATTGTTCTGAACTTTCAAATGGAGTATATTGGACGGTTCATGAAAACGTATGGAAATTTTTGGAGGGACCTAATGAAAAGATTGTTGTTATTCATTCTCATTCTCAGTTTTTTGCCTTATTCTTTGGCGATCGGGCAGCAAGGACAGGCTGAAGAAAAGTCCGATCCCATGAAGGATTTCTCTCTTGTGGACGAAACGCAACCTGTCGCAGAAAAAGTGAAGGTGGGTTTCGATTCCATCACAGGGGAAGAGGCTGTCACCTATTTAAAATTCCTCTCCGATGACCTTCTGGAGGGAAGAGACACAGCCAGCAGAGGCTACGACATCGCTGCCCTGTATGCGGCATCTATGTTCGAACTCTGGGGAATCAAACCAGCCGGAGATATGGAGCGCCCCAACATGGATTTCCGGCGAATGATGCAGGGAGAGCCACCGGCTCAGGCTAAAAGAGGCTATTTTCAGAACATCGCTTTTTTGGAAGTTTTGGGAAGCGAAGGGCAGGCCTCTGTCACATGGCAAAAAGGCCAGATGCAAAAGACGAAATCTTTCGTGCAAAACACGGATTATACCTACAGGGCATCGGGGACACAGTCCATGACCGCTCCTGTCGTATTTGTCGGTTACGGCATCCAAGAGCCGTCTTTGAAATTCGATGAATACAAAAATCTGGATGTCAAAGGCAAATTCGTGATGATGCTTTCTGAAGCTCCCGGTAAAGAGGACCCGGAATCTCCGTTCAACCAAGGCGAGCTCAAGGAAAAATATTTTCCCGAAAGACGCCCTATGATGAGGAGAAGACGCTCGACCTCGCCAAAATTCCAGACTCCGGCAGATCTTGGCGCCGAGGCCATTCTTCTGGTCGAAAATTCTCCTGAGGAAAATGACGATGTGGCGCGGCAATACCTGAACGGACAGAGGATCAATGACGAAAGAACGATCTACCCTGAGCCCCGCCGCAGAGTGACTCTGGTCGAAGATCTCGGGAGTTCTATGTTCGGGGATTCCATTCCCACCATACGGATCTCGCGAGAGATGGCCAATGAGATCTTGGGGATGGTGGACCAAAATGTCGAAACACTCAAAGGAAAAATCGAAGAAACCATCACAAGCCATTCCATGTCCCTTCCAGGTGTGACCCTCACGATAGAAAATAAAACAGAAACAAAACTAGTCAACGGCAAGAATGTCCTGGGTTATATCGAAGGAACAGATCCCGAGCTCAAAAAAGAAGCCGTCGTGATCGGAGGCCACCTGGATCATCTCGGCCGCAGAGGGGATTATATCTTCAACGGGGCGGATGACGATGGCTCCGGTTCAGTCGGGGTGATGGAGATCGCCGAAGCTTTTGCCAAAAATCCTGTCAAACCCAAACGATCCATCTTGTTCGCCCTCTGGACGGGCGAAGAGATGGGTTTATTCGGATCCCGTTATTATGTCGCACATCCTTTTATCGAAACGACAGCCGCCAACGTGAACCTGGACATGATCAGCCGGGAATATGACAAAGATATGCTGGTTCGGATGGGCCGAAGATACGGAGAGGAAGTCACAAAAGAAGTGCTGGAAAAAATAGATGCTAAAAAATTCGTCAGCTTTTCCTACGATGCCCACACTCCTGAGATCGAGGAAATCATAAGGAAAAATAACACCCTTGTCGGTCTGCATCTGCGGATCTCGGCCAGTGAAGAGGCCTCAGGGGGAAGCGATCATGCACCTTTCGGCCAGGCCAAAATACCTTGGTCATTTTTTATCGCCGCCATGACGGAAGATTATCACCAGCCCAGCGATACCGTTGATAAGGTCAGTCCCAAGCTGATGGAAAAAATCATCCGGCTCGCATACCTGACCGCATTCGATCTGGCAGATAAATAATCTGAATTTTCAGAGTAAAATAAAAGGAGGTCTTGTCATGATCAAGAGGGGGAAATTTCTGTTTTTCATAGTTATTTTATTCTTGATCCTCTCCTCCCAATCCTTTGGCCAACAGCAAGAGACAAAGCCCGTTTCACTGGAGAAAATATCGGATTATCTATATCAAATTCTCGGTGGTCGGGGTGCCAACGGCGGTGTCTATATCGGGGATAATGGCGTGCTCATCATCGATGCCAAGATGACCAAAGAATCGGTGGATGAAACACTTGCAGCCGTCAACAAGTTGACCGACAAACCGATTATATACCTTGTCAACACCCACAGTGACGGAGACCACGTCGCCGGGAATCGATATTTTCCCAGATCAGTGACGATCATTTCCCACGAGAACTGCCGTGAAGAATTTTTCCACCCGCAAAGAGACGGTAAGCCTTCGGCTTGGAGTACCCCAGAAATGGCTCCTTATGTGCCCTCATTGACCTATAAAGATAAGATGGACATCTATCTTGGGCAAAAGAAGGTGGAGCTGAGGTACTTTGGCGTGGGCCACACCAAGGGAGACACGGTCGTTTACTTCCCGGGGGAAAAAACGGCCTTCATTGGAGACCAGATCTTCATGGGCCGGCCCCAGCTCATCCACTCCTACAAGGGCGGGAATTCCTTTGCGCATGTGAAAACTCTGACAAAAATGCTGGAAAATATCAATGCTGAAAAGTTTTGTAGCGGTCACAGCGATCCCCTGGATCGAACCGCCATAGAACACCACATCCAGGAGATGAAATCCATCCAGGAAAAAGTAAAATCTTTTATCGAACAGGGCAAAAACCTGGAAGAAGTGAAAAAAGAATTTCCGGAGAACCTTTCCCGGCTTGTCGAATCCATCTTTAGCGAGATCAAAGGGCTAGCCTAGGCCCTGTCCTATTTTCTTTTTTCCGGTCATGTCATATAATAAAAAGTCAAATTTACTAATTTTAGAGCAGAGTTAGGAAATTATTCTTACCTTATATGATCGTTCGGAGCTCTGCTAAAAGGTTCGGTCAGATGAAAAGAGTTCTATTCTGTATCGTGTTGATTTTCACGTCTGTCTATTTTGTCTTCCCCGATGGTCCGGGAACGGTTAAAGGGCGAGTGCTGGATGATGAAGGCAAACCGCTGGCCAACGTGAAAGTGGAGGTCCTGGATACATCCATCTCCACCCAAACAGAGACAAACGGAATGTTCGTATTGGAGAACCTGAAGGAGCCAAAACTCCTGGTGATGTTTTCCCACCCGGATTATATCACGCACACCGTTCAGATGGACGTTGAGAAGAGTTCCGGACAACTGTTCGAGATATCCCTGCGGGCCAAAAACCCCATCCTTATGACCATTAAAGAAGAGATCACCGTAACCGCCGAGGCCGATTCCATCATCGATGTCAACCTCCCCTCTCATAGAACGATACTTCCCAGCTCCGTTCTGACAGAAATGGGAACATCCAATCTCGCTGAATCCTTGGATAAGGTCCCTGGCGTCGCGGCGGTTGGAAAAGGAGGATATTCGATGGCGCCTGCAATCCGGGGCCTGGCAGAACACAGAATTCTGTTGCTGGTGGATGGAGTCCGGATCACCTCTGAGCGGAGGATCGGGGCCAGCGCTTCATTTGTCAACCTCGGCGACATCGACCGTGTGGAGATCAACCGCGGCCCCTATTCTGTATTTCATGGCTCCGGAGCTGTGGGAGGCATTATCAACATCATCACCAAATCCCCTTCTCCGAACTCCCCTTTGAAAGGAGATTTCAGTCTCAGCTACAACACAGTACGAAACGAAAGGGCAGGGAACGCAACTTTCAAGGGTTCATTGGGAAAATGGGGGCTGATGTTCAGCGCAAACGGGAAGATGGCCGATGACTATTCGGCTCCCTCCGGGAAGATAGATTGGTCACGATACTCAGACTATGACTTGATGTTCAAGATCAACCGAAAAAACGAATCATCCGAATTTTATGCTACCATGTTTCACTACGACGGCACGGACATCGGGAAACCCAGCCCAACATCTCTCCTTAAACCCAGATGGTATCCGAGCGAAACGAACACGCTTTTTACGGTAGGTTATAAGATGCAAAAGTTTTGGGTATTGGACAACCTGAACGCAAGCATCTATGCTCTTCGATCCACTCTGGAAACTCAGGGAGACAACTTGAGGGAAGATTCCCTTAGCCTTAAAAAGAGAAATATGGCTACGGTAGAAGGGACGAATTTCGGCTTCAAAGTGCGCGGTGGAAAGGCTTTGGGCAAGACACATGCGCTAAACTTCGGCCTCGATTTTTTCGGCCGCACTGACATAAACGACCAAAACACAGAATGGGAGTACGATGAAAACGGCAATATCAAGAGTCAGACTGAAGAGACATCTTTGCATGATGCCCGAAGCAGCAATTTCGGATTTTATTTCGACGATAAGATTCAAATCGGAAATAATTTGACTTTGAATGCAGGAGCACGTTTCGATTTTGTCCGGACCAGCAATATGGCTCTCGATGGGAACCGTGTAGCCCGAAACGATGAGTTTTTTTCGCTGTATCTGGGCTCTATATTCCAGATCACTCACAATTTTTCAATACTGGGCAACTTAGGACAGTCCTTCCGGTTTCCATCCGTTAGCGAACTTTTTTACTCCGGCTTAACCGGCCGGGGGACAGTATTCGGAAATAAGGACCTTACCCCGGAGCACAGCCTGAACTTCGACCTGGGATTCCGGTACCTCCATGAAAAGTTATTTGCCTCCGTTTACGGATTCAGTAACTCGATTAAAGACATGATCCAGAAATATGGCGGATTAGAGGCAGAAGAATATTTCTACCGTAATCTGACCAGCGGACGCATCTATGGTCTTGAGGGAGAATTTTATTTATCTTTGATGAAGGACGTGGAATTTTTTGTCAACTTCCATCATATCATTGGGAAGGAAAAAGATTCAGAAGCGGCACTAAATTATATTCCTCCTTCACGATTGACTTTTTGGGGAAAATATTCGCCGGGAAAATTCTGGATCGAACCGAGAATCACTTTTGCTTCGGCTGTGAAAGATCCAGGACCTCTGGAGATCGAAACCGATGGGTATGTGATTTTCGACACGATTTTCGGCCTCAAGGTCAAAGATAACCTGACACTCGTTTTCATCGCCCAGAATATTCTCGATGCGACTTACCGGGCATCCGCGGATGAAGCGGGTGTAGATGCGCCAGGACGGGGCTTCGTTTTCAAAGCAAAGTATTCATTTTGATCGCTTCGTCCGAAAAATGTTTGCGATCAGTTATCGATTTTCATCGGATCCTGACGTACTGAAACTTTTTCCATGTAGGTTTTTCCGTTAACCCTAAGTTTCACCGCATAGGTTCCCGCCTCTGCTTCTGTCGCTCCCATTCCTCGACCTTGGCCACGAAAGCGCATAAATCCCCCGAAACCGATTTCTTCGAAGGCCTTCCTTTGAATTTCTGCTGCGTCTCTGTATGTCAGGCCGGGTTGTTTGAGCTGTTCCAAAGCTTTTCGCACCGTTTTTTTCGGCCCTTCCTCCACTTCTGGACGCTGCAGGATCCTGTCCATCATTTGTTGCATCTGAGTCAGGTTCTGCTTCAGTTGTTCGGCGGGAGGATCGAACCTCATATCCCACATCAGGCGATTTATTCCTGCCTCTGCCTCTTTAAGAGAATAATTTGTCTTGAGGATTCCTGTCGCGTCAGATATTTCGATCTCCACAGGGCTTTCCGGTTTGTCCTTGAGGTAAAAATTGATCGCCAATCCGGGTTGAGGATTTTCTCCCGCAAAGTAGAGATTTCCCCGGCCGTAGCCTCCCCTGCCCAGACTCAACCATTGGGTTCCCGGCCTTCCGTTTCCGAAAAGAAAAGCTTCGGCAGTCAGAACCTTTTCTGTCGCCAGTTGCAGCGGGGTGATGTCATCCAGGATCCATATGCCCCGGCCGTGGGTCCCTGCGATAAGGTCGTTATCACGGGGGTGGATCACAAGATCATGGAAGGCCACGGTAGGCATATTGAGATTGAGGTTCGTCCACATATTGCCGCCGTCTAATGTGAAAAACACCGCAAATTCTGTGCCGACAAACAATAGATTTTTGTTCTTCAAGTCTTCGCAGACGACATAAACCGGTCCGTTACCCGGAAGGTTCGTAGAAATACTCGTCCAAGATTCGCCGTAATCGGTGGTTTTGAACACATAGGGCTTGAACAGATCGCTCCTGTGCCCGTCAAATGTGAGGTAGCAAGTGCCTTCATCGAAACGAGAAGCCTCCACACGGCTGACCCAAATTCCCTCGGGAACATCCGGCACGTTTTTTCTCACATTGGTCCAAGATCCCGCATCGTTCCGGGTAATTTGGACATTTCCATCATCCGTGCCGACCCAGATGAGACCAGGCGTGATCGGGGATTCGGAAATGGTCGTAATGGTGCAGTGGGTTTCCGCTCCTGTCTGGTCCAGAGTGATGCCGCCAGTTGGTTTGCTGTGTTTATCCGGATCGTCGGTCGTGAGGTCCGGGCTTATGATCGACCAGTTGTCACCCCGGTTTACCGATTTGAACAGGTGGTCTCCACCGAAATATATCGTCCGGGGATTGTGCGGGGAAATCAGGATGGGCGTACTCCAGTTTTGCCGGAACGGAGATCTTTGACGTCCGAACATGCTGGGCTGTTGTTCAGCCTCCGGCTTTCTCTTGGGAGCCGGTGGAACATGTTCCTTCCAGTTGTAAGTGGTCTGTTGGGATGGCCTTATCCGGGTCGATTCCCTGGTTTCCACGTTGACCCTGAAAGCATTCCCGCCCTGGCTTTCTCCATAAGCGATACGCCAGTCTGTGGGGTCGTTCTGGGTGTAAAAGCCATCCCCTCCCCCGATATTGAACCAAAAATCGGTGAGGATCATGCCCTCTCTGTGCATGCTGGGACCGCACCATGTGCCGTTATCCTGCAATCCTCCATACACATAATATGGGTCGCGCGTATCCACGCTCACAGCATAAAATTGAGCCGCACAAAGGTTGTCGAAATAAATCCAGGTGTTTCCATGGTCGTGTGTGATGGAAGCGCCCCCATCCTGGCCCACATAAAAGCGGTTCTTGTTGGTCGGGTCCAGCCACATAGTGTGGAAGTCGGGATGGAGTCCTTGAATAGTCTTGAACGTTTTGCCACCGTCCTCGGAGTACTGCATGCTGGTCGCCAGGTAATAGACTAGCTTATCGTCGAAGGGATTGATGTAGATATGGCTGTAGTAGAACGGCCGGACATTGATCCGGTTCTGATACATCCAGGTGGCTCCGCCATCTTCGGATCGATAGATACCGGTGCCCAGTTTTGTCATGTCTTCATATTCAGGATTGGGTTTCTGCGTTTGCCCCTCCCGGATCGAAGGCTGAGGCTGATAGCTGTGCTCGACGATGGCCATCAAAACATCGGGATTGCTTCTGGAGATGGCCAGACCGATCCTTCCCAGATCTCCCTCCGGGATCCCTTGGGTAAGCTTGATCCATGTTTTGCCTGCATCTGTGGTCTTGTATATGCCGCTGTTCGGCCCACCCGAATCGAACCGCCAGGGTCGACGCAGCCGTTGCCAAAAACCGACATACAGGATATCCGGATTTTCGGGATGCATGACGAGGTCGATGGCCCCGGTTTTTCCGTCATCGGGCAGTCCTTCTGTCAGTTTTTGCCAGGTCTTCCCCCCATCCTCTGTCTTGAACAGACCCCGGTCTCCCGAGTAGCCCCAGGTGTGTCCGGCCGCAGCGGCATAAACAGTATCGGGATCGGTTGGATGGGTGAGGATACGGGCGATCGAATGTGTGTCTTTCAATCCCATATGGGTAAAGGTTTTTCCCCCATCCGTGGATTTATAGATACCATCACCCCAGGCAATGCTGTTCCGGGGACATTCCTCTCCTGTCCCAATCCAAATGATTTGGGGATCTTTCTGGAAAAAGGCCACATCTCCGATGGAAGCGGAGCCATATTTATCGAAAATCGGCTCCCAAGTCGTTCCTGCATTCACGGATTTCCAGACTCCTCCGGAGGCGCTGGCCACAAGAACCTGAGTAAAATCGCTGTCCAAAGCTTCAAAATCCGATATCCGGCCGATCATGTTGGCCGGCCCGATGTTGCGCCACCTGAAATCCTGGATCAGGTTTTCCTGTGGCGTTTGGGAAAAGACCGTATTTGTCAGTCCAACGATAAGAACGAGAATGAAAATGCCTCTCCATGTTATTCTAAAATTCAAATCCATCCTTTACCTCCTCATTAGTATTGACCATATCTGGAAACATCGAATGGTCGAATGTCTCTATGCAAACGGATTATTATATATAACCAAAAGAATTATGTACACTAAGGAAAAATCACTTCCAAAGGTTTTATATCCTTCGAGGGCTTGGCTTGGATATCCCGAAATTCCTGCCAGGTGTTCTCGTCCGGCTCCCCCACTCTCACCGTGTACAGCCCGGGCGCAAACACCTTGGGCTGAAAGAATTGGCCCTCCATCCGCAGCGCATAAACCATCTCTCCTGTCTGCTGCTGGAATATCTGGATCACGGGATCGATCAGGCCGGTAACCCGAATTTCGGGCAACCAGGCTCTGGCATTTTCCCCATAGTTGTCCTGTTGGTTGATGCGGATGGGCCACCCCGGAAAGGGCTTGTCTTTTGCCGGATCGGCCCAGTAAGGCCAATTTGTCAATTCGATATCACGGCTGTCTTTGAAAAATGTGATGAGGCTGTAGCCTGTGGCCAACTCATGGTGCCTTTCAGGATGGATGGTGGTTTTTTGAGGATTGGCGATAGCGTATACAGTAACCTTATTACCGAAGCCATCCTCGAAATCGCCAGTGTAATTGGGGCTTCCCGGTTTGAGATTTTTTCCAGGAAAAGGCGGCCACCAGCGCCGCGGAAAGAGATTCCCGGTCGCAGGCGATACGATGACATAACATGAATCCCTCCAGTCCTCCACGCCGTACTGGCTGGTGTTAGCCAGGTGCTGGTCTCCCACGATGTGCGTGGCAAAAGCTTTCCGGAATAACTGGATGGCCTTGTCCCGACCGACCTGAGGCCACCCGTTTGAATCAAAATCAGCGACCATTTTATCCCCTTGCACATAGGTTCCGGCATCAGGGATATCCAGCTCAGGCACGACTCCATCGCTTGTTGCTGACTCCGGAAGAGTGGCCACATTGGAAAACAGCGTCTGGGATACGGCCGCCTTCATCCATGTCTTATGGGACCAGTCCCCTGCCCACTTTTCTAAAAATTTCAGCTGGCGTTCCCCGAGGAGTGAAGCCCTCTCGATCCGTGAATATCGTTTCACATCCCAAGAGGGATTCTGCGCCCAGCCGTTCACGATTTTCGCTTCGGGAAACATATTTCCAGGGGCAGACTTGAACTTGCGATCCTCGAGAACAGCGATACTCAATCCGCCTATATTGCATTCGGTAAAATACACGCCGATTCCTTGTTCAACAGGCTGGGGATCATAGGGATCGGGCAGATGACTGGTTTGGGTGGTCTGGACCATGTTCACGAACTCCGGGGACATGTTGTAACCTCCAGAATCTTGGGCTTCTACCCCTGTCAAATCAGAATCTGTGGCTTTGCCTCCGGCTCCCCAGACATTGCCATGATAAACATCATGATCGTCGGGGATAGCGATCGTCGGAACCTTGGTAGTGAGTTCTTTGTTTGAAATGCACCAAAGGTACCACTTGTAAAGGTAGTCCAAAAAGCATGCTCGCGGTCAGCCCGTGTAGGAGAGGCTCCCTCATACACTTGGTCGCCTGCAAAAAACATCACATCCGGTTCGTGTTTTTTCAAGTGTGCCACCAGATCGACATGGGGATAAATGACTCCCCAATCCCAGGGATACCACTCTCCATCCACTCCGTTCCAAAAGCCGCGTCCAGGATTGACGACCTGCTTCACACAGCTCATCGATATCATCACCAGCTTATCCTTATCCACGGGATCTTTTTTGATGATTCCTTCCAGGGCATACTTTTTTTCCTGGCTGCGCTTCAACACATATTCCACACGGAATGGGACATCCCTTTCATGGTTCCAGTTTTCGATCCGGAAGGGAGCTGTATAGGATGGATGAAGAAGCGTGGATGTCGCTGCATGCTCCCAAGCCTCAGAGCCCCGGACATACAGATCGGCCTTTTGGTTTTCCAACTTGGACAAAGGCATAAACTGCACGGTCAACTTCAAAGTGCCACGACTCAGGGTGTACAAGGCCGTGACCATCGGGCCCAGGTTTCTGTCCGGGAAATGCTCCAGTTTAGAGCCGGAAATCCGCCAGTCCTGAAAGGCAAAGCGGTTTTCGCTCTCCTGTGTATACCCCCTGTGGGAAACAAGGGCCACATTTCCCACAAATCTGTCCGGGGGCAAATCCTGAATGGCCAAACGGGATAGTTCTTGGTTATTGGCTACATCGACAGCCCTCAAAATCAAGCTGCATCCACCTTTCTCATGTTTCAAACTCAATTCCAGATGGATTTTTTCCCAGTCGACAGGATCCTTCTTTTGGTATTCCAGATACTCTTCCTTTTGCTCATGATCCCGGATAAACAGCTGTCCATTTCCATCACACCCGACAAAAAGCCCGGCCTGTTTTCCATAAGAATGATGGATGAGCGAAGCCGTTCGATTCTTTTAGCCGCATCGTCGTCAGATGTACAGTGCGCATCGGAAGTGAACTCAAACATTCCAGTTGCCCCTTTGCAACTCGCCAATCCTGTAAACGGTTGGCCCACAATTCCGGGCCCGTCCAGAACCCATCGGGTGAAAATTCCCACGGGCTGCTGTAGCTTGGACTCTGTGGAGAGACACAGAAGGCCAACAACAGCACAAAACTGACAAGAAAGAATCCAACAATCCCGTACATCCAAATCGAATTGTGAAATGATGCTTTCGTTTTTGGTTCTTCAGTCATAGTACCCTCGTCCAGAAAAGATGGCCCCGAATATATCACAAGCCCATCGATTCTTTCAATCTTCCTTGACCAGGATTCTGGAATTTTCTATACTTTTCCCAGAATTGCATCCAGAGAGAAAATCCCTGAATATGGATAAAACCAATCGCGATTTTCAGGTGTTCGTAAAACCGGTTGGTCCTCAGTGCAACCTCGCGTGCGTGTATTGCTATTACGTGGAAAAGGACAAACTATACCCTCAAGAAGAGCTTTTTCGTATGCCCGACATCATCCTGGAAGAATACATCGTCCAGCACATCGAAGCATCCACCGAACCGGTGATTCGCTTTTCCTGGCATGGGGGGGAACCGACAATCCTGGGCTTGGACTATTTCCGCAGGATCGTCGCACTCCAGCGAAAACATCTGCCCGCTGGGCGACAGATCAGGAACGGCATGCAGACGAACGGGACCCTCCTGGATGAGGATTGGTGCCAATTTCTGGCCGATGAAGGATTTTTCGTTGGCCTGAGCTTGGACGGCCCACAGGCCATTCATGACCAATTCAGGTTAGCCAAGGGAGGCACTCCGACTTTCGATCGGGCAATGCACGGATACGGACTTTTGCATCGACACCGCGTCTCTACCGATATCCTGTGTGTGGTGAATGTGGATAACGCTCTGCATCCTGAACAGGTTTACAGATTTTTTAAAGAGATTGAAGCCAAATATGTGAGTTTTCTTCCCCTAGTCAATCCGCAGCCAAGTGCAAAAAAAGGAGTGACTGCCCTCACCGTTCCTGCGGAGGCCTGGGGCGCATTTCTCTGCACCATCTTCGATGAGTGGGTAAACCAGGACATTGGGAAGATCAAGGTGCAGATCTTCGAGGAGGCCGCGAGAACGGCCTTCGAGCAGGAGCATTCTTTATGCATCTTCCGGCCTGTCTGCGGAGACATTCCCGTTGTGGAACACAACGGAGACTTCTATTCATGCGATCATTTTGTGGATGAGGAACACCGCCTCGGGAATATCATAGATACCCCGCTGGTCGAACTCCTTGAAAGTCCGGAACAAAGGGCCTTCGGCCAAGCCAAACTGAATTCCCTGCCTCGCTTTTGCCGGGATTGTGAAGTGAAGGCTATGTGTCATGGAGAATGCCCAAAAAATCGATTCATCCGGACGCCCGATGGAGAAAAAGGGTTGAATTACTTATGCGCAGGCTACAAGCGCTTTTTTTCCCACTGCAAGCCTTTTGTCCAAGAGGTAGCGGCTGAATGGAAGAAACAGGCTTTCTAAACTAAAAAATACCGCAACAAATTGTCAGGTTTTGAGCTTTTCTTTAAAAAACGCGATCGTCCGTTCAAACGCCAGCAGGGATGCATCCTTGTCGAATCGAGTACCCGTGTCGTTAAAAAATGCATGCCCGCACCCTTCATACATAAAGATTTTGTACTCCACCGAGGCCTTCTTCAGAGCCTCCTCGAAATCCGGAATGCCGGCATTGATGCGTTCGTCTTGACCGGCATAATGGCACATCAAGGAGGCTTTTATCTTGGGTACATCTTCTTTGGCGGGCTGCCTTCCATAAAAGGGAACAGCGGCGGCTAGGTCAGGAGAATTCACTGCCACTTCGTTTGTCATCCCCCCTCCCCAGCAGAATCCCATGCAACCGACCTTGCCTGTGGATCGAGGGTTCGTTTTCAAGTATTTCACAGCAGCAACGAAGTTTTTTGTCGTCGTTTGACCATCCAAATCACGCATCTTGGTCCGGGCTTCATCCACATTATCTTTGGGCGTTCCTCCCATAGGAGAGAGGGCATCGGGAGCGACAGCCAAAAATCCTTCCAAAGCCACACGTCTGCTCACATCTTCTATATGGGGCTGAAGCCCCTTGTTCTCATGGATGACGATCACAGCAGGCAGCTTGTCTTCTCCTTTTGGTCTCGCCAGATAGGCGATCACATCGCCTGTTTCGCCAGGATATTTCACATACTCTGTATGCAGTCGTGAATCATCCTGGGCAATGATCTGGGATTGGGCCTGTGACGGCTCGAGAAAAGACAAAAGGGCCACAGCCGCAGCCGTACCTCCAGCAAGTTTGGCCAGGTTCTTGAGAAATTCCCTACGATCCAAACGACCTGCTTGGTAATCCTCATACAGATCCACGATCACGGGATCGATATTTTTTTTCATCTTTACCCTCCAAAACCTAGATTCAGGCACTTATGTGTCTTTTGATGTATCATAAATTTTCCCATTGTGTCAATCGAGACCACCTAATTTTTGCACATCGGTTTCCGAGCTTGATTCAATTTGACAATGGTTTCGATTGTGAGCATACTTGACAGGCCATGGAAATAAGCAATAAATACGACACTGTTGTCGTGGGGACAGGTCCAGGAGGCGGAACTGTCGCCAAAGAACTCTCGAATATGGGGCAGAATGTGCTGATCGTCGAATATGGACCCAAGCTGAAAAAAACCGGTTCGTTCGGATGGGGATATCTGGTTCGCGAGGGCAAGAGTGCTGGGTGGTAGCTCCTATGTAGCTATGGGCAATGCGGCAACTCCCCCCAAGAAAATATTGGATGAGTGGGACATCGACCTCTCGGACGAGTTATCCTGAGCACGGAAGACTCTCCGTGTCACCCCGATGCCCGAAGAACGCATGGGACAAGCCACAAAAAAAATCAACCAGGGTGCCGCCTCGTTGGGATGGGAGATGATCCCCACCCCGAAATGTGTGGATTTTTATAAGTGCACTGGATGTAGTCTGTGCATGTTCGGTTGTCCTGCCGGAGCCAAGTGGAGCAGCGTGGAATTCATCGATGAAGCGATTTCAAAAGGAGCGGATCTCCTTCTCGAGACAGAGGTCACCCATGTTTTACAAAAAAACAAGAAAATCACTATCGAAGCTGAACGAATTGTTCTATCAGCTGGCGCGTTATCCACACCGATCATTCTGCAAAATAGCGGTATTCCAGCAGGCAAAGGATTGGCTGGCGATATATTTCAAACCACCTATGGTTTTCATCCAGCCACTTATCTGGAATCGACACTGGAAGAAAAGGAGTTGTTTCCTGCGCCCTACATGTACATCCCCTTTCTCGTCCAGCGCGATCTGGCTGGAGGATATCCGGAAAAACTCGGTGCTGTTCAACAGGCAAAAATACTGATGAAATCCAAGAAAGTGGATACAGGCCATATGATGGGGATGATGACAAAAATCCGGGATGAACGAACCGGGGAGGTCCACCGCGACGGCACCATTACAAAGAAGCTCACTCCCAACGACAGAGCGAAGCTGGATGAAGCCCACCAAATCAACAAAAAGATCTTGATTGCGGCTGGAGTTGATCCCGAATCCATATTCATTGGAGTATACGAATCGGGCCATCCGTGCTGCACCGCAGCCATCGGCGAGGTCGTAGACAAAAATCAGGAAACCGAGATTTCAGGGTGTTATGTTTGAGACGCTAGTGTTTTCCCATCTCCTCTTGGAATTCCTCCCATCCTGACCATCGTGGCTTTTTCCAAGCGCCTGGCAAATCACCTGAGGAACCGTATGTGAAACAGGCTATGTTAGCTCTCTCCGATGCTTCTTAGTTACAGGTTCCATCCTTCGCGGTATTCCCGGTGAAGGAATTTTTCGGCTTCGGGATGGTTCGGGATCTTCATATTCTCGGCGTCCCAATAGAGCTTGGCATCGGCACGGATAGCCACATTTCCCAGCAGAACCGTTTCTGTCAGTGGGCCTGCGTAGTCAAAATTCGAGGCGGCTGGTTCGCCTCCTTTGCAAGCGGCTATCCATTCTAGATAATGGCCCGGAGAACGCTGGATGGTTTTCGGGGGACGTTGATATTCTTGCATCCGGCTTTCTGGCCATATCCGCAAACTGTTGGCGCCATGAGATCCACACAGAATCATACCTTTGTCCCCGACATACAGAGCTCCTCCGTAGTCATCTCCCATTTTTATATTGTCGGGAATTTCTTCTGGACGAGCCGGCATCAATCCTCCGTCATACCAAGTGAGTGTAAGAGGTGGCAATCCTTCACGAGAGGGAAACTTATAGGTGACGATGGATGCACGCGGATATGTCTCGGTATTTTTCGGCTTATCCCATGTTACTTCGGGAACAAAGATGGAATAGCTGGCCTCTACACTGGTTGGCGGCCCCAATTTCAAAGACCAAACGATGTGGTCGAAAATGTGGCAACCCATATCACCAAGGCCTCCTGTTCCAAAATCCCACCAACCACGCCATAACTGGGGGAGATAACAGGGATTGTACGGACGGAACGGGGCAGGTCCGAGCCATAAGTCCCAACTCAGAGTTTCGGGAACAGGAGGATTATCTAGAGGCCGGCCGATTCCCTGAGGCCATACCGGGTGAGGCGTCCAGGCATGAACCTCGGTGACATCTCCAATGGCTCCATCTCCTATCCACTCGCAGAGCAGGCGGATACTCTCCATGGCATGCCCTTGATTTCCCATCTGGGTGGCAACGCCGGCTTCGCGCGCTGCTTTCGTGAGCGCCCGGGCCTCAAATATGGTGTGCGTGAGAGGTTTTTCGCAGAAAACATGCTTCCCCATCTGTAATGCCGCCATGGTGGCGACAGCATGAACATGGTCTGGAGTTCCAACGACAACGGCATCGATATCCTTCCGTTTCTCGAGCATCACGCGGAAATCGCGGTAACGTGGAACATCGGGGTATTTTTCGAATGTTCTGGCTGCTCTGTCCCAATCGACATCGCAGAGGGCCACGATGTTCTCGCTTTCCATGCGTGAGATGTCCCCACCTCCCTGTCCACCGACGCCGATCCCGGCGATGTTGAGCTTGTCACTGGGGGCCACATATTTTCTTCCTCCGAGAACATGCCGGGGCAAAATCATAAGGGAGGATGCCGCCGCAGCGGAAAATTTCAAAAACTTCCGTCGGGATATGTTATTCATGTCAGACTCCCAAGTTTGCATTTTTTCCAGCTTATCCAAACAATTAACAAAACTCAAGTTTTATGTTTGCTTGGCTGAAGCAACATCTAGATAATAAAGCAGATAATAAAAATATAAGGCGTATTTCTTGCTTAGAGTAGGTTTTTTAGCGCAAA
>CAZIDF010000001.1:6701-307722 GCA_964538085.1 uncultured Eubacteriales bacterium | reverse complement strand
AAGGTGCAAAAAAGCATTGCCGATGAAGGGGCCCAGCTTGCCCGAGAGATCGCGGATTTTGTGAGCAAGATCTCCTGAGTTTCATATCGTTTTCCGCGTCCCGACAAACACGTTCCCTGTCATTCCGTGGATGGAGATGATGTCGTATTTTCCTATGGTGTGCCGAATTTCACCGTTCTTTGCGCTAAGCACGGCCATTTTTTTTCGTGCATCAATACGCAAGCCCGGCGCACTCATGGCTGCGCTGTAATCTCTGTTTTCCCCCCAATCCTTTCATTCAAAAACCGCTCCGATTCTAGCAAAGGTCCGTTTCGAGAGTCAACCGAAGATAGTTAAAATAGACATGGTTGTTATCCTGCATGTTTACAGTCGATAGATTGACAAGAGAATGAAGTTTTAATAAATTAGCCCCTGATAAAAGTCTTATGCATGACATTTCAACATAACAATGGTCCATTCTTTTGACCTTGGTGAAAAAGGAGATCTGTTATGAGAATGAAAAAAGGATTTTTTCTCCTATTTTTCGTATTCGCTCTATACGCCTTTTCAGGATGGCATGTTTTTGACCAATCCGGGAGCCTGACAGATTATGATGTGTGGCCAGAATATCCAGAAGCCTGCACCACGGTCCTGGTCGGCAAGGATGCCTCTTCCGATGGGTCGGTCATCGCGTGTCAGACCGCCGACTGCGGGATGTGCGACTTCACGTGGCATTACATCCCGGCAGCCGATCATGAGGAAGGTTCTGTGCGGAAGATTTACCATATCAACCAGATTAGAACTTGGCCTCCAGAGGTCGGCGGGAAATGGGTAAAGTATGTGGAAGGGTACACAGAAGTAGATATCCCTCAGGTTCCTCACACATTTGCATATCAGCATGCTGTGTTCGGCCACATGAACGAACACCAGCTGGGGATAGTCGAGTCGACCATAGGATGCCAGAGAAAGATGAGAAATTCCACGCCATCTGCGGTCATGGACATCACGACACTGACCATGCTGGCCATGGAGCGATGCAAAACCGCAAGGGAAGCCATCAAGCTGATGGGTTCGATGGGGGAAAAATACGGGTACGGATTTCATGACAGCGGCGAGATGCTGGCTGTGGCGGATCCGGAAGAAATCTGGCTTTTCGAGATCATGCCGGTCGGTGCGCTCTGGACGCCCAAAAGCGGAAAACCAGGGGCTGTCTGGTGTGCCCAGAGGGTCCCGGACAACCAGGTGAGTTTCTGTCCGAACGAATCACGCATAGGTGAGATCGACCTCGACAACGAGAACTACTTCATGGCCTCCCCCAATGTTATCTCCTATGCGATCGAGAATGAATTCTACGATCCTGAAAGCGGTGAATCCTTCAGCTGGAAAAAAGCCTATTCTCCAAGCCCCGGGAGTGCTCTCGAGACACGGGGGAGGAGGGGAAGGCTCTGGCGTTTGTTCAGCCTGGTGGCCCCTTCTGAAAATTTCGATCCCGCTACCGAGGGGATGGACCTGCCCTTTTCCGTAAAACCCGACAAAAAGCTTTCGGTCCAGGATGTTATGGAAATCACGCGGGATAAATACAAGGGATTGTCCTTCGATCCGACAGAAGGAATAAAAGGCGGCCCGTTCGCTAATCCGAACTATTACACCGGTTTCCAGGTCGATGAACAGAGATACTTAGGTCCGAGATGCATCAGTGTGCCGAACGTAGAATACACCACCATCACCCAGAGCCGCAGCTGGTTGCCCGATCCATTCGGGGGGATCAACTGGATCGCTTTCGGCGCTCAGGACACATCTTGTTATATTCCCCTTTACTGCGGGATTGTCGCCATGCCCGAATCATTCAGTAAAGGAGACCATTACGTGTTCGACAGGGATTCGGCGCGATGGGCATTCGATTACGTCGACTATCACACACAGGTTGCTTATTCTTATACCATCGAAGATGTAAAAAAAGCACAGGCCAGATGGGAAAACATCACGTTTCAGAAAATCCAGGTCATGGACAACGCCGCTCTGGAGCTTTATGAGACAAATCCTGTCGATGCCATTGCCTTTATCACGGATTTCTGTGTCAACAATGCAAAATCGGTCGTGGACGCCTGGTGGGAATTGGGTGACAATTTGCTCGTCAGATACAACCATTTCCGGATTTACGATCCCGAGACGAGGCGGCCCGGACGGATTGAGACGCCGGACTGGTGGAACAAGGCCGTTGTCGAACAGGATAAATTGGAACCCATTCCCCAACCGGAACCAAAGCCCAAAGTGAAAAGAGAAAAGAATAAATAAAAATGAGGAGGTAAGGATGGATTGGAAAAAATCTCTGGCGTTTATCGGATTGCTTTTTTTGGCGCTGGCCGTTGTGAGCGCTTATGTATCCCAAGCCCCAAAGAGCGAACAAGAATGGATGGATTGTTTCGATTGCCTGGACGCGTGCACGTCGGTTCTGGTCGGAAAAGATGCTTCGACCGACGGGTCGACCATGACCACACACACGTGCGACTGTGGTGTTTGTGACTGGACATTCCGGTTTGTACCGGCAGCCGATCACAAGGAAGGAGATGTGCGGAAGATATACCACATCAACCAATACGTGACATGGCCGCCTGAGCAGGGCCTCAAATGGGAGAAATACAAGGATGACTACGCTGACCTGGACATTCCTCAGATCCCTCACACGTTCGCCTACATTCACGGGATGTTCGGATACATGAACGAAAATCAGGTTGCGCTGGGGGAATCGACCATTGGATGCCAGAGAAAAATGAGAAACCCTACACCGGCCGCGAAATTCGATATCACGATGTTGACGCTGATTGCCATGGAAAGGGCGAAGACGGCAAGAGAGGCCATCCAGATCATGGGAGATCTCGGCACTGCTTACGGTTACGGATTCAACGATGGCGGGGAAATGCTCGCTGTGTCCGACCCAAAAGAGGCCTGGATTTTCGAGATCATGCCTGTCGGGCCATTGTGGATACCGGAAAGCGGGAAACCTGGGGCAGTCTGGTGTGCCCAGCGTGTTCCTGATGACCATGTCAGCGTCACCCCGAATGAATCCCGGATCGGGGAGATCGATCTCGAGGACTCAAACTATTTTATGGCTTCGTCCAATGCCATCTCCCTTGCCATCGACATGGGATTTTATGATCCCGAAAGTGGCAAATCCTTTAGCTGGAAAAGAGCCTATTCGCCTAGTGAGGGAAGTGCTGACAGCACCCAGGGACGGAGAGGCCGTCTGTGGCGCTTTTTCAACATAGTGGCGCCTTCTCAAAATCTCGGGCCGGATATTGAAAGCATGGACCTTCCTTTTTCTGTGAAACCCAACAAAAAACTCTCTGTCCAGGACGTCATGGCTATCACGCGGGATAAATACAAAGGTAATAAATTTGATCCGACAGTGGGGATTAAAGGCGGGCCATTCGCTAATCCAAATTATTACCGGGGTTTCACAGTCGATGAAGTGCGCTACAACGGGCCGCGATGCATCTGCGTGAACAACGTGGAATACACCACGGTTACCCAGTGCCGGGAATGGCTACCCGATCCCATCGGCGGGATCGTGTGGCTGTCTTTCGGAGCGCAAGATACAGCTTGCTACATGCCGCTTTACTGTGGGATCACGGAACTCCCCAGTTCTTTCCAAGTGGGGGACCACTATGTGTTCGACAGAGGATCGGCACGGTGGGCGTCGGATTATGTGGATTTTCACACGCAGGTTGTCTATTCCAATGCCATCCAGGATGTCCAGAAAGCTCAGGAAAAATGGGAGGGGCAGGCTTTCAGGAGCATTCCTATTGTAGATAAAACTGCGCTAGAGCTTTATGAAAAGAACCCGGATGAAGCCAGGCAGTTCCTCACCGACTTCTCTGTCAACCATGCCAATTGTGTTGTGGATGCCTGGTGGAAATTGGGCGACGACTTGCTTGTCAGATATAATCATTTCCGGATTTACGATCCCGAGACAAGGCGGCCTGGACGGATTGAGACTCCGGACTGGTGGAACAAGGCCGTCGTCGAACAGGATAAACTCACTCCGGTTACTCCGCCGCCACCGCCTCCGAAGAAGAAAAAGTAGATTTGAGACGGCGGACATAGAAACGTCCCCAGGTAAAAGCGATCGTGGCTCCGAGAGAGTTGCCGAGGACAACTCCCCACCAGAGACCGGTGAGTTGCAGTCCGATTTAGAGGTTGGGAATAAGGCTTAATCCGGTTGTACTTTCTCTGCCATCACAAAAAAACGGGTCAGATCACCCTTTATTCAAGCGATCTGACCCGCCGATAGAATTTTCTTTTTTAGAATCCAATTGGCTGCGGATCGAAGAATCAGAGGAATCAGCCGTTGAGGATTTTTTCTACTTCTTCCTTATCGACTTCTGTGACATAGGTGATTCCGCTGATTTCCGCTGCTTCCTTCGTCAAAGCGGCTATATCGTCACGAGAGATGTATTCCAGCTTGAACTTTCTGTTTCCTGCCATGAGCTGTCGCAGTCCTTGGTTCAGCCGCGTGAAATAGCCGTGAACTCCGAGAGCTCCTGTCGGGAGTCCCTCGAATTTATCTTTGTATATATTCTTGAGTTCGGTGGCTGTGGAAAATATCTCCTCGACCTTGTTACCGAAACGCTCGACATAGACAGGGATCTGGTCCTCTTTGATTCTCTTGCCGATCGTTTTTCCAACCATAGCCGCTGCAAGAGGAGCACGGGCCATTCCGACCGCTTTGAAATAAGGAGCTCCGAGGGCTAAGGCTTTGTAGATCTGATCTTCAAAGGTGATTCCTCCGGCTGCGCAAACATCAGGAATAAATTCGCCTTTTTCATCCAATTTTTTCAGATAATTGTAAAGCAGGGACCATATTTCTACACTCGGGATTCCCCACTCGTTCATCATCCGCCACGGGCTCATTCCCGTTCCTCCCCCTGCTCCATCGACTGTCAGAAGATCGAGCTTGGCCTTTGAGGCGAACTTTACCGCACGGGCAAGGTCTGCCGGCCTGTAAGCACCTGTTTTCAAGAAGACATACCTAGCTCCGGCTTTTCGGAGTTCTTCCACTCTGGCCATAAAAGATTCTTCCTCGACCATGCCAAGCCGGGAGTGCCTTTCGAATTCTTTAAAACTTCCTCTTTCAAAGGCCCGGATGACATTGGGATCTTCAGGGTTGGGAAGGACAATATACCCACGCTTATACAATTCCTGGGCTTTTTTGAGGCTCTTTATCTTCACCTCTCCGCCGATATCCTTAGCGCCCTGTCCCCACTTCAATTCGACTGCTTCGACGCCGAGTTTTTCGATGACATATTCCTGCACACCGAGCCTTGTGTCCTCCACATTGGCCTGGACAGCAACCGTACCGTACCCGTCTTGCCATTCTTTATAGAACCCGATACGATTTTCCATGTCAGGAGAACGGACGATCCGGCCATTTTTGATTTCAGATTCATCATCCATGGCACAAACATTCTCACCGACAGTGAGGATAGCACCTGATATCGCGGCGCCCTTTGCTAATCCTTCCCAGTTCTGTTTTGCCACATTTGTCGATCCCATCCCGGGAATGATAAAGGGAACTTTCAGCTTGATACTTTTATCGACACCGATGGCGGTCTCCACGTCCACTTTTTCAAAAGTGGCCACATCCGAATCTGCAGCAACGCCATGTGCACCGACCGCTGTTCCCAGGATCGTAAAGTGGGACAGATCGACAGGATACTCCTTCTCCGATGCGGCGGTTATGATCCCGAAGGGTTGGGGATAAAGAACTTCGGTTCCACGGTAGGCAGATTTACCGATCTCGCACATGCCGATACAACCGTCAACACATGTTACACACATCCCGCTGAACGGGCTGACTGAGCCCTCTGTTCTGTTTTTGGTGAGAGTTGCGGCACTTCTGTTGAGTTTTGTATAAGACATTATGACAACCTCCTTATTGACTCTTTTGATTTTATTAAAAAAGAATTAAAATCACGGAGCTTTTCACCTTTCATGATTTTATTCTTTAACAGATCCTTGTTTTTCCGACTCTGCCTCGGGAGGCCTGACGCATGTTCCGCAACGGCCGGCATCATACATCCAACATGTCGCCTCTCCATAAACGTCGACACAGGTTGGGTCCATCTGTAAACAGGCGTTACAAACCGGATCTTCGGCGTTGGGCCCTTGACATCTGGCTTGACAGGCAGGGCAAACATACATGCAGCCGCCGCACTCACGACAGACTTTGGATTTGGCGTCAAAGGGTGTCGAGATCTTGCGTTTGTAGCCACGATTTTGAAACCCGATGGCCTTTGCGTCCATCTGTTCGGCACACATCCGGATACACAATCCGCACATGACGCATTCCTCGTTTCGGACTTCAAAACGCATCTGCGTGACACCGAATTTTGAAGCCAGATCCTGGATTACCTTGGAACCAGGGGCCACAGACAGCATCAGTTCAATCATCATCTTCCGGGCTTTAATGACCCGTTTGGTGTCTGTGTGGACATTAAGTCCCTCTTCGCAGGGATAGGTGCAAGAGCTGACGAGCTTGGTGTCGGGTGATTTTCCGATTTCGACCAGACAAAGCCGGCACCCACCGTAATTGCTCAGGCCGGGATCATAGCAGAGGGTCGGGATTTCGAGGCCGTAAAATTCACAAGCGTCACGGATGGTCCAGCCTTCCTCTGCCTGAACCTCCAGGTTGTTTATGAACATCTTGATCATGGTTACCTCACTCTACCTTAATGGCATCGAAGTTGCAGGCTTCTAAACAGGCGCCGCACTTGATGCATTTTTCTCTGTCGATGCTGTGGATTTCTTTCAGCTCACCGCTTACTGCTCCGCTGGGGCAGACCTTTTTACAGGTCAAACACCCCGTACAATTTTCATCTATCACGCTATAGGTGATGAGTTCTTTGCACACACCGGCCGGACATTTTTTATCCTTGATGTGGGTTATATATTCGTCTTTGAAGTACCTCAGTGTCGACAGAACGGGATTGGCTGCAGTCTGACCGAGTCCGCACATAGAAGCATCCTTCACAGCAATGGAAAGCTCTTCGAGAAGCTGCATATCCGCCATTTTTCCTTTGCCCGTTGTGATCTTATCTACGATTTCCCACAATCTTTGCGTTCCCTCACGGCATGACATGCACTTTCCACAACTTTCATCCCGTAAAAAATTCAAAAAATATTTGGCGACATCCACCATGCATGTGTTTTCGTCCATGACAATCATGCCGCCGGAGCCCATAATCGAACCAGCTTCTATGAGACTGGCGTAATCGATGGGGAGGTCGAGCTTCTCTGCGGGAAGACATCCTCCGCTGGGCCCTCCGGTCTGGACGGCTTTGAATGCCTTGTTTTCAGGAATACCACCGCCCACATCGTAGATGACTTCTCGAAGCGTAATTCCCATCGGGACTTCGACAAGTCCTGTGTTGTTGATTTTTCCCACCAGAGAAAATATTTTGGTCCCTTTGCTGTTGGCCGTTCCGATTTTTGCGTACCAATCAGCCCCTTTGTTGATGATGATGGGCACGTTTCCCCAGGTTTCCACATTGTTGATGTTTGTCGGTTTTTTCCACAGTCCTTTTACTGAGGGGAAGGGAGGGCGTTGACGGGGCACACCGACACCACCTTCAATCGATTCGATCATCGCTGTCTCTTCCCCGCAAACAAAGGCTCCAGCGCCTCTTGAGATGTGGACCTTGAAGTTGAATCCGGAACCGAGAATATCGTCTCCTAAGAGACCAAGCTTTTCTGCATTTTGGATTGCAGTCGTTATGTGCTTGAGAGCGACAGGATACTCGTCCCGGATATAAATATAGCCTTCATCGGCTCCGATGGCATAGGCTCCGATGATCATGCCTTCCAAAACACGATGAGGATTTCCCTCCATCAGGCTACGGTCCATGTAGGCTCCTGGATCTCCTTCGTCCGCATTGCATATGATATACTTTTTATCGCCTTTGGCCTTTCTGGAGAATGCCCATTTGTTACCTGTGGGAAAACCAGCACCGCCCCTACCACGGAGTCCAGATTTTTTAATTTCTTCGATTACCTCTTCTGGAGACATTTCCTGGAGTACCTTGGCGATGGCGCTATAGCCTCCAACAGCAAAATAATCATCGATCTTTATGGGTTCGATGTGTTCGTTGTCTCCGAGCACGATCCTCATCTGTTTTTTATAGAAGCCTATGTCAGGACCAGCAAGCGTGGTTTCTTCAGTGCCAGGCTCCCGGTAAAGAAGCCTGTCGATAACCTGCCCGTTAAGAATGGTTTCTTCGATAATGGCCTCAGCATCCTTGGGCTGTACATTTTGGTAGAATAAATTGTTCGGTTGGATGATGATGTTGGGTTCTGCCTCACAAAAGCCATGGCATCCTGTGATTTTCACGGCGATACGGTCTTCAAGGTTTCTTTTTTGGATCTCCTTCTCCAAGGAATCGATAACCTTCAGGGATCCTCTGGCCTGACCGCATGTTCCTGCGGAGACGATCAGGACAGATCGCTTCTCTTCGGCCTTTCTCGAAGATTCCTGCTCAATTTTTTGTTTCAGGTCGTCCAAAGATCTCAATTTTGTGTTAGTCATTGGTTTTCTCTTTTTTTTCGAGCATCTTCGTGATTTTACCTGCATCCCGTATGCCGGTTTGTGCGTGATATTCTCCATCGACAACCACCACCGGGCCGATTGCGCAGCATCCGAGACAAGCCACGGAGTCCAGACTGTATTTTCCGTCATTCCGCGTGTGGCCTGCTTCGACATCGAGTTTTCTCTCGAATTCCTCGAGGATCAGTGGGGCTCCTCGAACATGACAGGCTGTTCCTATACAGACTGTTATCTGGTGTTCTCCTTTTGGCTCTAGACTGAACGCATTGTAGAATGAAGCGACAGAAATGATATCTATCAGAGGAACATCCAGAGCCTGTGAGACCATGTTCAAAGCGACTGGAGGGAGGTAATTGTACTTGGCTTGCAGATCTTGGAGAATAGGGATCATAGATCGTTTTTCTTGGGGATGCTTTTGGATGATATCCTCGAATTCTGTTTGATCATGAAGCATGATTATCTCCAAAGCGAAATAATTTTATTAGAAGATTTTCGGGAAGTTCCTTTTTATGAATATTGGATGCTATCCTTTAGGAGGATGAAGACTTTCCCTATAAATATTAATATTACTCCTTAATAATATAGAAAAATAAATATGATATAAATATGAAATTGATTTATAGCAGATGCCTTATAGATATGTCAAGAATTAACACACATAAAAACTGAATTTGTTATGGATTTTTTTCATATACTGGAATCCATTTTTCGATGATTAGTGTGAGGGAATCGATCAAAGTTTTACCTGTACCATGGATTGGACGAAGCTCTTCCGCGAGTTCTGTGTAACCCTTGCGGTCAAGCCAGGAGGAAAAAACATCATTATCCGAGAGATTCTGTATTTTGCTCGCGTCTGAAACTTCGAGCAATTTAAGAAGCTCGCGAAGATTGGAGGCCTTTTTTTTATCGATATATAATGGTGTCGAGGCTATCCGGAGGACTTCTCCTTTCAAGTGTTTTTTCAACACGTCTACCATTTCTCGACCCTCTGCTTTCATCGGTCTCAGCACATCCCCTAATTCTCTGAAACCGTGCATATAAAGCCAAGTGGAGATGCTGTCTTTTTTTCCATATGTCTCCAAGATCTCTCTCAGGTTTTTTGCCTGGAGCGTGTCTTTTCCTGCATCCTCAAGAACACTGATCATCTCTTGGATGTTTTCAACTCGATGGTACACATCACCGGATTCGTTTTGAATCAAAAAATTCCCAATTCCTGTGTAGTCCTGGATATATTTCCGGAGAGTTTTTAGGCTGCCAGGATCCCCCTTAGGCAGGATGAATGCAGAATCTTTGAATGCTTCCGCTTCCTTAGTTTTCGAAGCGATGATGATGGGTATTCTCGGGTAGTAGGTTTGGATTAAGTTGATAAGGTCTTTCCCCGCGTCGCTATTGAGGTTGTTACCTTTAGGAAAAAATATATCAGTTATCAAGCATACGACATCATCCCCATGTCCAAAGGATATATAGCGATTTTTATCAATATCTGATTCATTCGACACGCCGAAAATAAAATTTAGAGATTCCTCGTATGTTCTGACGATCATGACATCAGCCCTCTGACCGATGATCCCGTAGAGGATAGGAAAAAACTGTGAGAACCATCGAGGTTCGTCATCCACGATCATAAATATGAAGCGCCTCACCGTGGAATACTTGTTGATATTCAATAGGTCTTCTGCTGATCTCACGACCGACGGCATGATTCTGTCCGGAGCACAGTCGGTTTTGTTGAATGCGAATATCATATCCGCTTTTGCCGTATATGGATGTTTATCCTGAGCGAACGAAGGAGGAGCGCAATGGATGAGCTCACTGGCAGAGAGAAGGACAACGATGACATCCTTGTTTTTCTGTCGTACCGTAGTCGTATCGACAAGATTCAGGGCAACATCATCGAGAATGAGGACCATCGCACCTTCAGATTGGTGGTTTCCGACCGAGATGGGATCGGAGAAGACATCCACCGAGATCCAAGGCGAGCTTTTTTTCAACACGGATTTTGCCTGACGGATATGTTCGTCAGCGGAGAAGATGACGACATTCTGGATTTTGACAGGATTGATAATCCTGGGAGTGAATCGGAATTCATTTTTTTGCATTGGTTTCTACCATTTTATTCTGCAACAATACAGCTTTGGTTCTTAGAATCGGCGTAGATATTAACCTCTTTTGGAAATTCTTTCACGAACAGGGAATCTTCCTCATTCGATCCGCTGAAAAACCATGGGTCGATCAAGTCCTTGGTCGGAGCTATGTATCCATAAATGACGTTATTACTGATTAAGTTAGTCAAAAAATGAGTTCCTTGTGTTCCATACATCCGCGTTTCGAGTCTCTTCTGTTCCTCATCAAAGCCGCCTTGAATCATGTACAAAAAATGACTCCCGTATAGTCCTCCCGAAAGACTGCTGTCCTCGGGGAGGGGCTCTGAACGACCGGCGATGTCCACCCCGTATTCAAAAATCGCTCCAGCTCTATTGACCGTTCTATAGTCTACCTGAATGCCCCAATCTCTGTTGGAACTCCCGAGGCGCCCGGGAACAATCATGATGTAGCTTTCCTTTTGGGCTCTCATTTTTTTATTGAATTCAGCGATTTTCTCCGTCACCTTATCATGCATGCTTTTTGTATAAATGAAAGGGGAAACAACAACTGCATACTTAATTCCCTTTTTTGTGCCATGTCCTTGAAGGCTGCTGATAGAAAGATATTTGTGGCCGATTCGTTCTGGGATTTCGATGGTCTCGAAACGTAACTTCGGCAAGGGAGTCAACTGAACGACATGAAAGCGGCCGACTTCTTTATCTTTTCTGTCGAAATCGATATTAAACACGAATTCTATTTGAAAATGGGAGGATACCCTTGCCGAAATCAATTCCATTATTTCTCTAAGACCGGTTTTGAAGGCGAAATGGTTGTTCTGGACCAATTCCTTAATGGTGATCAAATTGTTGTGAATACCGAGCAATTTGATCTTATGGTAATTAGCAAACCGGACATGAAGCGTCTTCATGGTTTCCATTTCATCACCTTGAAGACCTTTATTTTTTGTCATATCCAGAGCATAAAAGTACTGTTGTCCCTGTCCTACACTCAAGAACCTTTGAGGAATCGGATTTTTGATCGTTGCCATCGAAATGACGGGAAAGTCGTCCAAAACAGTTGCGTAGCCGTGACCAAAAGCGATCCGGGCAAAACCCTCATCTGGATTCTGTGTTTTTAATGCATACGGAAAAAAAGAATTGGCAACTCCTGAAATATAGGGATAATAAAACGGACCCGCCAATGTATCGTCATGAATTCCAGGTATGGGATTGATGACGATAGCCATTTTCTCTTTGCTTTCCCCGGTTTGCTCGCGGATAAAATCTTTATAGATTTGACTTACGGCCAGTTTGAGCTGATCCAGGCGAACTGGAGAATCTGGGTGGTTGTTGGGCAGCATGAATGAAGTGTTTTCTCCTGCATGGATGGGACCTATTCCCTTTAGAGAAATTCCACCCTCATCTGTTGCAGATGACCGGACACTGATAGGGAAATTCCCCAATTCTTTCAAAATTGAGGAAAGGGCGGTGAATGTATCTGTATCCAGCTTTTCTCCAGAAGCGACGAATCTGTCAAAATATGTGGTGGTGAGAATTTGAGTTCTTAATCTATGGGCGTGTGGGATAGGACTTTCGTTTATTTTGACCAGCCCGGCCCCTTTCCCTCCTAAGGACCCCTTCCCATAGATTTTGACATCTCCGGCTTTTTCAAAAACTTTTTCGCTCATCAGTTAAAATTATATCAAAACCACAAGTTTTTATCATGTGACATGACATAAATTGCGATGTTAGAAGAACTCGAGGGCGTTTTTTGATATAATTAACATGTTGACTCTTGTATTTCAAGATAAAATGATCTCACGATATTTAATTTTGTTGGATAAAGGAAACCGCCATGCAAAAATCATTTAATCCGTTCGAGATGGCGCAAACCCAGTTTGGCAAGGCTGCAGATTTTCTTGAACTAGACGAACCGACACGTGATTTCTTGCTCCTTCCGCTGAGAGAATTCCAATTCAGCATTCCTGTCCACATGGATGACGGAAGAAAAAAAATCTTCCGCGGATTCAGAGTCTTGCATAACGATGCGAGAGGTCCAGCGAAGGGAGGGATTCGTTTCCATCCGCAGGAAACTATAGATACAATTCGAGCTTTAGCCATGTGGATGACATGGAAATGTGCTGTGTCCGACATCCCATTAGGGGGAAGCTCTGGGGGGATTATTTGTGATCCCCATAATCTCAGCATGAAAGAACAGGAGTTTTTGTGCCGAGGTTGGGTGCGTCAGCTTTCCAGGGACTTAGGACCCCATCTGGATGTGCCGGAGCCAGATATCATGACCGGTGCTCAGCATATGCTGTGGATGCTCGACGAATTTGAAACCATAAAGGGAGAGAGGTTGCCAGGATTTATCACGGGCAAACCTGTTCCGATGGGGGGTTCGCTTGCCCGCAACGAAGCTCCGGGATTTGGCCTCGTGTTCGCTCTACGCGAAGCGCTCAGGGAATTAGAATTAAAGCTGGAGGAAACGACCGCTTCTGTTCAGGGATTCGGAAATGTCGCCAGAAGCGCCGTTCAGCTCTTCCAACAGATCGGCGGCAAAGTGTCGTGCATTTCGTGCTGGGATCAAAATGATCAAACATCTTATTGTTATAGAAAAGGTGATGGGATCGATTATGAAAAACTAAACAAGATTACGGATGCTTTTGGCGGTATAGACAAAGAGAAAGCTATTGGGATGGGGTATGATGTTTTGCCTGGGGAGGAATGGCTAGAGCAAGAGGTGGATGTTTTGATCCCCGCTGCCGTTGAAAATCAGATAACTAAAGAAAATGTGAACAAAATCCACTCAAAAGTGAAAGTGATTGCAGAGGGCGCAAACGGACCTACTTCTCCTGACGCAGATAAGGTAATTGCAGAAAAGGGGATATTTTTGATTCCTGATCTACTGGCAAACGCGGGTGGAGTCATTTGCAGTTATTTCGAACAGGTTCAGAGTAACATGAATTATTACTGGGTAAGGGATGAAGTTCTTGGAAAACTAGACGTTAAAATGACCTCTGCCTTTGAGTCTGTTCTGGATATGGCCAAAAAAAAGGACCTGTATATGCGGGATGCGGCCTATTTGATTGCGGTTGTTCGTGTGGCTCAGGCTTGCAAAGACCGGGGTTGGGTTTGATATTTTATCAAGCGCTGGAATAAAACGCGTGTAGATAGTCCTTATGAGTGGGATTAATAAATATTCAAATAAAGGCGACTTGTGTTTTTTCGACCGGCAGTTTTTCTCCGGGAAGGAGCTTTTTACCTGTATCGGCAGAGGCTCGATCGGAGGAAAGGCCCAAGGCTTGCTTAGCATAAAAGATGAAATAGATCAGATCGATTCAGAATTCAGCCCAGAAATCGCCACAAACATTCCAACGCTGACAGTGATCGCGACCGATTATTTCGATCTTTTCATGAAGCAGAATGACTTGTATGAATTGGCGTTTTCCGAACTGCGGGATGACCAGATGGCGCATGCATTCCAGAAAGCGGATTTGCCTGCCCAACTCGTCGGCGATTTGCGAGCTCTCATATCTCAAGTTCACACTCCTCTGGCTATCCGGTCTTCAAGCATGCTGGAAGATGCCATGTTCGAGCCCTTTGCGAGCGTTTACAAGACGAAAATGATCCCCAATAATCAACTTGATACAGATTCGCGATTTAGAAAACTCGTAGAGGCCATAAAATATATCTATGCCTCGACTTTTTTTCGAGATGCAAAGAAATACATACGGATGACACAACACACGACAGCAGATGAAAAAATGGCCGTCATCATACAGGAAGTGGTTGGAATACGCTGCACGAACCGCTTTTATCCTCAAATATCCGGAGTCGCTCGTTCTCATAATTTTTATCCGACAGGACTTGCCAAACCGGAAGATGGAGTGGTCGATCTGGCTCTCGGATTGGGGAAAATGGTCGTGGATGAAGGGATATCCTGGACCTATTCTCCCAAATACCCGCAGGCAAATCCGCCCTATAACTCTTTGAGAGAACTTCTTAATCAGAGCCAAAAGGAATTCTGGGCCATATACATGGGAGAGCCTTATATGTATGATCCGATCAAGGAAGTGGAATTCATGCGGAAGTATAGTATTTCTGATGCAGAGGAAGACGGGAACTTGGCCCATCTCGCATCGACATATAAGCCTCAAGACGACAAAATCACCATGGGTATCTGGGATAAAGGACCGAGGCTTCTGGATTTTGCTCCCGTACTAAAACTGAGTGATATTCCTTTGAATGATTTGATCATATCGCTTTTAAAAAAGTGTGAAGAGTCGCTGGGATGTCTTGTGGAGATCGAGTTTGCTGCAACGCTCGATCAGCACAAAGGAACACCTGCAAGGTTCGGATTTTTACAGGTCCGTCCGATGGTGGTCTCGACAGACATTGTCGAGATATACCCAGAGGAATTGGTGTCAGACAATGTCCTCGTGGCGAGCGAATCTGCACTCGGGAATGGGATGATCGACACTATTAACGACATTGTTTATGTGAGACCAGATAATTTTGATGTGAAACACACAAGGGCCATCGCAAAAGAACTTGAAATGATGAATCATGAACTTGTTGAATTGGAATGTCCCTATGTCCTCATCGGTTTCGGTCGCTGGGGGTCATCCGATCCTTCTGGGGGGATTCCAGTGAATTTTGCTCAGATCTCAGGAGCAAAGGTTATTGTGGAATCCACTCTTCCTGATATGAACTTTATGCTGAGCCAGGGCTCTCATTTTTTTCACAACATCACTAGTTTTCAAGTTTTTTATATCTCTCTTGGCCATTGGGAGAAATACAAGATCGATTGGGATTGGCTTGCCCGGCAAAAACCGATATCGGAGACAGATTTTCTCCGACATGTTAAGATAAAATCCCCATTGCGGATTAAAATAGATGGGAATACCAGCCGAGGAGTCATTCATCATGAATAAGCCAAAAAAGACGATAGACGATCTTGTGTGGGGGCTTCAGGAGCGGGCAAAAGAGCTTAATTGTCTGTATAAAATCGAAGAATTGATGAACAGACCAGATGCCGATATCGATGATGTTTGTAGAGGAATAGTCGAGGCGATACCGCCGGGCTGGCAGTACCCGGAAATCTGTGTCGCTAGAACGATTCTGGAAGGAAAAGTATGCCAATCTACAAATTTTAAAACCTCCCCCTGGATGCAGCGTGCCGATATTTTCGTTCAGGAAAAAAAAGTGGGAGAGATCAGCGTTTATTATACAGAAGATATGCCGAAGGCTGATGTTGGCCCGTTTTTGAAAGAGGAGACCAAGCTGCTGGATACCATAGTGGATAGATTGGGCCACTTCATCATGTATAACAGGATGAAACTGGTCTTTCATGAATATCAAAGTGCCAAGAGGGAGCTCTCGGAAGAAAAAACAGAGGAGTGGCAGGTGGCTTTGAATTTTATCAAGCAGACGGACAAAAATCTCTACACGAGCATTTCTCGACGGATGTTGAATCATCTAAGTTGGGCAGGTATCCATGAGGCAGAGGCACTTCTGATGAGTTTGGATGTTGGAATTCGGGGAAGAGATGGGGATGATCTGGACGATGAAAACCGGCCTCATCAGAGAAAAGTCTTGGATTTTAATGATATACGCAGCGATGAAACCTTTCAGATCGCTGCAAAGCATCTTTCCAGTGATCAGATTATCGCAAATATCCAAAAATGGATCCAGGAAGATCGATTGAGTTTCTTGGTCGAGGCAACGAGCAAAAACTCCCCATTGGGAGAGGTTGTCGATGCAATACGACGATACCATCGGGTGGCTCATGAAGGCATTGAACTCCCCCCTTCGAGCAAAAGAGGAGTTCAAGCTTCTCTCATAAGACGGTTTCTATCAGATCAACCCGAGTTTATCAATATAGCGAGAGATTATATCGATATTGATGATTTTTATGAGCTTGTGGATCATATCGTTTTTACTCCGGGAAGCACCGGCCGATTGGGAGGAAAGAGCACGGGTTTGTTTTTTGCTAGAAAGATTATAAAAAAATCGAGAGAGCCTGAGGATAATCTCGATGATATCAAAATCCCGAAAACGTGGTACATTGCTTCTGATGTTCTGTTCAGCTTTTTAAGTCACAATAATTTAACCGATGTCGTCGAGCAGAAATATAAGGATATCAATCAGATACGTTTGGAATACCCCCATATTATTCAGACTTTCAAAGGCTGTTCATTTCCCACAGAGATCGTACAGGGCCTGTCAATGATCCTGGATGACTTCAAGGAGAGGCCCTTAATCGTAAGAAGTTCCAGTCTGCTTGAAGATAGAGCAGGGGCATCTTTTTCAGGAAAGTATAAAAGCCTTTTTCTGGCCAACCAAGGTGGCAAGCAGGATCGTCTCGTGGCGTTGGAGGATGCTATTGCAGAAGTTTATGCTTCTTTGTTTGGTCCGGATCCGATCGATTACCGGGCTGAAAGGGGTTTGCTTGATTTTTCTGAAGAAATGGGGATTATGATTCAGGAGGTTGTGGGAACGAAGGTGGGTGATTATTTCATTCCTTCCTTTGCTGGAGTGGCTTTCAGCAAGAATGAATTCAGATGGTCACCCAGGATCAAGCTTGAGGATGGATTGCTGCGTCTCGTGCCCGGTTTGGGAACTCGGGCTGTTGACCGGGTTACCAATGATTATCCTGTATTGATTGCACCGGGCCAGGTCGGCTTGCGTGTCAATGCCGCCGTTGATGAGATTATCCGTTATTCTCCAAAAAAGGTCGATGTCATCAATCTGAAAGCCAATACGTTCGAGACTGTGAATGTCGATGATTTGTTGAAAAAATGTGGAGAAGAATTGCCGGAAGTTGAAAGGATCGTATCTGTGTATGATGGTCAACACATCCGGAAACCTCTGGGGAAGCACATCGATTTTGAGAAGGATAATTTGGTTGTGACATTTGAAGGGTTGCTGACAGACACGAAATTTATCCCAAAAATAAAGTCCCTGCTTAAATTGCTGGAAAATAGACTAGGACTTCCCGTAGATATTGAATTTGCCTCTGATGGCAAGAATTTTTACCTCTTGCAGTGCCGGGCCCAAAGCTATTCCAGAGGTCATGCTCCGGCCAAAATCCCGGATAATATCGAGTTGGACAGGATCCTTTTTTCTGCAAATCGGTATGTTTCGAATGGAGCCGTCTCTGATATTTCCCACATCGTTTACGTCGATCCCCAACGTTATGACAAGCTGACAGACCAAGCCTCTCTGCTGGCCGTGGGACGAACAGTTGGAACTCTTAATAAGCTTTTGCCGAGGCGGAAATTCATCCTGATGGGTCCTGGCCGCTGGGGGAGCAGAGGAGATATCAAACTTGGGGTAAGGGTGACTTATTCGGATATCAATAACACATCAGCCTTGATAGAAATTGCCCGAAAAAAGGGCAACTATGTGCCTGACCTTTCCTTTGGTACGCACTTTTTTCAAGATTTGGCCGAATCGGAAATTCATTATTTGCCGCTATATCCTGATAACACAGAGAATATTTTCAATGAGAAATTTTTCAATGAATCTGAGAACATCCTACCAGAAGTTTTACCGGAGTATGCTCACCTATCCGATACTGTCAAGCTGATCGATGTTGGAAAAGGAGCAGAAAAACAAGTGCTGAATATTTCCATGAATGCCAAGTTGGATAAAGCTCTTGGATATTTGTCCCATGAATCGGCAACAAAGCTGTCGTCTGAGGCGGTACAGCCATATGTCGATCAAAGGTCCACTAATTATTGGGCGTGGCGTTTCCAGATGGCCGAACACATCGCGTCTCAACTCGATCCTGAACGTTTCGGGGTAGTAGGATTTTATGTTTTTGGCAGTACAAAGAATGCCACTGCTGGCCCGGACAGCGATATCGATCTGTTGATCCATTTTAACGGCTCGAAAAAACAACGAGATGAACTGATGGTATGGCTCGAGGGGTGGAGCTTGAGCCTGGATGAAATGAATTATCACCGGACAGGACGCAGGACAGGTGGACTGCTCGATATCCATCTGGTGACCGACAAAGATATCGCGAACAAGAATTCATACGCAATCAAAATCGGAGCCATCACAGATGCCGCAAGGCCTTTGCCGATGATGAAAAAATCATAAATCAATCAAACAAGCTCTCTCGTCGCGCCATCCAGATTTTCCAGATTGAAGCGAACCAAAGCCAACTCAGGTCCATCATGCGCTGCTGAAAATAGATGGGTTCTTCCGATTTTATCTTTCCAAGCTCGAGTCAGTCTTGGCGCCTCATGGATATGCCCATGCAGCGTAAGCAGTGGCTGCCGTGTTTGGATAAATCTCTGGATGGCGATGCTCCCGACATGCGGATCGAGAGGAACATGGTCGATCATCTTACCGTCTAAGGCTGCCCGGTCGAGATTTGTTTCATAAGGAGGCGCATGAAAGAGAAAAATCGCCCGGCTTAAATCTTTCTCCCCGACCAGAAGATCCAGATCATCGGAGATGGTTGCATATTTCACTTCATTCTCCGGTACGTCCACTGAGCGAAAACCTTCCTCAGGGGATACGGAGCCAGGATCGACATAGCGAGATGTATCATACCGCTCCCAATCTTTGAGGAGGAAGGGAGAAGGGGGAGTGTAGGCGTATCCATAAACTTGATAATCGTTGAAACTCACTTTTTTATTGTGGATATACGCCAATAATCCCGATTTTTCTGCTTCGATTATTTTTGTTTCATTGGCCCGGCTGTCGTCGTTGCCTAAAATGAGAAAAATTCTCGGGAAGTCTTGTTTGAGCTCCTGTTTCAACGAATCGAGTTCCCTCACAAGATGATCCCGGATGAAATCAGCGGAATTTTGTCCTGATTCACCTAGGTCTTGGTAGGGAGAGGGAAGAATGTCCCCTCCGAAAAAAACAGCCTCCGGTTTTTCTTTCCGGACAGCCTTGAACAGTTTTCGATACCGATCGAGATTTCCGTGCAGATCAGATACGAAAAGACATGTCAAGACTAAACTAATCCCTGATCCATCATCGCGTTGGCGACCTTGAGGAATCCTCCTATGTTTGCACCGTTGACATAGTTGCCCGGCGTTCCGTAGGCATCAGCCGCCTCTTTGGACGTTTGATGGATGCTCTTCATAATTTTGTGGAGGCGGTCATCGACTTCTTCTCTTGACCAGGAGAGTCTCAAGCTGTTCTGGGACATTTCAAGTCCTGAAACAGCCACTCCTCCGGCATTTGCCGCTTTACCAGGACCGTAGAGTATCTTCGCTTCGATGAATAGATCCACACCCTCCAGGGTGGTGGGCATATTTGCCCCTTCTGAGACCACATAGACTCCGTTATCGAGGAGATTCTGAGCGTCCTTCGCATTTATTTCGTTCTGGGTTGCACTAGGGAAGGCACAATCGGCTTTATGATTCCACAGAGGATTATAATCTAAATTGGGATCGAACGGGGTGTAGGTTGCGCTTTTGTATTTTTCTGCATATTCCTTGATCCTTCCCCTCTGGACATTTTTCAAATCCATGACATAAACCAGCTTGTCTGCACGGATGCCTTCCGAATCGTAGATGTATCCGCTGGAGTCGGAGAGAGTAACGGCTTTTCCGCCGAGTTGATTTATTTTTTCCACAGTGTATTGCGCGACGTTGCCAGATCCGGAGACAAGGCATTCCTTGCCTTCGAGAGTTTCTCCCCTTGTGTTGAGCATTTCGGCAGCAAAATAAACAGCTCCGTACCCGGTCGCTTCAGGCCGGATGAGAGAACCGCCCCAATCGAGGCCCTTCCCTGTGAGGACTCCGGTGAATTCATTTTTCAGTTTTCTGTATTGACCGAACATAAATCCGATTTCCCGTCCTCCAACACCGATATCCCCTGCCGGAACATCTGTGTTGGGACCGAGATGCCTGAAAAGTTCACTCATGAACGCCTGGCAGAACCTCATGACTTCGTTATCGCTTTTGCCTTTAGGATCGAAATCAGAACCGCCTTTTCCTCCTCCCATAGGGAGAGTAGTCAAGCTGTTTTTGAAGACCTGTTCGAAAGCAAGAAATTTAAGGATGCCCAGATTCACAGTGGGATGAAACCGTAGTCCCCCTTTGTATGGCCCGATAGCACTGTTCATCTCAATCCTGAAACCGCGGTTGACCTGGATTTCTCCATTGTCATCCATCCAAGGAACACGAAACATGATAACCCGTTCTGGCTCTGCGATTCGTTCCAGCAGTTTGGCTTTCTTGTATTCGGGATTCCGTTCGAAAACCAAAGCGAGTGATTTGGCTACTTCCTCTGCAGCCTGGTGAAACTCGGGTTCACTTGGATTTTTTGCCTTTAATTTGGCCATAAAATCAGATTCATAATCAGACATTAAGCCTCTCCTTTTTTGATCATAATATTTTTAGTGGTAATCCCACATTTATTACCATTGGTTTGAAACCATTTGAAAGATTGGTAGCTTAAATTCAAATATCAAGGATATGTCTCAAATTCATTTTTTTAGAAAAACTATTCTAATTATTTATCTTGAATTATTAAATGAGTTTTATAACAAATGTGATCTTCACTTGTCAATATATTCAGGTTTTTTAAAGATCTCTTCACTCATCAAATTCGACCATGACTCAAATTTATATGTGTTCTCTCTACCCATTTCTAATTATTTGACATTTGGCGGTCTGAATGGTTATTCTTTAGGGGATTTCTTAAGACAATCCAGGAGATGTGGATGGCGCTGAGCAAAAAAGATTTCGAAGGCAAACAAGTCAACTGCGATGACTTCACCATGGCGGATTTCCAAGATTTCGAGAGTGATGACCTTTTCGAGGTCGCGGAGTATTTTTATGAAGTGGTCGCAGACACCTTCAGAAAAAAGTATATGGTGTACGGTCAACCCATGATGACCAGCCCGAAAACGGAATTCGAGGTTTTCGATTGGAATAGGAACATCATCCGAAAATTCCTGAATTTCTGTTCGTACAATTATCTGGGTTTCAGCTATCATCCGGATGTGATCAAGGCTGTACAAGAAGCGATCGCAGAATTTGGAACGGGTGCGGTATCCGCGCCGTTGCTGAGCGGTTATTCAGGGATAGTGCGTCAACTCGAGCAAGAGATCGCGGAGCTCAAAGGCAAGGATATGGCCGTCGTTTTCCCGACCGGTTATGGAACGAACCTGGGAGTCCTGTCGGCACTTCTGCGTCCCGGGGATGTTGCGGTGATGGATATTTTATCTCACGCTTCTATTTATGACGGGGTCCGGCTTGCCGGGGCCGATATCAAAGTATTTTCCCATAACAGTCCCAGCCACCTCGAAAAGGTCCTCAAGAATTTGAATACAAAGCGTGTGATAGTCTGTGTGGAAGGTGTGTACAGCATGGATGGAGATTTGGCCAATCTTCCCGAGTTGATACCCATAAGCAAAAGATACGGTGCCAAAGTTTTGGTGGATGAAGCCCATGCCACGTTGATTTTCGGCGAAAAGGGTGGGGGAGTGGCCGAGCACTTTGGACTGGAGGATGAGGTGGATATCTCGATCGGCACGTTCAGCAAATCATTCGGAGCAATCGGAGGCTTTGCTGCGGGCAAGGAAAAAATCATGACCTATCTCCGGTTGTTTGCCCGAGCCTATGTTTTTTCCTGTGCAATGGCGCCCCATACGGCTGCCGGCATCCTGAAAGTGCTCGAGATCTATAAGAAGGATAAATCGTTGCGAGATAGACTTTGGAAAAACGTGTTTTACATGCATGAAAAACTACGTGAGGCTGGCCTGGATATCGGAAGCACCAAGTCTCAAGTTATCCCGGTGATAGCAGGAAATGACCTAAGACTTCGGGAGATAAGCAAAAGGATCCAGGAGAAAGGGCTTTATACGGGTGTGGTCACCTACCCGGCTGTATCGAAGAACAAGACGCGCCTGCGTCTCTCTATCTCTGCCAAACACACCGAGGAACAGATGGACGAGTGTACCCGAATCCTTAGTGAAGTTTATCAGAGCCTTCAATAGGAGATATCGTCGTTGGATCGCGTTTGGCATTCCATTTGATCGTTTTGGTTGCTGAATCGGCGTCAATTTGTACCGTTCCCTCGATCGAGTTACCTTTTACCGTTCCCTTGAATGACATCCTCACTATTTGCCCCTCTAGCGTTCTTCCGACTGTGAATTGCAATTCGTTTCCTTTTGACTCGCTGCGTTCTATTGTTAATCCTGAGCCATTCACGAACAGGGTTCCATGGATTTTTTGAAATCGTTGATGAAGCTCCAGAACATACTGGTCTTTTGCCGTTTCTGTTGATGAAGTCCAATTCCAAATTCCCGATACATTGGCGGGTATGACCCAAAAGTAGATACTGTGTGTTCTGCGCTCCAGTTTTACTTCTGTCGATTTATCCGCTTCCCAGTCCTTCATGCTAAAATCGTGTGATACGACCCTGGTTCCCGGTTTCAATACGCGCAATATTTTCGGCCGGAGTTCGAGATTAACGGTTTGGAGAAGATATAGGGTCACGACCGTTGCCTCGCTGAAATCTGCTTCGAAAAGGTTCTGTTGCAGAAATTTCACCTTGTCCGTCACTCCTGCAATGGCTGCATTATTTTCGCTTTCCTCGATACGTTGAGGATCGATATCGATGCCGATGCCTCGGCATCCTTTTTCTTTTGCCGCCGTGATGACTATGCGGCCATCCCCGCATCCAAGGTCGTACAGGACATCATTTTTACCTACGCCTGCCATTCTCAGCATTTCGTTCACCACTTCATATGGCGTCGGTACAAAGGGCACATCATATTGATAGTCCCATAGATATTCAGGTTCTTGTGAAAATCCCTCATACGGGAATATGAATAATACGGCGAACAGAATTATGATCATGGTTTTTTTCATTCTGATTACTCCTCTTCGACATTGGTTATTTCTCTGTGTTTCAATCTAACAGGTGTCATTAAGATGTCATGTGAATAAGCAAAATGATAACATATTATAAATAAGGCATAAATACATTTTTTGTGCTGTGTCCTTTAAAGGGGACATTTGAGGATACTATTATATGATCTTTTTGTCTATATTAGAGCTCAGGGATAGTAAAACGATTGATCTCTATTTCGCATTTTCCAGGGATAAACAAAAGATTCAGGCATAAAAAATCATGAACGTTTAAAATGGCATGTTTGTTGCACATAAAATCAGGGAGGATCAGTGAAGAAGGATAGCAATATTAAAAATATGGGAGGAAAAAAATGAAAAAGGCGGTTTTACTTCATTTCGTAACATGCATTTTTGTTTTTCTTGTGTTGGCTTTGTCCTCTGCTTCGGCTGCAATCCAATTGGATAAGTTCACCCGGGGTTCGATGTATGCAACGGGTCAGATCGGGCTTAAATCTTATGTTGTAACGGCTGAGCCATTCGATTCTTTTCCTTTCCCTATAGGCGGAAGTTTTGTTTTTTTTATATCGGATAATCTAGGATTGGGCACGACGATCATGTATGAGAAATGGTGCGATTACCTGGGGTGTTATTGTGGGAAGTTCACCTTTCATATTATCAAGCCGTCTTTAGATCTAATATATCATCTTGATATTCCGGATATAAAAGGCCTGAGCCTTTTTACCGGAGCGAATCTTGGCTATAGCATCCTGTCTGTCAGTAATGTATTGGGAAATGATTACATGGGCGATTTAAAAAGCGAACCTCACATTGCGCCCTTTATAGGCACGCATCTTTATTTTTGGGAGAATTCCTCCGGATTTTTTAGCCGGATTCTGCTGACGTTGAAAGTTTCTTGGTCAGTCATCGGTGATTTTTCCGGAGTTTATGGGACGGTAGGCATAACCTATATGATCAGATAGAAAACAAGGTCGGATCTTTACTCGCACCGCAAGCTTTCAACAGGATTTTGAAGGGCCGTTTTTATGGAGAGATAAAAGATCGTCAGGACAGCGATCGTGATGGAGACGAGCCAAGCCAGGGCAAAATAGTGCACAGCGATACCGATTCTGTAGGGGTAATTTTGGAGTACCTTATTCATGATAAAAATGACAATCGGCCAGGCGACTACATTAGCGATGGATATTAAAAAAACGAATTCCCGGGTTGCAAGATATACGATTTGTCCCACAGTCGCCCCGAGAACCTTGCGGATACCGATCTCCTTGATGCGGCGATTCAACGTGATGGAAGTCAGGCCTAAAATTCCAAGGCAAGCAAGCAAAATGCTCACCCCAGATGCGTACTGTATGATCGCACTCCATCGTTTTTCCCTGCTGTACAGATTTTTCAGTGCATCATCCTGGAAGTAGGTAATGAATGGCTTCCCCGTTTGGATTTTTTCCCATGCGCTTTCCAAAAAAGCCATCGTTTCTTTCAGATGTTCTGTCTCCAAACGGACTATGATCCTGCTGAACCGATTTCTTCTGGGAGATGTTCCTTCTCCCACATACAAGATCAAGGGTTCGATCTCATTCCGAAAAGACTCGAAGTGACAATCCTCGATAACCCCGATTATTCTGCGATCGTAAGGAAAACCTTTGGCTATATCTCCCAGAGGAGTGCCCATTTTAAAATCGGAACCAAGTCTCTTTTTGAACGTTCGATTCACGATGACTGCATCTCTATCGGATGCGATATTCGGTGAAAAATCCCGGCCTTCATGCAGCTTGAATTTCATGGTGGATAAAAAATCCGGATCTACCCGATTATATCGATAATCGATTTTTCTTTGGCCCATTTCAAGACTGGCGCCGGGGAGAAACAGGCCGAACTCTCTGTTGCTGGCCGAAAGGCCGAGTATATGACTGTATGAGCTGACTTCGTTTCGGAAACGCTGGTAGAGTCTTTCTGATTCCTCTGGTTCGTTTTCCTGAGTCATGATGACGACAAGGCCTTCGCTGACATAACCTGGATCTCGGTTCATCATGAATGAAACCTGTTTACCCAGAATGACTGCTGAAATACCGAGAATCACGGATAGCGTAAACTGGAGGACAACGAGTCCTTTGGTCAGCGTTGTCCTTCCTCCGACTTTCAGCTTTCCTTTCAAAATATCGGTAGGGTGAATTGCAGACATAACCAGGGCAGGGTAACTCCCTGCAAAAATGCCCGTGAACAAGGCGATCCCCAACAAAGCAGTCCAGTGTCCTCTGTCGAATAGATCCAGGAGAGACAGCTGTTTTCCCGATAAGGCATTGAACTCGGGAATGAAGAACTCGGTCAGCACAAATCCCAGGAGGATAGCTAAAAGGCTGATCACCAAAGTCTCACCCCAAAACTGCCACATTAATTGTCTTCGTCCTGCTCCGAGCATCTTGCGCACTCCGACCTCCGTGAACCGAGCAGATGAAGACCCGATGGAAAGATTCATGAAGTTTACGCACGCAATCAGCAATATAGCCAGAGCGATCGCTGAGAGAAGATAGGAGGTCGACAATCCAGGCGTTCCTGTGACACGTGTGTCAAGATACATATCCCGGACCTTTTGCAGGCTGAATGTGAACGGGTCGTGGCCTTCTTCCGTATATCTTTGGATCGTCGAGCCGTAATGTCGTTGACAAAACTGGCCTAAGCTTTCTGCGACTTGTTCCTGTGTCACATTGGGCTGGAGTTGGACAAAAAGAGGGCAGTACCACCGGTTCCAATCGTTCAGAATCTGGGGTTCGTTCAAGACAATCGGGAGATTATTAAAATGAATAAGGATGTTGAACTGAATGGAAGAGTTGGGTGGTACATCTTCGGCCACACCAGTCACCATGTAGTCTCTTTTTGTGTGTCCGAAGGCGATCGTCATCGTTTTGCCTAAAGGATTTTCTTCACCGAAATATTTGTCTGCACAGGATCGAGAAAGAACGATGCTGTGTTCATCGGAAAGTGCCGTTCTGGGATCCCCTGAAATCAGAGGGAAAGTGAACATTTCGAAGAAGGGCGAGTCTACCAATCCCAGAGTTTCTCCAAATATTTTTTCTTCAAACCGCACAACTCCAGAGCCATTGACAAGTCTTGATTGGAATCTTATTTGGGGAATGGATCGAATGAGTTCGGGGCCCACGGGAGTGGGGATAAATTGCTGGAGCCCGATTTCTTTCCCGGATTCTTTCTCAAATTGCATTTGGACCAGCCGATAGAGTTTATCCCCATTCTTATGAAATTTATCGAATGATAATTCGTCGATAACGAATAAATAAATAAACATACATGCGGCGATTCCGATGGATAATCCGAATATTTTTATAAAGGAATGTCCTTTGTATTTTAAAAGATGTCTGATGGCTATCTTTAAATAGTTGCTTACCATGAACTCTCCTCAATTTAATCTATCACATTCCTCAGCTTTTATGTTTATCTTGTGAGCAATAATCGTACCAATATATTTTTATGAGAATTCATTCAGACTCGAAATCCGATGATGTCCGTTACAGGACATTCTTTATCCGTTATCGAACAGTGTTAGCGCGTTTAGGACAGGAAATTTAATATTTTGCTTGGTGCTTTTGTCTTTTTCTCGAGCCGGACGATTTCAATTGTCATCGAATGGCATGTTTATTGCATTTTTTCGGCCGAGGAGACCGGAATGCTCAAGAATTACTTAAAAATCGCCTTCGTGAATCTCAAAAAGCACAAAGCCTTTTCCTTTATCAATATTTTCGGTTTGGCCATCGGCATGGCGTGCTGTATTTTGATGGCCGCATATGTTTTCCATGAGCTGAGTTATGACAAGTACCACGAAAAAGCTGACAGGATCTGTCGGCTGAAGTCTGAATTGAAAATTGCTGGGGATGACCTAGAAATTCCTAAATCCTCTCCTCCTATGGCCGACTATCTCGTCCAGAATTATCCGGAAGTCGTCGATGCTGTCCGTTTCCGCAGCATGGGAAGGATGCCCGTTCGGTTCAGGAACAATGCAGATTATGAGGATCATTTATTCTTTGCCGATCCTTCTGTGTTCGATATCTTCTCTTTTCCCCTAGTGAAGGGCGATCCCCGAACAGCTCTCGATACGGCTCATTCTGTCGTAATCACAGAGGACATGGCTCAAAAGTACTTCGGATCGGAAGACCCGATCGGCAAGCTTTTGAATATTAACAATCAAACTGACTATACGGTTATGGGCGTCATGAAAAACCTTCCACACAATACCCATTTTATCTTCAACATGTTCTGTTCATTCGAAACATACGCCCAGAGTAACAGATGGGATATGCAAAACTGGCTGTCTATCAACAACTACACGTATATTCTGCTTGAAAAAGGGTTCGAGTATGAACAACTGGAGCTGAAACTTCCCGAAATGATCGAAAAGCGGGTGGGAGCCATGTTGCGATTAGCCAAAGCAGAGATGGTCCTTTCACTCCAGCCCCTTACCGGTATTCATCTGCATTCTGACCTGATGCAGGAGATTTCAGGGAACAGTAGTATTGTTTATGTCTATATTTTTTCGGCCATCGCTCTTTTTATCCTGGTCATCGCTTGCATAAATTTCATGAATCTTTCGACTGCTCGTTCTTCGAACAGAGCAAAAGAAGTGGGATTACGCAAAGTTCTGGGCGCGGATAGAGGGAAGATAATCCGGCAGTTCTTGAGTGAATCGATGTTGAACAGCATCATAGCTTGTATCCTGGCCCTTCTTCTTGTCGATCTCGCCTTGCCGTTGTTCCGATCCATTTCGGGTATCGATCTGCGCATCGATTATGCCCAAAATTTTTGGCTGATTCCTGGTCTTTTAGGATTAGCCCTGTTTGTCGGGTTGATCGCAGGCAGCTACCCTGCCTTTTTCTTATCGGCATTCCAGCCCACACGCGTGCTTAAAGGAGAATTCAAGTCTGGCAAGGCAGGAACTTTGTTTCGGAGTGCGCTTGTGATCGTTCAATTCACGATCTCCATTGCTCTTATCGTCGGAACGATAGTCGTTTATAACCAGCTCAATTACATGAAAAACAAAAGATTGGGCTTCCAGAAGGAACAGGTCGTGGTCATTCCGATAAGCGATGAAAGCACGCTAGACACGCTCAGGCCGGTTAAACAGGAGCTGGAAAGCCATATTGGGATCGTCCGTGTTGCTGCCTCTTCCCATGTCCCGGGACAGACGACCTATGTCAATCCTTTTATCCCAGAAGGATTCACCCTGGATCAAAAGCAATACATGGGTGAACTCTACGTCGACCATGAATTTATTCCCACGATGGGCATCGAGATAGTGGCAGGCAGGAATTTTTCAGAAGAATTCTCAACTGACACCTCGCAGTCCGTCATCATTAATGAAACAGCCGCACAAAAATTCGGTTGGGAAAAACCTGTCGGGAAAACCATCGGAGACCTATCCGTGTCACAAAAAATAAGAAAATACACGGTCATCGGCGTGGTGAAAGATTTTCACATCGAGTCCCTCCGGAAGAAAATCACTCCTCTTTTTATCGGTTGCACGACGCACAACTTCAATTCCCTCTCTGTCCGTATAAAAGCGGAAAATGTTCAGGAGACGCTATCTTTTCTGGAAAGTAAAATGAGGCAAATCGATCCCTTTCGGCCTTTTGATTATGCCTTTTTGGATGATTCGTTCGATGCTCAGTACAGGTCAGAGGAAAGATTGAGCAAGATTTTTTCTTATTTTGCGATTCTGGCTGTTTTTATCGCCTCTTTGGGTTTGTTCGGGTTGGCTTCTTTCACAGCCGAGCAGAGAACCAAGGAGATAGGCATCCGGAAGGTTCTGGGAGCATCATTGTCGGAGATAATTTTGCTTCTGTCAAAGGAATTCACAAAGCGGATTCTGATCGCTAATGCAATCGCGTGGCCCATCGCGTATTATGCATTACGATTATGGCTCCAGGGATTTGCCTATCGAACCAGCCTCACGTTGATCGCCTTTGTTTTTTCCGCTGTCATTTCCATGGTCGTTGCTGCTCTCACTATCAGTTATCAAGCCATCAAAACGGCCCTGACAAATCCTGTCGAGTCCCTGCGCTACGAATAAAGTGATTCCTTACTCCGATTTCCCCTTTTAAATTTTGTGATTGACGGCCGAATTTTTTGTATGGTAGGGTACTCTTATGAGAGGAGATCATATGTCAAGAGGAAAAAAATCGAGCCTGACGATCATCGGGATGATTATGTTCTGTCTGCTGGCAACCCTCCTTGCCCCTGCACAGGAGGCGAACTGTGATGCTTTGCTCGGGGAATGGGACGTGCAGACAGAGGACGGCCAGTTTATGTTTGTGTTTACCTTTTCCCTGGAAGAGGATGTCTTATCCGGAATGTTCGAGGGCCCCACCGGTGATGTGGAAATGGCGGACATTTCTTTCGAAGGCAATGAGCTCATGTTCACCGTGACCATCGATGCCGGCGGTCAGATAGTGGTCGTCGATTTTTCCGCCACGATCGAAGAAGACTCACTCGAAGGCTTTCTCTCTATGGAAATGGGCGAGATGAACATCAGCGGAAAGAAAAGGAGATAGTATGAAAAATACAAAATACCCGGCTTTAACGATTGTGGGGATAATCTTATTCATCTTATCTGTGGCTTTACTGTCCGCTTCTCAGAAAAATGAATATGAAGGACTTCTCGGGGAATGGGATGTGCAGACAGAGGACGGCCAGTATACTTTTGTGTTCGTCTTCTCCATGGATGGAGAGAATCTAAAGGGACTATTTAAGGGAACAAGCGGGGATTATGAGATGGAAGGTCTCTCCTTCGAAAACAACGAGCTTTCTTTCACCGTGAATATCGATGCCGGCGGTCAAACTATGACAATCGACTACCGCGCCACGATCGAAGGAGATACCCTCAAAGGATACCTCTCGATGGAATACGGCGAGGCAAGCATCACCGGCAAAAAACGGAAATAATCCGTCTATTTGCTGAGGAGTATTTTAATATCTGCGGTAACCGCGATCTCCGCCTCGACTTCCACCTCCGCCACCGAAACTGCGTTCTTTGGGCGGACGGGCTTCGTCGACTCTCAGAGTGCGGCCTTTGTGATTGGATCCGTTCAAAGCTTCTTTGGCTTTTTCTGCTTCTGACGGGCTTGACATTTCGACAAACCCAAAACCTCTCCCTTCGATCACTTTGACTTCTCTGACTTCTCCATGACTGGAGAACATTTCTTTCAGATCATCTTCAGATACGGAATAACTGAAATTTCCAACATAAAGTTTGCTTCCTTGCATTCTTTTCTCCTTATTCTTTTTCTTTATCAGTCAACATGTGTTTTTGACTTTTTTGAAAACGTTTATATTATTCAAACCGCATATTGTCTGGTTCTCTCTGGATTCTTTTTCCTTTGAAAATTTTTTGGGCGTGAATTTGTGCGGTTTTTTTTCGATCTGTCGTTTCGGAACCTCATGCCTGAGTTCGACCCGATGCTTACATCCGTGGCATAAAGATCATCCTTTGCGGTCTGCACAGGAATTTTCATGCCGATAAAGGATTCGATGGCCTCCAGATGATCCGCTGTGCCTTCGCTTGCGAATGTGATCGCTTTTCCTGTATTGCCAGCACGGGCCGTTCGTCCGATCCGATGGACGTAGTTTTCACAATCCTGGGGAACATCATAGTTGATGACCATCTCTAGATCATCGATATGAAGCCCTCGGGCGGCCACATCGGTAGCGACAAGAAATGCGAACTTTCCCGCCATAAAATCTTTGATGACACTCAATCTTCGATTCTGGGGAAGGTCACCGGTCAGGTGTTGGCTGCGGAATCCGTTTTGCTGCAGATTTTTGGCCAACCGGAAAGCGGAATGACGCATATTGGTAAAAATCAGAGCGTTCTGCGGCGATTGGGCCTTGAGAATGCCCAACATGAGGTTCATCTTGATGTGGCTTTTCACATGGTAGAGTTGTTGCGATATCGTATCAACGGTCAGCTTATCTGGTGTGACTTCGATAAATTCCGGCCGGTTCATGTGTTCGATCGCGATTTTTCTGGAAACACGGTTCAGGGTGGCGCTGAAAAGCATGTTTTGCCGGGCATAACGTGGGGGCATTTTCCGGATGATTTTTGTGATGTCCGGGAGAAACCCCATATCGAACAAACGATCGGCCTCATCGATGACCAGGTATCCGAAACTTTTCATCCGCACATGGCCTTTTTCACCGAGATCCAACAATCTTCCTGGAGTCCCGATGACGATATCCACGCCTTTTTTCAGGGATGCCAGTTGACTGGCATAACCCACACCGCCGAAAAAACTTCCGATGGCCAATCCTGTGTGGCGGTTCAATAACCGGGCCTCTTTTTCGATCTGGACTGCCAACTCTCTGGTCGGAACGATGATCAAAGCCTTTTTTCTATCGGATGCGTTGTTTTTGATGATGCTGTCGAACAGCGTGATTAAAAACGCGGCGGTCTTGCCCGTTCCTGTTTGGGATTGTACGGCCACATCCAAACCCCTAAGGGTTACATTCAGAGTTTGTTTTTGGACTGCCGTCATTTCTGTATAGCCTCGATCCGCAATTCCATGCAGAAGACGGGATTCGAGGTTGAGCTCATTGAAGTTCATTTATTTTCCTTGTAATTTGATTAAAACATGAGGGGTGGGAATGTCAGAGAAGATTATCTAGACTATTTTCCTTCCAAATGTTCGAAATCGCAGTATATCTGATAAATAAATAGAATGCAAGCGAAATTATTGCAAAGAACGAAAACTCACAAGTTTATTAGGGGTTTCATCCCAGAGATGCAATCGGAGAGAACGCAGGCTTTTGCCAATGGTTAGCAGCTTGATTTCCTTTAGATCAGGGATAGCCTTGTAACATTCTTCCAGCCTGTAGTTGGGAATCAACGGCTTTATATGATGAATGTGATGATAACCGATATTTCCGGAAAACCACTGCAAAGAGTACCCTGTCTGTAGGGCGCGGACCATAACGTACCACAAAAAGAAGTAAGGCACTAAGGTGTTGATAATCTGCCAGGATGATTTAAGCAGAGATGGGTTCTCGAATTCAGCCATTATTGTATACCATGCGGGTCTGGACATTTAATAATTTTCTCCCTTGATAAAATGACTTTAAGAGGTGTATCCGAATAATAAAAAAAATCCCTCTGGGAAAATTTGTCAATGAATAAACGGATCCGGTTTTTTGCGCATTTGACACCTAGATTGTTCCCTGATATGCTCTGATGTGGGCAGGGGAAAAGGAGATCGCAAGACAGGTGCTGTACACATTCCTCCAGAACATCATAAAGGTCGCTTTGGCTATTTTTTTCCAGAAGATCGAGATCCGCCATGGAGAGAATGTCCCGAAGCGAGGACCTGTACTCTTGGCGGTCAATCATCCCGATTCCCAGATGGATGCATTTGTCCTGAGCTCTGCCATTAAACGAAAAGTCCATTACATCGCCCACGCCGGATTGTTTGCCAATAAACTGAGAGCGAAATTGCTCCGGAGTTGCGGCGTGATCCCTGTATCCCGTAAACGAGGGAAGTCAGATGAAATCGATCGGAATGTCGAGACCTTCCAGGAATGTTATGATGTTTTGGAAAGGGGAGATGTTATAGGCATTTTTCCTGAGGGTATAAGCGAAATGGAACGCCGTGTGAGAAAGATAAAAACAGGGGCGGCCAGGATCGTTTTGGAGTCGGAGAGAAGAAATGATTATTCCCTCGGCGTCAGACTTATCCCTGTCGGGCTCTATTTTTTCTCGCGCAGTCGCTTCCGAAGCAAGGTCCTGGTGAACGTGGGAAGACCGATCGATCTGCAGCCTTACTTTTCCCTGAATGAGAAGGATAATGTCGAGGCCGTCAATAGGCTCACCGCCAATATCCGGGACAGCTTGGAAAATCTCACCGTCAACGTCCAGCATACAGAATTGGATCGTTTCGTGAAAGATATCGAGAGCATTTATCGGGATGAGCTGATGACCCAAACCCTGGTCGATCATAAATCTTCCAAAAAGATCGTCGCCGAGTTTGTCATAATGCAGAAAATCGCTGAGTGTGTGGCCTATTTTCACGAAAACAATCCACAAAAAGTGAGGAACATGGAGGAGAGTATCTCCGATTACAAGCGCAAGTTAAAGGACCTCCATTTAAAGGACATATTGGTGAGGGAAAAGACGAGCATCGAAAAGCTTTTTAAAACCGAGTTGGCAGGTATTGCCAAGGCAATCATCGGATTTCCCCTGGCTGTATACGGCATTCTCAACAATTTTTTCCCATTCAGGATCACCGAGTTCATCGCAAAGAAGTTTATCGATGACAAGACCAAGATTCTGATGGCATTGTTGATGGGGGGAGGGGCCACATTTATATTATTCTATGGAGCCCAAGTTTTTCTAGTTTGGTACTTGGAAGGATATTTATGGGCCATTCTTTATTTTTGCACCTTGCCGCTATCCGGCTTTTTTGCATTGGGCTATATTAAAGAGATCCGTCAGATTCAGGAGCGTGTCAGTTTTTCCTTTTTCCTTTTTACAAACCGGCACCTAATCGGTAAAATGCGTCGTACAAGGAATATGCTGATAACGGAGATGAATTCTTGCAGAGATGAATATTTCGAGAGTATGAATAAGGCACAGTAGCATTTACGCATGGAATCGAACAAGACAAAAAAAACAAAGGTCGGAAAGATTTTGAGCAATTTCAGGCCCCATCTGTTGCTGAGCGACCTGAGCCATGCTGTTTCTCTGGAGCGGTTGGGGCCGAAACTGATCGAACGCGTCCATTGGCGAGCTCCAACAGATAAATTAAAAATCGCCTTAACTTTCGATGACGGCCCGCACGCAACATCGACACCTCGGATCCTCGAGCTTTTGAAACGGTTCAATATCCGGGCCACATTTTTTCTGGTCGGAAAACACCTTGAAAAGCATCCCGGGATTGCGCTTAAAATGGTGAGCGAAGGCCACGAGATAGGCAATCACACCTTTTCTCATTCCCTTTTGTATGCGTCGACAAAAAATAGGATCCGGGATGAGATACAGCGCACCGATGCACTTCTCAGAAATATCGATGGAGTTGAGCCGAGGTTTTTCAGACCGCCTGCGGGATTTTTCACGAAGCAAGTGTTGGATATCGCGGAACAATCTGGGTACGAAACGGTCGTAGGCGATGTTTATCCACGAGACCCGCACCTTCCAGGAAAGGAAAAAATCGTGGATAGAGTTCTCCAGCGAACTGGTGCTGGTTCCATCATCATATTGCACGACGGAGGGAATGCTAGACGTGTAGATAGATCTCAGACTTTGGAAGCCCTCACCGAAATCATTCCGAGGTTGAAAGATAATGGGTTTGAATTCTTAACCCTTTCAGATTTACTGTTGGATTAAACGATATCATGATCTGAAACATGCTCCGATTGGTCGATCAAGTCTTTAATTTTCTCTGTTGTGAAATCCCTCAACTCTTCGGTCGAGAGACACCGGATCTTTTCCGGGGGAATGGGCGGGCCGAATTTGATCTTCACAGGTCTGGGCCGGATCAACCAGGATCCTTTGCGCTTGAGCTGGAAAAGGCCCGATAAGCCTATCGGAATGACCGGGACACCTGCCTGCTTAGCCAGGTAAAAGGGAAGCTTTTTGAAAGGGCCAAGATTGCCATCCCGTGTCCTGTGCCCTTCCGGCAGAATGATGATGGATTTGCCCTTTTTTAGGATTTCTTCGGCTATTTTCATGCTCTTTATCGAGGCATGGATGTTTTTCCGGTCGATCGGGATGTTCCCCAAACGGCGGATGGCCCAGCCATAGACAGGCCATTTGAACTGCCTCAAGGCTTCCACTCCTCGCACAAAAGTTGGGACATAACCCTCGAGCAAGGGGATGTCGAACAGGCTTTGATGATTGGACATAAAAAGATAAGTTTTGTTCTTCTCGACATTTTCTGCCCCCTTTGAATGGACCCTGATAAACAGGATCTTGAACAGAAGTTTCAAGCTCTTTTTAATAAAAGGATCGAGAGCTTTCTGGGGGATGAGACAGGAGAGAAAAATGCAGAGGAACAAAAGAAGGATAAAATAAAGACCTCCGGCAAACCATGAATAGGCTGAGATCAGGTGTTTCATTTCCAGAAAACGGGGACAGCCTGGTGGAGGCATTCGACTTGGACGGGTGTGATGCCCACCAGCTCTCCATCAGGCGTTAAAACTTTGGGGATATCCGTCTCGACAGAAATTTTTTTCGCTTTGAACTGCTCGACTTCTTCCAAGTGTATATGCTCCCCGGTGAAAATCTTGGGGAAGCACTGGATCAGCCGTCGCCGCGTGGCTTTGCCCAAAAGAGTGACATCCAATAGACCATCGTCGATCTCGGCAGCCGGTGCCATCAGGAAATTGGAGGTGTAGCGCGTGTTGGAGATCTCGACAAAGATATTTTCTCTTTCGAAAGTTTTCCCATCAGCTTCGATTTTGACCTGGTAGGTGTTCAGGAAAACCATCTGGTAGAACACACCCAGGGTGTAGGAGACGTTCCCGAAAATTTTCAATTTGTGGGCTGTTTTGCCCACATCTGCCACGAATCCCAGGCCTAAGATATTGAGGAAATAATAATCCTGGCCGTGTGTGTGATACTTGCCCACATCCACATACCTGGGCTTTCCCAACCGGATGATCTCGACGGCGTTTTCCCACCGGGAGACGTCCAGCTCGAAGTCGCGGGCAAAGGCGTTCCCTGTGCCGATCGGGAGGACGCCGAGAGGAATTTTCCCTGTGTCCGGATTTTTATAATATCCATTGATGACTTCGAATAGGGTTCCATCTCCTCCTGCAGCGATCACCCCATCGTATTGACTGAAATCCGCTTTCCCCACGATGTCCATAGCGTGCTCGGGATAATCTGTGAACTGCAGGTCGAATTTGATTCCCTTTTCGATAAAACAGGCTTCCACATCGGGAAGGATTTTTTTTGCTCGTTTGTGGGCTGCATGGGCGTTATAAACGAGCAGCACTTTCATGGCTGTCTCATAAAAACATTTTTTTCATTGAGTGTCAAGGAAGATAAAAAACGTTCATATTTGCACACTTGTTGTAACGATAGCGAACAAGGGTGAAAGATCCGCTTGACTTTTTTATAGTCCCTTAGCTGATAGATTTTATGTTTTTGTAACTTGGCATGAAACTTGGATATATTTCTGGCGGAGGCCAAGATGTTAAAAAATTATCTTTTGATCGCCACGAGGCTAATCAAGAAAAACAAACTCTTCAGCTTCATCAATATTTTCGGTCTGGCCATTGGACTGGCCACATGCCTTTTGATACTCCTCTGGATCAATGATGAGCTGAGCTTTGACCGGTTTCATGATAATGGCGACCGTTTATATAAGGTCGTTTGTTCCGATCTTTTGGCCAATGATAAATATGCTGTCACGACTCCTGCGCTGGCGCCGGCTTTAGAACAGGAATTCCCCGAGGTCGTTGCTGCCACAAGGTATTACGAACCGGGAAACATAGTGGTCAAGTATGGCGACAAGAAGTCTTTGGAAGACGATGTGGCATTTGTGGACCCGCAGTTCTTGGTCATGTTTTCTTTTCCTTTGATGAGGGGAAATCCCCAAACAGCTCTGTCAGCTCCCTTTTCAACAGTCCTTACCGAATCACAGGCCCAAAAATATTTTGGCACAGAGGATCCGATCGGAAAAACTCTCACCATTGCAGGTCGTTATGATTTCAAGGTCACTGCGCTAATGGAGGATCCTCCTCTCAATTCCCATCTGCGTTTTGATATGCTCGTTCCCGTCGAATTTCTCGAAGAATTCGGATGGGATCTGAAACAGTGGGATCGTTTTTTCATCTACACCTATGTGCAGCTCCATCCGGAGAATCCTCTGATTGAGAGGGAGAAGCTGTCTGCATACATTCACACAAAAGTCGAAGATTCAGAAAATCTTGAATTATTTCTTTTCCCTGTGAAAGACATCCATTTGCGTTCATCGGATATCGGTGCCATGGGAAGGACCGGGAATATTAAGAATGTTTATTTATTCTCGATCATCTCTTTGTTTATCTTGTTGATCGCATGCATCAATTTTATGAATTTAAGCACAACTCAATCAGGAAAACGGGTCAAAGAGATCGGGATGAGGAAGGTTATCGGTGCATCCCGAAAGGATATCATCAAGCAGTTTTATGGGGAATCCATCCTGATGACCCTTGTGGCCTTAGCTCTGGCATTCATTCTGATCGAGCTCTTCTTGCCAGCCTTCAATGGGCTTTCGGGAAAACAATTGCGATTGGATTTTTCAGGGAATTATGCATTTTTTCTGATCGTCATAGCCATCGTATTTGCCACAGGTTTCATCTCAGGTAGTTATCCCGCTCTGTTGCTTTCCTCTTTTAAGCCAGTCGAGATGTTTCGAGGAAAATGGGCTTCCGGATCCCAGTTCCAATCTTTCTCCCGCAAATTCCTCGTTGTGGCCCAGTTTTCCATCTCGATCGTCTTGATCATAGGGACGGTCGTCGTGTACGCGCAAATGGATTTTTTGCGGCACAGAAATTTAGGATTCGATCACGAGCGTATCGTTTCAATGGAATTGACGCAGAATCTCCGGCAAAAATATGATGTGATCAAGTCCGATCTCCTCGATCTATCCTATGTTTTCCGTGTGACTTCGGCTTCGAAAAGACCATTCACCCACATCAGTTCAACGGATTGGCATAGCCCGGACAATACTCGATATGTCCGGCTTGCTTTTACGGATGTAGGATATGACTATCTGGAAACCTTCGGTTTGGAATTGAAGGAAGGCCGGTTTTTTTCGAAGGAGTATTCCTTGGACGAGAATAATTATATCCTGAACGAAACGGCTGTCCGGCAGATGGGATTTGAAAATCCGTTGGGTCAAGAGATCGAAGTTTTTGATAAAAAAGGCTTGGTTATCGGTGTGGTCGAGGACTATAACTATGAGTCTCTCCATTCGCCAGTGGGTCCGCTGGTGTTGAGGTTCGCTGACAGTGGGCAGACCTATCTGTATGCAAAAATACAACCCACGAACCTTGAGAATGCCTTGAAAGATTTCGAGGGGATCTGGAACCGGTTGGAGCTGGACTATCCTTTCAATTACAGATTTTTCGATGCGGATTTCGATGGCATGTACAGGACAGAGAATAGATTCAAAAAGATACTGGGCTATTTTGCCATTTTTGCGGTTTTCATTTCTTGTTTGGGTCTTTTTGGTCTGGCTTGTTATCTGACAGAGCAACGGACAAAGGAGATAGGTATCCGCAAGGTTCTCGGAGCCTCGATCCCTCGATTGATCATTATGTTTTCGAAGGAATTCGCTAAATGGGTGATTGCCGCAAATATAATTGCTTGGCCCATCGCTTATTATGCAATGACGAGGTGGCTGGAAGGATTTGCTTACCGAACTGGCATCTCGATCGTGATATTCCTGTTGTCCTCCTTTCTAGCTTTGTTTATAGCGCTGGGCACAGTCACTGTCCACACAGCAAGAGCGGCACTAGCTAATCCGGCAGCTTCTTTAAAGTACGAGTAAAATCTAATTCCCTTTTAATTTTCTTCTGTTTCCCGGATTCTCGTGATTTCGAATACAACTGGATTGAAAGCATCTGGGCAAGCATGGGTTTTTGTATCCTTGTCCTGGAGCCAGGGAAACTGGGCGTCGAACAGCATGGCAAATACTGCGGGCATCATGCTGTAGAGAGCATGGATGCAGATTTTTCCTTTGACTCCCGATTCTGTAAATTCTGCGACATCCCCGACTTTATGACCCAAGGCGCATGAGCCTTTTTGGCTTATAACCTTCGCCTTCACCGCCGTTATTTTATTTGACATGCTTTTCTCCTTAATTGAAAGTTTGTCGGTATATTTTCCATACAGGATAGCAGGAGAAGCAGCTATGAAGCCAACACATGGAACAGCCTTACAAAAATCTCGTCTTTTCACCTTATGGTCCCCCTTCGATCCAAAGATCCCGGTCCAGGTCTTTCCAAAACTCGAGCCTCATGCTGCCGTGATCGAAGACATCGGTGTAATAGGGATCGTTTTTTTTGTACTCCTCGTAGGGCCCCTCGTAATCAGAACGCCGTGCCTTGTAAGCTTCGTAAGCTGCCAGGCTAACGTATTCCCACATGATGAAGTGCCGATTGGATTCTTCCCCAGCCACGGTTTTTAACAAAATAGCGTACGCTCTTCCATTCTTTAAAGAGTTCCCGGTGATCGTTCACCCATTTGAACCATCGTCGGATAGCATCATCATGCTTTTCCTGCTTTCCTTCAGCGACCAGCCAGCTTTCCACTTCGAACACAGGCATCAAAGTCCTCCTCGTGTATCCCCGAATTCTCCTCCATATCGGCGAGCGACTTGGAGAAGTTTCAGGGAATCTGTTTCCTGTTGCATCGTGCCAGTTTGCAGAACCTTTCCTGGTGGAATTGTTATGAAAAGAACACCTCCCATAATCCCTTTTTTTAGAAACTCTCTTCTTTCCAATGGTTTTCCCAACCGGTCCATCCTTACCTCCAAAAGATGCTTAAATAACGGATATGGTGATTATAATATCCGCTATTTCAGAGATTTTTTCTTAAGATAAGGGACTCCCTTCATCATCCATTCGGGCGCGGCTTTTCCCTTGAGGTAGTGGTCGTAGAATTCCTCCATCCGTTTCTGAAAATCGATCTGATTTTCCAGCTTGTCCAGGTGATGGTCCTGCCCGGGGTATGAGGCCAGAATGACATTCTTGCCGAGAAAACGAAGGGCATTGTAAAACTCGATGGCCTGGAGCCATTCCACCGAGCCATCATCTGTCCCATGAAACAGGAGAAGGGGAGTGTCCATGGTTTCGGCATTGAATAAGGCAGACTCCTGGATGTAAAGCTCTCTGTCATCGAAGGGATTGGTGCCGAAACGGCCCTGGCCGTAGTAGTCATACTGGTGCTGGCTAGTGCCCGATGATTTCCAGAGTTGATTAAAATCGGATATCAGGTCGGTGGCTGCGGCTCCCACTACGACGGCGGCGAACATCTTTGATTTGGTGGCGATCAACGCTCCTCCCTGTCCGGAGAAGCTGTGACCGTGCAATCCGATCCGCTCTGGATCGGCATATCCCAACTCGATGACTTTTTTCACCGCTGCTTCGACACAGTCGAGCATATCGGAGTGAGTGGTCCTTGTATTGAAATGCACATCCGGAAGCAGCACTAGGTAGCCGTTGCTCACATATTTATAGAACATCGGTGTGTCGCGGTACACCAGGCGGGAAAAGCGGTAAAGGTTCTGCGAGTTTTTCTCGTAGAAATCGACCAGCATCGGGAGTTTATCCCCCTCTTTGTAATCCTCGGGGATCATCAACACACCCTGCAGGCGTTTGCCGTTTTTGTTGGTGTATTCGATCAGGATGTTGTATCCCCACTTGAATTCCTTCTGGTGGGGATTGGCATCTGTGATTTGCCGGGGATTTTGGAATGAAAGGTCAGCAGCATAGTAGTTGGGAAAGTCCTTGTAGTCTTCGATGGTGTAAAAGAAACGATCGGCCTTTTTCGCTTTGGATAGACGGCCGAAAGATTTTTTCTTGAAGACCAATCGCTGGAGTTTCCCTTTGATCAGGCGATAATATCCGGCTTCCTTCGTCCATTGGCTAAAGGCAGAAAACAAGAGGGGATTTTGCAGATCGATAGATTTTGCCTCTGGATCTGTCTGTATGTACCGGAAACGAATTTCCTCCTTGGCGCCTTTTTCTTCAGTCAAGTTTTTAGCTGGGCTGCCATCCAGCGGCTGAAGATATAGATCGTATTTATGATCGAGGAGCACACCCTTTCCATCTTTTGTCCAACCGGCCACTCCGTAGGGAGGCTTTGTGCCCGGATGATCGAATTCCTGATCGACAAAACTCACAGGTGCTTGAGCTGTCAGGTTGATGCTCTCTCCGCTCGGGATCACATAATCCCAAATTTGATTGTCCTTCCAGTATAGGAAATGTTTGGAGTCTGGGGAAAGTCCTAGAGTTTGTTTTTGCCCTTTGAACATCAGGGTCCGCTCGCCCGTTTCTGTGTTCAATCGATAGTAATCTGCTTGGGATTCTTTCCAATCGGAGATGTACTCCTTTTCATCGCGCCCTATAGCCCATTTCCCATCTTGTGTGATGGTGGCTGTACGCATGCGCTCGTCACAAAGACGGATGAATCGTTTGGTCTTGATATTGTACACCGATCTAAAGGTGAAATTCCTGTCGCGGTCGGCTCGAATTTTCTGGACGGACTGAATCTGTTCGTCCTGCCAATGCCAAATATCCACATCAGCCGGTGGCTCTTCCTCTTCTTCATCATCAGCTTTTTTCTTTTCAGCAGCATCATCTTCAGCAGATTTATTTCCTTTTTCGAGCGGTTCTTTCTTTTCAGGTTTTTTCGGAATTTTTTCCTGTTCCTTGAGGCCACAAAAAATTTGCGTGTTGTCTTCACTCCAAAACAGATTCCCCCGAACCGGGGCCGTTGAGCTTCTGAAACGGGAGCGTCCGGAGGAATCGGCTCGCTCGGATATCACCATATCCTTCGGAAAGTCCGGATCTTTGGCAGGTTCATACATGTGTGATGCTTGATTTTTTGTGCCTAATCCGGTGAAAGCCAGCAGTACGTTATCCTTTTCTTTGAATTCTTCACGTTTTTCTCCCTTGAGGGCGGCAAGTGCGCTTCCTTTTTCATCCCAGGCTAGTTGGCTGTATTCGGCTTTGTCTGCATCGAGAACGGTGAGGATCCCTTGCGATAGGCTAAACAGGTAGAGGCCATTTCCCGACTTATCAGCCGCATCCACGATATAAGCGAGATGTGTTCCGGGTTTGTTGAACTTAAATTCTGCCACATTCCCCAGATTATGGAAGGATTTGGCATGGAGGTCGTACAGGATGAGGTCAGAGCCTTTGTGCTTGGCTGCGGGCTCGGTCTTGGGCTTTTTTATGGCCAAATAGCCTGATCCTTTAGAAAAGGAAAAAGAGGATATGTTTTCAAATGTCATCTTTTCCCCGGTAGAAAGGAAAATGAGCTCGGCTTTTTTAGGAACGGGTTTTTTTTGTTTGCGGAGCTTTTCCGCTTCTTTCCTCGGCATGTTCAATGTGTAAACGACCCACCGGGAATCATCGGAAAATATGGGATCAGAGGCTCCGACGACCTTGTATTCTTTTTCAGAGATTAGACTTTTGATGAAAAATTCATCATCGGACTTGGTTTTGCGATAGGCGAAGGACACCCAGTTCCCGTCATCCGAAATGGAGGTGGAAACGATACTCCGCCAGTTCGCATAATCATCGATCGTGAACGGCCGTTTATCATCCGTCCCCGGCCAAAGGGAACTGACGATAAAGCACAATATGAGGACTGCAGGCATAAGTTTTTTTGCATATTTCATATATATCCTCCTGAAAATCTTGGAGTGTCGAATCTAACAGGGCTCAATGAAAGAGGATTGTATTACATGTCCGAAAAGGTTGCAATTGGAGTTTGCTTTTGGGCCCTCATTTTGAAATATTTCTTGACCTAGCGATGTAAATTTAATACGTTGCTCCCATCCGACAATCTTTTTGAATAGCGCAGGATGCCCGATTGATTAGCTGGTTTCATCGACGGTCCTTTTCCATTTTATGGGAATTCATCATATTTTCATTGAAATTTAATCTGGAGGGATGAGCATGTTTTTATCATTTCGGCAAAAGGCAAGAGAGAGTTCTCTTAAATCAAGGCTAATCTTTGTTCTGTTGGCCATCTGTATGGTCCTGCATCTTGCTGTTGCTCCGGTTGAAGCACAGCAGAAAATCGATGAGGAATACACTGCAAAAATCAGAGAATTCACGACGGATGGGCATTTCCTTCCCAAGTGGATGGATAATCTGCCGTACGCAGAAGATGTCCCTACGCCTCTGGACATTCTGGGGCATATCGCGGGCGCAAGGGATATCTTGACATACACAAAGGATGTCAACAAATACATGCGGGCTTTGGCCGAAGCATCGCCACGTGTCAAGCTTTTTCCAGCCGGCACATCCGAGGAAGGCAGGGAACGGATATTTGTTGTGATCGGGGATGAGAGTACGATTCAAAATCTCGATCGATACAAAGAAATAAATGCCAAGCTGGCCGATCCGCGGACGATCAGCGAATCCGAAGCCCAGAATCTGATCAAAGAAGCTAAACCCATGTACTGGGCGACAGGTGCGATGCATTCTGGAGAAACAGGTTCGCCAGAAATGCTTATGGAACTGGCGTATCGACTGGCCGTAGATGAATCCCCTTTTATCAAAACTATCCGCGATAATGCCATCGTTTTGATCACACCGGTTCTGGAGGTGGATGGCCGTGAGAAGATGGTGGATGTATCCATGGCCAAGCGCAAAGATCCGGAGGCCAACTTTTCTTCTCGACTTCTTTACTGGGGAAAATATGTGGCCCACGACAACAACCGCGACAATCTGGGATTGAGCTTGGATTTGAGCAGGCACATCATGGAGACCTTCCTGGAGTTTCATCCCCAAGTGTTGCATGATCTGCACGAATCTGCGTCCCATTTGTATGTGTCGACCGGCACCGGGCCCTACAATGCCTGGGTCGATCCCATCCTGGTCGATGAATGGCACATGATCGCTTATCAAGAGGTCGACGAAATGACAAGGGAAGGCGTCCCAGGGGTGTGGACCCATGGTTTTTATGACGGCTGGGCACCGAATTACGCTTTTTACGCAGCCAACGGGCACAATGCCATCGGCCGCTTTTACGAAACTCAGGGCGCCGGCGATGGGAGCACCCGGATCATCACAACACGCGGTGACCGCGCCTGGTACCGGCCCAACCCACCGCTCCCGCGTACCCTTTGGTCCATCCGTAATAATGTCAACATGCAGGGGAGCGGCATTCAGATCGCTATGAACTATGTGGCATCCAACCGGGAAAAATTCATGGAGAATTTTTATCTCAAGAGCAAACGGGCAGTGGCCAAGGCCCAAAATGAAGGGCCTGCGGCCTATGTTTTTCCGGGCGATGATCCCAGACCTGGACAGGTCGCTCGTCTTCTGACATTGCTTAAACGGCAAGGCGTTGAAATCCATAAGGCGGATAAGGAAATCAAAATAGGCAAAGACACCTACCCTGAAGGGAGTCTCATCGTGCGGATGGATCAACCCTATTCTAGGATGGCTGATATGATGCTTGACCGGCAGTATTTCAACATCGACGATCCCCGTCCCTATGATGATGTGGGATGGACCATGGGAGCTTTATATAATGTAAAAACCATCCGCGTTGAAGATAAGGGGATCCTTTCCCAATCCATGTCTTTGGTCAAAGATATCATCGTCCCTGGAGGAGCAAGTAAACTCAAAAAAGGCGGAATCAAAGCATTTCTTATCAATTTTAACGCTGACAATCCGCTCGCCACCTTCGCGTTCAAGAATGCAGACCTCAAAATGCACGCAGCCGAAAAAGGTTTCGAGCTGGAGAAAAGAAAATTCAATGCAGGAACATTCATCATCAAGACCGAAGAGAATGCCGATAATCTTGAAACTTATCTTGATGAGAAAGGAAAAACCTACGGCTTCACGGCGTGGGGTTCGGCCGAACTGCCAGATGTCCCTTTGCATGAGATTAAGGTTCCCCGTGTCGCTTTGATGCACACTTGGCAGTCCACACAGACCGAGGGCTGGGTACGTGTCGCTCTGGATGAGCTCGAAATCCCTTATGACTACATTTCTGTCCATGACGTACGGGATAGCGGGAATCTTAAAGAAAAATATGATGTAATTTTATTCGGTCCATCCTCAGGAAGCGCTTTAAGCATCGTACAAGGAGTCACCGGAGACAAGCCTATTCCTTGGAATAAAACAGACCTCACGCCTAACCTGGGCCGTCAAGATTCCACAGACGATATGCGTGGGGGAATAGAGCTAGAGGGTGTTCTGCATCTGAGAGACTTTATAAAGGAGGGGGGGCTCTTCGTTACTCTGACAAATAGCTCGGTTCTGCCGATCTATTTTGGCCTAGCGGAGGGAATCACGATCAAGGAGACCACCGAGCTCTGGGCGCGAGGAGGCGTATTCCAAGCGGAAGTAGCCGATTTATCCAGCCCGATCGCTTATGGATATGACAAAAATCTGGGGGTCTATTTCAATTCCTCGCCTGTTTTAGCCATGGGAAGTGCTGGTGGCCGAAGGTTCGAATACATGCAAGCGGGTTCGAGTGATCGCGTGACCGGCCGTGGCAGTAAAGATGATCCGGATATCCCCCAGGGGAGAGCGAAAGACCTGGGCAAAGAAACGATCGAAGAATTTCAGAAAATGCAGAAGGATAAACAGGAAAGCGAAGAGGAGCAGCGCCTGGGTGCTAGAGAGGCGTCAGCGCGTGTGCGTCCGAGGATCGTGGTCCGTTTCACCCGGGATGAGAAAAACCTCTTGATCAGCGGCGGCTTGTCCGGCGGCAAAGAATTAGCCGGTGCTCCGGCCGTCGTGGATTGCAAGCTTGGTGAAGGCCACGTGGTCATGTTCAGCATCAATCCTATGTGGCGCCATCAAACCCATGGATCCTATTCCTTGGTTTTGAACGCCATGCTGCATTTCAATCACCTCGATGCCGGAAAGTAAACGCTGAACTTGGCCTAATTTCCGTCTCGTAATTTTTTAATTTATCTTGAACTTTTTTGTTTTACAGCCGTATAATATATTGTGAATACTAAGAAACGAATAATTCACAACGAATTTAAATGAAAAGGTGAAACGATGGATATGTTATCGAGGATCGAGGAAATTTTGTTGCTAGCCATCTGGAAACTCAATGACAATGCGTATGGTATTTCTGTGAGAGAACAGGTGGAACGGGACACAGGGGTGACATGGATGTCGGGTGCTATCTATGCCCCGTTGAACAGGTTGAAAAAAAACGGGTATGTCCGCACCTTCAAGGCTCAAAACTCGGCCGAGAAGGGGGGACGGCCACGCATTTATTATCAACTCACCAAATTGGGGATGAAAAAGCTGGCAACAATTCAGGAGGTAAATCAATCCATCTGGATGGGAGTGCCCGACTTAAAAAAGAGAATGTAAATCATGTATCAAGGGAAATTCCGGCCGCCGCGTTTGATTTGGTTTATCTTGCGTTGGTTTGCCGATGACGAGATGTTGGCTTCGATGGAGGAAGACCTGGAGGTCCGTTGTGCCAAGGCCGCTGAGAAGCACGGCTCTGTCCTGGCTGCGTTTTCATGTCATTTGCATGGGCTTTTGCTCCTTTTCTCCTTTTCTCTAGAATCATTCCTATGGGGGATAACTATGTTCAGAAACTATGTGAAAGTGGCTTTTAGACACATCAGACGGAGAAAAGTCTATTCTTTCATCAATATCATGGGCCTCACGATCGGACTGGCCTGTTTTATTCTGATCGGCTTATGGGTGAAGGACGAATTGAGTTTTGACCGTTTTCATCAAAAAAAAGACCGGATTTTCCGTGTTCTCAACAGGACACAGGATGGCAATGCTCATTTCCAAATAACCTATGCCTTAGGACCGGCGCTTAAAGCCCAATATCCGGAGGTGGAAGAGGCCTGCCGTGTATGGCTCTGGTATGGATCGCATGTTAAGTACCAGGATAAAATCTATGCGGAAAGGAATATCTACCTTGCTGATCCCAGTTTTTTCAGGTTATTTTCATTCCCTTTTATTAAAGGCAATCCCAAAACGGCCCTTGCGGATAAGTATTCCATCGTTTTAACCGAACAGATAGCACAAAAATACTTCGGGGATGAGGATCCCATCGGCAAAATCCTCAATCTTGCATTGTTGGAAGGCGATTTTACGGTCACAGGAGTTATCGAAAACATCCCGATGAATTCCCATCTTCGGTTCGACTTCATCGGCAGGATCGAGTTTCTCGGGGAAGATCGACTGGCTCGTTGGCCGGAATGGTCAGGACCCAATTATGTTCTTTTGCAGCCAGGAATATCACCTGCCGATTTTGAAGCGAAAATTGCAGGTATTTACAAGAAAAATGTCAGTCCAGACACGAATTATATGCCGGAACTCCAGCCGCTTGCCCAGGTTCATATGTATGAACCTGGACGTCCAGGTCAGGCTAGAAAGGTCGCTATGTTTTCGGTCATCGCCGTGTTTATCCTGCTTATGGCTTGCATCAATTTCATGAATCTGGCCACCGCACAATCCTCCAAGCGCTCCAAGGAAGTAGGAATGCGGAAGGTGATCGGTGCTTTACGGCGCCAGATCATCCGGCAGTTTTTAGGGGAAGCCGTCTTGATCGCCTTTTTTGCTCTTTTTCTGGCCTTGATCGTGGTGGAAGCAGTGCTTCCGCATTTTAATCAATTTACGGGGAAGGCATTGGTTTTAATATCAAGAGCAAATTTTTCTCTTGTCCTCACGCTATTGCTCATTACTCTGGGAACGGGGATTCTAGCCGGGAGCTATCCTTCACTTTTTCTTTCTGCTTTCCAACCTGTCCAAACCCTCAAAAGCCAGTATTCCTTCAGGAATAAGGGAGGAGGGATCCGCAAGGCTTTAATAGTGGTCCAGTTCGCTATCTCGGTCGGATTGATCGTTTGCACTTTGTTGGTATCCAGTCAGCTAAGATATATTCAAAAACGGGACCTCGGACTTGATCGAGACCATATTATAGCAGCCTATGTTTACCCTCCCTTCATTCCAAGCTTTGAAGGATTCAAGAACGTCCTCCTTTCTCGACCCGGGATAAAAGGTGTCACTTCAGCCGCCCAGCCACCCTTCAGTGTCGGAGAAAATATCCAGATCGACTGGGAGGGAAATACGACCGATGCGACGATTTCTGCCGACTATACATGTGTTGACTATGACTTTTTCAAGACCTTCGATATGCAGATCCTCCAGGGACACACGTTTTCTCAGGAATTTACAACAGATGAGGCAACGGCTTGCATCATCAACGAGGCTGCAGTTCAGCGAATGGGATTGGACAATCCGATCGGTACGAGGATATATATGAATCACCCTGCCTGGCCGGAATCTTTTCGTACAGCCCGCGTTATCGGGGTGGTCAGAGATTTCCATTCCCGCTCTCTGCATACGGCCATCCGCCCGTTTGTTTTCCGGATGTACAAGCCCTGGCACCAGTATGCCTTCATCAAGATCGATGGATCTCAGATTCAAGAGGCACTGGCCAGTATCGAGGATGCCTACAAATCCTACTCACCGGGCATCCCCTTTGATTACTTATTCCTGGATGAGGTGTTCAATCGGCAATACACATCGGAGAGACAACTTGGTGAGCTGTTCAACGGATTCAGTCTGCTGTCCGTAATTATTGCATGTCTAGGTCTCTTCGGATTGGCCTCATACTCAACCGAGCAGAAGACCAAGGAAATAGGGATCCGCAAGGTTTTAGGGGCCTCGATTACCGGGATAGTGGCGATGACAGCACGGGAGTTTCTAAAATGGATTCTTATAGCCAACCTGCTCGCGTGGCCGATTGCCTACTTTGTTATGTCCAAATGGCTACTAGATTTTGCCTATAAGATAAGCATCGGGCCTTTAGTTTTTGTGCTGTCTGCAGGTCTGACCCTGATCGTTGCGGTGCTTACGGTGAGTTATCACTCCCTCAAAGCCGCTCTCGCCAATCCTGTAGATTCACTCCGATATGAATGATGCTTCCGAAAATGGAGACGTATCTTGAGAAATGTCTATGATGATCACTCATAACGAAGTGAATCGGCTGGGTTGGCGGTGGCAGCACGGATGGATTGGAAACTGACTGTGAGCAGGGCGATAGCCAAAACGAAAAGACCGGATAACACAAATATCAAAATATTGATATCGGTGCGATAAGCGAAGTTCTTCAGCCATCTGCTCATGATGTAATATGCCACGGGCCAAGCCACACAATTCGCCAGCAACACCCATTTGGTAAACTGCTTGGAAAGCATTACCGCGATTCCTAGTACCGAAGCGCCGAGGACTTTCCGGATCCCGATTTCCTTGGTCCGACTTTCCGCTGTGAATGACGCCAATCCCAGTAGTCCAAGACAGGCGATAAAAAGCCCCAGAACAGTGAAGATGCCGAATATCCTTCCGACCTGCTCGTCGGATCGGTATTGCTGATCAAAATCCGTATCCAGAAAAAAACTCTCGAAGGGATTGTTCGGATACAGCGATTTCCATTGGGACTCGACAATGGCCATGGTTTCTTGGATATCGGTAATATCAACGGATAGTGTGAGATACCGGAACAGCTGAGGATTACACTCCATAACAAGAGGTTCGACCTGGGTTTGCAATCCACGGTAATGGAAATTTTTCGTCACGCCGATGATCGGATTGACGCGCCCCCCGAATCCCGTTTTGAGGCGTTTTCCGATGGCTTCTTCAGGGCTGCTCCATCCGAATGCTGCAACAGCAGCCTCATTGATCAAAAAGGCTCCAGCAATATCTGTGCTCATCTCCTTTTGAAAAGCCCTCCCCGCTGCCATTTCAATCCCGTACAGGGGAATGAAGTCCTGATCGAAATACAAGTGAAACATCGATTGATTTTTCGTGTCTTCCTCTCCGACCAGAGAAATGCCAAAATTGGAAACACTTCTTCCCGGAACACTGGAGGAGACGGTCGCATTTTGTACAAACGGGTTCTCGGAGAAAAGATTTTTCACCGATTCGTAGTTTTCCAGGATCGAAATTCCCCCTCTTATCGGGATCACGAGTTTCTGTTCCTTTTCAAAGCCCAGGTGCTGGTTTTTCATATAATTGAATTGCCGGGCCATGATTAACGTTCCGACAATCAGCACGACTGATATGGCAAATTGAACGACCACAAGCCCATTCCGCATGGCAAAACCGCGAGATCCCCCTGCTAGATTTCCTTTAAGAGTAGAGATCGGGCGGAAGGCAGAAAGCACAAGCGCTGGATAGACTCCGGTGGCCAGACCTACCCCGATCGAGCCTGCGATCAGACCAGCTAAAACCACAGGATTCAAGATCTGGTCGAAATTCAAAACAATTCCAGTCACATTATTTATGAGAGGCATTGCGAATTTGGCCAAAACCATCGCTAATCCCAACGAAAAGATCGTGACAAGCAAGGATTCTCCTAGGAATTGCCCGATGAGCTGAAACCTTCTGGCTCCCACAACCTTACGCATGCCCACTTCCCTAGCCCTGTTGGCAGCCCGGGCTGTGGAAAGATTCATAAAGTTTAAGCATGCAATCAGAAGGATAAACAGACCGACAAAGGAAAAGATGGTGACATACAGGGGATTTCCGGAAGGTTCTGTTTCATAACGGAGGTGGGAATGGAGATGGATGCTGGAAACTGGTTGGAGAAAGTAATGATAGGAATCTTCCATATCCTTTAATTGTTCGCCCACATACTTATCTGCAAGGTTGCTGACTTGCTGGGAAAATCCTTCTCCATTCACATTTGGCTTGAGTTTGAGATAGGTGTAAAACATGGTGGAGTACCAATTGGACATTTCTTCCCAGTCTCTAAGGGTTTCTATAGAAGCGATCAGGTCGTATTTCAAGTGTGTGTTTTCCGGAGGATCGACCACTACCCCTGTGATTTCATAGATGTCGTTATTGATCTCCAGGGTTTTGCCGAGGGGATTTTCATGGCCGAAGTACTTCAGGGCCATCCTTTCAGTTATGACCAGAGTGTGAGGTCTTATCAATGCTTCCCGGGGATTTCCCTGACTAAAAGGAATAGTCAAGACATCGAACAGTTCCGGGTCCGCATACATGAATCTGTCTTCGTAAAAAAAAGTGTCTTCCCTTCTAACCAACCGGCTCTGGTATGCAAGCAACGCGCGTCCAGCCTGTTCGACCTGGGGATAGTCGGCCTTAAGGGTCGGGGCCACCATCGGGGAAATCATCGCAAAAACCCGGTTTGCAGTAGGAGTGCGGATGTCCTGGACGATCCGGTAAACCCTGTCCCCGTCCTGATGATATGTATCGTAGCTTTGTTCTTGGCGAACATAGATGAGAATCAGCAGACAGATGGCCATCCCGATCGCAAATCCCGCGATATTGATAAAGGAATATCCTTTATGGCGCTGGAAATTTCTCAAGGCGATTTTTAAATAATTTTTGATCATAATGCTCCTCCAGTATACTATGTCTCTAATAATTCCTGGGATCGATTCCAGCACCCGGAGCCAGAACCATAATTTTGCTTGGCGTTTTGATCCGCTTGCGCATTTGTATTGATAGATTTCATCGATGTCACCGGAAAATTCACGAAAATCTTCCCCCTTGAGGAACAACTTCATGAGCGCCCAGGGGATGAGCGGGGGTTTAGTCTTATGATTTATCATCTATTTCGCTTTTTTCTCTAGACTGAAGCCCTTGATTCCGCCCCATATCGCAGAATGAATGCAGAGGATCTTTTCCAAGGCTGAAAGGCCTTCAGGGGTAATCTTATAATAATACCGGGTTCTTCCCCCACGTTCAGAAACGGGATCGCTGGCTATTTTTTTCACGTACCCTTTGGCCTTCAATTTTTTCAGGGTTTTGTAGATGACACCGAACGGCCAATACCGCCCGATATCGTCGTTGACCTGTTCCCTAATGGATACGCCGTAGGCATTGCTCTGGAGCTTGTAGACCGCCAAAAGAATGATTTCTTCAGCCCTGGATAAAAGAATCATTGGCATGTCCTTTCATTTGTATTCAAATTGCACTCATATACTATGACGCAGCAAACACAAAAAGGTTTCAAAAACTTTTAAGGAACCTTTCTGTTCTCGTTTTCGTAGCAAATAGTGAATCGAATATTTCTTGGAGGGTAGAGTGTTTAAAAATTACTTCAAGATCGCAATCCGGAACCTGTTTCGCAACAAGTTGTATTCTTTGATAAACCTGACCGGGCTAGCCATCGGTTTGGCTGCCTGCCTGATGATATGGCTTTGGGTGCAGGATGAGCTGAGCTATGACCGGTTCCATGCAAATGCCGAAAGGATTTACCGCGTCGAGCGCAAATTCGATTTCAGAGATATGCACGGCCAAGCTCCGATCACCGGCGGTACTTACGGACCAGCCTTGGTCAATGACTATCCTGAAATCGAGAATTATGTTCGGTTGCACAAGAATGAATTGTCTATCAAAGACTTCCGGAACATTTTTCACAAAACACAACTGATCGTCGCCGACAATTCCATCTTCGAAATTTTTGATTTTCATTTGGAAAGCGGCGATCCGAAAACCGCTCTAACACAACCTAAGTCCATGGTTCTAACCCGCGAAAATGCCATGAAATATCTTGGGACGGAAGATGCCATCGGAAAATCTCTGACCGTTGATTGGGGTGGGACGTTGGCCGACTTTCAAATTACAGGCATCCTAGAAGAAATCCCCCAAAATTCTCATGTCCGGTTCGATGTATTGGCCTCTATCTCCTCATATCCTCCTGAGCAATTGAATGTTTGGTTCAACAATTTCCTTTACACGCATGTGCTGGTAAGAGAGGGGACGGATATCGAGGCATTGGAGGACAAATTCTCGAGCTTTTTAACCAAATATATGGCAGCGGACTTTGCCAAAATCGTTGGACCGGAAGTAGATGTGAACGATGTTTTTCAGCTCAGAATGTATCCTCTTTTGGACATCCATCTCCATCCTGCCGAAGAGTTCGAGATCGAACCTCAAGGTAGCATGACGTCGGTTTATATTTTTTCGGCCATTGCCATTTTGATATTGGTGATAGCCTGTATCAATTTTATGAATCTTTCCACAGCCCGGGCCAACAAAAGAGCCAGAGAAGTCGGGATTCGCAAGACCGTCGGAGCGCACAAACGCCAGCTCCGAGGGCAATTCTTGGGAGAATCCGTGCTGCTCGCGTTTATTGCCCTCGGTTTAGCCCTACTGCTTATTCGAGCGTTCATCCCGATATTTAACTCGATTTCTGGCAAATCTTTAGCAACCGGCATGCTTTTTCATGCGGGTAACGGGATCCTTCTTATCGGGATCGCTTTAGCTGCGGGAATATTGGCAGGCTTGTATCCGGCCTTTTACCTGACACGGTTCGATGCTGCCAAGGTGTTGAAAGGAGGAGCCCATTCGGGAACCGGGAAATCGATCTTCCGCAGGAGCATGGCCGTGCTTCAATTCGTTATATCCATCACTCTGATCATCGGCACACTTGTCATATTCAAACAAATGGACTATATCCAGAATAAGTCCTTGGGTTTTGATAAAGAGAATGTGGTCATCCTTCCTGCAGAAAGCAAACAGATCCGCCAAAATATAGAGGCCTTTCGTAACAAACTGATTGAGGATGTGCGTATAAAATCTGTGGCTGTTTCCTCCAATATTCCTGGGAGTGCCATGTTTTCGGACACAACTTATAAGAGGGGAGATACCGATGAGATCTTTCCGCTGATTTTTATGGAAACAGATTATGAATTCGTGGACACATATGGATTCGAAGTTACCCATGGCCGCCGATTTTCCAAAGAGTTTGGCACAGATATCGACGGGGCCATCATGGTCAATCAGGCCGCTGCCAGAGAAATCGGGTACACGCCGGAAGAAGCGGTCGGCAAAAAATTGCTCAGGTTCATTAGCTTGACCGAATTCAAGGAATTAACGATTGTCGGGGTTGTGGAAGATTTTCACTTTAAATCCTTGCACCGGATTATCGAACCCTGTCTGTTGGTGCTCGATCCCGAAAATTTCGACACCATCTCGATCAGGATCATGCCCGGAGATGTCAGGGGAACCATCGGCTTTATTCAACAAAAATGGGGAGAAGTATTCCCGGGAGAACAGTTCGAATACAGCTTTCTGGATAGCAGGATCGATTTATTGTACAAAAGCGAAGGAAGGATGCGGAGCATCTTTGTGATATTTGCTATTCTATCCATATTCGTGGCCTGCCTGGGGCTCTTCGGTCTGGCCACCTTCACGGCTGAGGAAAGAACAAAAGAGATCGGGGTGCGGAAAGTCATGGGGGCGTCTGCTACCAATATACTGTTGCTCCTGTGGAAAGAATTTACCAAATGGGTGCTTGTGGCCAATGTGATCGCTTGGCCTGTTGCCTACTTTATTATGAGAAAATGGCTGCAAAATTTTGCTTATCAAACAGGTGTTGGATTGTTGCCCTTTGTGTTATCGGCTATTATGGCCCTTCTGATCGCCCTGTTTACAGTGAGTTATCAGTCCATAAAAGCCGCTGTAAGCGATCCTGTCAAATGCCTCAGGTATGAGTGATTAAGTTTTTCTGATATTTTCCTCCCTTTAAGTCACAAGTTTGTCGCTTATCGTCTGCTGTTTAGGTTTTTTGGGAAGCATCTCTATTTGATAAATGGGGCTTTTGGGAATGGCGGAAGCGACTATTGAAGATTTAGGCATAAAGGAAGGGCGTTAAAAATCTTCATGGTAGTAAAACCATTCCCAAAAACTGATAAAGAGCCGTTTGGTACGCGGAAATAGAGGTACTTAGGTCTTTTTGAGAATAGTTTGTGAAATACAAAAAGATGTGATATGAGATATTTCTTTGCAAGGAGGAATATCATGAACAGCATGAGGAAAATTGTGCTCTCGATTATTCTGGTGTTGATTTTTGCTTTTTCACTTTCGGCTCAAGGCGAAAAAAAGATTTTGACTCTGGAAGATTATCCCCAATGGAAACATATCCTTTCTCCATCTATCAGCGCAGATGGCGATTGGATCAGTTACTCCCTTCGGCCTAATGGGGGAGATGCGATCCTTTATTTTAAGAACAACGTCTCGGAAAAGATTTATGACATTGCCTATGGATCGGGAGCAAAATTTTCGGAGGATTCCCGATGGGCGGCTTATCTGATCGGTGTGTCCAAAGAGGAAGCGAAAAAACTGCAAAAGGATAAGAAACCTGTCCCCAAAAAAGGCGAGCTCCTGAATTTAGCTACCGGTGAAAAATACACGATAGAAAATACAGAGGCTATCGATTTCCCAAAAAACTCGAAATATTTTTCAGCAAAAAAGGCGAAATTGGACAAGACAGCCAAGCATAACGGCACGGATCTTGTGTTGCGTAATCTGGAAACAGGCATTTCCCAGAACATCGGGAATGTGGGGGAGCTCCAGTTCAATAAACCTGGAACCATGCTGGCCTACATAGTCGATGCGGCTAACAAAGGAGGCAATGGTGTTTACTTGATGAACTTGACGACAGGGCGTTTTATTCCGCTGGATACAGGCGAAGCAGACTATGCCCAGATCGTTTGGGATGAAAAGGGTACCGCTCTGGCATTCTTGAAGGGAAAACTGGAAAAGGATCGTTGGGAAAGAGACAATATTCTTTTGGCATTCACTGGACTGGAAGGAGAATCATCAGTCCGGTATGAATACGATCCAACCAAAGACCCCGGATTTCCGAAAGAAATGGTGATTTCAGAACGGGTCCCGCCTCAGAGGGGGAGGGATTTTGGCCCAGCCAGGACAACAGAGAATCGAGCCCTTATTTGGAGCGAAGACCTGTCCCGGGTATTCTGCGGCATCAAAGAGCAGGAGAAAAAACCGGAAAAGAGCAAAGAGGATCTGCCCGATGTGGACATCTGGCACTGGAAGGACGAGCAGATCCAGTCCGTTCAGGCAAGACGCTTCGAGTTCGATGTAAACTTCACTTACCGGTCTGTTTTTCTCTTAAAAGAAAAAAAATTCTTGCAATTAGCCGATAAAAACATGCGGACGATCACCCTGACTCGCGATGGGAAATGGGGAATCGGCAGAGATGCCATGCCCTATCTTTCGGATGTGGAGACCATGATGGCCGATTATTATTTGGTCAATACCGCATCAGCAGAACGAACACCCATAGTCGAGGAGATTAAGCATACTTTGGGAGTATCCCCGTATAACGGACATTTTCTTTATATAAAAGATAAACATCTCTGGATTTATGACTTTGAAAAAGGTGCGACAACGAAAATATCGGCGGAAGCGCCGGTTGTCTTCGTGGATGAAGAGGATGACCACCCCGACGAAAAACCCCCTTTTGGGCTGGCAGGCTGGACAAAGGACGGAAAGGCCGTAATCGTTAACCATAAGTACGATCTCTGGCTTTTGCCTTTGGATGGGAAAAATCCCATGAATATCTGCAAGGGCCTGGGTGATCAGGAAAAAATACAGTTCCGTTATGTCCGGTTGGACCCGGAAGAAAAATTCATAGACACCGCTAAACCAATGCTTCTCACCGCGTATGGGGAATGGACAAAAAAATCCGGTTTTTATTCGCTGAAAATGGGGGATCAACCCAAGAGATTGATATTTATGGATAAAAGTTTCGGTTTTCCACGCCAAGCCAAAAAGGCGGATAAAATCTTGTATACGGTCGAGACCTTCGTGGAGTTCCCTGATTTGTTTGTGAGTAAACTCGATTTCAAAAATCCGATAAGGGTAACCGACGCCAATCCCCAGCAGAAAGACTATGCCTGGGGCCGCCGGATTCTGGTCGATTACGCCAACAGCATAGGTCAAAAATTGCAGGCCACTTTGACATTGCCGGCAGGTTATGAAGAGGGCAAAAAATACCCGATGCTGGTTTATTTCTACGAGAAGATGTCCCAGCGCCATCATGAGTATTCCATGCCGACCTATGATGACAGGCCCCACATGTCGGCCTATGCCAGCGACGGATATCTGGTGCTGATGCCGGATATCGTGTTCGAGATCGGACGGCCCGGCACCTCTTCGCTGGATTGTGTCGCTAGCGCTGTGAAAAAGGTGATTGAACTCGGGTATGCCGACCCGGAACACATCGGCCTCCAAGGGCACAGCTGGGGTGGATTTCAGACATCCTTTATCGTCACCCAAACCGATATGTTTGCCTGTGTCGTCTCTGGGGCTCCGCCGACTTGCATCGAAGGGGAGTTCAACCAGGTTTTCAAAAGTTCGGGAAACAACAACCACTCCTATTACTCGCGGAGTCAGGGACGGATGGGAACGGATCCCTGGAAGGACCACGAGTTATACCGCAGCCAATCGGCCATCCAGAACGCCGATAAGATCACCACTCCCTTTATGTTGCTCCATGGGACAGAGGATGGATCTGTCGACTGGATCCAGTCGTTGGAATACTACAACGCTGCCCGATATCTCGGGAAGGAAGTGATATTCCTCTCCTATCCTGGGGAACCGCATCATCTTGCCAAGGAGGAGAACCAGAAGGATTTTCAGAAGCGTATGAAGCAGTATTTCGACCATTACCTAAAAGGAACACCTGTGCCGGATTGGATGGAGAATGGCATTCCTTATATGAAGAAAAAGCGCCTCCTCGATGCACAAAAAGAACAAGATAAACGATGATGGTCAGTCTACTCTCATCGATTTTTTTTTAAATGGAGCGCCGAAGGTGTGACGGCTAGCCCGCCTAGGGAGGTGCAGCGCAATTCGGCCGGCAACATTTTTCCTGAAGAGAGTACAGCATCGACCGTTTCATCCAGCGGAATGGGATTTTGGTAACCTCCTAGAATAAGATCTGCGCAGATAAAGGCACTGGATGCGGCGACTGCATTTCTTGTATGGCAAGGAATTTCACAAATACCCTGGACCAAGTCGCAAACCGAACCCATCGTATTCTGGAAAGAAATGGCTGCAGCATCCAGAGCTTGATCTGCACGCCCACCCACGGCGTCGACAACAGCGGCAGCTCCCATGGCGCCTGCTGCGCCGATCTCGACCTGGCAGCCCGCGATCTCCGCGGCAAAAGTGGCCCTGAAAGCCAAGATGAGACCGACAGCACCGGCGGCAAACAGTGCCAGAGCGGCTTGTGTCTCATCCAGATCTTTTTCTTCGATCAGGATCGATAGCACACCAGGCAGGACTCCCGCAGATCCGCCTGTCGGAGCTGCGCACACGATGCCCATGCTGTTGGCGGTGTGCATCACGGCCATCGCCCTTGTCGCTGCCTCGGCATGAGGTCCGCCTATGGCTACAGCCTTTCTTTTTATGGCCTGATCGATCCGAAAAGCACTGGGATCAAGTAGCTGCATGTTCACTTTCGGATCTTGAAAACCGGAATGGATCGAATCCTGCATAATTCTCCATCTTATTTTCATCTCTTCAACACAATCTTCTTCGGAAAATCCGAGCAGAATGGATTCGTATCGAAGGGCGATCTTTCCCAGCGACATGTCTTCCGCGTCGGCGATCCGTCGGATCTCTTCAGCCGAGGAGAAGATCGGATCATTGTTTTTAGGGAAAACGAACGGAGAAGATACCCAGACTTCTTCTGCCGAAGTCAGGGCTTCGATTTGTGCCCGCATGGCTGGCGGGAGCTGATTTTTGAGTGTGGCGTTCAAGAGCACCTGATTGTCCTTTTTCTGGATAGAAATTTTTTGTGATAATGTCTCCAACAGCGCTCGGAGATCCGAAATATTCGATTCCGCACAGGACACCATGATCGCATAATTTTTCCCGTCCAGATCGACGTCCCACTCATTCAACCGGTAGATTTTGACTGCTCCTCCGCCGATGGATTTAGCAACGGCAATCAAGCTTTTTCCTTCTTTCGACCGGATTGTGATCTTTACACTGTTGGGGTGGTCAGCTTCTGGAAAAGGAGAAACCAAAAAACGGATTTGCAAATTTTGCTCTTCTGCGATTTGGAGAGCTTTGTGGAATCTTTCATCTATGATAGGCCATCCCATCATCCCTGCTGCAAAGGCCATATCGGATCCCTGGGCTTGGAAAACACGGGAATAGGATCCGTCAGGTGCAAATGTGAATTCGGCCTCAGACGGAGTTCCCCCAAGAAGTTCTCGGATGAGTTTTCCTATAAAGAAGGACCCCGCTGTGTGAGAGCTGGATTGCCCCCTCATCACCGGGCCGAGAACGTCATTGAAAATACTGATAAATTTCATATTGGAAGGTTCCATAGGAAATGCTTATCACAAATCCATTGTGTGATCAATGTGGAGAATAAAATCTATTGAAATAATCGATATAATAGAGTAAAATGAACACTCAGAAATAATCTTTCTGACGACACTTTAATCCCCCATTAAAAAGGAAATAAAGTACATTTAAGGATTGTAAGCAGATGAATACTCGTATAGAAAAGATGCGGAACATCGGGATCAGTGCGCACATCGATTCCGGTAAAACGACGCTGTCAGAACGGATCCTGTTTTATACCAAAAAAATCCATAAGATCCATGAGGTGAACGGCAAGGATGGCAAAGGTGCCACCATGGACTCGATGGAATTGGAAAAGGAGAGGGGGATCACCATCGCTTCGGCTGCCACGACCGTCAATTGGAAGGACCATGTCATCAACATCATCGACACTCCGGGTCATGTGGATTTTACGATCGAGGTCGAACGGTCCCTCCGGGTTCTGGACAGCGCTATTCTTGTGTTGTGTTCAGTCGGCGGTGTTCAGTCGCAAACCATCACTGTGGACCGGCAACTCAAGCGGTACAACGTTCCCCGCATCGCTTTTGTCAACAAACTGGACAGGGTCGGAGCCAATCCTTTCAAGGTGAAAGACCAGCTCAAGGAACGCCTCGGCCACAATGCCGTGCTGATGCAGATCCCGATCGGTCTGGAAGATAACTACCTGGGGGTGGTGGACCTTGTGAGCATGAAAGCCAACTATTTCGATGGAACTGACGGCGAAAATGTTCGGATGGAAGAAATCCCGGCCGAATTAAAAGACCAAGCGGATAAAAGCAGGGAAGAAATGCTGGATGCGGTGTCCATGTTCTCGGATGAATTGATGGAAGCTGTTCTCGAAGGACAGGAGAATGAAGACCTGATCAACCAAGCCATCCGCAATGGAACGATCACAGGGGCTCTAACCCCTGTTTTTATGGGATCGGCTTACAGAAATAAAGGAGTCCAGCCTCTCTTGGATGCCATTGTGTGCTACCTTCCCAATCCGGCCGATGTTGTAAATTACGCAAAAGATTTGGACCAGGATGGGAAGGAAATTCCCCTAGAATCGGATCCGGAGGCCGGGTGTGTGGCATTGGCTTTTAAGCTGGAGGATGGACCCTACGGCCAACTGACTTACCTCCGTATCTACCAAGGAGCACTGAAAAAAGGGGATCAACTCCTTAACAGCAGATCTCAACATACGATCCGTGTGGGACGTTTGGTCAAGATGCATGCCGACACCATGACAGATATTTCTCAAGCTGAAAGTGGTGACATTGTCGCGCTTTTTGGCATCGACTGCCGGTCAGGGGATACCTTTGTTACGCCAGGGTTGAATTACTCGATGACTGCGATCTTCGTCCCTGATCCCGTGATCTCACTGGCGGTCAAACCTGTGGATAACAAAAGCTCTGACAACCTGGCCAAAGCTCTGCAACGCTTTGTCAAGGAGGATCCGACTTTCAAGACATATGTTGACCACGAGTCCAAAGAGACGATCATCCAGGGCATGGGCGAGCTGCATCTGGATGTCTACTTAGAGAGGATGAAACGGGAATACAAAACAGAAGTGGAAACCGGCAAACCGCAAGTGGCCTACAGGGAAGCGATCAGCCAGCGGGCAGAATTCGATTACACGCACAAAAAGCAAACCGGTGGCTCCGGTCAGTTCGGCAGGGTGGTCGGGTACATAGAGCCTTTTTATGATAGTCCGTATGAGTTCGTGAACGAGGTCAAGGGGGGGAACATCCCGAAAGAGTACATCCCCTCCTGTGACAAGGGATTCCAGAGCGCGCTCAAAAAAGGACAGCTGATCGGCTTTCCTGTAACTTCTATCCGGACTGTTCTGACTGACGGCCAATCCCATCCGGTCGATTCTTCGGATATCGCCTTTCAGGTAGCTGCCAGGGAGGCTTTCAAGGCAGCATACGCGAAGGCAAAGCCCCAGATCCTCGAACCCATCATGAAACTCTCCGTTGAAGGGCCGTCAGAGTTCATCGGGAATTACTTTTCCAGCATCAACCAGAGGAGAGGGCTCATTGTCAGCACGGTAGAAGACGGCACTTTTGCCCGGGTGGATGCCGAAGTTCCGTTGAGCGAGATGTTCGGCTATGCCACTACACTCCGTTCATCAACCCAGGGTAAAGCGGAATTCACGATGGAATTTTTGAAATACGGCAGAGTTCCTTCCAACATTGCCGAAGCCCTCAAAGAAGAATATCGGGATTCGAAACAAAAAGAATCTTCTTGATAGATTAGGAGACATCAGAATGGTGAAAAAAGAGCTGATCAGAAGAAGCCCTTTGCGGATCCTCGAAAAATCCATCCATGGCGGTCTGAAGGATGGGAATATCGGTGTGCTGGCTTCTAGAAAGGGCGTGGGAAAAACCGCATGCCTTGTCCATCTATCGACGGATAAGCTGTTTCAAGATAAGCCAGTGATCCATGTATCGTATGCCAGTCGTGTGGATTACATCATCACCTGGTATGAAGACATCTTCAAAGAGATAGCCAAAAAACAGAACCTGGAATTAGCTGTCGAGGTGCATGATGATGTCATCCGGAACCGGGTGATCATGAATTTCAAGCAGGATGCAGCCCACACAGACCAGGTGTTGAAGACGGTGGAAGCTATGATCGATTGTGCGGATTTTGCTGCCAACACGATCATGGTGGATGGGTATGATTTCCGGAAATCCACAGCTGAAGATCTTCAGAAGTTCAAAGATTTTGCGCAAAAAATGGGTCTTCGCATCTGGTTCAGTGCCTCCTTGAAAAAGGATGATCCTCTGTTCGATGACAATGGGATACCCTATGAGCTCACAGGATATCTGGATCAAATCGATGTGCTTATTACCCTTGTATCCCAGGAGGAGCATGTGCGCCTCAGGTTAGTCAAGGATTATGACTATCCGCCTCCCGGCGACCTGAAGATCAAGCTCGATCCTAAAACGCTGCTGATTTCTGAGTAGGATTCCCTTCCTTACTTAGCTTTTTCTATCCAGGGCCAATCGTCATCTTTTTCCATCACGAGCTGGGTGACTTGGTAGGTTGCCCTTCCCTCATCGTCTTTTTCATTGGAACCCACGCTGTATACGATAAATCCGTCATCACGAAGTTTATAGATGTACGATTCTCCGGTGAATGGATCCACCGGTTCCTCTGCTAATATTCCGGGGATGAGCTCTGTTATTCTCTCAGGGAAATGGCCTTCCTGGTTTTTGTAGATTTTGCATGCCAGGGCTATTTGTCCTGTCCCCATGAATGCTTCCATGATCGCTTCTTTCAGCCAAGCGGAAGAGAAGTTCGGGAACAGACCCCCGGAAAGGCGGAAATACCAGGGAATGGATTCGATGTCTTGGGTTATGTCTTTGTGGGATTTTTTAACCTCGTAATAGGGGAGAAGGGATGCAGATTCGACTCTGTCGAACATTTTCTGAGCCCAGAGAACGTTTGCTTTTGTTGCAGGACGCATGATCCAAAAAAAGATCCTATCTGCCAGGTTATAGTCCAGGACGTCCATATCTCCTTCTAAAACGGCTAATGCATTCTCCAGAAGAAAGACCCTCTCTCCATGAATGCCCCGGGCGAACTTTTTGCGCCAGAGTTCCGGATCCAAATCATGGATGATCCTGCGCAAGGTGTCGGAATCGACATCCCTGCCGCGGAGGATGTGCATGAGACAAGTCTGAAGATATCTCGTGTTGGCTAGGGCAAGCAGTCCTGTGATGAGGAGGGGTTCATCCAAGGTCTTTTGAACCAAGTTCTTTGCCCAGCGAATCTGATCGATGGCCTCGTGCACATGGCTTTCTTCTGCCTTGAAGACGGCGTCGATCCCTAAAAGCCTGATGGCGTTGATCATCTTTATGGCATCGGGAATTTTCATATCGTACAGATTTTTGCTCCAATCCCCGTACCGGAAGCATGGTTTTTCCGATGCCTCTTCCATAAACTGGAAAACTCGGGAGTTTTTTTCGATCATGCCTTTCAATTCTTCCTTGACCGCCTCCTCCAATGGATTCCCATAAAATAATGCCTGCATGGAATCGCGCAGCAAGCTAACATTCAACCCTTCCTTTGAATACAGAGCTTCTGCCGCCCTCCACAAGTTTGCTCCATTGTCGGCATCGCTGCATTCGGGCATCAGTGCCTTTCTGCTGAGGGCTACGCCTTCGGCTTGACGGTCTCCGATATACGTTTCTAACTTTTCTCCCATTCTGTAGTTGAAGAATGCCCGGACCAGCAGCAATATTGTCAGCGCAGCCAAAGAATATAAAATGATCCTACCGAAAATTTTTCGTGTTTTCATGTTACTCGAACTCCTCTTTTAAAGATTCCCTCCATTCCGGCTGGCGCGTTTTATTTTTCGAGTTTTCCAATAAATCATAAAATTTCATTTTCGCTTCAGATCTGTTTGAACCCAAAGGTTCCCAAATGATGTCTTTCAGCATGGACCACTCTTCCTCTACATTGCCCGTCGATTCTTGGTGTCCATCCAACATCGAGGAAAAACGCTTGTTTTGGGCTTTTGTGATGGTGGCATCGACCGCAATAACGAAAATCAATATCATGAGACACCCCACAAATCCCTTCCACAGGAAGGCATTCATCACGTGATTCGAATTTTGTCTTTGCAAAGCACCATCGAGAATTTTTTCCTTGAGTCCTGGTGGCGTGGGTTTGTGCGAAAATGCGGCCAGCAACTTCTCGGTTTCTATGTCATTCTTTTTTTTCATCCATTTTCTCCATATAAAGGCGCAGTTTGGAAAGAGCATACCGGTAACGGCTGGCAGCCGTGTTTTGGGATACACCGCAGATGCTGGAAATTTCTTTGAAAGTCATTCCCTCGAAAACCTTCAACATGACAATTTCACGTTGGCCATCTGGCAACTGTGCAAGCGATTCAACCAGAAAACCTTCTGATTCTTCGTCAGGTCCTTGAATAACCGAAGCGATGGCATTTTTAAAGTCCGGATTCATCTGCAACGTTTTTTGCTGTGTGGTCTTCCGCTTGAGAAAACGGTTGGCCTCGTTCCGGGTGACTTTGAACACGAAGGCTTTGGGATTCTTGACCCATTTCCAGCGGACGTAATAGTGGCTGAAGCGGTAGAATACCTCCTGCAAGATGTCTTCGGCATCCTGGCAAGAGCCAATTCTGAGGACCAGATAATGATACAATTTCTCTCCATAGCGGTCGTAAAGTTCCTCTAAATTCATATTTTTCCGGATTGTGCCGCTCTAATACTTAAGACCCCATGCCATCGCTTTTTTGTCTACCTGAATTATTTATAAAAAATCGATTCCTGCATACGCTACCAAGAATACCATTCTTCCTTTTTAATACATACCTTTATGTAAGAAGGGGTGGGTCGGCATGAGCAATTTTTTTAAAAAGCCAGGTAGGGCATGATTCTTGGCTTTTGGCGAATTGTTCGCCATCGCACACTATCTGTGTATTATCGGACACTTATTTCTTCCTGTTTGCTCGATTTCAAGATATCGTTTCTTTTTAACCTAATTGGTATGGAGTTTGCATAGATAACAACGTATTGGGAGTGACTATGATTAAAAATTATTTAAAAATCGCACTGAGGAACATAAAAAAACACAAGGGATATTCTTTTATCAATATTGCCGGACTTGCCGTGGGGATGGCGTGCTGCATCCTTATTCTGTTATGGGTTCAGGATGAATTGAGCTATGACAGATACCATGATAATGCGGATCACATCTATCGGATAACCTATGCTGAAGAAATCGGAGGAGCCTTTGACCATTATGCCCTCCCCCCCTTTGCAGCTGCTCCGGCTTTCGCAGCAGAAGTGCCCGGAATTAAGGCATACACAAGACTGTGGCAGCGAACTGGCCTCATCAAGCATGGCGAGAACAATTTTGACGAACGAAACATCTTTTATGTGGACAAAGACTTTTTCCAAATCTTTTCCTATGAGTTTGTTGTGGGGGATCCGGCCACAGCGTTTGAAAATCCCGGCTCGATAGTTCTGACCCGAGATATGGCCCAAAAGATTTTCGGTGATAAAGACGCTTTGGGAGAAACATTGAACCTCAACGCCGATGGCGATCTGAAAGTGACCGGCGTGGTGGAAAACGTCCCTCACAATTCCCATTTCCACTTTAATTACTTAGTCTCCATCAATACCATACAAGGGAGAAGAGCCGAATATTTGGATGCTTGGCTCAGCATCGCAGGATGGTCCTACCTTCTTCTCGAGGAGAATGCAGATGCCAAAATAGTGGAGGAAAAATTGGCGTCCATCGTCGAGAAACACACCGGCGTGGATGCACGGAAGTACGGACAAAAAATGTTCTACTATCTCCAGCCGCTGACCGATATCCATCTAAAATCCAATCTCGAAGGGGAGATCGAAGGGAATGGAGATATCCGTTATGTTTATATTTTCTCATTCATCGCTGTGTTCATTCTCCTGATAGCTTGCATCAATTTTATGAATCTCTCCACTGCGCGTTCCGCCAAACGTGGAAAGGAAGTCGGATTGAGAAAGGTTTTGGGCGCGCACAAGAAGCGGCTTGTTGTGCAGTTCTTGACAGAATCCATCGGTTTCACATTCGTTTCTATGATCTTGGCCATTAATCTGGTCTGGTTCTTGATTCCGGCTTTTAATAGTTTCACCGGAAAAGAATTCACCGTGACATCTCTTTTCAGTTTGGCTGTCGTTTTTAGTTTGTTCATTCTCGTGATATTTGCCGGAATTGCAGCAGGAAGCTATCCTGCTTTTTTTCTTTCTTCCTTTCAACCCATCGACACCATAAGGCAAAAACTTCAAAGAGGATCCGGCCCCTCGAGCCTACGAAACGCCCTCGTTATACTGCAGTTTGCCATTTCTGTCGTTCTCATTATCAGCACATTTATCGTGATGAAACAGTTAAATTTTATGAAAAATCAAAAATTGGGATTCAAAAAAGAACAGGTACTTGTGGTCCGGATCAGAGGCGAAGGTATCAGGGAACAGCTCGAGGCGTTCAGGAATGAACTGAAAAAAAATGTCAAAATTCAGGAGGTTTCCTATTCCAACGGGATTCCAGGAAGTACAGATACTATACTTTCCGTTTTTCAAGAGGGGAAGCCGGAAAATGTTACCCACACGTTCGATTACATATATTCCGATTATGATTTTTTGAAAACTTACGAAATAGAACTTGTCCAAGGACGGGATTTCTCGCAGGAATTTGGATCGGACCAGGAAGGGGCCTATCTTATCAACGAAACAGCTGTGGCCAAGCTTGATTGGGGAGAAGATACCCTAGGGAAAAAAATCGGATTTTCCCGGGAAGTCATGCGGCCGATCGTGGGGATCGTCAAGGATTTTCATTACCGCTCGCTCAAAGAAGTTATCGGTCCCTTGGCTATTTTTCTCAGGCCGACCCAAGTGTCTTATTCATCCATAAAAATGAGCACAGAAGATATCTCTTCAACTCTGTCCTACATCGAGAAGACTTGGAATACATTCGAGAAAGAGAGAAGTTTCGAATACTTTTTTGTGGATGAGAATTTTGACGCCCTTTACAACTCTGAAGAGCGGTTGAGTCAGGTCATCACGTTTTTTGCTTTTATTGCTATATTCGTGGCCTGCCTCGGTCTTTTTGGCTTGGCTTCCTACACGGCAGAACAGAAAACCAAAGAAATAGGCATCCGAAAAGTTTTGGGCGCTTCGGTGGGTTCTATCGTGTTTCAGCTCTCACGGAATTTTATTAAGTGGGTTCTGGTCGCCAATTTGATCGCATGGCCGTTGACTTATTATGTACTTAAAATCTACTGGCTTTCCCATTTTCCCTTCCGGATTTCCCTTAGCCTGTTAACGTTCGCCGCAGCAGGATTGGTGGCCTTGTGTATCGCCATGGCAACTGTCAGTTTCCAATCCATTAAAGCCGCTCTCGCAGATCCAGTCGATTCGATAAGATATGAATAACTGAAACAAAAATTCACCCCCCATATCCTCCCTTCAGGTGATTGACGAAAAAAACCTCTGTTTGTAATCATAGGGGACCTGTGGAGGCGTATTCGGTCAAATGGAAAACATAGAGGCCTTTTTTCTTAGGTTCAATATCTTTGCCATAGCCCCTCTTATTGTAGGATTCCTGATGCTTGTTCTCGGCCTGGTGACTTTGATGAGGGATCGGGCATCGAAAGTTAGTTCATCTTTTTTCTTGGTCACCCTCAGTATTTTTGTGTGGTTGGGTTCTTTGCCCTGGCTTTATTCCGCTTCCAGTGAACACATAGCTCTTCTGTGGGCAAAAATCGAGCATATCGGGGTGGCCTTTATTCCCAGCTTCTTTTTCATTTTTACACTCGATATCATCCAACGATACAAAAAATACAGATATTATGGCTGGGCAACTCTTGTTCTTTCTGGGGGATTCTGTGCAGGTTTCTTTTTCACTCCGTATTTCATAAAAGGCGTTTCTTCCATGCCTTGGGGATACAATGCTCAATACGGGATACTTGGATACCTCTTGATCGTGTATCTCGCCATTTTCATGCTGATCAGCCTTGATTTGATCTGGCTTGAATACATGAAAAGCACATCTGACCGAGAAAGAAGCCGTCTGATGGGAATATTTCTCGGAGTGGCCGTCGGTCTGTTGGGTGCTGTCGATTTTGTGGGTGTTTTTGGAATCCAGGTTTATCCTCTGGGATACATTCCCATATTCGTTTGCACCTTGCTCCTTGGACAAACCATCATGCGATTCCGGTTGATCGATTTGACTCCTTCCTTTGCTGCTAATCATATCCTCGAAACCATGGAAGGATTGGTGGCCGTCGTCAATCTTTCTGGAAGGATATCCTTTGTGAACCGGTCATTGTGCGAGCTTCTGGGATACAAAGATGAGGAGCTGAAGGAACAGCCCATTTCTCTTTTGTTCGAAATCAACGACAAAAATTTCATTCCGAATATAAATAAAAATTGGAGCCTCCATGATGAAGAGATGGAATGGTATGGGAGGGATGGAACAAAACTCGAGCTGAGTGTCTCCGCTTCGCTGATCAAGGACAAAAAAGGGGCCCCGGCAGGGATCGTCTATACGGCCTCGGATATCACCGAGCGAAAAAAATATGAAAGAGAATTGATAGAGGCTAAAGAAACGGCTGAACAGGCAAATAAGGCAAAGAGCGAGTTCCTGGCCAACATGTCCCATGAGATCCGAACCCCGCTCAATGCCGTTATAGGTTTTTCTGACATTCTTTCGGACACGTCATTGAATAACGTACAAAATGACTATGTGGATACCATTAGGGAAAGCGGAAAACTACTCCTGGCTCTTATCAGCGATATCCTCGATTTCTCCAAGATCGAATCGGGAGAAATCCAGTTGGAGGAGATCGACTTCAACCTAAAGAATTTGATAGAGGATGTGTTGAGGATCGCCCGGCCGAAAGTCACCAATACGAGGGTCGAGCTCTACTATGATTATGACGAAAGAGTGCCGACTAACTTTGTCGGAGATCCTACACGCATAAGGCAAATCATCCTGAACCTGTTGAACAATGCGATAAAATTCACTGAAAAAGGAGATATCGGCGTTTGTGTCTTGCCGAGTGCAGGGAAAAAACCTGGCGTGAACTCGAAAAATAAGCACTATTCAGTGCAAATTTTGGTGCAAGACTCCGGGATTGGGATTCCTCCCGAGAAACAAAAGCTGATATTCGAGACATTTACCCAAGCTGATTCATCCACAACGCGGAGATATGGTGGAACAGGATTAGGACTGGCCATAACAAAAGCTCTGGTTGAAAAGATGGGCGGTTCGATATGGGTGGAATCGGAAGTGGGGGAGGGGAGCGAGTTCACGTTCACATTAAAACTCAATGAATCCGATCCTTCGGCAATTGCGGATATTTCTCCTCTCAACACCGATGATCTCATCGGCAAAGATGTGTTCATTGTCGATGACAATGAACACGCAAGACGTTTGCTGCGGGCATTCTGCAAGAAAGCAGGTTTGAATATCGTCGCAGAAGCCCACACCGCCATTCAAGGTCTTGAGGAACTGGAAAAAATTAAGGAAATGCCGGATCTTATTCTCTCGGACATCATGATGCCAGGGATGGATGGTTATGAATTTGCCCGCAGAGTGAAAAGCATGAACCACAAAAGGATAAAGCTCATCGCCGTATCGTCGGATGCCAGACCGGGCTCGGCTAAGGAAGCAAAAGATGCTGGATTCGATGCTTTTATCACAAAACCAGTCACAGAACGCGGGGTTATAAACGTCATTAAAACGGTCCTCGGAGATGAACGGCCTGATGGGCAGATCGTCACAACCCATATGGCCGAAGAATTGTTGGGCAAAAAGGTTAAAGTATTGGTAGCAGAGGATAATCCTGTCAACAAAAAACTGATCGAAATATTGCTGCAAAAACTTGGCTACGAGGGAACAATCGTATCGAACGGCAAAGAGGCCGTAGATATTGCACTGACCGAAGATTTCGACATTTGTCTCATGGACATTCACATGCCGATAATGAGCGGCATCGAAGCGACCGAAGAAATAAGGAAAAAGGGGAACACGACACTTCCTATCGTCGCCCTGACAGCCGACGTGTTCAAAGAAGGCAAGGAACGATGCTTAAAAGCCGGGATGAACGATTTCTTATCCCGGCCTGTCAGGCCGGAAAAACTCGAACAGAAAATCGCAGAATGGACTGATTGACACTCCCTTCCTAAATTGCTAATCTTTTCCCGTTAATTATAGTGAAATAAGTAAGTTGTTGTGTTCTTCTGTTTAGACATGGAGTTCGGCAAAATTCTCTTCGATTATCTCGCGAAGATGAAAAAAGAGGAAAAACCAAAAAAAATCACAAAGGGAGGATAAAATGCCGACGATAGACGATTTTATCCGGCCCAAAGAGTGGGTGTCGGATTTTGTAAGTGATCTGGGTCGTGTCATAAGAAAATGGGGTGAGGAACGTTATGTGCCGATCAGACAACAAGTAGATGAGGATTGGAAGGATCATAGGATTGTCGAGCCGCTTCTTAAAGAAGTCCTTGTGGATTTGGGGATAAATGCCGCTTTTTTTCCTGCAGAGGTCGGTGGCACGGATATACCTGATCCCCTCACCTGTGTCACGGTCGTCTGCGAAGAATTGGCCCGTATCGACGCTGGGTTTTGTGTGGCAACGGTATGTTCGATCTGGGGGATGGTTCCGATTATTTGGAAACCGCACCGGAACATGGAACTTTGCCAGGAGTTCGGGCCGAAATTTTGTGGCCAGGAATTGTATGTCGGTTGCCATGCCATGACCGAACCGGACAGCGGTGCGGATATCGAGAACTATGGCCGCATACAAGGAAAAACGATAAAAACAACCGCAACCCTCGATGGTGATGAATGGATAATCAATGGCCACAAATTGTGGGCTTCGAATTCAGGCAAAGTGGCCGATCTTTACACAGTCATCTGCACGACAAAGAGGGGATCATCCGATCCGAACGATTTTGCACTGATCCTGGTACCGGCGGATGCGGAGGGAGTCTCTGCGGGAAATCCCTACCAGAAGTGCGGGATGGCGGCGGATATGAACACAGATGTGTGGTTTGAAAATGTGCGGGTTCCAAAGAGATACAGGATGCATGGCCCGAGCGATGATCTCAAGTATTGGCGGGAGGCGATCACTTACGGTAATATCGGATCTGCGGCTATGTGTGTAGGTATCATGAAGAATGTTTATGAGATAATCAAAAAATGGACGACGGAACGAATCGTGGCTGGAAAGCCGCTAAAAGAACACAGCATCGTGGCTGACATGTTAACGGAAGTCGCAACGCTGATCGAATCTTCATCAGCATGGCTGTGGACCCATGTTCGGGAAATTACTCGCCCAGATATCTATGGCTGGGATGCTTGGGATGAAAGGTATCTCCTCAAGACAAGAGGCCTCTCTCTTTTTGCGAGCAATGCGGTGGAGCGGGCATGCAGCCGAGCGATGGATTTTATGGGATCTTATGGGTACGCAAGGGAGTTCGACATCGAGAAACACTGGCGTGATCAGAAGGTCATCGGGCTTTGGATGGGCGGGAAAGCATTGAAGACTCTCGAGAACGCAAGGTATTGGTATGACTTGGAGAAATTGTAAAGAAAATATCACGAGTTTTGAAAGGAGGTAATCATGGCTGTGTTATACCCCTCTAATGAGTGGTGCCAAGAATGGAAAAATGCCATAAACGACAGCGAAGCCATAGAGGAGTCAGGAAAGAAGTGGGGGGTCGATTTTAATGGGAACTTCCTCTTTGAAGTAACTCCAGGAGGGGGGCTGGACAAAACGACCTATCTGTATTTGGAGGCCAAGGAGGGAAAATGCACAGATTCCCGGTTGGTCGATAACCCTTCAGAAGTGGACACAGGATTTTTCTGTACGGGGCCCTATGAGGCATTCAAACTTGTCATAAAGGGAGAAAAAGATTTTATCGAGGGAGTGGTAAGAGGAGGCTTCAAACTGAAAGGGAATATGATGAAAATAATGATGCACGCCAAATTCATTAGGGCTGTGGCGAATTCTTTAAGTACATTCGAGTCCACGTTTTTGGGCGAGTGAACCTCTGCTTTGATAAGCCGACGCTAAATATCTTATAATCATGACTAAGAGAATGAGTTTTTGTTGAAATGAAAAAAGAACAAGAGATACTGAACGACATCCTGAAAGAAGCGCAGGAGACCAATCGGCTTCTCAATGAAGTGAAAGAAACGATTTCCTCACTGACGAAAAAAATGCTTCCGGAAAACAAACAAGAAGAAGTGGTGCTAAAGGGGGGACCTGTGGCGGAAATCACGGTCTATTCACCCGATAAACTGAAAGAATGGATGAAAATATTCGAAAGCAAGGGACTTCGGGTGGAATTTTCAGAGCCTTCTTCGGGAGAAACAAATTATTTTGCCAAGGTTTGGGGATATCTGGAGAAACCGAACAAAAAAGAAGATCGAGAAAGCTGATTTCACGTTTAAATAGTTTTTCGTTTCCTTTACGTTAAATCCCCCATTTCCCTACGAACTAAAGTGATTATTGACATTCTGCGAAACTATGATATAATTACGTAAGTACTTACATAATAAGCTAGAGAACATGGATTTTATCGAAGAACTCGGATATCTTGCTGTCGCCAGCCGGATGAAGAGGCTGACGGATAGATTTTTACGGGGGGGGCGCGAGGCGTACAAATCCCTTGGCATCGATTTCGAGCCCCGTTGGTTCACCGTTTTTTATCTGATTCATACGCAAGCTTCTCCTTTGTCCATTTCTGAAATTTCCAGTTCTTTGAAAATCTCGCATCCTGCGGTTATTCAGACGACTCAGATCTTGGTAAAAAAAGGGCTTATCCAATCTTTACCGGATACAAAAGACCGGCGGATCAGACGGCTCGCCATAACGGAAAAAGGAAAAAAGCTAGTGAATTTTCTTCTTCCTATCTGGAACGATTTTGAGACTGCCACATCGGAAATTTTTAACATGGCAGGGATTGACATGCTGGATATCATTCAACGAATCGAAGTTTTATTGGATGAGGAAGATGTTGGGAGTCGAATCATCGATCGAATCAAACAGAGGCAGCACAATGCTATCGAGATATTAGATTACAAGCCGGAATACAAGGAATATTTTCAAAAGTTGAATTATGAATGGCTGGAAAAATATTTCAAAGTGGAAGAGCTGGATAAAAAAATACTCCATAATCCGGAAGAGGAAATCATTCAACGGGGGGGATTTGTGTTGTTTGCCCGTTTAGAGGATCAGGTGGTGGGCACAACGGCTGTAATAAAAATAGACGAAAAAACCTTTGAGATCGCCAAAATGGCTGTAACGGAAAAAGCCCAGGGCAAACAGGTCGGACGAAAACTGACAAAAGAAGCCATATCCAGGGCTGTAAATACCGGAGCGGAAAAGCTCGTCCTGAAGACGGACAATCGCTTAAGGGTGGCGGTTAATCTGTACCGAACATCCGGCTTCAAGGTTACGCAAACTGAACCAGCGGCCAGTGAAAAATATGAACGAGAAAGATTCGGAATCAGAATGAAATTGGACCTTAAAACCGAGGAGGTTTAGCCATGATCGGGATGAATGGCAAAAAACTCGTTTTGATTATCTTGCTTCTATTAATTTTCTTTACCGTGATCAGTTTACCGGTCTTTTCTCAGGAAAAAAAGGTAGGAGAGGAAACTCAAACCTTAGATGGCGAAATGAGGGCAGAAGTGGCCAATCGTGTGGGGCAGTTGATGGTGGATCATTACATATTCAAAGAAACCGCAGAAAAAATGGCGGACAAGCTGGAAACAAAACTGCGCGAGGGAAAATACGACAAAATTGATGATGTTTTCGAATTTTCACGGATCCTCACCGAGGATTTACGCAGCATGAGCAAAGACAGGCACATCAGAGTCACCTACAGTCCGGAGATGGTCCAAAGGATCAGGGCCGAGCAAAGCATAAGCGAAGAAGAGAGGGAAAAAGAGAGGAAGACAAACATCGAAAGACAACGCCGGCAGAATTTCGGCTTTCAAAGGGTGGAGATTCGGGAAGGAAACATCGGGTATCTCGATCTGCGATACTTCACAGGGCTAACCCAAGCTGGCGATACGATCGTTGCGGCCATGAATTTTCTGGCTAATGCCGATGCTGTGATCATCGACCTCCGCAACAATGGAGGCGGCAGTCCGTTGACGATACAGATAATCAGCAGTTATTTTTTCGAGGAATATACGCACCTGAACAGCTTCGAATGGCGAGGCGAAGATGATATTGTGCAGTTTTGGACCCTTCCTTATGTGCCCGGAAAAATGATGTATGACACAGATCTTTATATCCTCACCAGTTCCCGGACATTCTCAGCAGCGGAAGAATTCACGTATAACATGAAAAATCTCAAAAGAGCCACGATTGTGGGGGAGACCACAGGAGGAGGAGCCCACCCTGGCGGAGACCGTATCGTGAATGATCTTTTTCTCGTGTGGGTGCCGAGTGGGAGAGCCATCAATCCCATAACCAAGACAAACTGGGAGGGGGAAGGTATTGCCCCTCATGTTGCGGTGCCCAGGGATCAAGCCTTGGATAAAGCCCATTCGATAGCTCTGGAAAAACAGTTGGAAAAAACCGTGGATGAGGGAAAAAAGCAGCAGATAAACTGGGCGTTGGACGGCATAAAAGCAAGATTAGAGCCTGCTGAGGTTCAACCGGAAATCCTGAGAAAGTATGTGGGCAAATACACAAGGGGAGAAGTGACACTCACGGAAGGCCAATTGTTTATGCATGCAGGATCGCAGCAGTTTAAAATGATTCCCTTGAGCGAGACATATTTTGTCCTGGATGGGGAGCCGAGTATCCGTGTGGAATTCACATTTAACGATCAAAGCAAAGATTCTGAGATCATCGGCCATTTCCCAGACGGTCGCAAAGAAATCGTCAAAAGAGTGAAAGATCAAAGTTAGAATAAAATAGACCTAATTTCCCTTTTTCCTCGAAAATCATTCTTTTGTTATGATATGTATAATAATGCATATCGAGAATTTTCATGAGGAATCATTAGGAGGGAAAAATGAAAAAAATCCTTTTCTTTTTTTTGACAGCTACACTTTTGCTTTGGTTTTCCTGTTCGAAAAAAACAGAAGAAGGATCAACTGTGGAAGTTATCGATGGGATCGAGTACATCCACAACACAGAAACTCCCTTATATCCGGAGAGAAAGGTCGTTTTCGAAGAGGAATCAACCATCAGGAGTGAGGACGATGAAGGGAAAATAATATTGTTCAGACCCGGCTGGCATCTCATCGATGATGAGGGTTATGTTTATATATGCGATCTTCAAGATCTACAGATAAAGGTTTTTGATCCAGATGGGCTTTTAGTCCGGACCATAGGCCAGAAGGGGGAAGGCCCAGGTGAGTTTCAAAATATCGGAGAAATCGCTCTTTTGCCGGATGGCAGGCTGTTGGTGCTGGATTGGGAGGGTAATCGCATATCCTTGTTCGGCAAGGAAGGTGAATTCATCGACAGCCACAAATTCCGGAATTGGAGCTATGATTTTTATGTCGCGACAAATACTTTTTATGCACGCGATGAAAATATTTTCGGCCCGGAAACACAACTTTACGTTAAGGCTTATGATTTATCGGGCAACGAACTTTTTTCTTATGGAAAATTTGTCTCTCACCACAGCCTCCAGATAGATGAAGGAGGCCGACGTTTTTCTATTTCCCCCTTGCCTTTCGATGTTTATTCTATTTTGGCTGGAGATCAGAAAAATGCTCGTCTCTACCATTGCTTGAATGATAAATATTTGATCGAAGTGTATGACAACAATGGAAAACTCTTCCGCAAGATCGACCGCCCGTACAAGCGAATCCCTGTCTCGGGGAAGGACAGAGAGGATTATCTGGATGGCATCAGAGGGATTTCTGAGAGCGACAGAGCTCTGGTGGACAAAAATCTCGAGATGCCCAGTGTGAAAAATATCACAGACAGCATGATTGTCGATGACTTGGGCAACCTCTGGGTTGAAACGAATGAACAAAAAGAAGAACAGGGAAAAATGTTAACTGCATTCGATATTTTTAACGAAGATGGAATCTATGGGGCAAAAGTCTGGCTGGACATATCTCAGGTATCTCTCGGACTTTTTAAGAACGGAAAAATGTACACCAGAGAAACCGATGAAGAGACAGGATATAGAGTGTACAAACGCTATCGAGTCATTTGGAGTGAATAGAGTGAAAAAAGCATCTCTGGGCTCGGTAAAAGCTGCTTTAGGTTGTGGTATTATCATGATCTTTGGAACGGGAATCTTCGGTTTTATCATTTCGTTTTTTGCTGATGATCCAGACCTGGCAGCAACCGTGCGGAGTCGATGTTTGATCGGGATGGCCATCGGCATCGTTTTGGTCATCGCCTGGAAAATTTACCAATCCAGGGAATAGGAAAATGAAAATACTATTCACCATCACAGGTCCATGGGGAACCGGGGCTGCGACAGTCGTGGATGGAGTCGCCCAGGAATTGCAGAACCTTGGGCATAGGGTCAAAGTCGTTTTCCCCGATCTTGGTTTGCCTTCCCCGGATGCAGAAAAATATTACGGGAATCCAGAGCTCTATCACATCATCCGCTTTCCAACCGAATTTCAGGGGATTGATTTTCCGACATTCCCGCTCATCGTTCGCGATCCCAATCCTCGAAACCTAAAGGCGGCTTGGACCTTCAAAGACATGTCTGAGAGGGAATTCCGAAGCTACATCGATTTCCTGAAATTTCGCCTCCAAAAGGTTATTCAGGATTTTCAACCGGATGTCATCGAAACAGAACATGTTTGGTTGATGGGGTATGTCTTGAATGAACTGGGATACACCTATATCGTGGGGGCCCATAATTCCGATCAGATGGGATTTCGTTATGATCCCCGGATGCGCCCGTATGCGACTACGTGTGCGCGGAATGCCGCTTTTATCTTTTCCATCTCTGATGCCGTTAAGGCAGACTGCATCAAGCTATATGGAGTTCCTGAAAAACAGGTTATCGTCATCCCGAACGGTTATGACAATAATATTTTTCGACCGGAGCCTCTTTCCAAAGCGGAAATCTTTAAGAATATTGGTATCGATACAGATCTCTCTCTGCCGGTAGTCACATTCGGCGGCAAGATGTCAAAAACAAAGGGGGTGGATGTTTTGTTGGAGGCCAACGCTATCCTGCAAAAAAGGCATCCATACACTCTGCTGCTTTTTGGCTCGGGAGATTTGGAAGACGCACTGGGAAGAGATCCCACAAGAGAAGAAAAACAAAACGCCCATCTCCTCGGTCACGTCACACAGGATGTGCTTGCTCAGTTTCACAATATCGCAGAATTCAGTGTTTTGCCTTCCAGGGAGGAGGGATTTGCCGTGGCTGCATTGGAGGCGATGGGATGTGGATTGCCTGTGGTCGCAACGGATATTCCGTCGCTAAAGGATTTGATCGTGGGCAACACCGTGCCCGTCGAGGATCCCGCAGCACTGGCAGGAGCCATGGAATCCCTGCTAGATCTCCCTGAAGAAAGAAAAAAGTTCCTTGGAGAAAAGTCCTTGAATAAAGCCCGCTTATTTAGCTGGATAAAAAATACAGAGATGCGCTTGAGATATTACAAAGCCGCTATTTAGCGCGGACCTTTTCGATTAAATCCACAGGATTGACGATCGGACCGGCTTCTGTATTTACAACGGTTGTGATGAGGCATTGAATGATTTCCTTGGGTTGGATATCCGGATCGACTTGATAAGCGAGTGCCGCCAATCCGGCGATATAGGGTGCCCCCCAGCTCATCCCGCCCGTCCTGTCGAACGTGTAAACATCATTGCCCCTGTGGCTGGCCACTGTCTTGTTTGCGCCGGGAACCCTGATCACATCCCCTTCCGATACATAAATTCCGGGTTTATAACTTTCAAATTTATCGGGATCTTCCCCAGGATCGAGGGACAGGATGCCATAATCGAGCATGGCCGGATCACAGGTCACGACGAGTATCCCATGGCTTTCCATCTGGGATAACATTGCTTTCCATTCTTCATAATGCGGATAATTGGGGAACATCCCGTTTGAAATACTGACAACCCGAATTTTTTCTTGCTCAGGAAGGGTTCTGTTCCATTCAAGGATTTTTTTTAGTGATGTGATGTAGGGCGTGTTGTCCTTCTCCCACATCGGGACGGCGAAATAGGTGAGGGATGCATTCGGAGCGACTCCTAGGTTTTTGCCGACAGCAATTGAAGTGACCGGAGACCCATGCATTTGAGGGGAGAGGTCTTTGAGCCCTGTTTCATCATAACGGGTGAGACAAGACGTGTATTCTGTATGGCCCAAGAGCAAAGGTTGGTCGATGATGGCGATCCCCACGCCGGTTCCATCTATTCCTTCCTCATGGAGGGCATTAACACCCAGACCAGGATTTTTTGCATTAGCGACAATCTTAGCAGGATGAAATCCCTCCGGCATTCTGTCTTCAGGCGGCCATTCGGTGAGGGTGTCGAAGGTCATGGAGTTCAGGAATTTTATCAGTTCTCTCAGGTCCAATCTCATAAGAGAAATGTTGGCTAAGCCCCAGAATCGATCGATCTTATTCAGGTCGTCGTTCGTTCTGAGGATAAGTTTTTCATCTTCTCCGATGTCAAGCTGTTTTTCCTTATAGTAAATCCGCCTTAGAGTAAATGGAGCCGGATCGTTGCGCATTTTCCAAAAGGCTATTTGAATATCCGGATACTCAAATCCCAGCATTTGCATACCGCCGTCTCTGTCTTCTTGCTGTTTCGTTGGTTTTCCCAGGAAAGATATTATTTCTTCGGGTGTGGATAACTTATAGGCGATCTGGCCCGATTTTAGGCCATTTCTTATCTTGGCTATCGCGTCTTCATCATTATTGCTTTTTATTGAACTGATTAAAAAAATAGCGCACACAATGGTTGTGAAAATTTCGACAATTTTGTGTTTCATCTATAGTCTCCAATAAATCCAATTATACCTGCCGTTACACTTTATGTGTCACAATATAATACTGGAAGGACAATGGAAGAGTTTCACCAAAACTTGGTTTTTATTTCCATATCATCCGGTAGACTTGGAATTCCCGAAATCCATCGGGTTTTTCCTGGAAGCAATACAAGCTGTCTCCTTTCGCTTGAGCACAGATCTCGCGATCGCCCATAGAAAGGATATTCAGACTTTCCCTTCTAATAAATACACCTTCAGGATTAAAAATATCATATATGTATTCTCCAGGATTTTTGCCTCTTTTAAAGGTCATCATGTAGATGCGGCCTGCATCATCCAGGAAAAAGTCACAAATCGGAAGCCAGTATTTTGGAAAGAAAAACTTGTCTCCAAACTGTTCGAATAACCTTTTTCTTTCTTCGATCACATCTGCGGGAATGGATACTGGCTCGTATTCCTTCCGGATTATCTGGACGAGTTTACCCTCTAAATCAAATTTTAATATCTCATATCCTCTTTCCTCGCAGGCCGCATAAATATAGCCCTGATGAATCTTCCATTTTATGAAAGGCACGGAATTTATGGCTCTATAGCCATTGGCATCTATTTTGTAGGGATCTTGATCCTGACTGATAAGCTCCCGTATTGAATTAAAATCCGGATCACTCACACTCAATACCCAATCCAGCTGTTGTCTGTCTTCAGAGAATCTATCTCCCAGACAAACAAAGTTCCTGTTTTCCAAGGGATACACGGAACGTCCGTCGGTTGGGGAGCGGCACTCTCTGATTAACGATCCCTCTTGATCGAAAAGCAAGATTTTTTTGTTCGTATGATCGTAAACTGTTAAGTTGTTCCGGTTATCCATCCCCGCGTAAAGGATGAATTGGATTTCACCAGGTCCCTGTCCTTTGTGTCCGAAGGAATGAAGGAATTTGCCTTTTGCATCAAATTTGAAAATCAGATTCCCATCTTTATTGCTGTTGAAAAAATAGATATTCCCCACTCTGTCGACCTCAAAATCTGACGCATCAGCTATTCCTAACTCTCCGATTTCCTCACTGGCAAAATCAATTGACAATACCTTTTCGAGTGTGAGAATGGCCGGCCCGCCGATAATCTTGTAAGGTTCCAGGTGATTGATGATGACTTCAACGCCGTCCTCGGTGAATTTTTCAATTCTGTCTGATCTCTGCGCGCAGTGAATGCACAAAATGATGATAAAAAGGAAATAGACCGGTTTTTTCATACTCCCTCCCATAATCCATCCAAAATATGTGCCCTCGTTTATTATACAAGTATATTTTTAAATTATTCCCTTAAGGTTGGATCTAATAGAGGTTTTATTTCTGGAACGATAGGATCTCGATACCCAGGTTGTCGACCAGCTTCCAGCGGATTTTTTGGGTGCCCATCACGGTCGGGCTGTCGATAAATTTGATGTGGGAGGGATTCTCGACGAGAATCCCTGCTGCCGCATCGACGGCGACCCATTCGCCCAACCACACTTCACACCACATGTGCCCGACCCAGTTTTTTCCGTTTAGGGCTTCACCGAAAGCGACACGTGTCGGGATCCCTGCCGCCCTGGCAAGAGAGGCAAAAAGTGTCGAGAATTCCACACATTTTCCTCTTTTCCTTTTGAGAACTTCCGGACCCGATAGTGTTTCAGCGATATATTCTGTTCCGATATTTTCGTACACCCAGAGAAGAATTTTTTTCACAAGGGATAACGCATCGTTTTCATCGCCTTTGATTTCAAAAAGTTGCTTTTGGATGGCCGGATCATTCGGCTTGATGAACTCTGAATCCATTAAAAAAGGAGCAAAGTATTCATCTTGGACTGGGAATTGAGCAACAATTGATGGAGGAAGTGGCTTTTTTATCTCCAGCACAGCCTCGTATTCATCCCCATTTCGTACTTTTTCGACAACTTTTTGCCGGTTGTCTACGAATCGAAATTGCTCGAAGGGAATCCCCTTCCATTTGATGGATATCTGTGCCCTGTCGATACTCCATACATTAGGGAATTGGGGCTTGCACAGAACCGTCAGGGTCAATCCATCGGCAGTGTTGAGATAGTTGATATTCCGCGCATTTCTGGCCGTCGTGACATAGGATCGGCTGTTGAGTTCGACAAACTTGATCTGTTTGACCCGGCCTTTTTTGTCGATGTTGAAGATCATGGTGATTCTTTCTCTCGCCTTGGCGATGATACTGCCTTTGTCATCCGGGATGACTTCGACATCATACTCATTGATTTTCCCTTCCACAGGATTAAAAACATGCAATTCGAAATGACCCAGATCTTTTTTTTGGAAAATGACGCTACCCACGACGACTTCGAAATAGACATCGTCGATAGGAATTTCTTGATACTGGATCTCTTCGTTATCGACCTGCCGAGTTAGAAAAAGAGTTTTATCTCTGAACTCTCCAGCGATGTGTGTTTGTTTGATTTTGAATTGAATTTGAAGGTCGAATGCCACCGGGTTCATATCTTTATCGACGATATAAAAGCCCTTTTGTGTGATAGCTTGCGGGTTGTAGCCAGCTATGTCCGTTTTTATGGTTTGATAGATCTGGTATCGGATGTTCCCGTTTTCGAGGTCTTCTACGATGATGTGGTCGAACCCGTAGCCATGCCCGTTTCGCTCCAGCTTTTGCCACGACTCCCTGGTTTGAGCGGATAATGGGGATGCAAAAAGGAAAAGGATTATTATAAGAACACAATAAAAGACATTCCTTTTACCCATATGCTCTTTACTTATTTTAAAGCATATGGCATCGGATATAAAGGACTATTCAATGTTTTATAATCTTCTTACTTTTTCTTTTATCCTCTGGATGTGGCCGCGGCCAAGCCCTTTGACTTCACAACCCAACTCGAAATAACGGTGTATCTTTTCGTCTGAAAGAATCCCGAAGCAATCGATTATGGCTGCTCTGTGACCGATGGCTTTTATCACATCATCGGGTTGAAGGTCGAGATAGGGTTCATGTCGCACGGCAAAAATCACGGCCTCGACATCTTTTAAAGCCGCATTCAGATCGTTCTGGACAGATATCTCTGCCAGTTTCTCCTGATTGCGGAAAAAGCGGGATTTGCTCTCGCCAACTCCTGGATAGGAATCCTGTTTTTCGAATTCCCACCAGTGGTCGATATAGGGATCATGAACTCGAATTTCAGCTCCCATCTCTGCCAGCTTGCGTATGATGATCTCGGAGCCACTGTAACGCGTGTCGCCCACATCTTCACGATACGCGGCCCCCAATACCAGTATTTCCGCGGCCGCTATGGGCTGTCCCATATTGCGCAAAGCGTCCCGGGTGAGTTGGGCCGCATGTACTCCTCTTGTGTCATTTATATCGATAGCCAAGGGTGTGATCTTGAATATATCATCTTCGAATCCCAGGATATGTTTATAGGACCACACACCCAAACCCCCATCCTTGGGAAGGCAATATCCTCCGATGCCAGGACCGGGAAAGATGATATTGCTGTGAGTCGGTCGCACCTTGATGGCTTTGATAACTTTGATTATGTCTACTCCGTTCCGCTCGGCGAACAGGCTCCATTCATCCAAAAAGGCCAAGATAGTCGCACGGTAGGAGTTCTCGACTATTTTTGCCGTTTCAGATTCGATCGGCTTATCCATCACCGTGAGAGGATATTTCTCTGTGTTCAGTACCTCATTCAAGAATTTGACAACCCGGGTTTTTGCTTCTTCATTGATGCCGGAACAAACCCGCCAAAAATCACGGATGCTGGCAACGTAGTTACGGCCAGGCATGACGCGTTCATAACTATGGGCAAGCAATGGTTCACTTTCGATGCCCCTGTTTTTGAATATCTTCTTCATGATGGGGTAGGCCACTTGCTCAGTGGTTCCTGGAGCCACAGTGGTCTCGATCAAGACTAGGGCTTCGGGACGAATATGTTCGGCGATGATCCCAAAAGAGCTTTCCAGTGCGGCCATTTCCGTTCTGCCGGTTCTCACATTTCCCAGATCTTCTTTGAGGTAATCGCACTGCACATCGATAACGACAATGTCGGCAAGAGATAGCACATCGTATGTGTAAGTTGCGATGAGAGTCTGTTTGTCCTTTACACAGCGACTGATCATCGGATCGACCTCGGGATCTTCTGCCTTGACAGGGGAAATGCCTTTGTTCAGCAAAGGTATCTTCCAAAAACTGCGCACACTCGGCCGCTGCATACCGATAACGAATTTGCTGGGATTGCCCTTCTCATCTGTCGAATCGGCTATGATGGCAGCCATTACCGCTCCGACAAAACCGACCCCCATCACCACCACAATTTCTCGCCCTTTTTCTCTTTCCTGGTTGACCCGCTTTTCGAGTGTTTCAAATTCTTGCTTATAATCTTCGGGATCGGGCAGAGGAAATTTTTCACCAGTCGGACTGATGGAGTATTTTTCTTTTTCGTTCATGTGACCTCCCGCTCCTATATTTAATGGAAAAAAGATCCTCTTATACTACATTATTTTAATGAAGAATGGAATGAAATCCATCGAACCTAAAAGCTTGGAAAGGCATTTCGTCCGGCCTTCCTGGAGAAATGAGCAGTTCAGGGCTTTCCGAAAGCACCATGATGGTGGCTCCGAACGTGCTGCGGTTATTGATGATGGTATCCCGGTCGCTGAATATATCCTTCAGTTTTCCGATACTTATCTCGACATCATTATTCTGCAATATCATCTGCAAAGCCTCGAACCGCGGGCACTTGAATTCGTATTCCTGAGGGTCAATGTTTCTGGATTTAAAGGCCTCAAGAAGCTCGGGAGTAAGATGCCTGTTTTTGAGGGGGTGATTGGTGTGATATGTGAAAAGGGAGCCGGGAAAAGGGGAGTACTCTTCCACGTGAGTGGCAGAACATTCGAAGCTTTCCACAGTCTCCAGGCCTCCTATCATATAATTTTGGGGAGCTGCGAATTTGATCGTGTGTATGAATTTAACCGCTTCTTTGTATGTTTTTTTCTGCAATATCCCCCGGATGACAAAGGCTACAGGGAGTCCGTCCCGGGAGTGTTCCAACTGCTGGACGGCATTGACCACAACGGCCACAGAGGAACTGTTCAGCCCGTTTGCGGCGATAAAACCTGGAAAGGTGAACAGCATTGTCTGTAAATTCGATTCTGGTTCTTTGATATGGAGCAACGTCTGAAATCCGTGGTAAAAAGTGGGGATATCCAGGGTTTGAGAGACTATGCTGAGCCCGGTTGGGGATTTTTGAACCCCGATTGTGGTGCAGTGGTCGATAGTTGTGTTGTGGCCGTTGCCCAGCATTTCCGTACCCATTACCCACATCTCATCCACCAACTGGAAGGCAAAGACGGTGTCGTAATCCAGACCAGCTCCATCTGCTATACCACGAACTTCTTCTAGAAGCTCCGGCGTCCATCGTTCGATTGCGGCGGGGAAGTCCGTGTAGTCCAGGAATCTTTTTATGAAAACATCGGGCTCGATTTTGTAGGTCTGTTCGATGTCGGCCTTCCAGAATCCGACCAGAGCATGGATATCCTCTTTCAGCGATTTCCCGTGCTTAAGCCCCCTTTCATAGGGCGTTCCTTCTAGAACAAGGACCCTCAAATTCCCCTTGGCCAAGGACGGTTCGACTTGGCCTATGGATCGATGAGAGAGCAGGGCAAATGCAAGGATTAAAGATAGCAAAAGGCTTAGCGGTTTTTTCATGTTGGCTGGTAAACCAATTCTATATAACTCTTCTGAAAAAAATCAATGGCAGTACCTATATTGACAATAATAACGTTTCAGGATCAAGGGATGTGGGATTTGAAAACCGAGACTCTAGTTTTTCTATAAGGCCAGATAGCCATGTTGGTATACAGTGGATCACTCGTAGCGGAGAGAGTCGACGGGATTGGCGTGGGCGGCTTTGATGGCCTGAAAGCTCACTGTTAGCCAGGAGATGAGCAGGGCGAGAACAGCAGCGGCAAGGAAATACCCGAGCTGGCTGTTGATATCGATGCGGTAGGCGAAACTTTTCAGCCAAGTTCGGGACACCAAATAAGCGATCGGCCATGCGATGATGTTAGCCACCATCACCAATATTGTGAATTCTTTGGAGAGAAGGCTGACAATCCCGGAAACGGAGGATCCCAGCACTTTCCGGATCCCGATCTCTTTAGTTCGCTGTTCGGCCGCAAAAGAGGCCAAGCCGAAGAGTCCCAAGCAGGCGATAAATATAGCCAGCCCGCTGAAATACCCGAAAAGTCGCTGGAGTCTTTGCTCGGACCGGTACTGTCTGTCGAAAACGCTGTCGAGAAAGTAGTAATCCATCGGCAGATTGGGATAAATTTTGTCCCAAGTTTCTTCTATGAAAGAGATAGTTCCAGGAATGTCCTGTGTCTGCATATTGACAGAGATATACCGGTTCGAATCCAGGCTCAAGAATAAATTCATCGGCCGGATAGCATTTTTCAGGGAGGAAAAATGAAAATCTTCGATCACACCGACGACGGTGTAATAGTTCCGGTCTGCACCGTAGGTCTGGATGACTTTTTTCCCGATGGGGTCTTCCCAGCCGAAACGCCGAACAGCCTCCTGGTTGAGAATAACCGCACCCGCGTTTTGGGAATCTCCGCTCGATCTCCTTGTATTCCGTTGATCAGTCGGAAATTCGGGTGAAAAATTTCTCCCGGCTACGAGCTCGATCTCATAGGTGCCGATAAAATCATAATCCACGCTGTTATGAATGAGTTCGATCTTTTCTCCTTCGGGCGCCCCCTCCCATGTGACGTCGTTATACATACCGATCCGGCTGGGTAATTGAAGAGATCCGCACACGCCCAAAACCCTTGGATTCTGCATCAACGCTGTTTTAAAAGGTTGGATATTTTGGCTTCCAGCGGCGCTTTCATTGCTGATGACCAGGATTTGGTCTTTTTTGAATCCCATAGCCTTGTTGCGCATGAACTGCAGTTGCCTGCCCAGAACGAATGTGCAGATGATCAGGGCGATCGTGATGCTGAATTGAAAAATAACCAACACTTTTCTGAACATCCTGCCTTTCTGACCTGTTTTTAAAATCCCTTTGAGAACACTCGTTGGCTGAAAAGCTGACAAGAAAAGGGCCGGATAACTTCCGGAGAAAAGCCCCACAAGAACGACGATACCGAAAAGACCGAAGATTATTCCGCTACGCGCGATGTCCCCAAACCGGATGAATTGCCCGGTCAGGTTATTCAGAGAGGGGAGAAAGACATAGACAAGGGCAAGGGACAGGACCATAGAAAAAGCGGAAAACAGGATTGTCTCTCCGAAGAACTGCTGGATCAACTGTTTGCGCTTGGCTCCCACGACTTTGCGCATCCCCACCTCTTTGGCCCGGTTGGCAGAGCGGGCTGTGGAAAGGTTCATGAAGTTGATGCAGGCGATCAAAAGAATCAGAAGTCCTGTCGCTAAAAAGATGTAGATGGTCCGGATGTCCCCAGTATTTGTGAAGGCGGAGTAGAGATGCATCCGCTTGAGTTGTTCCAATTTGAGCACCCGCTTATCGTCATCCCGCAGATGTTTGGCGAAGACTTCGTTGATTTTTTTCTCCACCTCAACGGCAGAGTGCGTTTCGGGCAGCATGATATAGGAGACGAGTTGTTGGGAGATCCAGTTGTTCCAGTAGGCTGCCGGGGGAGCGATGTCCTTCAATGATTCCATGGAGATCAACATATTGGATTGAATATTCGAGTTTTTGGGTTGATTCTGCATCACACCCGTCACCATCAAGGACATTTTTCCAATCAGGTTGTTCTCCACTTCGAGAGGTTTCCCGATCGGATCAAGGTTGCCGAAATATTTGGAGGCCATATCTTCTGTTAGGACAGCAGTATTGGGCTCCCTCAACGCTGTCGTTTTGTCTCCCTTAAGAATAGGGAAGGTGAACATGTCCAATGCGCCGTGGTCTGCAAAAACGACCTCGTTTTCATAATATCTTTGGTCCTCATGACGCACAAGAAATGTGCGGAGGGATTGGAAGCGGGTGAATCCAATGACCTCGGGGATCTCGTTGTAGAGTGTTTCAGCGAGGGGGACGGGCGAAGTTTGGGCGCGAAACACTTGGTCAGTGAGGTGCTGTTCCACATTCACGCGGTAAATCCGCTCTGCATTCTGGTGATGGGATTCAAAGCTGAACTCATACATGGCGAATAAAATGATTAGGATGAAACAGGCCATTCCTACCGATAAGCCGGCGATGTTGATCAGGGAATAGCCTTTGTGTCTCTTAAGATTCCGGAATGTGATTTTCAGATAGTTTTGAAACATGACAAGACTCCAGTAGATTGAATTGAGCATGATTTCGGGCAGGGACTGGATCAGTTGGAACCAGTACCAACGGTTGGCTGATGCTCGTCCCTTTTCCTCGAACATGCTGTTGTAGATTTCGTCAAAATCCCCTCCAAGATAAACTTGTTCCGTTTGAGGCAAAAACCGATGCATGAGCCATTGAGGAATTTTGGGGGGAGGATAAAATCTTTGATTCACTTTTTTTATTCTTTTTTAATAGCGAGCTCCGGAATTCCGGCCCACATCCTGTCGTGGACTTTACGGAGTTCCGACAATGCCTCTTTTCCTTCTTTTGAAAGACGGTAAAACTTGACAGCTTTCCCCCCTCTCTGAGCGGTTGGTTGACCGATGTGAGACTTCAGGTATCCCAGTTTTTTCATCCTGTCCAGCGGAACATAGACATTGCCGACTGTCCACTCATTTCCGGTGGAAGCTGTTAGGTTCTCCCTAATTTTTACCAGGCTGGCGTTATCCTCCAGCTTGAAGACCGCCAGCAAGATCAGTTCTTCTTTTCGGGTCAAGTATTTCATTTTTGTCCTTGTTTTCTCTAATATCTTTTATGTTATAAAAGTTATTCATATTGTAAGACGCATTTGAAACAAAAAAGTTCCCCATTTGTGTTATTTTTTTTAAAAAATTAAAATTCAGCTAGAACTTTTTTCTTTCTCATACGTCTTTGGTGTTGAGATTGGATACAGACCGGATGAAATACCAGGAGTTCGATGACCTGTACGATACACACAGAACCGCTGTTTATGGTTTTGCTTACAGTTTGACCCAGAATAGAGGTGAAGCGGAAGATCTATTCCAAGAGACCTGGTTGCGAGTCGCCAAGTATTTTCCGAAGGTTTTGGATATGGAAAAAGTCAAATCATGGTTATTCACGATCACAGCCAACCTGCACAGGGATGCGCTACGACGAAAACGGACAAGAAACAGGTTTTTGCTCCACAAAATGTGGGCATCCGATCAGGATTTGACTGTGTGCGAAAGTTCTCCCGAGCACGCGGATTCCGACCGGGCAATGGAATCACAGAAATTGGAGATGGGTCATGCCATTTCTCAGGCTGTCTCCAATTTACCGGATCAGCACCGCCTCATCTTCATGCTCAAGGAGATCGCAGGGTTTAAACAGTCGGAGATAAGTGATATCCTCGGGCTTCCCATCGGGACAGTTAAGTCTGTGATGTTTCGCGCGGTGAAGAAACTTCGTCAAGACCTGGCGGTCTATCATCCAAAAAAAATCAATAATAATGGGAGGGGACCAAATGAAATGCAAAGATGTTGAGCCCAATGGCGAAAGCGCGATTCTGGAGGAAGATTTGAGCGAAATCCGGACTCATCTCCATGAGGTGCCCATCCAAATGCCCGCCAACGAATTTTTCGAACATACCCGGGCTTTGTGCCATGTTAGATTGGCGCGGCCACCCATCCCCAAGTTCATTTGGGCGGCTTTTGGAGCTCTCCTTGTTCTGTCCGGTATTTTGATGTCTCCATTGGCCAGGGAAATCAGCTCGGATCAACCTCTTTCCTTCCCCACGATCGGCGTATTGATTTTATTGCTCCAGAATTTATTGATGCTCTTCTTTGCTCCCGTTTTGATCCAAAAATTCCGTTTTAGAAAAAAAGATCTGATTAACGGTTTTATCGATAAGGAGGTATGTCATGGATAATTCAGCAGGAAAAACGATCGCCATCATCATTCTGGTGGTTCTCCTCATACTGATTTTAGGAAGATTTCTCCCCTTTATTTTCGCTCCGTTCGGCATTTTCCCTCATTTCTGGCAGATGGTAAAATTTCCGAGAACTCCCACAATCCATATCGGACCTTATGGGATTCTCAATTTCACCGCGTACTCGATAATTTCTCTCGTTCTCCTTGCGATTTGGATATTTGTGATCGTCTGGGTGTACCGGGATGCCGAGCGCCGGGGAATGAACGGAGTGTTGTGGGCATTGCTGGTTTTTATCGGAAATTTGATCGGCCTTTTGATCTATTTGATCGTGCGATCGAGCAACGGATCAACGGCCAAAGAATCCCTCACATCCCGGCCATCCTCTCAAATGTGCCCAAAATGTCAATTGCCTTTATCTCCCACCTACGTCTTTTGTCCCAGCTGTGGTGACAGGTTGCGTTCCGATTGTCCTCGGTGTCATAAACCGATAGAAAAGGATTGGAAGGTCTGTCCCCATTGTGGAGAAAAACTGACAACATAAGAAACTAGGATTGATCTAATCGCGTAATCTCATCGCATTCGGTGATATTCAGGAGGAAAATATCACCGTTGAAATCACCCCTTTGTGTGATTTACTTCCTTGGAGAGATCGGTAGAATGATAGTTAGTTGGGCTAACCGCCTTATTCAGCTGGGAGCCCACGATTGAGGAAAAATGTCATGAATTTCAGCACTTACAAAAAGAGAATCCTGATCGTAGATGATGATCCCACCAGCCTAAAAATACTGGAATCTATGCTTCCTACCGACAGATACCATGTCGTCAAAGCCAATAATGGGGAAGAGGCGTTGGAATCTGTATTCGATAAACCTCCGGATTTGATCCTTTTGGATATCATGATGCCCGGTATCGATGGGTATGAAGTAACCAGGAATATTAAATCGGATAGGAGAACAAAAGATATCCCCATCATTATCATCACATCTTTGGATAAGTCTAAAAGCAAGGTGAAAGGGATGGAAGAGGGGGCGGAGGAGCTCCTCAGCAAACCTGTCCATGCCACAGAACTTTTGGCTCGAGTCAGCTCCATGCTTCGGCTGAAGGAATACCGGGATCAGTTGACGATCCGGACACTTTCGGGCAAGAGTTTTGGAACAATGCCCAAGCAGGAAGAAGATGAGGTCCAGATTAAAGAAGAAGAGATGCCGAGAATCCTTCTCGTGGAGGACACAGAGGTGGATGCCAAGATCGTCGAAAATGCGCTGGATGGAGAACCTTATCAGCTGTCAAAAGTTTATAACGGACAGCAGGCATTGTCATTGGTCAGCAACAAAAAAACAGACTTGATTTTATTGGATATCATTCTCCCCGATATGGATGGGTTCGAAATTTGCCAGCAACTGAAAAAAGATTACAAGGATATTCAGGTGGTGATCGTGACCTGCTTGGATGATCTCGAGAGCAAGATAAAAGGTGTCGAGCTTGGAGCAGACGATTTTTTGGTCAAGCCGATTGTCGGCCGAGAGCTCAAAGCGCGGATCAAAACCCTGTTGGAGAAAAAAGTCCACCTAGACAGTCTGAGATCCCACTATCAAGAGGCGTTGGGCAGGTCCCAGCTGGATTGGCTCACAGGCCTCTATAACCATGGCTATTTCCAGCAATTCTTGGGGTACGAGCTGAAACGGTCTCTCAAACAAGGATTCCCCGTGAGCTTGATCATGATCGATGTGGATGACTTTAAACGTTACAACGACACTCTCGGGCATTCGGCTGGAGATGTCATCTTACGAGAGATGGGACAGGTAGTGAGGAACACCATTAGAGAGGTGGATTTTGCCGCTCGCTACGGTGGAGAGGAGTTTGCTGTGGTGCTACCCTATGTCAACAGAGATAATGTCATGAATGTCGTAAAAAGAATTCACGATGCGCTAACATTCCATGATTATTTCCACGATAAATCCATAAAGCTGGAAAATCCGACTGTGAGCATGGGTATTGCCATTTTTCCCGAAGAAGCTTCGAACAAGGCAGATCTCATCATCCAGGCTGATTCGATGCTATATCTTGCCAAGAAAAATGGTAAGAATCAATATCAGATCTCGGAACAAAAATTGTTCTCGCACTTGGATCATTAACTCGGCGGAAAGAGCTCTTTCACAACCTCTTGAACAACATATCCACTTTATTTTCGACACCGCTGGAAATCTTGACAAAAGCAAGCAAACACTATAGATTACTGGTCTTCTTAAAATAAATTAAACAAAAATATTTTATTATGAGGTGATTGAATGTCTGAAATGCATGACAAAAAAGCAGATTTGGCTGGACCAGGTATCGGCGATTATGCTGAACTGGAGAAAATTCTGCCGGCCGACTACAATTCTCTTTTGAATCGAAGAGATACCATGACAGCCGTATATGCGGTGAAAGAGTACATCGAAGATAATTTGGCCAAAGAGCTCAACCTGCAGTTGGTTCAGTGCCCTTTGATCGTAGATATCGAGAGTGGTGTGAACGATATGCTGGACCGGGATGGTTCTCGGACGCCAATCCAGTTTCACATCTCCAATGATTATGATAAAAATCCGGTCGATGCGCAGGTTGTCCAGGCTGCGACAAAGTGGAAACGCGTCGCTCTGAAGCAGTTCGGGATGGGTGTCGGTGAAGGTCTCAACACGGATATGAGAGCCGTAAGAAAAGACTACTTCTTGGATCACGACCACAGCGCTTACGTGGATCAGTGGGATTGGGAACTGGTCATCAAAGAGGATCAGCGCAATCTGGACTTCTTGACGGGCATCGTGAAGAAGATCTGGAAGGTCCTCGTAGGAGCGGAGCTTCATGTTCAGGAGATGTTTCCCCAGCTCAAGACGGACAAATACCCCAACATGCCTGAGGAGTTGACCTTTTTGCATGCCGAAGAGATCCTCGAAATGTATCCTGATCTGCCCAGGAAGAAGCGTGAGACAAAGGTGGTTCAGGAATATCCGGCTATATTTATCTATGGGGTAGGTTATCCTCTGGAGGATGGTCTTCCGCATGAAATGCGGGCAGCCGACTATGACGACTGGATCACACCCACGACATCGAAAGCGGGAAAACCCACACACGGTCTGAATGGAGACATCCTAGTCTGGAATCATGTGACAAAACGCCGGCATGAGCTAACCTCTATGGGCATACGCGTGAATGCCGAGACTCTCAAACAGCAGCTCGAGATGAGCGGCCAGCTGGATTTTCTCAATTTCCCTTATCACCAAGGGATTATCAACGGTACGCTACCCCTCTCGATCGGCGGAGGAATCGGTCAATCACGCACTTACATGTACATTCTCAAAAAGGCCCATCTAGGAGAAGTCAGCGTCACAGTGTGGCCTAAGATTCTCAAGGATATTTGTGCGAAAAAAAATATCTTCGTTCTGGAATAAAATTACTAGCATATTCATCGATTGTATATTGTGTGGATAGATTTGACCCCTTGCTGCAATTAGCCTAATATTATAGAGTGGAAAATTAGTGAAATTCGGATAAGTGGAGGTTTGCCCATGAGAAAAAAAAGAGAGATTTTAAAGGATGGGACCAAGGTGCTTATCAGAGATTTGCATTACGAGGACCTGGATCAATTGATGAATTTCTACCGTTCTCTTCCTCTCGAGGATAGACTGTACCTCAAAGTGGATGTCACAAAAAGAAAAGTCGTCGAACAGCGGATGAAAATGATAGAGGAAGGAACCATTTTTCGTATTGTCGCTTTGCATGAGGATGAAATTATCGGAGATGGGATGTTCGAGATTTCAAAGGAAGAGTGGCGAAAACATCAAGGGGAGCTCAGGGTCATCGTTGCCAAGCCTTTTCAAAGATTGGGATTGGGGATGATCATGATGAGGGAACTCCATTCTCTGGCCATGAAAAAGGATATAGACAAGATCGTCGTTAAAATGATGAAACCTCAGAAAGGGGCCATAAATATCTGTAAAAAACTTGGATTCCATACGGAAACGGTTATTCCTAATTATGTGTGGGACCAAGCGGATGAACCCCAGGATCTGATAATCATGACATGCCAACCAAAAGATCTCTGGAGAGAACTTGAGCATTCTTACACCGACTCGGACTGGCAACGCTGCAGGTAACCTAAGCATCAAAAAGGAATGCTGACAGAATGAAAAGCAAATGGGGGATTCCTTTGTTTATAGCGTTATTGTTCCTCACCTTCATTCCTTCTCTTTCTTTTGCGGGAAAAAAAAGAGGCCCGATCATCCTTGGGATAGGCGGTGGATATTCTTTTTTTCTTGATTCTGGTTTGCGTTCATACGAGGTCTATTTTCCCAAACTGGTATACTTCAGCGAACAGTTGAATTTGACTAGCGATATTAATCTTTATGCTCAATACTTTCCCTGGCGTGGTTTTGGATTTCAATTGGAATTCGATCACCAAAGAGCCGATTACCACTCTGATTTGAATTGGTACGGCCACACTGAACCAGACGGAGAAATCGTTAAGATCGGTTACATCGAAGAGCCATACAAGGAATCATGGAGTATGTCCTTGATCACGGCCTCCATTCTGTACGCCCTGACGCTTCGCACCAATGAAAAAATACAGCCGTATATTTCCGCTGGTATCGGGCTTTATTTTTCAAGGGGTGATGCCGATCGGTTTTATAACCGAACCCGTCTTGGACCCAAAAAGAGCGGCAACCAGGTAAAATTGGGGCTGGGAGTCAAATACAAAATCAGCCCCACGATTGCCATCAACTTGAAAGGAGTGGGCGAGACTGTCTGGCGAAGGGAATATGGTTATGGTGAAATATCTTATGTGGGGTCCGAACAATTCGATTATGCAATTTATTTGGATACTGGCAAGATTGTTCGATGTGAAATATTGCATGTTAATTCCTTCACATATTTAGGAGTGCTGCTGGGTTTGGAATTCACTCTGTAAAAGTTTTGTTGAATAATATTGAGGTCAGAATACATGCCTTTTGAAATCATGAAGAAAGGGTCCCACGCCCTTATTATCCTTTCCCTATGGATATTCACGGCGTGGCTGTTTTATCCTTTATTCACGTTGAACGCCATCCAAATGGCTAATGCAAAGATGTACCTTTTCAGGGCTGCTATCGGGATTGCCATCATGCTCATTTTGTTCGGGAAAACCATTTTTGATTTGTTTTTCCCGCAGTCTTCTTCCGAAGCCAAGTCCATAATCAACACGATTTTTCTGGCTGTTTATTCCTTTGTCATCGCCGGCGGGATCATTTACATGGTTGCGAGGATGATCGTCTTGTACATCAGGAGCATCGATACCGGTTCTCCCTTTTAGCCTACCTGTCGGCAAATCATCTTCAGAGACGAGAAAAATCTGAATAAAAATCATCTTCAAAATCATCCCTAGGGGGGATTGTCAAAATTATGCTGTGCTTCTACATTACTGATGTATAAGAACAGGCTCTATCTCTGTCTGGGAGTTGCCTCATGATGAAAGATGCGGCACCCAAAGAATCTGAGATAAAAAGCAAGATGAAAAACGAGAACAAAAATACTGAGCAGCTCACGAAAAAGATCAAAGAACTGGCACTGAAAATCGAGGAGTTGGAGAACTTCAAGAAGAAGTGTGAGGCAGAAAATGAGGCATATCAGTATAGCCAAGCTAATCTCCACGCCCTTATCGAAAACGCAAAAAATTCCATCTGGTCGGTGGATAGGGGCTATCGGATCCTCACCATCAATTCACACTTCAAGAGAGAATTCTCCACAGCTTTCGGCTTAAATCTCGAAGAAGGAATGAAAATCACCGAATTTGTGCCCGCTGAGATGAGCAAAATCTGGATCAGCCGCTATGAACGAGCCTTAAAGGGTGAAAATTTCACTGTGGAAGATGAATTTGAAGTTGGAGACAGAATCATTAGCACGGAGATATCTTTCAATCCGATTCGGCATGACAAACAGATAACGGGTGTCTCCGTTTTTGCCCGCGATGTCACCGAGCGCAAGCAAACAGAGGAAGCCCTCCGAGAGAGTGAAGAACGGTTCAAGATCCTGTTCCAATCTGCTCCCGATGCTTATTACTTGAGCGATTTAAAGGGGAAATTTGTCGATGGGAACAAGATGGCAGAAGTGTTGACAGGATTTAAGAGGGATGAGCTTATAGGAAAAAGCTTCTTGAAATTGAGACTTTTACCCCCATCACAGATTCCTAAAGCAGCTAAACTCTTGATGAAAAATAGCAAGGGAATTTCAACAGGACCCGATGAGTTTAGGATCTACCGGAAAGACGGTACCACAGCCATGGTGGGCATCAGCACACACCCTGTGAAAATCAAGGATCAAACTCTGGTCCTTGGAATTGCTAGAGATATCACAGAACGCAAACGTGCAGAGGAAGCCCTAAAAGAGAGCGAAGAGAAATTCCGGATGCTGGCTGAAAAATCACCGAATATGATCTTCATCAACAAAAAGGGCCGTCTGGTGTATGCTAATCAGAAATGTGAAGAGGTCATGGGCTACGGAAGGGAGGAATTTTACTCTCCTGATTTCGATTTTTTTTCCCTGATCGAACCTGACTCTATCAGTATCATCAAGGAAAGCTTTCAAAAGCATACAAAGGGAGAGGATGTGCCGCCCTATGAGTATTCCCTTTTAACAAAAACAGGGAAAAGGATCGATGTCATCGACACGACAAAGCTTATCAGTTTTGGGGGCGAAAAAGCCATCCTCGGAATCGTCACGGACATTACCGAGCGCAAGCAGGCAGAGGAGGCTTTGAAAAAGTCAGAGGAAAAATACCGCCACCTGGTGGAAAACTCGAACGAGGTTTTGTACGCCACGGATGAAAATGGCATCATCACCTATATAAGTCCGGTTGCCAAAACGCTCAGCGGTTACAATACTTCGGAGGTCATAGGCAGGCATTTCGCCGAGTTCATCTTTAAAGATGATGTGGATTTTATCCTAGATCATTTCAAAAAGAATATAACGGAAGTACCTGAACCGAGCGAATGTCGAATTGTAACCAAATCCGGCGACATCAAATGGATCCGATCGTCCGGTCGGCCTATCTTTTTGAATGATAAGTTTTTAGGAGTTCAGGGAGTGATGTCGGATATCACAGATCAAAAACGTACTGAAGCTAAAATCAAAGCTTCCCTGAGAGAAAAAGAATCGATGATGCGGGAGATCCACCATCGGGTGAAAAACAATCTTCAGATCGTTTCCAGTTTGCTCAGATTGCAATCCAGGTCTATCAAGAGCCAGACGCTGAAAGATACATTCGAGATCGCTCAGAACAGGATCAAGTCCATGGCTCTCATCCATGAGGTGCTTTATCTTTCTGAAAGTTTGGATAGGATCAATTTTTCAGAATACATCAAAAGGATCACCAATCATCTTTTTACCATGTTCAGCAGGAATGCAAAAAAGATCCAATTGGAGCTGGACGTGGGTGAGTTTTATCTGGATATCGATAAGGCCATTCCGTGTGGATTGATCATCAACGAGCTTGTCTCCAATGCTTTCAAACATGCCTTCCCTGATGGCGAGTCAGGGAAAATTCATGTCAAGTTGGATAATAAACTGGATAGGTACACCATCGTGGTTAAAGATAACGGCATCGGAATTCCCGATGATGTGGATATAGGAAATACCAAAACGCTGGGATTACAGCTTGTGAATGATTTGGTGAATCAGATAGACGGATCTTATGAAATACAAAGCGACGGCGGCACCGTCTTTAAAATAGCATTTTAATCCAAGATTTTTCCTTTATCTCATTACCCATTTTTAGTATATTTGTTTCTAAAGGAAAACCCTCCTAAATAAGTAGCATGAAAATTCTTCCTCTATCTTTAAGAACCAAACTAATCCTTAGTTTTCTTGGGGTCATTGTTTTGGGAGCGATTCTGACAATGATCTTTGGATCCCGTTTGGTAAAAAACACCATCATCGATGAGGCACAGGAAAAAGTGAGGTACGATCTTTCTTCTGCCTGGATGGTTTTTAATGATAGGCTCAACCACATCGGTGATATCATCAGTTTTACAGCAGAAAGGGAGGGTATCAAGGATGCTATCATAAACGAAAATTATGATATTCTCCTCAAATATCTCAGTCGAGTGAGATCACAACGAGGATTGGATATTCTGACCCTAACAGACAGCACAGGAAAGGTCATCATGAGATTAAGAAATCCTGAGATAAAAGGGGATGATCAATCTCATGATGAAATCATAAAAAAGACTCTCGAGGGAGGCAATTTTGCTTTCCCAGAGATAGTGTCTCGTCAGGAGCTTCTTAAGGAGGGGGAGGAACTTGCAGAACGAGCATATATGGAATTTGTCCCCACTCCGAAGACATCGCCTAGACCTGAAGCCAAAGAGGTCAATGGCATGATGTTGAAGGCGGCTTCTTCAATCGATGACGACAACGGAAATCTACTCGGGGTGCTGTATGGAGGAATTCTTATCAACAGGGACTACACAATTGTCGATAAAGTAAAAGAGCTTGTCTACAAGGATATGAAATATGAAGGGAGGGAGATAGGGACAGCAACGATTTTTCAGCATGATTTGCGGATATCCACAAATGTGAAATATGAGAACGGACAGAGAGCCATCGGAACGCGGGTGTCCAAGGAAGTGAATGAGGCTGTTCTGGAAAGGGGAGAAGCATGGATCGACAGGGCCTTTGTGGTCAATGATTGGTATATCACTGCCTATGAACCAATAAAAAACATAAACGGAAGGATCATTGGGATCCTTTATGTGGGGATGTTGGAAAGGCCTTATATCGATACCACCAATAGGGTCATAATTGCGTTTGCTGTCATCGCAATACTATGTGTCTTTCTGCTCTTCATTATCCTCGTTTTTTCTACAACTCGGATTATAAAACCTCTGCAGAAAATGGTTCTGGCCACCCAAAAAATTTCAAAAGGAGATCTTTCGCACAAGCTCCATGTCAAATCGAAGGATGAGATCGGGGCCCTGGCCAAATCTTTTGATCTGATGACTGATGAGCTTCGTAAAGCGAACAAAGCACTCATCGATTGGGGAAAAACGCTGGAAAAAAAAGTAGAAGAGCGGACGAATGAAATCAGAGAGATGCAGGCCCATCTTATCCAGCAGGAGAAGCTGGCTTCACTGGGAAAATTGGCTGCCGGCGTCGCTCATGAGATCAACAATCCTTTGGGAGGAATTCTGATTTATAGCCATCTGCTTCTCGAAGATATGAAAAAAGAGGACCCGCGTTACGATAATCTTGCGAAGATCGTCAAGGAGACTACACGCTGCAAAGATATTGTGAAGGGCCTTCTCCAGTTTGCTCATCCGAAAGAGCCCGAGGCGATTCGGATCGATATCAACACAACCCTCAATGATGTCATATCCCTTTTGGAGTCTCAGGCTGTTTTTCAAAACATTACCGTGAAAAAACAATATTCAAGCGATCTCCCCCCTGTTGTGGCAGATAGATCCCAACTCCAGCAGGTCTTCATCAACATTATCCTGAATGCCGCAGATGCTATGAGCAAAAGAGGGATTCTTTTTCTGAAAACTTGTATGGGTGATGGCAAAAAATTCATCAATATTTCAATCAAAGACACAGGACATGGAATAAAGAAAGAGGATAAATCGAGACTTTTTGAACCTTTTTTCACCACAAAAGAGGTCGGGATGGGAACAGGATTGGGCCTTGCCATATGTTACAGTATCATCCAAAAGCATGGCGGGACCATCGAGGTGGAAAGTGAGGTCGAAAAAGGATCAACATTCACGATTAAACTTCCTGTAAGAAAAGACAATGCAAATGAATAAACAAGCAAACATTTTGATCATCGATGATGACGAAGCGATCTTGGACTCTTGCCGTCAAGTGCTTAACAAAGAAGGGTTCACGGTTAAAATGGCTAAGAATGGGACAGAAGGACTCCAGCTTTTCCATAAAGAATTTTTCCATATCGTGTTGTGTGATTTAAAAATGCCAGGCATGGATGGAATGGAAGTTGTGAGGAGAATAAAGGAGAAAAGTCCGGAAACGCCTATCGTTGTAATCACAGGATTCGGTTCCATCGAATCTGCAGTCGAAGCCATGAGAGAGGGGGCTTTCCATTACATGTCCAAACCGTTCAGTCCCCAGGAATTGCGGATCATTACAAAAAAAGCCTTGGGAAATAGAAATCTTTTGCTCGAGAATATTTACCTTCGGGGAGAGCTGGAATCCAAGATCGAATTTGACATGGTCGTGGGCGATAGCAAGGTAATGGAAAAAGTCTTGGACTTGGTCAAACAGGTGAGCGCATCCGATAGCACGGTGCTCCTCACAGGAGAGAGTGGTACGGGCAAGGAGATGCTTGCCAGAGAAATTCATAATCACAGCCCAAGAAAAAGCGGACCTTTTGTTGTCGTAGACTGTGGTGCTCTTGTGGAAACACTTTTTGAAAGCGAACTTTTTGGACATGTAAAGGGATCTTTTACAGGAGCCCATGAAACCAAACACGGGCGGTTCGAAGTTGCAAACGGCGGGACGGTATTCTTGGATGAAATCAGCAACATCAGCCTCAACATCCAAGCCAAGCTTCTGCGGGCTATTCAAGAAAGGGAAGTGACTCGGGTCGGGAGTTCAAAACCGATCAAAGTCGATGTGAGAATCATCGCGGCGACGAACGAGAACTTATCTTGTGCTGTAAAGGAGGGGAAATTCAGGGAAGACCTCTTTTACCGTTTAAGCGTTGTTCCTATCCATCTCCCGCCCCTCAGGCAGAGAAAGGAAGATATACCTATGCTCGTCGAGCATTTTCTTGCTAAATATAATAAAAGAATGAAAAAGCAGATAAGTAGCATAAATCGAGATATATTAAAGGCCTTGTTGGAATATGACTGGCCCGGGAATATTAGAGAATTGGAAAATACGATCGAAAGGGCGGTGGTGTTGTCCAAAGCCGATGAAATCAAATCCGAGGATCTTTTGTATCATGGGATCAGTTCTGCATCCTCTATTTTAACGTTGATGATTGGAAAGGACAAAAGCCTTGAAGATATCGAAAAGGAGTACATCAAGGCTGTGTTGCAAGCCCACCACTGGAATAAAAGCCAAACAGCCGGCATCTTGGGAATTGACCGCAAAACACTTCTCGCCAAGATCAAGAAATACGACATACATTGAGGATTTAAGCTACTCAAGTGCTTTCTCGATCGAATAAGCTATGTCAAAATAGGATAGCCAGTGAGGAATAATTCCCGAGGACCTTTTTAACTTCTGTCTGTTTTCATCCCCTTTTCCCTTAAACCTCCCCAAAGTCTTTCATTTTTATCGTAAATTTGAGGAGGCATGTAATTTGCATACTTTTTTCACGAGGTGAAGATTTTGCTTATGCAAATTATATGTCTTGCCCGAAGGGCGGAACAATCCAATAAAACGAAGGGGATGAAAAAATGAGAATAGTCAAGCTTCAGAAGGAAAAGTTGTTTCCTTTTTTGGATGCAATCTCTGAAAACACCGATTTATGGGCCCCCGTTAAAAAAAACGGCGACAAACACATATTCGAGGAAGTCGAAGATTTTTCTCAGATTGACCTTAATTACACACGCACAATTCTCCCTCCAAGAAAAATCCTGCTGCCTCCGTCAATCAACATATTCAAGGCGAAAAAAGAAGGTTATGAGGAAGATTTCTCCCATGTGTCCAAAAAAATTCTCTTCGGCGTTCACACGTGTGACATTCATGGATTATTGATAATGGACCGATTTTACAGTTATGTCTATGATGATCCTTACTATTCGAAAGCGCGGGAAAATGTTTTAATCCTCGGTCATTCCTGCTGGCCTGATGAAAACTGTCTGTGCATGTCCACGAATACCCATGTTGTGGAAGAAGGGTATGATCTTTTTTTCACCGCTCTCGAGGACTTCTATATCGTCTGGATCGGTTCCAGTCGAGGCGATGACCTCATCCGGCTTAGATCCCAGTTATTCGATGAGACCATCACTCCCAAAGATATCCAGAGCTTTATCCAGTGGCGTGAAGAAAGGGACCAGGCTTTCCAGACTAAGATCGATTTCAGTGCCATGCCCGACCTCATGGAGCTGAAATACAATGATTCCTTATGGGAAAAGCTAGGGAATGCTTGCTTGGCTTGTGGTTCCTGCTCCAATGTCTGCCCTACATGCAACTGTTACAATGTGTTGGATAAGCCTGCCTTAGGAGAAGATTTTTCGGAGATTCGACGATGTTGGGATGCATGCACCCTGGAGAATTATTCTGAAGTGGCCGGAGGTGAAAACTTTCGTGAGAACAGAGCGAACAGGTTGAAGCTCTGGTATACCCATAAACTCCAGGCCTTCATCTCCAAATATGGAAAGCCGGCCTGTGTAGGTTGTGGCCGCTGTATCGTCACCTGCCCCGTTGATATCAATGTGAAAACAGTAGCCAAGGCTCTCGATGGAGAAAAGGTGGATTCCTTCTGGAATCGATTCTACCAAGAGGTGAGAAAATGAATATGGATAAAAAAGAGTTAAATCAAACAAATCCCTTTCTTCCAGAACCTGGAAGAATTGTCCGGTTGTATCCCCTCACAGATGATGTCAGGTTTTTTCAGGTTCGCATAGCAGACATGGATAAGGCTCTCTCCTTCAGGTATCGTGCAGGACAGTTTGCCATGGTTTCTATTCTAGGGGCAGGAGAGGCCCCCTTTTCGATTTCCTCCACACCATCGCGTCCAGGTCTTCTCGAATTCTGCATCAGACATGTGGGGACTGTCACCAATGCCTTATTCAGATTGAAAGAGAACGATCTGGTTGGCCTCCGTGGTCCGTACGGGAATGGATTTCCTGTGGAAAAGATGAAAGGCAAGGATATTCTCATTGTTATGGGTGGCTTAGGGGCTGCTCCTCTTCGTTCCGTTCTTCTTTACTGCCTCGACAACAGAGATCAATTTGGAAGAGTCATTTTGCTCCATGGGGCTAAGAGGCCAGCGGAAATGATCTTTCGGGAAGAGTTCTTCGATCTGAAAAAGCGAGACGATTTGGAATGCTACCTGGCTGTCGATGAGGATGACACAGGAAAATGGAACGATAACGTCGGAGTGGTCACCACGCTGTTTCCAATGATCAAAGGTATCGATCCTAAAAACACCTACTCAATGGTCTGTGGTCCTCCCATAATGTACAAGTTCGTGCTCAAAGAACTGGTCAAGCTGGATATTCCCAAGGACCAGATATTGATGACCCTTGAGAGAAGGATGAAGTGCGGAGTGGGAAAATGCGGACATTGTGCTATAGATTATATTTATACATGCCTCGACGGTCCAGTCTTCACCTATTGGGATGTTATTCATATGAGAGAATTGATTTGAGGGGGATGAGATGAGCAATGATAAAGTGAAAATCGGAGTGTATGAACTTACCGGCTGTGCCGGAGATGCTCTCATGATCCTGGATTGCGAAAAAGAACTCATAGATATTTTTAATGCAGCGGACATTCAATCCTTTCTTATGGCAAAAAGCGACAACATCGATGGAGAACTGGATGTCGCTCTAATCGAAGGGTCGGTCACAACCGAAAAAGAGATCGAAGAGCTTGAGGACATCAGAAAAAGAGCAAAGCTGGTCGTGGCCATCGGTCTCTGCGCTGCAGTGGGAGGCATTCAGGCTTGCTTTGCTAATACAAAAGAATGGGAAAAAAATTACAAGAAAGTCTACGGCGACATCGATATGACCCATACCATACCTGTTCAATCCAAGCCTATCGATGCGTATATCGGTGTGGACTTCTATCTTCCGGGCTGTCCTATCGGAAAAGATCAGTTTTTGAATTTTTTGACAAGGCTGTTAAAGGGTAATCCTCCCGAAAAATCCCAAAATCCTGTGTGTGTCACCTGCAAACACCACGAGAACGACTGTCTTCTGAAAAAGGGAATTTTATGTTTAGGCCCCGTTACAGCAGATGGATGCGGTTCTATCTGCATTAACCATAACCTTCCCTGTGTGGGATGCTGGGGACCATTGGATGTGGCCAACCGCACAGCAGAATTCTATCTCCTGGAAGAAAAGGGCTATGATGCTAAAGAAATCAAGAGGAAGATGGCCAACTACTCGGGTACAAAACTCGCGGAGTTCTTTAAGAAATTAGGAAAGGAGAAAAGATGAAAACTATAACCATAGAACATCTTGCGCGTGTAGAAGGAAACGGAGGTGTGACTGCCACCATAGATGGCAAAGTCGTGACAGACGTGAAATTCAATATTTTCGAAGGGCCTCGACTCATCGAAAGATTGACGGTGGGAAGAACTCCGGAAGAAGATGTGAGTATGTCCCCGAGGATCTGTGCCATCTGTTCCATATCCCACAAGAACGCCGTCATCCGAGCTATGGAAAATGCCCTGTCGATCAGAGTTCCCGAAAAAGTTGTTCTTGCGAGAGAACTTATGCATATGGGGGAGATGATAGAAAGTCATTCGCTCCATGTCTATTATCTGGCGTTGCCGGATTATGTAGGATTCCCCAATGCCATAGCCATGGCCTCCCAGTTTGCGTTCGAGGTCAAAATAGCGCTGGAGATGAAGGAATTCGGAAATCACATCATGCAGGTTCTGAGCGGGCGATATATTCATGGCGAAAATCCGGTCATTGGTGGCTTTGGTAAGTTTCCCACAAAAAAGGAGCTCGACTGGATCAAAAATCGGGCTATCCAGTTTATGCCTTTTGTCTGGAAAACAGTGAGTCTCTTTTGTGAACTCGGCTATCCTGATAGTCCAGAGGAGGAGACACTTTATGCCTGCTGTGAACCGAGCAATGATTTATACGGCTTTTGGGGGGATGAAATTCTTCTTTCATCGGGAGAAAAAATTTTCCGGGATGACTACAAAAAATTGACAAACGAATTTGTTGTCTCCCATTCTTATGCCAAGCGGAGCCGTTATAAAGGAAAACCCTATTCAGTGGGTGCTTTGGCCCGGGTGAATAATCTTGGAGAACGGCTGGAAGGGGAGGCGGGGAAATCCTATAAAAAATATTTCAATGAGCATTGGAAGAGGAATCCTCTTTTTCATAATGCGGCTCAAGCGCTGGAAATCCTTTATTGTTTCGAAAGGATTCCTCAACTGATCGATTCGATGCTGAAAATCCCCGAAGATCCTCCCATAGTCAAGTACGCTGCAACTGAGGGTAAAGGCACAGGATTGGTGGAAGCCCCGCGCGGCCTTCTCATACATCACCACGAAATCATGGATGGATTGGTTGGTCATGTGGATATCGTCACACCTACAGCCCAAAATGCGGAAGATATCGAAAGGTACTGTCATATCGCTGCCCAAAAACTCCTGGATGAAGGGCAGGAGGAAAAAATCAGGGATAGGATGGAAATAGTGGTCCGTGCTTTTGATCCCTGTATCAGCTGTTCTGCTCACCTCGCGCGAGTTGAAAATGCGCCGCATGATAGTTGGGAAGGAAAACTTGAAGACATCAAATCCCAAGGGTCGCCATTTTTTGTGGGAGTGGGGAATCCAAATCGTTCGGATGATGCTATGGGGGTCCATATTGCCAAGAAACTGAGAGAAAAGGGAGTTGAAAACGTATGGTTGGAAACGGAGCTCAGGGGAAAAGGCCTGCCAATCGGAGATCCCGTCGAACATCCCCTTGTTTTCCTGGATGCCATCGATATTCAAGATGAGCCAGGGAAGATCACGTTGATCCCATTTGAGTGCATGCTCAGGCAAGTCTCTCTGAGCCACAAATTGGCTCCTTTCGCCACAGCATTCAAGAGCAATGAGCAGATAAAAAATACCTATATTCTCGGCGTTCAGCCGGAATCTCTGATGGAGGGCCGGGAATTTTCCGAACCTGTTCAAGACGCTTTGAACAAAATCCTTGGCCGGCTTCTGATTGGAAAGCAGTAGGTCTTCCTCATATATTTCCCGTTACCTTGGACAAAACCACGAAAAAAAAGTTTTGAGATAAAAATGCACGAAAACGCGATGAAGAGGAATTTTAAAAATAGGAATAACTGTAACAGTGATGGGGAATATTTCCCTATTTTGGCGAACTCTCTGGTAGGAATATGAGATTGCTGCTTCGAGATGTCTTATAATCTATTTGTATTCAACCGTTTATATTATTTGTGATTTTCTGTGGAAGTTCGAATGTATTGGCACATTCCTTGCAAATTATTTGTCAGGATGCAGCAAATGGCAGATGAGAAAAAAAGAATCCTGATCATCGATCGGGATAGAAAAGAGAGGCAAAATATGACCTCTTTTCTCAGAGGCGAGAATTATCATGTGGAAAACGGGAGAGGAATTCCTGATGCCATAAAAATGTTATCAAAAGGATATTTCCATTGTCTGGTGATGGATGTGGACCTTCCTGAAATGAAAGGCTATGAAGCCATATCCATTTTGAAAGGAATCGATCCAAGCATAAAAGTCATTATGACGACAAAAAAAAACACCAGAAGACTCGAGGCAAAAGTACGGGAGCAAGAGGTATTTTATTACTTCATCAAGTCTTTTGGAAAAGATGAATTGAAAATGGCAATCAACAATGCCTTAATCAAATAAAGGAGAAACAAAATGGAAAAAGCAAAAATATTGGTTATTGATGATGATCCTGATTTTGTGGATGCAATTACGCCAATTCTGCAATCTGCTCAATATGGAGTAATCAGTGCTGCCAATCCTGCCCAAGGAAAAGAGAAAATTCTCGCCGAGAAACCAGATCTTATTCTGCTCGATATCATGATGGACAGTCTGTTTGACGGATTCTCCCTGTGCAACGATATCAAGACAGCCAAAGAATTTAAAGATGTTAAGGACACACCGGTTATTTTTATCTCAGCCGTGAAAGAAATGACCGGCGCCAGGTTCCAATTCCAAGGTGAGGAGCAAGGTCTCATTGGACCCGACGATTATATCGACAAGCCAGTAAAACCTGAAGATCTGATTGCCCGTGTTGAAAAACTACTGAAAAAATGAAGCGAGGAAGGGTGGATGCTGTATCGGTGTATCCTCCATGACTGCGCTAGATAAAAAAAACACCATTCTTGTCATCGATGATGAAGAGTCTTTGCGGGATTCTTGTAGCCAAATTATCGTAAAAGAAGGCTACCGGGCAGAAACTGCTGGAGATGGCCTTGCCGGATTTGCAAAAATTCAGGAGTTGCAGCCGGATCTTGTCCTCATCGATCTGAAAATGCCGGGACAAAGCGGTTTTGAAGTCCTAGATAGAATTAAGGAGTTTGATCCGAATATCATTTCTATCGTTATCACGGGTTATGCCACAGTCGAATCTGCTGTTGAGGCGATGAAAAAGGGCGCCTATGATTTTCTTCCGAAGCCTTTTTCTCCGGATCAACTGCGCATTATCATAAAGAGAGGTCTGGAGAGAAGGCGGCTCATTTTAGAAACAGACTCCCTTCGCAGAGAAAAAAAACTCATGGAAGAAAATTTCATTACGATGGTTTCCCACCAACTCAGAAGTCCACTGGGAACCATCGCGCAGTATTTTGAGGTGATCCTGGGCGGGATGGCGGGAGAGGTTGGGCCTAAACAAAAAGAGATGCTTTCCAAGGCGAGGGATCGGTTGGAAAAGCTTATGGAATTGATCAATGATTGGCTGGATTTAGCCCGGATGAACCGGGGGCAAATCGTCGACCGGTTCAAACCTTTATCACTGAAAAAGATCTTGGAGAATATTGTGGAATTCATGTTGCCCAGTGCCCAAGCGGAGAACCTCAGTATAGAGCTAGTCCCTTACTCTGGGGATGATTCAGCGGAAGGGGATGACGAGACACTCACACAAGTTTTTTCCAACCTCATTTCCAATGCAATCAAATACAACAAACCGGGTGGTAGAATAAAGGTGTTCTTGGAGGAAAAAGAGACTTCGATAGCGGTTAATGTCGAAGACACAGGAATAGGTATCCTTGAAGAGCATTTGCCGCTCATTTTTGACCAGTTTTTCCGGGTAAAGAGCGTTGATGGGAAAAAATCCAAGGGCACTGGATTGGGCCTATCCATTGCTAAAAAAATTGTTGAAGCTCACAATGGAACGATCCAGGTCACGAGTGAAGTAGGAAAGGGAAGCACCTTCACGGTTTTTCTCCCAAAGATGAGATAGGAATCTCAAAACATCTGATATGAAAAACTGGTTGCGGAGCTTTTCAGAGTTATCGCCTGAGCAAAAAAAAATAGTCCAAATGCCTCCCCACGAAAGCCGCCTTGTTTCCGGGCCTCCGGGATCAGGGAAAACTCAGGCGCTGGTCCACCGGGCTGCTTTTTTTCTCCAGTCCGATGGTGTATCACCTCAAAACATTCGCCTTTTTGTCTTGACCGATGTCATGGAGGAGTTTATCGGCTCTGAGATCGAGAGCCTAGGCTATTCCCGGGAGATGGTGACAACCTTCGATCAGTGGTGCCGTTCCTTCTATGTAAAAAATATTTCACAGGACTTGCCCAGAATTTATATCGACGGGAGGATCGACTACAGGAAAACACGCTTTGCTGTCTTGGACACGCTCAAAAAATATGAGAATTTGCAGAAGAGCCTGGAGTACGCTTTGGTTGACGATGGCCAGGATTTGACGCCCGAAGCCTTCGAGATTCTCTCGCTGGCGGCTCGATATTTGACGGTCTTTTACTATTCCCGACAAAGATTGAATCAAGAGGGAACTCCAGAATCTTTTATCTTGGAGACATTAAAAATAAATAAAGGGAATTCGAGTCTTGAAGGTGATTTCCGAAGCTCGCCGAGTGTGGCTCATCTTGCGGCTCGCTTTATAACCGATGATGATTTCCGGTATGCCTATCTATCCCAGGCCCGAATGGCTCAAGGCCCGTCAGAAGACCCTTTATGCTATGTGGCCCGCTCAGAGGAAAAAGAAATGCTTCACCTGTCTCAGATCGTCAGATTGAAGCTGGCCCAGAAAAACAGAGTGGGAATCCTGGTGCCCACCAACAGCTTGGTGCATGGTCTGGCCAAAAGCCTGCTGGATAAGGGGATCGAATCAGAAAAAGCCATCACCATGGATGCCCAGAATGTGATTCATATGCCCTATGATTTCTGCAATTCTCTTCCTAAGATTACAACCTATTCTATGTCCAAAGGTCTTATGTTCGACAGTGTTCTTCTGCCCAGGTTGACAGAAGATTCATTTTCTGCCATTCCTTCAAGCCAACAAAAACAGATGCTTTTTGTGGGAATCTCGCGGGCAACCCAGTGGGTGTATCTGAGCACTGTAAAGGGAAAGGAATTCCGGGAGATGGCGACTCTGAGATCCGCCCAATCGGATGGCCATCTGAGGATTGTTTCAATTTAGGATATGAATAAAATGCTTGTGCAATCGGCTTGGTCTGGATTCAAAGAAAAATTTGGCAGAGGGGAGGCTTAAGGCCTTTCGGATAATGCGATCAGTTTGTTAAGCTCGGTCCTCACATAGACATCGGTGCCCCAGAGCCGGATAGAGTGGTTTCCGCTTGATTCAGTGCCGCAGGTGATCAGCCTCGGTCCCATGATGAGGCAGTTCTTGGTGTCCCGTTCATGACTATCCAAAATTTTGAATCCCCATAATTTTTTATCAGGAGAAAGGAGGACAAGAGTCTTTCCGTCTTTATCGCCGGAGCGGGCATAGGTAGCGAAAATTCTTCCATCAAAATGGACGTTGACACTGGTCAGCTTTTTTTTCAGAGGGGAAGGCAGGACTTGGAATTTATATCCTTCTAAATCCATGAGAATCACGTTTTTTTCATGTTCTTCCTTTTTATTTCTGTTCCCATTGTCTTCTGCTACTGCAAGAATTTTTTTATGAGGATAGAGTTCGATCCGGGAAATATTTCCGGAGAATCCCGAGATAAGGCTGACCTGTCCCTTTTCAAAATCCCATCGTTTGAGCGATGGGGCCGAGCTTGCCGAGTATATCCGACCGTAATAATCGGCAGCTAGGGCGAGAACCGGTCGGTCGTGACCTTTCAAGATATGGATCGTATTCTCAGCAAAATCCCAGATGATGATGGAGCCATCCTGATGCCCTGTTATCACTCGGTCTGTCGAGAGTGCTGCAGAGACGAGTGCGGGGGAATCTGTTTTTGGAAGTCGGATCTTTTTGTTTTCTTCAAAATTGACCACCACACATTCTCCCTCGCTTGTGATCGAGAAAATCGTGCGGCCCAGAAGAGACAAGCCCTGGCATTTTTCGACGACCGCGGAAAATATCCGGTTGTCGAGGAAGGTGAGAATAAATATGGTCCCCTCTTCTCCCCATCCGGCGATCTGATCCTGGGCATAAAACCGGAGCTGTTCGGGTTTTAGGTCGTCGGTATCGATGGTTCCTATTAGATAGGGATCGATGGATATGTCCTGGTTCAATTCCATTCGGAATTTTCTTTCCTCATGGGAAAGTGATTCATGCTGGACCTCATCCATCCCGTATGTTTTCAGAGTGAGTGGTTCTTCCTGGATATTGAGCTTTCCTGTGCTGGCATTGAGGAGATGTGTCTCTTTTTTGAAATCTCCGACCCAAATCAGTTCTCCCCAGGATTCGATCCTTACCTGGGAGAATAATTCCTGGATTTCTTCTCTTCCGAGTCGACAATCAATGGAGTTATCCAAATCGTACAATATCGCTTTGCCTTCCCTGTAAATATAGGTATCCTCCAGCGCAGGTTCTTCGAGGAAGGAAAGATGGGTCTTCACGCTTTCAAGAGCGATTTCTCTTTCTTCTAGATTGAATCTTCTCGTAGAAATAGTTGCGCGGAAGTTCACTTCCACGTCGAGTTTGTCGCGGAAGTAAAACAGATCAATGATCCTTTGAAAATAGTATTTGTCGCGGCAGCCATCTAGGATGATCAATTTTTTATCCTCGTTTTCCTCAAGGAACCGGAAAAAGAATTCTTCAGGATTGTCTTCCTCCTCTGCGAGCGGATAATCATGATAATAGATAGGATCGATATGATTTTTCAGCCATTTTATTCCCAACATTCGATTGAGTATTTTCTGGTCCTTTTTTCTGTCTCTCATCAAATACAAAATTTCATGTCGACGGATATCTCCGAATCCATTCATCAGGGATTGACAGAAGTATGTTTTTCCGGTGCCTGAATCCCCGTTCACTGCGATGATAGCTTGACCTCTTGTTCGGATCAAAAAATGAACGGTCTCAGAGAGCTCGTACAGGCCTTTCTGTGCTGGTTTTAATCCGAGGATATTCACAGCTCCGACGTTATACAGATAGAGAGAATGAATGAATTCGGGCATGTCGATTTTTTTTAGCGCATTTACGCTTTCTTCAAAAACCTTTTTATTTTTAATCTGCAGAAGTTTCAGCAAAGTAATGATAATGTCTGCACTCACACCTCCGAATTTGTCCTTTTGGGATTTTCCTATTTCTCCCAGTGTCCAGGCAAGATGCGTTTGTAATTCCGGTGAGGGATGTTCCTCATATTTTATCAACTTGGGCAGAGCTGGGAGGGATTCTAAGCCGATTTTTCCGAGGGCCACAATGGCTTCTTCTTTTTGCTCGGAGACCAGAAAAAAACTTATATCTTTTTGAGTTTCCAAGAACTCTCCTTCCTTGGGCATGTCCAAAACTTTGATCAGGGATTCCACGGCTTTTTTTTCTTTTAGATTACCGAGCGTGTAAATAATGTTTTCTCTCAGCTTAGAATAGTTTAGAGGAAAGTGATCGATCGCCCTCAGCAATGTCTCAATCGATCGGGGATCTTGAAGGATGCTCAAAATGACAGATGCGTGGTATGGGATACCACTATCAATTTCGATTTTTTCATCCAGAAGAAGACGGAGACAGGGCCGAAGGAGGGCAGGGGAAGTTTCGGTGACTATGCCCATTGGGGGCAAGATTGTTTCTGTGACCAATGGAAGAATTTCTTCTCTTTTTTCCTTGTTTTCGGCTTTCTTGAGCAGGGAGTTGATTTTTTGAGTTAATCTGTGCTCTTCAGCGATTATCGCAGACAAGGCATCGAGAAATTCAGGAGATGTCTTGTGCAGATGGTTCACAATCTGAGGGAGAGATGGAGTTTTTTCTTCCTTTTTAGAGAGCTTCTCGATCATATCTGTCATCGCTTGGCAACGCTTTTTGGATTCCTGCTGCTGCTCGTTAGCCCAGGTGTCCCAGCGGGGAACAAGGAACAAGCTGTTCAGCCGGAAGGCTTCATAAGCGACGATCCACCCAAGGATTTCGAGAATGATCAAAAAAACAAATTTTCTGTCCATCTCGTCTTCTGCGGGAAAACTTGGAGTGATCTCATATTCTTTTTGAAGACTGAGAAAATTTTTTTTCGTTATTTTCCAGTTATTGTTTCTGATGAACGGCGAAAAAACATGCTGGATGAACAAATTCCTTTTCTCCTCTTTTAATTTCCAGAGAAAAAAAAGAATCTCATTCGAAATGCAGTCTCTCATTGATGCTGGATTTTGTTTCCACTCTCCTGTCCCATCGAGATAACTTTGTGCCGACGGATCGAATTCTTCAATAAACGTTTTTCCTGATTGGATAAGATCTCCGATGGATGGGAAGCTATCGAGTTTTTTTTTCATAGAAGTTGTATCTCTATGGGATCATGTCGAGGAGGATAAACTTTCGAGATCTTTCTCGATGTCTCGTGTTTCGATCCGAAGAAGCCATCCTTTTCCATAGGGGTCGGCTTTAAACATAGTCAAATTCTTTTGGATGGCTGTGTTTAACTGTGTGATCTTTCCGGTGACCGGAGACCAGATACGATGGATGTTTCCCTCGGCATCCGTTATCCTTGCGCAGACTTCACCCTGAAAAATTCTGTTGTTTTTTTTCTGCAAGTCGAGATGAACGATCGATACAATGGATTGGAGGAATTCAGGAAGGACGCCGATAGTTGCCAAATTTTTTCCCTCTTTCCGTGTCCATGTGTGTCCCTTCATGGCAAAAAGACCATCCGGCATTTCTGGAAAGAAGGGTGCTTCCTTATCGCTTCCCGTGAATTTAAAGGCGCGGGCGACCACTCCCCTCAAGTCCTTGGGCGTGAAGGGTTTGGGGAGATAATCGAATGCCCCGATTTTGACGGATTGGACAGCTGTTTTGATGGTGGGATAACCCGTTACCATAATAACCTTTAACTCGGGTCTGGTTGTTTTTAGCGAGGTCAAAAGATCCATGCCGCTTATTCCTGGCATCATAAGATCTGTGATGATCAGATCATAAAGATTTTCCTTGTCTTTTTTGAGTGCCTCTTCACCGCTCAGGGCCATATCCACATCATAGTCCTCGGATTCGATTGCCTGCTTGATGCTTTTGCAGACATTTATTTCATCATCCACGACCAAGATCTTTCTTTTTTCTTTTGCTCCCATCGATGCCTCCTGATTTAAAGAGTCGTATTTTTATGAAATGGGCAATCGGATTATAAACGTTGAGCCTAGGCCTTGCCGGCTTTTCACTTCAATTTTGCCTTTGTGTTGTTCGATGATTCCATAGCTCACCGCAAGGCCCAAACCCGTCCCGCCTGCTTTGGTAGTGAAGAATGGATCGAACAGTTTGTTGATGTTTTCTTCAGGAATCCCTAGTCCTGTATCCGTGAATTCGATTTCGATGTATCTCTTGTTTTCTGAGAGCCTGCTTATGATTACCAGTGAACCTCCATCAGGCATGGCTTCTGATGCATTGAGCATCAAGTTCAAAAAAACCTGCTTGATTTTATTCGAATCGATTGGAATTAGGGGCAGATTGTCATCCAGCTTTTTTTTTATTTTTATGTTTTGAAAAGTCACATGGTTTTTTAAGATGTCGATGCTGAGATTGAGGATGTCGTTGACATCGGCATCGTCTTTTTCCGGTGGATTCTGGTGAGAAAATTCGAGAAGGCCCTTGACGATTTCGCTGCATCTCGATGTTTCATCGGCGATGAGGTCTAAATTTTCTCGAACACTGGAATTCTTCTCCATTTTTTCCAGAACAAGGTGTGTGTTGATTAGAATAGATGTGAGAGGATTGTTGATTTCGTGCGCCACTCCGGCGGCCATTTTTCCCAAGGAGGCCAATTTTTCCGATCGGACTAAAGAATCTTGCATTTCTTGCAGTTCTTGTGTTCTCTCTTCGACCCGCTTCTCGAGAGTTTTTCCCCATAGGATGAGCTTTTCATTGGCTTTTCTCAAATTTTCGGTCATGAGGTTGAACGAGTGCCCCAATTGTCCCACTTCATCCTGAAAATTTACATCGACCTTGTGGTCCAATTCCCCATTGGCGATTTTTTTTGTTGCATTGACCATTTGCTGGAGAGGCTGGATGATGGAAGAAATTATGAAAAACATGATAACGAGAAGAAGGATGACACTCAGGATGGCCATCCCTGCGAATGTCGCCATGACTTTGTTCCTCAGATCGATATAAGGCTTTTCCAGCATACCAACATAAAGAATCCCGATGATATTGCCTTCGACATTTTTTATGGGTTCATAGGCTGAAATATACCAATCATTGACGACAAATGCTCTGTGAATCCACGATTGCCCTTGCTGCAGGACGGCTTCGTTGACCTCTCTGGAGACTCGAGTGCCGATCGCTCTCTCTCCATTTTCCTTTTTGACATTGGTTGAAATTCTTAAATCATATTGGAAAATTGTCGCCGTGCCTATTTCCTTTCCTTTGTATTTTTCATCCTTGAAAACGATCTCTTTGACTCTATCGACAATTTCATAATTGTGATTGAGAAGAATCCCCCCATATATGACACCGAGGATAATCCCGTTGTGGTCTTTAAGCGGGGAGGCCGCCTTGAGAAACATGCCGTCTTCCACATAATCTTTAGGAGTCGGTTCAGCCTTTGGAGTTGGGATTATCTTGAGGTAGGCTTTATCGACCAGGTTTCCTTCTTTCATCAATTCTTTTTTTGGAAAAATCTGTGTGGCTTTCACCGTTTCTCCCAGAAGAGCACGACTCACAAGCGGATCTTGAGATTGATCGTCTCCCCAAATTTCTGGACGTGAGCTTCTTGCGAGAATTTTACCCTGAGCATCGGTTAAATTCAATACATCCAGATTGAAGTCATTCCTAGCCTGGGATAAATATCGGAGAAGCAAATCTTTTTCATCGTTTTGTAATGCGTTTTTTAAATATTCGAGGGAAGAGCTCAACCGGACGATATCCTGGATGTGATTCAGCTTATCATTGTAAACCATCCATGCAGAGGCCAGGTCGTGCTTGACCTTGGCCTGGGCGAGGGAAATTATGGTCTTGTGTTCGAGCCTTGTGCCGAGAGTAAGGGTCAATACCCCACCGAAGCAAATGACAGCAAGAAAGCTCAGTATGAACTTCATTCTCAAAGACAGATTGAGAAGAGCTGTCATTGATTTTTTAATGTTCATGGCAGGGCCTTGCAAAAGCCTAGATTGTTTTCGTTACACAACGCTTTTAAGGACTGAAAACCATCAGAAAGATAAATATATACGATTTTATGATAAAGTCAATTGAATGCCTAGGTCATAACAAGATGAATATATTTTGTTGTCATCACATCCTTAAGGCATAGACTACCCCATATTATCATCTGAAATTCGCAAATACAATGAACCAGAGTTGACTTTTATTCATATCCTCTCTAGAATTACGCACATGGCAAGCGACCGTGTCACACTTAAAATTCCCCGTCCCCTATATGACAAGATCAAGTCTGTAATCGAAGGAAGCGGATTCAGCAGCGTCAACGAATTTGTCGTTTATATACTTCGTGATCTCATCTCCCAAAGTAAAGAAAAAAAAGAACTATCTGCAGGAGAGGTTGAAGCCATCCGTCAACGCCTCAAAAACCTGGGTTATTTTTAAACTTCCTCCCTCAATCCTCTTCCTTATGTCAGCTTGAATTTATTTCTTTTAGAACGGGATTTTCGTTCCAGATTTTTTCAAAAAAAATGAAAAAAAGGGTTGACATAACACTACTATTGTACTACGATTAGAATACGATAGGGTTATGAAAAGAGTAGAATCTCTTGAATCAAGAATTGAGGGGAAAAGAATATGAAAATCCACAAACTAGCTCAGCTTATCTTGACTTTTGGTGAGCGTTTTTTGGTCGGCGATTGTTTGAGTTGGGGGCTACTTATCGGAACATCGGATACAAATGACAAAGATTTTTGCGAAAAGGAATCGGTAAAAGAGGAAAAGACGGGCTTCGAGACACATACTCGGGCCTGGGCTAAGTCTATTGTCTGGAGATTGTTGGGCATTGTGATTTTAGGCGGTATTTCCTGGATTATCACACATAGCTGGAAAGAGATGTCAATGATTACCATACTTTTTCATAGTGTCCGGGTCGTTCTTTATTATTTCCATGAGAGGACATGGGAGAAAATTCATTGGGGGAGGATCAATCATCCCTTGAGCGTTCTCCCTGTGCGCAAGGCGTTGAATCCGGAAGATTTAAACATAGTAAGGAATCAATTGCAAAAAATGGGGTATTTGGATTGAAATAAGGAGGCATTATGGACTTCAATCATTTATCTTTTTTTATCATCGTGATGGCATTTGTTTGCGAGTACATCGATTCGTAACTGGGGATGGGTTACGGGACGACCCTGACGCCGATTCTCCTTATTATGGGAACAACCCCCTTCAGATCGTTCCCTGTATTTTGCTATCTGAACTCATTACCGGGCTGAGTGCTGTTTTTTTTCATCATAAGTTCAAAAATTCGAATTTAAAGTTTGGCGCGATCGATTTCAAGATCGCTATGGTCATGGCAGGGTGCAGCATTTTGGGAACCCTGGTTGCCGTTTTTGTCGCTCTCAATCTGTCGAAGTTTTATATCAAGCTTTATATAGGCGTGCTGGTTTTTGCCATGGGAGTACTCATTCTCGCTACTCTGAAACGTACGTTCAAATTTTCGTGGAAAAAAATCTCCTCAATCGGAATTTTAGCCGCCTTTAACAAAGGAATCAGTGGCGGAGGTTATGGACCGTTGGTCACAAGCGGGCAGATCTTGTCCGGAGTGGAGTCAAAAAATGCGATCGGGATCACATCCCTGGCAGAAGGACTCACCTGCTTAGTGGGGGTTATCACATATCTTAGCTTCACAAATCATACGGTGGATTGGAACTTATCTCCTTCCTTAATCATCGGAGCCATATTGTCTGTACCTATCGCTGCTTACACGGTAAAAAAGTTTAAGGGCGGATCTCTCCGCTTGATCGTTGGTATTGCCACTTTGTTGCTCGGCATGTTCACACTGTGGAAATTGTTTTTTTGATAAAAATCCTGGATTTCCAGTAATATATCCCGTCATAAAAACCAAGGGACTCGTTACAGATTTGGGAAAATCGGAATATGTCCTTGATTCCAATGCATGTCACATTAAATCCCGTAAAAAAATTCATGTTTATGAATAATTCAGGCTGGAAAGCTTTTCAGCCATCAATTAGATTTAGTTAAATGCTTTATGATTGACAATCGGATGACATAAAGAATAGGATTTTGTTGGGATTATTGGAAACAATGATCGTTCTCTCGGAGGGAAGAAAGCATGGAAAAGAAAAATAAGGGAATTAGCCGCCGCCAATTTTTGTCCTCATCCACTTATGCGGCGCTTGGGGTAGCCGGGCATTCTCTGTTGAAATCCGGTTCCTTATGGGGGGCAGCCACAGATAAGAAGCTAAAAGTAGCCCTGGTCGGAACGGGAATCCGGGGAAGCGGAACGTGGGGAAAGGCCCTACTCGAAAATTATAGCGATATCCTGGATATGGTCGGATTGTGTGATATCAATCCCAAACGATTGGAATACGCTAAACAATACATGGGAGCTCAATGCCCGACATTCGTGGATTTTAAACAGATGATCGAGCAGACCAAGCCGTCCACTGTCATCGTGACTACGACCGATTGTTTTCATTCCAAATACATCTGCCTGGCCATGGAGATGGGTTGCGATGTGATAACCGAAAAGCCCCTGGCCACAGATGAAGTCCTCTGCCAGAACATTTTGGATGCCGAAAAGAAAACAGGTAAAAAGCTGACCGTGACCTTCAATTACCGCTACAGTCCGGACGCCGTGAAGATCAAAGAAATCCTGATGGCCAATGAAATAGGGGATGTCATTTCCGTGGATTTCCACTATTACCTGGATATCTACCATGGCGCCTCCTATTTCCGGCGGTGGCATGGATTCAAACAATTTTCGGGGTCCCTGTTGGTTCATAAGGCTACACACCATTTTGATTTGATGAACTGGTGGCTGGCTGCAGAACCTGTGGAAGTGAATGCCTTCGGGCAATTGCGAAAATACGGGCATAACGGAGTTTTCCGAAGTACAAAATGCAGGGGTTGTCCGCACAAGAGCCAGTGCGATTTTTTCTGGGATATCACGACCGACAAACACCTGATGAATCTTTATGCCAACGCTGAGTCAGAGGATGGCTATTTCCGGGATGCTTGTGTGTTCAGGAAAAAGATCAACATTTGGGACACCATGAATGTGCAGGTCCAGTACCACAATCGCGTGACCATGAGTTACTCGTTGAACGCTTTTATGCCGTATGAGGGGTATTCTGTGGGATTCAACGGGACAAAAGGGAGGTTGGATGCACGGATTTACCATAACCAGCCTTGGAAGCCGGAAAGCCTGGCAGATTTCCGGATCACACAAAATTTCGGGAAGACCAAAACATTCGGCCTCGAATCCGGCGGTAGCGGTCACTGGGGTGCAGACCAGATCATGCAGGACCAGATTTTCCGGCGGCCAGGGGAAGATCTTTTGGGTCAAGGAGCCGGAAGCAGGGACGGAGCCATGTCCATCCTGATCGGGATTGCGGCCCGCCGCAGCATCGAACAAGAACGCCCTTTCAAGGTCGAAGAACTCGTGAAGATATAGGTTGCTTTTTGGGGTGAAAAATAGTTCTCTAAGGCAAAGAGGGAATTCTCTAATCAGCTGATGATGACTTCTTGAGTGGCGTCATTGAATGTGACGCGTTTTCCGGTGTGCATGGCTGCGATGGTCATACATAGTGACACCGAGTGATTATAACCGGCATGGATATCGGCGTTTGGTTTTTTTCTCGATCGGACACATTCCATCCAGTTCCGCATGTGAGCCAGCGTTGTCGGATCCGATCCAGTGTTTGCGGCTGTCTCCACACCTCCTTCTTCTGTCAATGAAAATTTCGCCAGCTTGTTTTCCTCCATCCCCATGGCTTGAGCCATCCCTTGGGTCAATCCACCCATAGGTGTGACCATATTGGTGTCGAGATTGAGAGATCCCCCATTAGAAAAATAGAGTTCCTTCACACCACCTGCGGAATTTGTCTGTCTCGATGAATATGTCACCATGAATCCTCTGGTTAAATCCTTGAGCGGCCCGTAATCGAAAACGGCCGTGAGGGTGTCGAAATTCTTCCGTCCATCCTTCCACAAGTATAGTCCCCCATTGACCACAACGCTTCGAGGCCGTGGAAGATCGGTGAACCAGTGCACCGTGTCGATCTGGTGGACCATCCACTGGCCGGGAATGCCGCTGGAATAGGGCCAGAACAACCTGTATTCGATGTATTTTCGTGGATTCCAGGGTTCATATGGCCTGTTCATCAGATATCTCTTCCAGTCTACATCCTCTTCCTTGAGATCAGCCACCAACTGAGGCCTGCGCCACCGGCCCGGCTGGTTCACATTCCATGTCATCTCCACGGCAACGATGTCCCCGAACCGTCCAGACCGTATAAATTCATTGGCTTTGATGTAGTTCGATGCGCTCCGGCGCTGGGTCCCTATCTGGACAATTTTATTAGAATTTGTGACCGTTTCGAGGGCAGCCTGAGCATCTTCCATGGTGTTGGCAAAAGGCTTTTCCACATACACGTCACAGCCGGCTTCCACTCCCTGAATGCAGTGAAGGGCATGCTGAAAATCCGCCGTGCTGATGATGACCGCATCCACTTTATCCGACGCGTAGAGCTCCTCGTTATTACACATAGGGACAATTTTATTTCCACTAAGCTTCTCCAGAAATTCAACGCCTTCTTGCCTGCGCCGGTTCCAAATATCCGAGACAGCCACAATTTCGAAGTTGAGCTCCTTGGCATGTCTCTGAAAAGCCGGAATCAAGGAATACCGGGCTCTATCCGAAAATCCCACTATCCCGACTCTAACGCGATCGTTGGACCCCTGGACACGTTTGTAGTGGCTTACAGGAAGGCCGATGGCCATTCCGGCTGTGCCCGCAGAAACCGTTTTGATAAAATTACGCCGTGTGATGTTTTTTTCCGCCATTTTTACCTTCCCTTCATTAAAATCTTTATGGTTCGATGATGCGAATCTTAATGTTCCGAAACCATACGGCATCAGTATGGTCCTGGAGAACGATATGCCCCTTCCGTTTTTTGGCAAAATCTTCGATGTCTTTGTATTTGCTTGAGGCCATAAGGGCATCCATTTCTGAAGTATCCAAATCGAATTCCAAAACCTTAACTCCATTGAGCCAGTGTTCGCCATGATTTCCAAGGAGGACGATCCGGGCCGTGTTGAATTCCCCCACAGGATGGAGACTTTTGCTTTTCGGAGCAATTAAATCATACAGCGCAGCCGCTGTGTGCGTGTCACTAACCAGGGCATCCAGATGTCTATCGTCATCGAGGATTTGGTATTCGAATCCCAGGCCAGCAAACTTAGGAGGATGGGCAGTGGACATCTCCTCGGATACGTTGTATTTGGCGCCGCTGTTTCCGGCCGGGCTGATTCTCCATTCAAAACAGAGTTCGAAATTTTCGAATGTTTGGATGGTTATCAGGTCCCCTCCAGCCAGCGGTTGGCCGTCTTCTTGAAGAGGCACATCTTTACTCGGGACTTTTTTTATCGAACCATCTTCGATGATCCAGTGCCTTTCGGGGATTCCTTCTCGGCCCAATCCTCGCCATCCATCGAAGCTTTTCCCATCGAACAATAGAATCCATCCTTCAGCTTTCTCCTCGTCTGTCAGGATGTTTATATCCACTGCGTCTTTAGTTTTAGGTCCAGTCGGATTCTGGTCTGTGGATTCGGCTTCCTGTTGTATCCCACACGACGTCAAAAAAACAAAAAGCAAAACCATCGTTAGGACCTTCAAAAGTAATTTGTACAAGCCTAATCTCCCTCTGCCGTATAATGGCACAATTCTAATCGAGAGACAACTGTTTTAGCCCGGTAAGATAGATTTTTTAAAATCTTGTTGAGAAATAGGTGAAAGGGTATCCTGTCCCCAATTAACATGTCCCCAATTAACAATTAAAATATTGTATCTGGGGGATGATTGTAGTATGTAAATAAGCAGACTCTCGAAAGGAGACAAAGATGGGCAAAACGACAAGAAGAAAATTCCTAAAGAGTGTCGGAATCGGAGTGGCAGGCCTTTCCTTGTCACCTGTCAAGACGGCCCCTAATAGATACCCAGAAAATTCCGATCCTGCGGTTGCCAAATTCGAAGATAAACTCAGTCGTTTAAACTTGGGGATGGCCTCCTATACCTTCCGAGAATTTTCCTTATACGAGACGTTGAAAATGACCAAAAGGCTGGGTCTGGAAAGGATCGCTTTCAAGGACTTTCATCTCTCTCTTGAGAGCACGGATGAAGAGATAAAAGCCGTTGCGGAAAAAACACAGGCAGCCGGCCTCGACCTATACGGTTGCGGTGTGGTCTACATGAAGACTACCGATGAGGTGAAGCGTGCCTTTCATTATGCCCAAACAGCCGGCATGGGAATTATTATCGGTGTGCCCAACCATGAATTGCTGAATGTGGTGAACGAGATGGTGGAAAAGCATAACATAAAAGTGGCCATCCATAATCATGGCCCAAGTGATAAGCTGTATCCCACACCTGAGAGTGCCTATGTGAAAATTAAAGATTTGGATCCGCGCATCGGACTGTGTATCGACATCGGACACACAAAACGTGCAGGCGTCGATCCTTCGGAGTCAGCCATGAAGTTTGCCGACCGGCTGCACGATGTGCATATCAAAGACGTGACAGCCGCGTCTGAGGATGGAGAGACCATCGAGATCGGCCACGGAGTAATCGATATCCCCAAATTTCTGAAGACCTTGATCCAGATGCAGTACAAAGGATCGGTCTCTTTTGAATTCGAAAAGGACGGACAAGATCCGCTCCCCGGGGTGGCCGAATCGGTCGGCTATGTGCGGGGAGTCCTGGCATCCATCTGAATTAAAATACAGGTTATCATGACAATACAAAAAAAAGCTTATGCGCGAGCTGGAATCCTCGGCAACCCATCGGACGGATATTTCGGGAAAATCATCGCCATTACCGTCAAAGATTTCGAAGCCAAAGTTTTTTGCGATGAATCCCATGAGCTGATGATCCAATCCCACAAAGATGACATCCCGGTGTACAAAAATATCCAAGATCTTGTGGAGAGAGCCGGGCTTTATGGCTATTACGGGGGAGTCCGGTTGGTCAAAGCCACGATCAAGATATTTAATGAATACTGCCAAATTCAGGGTGTGCAACTGGAGAAGAAAAATTTCACCATCCGGTATTCCTCCACTATTCCCCGGCAACTGGGTCTGGGGGGATCGAGCGCGATCATAACCGCAGCTATCCGCGCCTTGATGGAGTTTTATAACGTCAAGATTCCTCTCGAAATTCTTCCCACCTTGATCCTGGAAGCGGAAAGGGATGAGTTAGGTATCAATGCTGGTTTTATGGACCGTGTCATCCAGGTTTATGAGGGTTGTGTCTACATGGATCTGGATGAAAAGATATTCCAGGAAAAAGGCCACGGCATTTATGAACGGCTGAGCCCCAAATTTCTCCCGAAACTCTACCTTGCATACAAACCCGCTCTGGGAAAAGTTTCGGGCAAAGTCTTGAACGATATCCGCCAGGGGTTTGATAGAAGAGATCCTTTTGTCCTTGAGACGCTTCGCCAAATAGCAGGGAAGGCGGAAGCTGGGAAAGAAGCCCTGTTGAAAAAGGATTTTGTCACGATGAAACGATTGATGGATGAAAATTTCGACCTGAGAAGCCAGATCATGGAGATCAATGAGAGCAACAGGGAAATGGTCATGACCGCCCGTGCCTGTGGCGCATCCGCCAAGTTTGCAGGTTCGGGCGGTTCCATCATCGGCATGTACGAGGAAGAGGAGATGTTTAACCGGCTTGACTCTGAGTTGAGGAGGATCGGAGCCAAAGTCATCAAGCCCATGATTGAATAAATGAGTTATAGTCGAACTGGTCTAAAATCTTTTGCCCTCCTTTCGATCTTTTCGTTTTTCCTCTTAAGTCTTGCCTGCAAGTCTGATCTAAAAGTCACTGTCATCAAACTGGGCCATGGATTGGATCCTGCCCATCCGGTTCATCTGGCGATGGAATTTTTGGCAGAGCGGGTAGCCGAAAAATCCAAAGGCCGGATGCGGATCGACATCTATCCCAGCGAGCAATTGGGATCGGAGAGGGAATGCCTGGAGCTTCTCCAGATCGGGAGTCTGGCCATGACCAAGGTTTCCTGCAGTGTGATCGAGGGATTTGTCCCCGAGATGAGCGTTCTGAGCCTGCCCTATCTTTTCCGGGACGAGGCCCACCGTTTCCGCGTGCTGGAAGGAGAGATCGGCCAGGAGCTTCTCCTGGCCGGTGAGAGATACTGGCTCCGAGGGCTTTGTTACTATGATGCAGGAACCCGGAGTTTTTACACTGTAGACCGCCCCATTCTCAGTCCCGAAGATCTTGCCGGGCTCAAGATCCGCACCCAAGAAAGCCCCACATCCATGCGGATGGTCCAGGCCCTCGGGGGATCGGCCACGCCGATAGCCTGGGGTGAGCTCTATTCGGCACTCCAGCAGGGAGTGGTGGATGGGGCGGAAAACAATCCTCCCAGTTTCCACCTATCCCGGCACTATGAAGTCTGTAAATTTTATTCCTTGGACGAACACACAGGCGTTCCGGATGTCCTGGTCATCAGCACCAAGATCTGGGAAGATCTTAGCCCCGAATTTCAGAAAATTCTGCAAGAGGCAGCCAACGAATCCGAAATGCACGAGAGAGAGCTGTGGAAACAGGCCACAAAAAAGGCGCTCGAAGAGGTGCAGAAGGCCGGGGTCACCATCTTTCATCCGGATAAGACCGCTTTTATCGCAGGGGTGGAGAGCATATATGAGAAGTATAAATCGCAGCCCCGTATTTACAGCCTAATTCAGAGGATCAGGGATGTGAAATGATGCTCGTAAGAGCCAAAAAACGGATCGATAAACTCCTTGAGCTGGCCCTCATTATCCTGATGGGCGCCAATGTGCTCAATGTGCTATGGCAGGTCTTCACTCGATTTATCCTTCGGGATCCCAGCTCCTTCACTGAAGAGCTGGCCCGGTATCTCCTGATTTGGGTGGGATTGTTGGGGGCAAGCTATGCTGCCGGTAAAAAAATGCATCTGGCCATCGATGTGGTCCTACAAGCGCTAAAGAAAAAAACGAAAATATGGGCCGAAATTATCATCCAAATCTCCCTGTTTCTGTTTTCCTTTTTTGTGATGGTTGTCGGAGGTCTGCGGCTGGTAATCATCACGTTGACCTTGAACCAGATTTCTGCAGCTCTCCGGATTAAGCTAGGGTTTGTGTACTTGGCACTTCCGCTCAGCGGATTGCTCATCATGTTTTATGCTGTTCTGTTTATTATCGAAAGGTATCAAGCCCGTTCGGGAGTTTCGGTAGAATTCGAGACTGTCGCAGCCGAAAGCCAGGAGGGAATCTAGGAGATGGAGCTTTTCCACATCCTCATCCTGATCGGCAGTTTTGTTTTCCTCCTGATTCTAGGAATCCCGATCTCATTTTGTATTGGAATATCCACAGTCGTGACCATGTTGATGAGCATCGATGCCACTCCAGCGCTTACCACTGTGGCCCAACGCATGGCAACCGGTTTGGACAGTTTTGCCTTGCTGGCCATTCCCTTTTTCATCCTCTCCGGGCAGCTGATGAACAGGGGAGGTATTGCCCGGCGGCTGATCGATTTCGCCAAGGTGCTGGTCGGGATGTTTCCCGGGGGCTTGGCTTTTGTTCACATCATGGCCGCCATGCTGTTCGGGTCGATCTCGGGTTCTGCCGTAGCCTCCTCTGCTGCCATCGGGGGTTTTATGATCCCCCAGATGAAAAAAGAGGGATACGATCTCGATTACAGCGCAGCCGTGAACATCACATCGGCTACGACCGGGCTGATCATCCCTCCCAGCAACATCCTGATCGTGTATTCCCTTGCCAGCGGGGGGGTGTCTATCGGGGCATTGTTCGTAGCAGGATATTTTCCCGGGATTTTGATCGGTCTTTCCCTGATGGTCGTAGCCGGTCTGATCGCCCACAGAAAAAAATATCCGGTCGCCCAGAGGATAAAATTCAGGGAGGGTTTTCTCCGGTTCCTGGATGCCATTCCCAGCCTTTTTTTGATTATCCTGGTGATCGGGGGGATCGTGGCGGGTTATTTCACGGCGACAGAGGCCTCGGCCATAGCCGTTCTGTACACTTTTATTCTATCAGCCTTGATCTACAGGGAAGTCAAATTTAAGGAGATCCCCAAGATCCTGGTCGACACATCGGCCACAACCGCCATCGTCATGCTGCTGATCGGAACGTCCATGGGCATGTCCTGGATCATGTCCTACGAGAACATCCCGCAAACGGTCAGCACAGCGCTTATGGCGATATCCAATAGCCAGATCATCATTTTGTTGATCATCAATCTCGTTCTGCTTTTGGTCGGAACCTTCATGGATATGACACCGGCCGTTCTGATATTCACCCCCATCTTTTTACCGGTCGTGATGCAGTTGGGTGTCAACCCGATTCACTTCGGAATCATCATGGTGTTGAATCTGAGCATCGGGCTGTGCACGCCACCTGTGGGAAGTGTTTTGTTCATCGGCTGCGGGATCGCCGGCACCAGCATTGGCCGCGTCATCCGTCCGCTTCTTCCTCTTTTTATTGCCATGCTTGTTTCGCTTCTCCTCGTCACCTTTATCCCCGAGATCAGCCTCTTCCTCCCCCGCCTCTTCGGCTACTAGGGGACGTCCCATTAGGTACCAGCCCAATCATTGAACGAACATGAAAAACTTCAAGACTTCCATTAAGTCCTTGTGAGAATAGGAAACAAACCTTTCTCCAGTCCTGTTGGCTCCAGGAAACCACGACGCCCTCTCGGCATCCTCCTCATCTTTGTAGCGGATTTCCATCGTGACCGGAGATTGGATTTTTAATGGCGCAAATTTTTTCAAGTTTTCTAGGGCTTCGGTGGTTTTTTGTTTGATCATCTGCTGAGCTTTTGTGGGATGCATCATCTTGGCGGCTTTGCCGATTCCTTCTTTGACTGCAACACCTTCGATTTCTCCAAAAATATCTTTGCACTGCTTCACAACAGCGGAATCTCCCGCTACCATAACGACGGGAACTCCAAAGTAGCCGGCAATGGCACCGTTGATTCCCGCTTCAGGCATGTCTTTTCCGTTGATGAAGACATTGATTTTGCCGGTCATGGTGTGCTTGAGGACTGCATCGGATGTCCCTTCTCGGGCATGGTAACCTATAAAAATAACGGCATCGAATGTGTCGTCAATGCCTTCCATCATATCAAGTGGGCCTCCGGACCAATCCCGCAACAAGATGGCTTCAGGATGGAGCAAGTCGGGGAGGATGTTACGCGCGCTTCCGTGGGAATCTCTAACGAGTATCTCGGTGGCTCCTGCTGAGATGGCTCCTTCGACAGCAGCATTGGCTTCCTCTGTCATAAGCCTTCTGAAAAGATTATAGTCTTTGCCGTTTCTGCTGACATCTTCCCAATGTATCACTCCACTGACGCCTTCCATGTCGACGGAGATGAAGACTTTGAGGGTTTCTTGGTTTTCCATTGCTTGGGATGGAAAAGTCAAGATCCAACAAATCACTAGTACATAAAGAATCCTCATTTTCATGGTTCCTCCTTTTTTAATGTCTTGAAACTTTTTCTTGGAAATTGGGCAGATTATCCAACTTCGTGGGTGCTCTGCACAGGACTATCGATTCACAGGCCCTAAGTAGCGGTCGAGCCAGGCAAGGGTTTCCTTGATGAAATCAATTCTGGGAGGGATATGGTCGGTTTCGTACAACTTCAGTTCCTTGTGTTCAGCCGGAGTTCCTAAAAGATCAAACAAAGGCTTTATGGATGTCTCGTAAAGAAAAGCTGAGTCGTATCTACCGTTTATCATTAGAGTCGGTGTTTTCACCCGGGTGACATAATTGATCGGATGGACTTCAGGACGACCTATATCTGTGAGACCTCCTGCCAATAACACGCTTGCTTTTAGGCGTTCCTCCATCGCTGGAATGATCACCCCAGGCCACCCGCTCCCCCAGCTCATCCCGTAATAGGCAAGCTTTTGGCTGTCAATATCCTGGCGAGTCTCCAAATAATCAATGCATCTTTTAAAGTCTTTCACCACCTGAATCCGATATTCAGTTTGCCGGTGAGTATTCACCCAGGGAGTTGGACGTAAAAAATTTCGGTCCATAGTCCCTTTATAGACAGGATACAGAGCCGCCCGGCCGTTTTTCACGATAAAAGAAAGGAAGACCCCAAATTCATGACATCTATCAAGGTCTTGGCTCGATTTTCGTCCTATCGCTTGGCTGCCAGGGAAATATATGACTGTTTGATAGGGGGGTGATATATTTTTTGGAAGAAAAAGAACAGCAATCATCCTCTCACCACCGTAGGCCGCATCAAATGTTATCCTCTCTAGGATCAGATCTTCAGAGCTCTCATCTCTCGATTCCACGATTGCATTCAAATCGGTCTTATCGTAAGCAAACTGCTCTTTGTACACCTGAAAAATGGAATCCGGAACTGGTTTTTCTTTATAAAAATCCTTTGTTTCCCCCAATTTTACCAAACTGAACGCTCCTTCGGGGATCTTCTCCGGATCGGGATACAGAGCGCACCGAAATCCATTTTTTGCAGAACGGTCAAATGCAGGTACTTGACTCAGATTCCCGAACATATAGGTGGCATCGTTCCAGGCACCGCCTCTGATTAATCTTCCATCCTGGGTTTCGTTCCAGCACCATTCTCTCACATTTCCTGCCATGTCGTAGACTCCGAAGGGTGTAATGCCAAGAAGACTCCCCACTGGAGCAGGTCCTTTGCCCATAAAATTACTGAAGGGAACAAAAACAGCGTTCCCCCCAATTTGAAAAATCCTGATCATAGGCGTATATTCACCTCTGGCAACACCCCAATGAAACCCTGTCGGCAGACTTTTCCCAGAAAATTCTGCGTAGGCTGCGGCCTCGTACCAGCTGATGCCTGAAACCGGATAATTTTCCTGTCCCTCGGGATAATCTCCTGCCTGCCATGAGGAAGGGCCAGGTCTGCCTGTCTGATCCACGAACTCGGCTATGGCTTCTTCCCAGTTCAGGACTTTGCCGTCTTTGATGAATTCATGTTCCCAGTATTCCCTGGCTGTGTATCCGCCGCTGTTCATGAACTCCTTGTATTGTTTATTCGTAACTTCGTACCTGTCTATAAAAAAATCGTCAAACTTCCCAATCGGTGTTTTCACGCCTGGAATGCGAACCATGCCTGATTGAATGCTTCCTTTTTTATCCAACACTCTTAGGAGGTCATAGGGAATCAGAAACACGCTTTTTTCGTCCATATCTGAGTCAAAAGTGGTAGATGCAGCCAAAACTGTCTCATAGCCTGCCTTTTCTATTTTCCATCGTAAGATCCCAATAGACATTCTGACGTTTTCAAGAGGTGAAACACCAAGATATTCCCATTCACTGTCTGGATTAGCGTATTCTTTCATGTATATATCTGCACCCGGAGGTTCTGTTTTGATGTTTATATTCACGGAGCTTTTAGAAAAGAGCTCAGAAAGCTTAGGATCATTTGGAATGTATTTTTCTGCCATTTCTGCCAGTTTGTAAGGCTCGATAAAATCCCGCCAATTTTCATCAATAAGTCGCTCGACTTCAGGCAGAATTTCTTCCTTGGCCCAGCGGATTTTGGCTTGACGGTTAGAAAACCAAACAGAAGCCAAGGCAATGATAAGGACCGCGCAAATGACGGGGATCGCGACACGCGGCCTGCGGATGCGGCGAAGGATAGTCTTCAGACTTAAAGCTCCCAATTCCTCTGCCCGCAGACTATCCTGGTATTTCCTCAGATCTTTCAACATTTCTTCTGCGGATGCATACCGGGATTCCGGTTTTTTCTTCAATGCACGGTTTATGATCTGCTGCATTTCTGGTGGAAGGTCGCGCTTTATGTCTTTGAGCAGTATTGGCTCCTCATGCACAACAGAATAAAGAATGGATGCTTCCCGGTCTCCTTTGAACGGAAACTCTCCGGAGAGCATTTCATACATGACCACTCCTAAAGACCATATGTCGGTCCGCTGGTCAACCTCTTCGCCTCGGGCCTGCTCAGGAGACATGTAGGCTACAGTCCCCAAGGTCGTTCCTTCTCTTGTCAGAAGTGTTCCTCCTTTGACTTTGGCCAAGCCGAAGTCCATGACCTTTGCCTGGCCCTTTTCCGTGATCATGATGTTGGCGCTTTTGATGTCCCGGTGAACGATGCCTTTTTTATGGGCTTCCTCCAAACCCTCGGCCACTTGAATGGCGATTTTTAAAGCTTCATCCGTTTCGAGGGGGCCTTGTTTTATCCTCTCCTTCAAGCTCTGCCCTTGAACAAATTCCATGGAAATAAAGGACCGGCCTTCCTCATCATTTATTTCATGGATGGTGCAGATATTGGGATGGGACAGGCCTGCGGCCGCTTGGGCTTCGAGAACGAACCGGATTCTGGCTTCCTCGTCCTGGATCAATTCCGGAGGCAGGAACTTGAGAGCCACATGGCGTTTGAGTTTTGTGTCCTCCGCCTTGTACACGATGCCCATTCCTCCTCTTCCCGCCACTTCTTCGATCTTGTACTTATTGGCCAGTTCGGTCCCGGGACGCAATTCCTGTATCGGTTTCAAGATGGTTCGGGTCTGTGATAGGGATATTTCCTCAGAGGGATGAATCGGTTTCCCGCATTTGCTGCAGAACTGGGAATCGTCTGAAATCTCGGACTGGCATTTGGGGCATTGAATCGGCATCCTTGCCTCCTAATAAGGGAACAGAAAATTCCTTGAATGATGTTCTTTTGGTCTCTAGCTTTTGTAAAATTATCATAACGGGAAAAGTGAAGTCAATCGGACAGGAAATCTGACCTCTTTGTGATAAGCTGAATGACAAATTCCAAAGCAGTCCCGCTTCAACCGGTCTTATGAACTTCGAAGTCTGTAAATTTGATTTTACAGTAGAAATGAATTAGTTTTATGTTTGGAAGAGAGGAAAGTCATGAGAATTTTTACTAAGCTTGTCATTGCAGGATTGTGCTTCATAACCTTGGCTGCACAGGAAACCCGGCCCGTCCGGGATGATGTCGGCTTCTGTTGGAACCCGACGAGCATGCAGAAGCTCGTGGATTATCTCGAGGGTCAGGAAAAAGAGAGTTTCAAAGCCGACGGACTTGTGGCTGCCATTTCACCTCATGACGATTATCTGTATGCCGGGAGAGTCTATTACCCGCTCTTCAAGATACTGAGGGCCAAAGAAGTGGTCATTTTCGGCGTCACCCATGGCACGGTTAGAAATGAGATTAGCGACCTTCAGAACATCTTGATCTTGGACGGTTTTGCCTTTTGGCCCGGCTTGAAGGAACCCATCCCCGTTTCCGGGCTGCGTGAATATCTTGAAGAGCGCCTTGATAAAACCGTTTTTATCACCAACAATAGGGCCCATGAAATCGAGCATTCCATCGAAGCCCTCCTGCCTTTCCTTCAGTACTTTAATCCTGAGGTCAAGATCACTCCCATCATGGTCACACCCATGCCTTTTGCACGAATGGAGGAGGTGTCTTCGAAGCTGGCAGATGCGATCGCGAGCTACATGAGTGAAAAATATCTTACAGCCGGTAAGGACATATTCTTCCTTATTTCATCCGATGGCAACCATTACGGAAGAGACTTCGATAATTCGCCTTATGGCGAAGGGGAGAAAGCCTGGACCACAGCCCTCGAGTTCGACCAGCGCCTCATCCGTACTTATCTTACGGGCGTAATGGACAACGGCAAGATCGAAGGGTTGACCAAAGAGCTTTGGGGTGAAACTTACCTCGATTACCGGAATTCCTATTGGTGCGGGAAGTATTCAGTCCCGTTTGGCCTTCTCACCACAGAAAAGATTATGGCGCTCAGCATGAATAAAAAGGTCAACGGCACACTCTTCCGCTTCTCCGACACTTACAGCGAAGGTGTTCTTCCGCTCAAGAAAACGGGAATGGGAACGACAGCCCCTTTTTCCCTCCGGCACTGGGTGAGCTTTTTTTCCATAGGCTATTATATCGAGCGATAAACATTTAGATTCTTGATCCTTTTCGGGAGGATGACAATGAAAAGAAACAAACAGATACCCTGGCGCCTTTTTGCCGCATTGGGAATGGGGCTTTTTCTATCTGTCAGACTGATTTTCGGCCAAGCGTTCGATATCAAAGCACACTACACAAAAACAGAGCACATGGTCTCCATGCGGGACGGGATCAAGCTCTACACTCAGATCTATGCACCTAAAGATAAAAGTCTAGAGTATCCTATCCTTCTTTTTCGTACTCCCTATTCGATCGGCTACTATGATCAAGGAAGATACAGATCCTACCTGGGCCCGAACAAGGCATATGCGGAGGAGGGATTCATCTTCGTTTACCAGGATGTGAGAGGTAAGTTTAAATCGGAAGGGGAGTTCGTGGTGATGAGGCCTCACAAAAAAATCAAGCGAGGTGTTCAGGATACCGATGAAAGCAGCGACACTTACGATACTATTGAATGGCTGCTGGAAAATATCCCCGGTCATAACGGCCGGGTAGGACAGTGGGGGATCTCCTATCCTGGATTCCAGACTGTTATGGGCATGATCGATGCTCATCCGGCACTAGTGGCTTCTTCTCCTCAGGCCTCTCCTTCTGATATGTGGATAGGTGATGACTTCCATCACAACGGTGCTTTCCGGCTTATGTACACGTTCGGATGGCTTGCCAACAATGCCCAAGCAAGGGCAGGTGCGACAGAGCAGCAAGTTGCGAGATTCGATTACGGAACACCTGACGGATATCGATTCTTCTTGGAGCTGGGGTCAGTCTCAGATGTCGATAAGAAATATTTCCATGGCCGTGTCCCCACTTGGAATGAGTACATGGAGCACAAGGATTATGACGAATACTGGAAGAAGCAGAGTGTGCTTCCGTATCTTGAAAACATCGAACATGCTGTTTTAAACGTTGCCGGGTGGTTCGATGCCGAAGACTTCTACGGTCCGATGAGTATCTACTATACCCTCGAGAAGGAAAATCCGAAGAACAAGAGCACGCTTGTGGTCGGCCCCTGGCTTCATGGCGGGTGGGCGAGGATGGATGGAGACACCTTGGGGAATATCCGCTTTGACTCAAAAACCGGGGAATACTTCAGGGAAAAGGTTGAGCACCCGTTTTTCAACTATTATTTGAAAGATTTGGGGCGGTTGGATCTGCCTGAAGCTTTGGTTTTTGTGACAGGCCTGAATGAGTGGAAGGCGTATGACCATTGGCCGCCAGCAGAAACCCAAGCGAAGCATCTGTACCTGCATGCCGATGGGAAACTCTCCTTTGATCCGCCCTCTGAAGAAGATATGAAGGATTCATTCGTCAGCGACCCCAATAAGCCTGTTCCTTATACAGCAGAGATTCGAACATCGCAGGGGCACTTGTGGATGGTCGAAGACCAGAGGTTCGCAGCCCGAAGGCCCGATGTCCTGGTTTACCAGACAGATATCCTGACAGAAGACGTTACAATTGCCGGGCCTATAATTGCCAATCTTTACGTCACAACCACGGGAACGGATGCCGACTGGGTGGTCAAATTGATCGATGTCTATCCCGGCAATGCTCCCGACCCCGAACCCAATCCGCTTAATGTGAGAAGGGGAGATTTTCAGATGCTGGTCGGCGCGGATGTCTTCAGGGGCAAATACCGGAACAGTTTTGAACATCCCGAGCCGTTCGTTCCTGACGAAGTTGCCAAGATCGAGTATGACCTGAGAGACAAATGTCATTGTTTCCGCAAAGGACACAGGATTATGGTCCAGATTCAAAGCACCTGGTTTCCCCTTATCGACCGCAACCCACAAAAGTTCGTTGATATTTACCATGCACAAGAATCCGATTTTCAAAAGGCTACCCATTCAGTCTATCGTTCATCGACATTTCCTTCCCACCTCAAAATCAGAGTTTTGAAGTGAGTTGTTTGACAATGCATTTTTTTCTGTGATATATGTTTTGTGGGGACTCAGAAAGATTTGACACAGAATGATTATTATGGTCTGATCCAATTCCTGTCCCAAGGGAGGTAATCTCATGATTTCATGGGTATTTTTATTGGTTATCGTGACGATTCTGTCTTATTTATCCGATGTCGGCGTCCTCACCTTCATGCAGGATCTGAGGGTGCCTTTTTTGAATGCCTCGTTGATGAGCGTTCTGGTTTTGCTCTGCTTGATCGGGCTTTTAATTCGCATGATGAAAATGTCTAAAAAGGGGGAAAAGGAAGCTCTCAAGGAGAAAGTCAAACAGCTGGAAAAAGAACTTTCCGACCTCAAAGGCTAATAGAAACGAACGGATCCTGGATTCTTCCGGCTATTTTATCGAGGTCATAAGCCAGAGCAAGAGGATAATCACGCCCACAAGAATCCAACTTCCACCAAAACCTAAAGCATCGATCTTGGTGGGCTTCATGATTTCCCAGCTCGAGCCGGGCTTGATCTTATCCTTTTCGAATCTCCCGGGATTTTCATAAGACTTCTGCAGAGCCTGCCTATCCTCCTCCTCGGTTTTTTGAACCGGCGTGTGAAGTTTGGCAAAGAATCTATCCAGGTTCGTTCTGGGTGCTGGTTTTGTGAAAAACGAGATCAAGAACAAAAATACGAAGGGAAACAGGGCGTCGAAAAAGAACCGGATAGCGACCAACTGGGATTTTTTGTATCCTGAAAAATCGATCCCGAACCAGCTCAAAACCCAGAGTTCAGCATGGAATCGTCCCAATCCCTTTTTGGCTGAATCAGGGTCCGATGGATCGATCCGAGCGACGCTTTCGAAGTAAACCCCCACCGGCTCGATGACATGTTGTTTGGAGATGGATTGCCCCACAAATTCGGCATTTCCCGTTGCGACATCTTCTTTTAATGCGCTTGTCGTATATTCAACCACTTTGGGTTGTGTTACCTGCAAAAAGGAGGGATTGTGTTTGGCCCAGTTCAATGCAGGGAAAAGGTTCGGGATGATAGCGTAAATAACGAGACAGAATATCACTTGAGTGACCACGGCGGTTTTTGTCAACCTCCGCCATATGAATCCCAGCCATATGGAAGCACCGTAGATGGCAGGAATGGAAATGATGTATTTAAAAAGCTCCAGGAGATTGTTCACATAAAGGGCGACAGCTATCCCCCCCAAGAGTGTCACACCGATAGCGATGCGGCCGACAAACAGATAGTGTTTTTCGGATTTTCCCGGCTTGAAAGGTTGGTAGATGTTTTTGATGAAAAGAGCGGAGTAGGAGACGGCGCTGGCATCCAGTGTTGACATGTTGGCGGCCAGGATGCCCACCAACATCAGACCGATAGCTCCCGGGAAGAGAAGGTCTTTGGACATGTATCCCCAGATCAAATCAGGATCGTGGAGGATACCAGCGTATAGCCCTATGGCGAGAAGCCCTGCCAAAGCCCAAAAGATCATGATAAACCGCTTGAAAAACATGCCCCCGATCATGCCGAAGCGGGCGGTCATCTCGTTTTTGGCTGATCCAGCAGTCTGCATGCCTGGAGCCACAGCAATGATCGAGACGAGGTTGGCCAGCACCATCCCGAGGATGGTGTACCAGGCATATTCGCTCATGGTCACAGACCCGAAAAGCTCGAACATAAAGTCGGGCACCGATGCATGAAGGCCTGAAAATCCCCCGATCTTGTGCAGGCCTATCGGGATGAGGATCATCGAGAACGTGATGATCAGCAATCCTTGGATAGCATCGGTGATGGCAGCAGCACGGAATCCTCCCATCATGGTGTAGATACCCACGATGAAAGCATAGATAAAATAAAAGAGGATGGGATTGGTGTGGGATATAAAGGAGTGGAGTTCGCCTCGCTTATTTATTTCATTCAGTTCATCGTACCGGGTTTGCTCCTGTTGAGTGAGCCCATTGGCCAATCGATCCCGAAGAGCCTGATATTCTCGGTAATGTTCCACGCTCAATCGTTCTTCGATGGACAATTGCTCGGGTGATTTAGGTGTCATGGCCATCATGGTCTTGGCCGCCACCATATATCCGATTCCTCCTCCCAAAATGGACATCAGAAGGATAAAAATGGCGTAGCTTGCGCCGAGTGATTTACTGTTGAACCGTTCTGTGAAATAATCCCCGATGGTAGTCAGGCGGATCCGCCTGAAAAAAAAGACAGAGAACCAATAAAAGGGCGTGAGGAAGAGGACCAGGTACTGGATCCACATGCCCCCGATTCCTGTCCGGTAGATCTCCCGGGAAACCGCGACGGCTTGATCCGCGTTGGTGGAACAGCCGAAGTTGAGAAAAAACTGGTAAAATTTTCCGAGCTTTCGGCCGGCAAGAAAAAAATCTCCGGTGTCCTTTGTTTTTTCTCCTGCGCGTTTCCCGATCCATAATATGAGGGCCACATAAAAAAGAACGATCCCGAAATCGATGATGTGCAGGCCCCAAATAAACATCCGTTCTACGCTCCAGTCCCTAGTTTTTTACTTCGGATCTGCCCCAATGTCAACAGCCAGCCCACCTCAAGGCCACCCCACCCTGCCGCCGACCCACCCCACCCCTACATTAATGTAACAAAGGGAGTGGGTTCTTTTTTTTGTCTGGCAATTTTAAAAAACATATAATATCCTGGAAAAAATAGAAAAATAGAAAGATCCCCTTTTGAGGAGGAAAAGTTGAATGAATCTTTTCTCGATCGTCTGAATAACCGCGATCTTCTGTTGGGCACGATTGTGACGCTTCCATCTCCCGATACAGCAGAGCTTCTTTCCCAATCTGGTTTTGATTGGCTTTTTGTCGACATGGAACACACTTCTATTGGAGTGAAAGATGTGCAGAGAATCCTCCAGGCTGTCGGGAAGGAATTTCCCTGTCTGGTGCGGATCCCGGTTTTGGATGAAGGCTGGATCAAAAAGATCCTCGAATCCGGACCTGCAGGGATTATTGTGCCGCATGTGAACACACCTGAGGAAGCGGGAAAAATCCTCCGTTGGAGTAAATATCCACCAGAAGGAACACGCAGTGTCGGCATATCCCGGGCTCAAGGCTATGGCTTGAACCTTCAGGAATACATGCACAAAGCCAACGAAACCGTCGCCGTAGTCCCGCAGGTGGAACACATCGAAGCCGTAAAAAACTTGGGATCATTCGTTAAAATCCCTGGAATCTCTGCCCTGTTTGTCGGTCCGTATGACCTCTCAGGCAGTATAGGCAAACTGGGCAATGTGACAGATCCAGAAGTTCAGGGGATGATTCAAGAAGTTCAAGCCATATGTTCCAAGGCGGGTATAGCGACCGGGATATTCGGTGTGGATGCAGAAGCTGTCAAACCCTACATCGACTTGGGGTATTCGCTCATAGCCGTCGGAACAGACACATCTTACTTATCGAAATCTGTCCAGGATACCCTTCGATCTCTTCGAACAAAAAAGTAAAAAACAATGGGTGAGAAGACCTTTGTCAAAACCGGCAGGCCTGAATTCGACCAGCTTATCCCGAAAATCCGATCCTTCCTCCAAAATAACGCTTTGGATATTGTGATCGATGGGAAAAAAATCAGAGGATATCGCACTCCTGATACCAACTCTTTCTGGATCAGGGACTACAGCGATATGCTCCGCGGAGTGAAATATTTCGAATCGGACCTCAAGAGTATGATCGAACACTTTGCCGAAACCCAAGCGCAAAACGGGCGTATTTTCGATTATGTCACCACCTTTCCCGAAAAACTTCCCCGTGAAAGGGAAAATTGGACTAAGTATGTTCGGGTGCCGGTGGAGGCGGATGTGGAATTTAGGTTCGTGAAAGCCTGTTTTCTCGTTTGGCAAGCCACAGGGGATGGCCGGTGGTTGCTGAAACTTTTGCCATACCTGGAAAAAGCTTTACAATACACGCTCTCCCATCCTTGGCGTTGGGATGAGGATCGGCAACTCGTGAAGAGAGCTTACACCATAGACACGTGGGATTTTGCCTACACAGGGGGCTCCCATGATTGGCTCCAGTTTCAGATAAACGATGATACCTACTGGGGAATCATGCATGGGGACAACAGCGGGTATTATGAGGCTTTCCGTAACATGGCTTTGATGTATGCCCATTTCAACAACTGGAGCCGTGCCGAGTTCTGGGAGAAACGCGCACAAGAATTAAAGGCTCGTATGAATAAAACCTGCTGGAACGGAAGATTTTACACCCATTTTGTGAAGATCACCCCTGTTGAAATTTCCGGTGTCGATGAAGCCGAGCAATTGAGTTTGAGCAATCCAATGGCCATCAACCGGGGGATTGCCTCGCATGAACAAGCCGTCTTGATCATCCAGGAATACCGGAAACGAAAGGAAAGTTCCGCAGCTTTTGCCGAGTGGTTCTCCATCGATCCTCCTTTTCCAGATGGCATTTTTGGCGATGAAAAACTGGCCGGCGGGGCCTACATCAATGGCGGTATCATGCCTCTTGTGGGCGGGGAATTGGCCAAGGCTGCCTTCGAAAATGGTTTTGAAACATATGGTGTGGATATTCTAAACCGTTATTTCAAGATGATAGCCGATTCGGGGAAAACATACCTATGGTATTTCCCCGATGGGACTCCCTCTTGCGTAGAGACGAGCACCAGCCCGGAAGCGTCTGCCTCGGATGCTTGGGGCTCCAGCGCCATGCTCTATGCATTTTTGGAAGGATTGGCAGGTGTCGAAGATAGATTGAGCCTGTTTCAAAATGTCCAATTATCACCCCGCTGGCTATCTGCAGGAGTGAAAGAAGCCGAGGTCCAGGTGGAATATGGATGTTCATGCGCTCGGTTGGGGTATTTTTTCCGGCAAAAAGCGGATCAGATCTGCCTCGATGTACAATCGGATCGATCAGAAATCCTGTTTCATGTTTTGCTCCCTGAGGATTTTGGGGCCACTTCTGTTCGGGTGGGAGGAAAGACCGCAGACTTTCAGAATGTAATGATCCAGAATAGTCCGTATGTGGATTTTTCCTTTGAGGTCTTGGGGGAAGTTGCGATCAAAATTCAATTGCAAAAAACAAGGAGGAACCTATGAAAAGATACCTCGCAATTGCCTCAATTTTTTTGTTCGTGATTTGTTTATTCGTTGGATGCACCAATCGTGCTCAAAAAGAAAGAGAGTATGCGATCAAAGCGCAGAGTACGGGAGAGCTGATAGTCAATCAAGCCTATGCCTGTGTCAGCCAGTCCAAAGCCTACCAGGCTGTTTGGGAATATGCCAAAGTATCGGATATGGATTTTAAGACAGCGGCAGCCCAGATGTTTGGTCCAGAAACGAGGCCGAACAAAGCCACGATGGTCGAACACAAGGCCATGATCGAGGATCTCTTGGAAGGATTGAAAGAGCCCTCATCGAAATTTGAAGAAACATATAAAAGACTGGGAGAGCTTTATGAGATTTATGTGCAGTTGCATGATCTTGCCATGGATCCGCTGGACGATATGGATAAACACATGAAATCTGTGAGTGCTCTGTCCGACCGAATTGTCGAAAAAGCGCGGGAGCTGGATGCCGCGTTGGTTGTGAAATAGGGAAAAGAAAGATGGCTCTATCCGAAAAAGAAGAAAGGGTATACGAAGTCCTTGATCAACTGGGGATATCCTATAACCGGCACGAACATCCGCCTGTGTACACGGTGGAGGAAGCCGAAAAACAGTGGACTGACATCGTCGGGGCCCACTGCAAGAACCTCTTTTTGCGAAACAAAAAGGGGAATCGCCATTACCTGGTTATCCTGGTAGCCTCCAAAGCGGCAGACCTAAAATCCCTCAACAATCTTTTAGGGGAGGACCGTTTGAGTTTTGCTTCCGAACAAAGGCTGATGCGATACTTGGGTTTGGAAACAGGTGCTGTCTCGGCATTTGGATTGATCAATGACAAGGAAAATCATGTCAAAGTCGTGATCGACGATGATTTGAAAAAAGAGGAAGCGGTCAATTTCCATCCCAATGTCAACACGGCAACCGTGGGCCTATCTTTTCCAGATTTTGAAAAATTTTTGAAATGGTCTGGAAATTCCATACGTTTTCTGCCGTTTAAATGACTGAAGGAGGGGATATGATTCCCGGAGTCAAAATCGGAGCTTTTAGGGGAGACCTGGAAGGGCTGGAGAAGATGGCCCATTCTGCTTGGAGGGATGAGTACGGGATCGAGTCTTTTCCCAACCTCTACCGTCCCGAGTTTTTAAGTTTTGTGTTTGACCGGATCGAGGATAAGAACCACCTGATTGCCGCCTACAGGGGAGATGAGATCGTCTCCTTTTTGGCCAATTTGCCCCGCCGTTACAGCATCGATGGAAAAATATACAAAGGAGTTTACTCATGTCTTCTGGTCACCCGAAAGGAACTCCTCCGGCAGGGTATTGCCAGTGCTCTTATCGATGAAGCCCTTCAGCTTAACGAAAAAGCACAGTATGATCTCTCGATTTATGCTTTGGAGAAAGGACATCGATCTACCCAATTGGTCAAAAAGCTGGAAGCGACCGGCAATCCTGTCCAGTGGCTCAAGCGCAATGGCGTGATAGCTCGAGTGTTGGATCTCAAGCGGGCAGCTGCATCCGAGGGGCTGAAGACATGGGAGAAAGTAGCGATCCGGATCATCGGTGCCAACAGGGCGCCCAAAAAACGGGATTCTGTCCCCCTCAGGGAATACCAGCTAGATGATTTGGATCGCTGTTTGACTCTGCTCAACCAATACGCAGATAAAATAAGGGTTGCCTTGGTTTGGGACCGCAAGGACCTGGGGATAGAACTTTTTTATCCAGATGTTTCCCAAACGGTGGTGTATGAGAGGGACGGAAAAGTGGAAGGCCTGATCAACTTTATCTATCACGACCACCTGGGAAAAACAAAAGAGCGATGGGCTTGGATCAATCATGTGGCTTATCCCGCGCTTTCCTTCGGTGAACGAAAACGGTTCGTGGAAGCTTTCCTTTGTTATATCCAGGATGCCGGTTGTTTGGGTGCTGTTGAATGGAGCCGCAACTATTATCCGATGGAACCCCTGTACCGCAACAGGTTTTTCCCTTATTTTCGGTATGTGAACATCGTTGCCTGGACCTTTAATCGAGATATATCTCTCACGAAGATACCGGCGGTGTATGAGGTGCAGATCTGAGTTTCTCCATGATATTGATCCTCCAGATCCAGATAACCAGGATCAAGAGCGAAGAAATGATCCTGAGTGCTGAGGATGTGGTAAAAAAATTGAACAATCCATGGGCAACAGCAGCCAGTGCCAGGCCTTTTAATGAGGCAGCGGTCACTGATTTGCGTTTCATGTGTGCGACTCCCACAGTGTAACCCCAAATGGAAGAAAATATAGTGTGGGTAAGGGGAGAAGCGATGGCCCGGCCGAACATATCGAATCCTTCCGTGTAGGCCAGATATCCGGCGTTTTCGTAGCTGGCGAATCCCAGGGCGATGACCGAGGCATAGACGATCCCGTCGATTTTTTCATCGAATTCTTTGAGCCTGAGCACAACCAGCAGGAAAGGAAGATACTTGAAGGTTTCTTCGATTATCCCTGTGATCCCGATGCTGTAAAAAAGAAAAGGCCAACCATGGGTTTCCATCAAAGCGCTGGGATCTTCTGGGATTCCCAAGTAGGGGAGGAGCTTGAAAAAATGGATACAAGCGAATGCGGATATCAACCCAAGGAGATAGGTCAGTCCCAAGTTGCGCCAAGGCTCTGGCTGGAACCGGTCCTTGTAATAAAAATAGAAAATCCAGACCAAGGCAGGGGCGATGATGGCGGACACATAGATCCAGGCAGCCATGGAAATTAAAAAGATATTATCACAAATACCAGGAATTTCAAATTCGCTTGAAGCCCTGGTAAGCATTTCCAAATCCGTGATAAAGAAACAGTCAGGCAAGCTGAAACGTCAGCCCGCTGAATTTCCCCAGCGAGGAAATTCCGCTTAGTTCCTCGGCTCGCTCTCCTCTACGAGGAACCATGCCCGCTCGCCTCCGGATGACTTCCTCTTCAGCTTCCCTGACCATATTAAAATTATCACGGATTTGGAAATGCTTCCGAAGCCCTGGAACAATCTTTGCGATGACTTTTTTATGGCAAATTATGATTGAAGAGATTTATTATTTGAAATAACATATGGATGGAAAGGAGCCAATATGACAGAGAAAGATAGGTGTATTGATTATATAGAACTTCCGACTGTTGATATGGTTGAGGCTAAGCGTTTTTATGGAGAAGTCTTCGGATGGAAGTTTGTCGATTATGGCCCAGATTATGCAAGCTTTAATGATGGAAGACTGGATGGCGGATTAAGAAAAGAAGCCTTTGTTCAAAGTGGTGGCCCTCTTGTTATCTTCTATTCTATCAATTTGGAGCTCATCAAAGATATTGTGAAATCAGCAGGTGGAACAATTGTAAAGGATATATTTGAGTTTCCTGGAGGAAAACGGTTTCACTTTGCAGATCCAAGTGGAAACGAACTAGCGATATGGTCGGATAAATAGGATACTCCCTCCACTTTCAGTCCAAAAGAGGCATCTGTATCAAAAGGGGCAAGAAAAAGGATCAAAACCGAGAAGAGCAAAAATCTGATCAACCTCATTTTTTTTCTTGATTTCCAGTTCATAGATCAAAGAAATCCCGAACCAGAAATGGTTTTCTTTCCCGATTGAGTCCAAAAGGACAAAGGTATAGTTGGCGAAGGGAATGATCTGAAAGTCATTCCATCTGTAGGCCAGAGATAGGCTAAAGTTGAGATCGCTGAATCCAGGATCGATCCCCTCAGCCAACCACTGTCCGCCGTTATAGCCGAGGGAGGCGGACAGGGAGGTTTCCAAAGATTTTATCGGTTCGAAAGAATATCCCGTCTCGAGAGAGACATAAAACCCGTCGCCGTTGGTGAAATCGTAAAAAATCGTGATTCCAGGTTGGAGCATTATCTCTGGCATCCACACACGGGCATAAATTTCATGGCTGGTGTCATCTGCGAACCGGAAATTCGGTGCAAAATACCATCCGTAGTGGATAATTCCTGCCTCCAGCAAAAATTGATCAGACAGCTCCTTTGTGTAAGTCAAAGTCAAATCGGTTTCATTCAGTTCTTTGTTGGCGAAGGAAAAGCTCATCCACAGGTTCAGAGACAAACCGCTGTTTCCGAATTCATACTCGATAGATGGCTGAAAGACGGGCTTCTTGTAAGGATTCAGATCGAAACCTCTCCAAATATACCGAGATGCCAGATCGGCTTGGAATTGGAAGTCCGCCGATAGGTCGGTGCTGCACAATCCTAAAAGACACAGCAAGGCCGTTAAGAAGACAAGTTTTTTTCTCAAACTCTCCCCCTTCTTGAAGGAATACATAGCACTTCCAGGTTTGCAAGAATTATACCATGCCTGACCCCTTGAGAGGGTTGCTTATTTGTAAAACTTATTTACAACAATGTGCCAATATCATTGCTTTCAATCCCTATCTTGGTGTTAAATAGAGAAAAAGTCCAGGAGAGATCGAATGAAACGTTTATGTCTGGTTTTGATGATTCCTTTAGCTATTTCACTTCTCTGGGTGTCATGCAAAAAAGAGCCGGATCATATCACGGTGCAGCACATCCTGATCGCATTTGCGGGATCGATCCCCGAGAAGACTATAATGCGGACTAAGGAGGATGCTGAGAAACTAGCCAATGAGATTTGGGATCGAGCGAAAAAAGGGGATGATTTTGACGCTCTGGTCAAAGAATACACCGATGATGTTTACCCCGGCGTTTACAAAATGTCGAATTTTGATGCTGAAACCGATATGGACCAAGGTGAATCTCCACGTGCGAAGATGGTGAAAGAATTTGGCGATGTGAGTTTCAAGCTTTCTGTGAATGAAATAGGGATGGCCGAGTTTTCTCCAGAGAGAAGTAAGTATGGTTGGCACATCATAAAAAGACTCAACTAGATCGAAAGATGAAAAAGCTGGCTATTGGCATCGATAATTATTGCCTGTATCCCCTCCAGCTAGCGCCATTGGAAGTTCTGGAGTGGGCGGAGAGGAATGGAGCCGAAGGCGTCCAGTTTTCAGGTATCGATCCTGACGCTGCTGAAAAAATCGATAAGGCTTATTTGAAAGACTTGTCCGGTTTTGCGTCGGAAAAAGGCCTTTACTTGGAGTGGGGAGGAGCGCAGCACATTCCGTTCGACATGAAGACTTGGCAAAAAAAAGATGTTGCTGCGATCAACAAAAAGGTGGCCGAACAAGCCGCCCAGCTAGGAACATCGATAGTGAGGTCCTGTTCAGGCGGCCTGATGCGGTGGGATCCCCAAAGCCCGATGACAGAGACTTTGCTCGATGAAATGGCCACAAGTCTGCGGGCACAGCGACAGATGCTGATGGACCACAATGTTGTCCTGGCCATCGAGACTCATTTCGAGTTCACCACCCATGAGTTGCTCCGATTGTTCGACCGATGCGATGCCGCCCCCGGCAAATTTTTGGGGATCTGCTTGGATACGATGAACCTTTTGACCATGCTCGAAGATCCGACAAGCGCCACGCGTAGGATCCTTCCCTGGGTAGTTTGTACGCACATCAAGGATGGAGCCGTTATCCTAGATGATGCAGGATTGACCACCTATCCTGTCGAGATTGGGAAGGGTGTGATCGATCTACGGAAGATTTGTGCATGGCTCGAACAGGCTCAACGAAATATCAACCTCACGATCGAGGACCATGGCGGAGAGTTTACTCTTCCTGTGTTCGATCCATTATTTTTATCGAAATTTCCCGATCTGACGGCAGAGGAATTTGCCCGGATCCTTCGATTGGCCCTTCGAACAAGGGAAAAGTTAAAAAATGGGGAAGTGGCTATCACACCAAGAGAGGAGTGGCCGGAGATCTGTGAAGCTAGGATCAAACGCGACATCCGATCCCTCAAGCAATTGATCAAAAAACAGTAAGAAAGGCCCATCAGGTATTTCCTGAGCGAAATTGAGGATCTAGCCATTCTGAATTGTCCTTCGAGGGAATCCGACAAAGTCGGACGGTGAGGATGTATTGAGCACGACTTTGCTTAAAGATGTGAAATGAAGACAAGCGCTGGAACAGAAGTCAGGTGAGAAAGATTAGGAGTTGACGAGCGGAGTTCCGGAAGCGCCGAGAAGGACGATGAGGGAATGGCGTTAAAGATCCACACTAGAGCGAAGGATATGCCTGATAGGCACTGCTAGATAAGGAAAAAGATTCTTAAAGGAGAGGGCCGATTTCTTTTTCGACTGCGTTGATAATGGTTTGGTCGAAAACCAGAGCGGCCATCTTTTCCATATCATAGGACATCACCCTGTCCTTGGTTAGGGTTGGGATGTGTTTCCGGATGATCTTATGAGCGGATGCCACTCCTTTGCCTGGTTTTTCTGCGATAAAATCCAATCCCTGTGCCGCGCACAACAGTTCGATCGCCAGGACGTTTCGAACATTTAGGACTATGCTTGCTCCTTTAAACGCCGCGATGGCTCCCATGCTCACATGGTCTTCTTGATTGGCAGAGGTGGGGATGGAATCCACCGAAGCGGGGTGGGACAGGACCTTATTCTCCGAGACCAATGCTGCAGCCGTATATTGTGTGATCATGTATCCTGTGTTCAGGCCTCCTTCAGGCGTCAGAAATGGCGGAAGATTGGATAGGGCTGGGTCCACCAGCCGTTCGATTCGACGTTCTGAAATATTGGCCAGTTCGGAAATGCCAATCCCCAGAAAATCGAGGGCAAATGCTATGGGTTGTCCATGAAAATTTCCACAGCTTATGCTGTTTTTTGTCTCGGTAAAGACGATTGGATTATCCGTGACAGAATTGATCTCGGTTTCGAGCACGACTGAGGCATAGTCGACCGTGTCACGTGTCGCTCCGTGCACCTGGGGTATGCAGCGCAGAGAATAGGCATCCTGGATCTTATCGCAAGCTCTGTGGCTTGCGAGAATCTTGCTAGCCTCTAAGAGCCTTATGATGTTGTCGGCCACGATGCTCTGGCCTGGATGAGGTCTCAGCATGTGCACTCTCGAGTCGAATGGAACATCCGTGCCGCGCAGAGCTTCGATGGAGCAGGCCGATGCGATATCTGCTGTCTTGCACAGAATCATGCTGTCATAGGCATTCAAAACACCCACGGCCGACATCAACTGGGTTCCATTGATCAGGGCAAGCCCTTCTTTTGCTTCCAGTGTAATGGGCTTCAACCCTAATTCCGGGTGAAGTTCGGCTGCATCCCTCACTTTCCCTTTGTATTTTACATTCCCGAGTCCGATAAGAGGGGCCGACATGTGGGCCAGCGGAACCAAATCGCCGCTTGCCCCAACGCTCCCTTTTTGTGGAACTTGGGGGAGGATGTCGTTATTCAGGAAGTATAGGAGCCTTTGGAGTGTTTCCCATCTTATTCCGGAATAGCCTTTGATCAAAGCGTTGATGCGAAGGAGCATCATGGCCCTGACCTGGTCATCTTGTATAAAGGGGCCAGTGCCTGAGGAGTGAGACATCAACAGATTTTTCTGAAGTTCTCTCACATGTTCTCTGGGAATCAGCACATCGGCAAAACTCCCGATTCCAGTGGTAATCCCGTAGACAACCTGGCCTTCTCTCACGAAGTTTTCCACCACAGCGGCGTTTTTGTTCACTAAATCTTTATTCTTTTGGTGGATTTTGACCTTTTCTTTGTTTCTTGCGACCTGGATGACCTGTTCGATCGTGAGAGAGTTTCCGTCGATTGTGATCACGGTTTTCTCCTTTTTTAGACTTTTCGACGTTTGATGACAACCAGAGTTATATCGTCACCTTGAGGAGTATTTTTCGTGTGTTTGGCAACTGCCCTGAGGATGGCAGACTGGATCTCCCTGGCCGAAAAAGAGGCGTTCTCTTTGACAACCTGAATCAACCGGTCTTCACCGAACAGTTTTTCCCCCACATCCTCCTTATCTGGAGTTCTTGCCTCTGTGATACCATCGGTGTATAAAACAAGGACATCGCCTGGTTGCAGAGTTGAGGTTTGTTGCACATATTTTTGATCGGGGAGGAATCCCAGAATGAGGCCTCCTTCTGTCAGCTGTTCCATGGTTTGGTCGGATCTTAGGAGCAGGGGAGGATTATGGCCGGCATTTGTGGAAATGAAGGTGGATTGATTCCGGTTCAAAAGTCCATAAAAAAAGGTCACGAACATGTTGGGATCTGTGGATTTGACGAGCAGGTTGTTGATGCGGGCCGTCACATCGGCCACCTTTTCTGTCTCAAAGGTTTGGGCATGAAGGCTTGCCTGAAGATTGGCCATCAGCAGAGCTGCTGGAATACCTTTACCGGATACATCGGCGATGGCGATTCCCAGTTTCCCCTCTCCAAGATCCAGAAAATCGAAATAGTCTCCACCGACTTGTTTGCTTGGGATGCTGGTGCCGGCGATTTCGAAACCGCGAAATCGAGGCATATCGTGAGGCAGCAGTTTTTCCTGGATTTTTCGAGCTGTATCCAGTTCGCTCTCTAGATGTGCCCTGAGTGTAGCTTCCTCCCGCCCCTTTTTGACGGCTACAACCATGCTATTGAATGAGGAAGCTAAATCTCCCAGCTCATCCTCGTTGGAAACCTCGATTTTTGTCTCCATCTCTCCCAGAGCGATACGTTTGGTCCCGCGGTATAGAGCGCGAACGGCAGATGTGAAGCTGGTGGTGATCCGGACTCCGAAAAAAAACATGAAAGCTTCGAAGATGAGCATCGTTATAGCCAGCGCTAAAAGCGCTATCATAACGGCCAAGCTAAAGGGATTCTTTTGCGAAGTCAATTCATTCAGAATATCACCGATGGTGACCTCGATCAGAAGAAGTATTTTCCTTTTTTCTAACTTTTGAGAGACGAGTGAAACGGCATCGATATCTGTCATCCCGAAGTATAGTGGGCGATGCCAGAGGGATTGGGAAGAGGGCTGGACATCTTTTGGTGCGGTATCCTCTGTGATGTATTTTCCCTGGATCTTCTCGATGGGTTTGCCTTCTTCTGCTTCCACCAAACGTACAGGTGTCCCGGCGATCGTCATCCTGACAGAACTGGAGAACACAAAACTTACATCGGTCCGGACAATTCTAGCCAATCGGCTCAATATAGACTGGTCGATTTTTCCACCATGGATAGATATTGTATTCCCTGCTTTATTATCGATCCGAATGAGCCATAATCCGGAATCTAGCCAAAAATAGTTTGACATTTCCCGGCCTTTGCTATCACCGAATAGAGATTCCTCTGTGCCGAGCGATGAAAGAAACCCCTGTAGCCATGGGGGAGTTTCTCCTTGACTGAGGACACCCTCAGCTGTTTGTTCATAGGTAAAAGAGTGGGCAAAGATGCTGGGAATGAAATTCTCATCGGCTGCAGATAAACTTTTCCACTCATACAGAATAGCTCTTGCCTGAATGGCCCTTGACGCTCCCAACGTTCCGTAAAGGATCAGCAATCCCATGACTATGATGAGCATCAGCGGGACAACGGCAATCAAAATGGCGCTGATGGCCAGCTTTGGTTTGAGTTTCATGAAATGCAGGCGGGCGCGGAAAAATATATGCAATAAGCTGAAGAGCCAGAAAAGCTCGAGCGAGCTGACTGCGTAGCGTCCGAGGAAAGCACCAAGACCTGTCGCTTCAGGAACGGGGGTCTCAGCGGTTTGAACCCCACTAGGCAAGGGTTCTTCGATTTCTCGAGATGGTAAAGTGCCTCCTCCGATACCGAGAAGAATCAAGACCAAAAAACCCAGAAGAAACAAAGCTGCCCGTCGGCGGGAAGTAAGATGCCTGAAGGGTTTATACTTTCGGAACAACAGGAAGATGAAGGAGCCTCCCACGGCTGCCATCCAGAGGTTTTCTTCCCTGGGAATGAAGAGGAGCAAAACAACGCTAACAATAAGCCAGCCTATCCATAACTTTTTCAGTTTGGCATCCATGAGGAGCAGTTTGACCGCATATCCCCAAATTACCAGGGCGATGAGGGCTAGAAACCAGGTGGCGATCGGATAGGAAAGGCCGAACACGATCCGCAAAAGACCGAGCAAAAAACTGCCTGATACCACCAGCAAAGAAGCTTTCCATACGGGATCGTTCAGAGGGGAGACCTGTTTTTCCCCCATTTTTTTGAGGGTCAGCTCATCGGGGATGTATTTATCGTCCTGTCCGAGGATTTCTTTTTTATCTGAGATGTTTTTTTGTTTGAAGCGTCTAAAAATGCGTTTCATCGGCCGATACTTTAGATGAAATGGGATACTTGTCTAGCTATTACCACAGCAAACAACTCTGGTCAAGCCAACTTAATTTAGATACACTATAGTAACCATGTCCCAACATGAGATGTTTGCCTTTCGATCGAGTGAAAAATTGCTCAAAAAGGCCTCTGATTTGGGGATCGAACTCCCTTTTCAAACAGATTTGAGCCCTTTGTTCGAAGAGATTTTTTTGGGTCCGAAAAAGATAGCCAACCGTTTGGCTGTGCAACCTATGGAAGGATATGATGCTGACGCGGATGGATCTCCCAGCGAATTGACCTTTCGACGTTATGGGCGTTTTGCCCGCGGTGGAAGCGCTTTGATCTGGTTCGAGGCGACAAGCGTGGTTCCGGATGGCCGATCCAATCCCCGCCAATTGTGGCTTCATAAAGCCAATGTGGATGGATTCACAAAGCTGGTTACAGAAACGCGCAAAGAGGCCATCCGGTCCTTCGGTGCCGATCGGGACGTCTATTGTGTGCTTCAATTGACCCATTCGGGCCGGTACAGCAAGCCTCGAGGAAAGCCACAGCCCCAAGTTGCCATAACCAATCCCTTCCTCGATGAAAAAAGAGAAAACCTCCGCATTCTCAGCGACGAAGAACTGGATAGTTTGCAGGAAAATTTTATCCAAGCCGCTTCTCTTGCATATCGAGCCGGTTTTGACGCTGTGGACATAAAAGCCTGCCACGGCTATGTCATTAATGAGCTTTTATCTGCACACGAACGGCAAAACAGCAAGTATGGAGGATCTTTTAGCAACAGAATTCGTTTTATCACAGAGGTCGTAAAAAAAATACGCCAAGAGGTTCCCCAAATCGGCATTGCCGTGCGTTTGAGTGCCTATGACGGGATTCCCTTCCCTTATGGTTTTGGCAGCGCGAGGAATGAAGCGGCGAGTATCGATCTAACAGAGCCGAAACAAGTTATCTCTTCTTTGATAGATGAGGGATGCTCACTTTTCAATATGACGGCAGGAATTCCTTATTTTTCCCCCCACATGACCAGGCCCTTCGACCTCCCTCTTCCTGGAGCTCAGATTCCTCCAGAACATCCGTTGGAAGGAGTTTCTAGGCTCTTATCCATCACGAACGAGATACAAAAAGAATTCCCAGAGATCCCGGTTATAGGTACTGGCTATTCCTGGTTGAGACAATTTTTCCCGAATGTGGGAGCAGCGGTTCTAAAAAATGAGATGGCCAGCTTCATCGGGATAGGAAGAGGGGCCTTCGCTTATCCCGAGGCACCTCTGGATCTGATGGAAAAGGGGAAATTGAATCCCAAAAAAGTCTGCATCTCTTGTTCCCGCTGCAGCGAAATGATGCGGATGGGGGGAATTACCGGATGTGTTATGAAGGATAAGGAAATATACGGCAAGGGATACAAAAGCCTTCTGCGGGAGAGGATAAAAAAATGAAAAGAAGTACGATCGAGGTCCAGGGCAAAAAAATTCCCCTATACTCGCTCAACACTCTTATCATCGGGAGCGGAGCGGCCGCGTTGAATGCAGCTTTAAGCCTGTACAAATTTGGCCAGAAAAACATCGCTATCGCCACGGATCTCTGGAGAGGCGGGACCTCGTACAACGCCGGATCGGATAAACAAACCTATTACAAACTCTCGGTTTCCAGTGATTCTCCCGATTCTCCTATGGAAATGGCACAGGATCTATACAATGGCGGATGCATGAATGGGGACATCGCTCTTTGTGAAGCCATGAACTCGACCCAAGCCTTTTTTAATCTTGTCGGCTTGGGTGTTCCTTTTCCACACGATAAATATGGGGGGTATGTGGGATATAAAACTGACCACGATCCCCGGGGAAGAGCCACCTCAGCCGGACCCCTGACTTCGCGCCTGATGGTCGAATCCCTTTCAAAAGAAGTCCAAGAAAAGGGGATCGCTGTTTTCGACCGGCACGAGATCGTCGCGCTTTTGTCCTCAAAGGAGGGGCCAGAAAAAAGGGTGGTCGGTGCTATGGCCATCGACAGGGGCCAGGTCGATAAAAAAAATTATGGCTTTGTGGTCTTCAATGCGGTCAATGTGGTGTTGGCCACGGGAGGGCCGGCCGGAATCTACAAAACGTCCGTTTATCCTGAGAGCCAAGTTGGATCCCATGGACTGGCTTTTGCGATCGGGGCCATAGGGAATAACCTGACCGAATCCCAGTTCGGATTGGCATCGATCAAGTTTCGATGGAATCTGTCCGGAACCTATCAGCAGGTTATCCCCCGTTATGTATCTACCGACTTAGAGGGCATGGATGATCGGGAATTCTTGAACGATTATTTCCCCGACATGGGAAAACTGGCTACTGCCATATTCCTCAAAGGTTATCAGTGGCCCTTCGATCCGCGGAAAGTACAGGAATATGGTTCTTCCTTGATCGACATTCTTGTTTACCAGGAGACGGTCATCTATGGGAGGAGGGTGTTTCTGGATTTTACCCGGAATCCCGGCGGGGGAGGAATCCTGGAAGATTTTTGTTTTGAATGTTTGGGTAAGGAAGCATATGAATATCTCCGAAAATCCGGCGCATTAATCGGGACACCGATCGAAAGACTCAAAAAAATGAATCAACCCGCCATCGATCTTTACAAAAACCATGGGATCGATATAGCGAAGCAGCCCCTGGAGATTGCTGTCTGTGTGCAGCATAACAACGGCGGGCTGAAGGGAAATATCTGGTGGGAAAGCAATATCAAACACCTTTTCCCTGTGGGTGAAGTAAACGGTACCCATGGCGTTTACAGGCCAGGTGGATCGGCGTTGAATTCCGGGCAAGTGGGGAGCCTGCGCGCGGCATTGTTTGTTGCCAAACGTTACGTGGACGCCCCGCCTCAGGATAAGGAATTCCGCGATATGGTTCGAGATCAAATTGCCGATAAACTGGCTTTTGCTGAAAGTGTCGTCGATTCTCGATTGGCGAATGATAGCTTCGTTCAAGATTCGAGGAATCAGATTCAAGAGAGAATGACGGCCGTGGGGGCTCACATCAGAGATCCACAAAAAATTATCGAGGCCAAGGCCCAAGCGTGGGATTTGTATGCTAATCTTCATAAGGACATAAGCATTACGTCCGCCAAAACACTGCCGGAGGCGTTCAAGATTATGGATTTATGTTTGACTCACGTTCTCTATCTTGAAGCGATCGGAGAGTATTTGGAAAGGGGAGGACAGAGCCGCGGGTCCTATCTCGTTTGGAATCCTGATGGAGACGTTCCTTGTGATGAACTGGGCGATCGATGGAAATTTCTCCTGAACGATCAAGATGCCTTCGTGAATAATAAAATATTGGAGGTTTCACTGGACTCGGGAGGCAACGTTTCAAAGCAGTGGGTTGATATCCATCCCATTCCCCGGGAGGACACCTGGTTTGAAAACGTCTGGAATCGTTACCTGAATGACGATATCGTGAAATAGCGGTTTTTTTCTTGATGATCTACTTGCTGTTATCCAAAATTTTGGATAACAAACTTTGTTTACTTTTCGATCCCCTCGTCCCACAGATTCGCACACAAGCTTTTTAGGGCCCAATGGATGGTTTCACTTATGATGATATTCGTCCAATTGACATCGATGTTCATCAACCCTTTTGCAGTGCGCTGAACATTCGAACATACCGTTACCCAAATGCATCTCAGGGTTATGCGATCGTTCTGCGGCCTGTTTCCTCGAAGCGGGCTGGTTATGGCTGCAGCCATGCAACGCATGATCCCAGCATGTATTTGAATTGCGGCTTTTAGCTGCAATGCCATGTTCACGCTCCGGGCATACTGTGACATTGCCTGTCCAGAACCGTTACCATTCATCCCGATGGTCGTACCAGATCTAGGATCGACTCGCCACCAGCCTGTCGATAGTTTTCCTCTTATCGGAATGGGCTTTTGCGGAACGATGACAACATACCCATCTAACAAATCCTGTTCGATGAAGGCACGTGTATCGGCTTCTATTTGGGCTTTTTGAAGAGCAGAATCCTGCACATCACGAATGAACACCCAAGGGATTCCCTGTTTAATCGATTCGGCAAAAAGCAAAGCCGTGTTGTCGGTCCAGCTCTCGCTGATCGCGTGTTCGACTTCAGCGTTGGTCTCGAGGACACCTTGTTCCAAACGAATCCGGAAGGGATCTTCTTTCGATTTAGGATGTACTGCCATATTATTCAGGACGATATCTGTTTTCTGAAATTCCTCCAATTCCCCGAGAGAATTCTGTTGGAGGAAGGTTTGAAGACAAAATAGATTCAATCTATCCAGGTAAGTGTCTCGATCGAATCTGCTGAGGTTGGAACGGGCTATGGCCAAGTTATACAGCGATCCTGGAAGAGGGGAGATCAAAGCCATTTGGGCAATGATGTCGGCGTTTTCGATCGTGGCATGATCTTCGATAAGATTCAGGATCACTTCCATGTCGGTCAACATTTCTCTAGCTGAAAGATACTCTGTGAATTCAGGGGATAATTTGCAGACCAAAGGAAGGATTTCCGTTTGCCCCAGAATCAGAAAATTCCGCTCGAGGATCTGGTTGTCGTTGAATTCAGGTTTGGTGTTGTTAGATAATTTTCGCTTTGCAGGGCCGATTAAGTCGAAAATTTCTCGCCGGATTTTTTTTGGAACCTGACCTGGAGCCCAAATTTCGAATTCGATCCACTCGGCTGTCAAAATCGATCGATCCTCGGCTTTCGTTTTCGATCTCCCGAATGCCCCCATCAGGCCTCCTGCGACACTCCCACCTTGTTTTTCGGTTTTTTCCCCTGGCTTCTCGTTGACTTCCCCTGATTTCGTGAAGCTTTTTTTGCCGATTTTATCAGAACCAATGGTCAATGCGGGAATCCATTCTTTGAGATTCAAAACGGTTTCTTTTAGATTTTTTATGGGTTGATCATTACTATAAAGATCATCGTCCTTCGGCCAATCGAGAGGATCATGCGTTAGCTCGATGCGTTGGCCGAAGAGATCTGAAGGGTGCAAGGCGTGTTCAAGGACGGTTTCCTCTTTTAAGCTTCCTTCTTCCCAGCGCTCGACAATGATGTGGATGGTAAGAAGATGAATCAAATCCTCATCGAGATCTTCTGCATCCCAGGTATTTTGCACGGACGTTAATGTATCGCCTGGTTTTGCATTCAAGATTGTCGGGTCCAAATCCAGCCAATCGCCGTTTTCGTTCACCTGAATCCACCAATGGTCTTTTAAGCTCTCAAAAATCGATGTGTTTTCCTTCTCAATCCTTTTTTCCGGTTCGATCTTCAATAGTGTGGATAATGCCTCAGCCTGTTCGGCTACTCTTTTTCGAATGATATTGGAAATGCGTTCTTTTTCCTTAACAAGATCCTCTCGGCTTTTTCGCAGTTCTTCTCCGGAGATATCATATTTTTTCGCATAAATTTGTATGAGGTTTTCAAAATCGGTTTCCGTTTTATCGTCCTGGAGAATATTATGAACATCGGGCATATTCTCCAGGATTCCCTTTGCTTGATTTTCTGTTATGCTTCCCTGCACCAGCCTTGCATCATAGCCAGCTAACCGCAGAAGTTCATGAAGCAGAAGAGCTCTGTCAAGGCTGTTCCCACATCGGTCCATCAGAACACCTAAAGGGCCGCGAAGGATTCCTCGGTAGGGAACCAAGATGGTTTCATCCCTAACCCATTCGAACAGCGATTTCGGGTTTTCGCCGACGTTATTGACGATGGCTTGAGGATCGAATGTATCCCTTGGAATTTCTTGAGAAGCTTGCAAAATAGCACGGTTCAGTTTTTTCAGTCCTTCTAGGACCTTTGCAATTTCCACTTCCGTCAACTCTAAACTCTCTTGAGCTGTTGTTTGAAATATTTCTTTTTCGACTTTTTCATTAGTGAAGCCTTGAAAGGAACAGAGAAAAAGCAAAAAGATGATGGGAATAACGGCCATCTTGTTGAAATCAAAAACGTTGAATATGGAATTCATTCTCACACCTCATTTATATATATTTATGTTAAAAAAAATTCTTATTTGATAGTGGGAAAGTTTTTTCACTCCTGTATCCTCGGTAATACAGGGAAGTTGGAGAGTCAGGCGATTCGAACGCCAGCTCGAAGCGGACAAATGTTTTTGGGGGGATGACAAAAGGTTTTGGAGGACGGTGCAGGAGTCGATCTGTTGCCGAGTCATCCAATGAAATTTTTTCATCATTTACAACAAGTTGAAATTGGGCTTTTCTCTGTATTTCGATGCCGCTAGTGGCCAAAGATTGGATACCGACATCTAAAACAACTCTGCCACCTTCCTCCCGCGTTCCGAAGAGTTTCACTTCCATGACATCGCCATCGCGGTGTGTGGCAATAGCATCGGGCATATCCTCCGGTTTTTTGTCAGTTAGTTTGAGCTGGAAGACAGCGTTTCGGAGTCTAATGCCCAGCTGAGCTACCCGAGCGGAGGAAGGAATCAGAAATGCAATTTCCTGGTGCTGGAATACTTCGGGAGTAAATCGGATCATTCCTCCCTCATTCGTTGATCCACCTGAGGCATAATACAAATAGCCTCCTTCAGTGTTTATCCATGTGTATTCGGTAGGTTCGAACTGGACGATGTCTTTGACATTTTTGCCTGAAAGGCTTTTTCCGCTGAGTTGAACAACAGCATATCGCCAATCCTCGGGTGCTTCATCACCGGCATATGCATTTTGAAAGTCAACGGCGTGAGCAGCGATTTCTACCAATCCGGTTTCTATCTGTCCAAGTACATTTTCTGGAGGGCTTCCAGAACCCTGGGCCAATTTCAGATCTCCTCGGACCGGGAGGAGAACATGTCCGTATTGGTAGTCGAAGAATTGAAAGCCGAGGTTCTTTGCATGCTCGGGGATTAGATAAACAAAACTGGCCTTTCGCTTTTCCCCCTTTTTGGCTATCGCAAAAGTCTTTTGCAGTTTCACTCCTTCAGGAATATCTTCGGTGATATTATGGAGGGGATAAGCCAGACCATCTACGAGGAGATAAACGTGGTCATATAGCTTCCCTACCTGGTAAGCCACGTCAACCTCGACCAACTCTGTTTCCTTTTTTTTCTTGCCGGCCAATGTCCCTACACCCATTGTCCTGTCCGTTTTTCCTTCCAACTTGTCCTTTTCTATCTTCTGTTTGGGGTGGATATTTTCCCATTCCGTTTCCAAGATGATGAATACTCGGCCTTCGCTTGCCTTTTCTCCTGAGACTTCTTGGGATGAGGTGCTCTTTAAGATTTTGATAGAAACTGCCTTGTTCGAAGCCTCTTCAGTACTCACAGCAGAGAGGCTCAAAGATAAAACGAAAACAAAGAATACAAAGATTTTTTTCATTGCCCCTTTCCCTCAGAATTCATGTTTCGAATTATTCCCTTCAATTTTATTCACAATCCTGTGGATCTGTCAAACACGGTTACGAAAAAGGATATCATAAATATGAGAAATTTTTCTTTTTTTGATAAAATGCGGATGCCGTGTTTGATTTGACGGTAATTTCCTGGATATCGGAGAGGGAAAAGTGAGTGATAAAAAAGTCGCGTTGGTGACAGGGGCTGCAAGAGGAATAGGCAGGGGAATATGCTTGGAATTGGCGAAAAATGGATTCGATATCGTGGGAGTCGACCTGCTCGCTGATCCCGATAACAAACAAAAAGGTCTTTTCGAAGTCAGAGAGAAGGTCGAAGAACTTGGCCGCAAATTTTTGCCGATTCGATCGGATGTATCTGTACTGGACGGTCATAAAACGATTCTCAGAGAAACACTCGGTACGTTCGGAAGGATCGATGTGCTGGTGAACAATGCCGGCGTTGCCCCGGAGAAGAGGATGGATATACTGGAGACGATCCCTGAAAGTTACGATCGAGTGCTTTCCATAAACGCCAGAGGAGCGTTTTTTCTCACCCAAACGATCGTAAAACAAATGATCCGACAGAGGGGAGAAGAATTCACAGATAAACCCTGCATCATTTTTGTCTCTTCCATCTCTGCTTACGTCTCCTCGCCGTCCCGGCCGGAGTACTGCATTTCCAAAGCCGCTTTGAGCATGACCGCAAAAATTTTCGCCGACCGGTTGGCTGAACATGGTATCTATGTGTACGAGGTGCGGCCGGGCATCATCCAAACAGATATGACGGTTCCTGTCAAAGCAAAGTATGATAAACTCATAGCCGGAGGCCTCATTCCCCAGAAGAGGTGGGGGTACCCAGAAGATGTGGCAAGGGCTGTCACAGCGCTAGCTCGGGGAGATTTTGCCTATTCGACAGGATTGGTGGTGGAAGTGAGCGGCGGGATGAACATTCAGCGGTTGTAAAGGAGATCGGTGATGAATAAGTCGGCCAAGTTATTTGAAAAACTTAAAGATATCAGGTTGGTGGCCTTGTTGAATCCCAAGAGTGTGGAAGAGTGCGTAAAAGCGTTTGAACTATGCGAAGCGGAAGGGATTCTCCTGGAGATCGCTTTCCGGTCGGAGCATGCTCTTGGGGGGATAAAAGCCATTCTCGACAAACATCGGGGTGCTCTTGTTCTGGCCGGGACGGTGATGACTAGCGATCAAGCTGAGCGAGCTATCGAAGCGGGCGTTGCTGGTATCGTGTCTGCTGATTACATTCCCGAGGTTATCGATGTTTGCGTGAAAAAAGACATCATGTGCATCCCGGGAGGAATTTCCGATGTGGGTAAACAGCTAGTCAGGAAAGCTATGGATTATGGGTGTGAAATCGAAGATCTCAGCAAGAAGTATCCTTATCAATGGATTTACAAGCTATTTCCTGCTTATTCAGGTGATATCGCAAATATTGATCTGGTTAAAGCTTGGAGAGGGCCATACAAAGACTTGGCTGTTGTCTACACGGGGGGCATCACTCGTGAAACAATGAAAAAGACGATCCAGACAGACCCTCTGGGAATATTTTGTGCCTCTGCGCTGGCCAAACATTTAGATGATCCTGAAAAGATGAAAGCGGAAATTAGGCAATGGAAAGTAGCCCTGAAATCCGAGCCTGTCCTTGAAAGCAAAAAACCGGTTTTGGAAAAACCTGAAATTCGAGTCAAAAGCTCTAAGGTCGTCACTTTTGGTGAAATGATGGTCCGCTTGTCTCCCCCCAAAGGAGTGCGGTTGCGGCAGGCTAAGGCGTTCGATTTTCACTTCGGCGGAGCTGAAGCCAATGTGGCTGTTTCTTTGGCTCAATTCGGGATAGATGCAAGTTATGTGAGCGCCTTTCCGCTGAATGACTTGGGTAATACAGCTATCGGGATGTTAAAGAGATATGGAGTGGACACGCAGTTCATTGTCCGGAAAGGGGATCGGATAGGGATTTATTATTTGGAACATGGGCATGGGATGAGGCCTTCGAAAGTGGTCTACGACCGGACTCATTCGGCCGTTTCCATGCTCCGCCCGGAAGATGTGGATTGGGAGAGAATCTTGCATGGAGCTCGCTGGTTCCACTGGACGGGAATCACACCCGCTCTAAGCGATTCATTGCTGAATAGCCTGAGCGAAGGCTTGGATCAGGCCAAGAAAATGGAGATCACTGTCAGTGTCGACCTGAATTTCCGGAAAAAGCTGTGGACAGAAGAAAAGGCCCGAATGGTCATGACCGATCTTATGTCCCATGTGGACATCCTGATCGGGAATGAGGAGGAGCCGATGAAAGTATTCGGCATCAAACCCAGGGATACGGATGTCGATAAAGGCAAGTTGAATGTGGATGGGTACAAAGATTTGACAAAATCTCTTGTGGACCGGTTTGGCTTTAAGAAAGTCGCCATTACGCTTCGGGAAAGCATCTCTGCTTCGGAGAACTTTTGGTCTGCTTGCCTGTTCAATGGGAATGAGTTCATCCAGGGGCCCAAATATCATGTGCCGATCATGGATCGTGTGGGAACAGGGGATGCCTTTGCCGCCGGTTTGATTTACAGCTTCCTACAAGAGAAAAAGGACGAAGAAGCTCTGTCCTTCGGGATAGCGGCTGCCTGTTTGAAACACTCCATCTGTGGTGACTTCAACATCGTCAGCGTCGAGGAAGTGGAACGCCTTGTGGCAGGAGACACCACGGGCCGCGTCCAACGTTAGGATAGGGAATATGATGAAAAACAAAAGGATTTGGTTACATATCTTGATTGTTGGCCTTCTGTGTCTTGGTCTTTTTCCTTTATGTGGCAGCTCAAGTACTTTAAAAGGATCTCGGTCAGCTGATATCGAAGAATTACAAGAGAAACTGAAACGAGAAATTCAGAAATCAGGTGCAGATGTGTCGATTGTATTCCAAAGTTTGGACGCTACTAAATTCTTGATGATAAATCCAGAAGCAATCATGCATGCGGCGAGCCTGATGAAAGTGCCGGTAATGATCGAGGTTTTTAAACAAGCAGAACAGGGAAAGTTTTCACTGGATGAAAAAATCAACGTCAAGAATGACTTCAAGAGCATCGTGGACGGGAGCCCGTATTCCCTCACGGTTGTCGAAGATTCGGACGATGATATTTATCAGCACATCGGAAAGGAAATGGCCATTCGGGAGCTGGTTCATCGGATGATCACGGTGAGCAGCAACCTGGCCGCGAATATACTCATAGAATTTGTGGGTGTAGAGAACATCAGGGGAACGTTGGCGGAATTGGAGATCCAGAACATGAAGGTTCTGCGTGGTGTGGAGGACATCAAGGCCTATGAAAAAGGATTGAACAACCAGACCGATGCCCTGAGCATGATGCAGGTCATGTATGCCATCGCAAAAGGGAAGGCTGTTTCCGAAAAAGCCTGTCAAGAAATGATCGAGATACTGGCGCAGCAAAAGTACCGCAACAAGATACCATCAGGTATTCCAGAGGGAGTCAAGGTCGCGAACAAAACCGGGTCCATCACACGGATCGACCATGACGCGGCTATCGTATTTCCGGAAGGACACAAACCCTATGTCCTTGTGATTTTGACTCGGGGAATCGAAAAGCGCGAAGATGCCGAAAAATTGATCGCGGAACTGAGCCGGATCGTCTACGGCAGCGTTGTCAATGAATAGGAGATCAAATAATGCCAGAACAGTTTAAATTTCAAGGATTTTACAAAGAGACTGTCAAATTTTTCGGAGATCTCAAGAAGAACAACACGAAAAAGTGGTTCGAATCTCATAAGCATGATTATGAGACCTACGTGATGCAGCCTGCCAAGGCTTTTGTGTTAGCCATGGGGGATGAACTGAGGACACACGTTCCGGACATCATGGCTGTGCCAAAGGTCAATAAATCGCTTTTCCGGATCAACCGGGACACCCGGTTCAGCCCGGATAAATCGCCTTACAAGACCAACATGGGGATATTCTTTTGGGAAGGTACCCGGCCGCGCATGGAATGTCCCGGATTTTATTTTCACCTGGAACCGACTGTCCTGATTATGGGTGTTGGCTTATACATGTTTCCCAAATATTTATTCGATACCTACAGGAATTCTGTCCTGCATGCCAAACACGGCAAGGATCTGGCCGAGATCGTGGCTAAGATAGAAAAAACAAAAGGTTATCAAATCGGAGGGAAACACTACAAACGCGTTCCTGCTGGTTTCGATGCCTCTCATCCTCGTGCAGAATTGCTTTTGTTCAACGGATTTCATGCGGGGATAGAAACATCCATCCCTGAGGAATTTTATTCTAAAAAATTGGTGAGCTATTGCTGGAAAAAATTCCAGCCGCTCCTTCCTCTTCATTCCTGGCTCGTGACCATGACACGCCGTTACCGGAAAGGTTTCTGAATTCGCCTGGCTTGCCATGATTGAATTCGAGGGACATTGATAAAAGGAGAATTCCATGAAAGACAGGACGTTGTATTTAATCTGCAATGCCCATTTGGACCCGGTATGGCTTTGGGAATGGGAGGAGGGAGCAGCAGAGGCGCTCGCGACCTTCCGAACCGCTGCTCAACTGTGTGAAGAGTTCGAGGAATTTGTGTTTACCCACAATGAAGCCCTCCTCTACCAGTGGATCGAGGAATACGAACCCGCACTATTTGCCAGGATCCAGGAGCTGGTGAAGAAGAAAAAGTGGCATATCCTGGGAGGATGGTACGTCCAACCTGACTGCAATATCCCCTCAGGAGAGTCCTTTGTCCGGCAGATATTGGTCGGCAAAAAGTATTTCAGAAAAAAGTTCGATGTGGAACCAAAAACAGCCGTCAATTTCGATCCCTTCGGCCACACCCGAGGACTGGTGCAGATTCTGAAAAAAGCAGGCCACACATCTTATCTATTCTGCCGCCCTGACCAGAGTTGGCTATCCCTTTCTGCAGAGGATTTTGTGTGGGTGGGGTACGATGGTTCCGAGATTATTGCCCACCGAGCCACAGAACACTACAATTCCCCGCAAGGAAAAGCTGCCCAGAGGATTCAAAAATGGGTGGCGGATAATCCAGGCAAGAAAGCGGGGATCCTTCTTTGGGGGATCGGCAACCACGGGGGCGGGCCGTCCCGGGAGGATTTAAATAAAATAAGGAAGTTGCTGGCCAAACAAAAAAAATGGGATATCCGCCATGGAACTCCGGAGGAATATTTTTCCAGACTCAATAAAGAGAAAGACACACTCCCGCGTTATTCCCGAGATCTAAATCCCTGGGCCGTGGGTTGCTACACATCCATGTCTGTCGTGAAGAAAAAACACAGGGAATTGGAAAACCTTTATTTTTTTACGGAAAAAATGGCCACGCATGCCGCTTTATTGGATTTGATGCCCTATCCATGGGAAAACCTCGAAGAATCCTTGAAAGACCTTCTTTTCTGTGAATTTCATGATATCCTGCCTGGCTCTGGCATCCCAGAAGTGGAAAAGTATGCCCAACAGAGGCTGGATCATGGCCTGGAGATCCTTTCCCGTTTGAGGGCCCGCTCCTTTTTCGCTCTTCTTTCAGGGCAACAGAAAGCCAAAGACGGAGAGTTTCCGATATTCGTTTATAATCCTCATCCTTTCCCGATCAAACAGATCGTGACCTGTGAACTTCAGGCTCATGAACCGCATTTCGATGAAAAATGCCATTTAATTCCCCATGTGTGGGATTATCGAGGAAAAAAGTTGCCCTCTCAGCTAGAAAAGGAGAGCAGCACCCTATCTGTGGAGTGGCGGAAGCGTACTGTGTTTAAAGCTGATCTGAAACCGGGACAGATGAACCGTTTTGTCTGCCGATTGAAAAAAGAACCATCGCTTTCCCTCCCTCTCAAAGCGGAAAAATCGCTGCTTACTTTGCGTTCTGACAAAGCGGAATGGACCATCCGCACGACCACGGGTTTGATGGAGTCTTACAAGGTCAACGGGGTCGATTTTTTAAGGCCGCGGGCTTTTCAAGCATTGGTGATGGAGGATGACGCTGATTCCTGGGGAATGAAAGTTCGTTCTTTCCGGGATTATGAAGGAAAATTTTCTGCTATGCCCGAACAGGAGAGCGCGCGTTTTGCAGGTGTATCCGGTTCTAAATTGAAAAATGTGCAGATCGTCGAAGATGGCCCGGTCAGGACGGTCGTAGAAACTCTTTTCCAGTACAACCAATCCAATATCTGTCATCGCTACAAGCTCCCGAAAAAGGGGAGTGAGTTCGAAGTGGAAACCCGGGTTTTTTGGAATGAAAAGGACCGCATGTTGAAGATTGCCATCCCCTCTGCATTTCGCAACGGGATCTGCCGGGGGCAGGTGGCCTATGGCGTGCATGAATTCGACCCGACCGAAGATGAGCTGATGGCGCAAAAATGGGTGAGTTTGGTTTCTTCGGACAATCGACATGCCCTGACAGTGATCAATGACAGAATTTATGGATTCGATTTCAAAGGTGGAGAAGTCCGCCTCTCTCTCCTACGCTCACCGGCCTATGCAACCGATTTGGGAGACTTCGGGATCCTGCGCATGCAGGATCGATTCTTGCCCCGGATGGATCAGGGGGAAAGGATTTTCCGTTTCTGGATAAATGGCGGGAAAGCGACTGAACGCCTCACTCTTGTCGACCGGGAAGCCCTTGCTAAAAATGAGACACCCATGGCCCTCTGCAGTTTTCCATCAGGAGAAGGCAAGACTCCACTGCCAAGTCTGGTTTTAAACGATAATGCCGTTCAAGTCACAGCAATGAAAATGACCGAGGATAAAAATTGGCTGGTTTTCCGTCTCTTCGAACCCACAGGAAAAGGCAGAAAAACCCAAATTTCTATACCCACTTTGAACCTGGAATGCGGGCTTTCATTGAGCGCATTCGAGATCAAAACCATCGCCGTGGATTTGGGAACCAAAGAGATGTTCGAACTGGATTTGGTCGAGAGAAAACTCAAAACACAGAGTTCTCTGTTTAAAGCTGAATGATCAAGGATATGCAACAGAAAGAAATCGAATCCGTTTCTGTGGTTCTGGTCGGGATCTCCGGGATAGGATTACCCTATCTTGAGACTATTTTGGCAGGTTTTCTCCCTGGAGAAGTCGATCTTGTGGCCGTCGTCGAGCCCTATCCGGAACGATCCGCTTACCAAGATGAATTGCGAGACCGTCAAATCCCGATTCTCCCCACCCTTGCCTCTGCCTATGAAAGTCCACAAGTTCCAGATCTTGTGATAATTTGCTCCCCGATTCACCATCACGTGTCCCAAACATCTATCGCCCTCGAGCAGGGGAGCTGTGTCCTGTGCGAAAAACCCATCGGGGCGACCATCCAGGATGCCGAGCTTTTGATCAAAACCATGCAGAGGACAAGCCTATGGGTGATGATCGGATACCAGTGGTCTTATTCCCGCGCGATACAATCACTCAAACAAGACATAATGGGGGGAAAGTTCGGGAAACCTATCCGGATGAAAACCCTGTGTTTTTGGCCCCGGGACTTGGGCTATTACAAAAGAAATGATTGGGCAGGCAAGATCAAGGATACGCAGGGAATGTGGGTGTTGGACAGCCCGGCCAACAATGCCATGGCCCACTTCCTCCACAATCTTTTTTATTTGCTTGGAGACGAACTGAATGGGTGTGCCATGCCAGCCGGAGTCACGGCCGAACTCTACAGGACTTACCCCATAGAAAATTACGACACAGTGGCGTGCCGTGCGTTCACTCGTGAAGGAGTTGAAATTTTATTTTACGCTTCCCACACCACATCCGATGATCTGGGGCCGTTGTTTGAATTGGAATTCGAGAAGGCCACAGTGACCTACGGCGAAAATGCCGATGACATCATAGCCAGGGAGTACAGAGGGGGTGTAAAACATTATGGTTCTCCTGAGGCCGAACATCCCCAGCGCAAACTGTTCGAAGCCGTCGAAACCATCCGAGCGCCAAAAGACATCCTGTGCGGGCCTGAGGCCTCTGTTGCCCAAACGCTTTGCATGAACGGCATGCAGGAATCTGCTCTTGCCATAATAGATTTTCCCGGATCCAGGATAAAATCCGATCCTGAAGGCAACAGAGCCTGGGTCAAAGATCTCCATCGAGAGCTTCAAGATTGCTACAAAAAGGGTATCTTGCCGAGCGAGGCTCACTTGGATTGGGCACGGCCGGGAAAAAAGCTGGATCTCACAGGCTACCACAACTTTCCCGAAGGGAAACTCGCATGAATTCACGCCGCCTAGTCCAGAAAACCCTGACCTTTGATAAACCCGAAAGAATCCCCCGGCACAAAGGGATTTTGCCCTGGGCAGAGGAAAACTACCCGGAATTCGTGAAAAGATTGCATGATGTGTTCCCGGACGATGTCGTGCCGGCTCCTGCGATCTATTCGAAACCTTTAGGTACACAGGGAGACCGCTACAAAAAAGGAACCTACATCGACGAATGGGGTTGCCGGTTTTCCAATCCCATGGATGGTGTTATCGGGATCGTCCAAACTCCGCTGGTGGCTGACTGGAAAGACCTGGATGAATTTGAACCTCCCGACGCCACCCTCAAGCTCGACCGGGAAGCGATCAATGCTTTTTGTAGGGGGACCGACCAGTTCGTTTTGATGGGATCTTTTGTCCGGCCCTTCGAACGGTTTCAGTTTATCCGGACCATGGAGAAGGCCTTTATCGATCTGGCTGAAAAACCTCCAGAGTTGTTTGAACTCCTGGACAGGATTCACAAGCACTATCTCAAGGAAGTGGAAGTTTGGGCATCGACCGAGGTGGATGCCATTTCCTTGATGGATGATTGGGGCAGCCAGCAGGGATTGATCACCTCACCTGATTTATTCCGTCAAATATTCCTGCCGATGTACAGGGAGTATGCAGAAGTCGCCAAACATCACGGCAAGCATCTGTTTATGCACTCGGATGGATATATCATGGATATCATGCCGGATCTGATCGAATTGGGTGTGGATGCGCTCAATGCCCAGATCTTTTGTATGGGCGTCAAGGAGTTGGGGGAGAGGTATGGAGGCAAAGTGACTTTCTGGGGAGAGATCGACCGGCAAAATCTTTTGCCCCATGGATCCCGAGAGGATATCCAGCAGGCGGTGTACGAAGTTTGGCTCCATATGTATCGAGATGGCGGGGTGATCGGTCAGTGTGAATTCGGCCTCGAGGCAGATCCCGAAAACGTTTTCACCGTGTATGAGACTTGGGATGTGCTGGGCAAGACAGGAAGGAAGGCTTGAAAATGAAAAAGTATGTCGTCGGAGTGGACCTGGGTGGAACGAAAGTGGAGGCCTGTCTTTTGGATAGGAACAGGAGTCTGATAGCCCGGCGGCGGGTACAATCAGAGGCATCCAAGGGCCTGGAGCATGTCATCCAGAACATTCTTGATGTCATCCGCAAGGTTTCCGAAGGGAGGGACATTGCTGCTGTGGGTATGGGAACACCAGGAACATATGTTCCTTCAGAAGACCGCCTATACGGAGCCCCTCACACGCCTGTGTATGAGGAACCGGGACTGATCCAGGGTTTGCAAAACCGACTGAACGTTCCCCTGGTCGTGGACAATGATGCCAATTGTCTGGCTCTGGCCGAATTTTTTGCCAGTTGTGTTGGCAAATACCGGTACGTGATGGCCGTCATTTTGGGAACGGGCGTGGGGTGCGGATTGATCTTGGATAACAAGCTGTACAGGGGTTCGAAAGGGGGAGCAGGGGAGATCGGACACACATCCATCGATATCAACGGAAGGCTATGTGAGTGTGGGCTGAAGGGATGTGTTGAGGCTTATCTTTCCGGCCCCAGTCACAGCCGAAGGTTTCTCGAGTTGAGCGGACAGGATTTGGAACTTCCCCAAATCTTTGATCTTTTTGAAAAAGGAGATCCAATCGCCAATCGATTGTTCGAGGAGAGCTGCCGGATCATGGCTGTGTTTTTTGCCAATACGATCAACTCATTCGATCTGGAGGCCGTCATTCTCGGAGGGGGAGTATCCAATATTCCGCTGTGGTACGAGAGAGTTCCCCCAATGATGGAGAAATGCCTGTTCGGGATCCCTCGGAAATCTGTCCCCATCATCCCTGCAAAATTAGGAGATTCGGCAGGCGTTTTCGGGGCGGCATTCTTGGCTTTGCGCGAATTGGGCTACATGGAGTTTTAGCTGGACGGAGGTCGGAATGAAGATCAAAGAGGCTTTGCAACAGGTCAGACAGGTAAGGATTCCTCAGAAGGGCTATCCTGTGGAGGAAACTATCGCGAACGAGCTTCTCGGTTTTTGCGATAGCCGGGCCGATGTGAGCAAGGTTGGGGATTCTGGATTTATCTCGGAAGAAGGAGCCCTGTATATTGCCGTCATCCCTAAGGGTTTTCCGGATCGATTGGATCATAAAAAACTGGTCTTTTCTACGCAAGATGACTGGGTGTCTCTGAACAGCGATGTCAATCAATGTCTCTGGCTTTTGAGCTCCAAACCCTATTTTCTTTTTACCGGATTCACTCACCTGATAGAAGATTTGCTGGATGAGAACATTTCCGAAGGATTGCCCTGGATGAAAGAAATGGCCTTTTCAGTCGAAAAGTCGACCTTCGATCTTTTTCTCACCCAGTATGCCCGTCTGATTAGGGATTTTGACCGGGAAAAATATATCCGGGAATATGCCCGTTTGGGATTCACCCACATCGAAGTCAATGCTCTGGCCTTTCCCCAACCATGGGAGAAGGGTGTCGAAGGGGAATTTTATCCGGATTTTTACACCTATTGCCCTGCTCTCGACCAATTCGTTTCCAGCCGGTTGAATCGAGATATATATCCGGCGGAATATCTTGAGTACAATTTGCGTGAACTGAAAGAAAATGCCCGGCTGGCTGTGAAGTATGGCCTTGTTCCAGGGCTGCTTTGTTTCGAACCCCGGTCTGTTCCTGAAAAATTGTTCGAGAAATACCCTACACTGAGAGGCGCGCGTGTGGACCATCCGTTCCGAAGTTTTAAACCTCGGTATAATCTATCGATTGCCCATCCTGTTGTCCTAAAGCACTACCAGGAGCTTTTGATCAAGTTGATGAAGGACGTCCCGCAGTTGGGCTACATGACGATATGGAGCAATGACAGCGGGGCCGGCTTCGAACACACCAAGTCTCTTTACGTGGGGCGCAATGGCGGGGCTTACCTGATACGGGAATGGAAGGACGATGGGGCGATCGCCAAAGAGGCTGCGGCGAATATCGTCCGCTTTTTTACCCTTTTGCGGAATGCCGGATCCCGGATCAATCCAGGATTCCGCATCATCACACGGTTGGAGTCCTTTTATGGCGAGAGGGACTATCTTTGGCCTCAACTCAAAGAGCGATTGGACGTGGAGGTAAATTCATTGTTGACTCAAGGATGGGAATCCAATTATCCCCATCCCCAATACCCGGATGTCAAAGTTCTGGGATCGGCTTATCACAATACTCTGGAAGATAAAGAGGGGGATGTGAAGGGAGAACTGGATTCCCGGAATTGTCGCGCCTATTTCTATCATTCATTCGGATCTCACACCAACCATGAGCCTCTTTTGGGAATTCCTTTTCCGTGGCTTGCCCACGAAAAATTACATGCTTTTGTGAAACAGGGCATTAGGAATCTGGCCCATGTCGGAGGCATCCATCCACCCGATAAAGTGCCTTATGCGGTGAATCAAGAAATTTTCCGGCTCTTTCAATTGAATCCCTCGATGGACATCGAAGAAGCTGTGAAGAAAATTGCCATAAAGTTTGCGGGTCGGCAACACGCAGAGGATTTGGTTAAGGGCTGGCGCCTTATGGAACAGGCTATTCGGTCGTTCCTTCCACTCTCCATCTATTCCCATTACGGAGTCGTCTGGCAGAGGCTTTTTGTACGGCCGCTTGTTCCGGATATCGACAGGATCCCCGAAAAAGAAAGAGCATATTACGAGTCGCATATGTGCACTTCCATCCATAATCCCAACAGGGTCGATTTGGCCAAGGATGTGCTCTTCGAACTTGTCACCAAGGACTATGCGTTTATGGCTTTTTCACGAATAGACGAGAATGTCTGGCATCCTTTGGAATCGGCAATAAGTCATTTCGAAAAGAAGAGGGATCAGGCTGCAAAAAAAGGAGATCGAAAAGCTCAATCGGTCTTCGAAGATCAGTATTGCCGATCACGTGCGCTTAAGTGTCTGTACACAACCCTGAGAAACACCGCTGTTTGGATATTCGCGGTCCATGAGCACCAGGATTCCAAAAATCCTGAAGTCAGAAGCGCTTGCCGGAAACTTTTGGATAAGATGATCGAAAGGGAGATCCAGAATTGCGGCGATCTGATCGATCTGTGGAAGAATGCCCCAGTAGAATGGATGATAGTTTCTGGCACCGAGGAAACTCCTTTCATCTATGCGGATAACTTTGTCGATTTACTCGCGAATAAGGTATCTTTGATGACCAAACATCGGGGAGATGAACCCTCTATAGATCCGGATTACATGTTCCGACTCGAAGACAATCCCTATTATCCTGGCTGAAGGTTAGAGTATCCGGCTGAGATAATCAGCTTGAATGCTTCATCCACGCTTATATCCAAATATGTCACTTCCTCTTCTGCTGCGACACAGAAAAATCCCGATGTGGGATTGGGAGTGGTGGGGATAAAGACATTCAGCATTTTTTTACCCTCCCGGTTGTGGATGAGCTGGGTATCCTCCCCTGTGACGAATCCTATGAAGGATAAGCCTTTGATCGGAAATTCCAGGAGAACGACTTTGGAGAACATCCTTTTCTCTCCCAGAACACCGATCGTGAGATGTTTAACTCCCTGATAGATGGTTTTGATGATCGGGATTTTTGCTAAGATCAACTCTCCCAGTTTGATGAATTTTTTCCCGAAAAAATTCCTGGCGAGCAATCCGACCATAAGAATCATAACAAGGCCGATGAGAAGTTCTATTCCGAAAAACGAGATATAGGTTCGGGGATGAACCGCAGGCGGAAGAACCGCGAAAGCATCCTGGATAAGATTGACTATAGCTCTCAATAGCAAAATCGTCACCCAAATGGGAATGATGACGATCATCCCGGTGACAAAATATTTTCTCAAAGCTTTGAATATTTTTTGGAGAACCATGTTTTTTCCTCCTTCCAGAGCGTTGTGCCCGGATGATTTTTATCAGATATACCCTGCTTATTGCAATAAAGCAAATATCGACTCAATACAAATATTCCTGTCAACAGCAGTCGATTCGTATTACAATAGGCAGAATGAAATTCCACACAGCGATGAGACCTTGGGCCAACAGGCGTTTCGAAAAGATGGATCGAGCGGACTTGGTGGTGGGAATTCCCTGCTTCAACAATGATTCCACCATCGAATATGTTGTCGATACCGTGAGCGAGGGGATCTCCCGGCATTACAAGGATTTACGGACTGTCATCATCATCTCAGATGGGGGATCCACGGACGATACAAGAGAGGCAGCTAAGGAGAAAGTGGTTCATCCCTATGTCGAAAAAATCGTCACCATCTATAGGGGGATTCCCGGCAAAGGAAGTGCTTTGCGGATGATTTTTGAAGCCGCCTCATTTTTAAAAGCCAAAGTCTGTTTGTTGTTCGACGCAGACCTCCGCAGCATCACACCGGAATGGGTGAAAGCCCTTGCTGATCCTGTGTTATCCCATGGCCATGATTTTGTCGCGCCCGTTTATTCCCGTTACAAATACGACGCTACCATTACCAACAATATCGCCTATAACATGACACGGGCTCTTTATGGCAAAAGAGTCCGTCAGCCTATAGGGGGCGATTTCGGCCTTTCTGAAAAGATGGTCGATTTTTATTATTCCTGTGGGCCTGAAATCTGGATGACCGATATCGCTAGGTTTGGCATAGACATCTGGATGACGACTTCGGCGATCGTTTCGGACAAATCCATATGCCAGGCATACCTGGGCACAAAAATTCACGATGTCAAAGATCCTTTAGAAAACTTGGGGCCGATGTTCAGGCAGGTGGTTTATCCCATTTTCGAGTTGATGGAAAGTAATTCAGAGAAGTGGAAGGGAGTAACGACGAGCGAACTGATCCCGACGTATGGCGAGTCCATCCAGAAAGAGCCCGAAGCATTCTCTGTTGATTTACCGGGAATGATAGAAAACTTTAACGAAGGATTTAAAAACCTCTCCGTTCTCTGGGAAAAGATCATCAATCCCCAAAGCTTCGTCATTCTCAAGGGATTGACGAAAAAGAGAAAAATCGAAAATTTTCTCATGCCCACCGAAGATTGGACGAAAATCGTCTACGATTTTGCTGTGACATTCCACCGATGGAAAAAAGACAGAAAAAATCTTGTGGACATCATGCGCCCGTTATATTATGCCCGTGTCGCATCATTCATCAATCGGACCAAGGACATGACGACCCAGGATGCTGAGATAATCATCGAGGAGCAAGCCCAGACTTTCGAGACCTTGAAACCCTACCTATTGAAGATCTGGGATTGAAGTTGAAAATGAAATGGAGGATACATCTCCATGAGTGATTTAAGGATCCTGTTCGCTTCCTCAGAAGTCGCTCCTTTTGCCAAGACCGGTGGATTGGCCGATGTTTCCGGATCTTTGCCCGCTGCTCTTGCAGCGTTGGGCCATCACGTGGCCGTGGTCATGCCCCTGTACAGATCTGTAAAAGAAGGAGACCATGATTTAAAACCGCATGATCAATTCCTTACCCTGCCTTTTAAGGGACAACAAATGACCGCACGGGTTTACACAACCACGATGTCGGGAGGTGTCCCTGTCTACTTTATCCAGCGCGATGAGTATTTTGACCGCACCAATCTGTATGGCACGTCCGAAGGGGACTATTTCGATAATCCTGAGAGATTTATTTTTTTCAGCCGTAGTATAGTGGAATTGAGCCGGTCGATCGGATTCGAACCGAATGTGATCCACTGTCATGATTGGCAAACGAGTCTTGTCCCGGTGTATTTGAAAAGCCTGTACAAAAAGGATCCCTATTTCAAGAATATGCGGTCGGTGTTCACCATCCATAACCTCGCTTATCAGGGTGTATTTCCGAAGGAAACCATGTCGATAAGCGAATTGCCGATGGAATTGTTTTCTATAGGTGGCCTGGAATACTATGGGAAGATGAACTTCATGAAAGGCGGGATCGTATTTTCCGACTCCATCACCACGGTGAGCGTGAAGTACGCACAGGAGATCCAAACCTCTGAATATGGATATGGGATGGAGGGTGTGCTTAAAAACAGACGTGAAGACTTGTACGGGATCTTGAACGGTGTGGACTATTCACTGTGGAATCCGGTGAACGATCCCCACATCGCCTCTAACTTCGATGAAAAAGACACATCGGGAAAGAAAAATTGTAAGGACGAACTGAAACAAATTTATGGATTGAAGGGATCGGATGAATTCCCCATTATCGGAATAATTTCAAGATTGGCGGATCAGAAAGGTTTCGACATTTTGGCCGAAGCGATGGACCAACTCTTGGAATTGAACCTTTGTTTGGTCATTTTGGGAACCGGCGATTCGAAATATGAGAAACAGTTCGCCGCATTGGCGAAGAAAAATCCGGGCCATCTTGGTGTGAAGATCGCTTTCGATAATGCCCTCGCCCACAAAATCGAAGCCGGTTCTGACATGTTCCTCATGCCATCCAAATACGAACCCTGCGGGTTGAACCAGATGTACAGCCTCAAGTATGGCACCATCCCAATCGTCAGGGCAACAGGAGGATTGGACGATACAATCAAAGAGTTCGATCCCGAAACAGGAAAAGGAACTGGGTTTAAATTCAATGCCTATTCCTCCAAAGAATTGGTAAAAGCGGTAAAAAGGGCTGTCTATTTATACAGAAATAAGCGATTGTGGGCAAAACTCGTTAAAAATGCGATGAAGCAAGATTTCTCCTGGCAAAAGTCTGCTCATAAATTCGAGGAAGTCTATAAAAAAGCCTTGTCTAAGGTCTAACCGTTTGACAGGGGAGTGCCGGGAGATTTCCGGCCTCAGATTCAAAAGAGGGATCACACGTGTCGAATAAAAAAAATGTCATCCATGGCCCGACTCTGCTCAGCGAATATGATATACACCTTTTTAAAGAAGGGAATTTCTTCAAACTCTACGAGAAGATGGGGGCGCATTCTTTGACTGTTGAAGAAAAGAGAGGGTTTCACTTTGCGCTCTGGGCCCCCAATGCCAAATACGTTTCCGTTGTCGGAGATTTCAACGGATGGAAACCTGATTCGCATCCTTTGGCGGTCAGATGGGATGGATCGGGAATCTGGGAAGGATTTATTCCCGATATCGGAATCGGCTCTCTCTACAAGTTCCATATCGAATCAAAATCCCGCAAGTACAAGGTGGACAAAGGCGATCCATGCGGCTATTTTTGGGAATTATCTCCCCGAACAGCAACTGTCATCTGCGATTTGGAGTACCCGTGGCAGGATGAGGAATGGATGGCGAACAGACAAAAACAAAATGACCTTCAAGCTCCTCATGCTGTATATGAGGTTCATTTGGGTTCATGGCGAAGAGATCCCTCGGAGAACAACCCATTCCTGAATTATCGTGAAATTGCCTACCTTCTTGTGGATTATGTGAAAGAAATGGGATTCACCCATGTGGAACTGCTTCCGGTTACGGAGCATCCTTTTTATGGTTCCTGGGGTTATCAGACAGTCGGGTATTTCGCCCCGACAAGCCGGTACGGCACACCCCAGGATTTTATGTATATGATCGATCAATTACACCAGAATGGCATCGGCGTGATCCTGGATTGGGTTCCCTCCCATTTCCCGTCAGATGAGCACGGATTGGTGTTTCTCGATGGAACCCACCTCTACGAACATGAGGATCCTAAGAAGGGTTTCCATCCCGATTGGAAAAGTTATATCTTCAATTATGGCCGGAATGAAGTGCAGAATTTCCTGATAAGCAGCGCGATCTTCTGGCTGGATAAATATCATATCGACGGGCTACGGATGGATGCTGTTGCCTCCATGCTCTATTTGGACTATTCGAGAAAGGAAGGAGAGTGGATCCCGAATAAGTACGGAGGCCGAGAGAACATCGAAGCGATCTCTTTTCTGAAAAAGTTGAATGAAGCGGCTTATCGGATGTTCCCGGATATTCAAACAGTAGCCGAGGAATCCACAGCTTGGCCGATGGTGACTCGCCCTCCTTATTTGGGCGGTCTAGGCTTCGGCATGAAGTGGAATATGGGCTGGATGCACGACATCCTGGAATATATGTCCAGAGATCCGGTGTATCGCAAACATCACCATAACCAGTTGACCTTCAGCATCTGGTATGCGTTCTCCGAGAATTTTGTCCTTCCCCTCTCTCATGATGAAGTTGTTCATGGAAAGAGCTCTCTCTTGAGCAAAATGCCTGGGGATGACTGGCAGAAATTCGCCAGTCTGAAGCTTTTGTTTGGCTTTATGTACACTCATCCAGGGAAGAAACTGTTGTTTATGGGAGGGGAGTTCGGCCAGTGGGGAGAGTGGAATCACGAAGAGAGCTTGGACTGGCACCTTTTGAAATACCCTCCCCATCAAGGAGTGCAAAAGTGGGTCAGAGATCTCAATCATTTCTACAGAATCACGCCGGCGCTTTACGAGTACGATTTCGAACAGGGCGGGTTCGATTGGATCGACTTCAGCGATTGGGAAAAGAGTGTCGTGTGTTTCTCACGAAAAGGGAAGGATGCGGAAAATGGAGTCCTTGTCGTTTGCAATTTTACTCCTTCCGTTCATACAAAATACAGGATCGGTGTGCGAGCCAGTGGATTCTGGCGAGAAGAGATGAACAGCGATGCAAAGGATTATGGGGGAAGCGGCCAGGGCAATCTAGGCGGTGTGGAATCCGACCCTATTCCACGGCACGGCAGAGATCATTCGATATCCATCACCGTCCCTCCATTGAGCGTGCTTATCTTCAAAAGGGATTGAACAAACGCCAAGGGCCTAAAGGAAGCATCCTTATTTCCGTGATATCAAAATGCTTTATATTGGCCTTTAGGAATGGTTTTGCTCCCGTGCAGATTTTTCACGCCATTCCCTCACCACTCTTCTCGGCGGCTCCGGAACTCCGCCCGTTAACTCCCAATCTCTACCTCTCTAGCCTCTGTTCCCCTGCTTGCCCGGATCTCTTATCCTTTAGAATAGTCGTGCTCAATACATCCTCACCGTCTGACTTCGTCAGATTCCCTCGAAGAGCGGCTCGTGAAGGCTAAATCCTCAATGGTCGCTTCAACCATCCCCAAAAGCCAAATTTATCACGGAAATAAAGATGCCGAGGGGCCTAAATAATCGCTATCTTGTCGGCGTTTAGGTGTGATACAATAAGCACGTTCACAGTATGGTTCATCACGAAAAAATAGGGAGATTTCAATGAAAGAAAATATCGGTGTTACCGCAGGAAATATCTGGAAGATTTTAAAAAAGCAAGGAGAAGTCAACGTATCGCAACTTCCTAAGCTGTTGAATGAAAAATCGTCGATCGTCTACCAAGGACTGGGCTGGTTGGCCCGTGAAGATAAGATCGAGTACCAGACCAAGGCAGCGAAGACTTTTGTCTCTCTTTCCGAGGGAGAGCAGGGAAAACAACATAAATAAATATTCCTCTCCGATTCAAAATTTATCCTGATTCATGAAGCCCTATATTTGTATTCACGGTCATTTTTACCAGCCTCCTAGAGAAAACCCATGGCTTGGCGAAGTCGAAATCCAAGATTCTGCTCATCCCTTCCACGATTGGAATGAACGGATTTCAGGAGAATGTTATGCCCCCAACTCAGCGGCCAGGATTCTGGATGATGGTAAAGACATCGTCAAGATCGTGAACAACTATGCCAAGATAAGTTTCAATTTCGGGCCGACACTGTTCTCCTGGCTGGAAAAGCAAGAACCGGAAATTTACCTCGCAATTTTAGAGGCTGACAAACAGAGCCAGGATAGGTTTTCAGGTCACGGGGCAGCCATTGCCCAGGTTTACAATCACATGATCATGCCCCTCGCTTATTCCCGGGACAAGCACACCCAAGTATTATGGGGAATCCAAGATTTCAAGTACCGCTTTAAAAGAGAGCCAGAAGGCATGTGGCTTCCTGAAACAGCCGTTGATAGTGAAACCCTGAATATCTTGGCACATCATGGGATTCGCTTCACGATTCTTTCCCCACAGCAGGCCCTTCGAGTCCGAAAAATCGGTCAGAAAGATTGGATCGATGTCCATGGGGGGAAAGTCGATCCGAAAAAGCCCTATTGGGTTTTGCTCCCGTCTGGCGGAAAAATCGCCGTTTTCTTCTATGATGGGGCCATTTCGTACGACATCGCATTCGGTGACCTTCTGGAAAACGGAGAACTGTTTTCTCGAAGGCTGCTGCAAGCCTTTTCTCCAGAACAGGGAGAAATCCAGTTGGTCCATATCGCGACCGACGGGGAATCCTATGGGCATCACCACCGTTTTGGAGAAATGGCGCTTGCCTATTGCCTGGATAAAATCGATTCAGACGGAAAAACTTCCCTCACCGTTTTTGGCGAATATCTGGAGATGTATCCTCCCGAATACGAGGTGGGATTCGTTGAGAATAGCTCATGGAGCTGCGTGCATGGAGTGGAGAGATGGCGGAGCGATTGCGGATGCAACACGGGTCAACATCCGGATTGGAATCAAAAATGGCGGGGAGCGCTGCGGGAAGCCATGGATTGGCTCCGGGATCAAATCGCTCCCATTTACGAAAAGGGAATGACGATTTTTTTCAAAGATCCCTGGGAAGCAAGAGATGATTACATACGCGTGGTTTTAGATCGCTCGAAAGAGAATGTCCAGGCCTATTTCTCCAGGCACCTGAAACGCGACTCAAGCCATGAGGAAAAAACAAAAATACTCAAGCTTTTAGAGTTGGAACGGAATGTCCTGCTCATGTTCACCAGTTGCGGGTGGTTTTTCGATGAAATCTCGGGGATCGAAGCAGTACAAGTGATGAAGTATGCAGCGCGGGCCATTCAGCTCGCAAAAGAGATTGACGGCAAGGATCTCGAACCTGGCTACATCAAAAGGATCGAAAATGCTCCGAGCAATCAAGCGGCATTCGGGAATGGAGCCAAGGTCTATGAACAGCTCGTTAAGCCGGCGCCTCTGGACACCCAAAGGATTGGCGTGCATTATGCCGTGTCTTCTTTGTTCGAGGATTATCCCGAAACCATTCGAATAGGGGAATATACGGCCCAAAGCCAGTTCGTCGATCACATGGAGACCGCATCGCAAAGGCTTGCGCTGGGAAAGGCCAAAATCCGCTCAGAGATCACTTGGGAAGAGGAGACGATCAGTTATGCTGTTCTGCATTACGGAGATCAAAACCTTGTCGGAGGGGCAAGGCGGTTTTCGGATGAACGGACTTTTTCCTCTATGCAGGAAGAGATAAGAAGTGCCTTTCAAACAGGGGATGTTCTTCAAATCATCCGGTTGATGGACCTTCACTTCGGGGATCACAATTATTCCCTCTGGCATCTTTTGAGAGACAAAAAAAGAGAAATTCTGAATCGAATCCTGAAAACCGCATTGGCGGATGCGGAGGCATCCCTGCGCCAAGTTTTTGAAAACCATTATTCCATCATGTCCGCTCTGAAAGAAAACAATATTCCTCTTCCGAAAGCATTTGCGACTTCTGTAGAGTTTATTTTGGATGCTGACTTTCGGAAATCCATGGAGGGAGATGAATTAGATTTAGATAAAATAAAAAAAATAGTTCAGGAATTTAAAAAGTGGGATCTTCATCCTGACCGGGTTCTTTTGGGATATATTTCAAGCTTCAGACTCAACAAAATAATGGCCAAACTTCAGGCCGACCCACAGAATGTAATTTTGCTCAAAAAAATAGATGCGTTACTCCTGTTGTTGAGAGATTTTCCGCTGGATCTCGATCTCTGGAAAAGTCAGAATATTTATTTTCTCCTTTGCAAGCGACTGAAAAACGAAATGGGGAAAAGGAGAAATGAAGGAGAATCCCGTGCTGAAGATTGGGTTGAATTGATGAAAGATATCGGTCGCCAGCTTCATGTGAAATGCTGGTGAAAAATGGCTCCGTCCTGAGGATAGAATAGATGAGAGAGAGAGGAAGCGGTGTTCTTCTTCACATCACATCTTTGGCCTCCCCTTATGGTATCGGGGATTTGGGTCCTGCCTCCTATGCCTTTGCCGATTTTCTCGCTGCAGCGAAGCAGAAATACTGGCAGATTCTTCCTGTCAATCCCACAGACTCTGTATTCGATAATTCCCCTTATCACAGTTATTCGGCCTTCGCTGCGAATCCGCTTCTCATAAGCCTGGAGTTGTTGATTCAAGAAGGGTTGCTTATGCCCAAGGATTTAGAGTCCCTTCCTGATTTTCCCGAAGAACGGGTCGATTTCGATGGTATTATCCTCTCAAGAAAAAAGAATTTTGATGTGGCTTATGAACGCTTTAAAAAAACCGGGGAAATGGAGGATTTCGAGAAATTTTGTGCCGAAAATGCATTCTGGCTTGAAGAGCACGCCCTGTTTGCGGCCCTGAAATCCCGATTTCGAAATAAGGTTTGGAGCGAGTGGCCCTCCGGTATTAGGGACAGGGAATCAGGTGCTTTGAGAATTTTGAGATCAGAACTGCATGAGGAGATAGCAAAGGCGAAATTTCTTCAACATGTGTTTTATAGGCAATGGAATAGACTGAGAGACTACTGCAACCGGAAGGGAGTCTTGATCCTCGGAGATATCCCCATCTATGTCGTTCATGATAGCGTGGACGTTTGGGCCCATCCCGAGTTGTTCAAACTCGGCCCAAACAGGGAACCCTTCGTCGTCGCTGGTGTCCCTCCTGATTATTTCAGCAAAACCGGACAACTCTGGGGCAATCCTCTTTACCGATGGGATGAATTGAAGCGAACCGGTTACGGCTGGTGGATACAAAGACTGGAACGCAATTTAAAATTGTTCGATGTGGTCAGGATAGACCACTTCAGGGGTTTTGTCGGCTATTGGGAAGTCCCTTCCGGGGAGACAACGGCTGTAAATGGAACATGGGTAAAAGCAGAGGCGATGGATTTCTTCGGTCGACTCAACCAGAGATTTTCCACTCTGCCCATCGTGGCGGAAGACCTCGGGACGATCACTCCGGATGTGGAAGAAGTCAGAGAACGGTTTGGCTTTCCCGGAATGAAGGTTCTTCTTTTCGCTTTCGGCGATGACAATCCAGACCATCCTTATTTGCCCCATACTTTTAAAAAAAATTGTGTGGTTTATACCGGGACTCATGATAACAACACCGTAAAGGGGTGGTTCACAACGGAGGCCAAGACGCAGGATAAGACTAGGTTGTTTCGATATTTAGGGCATCGAATCACGGAACAAGACGTCCATCGGGAGTTCATCGAAATGGGCATGAAGTCCGCTGCCGATACCTTTATCGTTCCCATGCAGGATCTTTTGGGGTTGGGGGAGGAAGCGAGGATGAACCTGCCCGGGACGAAAATAGGAAACTGGCGGTGGCGGCTTTTGCCAGATCAATTGTTTTCCCATGAAGCCGGGAAATTTGCCGAACTCACAGAATTATCTGACCGTGTTGAATGAGCTTTCAGCCTTCCTCTCGCAAATATTTGGCGGCTTCCTCCGGGACACTGGGATTGATGTAGAATCCGCTTCCCCATTCGAATCCGGCGATGCGGACGAGCCTGGGGATGATATCGATATGCCAGTGATAATCGTACTTAAGGGTTGCCCATTGATCCGGAAGCTTGGGTTTGGCATTGGTGTTGGGGGATGTGTTGAGAACAAAATTATAAGGCGGGTCGTTCAGCACACTTTTAAGCTTTGAAAGAATGTCTTTGAGCAGATGGGAAAATCTCTCTAGGTCGTCATCGGTAATGTCTTCGTAGTTGTGATTGTGCTCTATCGGTGCAATGAACACTTCGAACGGGAAACGGGAAGCGTAAGGAGCAAAAGCGACGAAGCCGTTATCCTGGCTGATTATTCTTGATCCTGTGCTGATTTCCTGTTGAATCAGATCACAGATCAGACATCTCTCCTTGGTCGCATAATGTTTCTTTGCGACATCTAGCTTCATGAATACATTGCGCGGAACGATCGGTGTTGTGATCAATTGGGAATGGGGGTGAGCAAGAGAGGCTCCAGCCCTTTGCCCGTGATTTTTGAAAACAAGCGCATACCTGAACCGCGGGTCTTTATACAGGTCCTTTATCCTTTCCCGGTAGGCGAGGAGGACCCACTTGATGTGGCTAGGAGGGAGGTCTGCCAGGCTAATGTCATGCTGAGGGGTTTCGATGATCACTTCATGGGCACCCGCTCCCTCGATCATGTCGTAATAACCCACTCCTATCCTTTTGCCTTCGGATTCGATTTTCAAAGCGGGAAATTTATTGGATACGACCCGGACCTGCCACCCCGGTGTGTTGGGAGCTGTTTTCGGATCTCTGAAGGCCCATATCTCTGGGGGGGTGGATGTTTCGTGACCTTCACAGAAGGGACAGACTTTGACGTGGTTGTATTTTGTCTTATCAGCCAGATCGGAAGGCCTGGCTGCTCTTTCGGTGGCGATGATCACCCATCGATGTTCTAGCGGATCATAACGAAGTTCAGGCATGAGTGTCTCCTATAAAATCAAATGACAGTCCCATCTGGAATGATGGCGTTTTTCGGGATAACGATGATTCCGTCTCTTATCACATACATTTCTTGAGTCTCCTCATTTATTCTCCTCGCATTGACGAGTTTGACTCCATTTCCGATGCGTGCGTTTTTATCGACGATCGCGTTTTGGATATCACAGTTGTCTCCGATTCCCATTCGGGGAATATTTTTTTTAAGATTCCTATCGAGTTCTTCTTTCGATTCAAAAAAGTCGGCTCCCATAAGGACAGAACGCTCGATCAGGGAGTCGTTTCCGATGCGAGAGCGGATTCCGATGATGGCATGGCTTATTTTCGAGTTGTTGATAATGCTGCCCTCGCACAATATGGAGTTTTGGACAAGGGAGGATAAGATTTTCGATCCCGGGAGAAAGCGGGCATGGCTGAAGATCGGTTTTTGTTCATCATAAAAATTAAACCGAGGCAAGGGCTGGGTCAGGTCCATGTGAACATCGTAAAAATTGCGAATCGTTCCGATATCCTCCCAGTAATCGTTAAAAAAGTAGCCGCGCACGTTGTATTGTTCTATGGAAGAGGGGATAACCTCCCTGCCGAAATCTTCGTGGATAGACTTTTCCAGCAGATTCTTGAGGACTTCCCATTTGAAAATATACACTCCCATCGAGGCGAGGTGTGTCCGTCCGGCAGCATCTATCTGGAATTGGTGAAAGACCTCTTCCGGGACTTTCATGCTCTCTATTTGAGAGGGATCTTTAGGCTTTTCGAGGAAGGCTACGATCCGGCTTTGGTTGTTCACTTTCATCACGCCGAATTCCGGAGCTTGACTGGAAAAGACAGGATAAACAGCTATGCTAACATCGGCTTTTTTATCCAGGTGAAATTTTATGAATTTTTGATAATCCATCCGGTACAGGTGATCCCCTGAAAGAACCAGCACCAGGTCTCCCTCAGTACGGAAAAAACGCAGGTTTTGACGGACTGCATCGGCTGTTCCTTGGTACCAATCAGGGCTCTCGAGGGTTTGTTGGGCGGAGAGAATGGTGACGAAGTCTTTTGTGAAACTGTCGAAGCGATAAGTGATGAAGATATGACGATGGAGAGATTCGCTGCTGTATTGAGTGAGAATGAAGATTTTTCTCAGCCCTGAATGGATACAGTTGCTGATCGGAATGTCGATCAGCCGAAATCGGCCGGCAATCGGGACGGCTGGTTTGCTGCGCATTTTCGTTAGAGGAAAGAGCCGCTTCCCTTGACCACCCGCCAGAATGATGGTGACTATTTTTGTCATGGCATAATTACAGCATACTTAAACCCTGGATTATATATTAATCGCGAATAAAAATCAGCTATTTTCTTCCTCGCGTAAGCATTTCCAAATCCGTGATAAAGAAACAGTCAGGCAAGCTGAAACGTCAGCCCGCTGAATTTCCCCAGCGAGGAAATTCCGCTTAGTTCCTCGGCTCGCTCTCCTCTACGAGGAACCATGCCCGCTCGCCTCCGGATGACTTCCTCTTCAGCTTCCCTGACCATATTAAAATTATCACGGATTTGGAAATGCTTCCCTTCCTCGCCTGGGTCTCTCCTTTTCCGCGTATGTGATAAATGGGATTTTTGGGGATGGTTGAAGCGACCATTGAAGATATAGCCAACAGGATCGTCGAATGATACGGGCTGATATTTGTATTATGGAGCTTGTGAGAAACTATACCAGCTTATCCAGGAGCTCCATTACAGAAAAATTCCAACCCACAGGACCTTTGCCTGGCGAACGGATAAGATTATCCAGGTTTATGTCAGGGGCATGGCTTCCATCCGGTTTTTTGACCAATACAGGAAAATCAACGACTTGAAGCATGGGCAAATCGTTCTGGCTATCCCCGAGGCCGATGGTTTTGATATCGTCATAAGCTCTCCTGGTAATATCCGTCAAATAGGAGACAGCCTTCCCCTTGTCATTTTCCCCGATGAGATGATAAAACCGACCTCCTTGAATGATTTGGAGATGATCTTCTTTGGCTAACTCTCGAATTTTATCCAGTATTGTTTTGTCTTTGAGGAGAAAAGGTTCATCGTATTCTCGTTCTTTTGCCAGAACGCCTTCATCCGAAGGAATCTCGCATAAGTTTGCCACTTCCTGGGCAGATATATCACCGAATCCCCTTACCTTATCGGGGAATTCAGATTGTATTTTCTGCAATGTTCCCCTGATTTTGTGGTAGGGCGTGCCAAACTCGATTATCCAATACTTCAAATCTTTTCGAGTATAAGGAATCTCGAAGTCATAATAGTCCAGAGGAACAAAAATGGCCCCGCCGTTTTCAGAGATAAACGGATGGTCGTTGTCCAGCCTTGAACGAAATTTTTCTATTTCTGCCCGGGTTTTGCTCGAGCAGATGATCAGAGGAATGTCATTTTTTTTTAACTCAACCAGCGCTGGGAGGGCTTGTTCATAGGAATAAGTGTGGTAATCAACAAGCGTACCGTCAAGGTCAGTGAAAACGATAATTTGATCCTTCATTTGGGTTCTGTGTTAAAACAAAATTTCATAAAAAACGATCTGACCCACCGATTATAAATTTATGCAAAATTTCTCTAAATGTCAAAAAAAGATTTCTCATTTATAGTTTTATTAAGGCATTTTCTATAAAATATCCTCATTGGATAAGTCGTCTGAGGAGGCACGAATGAGTAGCCTTGCTTTTTTGGTCCCCGCTCTGTTGGCCATATTGGTTTCTTTCCTTGTCGTAAGAGCTGCATCCATCGCCTTGATGATGACAGGACTGGAGAAAAAAAAGGCGAGATTCCAGGCGTTATCTGCCTTTTCGGGGACAGGTTTTACTACGAAAGAATCCGAAGCTATCGTCAATCACCCGCGTAGACGTCAGATCATCCGGTATCTGATGATCTCGGGAAATGCGGGAATCGTAACCGTTATCGTCTCCGCAACCTCTTCTCTGTCCACCAGCCGAGGATACCAATTGCCGATAAATGTTTTGATCCTGATCGTCGGGGTGTTTTTGATTTATAAAATCGCAACCCACAAAAAATTCGCCAGACGATGGGAGAGTTTTATCGAGAAAAGACTGATAAAATCTCCGGCATTCGAAGAGGCGGCAACCGAAGACTTGTTGCATTTTTTAGAAGGATACGGTCTGATCAAAAAGATCATCGGCGAGAGATCTCCGTTGATAGGGACCTCTCTCAAAGACGGACATCTTAGAGAAAGGGGAGTCATGGTTTTGGGGATCGAAAGGGGGAAGAATTGGGTTCCGATTCCCAAAGCGAGCGAGATCATTCAAGCCGGGGATCAAATCATCCTGTATGGCGCTCTGAAGATCCTGAGAGATTTGTTCAAAGAAGAAGGGCATTAGGGAGGACAAATGTCACTCAGATTGATAGAGATGTTCCTTCCCGAAGGGTACAGGAATGTTGTGAAGGTAGCCTTCATTGAAAAAACAGAGAGAATTTCATGGTTTTTTTTTGCGATGGTCATTGCACCGCTTCGAGGAGGTAAATATGATTTCATTGAATAAATTCAGCCGGAAAAGAGATAAAAAGAGGGGCCTTCCCCCCGGGACTCCGGTTTTTGTCGGAGACAAAAAAACCGAAGAAACAAAAATTACTCTCCTCGACTATGATGAATCCCAGTTTCAAGAAAGAGAGGTCAAAGAGATCGAAGAATGTTTCCCTTTCAAAGAGACGTCGACTGTCACATGGATAAATATCGATGGTGTCCATGATGTTGACATCATCCAAAAATTAGGAGAAAATTTCGGCCTTCACCCTTTAGTTTTAGAAGACATTGTCCATACCCAGCAGCGTCCCAAGATGGAGGAATTTGAAAATTATATATATGTGGTATTGAAAATGCTCTATATTGATGAAGAGTCCAAAGAAACGCAAATCGAACAGGTGAGCCTTATTTTTGGGGAAAATTATGTTGTTTCATTCCAGGAAAAACAAGGAGATATTTTTGAGCCCATAAGGACGAGAATCCGAAATGGCAAAGGCCGGATCCGGAAAATGGGCACCGATTACCTCGCTTATTCGTTGATCGATGCTGTGGTTGACAACTACTTTTCTATCCTGGAAAAAGACGGGGAAAAGATCGAGGAATTGGAAGATAAGGTGGTCACAGATCCCAAACCGGAGACCTTGCAGGAAATTCACAAACTCAAAAGGGAGATGATTTTTTTGAGGCGGTCGGTATGGCCTCTAAGGGAGCTTGTGAATTTGTTGGAAAGGAGCGAATCCCGGCTCATTCAAAAATCTACTCGGATCTACCTCAGAGATATTTACGATCATACGATTCAGGTTATCGATACCCTGGAAACTTACCGAGATATGCTCTCCGGTATGCATGACACCTATCTCTCGAGCATCAGCAACCGGATGAATGAGGTGATGAAGGTCCTGACCATCATCGCGACGATATTCATCCCGTTGACATTTATCGCTGGAATATATGGGATGAATTTCGAGTTCATGCCCGAACTCAAATGGCACTGGGCCTATTTTGGCGTTTGGGGCGTGATCCTTGTCGTCGCACTTGTCATGCTGATGTTTTTTAAAAGGAGAAAGTGGTTATGAAAGAGAAAATGACTGTAAAATCCAAAACAGTTCTTATTTTAGTGCTCGTTGTGTTGGCTGTCGTGATCGTTGTCCAGAATTCGGAAATAGTTACCCTTCAATTGTTCTTCTGGAAAATCATGATGTCGCGGATCATTTTTATGGTTGGGCTCTTGGCTGTCGGATTTGTTCTCGGCTTCTTAGTGACCCAACGAAAAACAAAATCTTGAGCTGAAAAGGGCCGGGAGGCGATTTCCAAGAGGATCCTTGGAAATATTTTTTTTGTCAGATGTGCGAAAAATCATTGAAAAATTGCAAAAATATGATATGTGTATTCTTAGATAAAACCGATGTCGAACGATAAGTTAGATCAAACCAAAGACAAAAATTCAGAGCAAACTGAAGAGCATAGTCTGGATAGCATACTCTCTCTTTTGGATGGGGCTACAGCCCAGTATCCCTCGATCGCTCCTGAACTGGAAATGCAGAGAAAAATCGCTGCCGATCATTCTCACACTAGGGAAGAACGATTGGAAGCGTTCGAAGACATCATAGATTCAGAGATAGGGGATACCAACCTAACACGGGCCCGAAATATCGAGCGCGAATTTGGAATCCGGCAGATCTATCTCAAGTTCGAAGGAAGCACAGCCACGGGTACGCAAAAAGACAGAATTGCCTTCGCACAGGTTATGGATGCTCTCCGTCGGGGGTATGATACGATTACGGTTGCGACTTGTGGCAATTATGGCGCTGCTATTGCTCTGGCAGCCTGTCTTGCGGGTTTGAGATGTGTCATTTACATACCGGAAAAATACCACACTACACGGATAAAGGAGATATCGGGGTATGGAGCTGAGGTATTGCGAATTCCCGGCGATTACGAGAATGCGGTTATAGTTTCTCAACAAATGGCGGAAAAGAGTGACTACTACGATGCCAATGCCGGTGGTGCAAACACGGTTCTTCAGTTGAATGCCTATGGAGAAATTGCTCGAGAGATTTATGATGAACTGCGCGATGCCCCCGCAGTTGTGGCCTTGCCTGTATCCAATGGGACCACCCTGGCTGGAGTTTACAAGGGTTTTGTCAGCCTCTACAGAAGAGGAAAAACTTCCCGGATTCCCAAGATCATTGCAGGATCATCTTTCGGGAAAAATCCGATAATCCAGGCTTACATCAAAAATCTTCCGAATTGCCAGGATTTGATGCCGGAAAAGATCCGGGAGACAGCCGTGAATGAGCCATTGATCAACTGGCGTGCGATCGATGGAGATTATGCATTGTATGCCATTCGAAACTCGGGAGGCTGGGCCTCTTATGGCAGCGATAAAAACATGCTGACCTTTTCCAGAATCATTCGCGAAAAAGAAGGGTTGAATGTGTTGCCAGCATCGACTGCAGGTCTCATTTCCCTGCTAGAACAACACCAGAAAGAGCCCTTCGCCCAAGATAGATACATAGCGGTATTGACAGGCAGAAAGAGCTGAAAAAAATTTAGGATGGCCAAAAAAAGCGCGATCGTCTATGCTGATCGGCTCTATAACTGTGCCGATGGAAAGACCGCGCATGGTTTGGTCCGGTACAGCAAAAAATATCATATCGCTTCTGTCGTAGACTCTACATTGCCAGAAGGAGATGCAGGCGAGATCTTGGATGGGAAGAAAAGAGGGATACCCCTTTTCAATGACCTGGAGAGATCGCTGGCTGCAACTCGAGCGGATACTTTCATCATCGGGGCTGTGTCGGAAGGAGGGATTCTTCCCGATGGATACGACAAAGCGGTCTCATGGGCTCTTTCAAACGGCCTGGATGTCGTTTCAGGACTTCATGAGTTCCTCTCAGATAATCCTGTTTTTGAAAAGTTAGCCAAGGAAAATAAATGTGAAATAGTCGATGTCAGAAAAATATTTCGGGATCATAAACGCTTTTATACCGGAGAAATCTCAAAAGTAAAATCGATACGGATCGCTCTCCTGGGAGTCGACTCGGCTGTCGGAAAAAGAACTTTGGCCGTGCTTTTAAACGAAGGGCTGAAAAAGCACGGACATATGTCCGATATGATTTTTACCGGTCAGACCGGCTGGATTCAGGGTTGGCCTCACGGGATAGTTCTGGATGCCATGATCAATGATTTTATCGCAGGAGGGATTGAGGGAGCGATCCTCGACTCATGGAAAGACCTCTCTCCGGATTTTATCATCATCGAGGGACAGGGGAGCCTTGTTCATCCCTTTTTCCCAGGAGGATATGAAATATTGGCTGCCGGGAAGGTCCATGGGTTTATCCTTGTCGATGCCCCCAAAAGGCCGCATCTTGATGGTTTTCCCGAGTATCCTATGCCGGATCCGTCAAGAATAATTCGAATCGCAGAACTTCTGACAGGCAAACCGCTGCTCGCCATAGGGCTTAACCGAGAAAAGATGGATGCTTCCGAAATTAAAATGGCGAAGGAGAAACTGGGGAACACGTTCCGTGTCCCGGTCGTGGAGCCACTGTCAGATGGAGTGGATGAGATCGTTGAGAAGCTCGTTAATTTCCGTGATGAATAACCAATCACATTTTATAAGCTTTTCCTCGATAACACTCTCTGAACCAGTCATAAGCGGGCCCACCGCAAAATCGGAAGTCACATTGAATTCCATCGATGGCGACACTCATAAATTTGTTTTGGAAGTCAGGTATGAAAACGAAATACAGGAGAGTCATCTGCCTCTCCTGAGGATGGCTTTTTGCATGCCGCTTCTGAACTATGGCCTGTTTTCCAAAAGGTTTGTGCTCGATTTTTCTTTGTCTGATTCCGACATTCGTCTTCTTGATGACCTGAATGTTGTTTTCAGCCGGGATATCTTAGTGAATAAGATTCTCCGGCGCAGAGCAAATTATATCTTGCCTGAGTTTTTTCTCTCCGAGAACGATGTCCTGCCCTTGCACTCGGATCTTCGAGCGGAGATAGAGCCCGCCCATGTCCATCCTGATCGTTTTATCGCGAAGGGGATGAAGGAAAACAGGTGTGGTGTTCTTTCTAGCGGAGGAAAAGAGAGCTTGTTGACTTATGCGTTGCTGAGCGAGGCCGGGGCGGATGTGTATCCTCTGTATGTGAATGAAAGCGGGGGGCACTGGAGACCCGCTTTGCCTGCCTATCGGTATCACAAAAAAGCCGATCCGAACACGCGGCGAATATGGACAAATGTGGACCGGTTTTATAATTTCATGCTGGATCATCTTCATTTTATCCGGTCCGATTTTAGGAAAATAAGGGCTGACACTTATCCGATCAGACTGTGTATTTTTCCTTTTTATGTTTTTGCTTTGCTCCCTGTTTTTGTCCATGAAGGAATCGGCAACCTACTTATCGGAAGTGAATTCGATGATCTCCGGTCACCTCCCCTTTATCATGGCATTTCCCATTATTTCGGGATATATGATCAACACCAAGATTTTGATATCAGGATGAATGACTGGTATTCCCGGAGAATATCGGGACTGTCTCAATGGTCTACCGTTCGCAACATCACAGGGCTTATCGTGGAACGAATCCTTATCTCACGCTATCTGCATTTGGCTGATAAACAGCGATCCTGTCATTCCTGTCACTTCGTTGACCGTGAAATCGTGCCCTGTGGGATCTGTTCCAAATGTATCGGAGTGCTTCTCTTCCTCATGGCAAACAACGGGAATCCCGAAAAGATGAACTTTTCGAAAAAGGACATCCTGTCTCTTCGAAAAAGGAGCGATTTTTCTCTCTTGAGACTCGATCAGGATGAAAAAGATCATTCCTTTTATCTTCTCAAAGGAAAACGTGAATCTCCACAGGGAAGACAGGTGGATCATATCGAGAGAATTCATCTCGATAGCGATATTGCCGATATCCATATGATCCCGAGACATTTTCGAAAAAGATTGATGTCCATACTCGAGCGCTATACGATCGGATATTGCAGGCTCGAAGAGGGAGATTGGGTTCCGATCAAAAAGCCTTCTGTTTAAGCCAACTTTTTAACCATTCGGTAAGCATTCCGGCTTCCATTATGTTCATTTAAATAATAATTAGGCAAAAATGCCGTTGTCCGGTATCCTGCTTTTTCATACAGTCGCAATGCGGGAAGATTGCTTGTCGAGACTTCTAATCTTATGCTTTTCATACCAGACGAAACCACTTCCTCTTCGCTAGCTTTTAGCAAGCGCAGGCCGATGCCTTGACCATGGAAGCGGGGATCGACATCCAGCGTTTCAATGGCAGCGACGGTAGATCTTTTTCGATAAAGAAGAATGATGAAACCTCTAATCATTTGGTTCGAGGTTTCTACAAGGGCGCAACTTCTAGCATGGGTCAAGAGATATTTTAATTGTCGCTGAGAATAGGCAAGAAGGGTACCGAAACAATTTTTTTCCAGTTGAACGATTCAGTGAAAGTCGCTTGGCGCTATTTTGCGGATAATACCTAAGTTCAAGGCCGGATGAGGAATATGTTGGGAATTCAACGGTGTTCTCCTGTCAGTTTAATTGTAATGTTGCTATTATAACACTGGATGAGGCAGAATTCAATATGATACTTTATGGTACTTTTTTTTCAACTCTTCTGCGATGATGAGCAAGCTCCCTAATTGCATTTTTACAGAACTCCGGATAGGGATGTGGTAGAAGGCTCCTCTTTCTTGAATACTCTTTGCCAATGATTTGATCTCTAGATCCGCCGCCTCCATCAGGTGGCAGACATCGGTTGCGCCTCCCTTGATGCAAATACTTTCAGCAACTCGCCAGATCTGTCCTAGGAAAAATAAATCGAATAGGTCTTCCAGTACGCTGTTTTGGAACTTCTCCGCTTTTGTTATGGGTTTGTTTTCCATCTTCGAAAGGATTCGTTTTTCATGTTCCAGGGATGCTTGGGCGTGTGCCAAGTGTTTTTTTGCTGCAGTCATAAGATGTGGATCTGCCATTTCCTCGTTGTGTTTGAGTTTATCCCACAACTTTAGGGAATAAAGGACTCTTGCTTGTTTTCGTTTATATCTCTCCTCGATCATCTTTCTGAAGGATGTTCGGGAAGGGGCTTTATCTTTTAATTTTGGAGTTAGATACATGGGCACTTCACAGTTAAAACTGAAGCCACCGATTTCATTCTGGTACCATTCGTCGCTGCAAGCTCCACGTTTAATTGCTGGCAATATCATCGGATCATTTTTTGTATAGTAGCCGATATAATCTTTGAGACCATACATTTGATAGAATCCAGGAGACAACAAATTTCCGAATGGCACATCGGGGGCTGAATCTGAAAGAGGTATTTGAATACTGGCAGCGAATTTCTTCAATTTTGGATACACTTCAGGGAAATCCTTGCTGAAGTAATAATAAGCATCCGTGAATCCGCTGTGGTGCAGACCGCAGAGTAGATCGGGTTTTTCCTTTTCGAGAACTTCCTTTACGGCGAGGGTCTCAGGCCTTGATTTTGTCCATCGATAATCATCATAGCTGATGGGGAAAGTCCATTCATACTGGAGCTCTGTGGGTTCTCTGAACGTTGATTTTGCCATAGCCGCCAATGACTCTGGCATATTGAACCATCCTTCATTGAGGCGCATTCCCCTACGCTCGAGAATCGGGATAAACAGCCAACGCCAGCCCAATCCATCGGTCTCAGGGTGTTTCGCAAGCCATCTAGCAAAAAAGGTAACGACTAGGCTTCCGAGTGGTTCATCGCTGTGCGGAACGCCAATGATCATCGCCGTTTTTTTACCTGTCCCCATGCTTAACATGAGAAGGGGTTCATCGTTGACCGTGCGGCCGATTATATTCTCCTCGACACCAGGCATCATCTTTATGAGAGCGACCAGCTCATCTATCTCCCTGACGGTAAGAAAGCGGGTATAGGTGGGGACATCCCTCAAAATATTTTCGATCAAATTTCTCACTACAGATCAACCTCTATGCCGAGGCCTGGTTTGTCCGAAGGGATGACAAAGCCGTCCTTATAGCTTGCCCCCCCTTTGACGACATCATCGGTGAAGTCCAAGGCAGAATCTAAATCTGCATAAACAACATTTTTAAAGGCACACGCAAAGTGGACTCCTGCCGCCATCGCGCCCATAGATTCATTCATGCACCCCACCATTACGGGAATTTCTGCCAGGTCAGCAAAGAGGTTGGCCCTGATGGCGTTCGAGATTCCTCCGATTTTCATAAGCTTTATGTTGATCATGTCCGCAACTTCTCTTTTTATGACCTTTAAGCTGTCCCTCAAGGTCAGAGCAGTTTCATCCGCCATTATGGGGACAGGGCAGTGCACCGTGACTTCTTTCAAAGCATACAGAAATTTCGCCTTTGTCGGTTGCTCCAGTATCTCGATGTTCGCTCCGAGATCCTCCAAAGTTTGAGCCACTCGCAAGGCTTGTTCAACGGTATATCCCTCATTGGCATCCAAGCGTATTTTTATTGCAGATCCAACCGTGCTTCTTATCGAAAGGACAGCCTCGATATCTTGATCCGGATCCATGCCGCATTTAATCTTGAGACATGTGAATCCCTGAGCGATAAACTCCTTTGCTTTTTCCACCATGATATCGGTGGGATTCAGTCCGATTGTCACCGAGGTTTCAATTTTATCTCTATATCCACCAAGAAGGCTATACAGGGGCATGTTTGCAACCTTGCCGAGAACATCATACAGGGCCATGTTGACTCCTGCTTTTGCCGAGGGATTTTTTTTGAGATTTTGCTCGATGTCCTCGTTAATTTGGTTGATACGAATGGGATCTTTTCCGATCATCAGGTCTTGAAGAATCGTATTGCACGCTAAAAGAACGGTTTCCTCTGTTTCGGAAGTGACAGAATCCGGTGTGGCACAACCCCATCCGACAAGACCCAGATCTGTCTCGACTTTTATGAAGACATTGATTGCCCGATCCACAGTCTCGTTTGCAATAGCAAATGGTTCTTTGAGGTGTAACTCCACAGGTGTGGCCGTTAATGATTTTATCCTCATGCATCCTCCCTGCACCCGATCCATACGAATTTAAGGGGGTATTCGATAAATCGGCAATAAAAAAGATTATATATTATATAGGTTTTTCGACCTCCAGAGAATACTGTTTTTTTTATATGTATAGAAAGTGTGAAACGAAATGAGATTAAAAATTTTCTGGATGGATATTTTTCCCGTTTATATTCGAACAATTTTTTGTCGATCTGCATTTAAAATACCTTGACATTTAACTGAAATTATTTATCATATATATAAATTTCAAGCTTAATTTAAATATTATAAATTAATTTAAACTTAAATGGAACAGGCGCTCAGACACTTTACCATAAAGAAACTGAGAGAACCTCTTAAAAATCAGCTCGATCAGGATATCGAATGGATATGCAATAGTCTTGGTTTTCTCACTTCCCGCGATCAGGATAAAACAGCCTTCAAGATACTAAAAGCGCTCATAAATTCGGCCAAGATGGGAAAGGGATTGACGAGTGAGGAATTGACCGCGTATGTCGAACCAACTGTCGGATCGGTGATTTATCACCTAAAAAAACTGATGAAGGCAGGTTTGGTCGTAAAACTCAATTCATATTATGAACTGAGGATGAACAGCTTTTTAAAAACGATAGAAGAAATTGAAAAGGAGATTACCATCGCTTTATCCGACATCAAAATGATCGCCAAGGATATCGATGACAGAGTTGGATTAGCTCATAGACAATAAAGAGAAACTCTAAGATTTTTCTAAATCTACAACTGGAAAAAATCCTTTTTGGAGGTAGCCATGAAAAATCTGAAAATGTTATTCGAGAAGGAGGATACAAACTTTTGGCAAGAAACATCGATCAGGGAACCAAAAGGAAAAAGGTCCAGAAGGTTAAAAAATGGGAAAATTGCCCATCGGATGGACGTGGAAAGGCGGAATCATAGATTGCGGTCATCCTGGGAATAACCTGGGAGTTCACTTATTCTGAGGTGAAGAGGTTGATCTAGAAATAAGAAAGTCAAAAAAAGACGACCCCGTGCGGGATGATCGAATTTCAGAGCAGAAAGGATTTTAGAGTCTTTTAATTTTTCGGGAATGATATGGATGACATACGGCTGAATATTTGTGAAACAATAGATCGGAATGATCTCGGCGATGATCATGATTATGATAATTTTTCATGTCTGCAAGATGAGGAAAAGAATGAGATAGAAAATAGTTCCCTATCGAAAAGACAAGTCAAGCATGACGACACCGACGACAAGCTCGAGTCATTGACCGATCTTGTGAAGCTCTATCTTCGGGAGATTGGCAGCGTATCCCTTCTCTCACGAAAGGAAGAAATCATCATCGCTAAAGAAATCGAGAGAGGGGAAAACATCATCAACGACGCTCTGCTCGAAACCCGGTTGACTTGGAGAAAAATCGTCACCTTTGAAGAAGATATTAGAAGAAATCCAGAGGTAATCTCAGACTTTTTCGATTTTTCTGACAATCTTAAGGACGGGAATTTCGAAGCGAGGAGCAAGGAGATATTCCAGGGAATTGAAGAGGTAAGGAATTTTGGGTTTAAATTAGAAAAAATCCCATATGACGAGTCATTCCTTCTCAAGAGAAAGCAACTTAAAATCCAATTGGCTAAGTCCATGAAAAAGCTCAATTTGCTTCCGGTGCAAAAAGAGAAAATCATTGCAGAACTTCGGGATAGAGCCTTTTTTCTGGATAAATTGAGAAAAAAAAGGGAAGGATTTTACACGCTGTACACAAAGGTTAAAAATGAAACCACGCGGATCGATCTGAATCGAAAAATCAAGGGATGTGATGAGTTGATAGGAATCCATCAGATCGAGCTCGGTTTTGATCTAATCAAATTAAATGAAATAGTCCAGGCCATCTCCTTGGGAGAAGCGATCAGAGATAGGGCTAAGAAAAATTTGATCGTGGCGAATCTGAGACTCGTTGTTTCCATCACGAAGAAATACAGAGTGAACAATCTGCATTTTCTAGATTTATTACAGGAAGGGAACATGGGTTTGATGAAAGCTGTGGAAAGATTCGATTACAGGAAGGGATTCAAGTTTTCGACATATGCAACGTGGTGGATAAGGCAATCCATAACAAGAGCCATTGCAGACCAAGCCCGGACGGTTAGAATCCCTGTCCATATGGTAGACACGATAAATAAATTACATAAATTGACAAAAGAACTCATCAATGAAGTGGGGAGAGAGCCCACATGCGATGATGTGGCCAAAAAAATGAATCTTCCTATAGACAAGGTAAGGCAAATCATCAAAAGCTCCCAGGAGCCCGTATCTCTCAACGCTCCTGTGGGGAAAGAGAATGACAGTTATCTCGCTGATTTTATAGAGGATACGATAATTCCCTCTCCTCCTGATTCCGTTATTCTTGGCAATCTGAAAGAGCAAATTGATTACGCTCTGGATTCCCTCACTCACAGGGAAGCGGAGGTCCTGAGAATGAGATTTGGATTGGGCGATGGAAACGAGCACACGCTGGAAGAGGTCGGACAGCGATTCAAAGTGACACGTGAAAGGATCAGGCAGATCGAGGCGAAAGCTTTAAGATGCTTGAAAAACTCTCGCCAAGCAAGAAGGCTTAAATCGTTCACGTCCGATTTCGGAGCCTGAAACATATAAAACACCAAGCCGATTGGACCTGCTCACACAATCACTAAGGCCAAGACTTCGGCCACAAGTGCTGGCTTTTCCGCTCCCTCTATTTCAACCGTGTTATCTATCGTGATGACGATTTTCCCATCGCTTTTTTCTGTTACATCCTTGAGCACACAACGGTTTCTGATCCTGGAACCAACCGGCACAGGGCTGATGAATCTCATGCGGTTCATCCCCACATTGGCTATCATTTTCACCTTATATCTGAAGAGTTCTATCCGGGATGTGAGATGGACTAAAAGAGACAGGATCAAAAATCCGTGAGCGATCGTCTTGTGGTAGGGTCCAAACTTTGCCTTTAAAGGATTCACATGGATCCATTGCCTATCCTCTGTGGCTTCGGCAAAGGCATCGATCCTCTTCTGCGTGATTTCCATCCAATCGGATAAGCCGATCTCTTCCCCGACAACTGCCTGTAATTTTTCAAGCGTTAGCTTTTTTGGCATATATATTCCCCTAATAGAACGATATTCGTGTTATCATCACGATCATAAAATGGATCAGAGATAAAATATAATTTAGCCATGGAGAGAGTCAAGCAAAACAAGACATCTCCAGTAGACTTGACATTCCCTAGGGGCTTCAATACCGTGTTAGCTAAACGATATTGTCGATGATGTTATTAGGCTAAGATATAGGCTCAGTGATCTCCAAAGCTGTATTAACGGATGAATTTTTTCAAGTGTTATGGTTTGCCCAAAAGAGAAGAAAAATAGTTTAAGGAGGGAAATGCATGATAAACCGAACGAGAAAAAAGGTTCTATTCTGCTGGATGTTAATGGCTTTTTTATTTTTTTTAAATTGGGGTGTGCTGAATGCACAGCCAGCGGAAAGGGCCCTTTTCAGAAACCTCCAATGGCGGAATATCGGACCGGCCAATATGAGTGGCCGAGTCACCGATATCCAAGCATTAGACACCGACTTTGGGCATGTGCTCGTGGCATCTGCCTCTGGAGGTGTTTGGAAATCCATCAATGCCGGAACGACATGGGAGCCTATTTTTGATGATTATGGCTCGGCGTCGATCGGCGCTGTGGCCATGTTTCCCAAGAATCCGGACATAATTTGGGTAGGCACGGGAGAGGCCAATGTGCGGAACAGCGTGGGTTGGGGAGATGGGATATATAAATCCACGGATAGCGGGAAAACCTTTACCCATATGGGGCTGGAAAATTCTCATCATATCGCGCGGATTATCGCACATCCAGAAGATCCGGATATCCTTTATGTAGCAGCTCAAGGACACCTGTGGGGGTACACAGGACAGAGAGGTTTGTATAAAACGACAGATGGGGGACAGACATGGCTGAAATTGGGAAATGGACTTCCCGATGACGGCAAAACAGGGTGCACCGATATCGAGATGGACCCGATAAATCCGGATATTTTATACACAGCATTTTGGCAGAGGTTGAGGCAACCTCACCGCTTCGACAGCGGCGGACCGAATGGAGGATTATTCAAATCCAGTGATGGGGGACAGACATGGAAAAAGTTGACCGAGGGTTTGCCCGAAGGAGATATCGGCCGCATCGGTATCGCTATATACCGCGCCGATCCCAAGATCGTGATGGTCATCTTCGAGCATGGTTTTCAGCCGAGGCGGGGTAGCGAAGAGTACGAAGACATGAGCAAGCTCGGGTCGGGTATTTATCGCTCGGAGGATAGAGGCGAGACCTGGGCCTTTGTAAACCGATACAACGACCGGCCATTTTATTATAGCCAAATTTATATCAATCCCCATGACGATCAACGGGTTTATGCCATGGGAGGCCAGGCGCAAATCTCTGAAGATGGGGGAAAAACTTTCCAGCCAGGGATGCCCGGCATTGCCGGTGATTTTCATGTGATGTGGCTCGACCCCCAGAACAAGGACCGTTATTATGTGGGAAACGATAAAGGAGTTTCCATCACCTACGATCATGGCGAACATTTCAACTTCTTCGACAATTATGCGATCAGCCAAATCTATGTCGTTTCTGCAGACATGAGGGATCCCTATTATGTATATGTCGGTCTTCAGGACAATGGGATATGGGGCGGGCCGAGCAACAGCCGGGACTGCAACGGCATTTTTAACGATCACTGGTTTAAATTCCACAGCGGAGATGGATTTTACACGGCGGTGGATCCTACCGATTGGACCACGGTCTATTCCGAAAGCCAGGGAGGCAGGTTGCGGCGAAACCACGCATTGTTCCGTCAGGAATCCGAGGGGATCTCACCCACGCGGAGCAACACGCTGAATTGGGAAGATGTCGTTCCTAAGCATACAGATTCCAGCCGATCCGTTGTGCGTATGAACTGGAACACGCCATTCGTTCTATCCCACCATAATCCGCTTACCCTCTATTATGGGGCCAACTTTCTGTTCAAGAGTGTCGATCGGGGAGATCACTGGCGGATCATCAGCCCTGACTTGAGCACGAACGACCCCAAAAAAATCCTCAGAGACAGCGGGGGATTGACCCGCGATGTCACAGGAGCAGAAGTCCATTGCACTATCATCACGATTTCTGAGTCTCCGCTGGAATCCGGATTGATCTGGTTAGGAACCGATGATGGAAATGTGCAATTGACCCGGGATGATGGAGTGACTTGGACCAATGTCAGGCCCAACATCTCTGGTGTTCCGGAAACCATTTGGGTAAGTCGGGTGGAAGCTTCCCACTTCGACAAAGGTGTGTGTTTTGTGACTTTTGATGGCCACCGCAGCGATGATTTCCGCCCCTATGTGTTCAAAACCAAGGATTTCGGACAAACATGGGAGAATATCACTCACAACCTTCCGGATGGGCATAGTGTGTATGTCATCAGGGAAGATCTGAAGAATGAAAACCTTCTGTTTGTGGGTACCGAGTTTGGTGTGTTCGTTTCGGTCGATGGCGGCAAGTCTTGGACTGAGCTTATGAGCGGAATGCCAACGGTCGCTGTACACGATCTGCTAATACATCCTCTAGCTGGCGATCTTATCGCGGGTACTCATGGCAGGGGCACCTATATTCTGGATGACATCACTCCTCTGCAACAGTTCACTGAAGATGTGGCTGGAAAGAAAGTCCACTTTTTCGACAATCCCGTGGCAACTAAATGGCAGGGTATTAGCAGAGGCGCGACCCGAGGTCACAAATTATTCGTGGGGCGAAACCCTCTATCCATGTCTCAAGTCGAACCCTCCAATTCTCCGATGCCTATCCAAAACACGGCTTCGATAAACTATTATCTCAGATCAAAACCCCAGGAAAAAGCTATGGTTGAAATCAGCGATCTGAGCCAAAAGATGACAAGAACCATATTGTTGGAAGACTCAGAGGGGATCGGCCGATACCGTTGGGATATGCGATTCGAGCCGACCGATCAACAGAAAAATAGCTTTGTGAAAAGGCTGGAAAATATCTTTGTCGAATTAAAAAAACAAGTGGAGGGGGAGCAAAAGGAACGCTTGGATGAGTTGCACGAAGAATTCCAAAAGGCAAAGACAACCGACGGATACAACAAAATCTTGCAGACTGTGATGGAAGAGTTCAGGAGTTATGCCACGGGACAAGGCTTTTTTCTGCGGCCACTCCTGGGCCCAGAAGTCGAAGCCGGGATTTACACACTGAGAATGATCCTGGAAGGGGAAAGCTATTCTGGTTTTGTCGCCATTCGAGAGGATCCGATGAGGGAAAAATAGAGTTTTTGACTTCTTCGCGATTCTGTGTTATCCCTGATATAAAGAGGTTGAATTGAAACGGATTTTTCTTCTCGGATGTTTCCTTTTGCTTAGCCTGTGGGTCTTTTGCGAACAGGTAGCCGAACAAGCAATCGTGATCAATATCGAAGTTCCTGTTAGAGTCTTCCAGAACGGAAATTTTATCGAAAACTTGACAATAGATGACTTTGAAATCTTAGAAGAAGGCAATCCACAGAAGATCGAAGCGGTTTATCTAGTAAAAAACAGGACAGTCGAGAGAAGCGAGGAAAAGAAACGGTTCATTCCATCTACCGAGAGGTTCTTTTTCCTCTTTTTCGAGATATCCGAATACACACCTAAAATAGGAGATGCGATAGACTATTTTCACGAAAATGTTTTGGTCCCGGGCGATAGTCTTGTCATCGTCACTCCGATGAGCACCTATAAGCTGCGAGATCAGGTACTGGAGTTTCAGTCAAAAAAAGAGCTTTCACAACAACTTAAAGAGCTTTTGCGAAAAGATGCGATGGTCGGCAACGCCGAATACCGAGGAGCTGTGGAGGAGTTGGTCGGTCTGGCTAGGTCCTTATCCTCAAATTCTCCTGGGGGTCCGGGAAATGAAACCACTCAATTGGATAATTACACTCTTCCCGGTTATGGCCGTGAGCCTTTTGAAAAACAGCTCGCCAAATACCTGAATACTTTGGATAGGATCAGAAAGCTCAGGCGTGTGGACCAGGCGAAGCTTTTGGATTTTGCAAGAGTTCTGAAAAATGAAACCGGACAAAAGTATGTTTTTATGATCTACGAGAGAGAGTACATCCCGCAGATTGAACCCAGCATTCTAGACAAATATTTAGCCTACTATCAAGATAAGCCCCATGTTCTCCAGGGGCTATACGACATGTCGGAAACTTCTCGCAGGAACATTTCCTTCGATGTGGACCGTGTCAAACAGGCCTTTGCGGATTCCTCGATTTCCATCCATTTTTTGTTCTTGACCCCAGCTATCGAGCATGTGCAGGGTGTGTATTTTCAAGAAAGGTCCGAAGACATTTATGGTGCCTTCAGAGAAATGGCAGATGCAACCGGAGGATTTGTGGATAGCTCGGCGAATCCTGCCTCGTCGTTCAAACGTGCGATCGAGGCATCAGATAATTATTACCTGCTGTATTATTCTCCCCAAAAGTATGCAAAAGATGGACAGTTCAAGAAGATCACGGTAAGGGTGAAAGAAAGGGATTATAAGGTTGTCCACCGCATGGGATATTATTCCAACTGATGTTCAATCTGGATACAAAAATCACTTCAAGCGGACATCCGTGGCCGGTCCATAGTACAGTCCGTTGAATAAAAGCTTGAACGTGCCATGAGGCTGGCCGCGAAAGGCTATCTCTGGACCATACATCACAAGTTTCCCTTCCCCGATAGTCGCTTCGATCACTACGATGCCGTCCTCCAGATAGTGCTGGCCCCATGCCCATCCGCTCCTTAAGGGTGTCTTGCTATCGAACCAAGCTATCGGACGAACTCCTTTGAGCTGGGCTTCAGGCTGAAGCATGAAAACAGGACTTCTGCTGAATACCACATCTGTCCTATCCCCCATCCCGTATGTCAAAGGATGACTGGAGTCAAGATGGACCTGGAGGAGGGAACCCGGAATAAAAAGCTGTCCGCTCGATAGAGGCTTCTCGGTTCCATCCTGTGTTTTTTCGACCAGGGCATTTTTAATGGGGAGACCGGCATGAAAACCCAAAGCTGTCGAGCTTCCGAGGGTTAAAACGGTTCCTCCATCTTTCAGGAAACGGAGAATTTTTGGCACGGTTTTATCTACGGAAATATTCCCTAACCGGTTGCGGTACTCCGGGGGGACGTCTTCAGGCTTCATGGGTTCGGAGCGGCCATACTGCCGGGCTTCTTGTGTGCTCAAGCCTGGAATGGCTCCGCTGACAAACACCAGGACATCGTATTGTTCGGCAAGGTGGTCAGACTCGAGTGATGGGGGATAGACCACTTCGAATGGGAATTCAAACTGCTCGAAAAGCCATCTGATCCACCCTGAAGCCATCGAGCCTCCATACTGGTCCCAGAGGCCGATGCGGAGAGGTTTTAAACGGTATGCTTCCCCCACAGGCTTGCTGTCAGTCCCTTCGAACTTCAATCCTAGTTCGTTTGACAGGGCCTCCAGCCGTTTTGCGGTCGAGGTTTTGTTCGGAATGTACACAGAGCCTGCCGCGTAGTTTTTTCCGTTGGCTTTAAAGGGTTGTTTTAACCAGTAGACCTCTTCTTTGTTTTCCAAAAGTCTGTTCGTAGCGATAAAGGCATCGTTAATCCTGTGGTCCAACAGAAATCCCACAGCATTGCGGGCATGGCTGGTGCTACCAGCTGGAGTCTCTGCGAAACCTTGTATTTTTTCGAATGGACCGTCGAATCCTTCCAGGATCCTGTCAAAGGAAATCCCCATCTGGTACGCCAGAGTCCAGCCGGCCATATCGTAAGTGGGTCTCGGGGGTTCCCCCGGGCAGGGAATGTCATCGGGATAATTTTGGGGTTCGAACATGGAAAGCACGTGGGGACGAAAAGCTTGTGCACACTTGATGATGTAGGATCTGGCCGGGTAAGATTTTCCCAAAACCTCAAAATCCTGGCTGGCCTGATGAACGGTGATGCCGTTCTTGATCAAGGTGTTGACGAATTTGGTAGCGGTCAAAAAATCGGGTTGGTCGGCAGGAAGTATGTACCCCCTGGGATCCCGAGTGGTGGGATCGTGGAGCATATCATAATATTTAAGAGGGAATCCACGGGACCGGCCTGGTCCTTCTGTTTGAGCTTGATCGGCCTGGATCTTATCCCGCAGGGCCTCGATGTTTTTAGGAACGATGGTCCAGCTGTCGGTATTGCCTTTTGCGATGGATCTTTTGCCCATGCGATAGATGTTGAGCAAAAATTCATCGCTGTGCTTGGATGCAAAATCGAGGATGGCCTTGTCAGCAGTGATAGAATAATCCACTGATTGGCGAAAATGCCAACTCTGGGGAGCGACAGGAAAAGGGTAATCGCTGTTAGGTACATGTATGTCAGGGATGAAAGGTATTTCTACCGGAGTCGGATTTCCGATCGTCTCGGTCAGCATGCCGATCATGTTGTGGAAGTAAACGGTTGTCCTCAATCCGCCGTTCCACCAAATCGAGTAGCTCGCTCCTGACCGCATGGTGGCCCCGGGCTTTTCTTCCTGGACAAAACGGGTATGCATTGCCGCTCCTAGGAGTTGAATTTGGACAGGAATCAAGGGATCATAACAATAATTGAATGGATCTCGAAAAGGCGGGGCAAAAAGGATACAGCCTGCAGGCCCTGATTGGTGATGATTGTACACGATTTGGGGGAACCATTCCCTGTAAAGGATGCGGTTGAGAGCTTCGGTCTCGACCTGGGTCGACATGTAGAAATCCCTGTTGTTGTCATGACCGACATATTTTTGGTACAACCGGGGAAGCCCCCTGGTGGAGCGCTTGGTCGGCTCTGGTTCGCGCATGTACCAGTCAGCGACTAGTTCCATGCCGTCAGGGTTGGAACAAACGGCCAAGAGAATGACGTTGTCGAGGATCCTCAAAGTTTCTTCGTCATTACCACTGACCATCTGGTAGACAAGCTCGATCAACTGTTGAGCTCCTAAGACTTCTGTTCCATGAAGCCCTCCATCTATCCACACCACGGCCTTTCCCTCTTTTGCCAGTTCCTCTGCTTGTGAGTCTGTCAGGCTTTCAGCTAGCGCCATCCGCATTGAAATTTCCCTGTAGTGTTCGATGCTATTTTGATTTTCAGGGGAAGTTATGATGGCCATGTATAGAGGCCTTCCTTCAGCTGTTTTCCCGATCTCTTCCAGAGATATCCTTTCGCTTTCCTGAGCGAGTTTTTTCCAATAGTCCACTAATTGTGTAAAGGAGGCCAAAAAATAATCCTCTCCGGCATCATAGCCCATGGCCTCCTTTGGCGTCGTGATCTTATTTTGCGCGTAAAGGTGAGGTAAGAAAAAAGCTGCGATCAGTAAAACAAAGATGACTTTTTTTTGCATGACGAGTCTCCTCTTTTATCTAGTCAAGAAGGAAATAAATTTTATATCAGACCCGAACACCGAAGTCAATTTGGGGACGTTCCCTTGTTGTAGCGGTGAGGAAAATTGTATATAATGGCAGTCCCTAAAGATTTTTGCCGGGAGAATTTCATGCAACAGGGAACAGAAAATCTCATCTATCAGAAAGCATCAAAGTGTTGGGAATATTTGAGTAAGTCTGTCGATGTCTTTCAGGCTCTGTTGAAAGATGAGGGGGATTTCAATACGGCTGAATATTACAAAGCTAGAAACTTGCTCCGGGATGCCGAAGGATTCTTCGAAAACGCGATGAAAAATGCCAAAAAAATGCTGGGCCCTATCCCTTCCTATGCCTCTCAAGATTATCAGAAGTGGCGAGATGAGTTGCTGGAAGAATTTCAAATATTGGCGATGAGTCAGGAATATGAGGAGCTGAAAGCTGAACTCTTCGAGGATGACTTTTTGTGCAAATGGATGGACAAAGAGAGTATCGAAACGCTCCTGAAAAAAAATTTTCAAACCCAACAGTCGGGGAAGCGAAAATTACCTAACATAAAAGTGAGGATCATTCTGGACCGTTTGGCAGAATTGATCAACCACGCCAAGGATATGAACAAAAAAGCTACGCAGAAACAACAATCTTGACTCTTGTCCGGTTCATTCTATTATTGGCGAAAAGGAAACACCTATGGATGTGATTATCGAAAATCCTGAACATGTAAAAAAAGCCGACTTTGTCGTGGGGATACCTTCCTTTAATGAAGCTGATTCCATCTCTCATCCCACCAAGATGGCCAGTCAAGGATTGTGCAAGTTTTTTCCGGATAAAAAATCCGTTATCATCAATATTGACAACAATTCGCCGGATGGGACAAAAACAGCCTTTTTGAACACTCCCACCGATGTTCCCAAGATTTACATTTCGACAACGGGGGATATTCGAGGAAAGGGGAACAACCTGAGGAATTTATTCGAGGCCGTCGTCGAGCTCGAGGCTAAAGCTGCCGTTGTCGTGGATGCCGATCTTCAGAGCATAACGCCCCAGTGGATCCAATACCTGGGGGAGCCCCTGTTTGCAGGCTTCAACTATGTGACTCCCATCTATATCCGCCACAAATACGATGGTTCCATCACCAATCACATCGCTTATCCGCTTTTGAGAACCCTTTTCGGGCTTAGAGTTAGACAACCCATCGGGGGAGATTTCGGTTTTTCAAGACGGCTGGCTCAAGCATTCCTGTCCGAAAAAACCTGGACAGAAAACGTGGCTCATTTCGGGATCGATATCTGGATGACCACTGTCGCCATCGCCCGCAGGTTCAAGGTCTGTCAAACCTTCTTGGGTTCCCCAAAATCTCATCGAGCCAAGGATCCGGCAAAACACCTGGGGCCGATGTTCAAGCAGGTGATCATGACCTTTTTCGAGCTGATGATTGACTTCGAATATTTCTGGAAAGACACATCAGAAAGCTGGCCGAGCAGCATTTTTGGATTCGGGTTGGGAGCCATGGAGACTCCTCCACCAGTTTCTGTGGATACAGATGCCCTCTACGTTAGTTTTGTCCAAGGTTTTGATCGGTATGGGGAAGTATGGAAAAATATCCTTCCCAATGAAGAATTTACCGAAATCAAAAAAATAAAAAATATCCCCAAAGAAAAATTCTATTACAGCAGCGATCTCTGGGCACGTATCCTGTTCAATTTCGCCATTGCCTACCGTAACAACCAGATCCCGAAGCAAATGATCGTAGAGTCCATGATCCCGTTTTACCATTCCCGGATCCTCTCCTTCGTGAATAAGACCATTCACATGGATATCAAGGAGTGCGAGGAATATTTTGAAAAGATCGTCAGGGTGTTCGAAGAGGAAAAACCCTATTTGGTGAAAAGATGGAACGAGGAGAAGAAAAAACTGGGTAACAACCTGTTCCGGTTCTAGGGGGAAGGGGTCTTATCCGCACATCGGTTTTGCCGCACCTATCTTAATACTCACCACAGAACTGGCAATTTCTTTGAGTTGTTCAAGGGGGATCTTCGTCTCCTCAACGATAGCTTTTGCCATAGCATCTTCTGATTCCAAACCGAGAGAGAAGAATTCTTCCCCTTGAACATCGATATGCTGAAAACCGGCGTCCTGGATGAGTTTTATGTATTCTTCTTTTCTCATGGCACCTGCGATACAGCCAGTGTAAGCCTGGACAGATTCTTTGACAGATTCTGGCAGGTCCTTCAACAGGACCAAGTCTGAAATCATTAATCTGCCTCCAGGTTTGAGAACTCTAAATGTTTCCTGGAAAACTTTTTTTTTGTCCGGCGAAAGATTTATCACGCAATTGGAGATTATCACATCCACGGATTCCGGCTCCAAAGGTATATTCTCGATCTCTCCCAACAAGAACTCCACGTTTTCATACCGGCCTTTTTGAGCATTTTCTCTGGCTTTCTCTACCATATCAAACGTCATGTCCACGCCAATCACTTTCCCGTTTTTGCCGACTCTTTTGGCAGCGAGAAAGCAGTCGAAACCCGCGCCAGAGCCTAGATCCAGAACCGTTTCGCCTTTTTGAAGAGAGGCGAGAGCTACAGGATTGCCACACCCGAGTCCAAGATTGGCGTTTTCTGGGACTGAACCGAGTTCCAGTTCACTGTATCCGATGACTTTGCCAATGTGTTCCGCCATGTTTGACGGTCCGCAGTATCGTTCTGTTTGATCGCAACAGGAGGAGTTATGCTTGGCAATTTGTGAATAGCGTTCCTTGACGATCCCTTTGATTTTTTTATCGCTTAATTTTGGGTTCTGTTTCATCAGACGCTCCTTTTCGTTTTTGTATCTGCCATTATCGGAGATAACAGGTTTTTGACCATCCCTTCGAAATCTTGGGCCTTGATCAAGGACAGACAGCAAAACTTGCCATCCTTTTCAATCGAGATCACGACCAATTTATCCCCAGCACAGATTTTTGACTTTTCCCGAATCTCCTTGGGAAGAACCATTTGACCCCGCTCATCGATGCTGACCACAGACTCTACTGTACAACATCCCCAGTTTTTTCTGCCGGATTCACAGCCAAATTCTGACTTTTCTTCTTGAGTCATCTTGTGTGGCCCTCCTGATAAATCATATTATTCAGAATAATCAGAATAATCAAAATAATTAGATTTGTCAAGGACTTGATTGGGTTTGATTATTTTTTTTTGATCAGTATAGCCTAGTTGGCCTGAGGATCATCTGTTTATGACGACTTCGTCTCTCCAGTATCGAATTTTTCCCAGTCCCCCTGTATACGGGCTAGCATCGAATGCCAGGCCAAAAAAAGAGGACTTGGCTTCGAATAATGGTTTATCCTTGAAAAAAGCCTTTGTCAGGTTGATGATCGTGTAGGCTAGCTTCGAATTTTTAAGGGAAGCGAACAGGAAATCGCCGTTGGTTTCAAATTCCCCAAATCCTATTTTTCCCGCTTCATAGGTGTACCTCGGGCGGCGCCAGTCCCTGGCCATATCCATGCGCAGATCGTTTTTCACCCCGATGACGATGCTTCGGTCTCCGGAGTCGATCTCAACGCCAAGTCCTGCCCGGTCAGGATCTATTTGGATAGCTCGGATCTTATCCAGCCATTTTTCAGGGTTTTTATCTCGCCCGAGGGGAATGAGGACAGTGATAAAACCAACAGTTTCACCCAGTTCGAAATGTTGAGCCGTGGTTTGGTGGATCATGATCTCCGGCTGGTAATGCCGTTTCTCCTGTTCAATCCCCTCCAACCTGAAATGGGTTTCCGGGAATAAAATCAGCAGGTGTTGATCGAGTGGAAGTTCGTCGTTTTGGATTCTGTCATAAACCGTGTCATACCAATGATTCCCTTGAGCTAATATTTTGCGGGTGTGCCACAGATTGGCCAGAGTGAAATATTCTTCCTTCAGGGATTTGAAGATGTCGAATACGACAAACATCCCCGCATCTTTGACATAGGCGATGACTCTGTCCCACGTGTAGCCCATGCTTTCGTCCGTCAGCCGCGTGCGGCTGTAATCGAAATCATCCAGACTCAGAAAGTCCACCTTCTGTGTGCGAACCCGGCGATAGGAGCCAGCATTGTGCAGGAAATCAAGAACGCCCTGCCCAGGGATAGCATCCCGTATGCTGTACCGGAATTCCCCCTGATTCTGGCCCATCCAGATTTTTTCAGGCCTCACACATAACCGGTTGTGAAAATAATCCTGTCGATAGGCACCGAAAGGACCGCTGGGCATATAATCACGGTAGCCTCCATCGTGGAGGAGAACTGAGCCTCCGGACATCAGTAAAACTATGCTGTTTTCATCCGCGTGCCCGTGGGTCATTTTTTCTTCTTCCACTGGAATGGTATCCCGTAAATAGTCCCGGAAATTCAAACCCCCGTCACCCTCATCCCTGTAATTCAATAAAAGATAGGAGGCTTCCGGATCCCAGCCGTTTCGAAATACTATCTTTTTCCCCTGCACATCCTCCATCACCTCTTCGGACATAGAATCCGGTGGCTGGACAGGGATACCATCTCCACCCCAGAGATAGCAGTCCAAAAAATTGTAAGCGAGCCCTATATTTTTAGGATCGTCGAAGTCGATGAATTTACGCCCGATCGTGCTGGCCGCCCATTTTAGCCGGGGATCCTGGTAGTGATTGGCTGCGGCCTCGAAAAAGACCAAAAAACGTGGCCAATTGGCCATCCAGTTGGCATCCCCGAAATCCGGGATCATGCCTGCGGGGCACATCAAGTGGAGAAAATATTGGGCATAATAAAACATTTCTGGTGTATCCAGGAGCTCACCTAATTTGCCCATCGCGTCCGCATACCCCAACAAAGCGTATAACCAAACCCCGTGATAAATGGTGGCATCTTCGATCTGCCAGTTCCCCCAGTTGTCGTCTCCCAGAGCCCTGCGCTGCATCTCCCATTTTTTGGTGTCCGGATGGTCGGGCATTGTCCGAACAGCCCACGCCAGGGATTCCGCCCTTAGGGCTGTTCGGTTCATCGGCCCCCATTCCTGGGTTCGAAGGACGTAAGTCATGCTTTGGGCGATGTTTTCCTGGATCATCCGGTTTTCGCTTGCATCTAAAAAATCGGTTTTTTTCAGAGCATCATAAGCCCTGAGATAACGCATCACGGTAAAAAAATCCGGGAGCATAGGGATTCCATCCTCATAGTCCGGGCGTTTTTTCTTCGCCCATTCGGGATAAGCGGCTCTGTAGTCGGGATAGGTGAGAAGGATTTTTTTGGCACGGATAGCATGTTCCGGATTCTTTTCCTGCTCATACAGATAGGTATAAATGACAGCCATCTCCAGCAGGCCCCCTGGAGGACGGTAGCCGAACACACTTTCAGGATCGAATCCCTCTTTCCAGCGCTGAATCAGGCTATCGTAATTTTGCCATGTGTGGTCCGCCGCTTTTTTGGCGTATTCCAAGTATGAAGTTCGTGGCACAGGTTCTTGAGCGAATACTTGGAACTGGATAGCGAGAATCAATATTCCAAGTAAAACAAAATAGGAGATCAGTTTGAGAGCCTTCATTGCGACCGACATATTTTTTCTCCCTTATTAAGCAAGAATGCCCTTTCCCAAAAAAAATTTAATCCGCGATATATCCTGCCCGGTGATTGATCCGATAATTTTTTCCTTTTACTCTGACCCTGATTTTCTTGAATTTTCCGTCCGTCTTGTAATCTGTTGGGGAATAATACAGGAGATAGTAGTTCTCTGAAGCAAAGGCCGCCTTTTGAAAGGCACTGGAGACATTGGCAGAGCTTTCGATGATACCCCCTGTGTCCTTGGCTATTTGTAAAAAGGCGTTGTACACGTCCTCGGTGATATCCTTATGTCTTAATCCTTTCTGTGATCCTTGCCTTTCGATATCGATACTGTCGATTAGGGGTTTTGTGACATATAAGAAATGAGCGGCGATGGAAGAGTCAGCAAAAAGATTCTTGATTTTTTCTGTATCGAATGTGATGCTCTGCAGAAGGTCTGTTATATAAACCTGAGAAGCCATGTCCATGCCTTGCGGGCGTGTCGGATCATAAATTTCAACATCGGCACTGGTCATATCGGCAAAATCGCCGATCAGGGGAATGTTTTCCTGTTGGTAGAGCAAAAACACATGTTTTTGGCCTTCTTTCATCTTCAAATAACTGGCAAATCCTTCCATAACGCTGAGGTCGACATACCGGAATTTTTGGAGTTCGCTCATTGTTCTCATGTAGTTTTCTGCATCCGATTCAAGGGCAAACGCTTCGAGATCCCTTATGAGAGTATTGTATGTACCGCTAGCGATGCGGATATCTCTGCGCAATATGAGCTTCATCCTATTCTTGATCTCTTCGCTGGAAATATTTTCTGCAATGGCTTTGGAATTCAGGTTGTAAGTTTTGACTGGGGTTGCGATGTTCAGAGTGTCTCCGGGAAGGTAAACCTCATCGAAAAAATAATCGAGTATCTCGTTGATCTTAGGCAGGTATTCATACACCGCGAATACGAAAACAAAATAGCGAGAGACTTGAGGGCGGTAGATTTTTCTCGCTTCCTCTTTTTCCTTTTGGCTCTCTTCTTTTTCGATGGATTTTTTTTTGATCAGATAGACCGCCTCAATTTTCTGGAGTTTTCCCTCTTCGTAAAGCTCAAAATCATCGAGGGATAGATCGTCGATGAATACATCCCCTTTAAAAACTCTCACCGGCACTTCGATGTTGATCGCGATCGCTTCATGTTGGAGTTGAAGATCCTGCACTTGTTTGGTGGTGAGAGCTGAGTCCGGGACTATGAGAAGGATGAAAATGACGATAAAAGGGGTGAATGTGTTTTTTTTACTTAAGAGTTTCATGTTGTCAGGCTTTCCCTTAACAGCAGTGTTAGAGCAAAATCCTATGATACTAGATAACAGTCTAATAACCAACAGGCAATTTTTTATTCAAAGCGATTCCACAAGCATGATAATTCTAAATCGGTCTGAAGTTTCAGCTTACAAAACTGTATCTTTGTAACGGTTTTGATTTATCATATGGGCATAATTCAAATCGATAACATGAAAGGTAGGCCATGAAAGTCACAAATTTAGAACTATCTCGGGAAGAGATGCTCAGGATGGGGGATATGGTTCTGAGGCAGGTGGTGGAACATATCGAAAAATTACCCGATGCATCCTGCAACGATCTGGATCGATTTCCCCAGATCGCCGAATTTTTGTCCGAGCCTCCTCCGGAGAAAGGAATGGATTTTGAGCCCATCTTGGATTTCCTGATGAACAAGGCTATCCCGGCCTCTATCACCCATCCCCATCCCTCCTTTATGGGGTATATTCCTGCCGGTGGTCTGTTCCCTTCGGCGATCGCCGATTTTATCTCAGCTGCGACGAATAGGTATGTGGGTGTCAGTTTTGCCGCCCCGGCTTTGGCCCGGATTGAAAAGATCTTGTTGGACTGGTTCATCTACTGGATGGGGTATCCTGAATCCGCCCGAGGCATTTTGACATCCGGTGGATCTCTGGCGAATTTCAGCGCCATCGTCACCGCAAGAAAATTTTTGCTCGGGGATGATTTGAGCAAGGGGACGATCTACATGTCCAACCAAACCCATCATTGCGTGATGAAGGTGGCGAGCCAGGCAGGGATCCCGGAAAAGAATATCCGGATGCTGGATGTGGATGAAAATTTCCGGGCCATTCCGGATTGTTTCGAACAGGCAATAAAAGAGGATCTGCAAATGGGGCTGAAACCTTTCTTACTCGTGGGAAATGCCGGGACGACCAATACTGGCGCTGTCGATCCTCTCGAACAGTTGGCAGATGTGGCCGACAGATTCGGTCTGTGGTATCACGTGGATGCGGCTTACGGGGGATTTTTCAATCTCTGCGAAAAAGGGAAAAAAGAACTCAAGGGTATCCAGCGTTCGGATTCTGTGGTTCTCGACCCCCACAAGGGTCTTTTTATCCCTTACGGTACCGGAAGCCTTTTAGTCCGGGATGGCGAGCTCCTCCGCCGCGCTCATGTGATGAGCGCAGACTACATACAGGATCACCAGGTCCCCGAGCATGAATGGGATGCAGCGGATTATTCTCCTGAATTGTCTCGATCGTTCCGGGGACTCCGCGTGTGGCTTCCTATAAAGCTCTTTGGCTTGCAGGCTTTCCGTGAAAATCTTGCTGAAAAACTCGAGTTGACCCAATGGATCCATCAGCGATTAGTCGAGGAACCAGGATTCGAATGCCTATCCCGCCCCCAGCTTTCCGCGTTTGCCTTCCGTTACAGTCCCAAGAATGGAGATTTAGAGGCATTCAACCGAAAGCTGTTGAAAAAGATCGTTGAAAGCAAAAAGCTCTATTTGACTTCCACCCGATTGAACGGTGAATTTGTCCTCCGCGTGTGCATCCTGGGTTTCCGTACCCATGAGCCAGAAGTGGAAAAGGCTTTCGAGCTTATCAAATCAACGGCTCAAAGCCTAGAAATCCAAAAGAAACCCGTGTAATTATCACTCTGGGAAAAATCCTCGGGCCGACGTATCAGCTTGCCTAGTCTATTCGAAAACCTGTTTGAGAATGTCCACGATCTCCAATGCGTATTCCACTTGAGTGAGAGGGATTCCTTTGTCTTTGGCGATGGAGTCGAAACGCCCGTCTTTGTTGCTGTCGGTTGCCACGATGATGTAGTCCGCAAACGGTGCTACGGTATCGATCATCTTTTCGTTGTCGCTGCCCGGCGCGCCTCTCCCGGATGTCCCGGCAGCGTGCATGGCGATGATGAAGAGCTTCTCCTGTTTGCAGTAATCGATTATTTCTTTCAAGCGTTTGACCTCTGCATCCACGGTCAGGCCGGAAGCTCCCATTCCCTTCAAGCTTGCCCCTATGGCAAAGATGATGGTTTTATACGGAGTGCCTTTGGGATAAGCGGTTAGGTCCGTGTTCACTTCCACGTGAAAGCCCGTACCTGATTCCTTATCTGCAAGCCCCACTCCAGCTTTGATAAGATCCACTGTGGGCACATCGCAGTAATCGTATTGTACACCGGCTTCCTCGCAGATCACGTTCAGTGTTTCCACGTCCGCGCTCTGTCCTGCAGATGTTGTGAGCACAGGCAGGCTACTTTTGGGGATGTCTTCGGCTGTTGCTCCCGAAACAAAAACGAAGAGCAACAAGCCCACGGCAAAAACTGATAATGAAGGTCGTTTGAAATTATTCATTTAAAATTTGCTCCTTCCAATGATTCCCATTTATTCTAATCTATTTTCCTGTTCGAATCACCTTTTTTCTTCTGGTTTCTCGGGCTTCAATTGGTTTTGTTTGATCAGTTCTTTCAGGTACCATTCCGGGAATTCCAGCCTGTTTCTTTCCCGTGTTTTGGCGTCATACATCCACATTTTATTGTACTTGACGAGTAGATCATCTCCCAGTTTCCACCACTCATTCACGACAGCGTTAGCCTGATTGTTGCTGTAATCGGTCAAATACACGCTGGCCTCGGCCGGATCTTTTTTATACAGTTCGAGGGCCACTCCGTCTGTCGATTCGACTCTCGATAACGCTTTTCCTTCCCATTCCTCTTGAGCCTTACGCACATCCTGTATGGCATGAGAGTAAACGGTTTGTGTGTGGAAATCCACGTAGTCGAAAGCCCACCTGGCTGACTCCCGGTTGAATACCCAGTGGTCCCCGATCTCGAAGGAGTGGGGAATGCGAGTGATCCCTGCATACAGAGGCATGTAACAAGATGTATCCTGAGCGCCGAAGGCCAACCACACGATCCCCCCGATAGGATGGGGCAACCAGTCGCGGCATTGGGTAACGGTCACGTATTCCGCCCGGTTCACCCCTATGACCCGTGGGGTGTTGTACGGTTGTTCATCCAGGGTGAATCCATAGGGTAGGAAGTTGGGATTGGCGAAAGGTCCACCCTGCAATCCCCGCGCTGGATTGTAGTCAGTCCCCTCATATTTATCCCGAGTCATGGCCATGACATCTTTGGCCGAAAGTTTCTTTTCCGGTTTGACCGAAAACGGAAGATCCATGTTGGGGGTGTCGGGACTGAACTCCTGAGAGGGTGCGACGAGATCGAAAAAGCGCCATAATCGGGCCCTGGAGCCCTTGGAGCTTGCCGCGCTCGTTTCCGAGGGGGAATAGGCCTTTTTCCAGTTGAAAGGTTCGCCGCTGTCAGGATCGTAATATCCTTTTTCGACCGCATACGAGATGACATTGGACGATGCCATAAAATAGTCTGGATCGTCCAGATTTATCTCTCCGATGCGGGATTGGTTCGGGCAGACACTGACATGGTCATCCGGCACCCTCTGGGCACACCAGATAGCGCCGGGTTTTCCGCTTTTGGGTGTCCACAGCGGACCCACGGGCATGATCTCGAAGATCCACACCTCGTTGGGATCGGCCACGGCCAGCATCTCTCCTGTATCGCTGTAGCCGTACCCGTATTTTTCGCCCAGGGTTCCCATCAGCTTGATGGCCTCCCGTGCCGTTTTGCATTGTTCCATAGCCAGCAGAGTCAGCATCGTGATGTCAAATGTGGCGGAAGGCGTGGGATTGTTCATTTCCTTTTGGCATCCGATCGTCGATTCACCAAAAGCTAGTTGTTGATCGTTAAGATACCCGAACGCTCCATGGAGATAGGCATATGTATGTGGTACTTGTGGAATCTCAACTCCTGTAAAATTATTTTTATAAATTTCCCATTTCAAACCTTGCTCTGGAGGCGAGGTTTTAAACTGGTCAATATGGTAGATTTTGCGTGTTGCCCCGGACTCGTGGTCAGCGGCAGGAACAGCCCGCCAGGTCCAGTCACACACACCGCAGTCGCAGGTATGGGTGGTCATCACGGATCCATCCGTCGATGCATTTTTTCCGACGATGATCACGGTGCAACCGTCCAAAGTATAATCGGGTTCAATGCTGGCGAACTTTGCCTTTTTTGGATGATAAAAAGCTAAACCACCGACTATGACCAGAGCGATAAGCAGGATGCCGACAACAAACCAAAGTTTTTTTGCTTTCACGAATTCCCTCCTTAGATATAAGTATCTTTCTTTATCTGTCTATCTTCCGAATATTTTAAATCATCAGCCATTTTCTTATGGCTCGAGTCAGTTTTCCCTCGTCTGAATGTCTAGTTGAAATAAACGCTTTTTTTATCCGTGCTATCGGGATTGTGATAATAATATCCCACGCCGTTTTTTACCACATCGGCATATTTGGGGACATTTTGGACGGAGATGGCCTTCTCCGGGAACTTTTTCGTGAATTGCCTTATTATCTCCTGGATCACCGAACAATGCTGGCCCACACGTTTGGCTATCGGCCAGCCCGTCTCATCATAAGGGACAAACAGTTTCCCCTTTTTAGAAAGGCTCAACAGAAAAGGATCCTTACCATCCAGAAGCAGAGCTTCGGTTTTTGGGCCTGTGGGCTGGTCGAGAAACGGGATCGGGGCTTCCAATAAAAACGGCATGGCATCGGAATAGTCTCCTATCTCTCTGTGGGAAAGTCCCCTGAATCCAGAGGGAGAAGGTTCGACATGATTGTCGAATTTCTCTCTCGCTTTCACCGTTAATGAGGCCATGGTGGCGATCCTCATAGATTTTTCCGGTGCCACGATGCAGTTCGTGACCGGAAACATGGTCTCTGCCCCATGAACATCCACCGCGATGTCGACCTTTTCCTCCCGGATGAGTTGCATCGCTGCATAAGTCACTCGCTCCATCAAGGGGCCATCCGGTCTTCCAGGCCATGTGCGGTTGGTGTTGCGCACATCGATAAACGAGAGAAGCTGCCTGTCGGGGTAGTGGATATAAACATCCGGGTCAGGCCACTGGTCCAACCAGGAAGCGTCCCGGTTTCCCATCCGGAACTTTTTGCTCCCCCAATCCGTGGGGATCTCGAAATACAAAGGATATCCATCCCCTGGCCGTGTGTTCCGGCTGCCGCTGTGGTTGAACATGGGAATGATGATAAGCGTTCCCTTTTCGACGACAGCATTTTCCAAAAATATGAGATTTGCGAGAAGAGCGGCTGGCTCGTTCGAGTGGGTATCGGACATAATCAGCGTTTTCCCGCCCGGTTCATTCCCCTCCAGGAAAAAAACGTGGGTGTCAGCCATGGTGCCTTCGATGCCTTCGCAATACTCACTGAGCATTTTGACACTGGTGACACCTGGGCCTGCCACGATAGGCAACTGGTAATGCCGGTGTTTATAAAGTTCCATCCCTCCGTTGATCGTGGCTGCGGCAAAGACGACCAGAAGCACTCTCTTGATAAGCTGAATTCGCGGCATTTTGTTTTCCTTCATCATTTCACCCGCAGCAACCGCAGGATGAGAGGGATCAGAACCAGAAGGTAAAGCAGCATATCGTTGACGCTCTTTTTTTCCTTGATAAAATTCCAGAGCAAGATCGCTATCAAAAAAATGCAAATCACGTAGTAGATGATCATGATCAAAGGCATCTCATTTCCTCCGTGTCACATGCTCCATCTGACGAGAAAATCCAACTTGGCGCTGTAGACGACCATCAGGATTCCCACCACCGTAATCACAATCCAGGGAAGCCAGGTGCTTTTCAAAAAGGACCAGTAACTCCCTTTGTAATCGGAAACCATCACGCTGAGCCGTCCGATCAATGCAGTGGGCGGCAATCCATCACCCAGAGGCCAGAGCAAACTGAGCCCTGATAGGGCCACTGTGGCGTGAAGCCCGATTGAATCCAGGAACCAGATGAGCGGTATTCCCAATATGGCTGCTGCTCCATAGGTCAAAACTCCTTCTGACACCGGGATAACGATAGCCAGCGATATGAACAACAGGATCAAGGGTGTGCTGATAACCGCATAGGATAACATGCCCCGCACACCCGTGACCGTCATGATCTGCTGGAGCATCCCGACAACCACCATGGTGGCCAGCAATGGGAGGAGCCTCTTCATCGTGTCGCTGGAGAGTTTGAGGATGTTTATTTTTTTTGGGCTGAGGAGCCAGGCCACAAGAGCCGCCGATACGAATTGAAGCGGCAGGCCGAGGATGGGAACTTTGAAGGGGAAAATTCTGTAGGCGAGGACCAGACCGAAGAAGACAACAAAAGGCAAAACGACTCTCCACCACGTCATTTTTGGCGGGACTTCGGGCATTTCATTCAGAACAGTTTCCTTGTCCATACGGCTTTCCCTTTTCCAGCCTAAAGTGAGCATCGTGAAGATGCCCAGCAACAAGACAGGAATAGCTAAGGGAAGTTCGAATCCCACATAGGGTATGGCCGTACCGGCGCAGGTGATCATGGCCCAGATGTTGACAGGTGGTGCGGCCGCACTCAGGCCTGCCACGATGAACAGGATAGCCGCTACTTTCCGGTTGGGTATTCCCAGATAACCCAGAGCCAGAGCGGTCGGGGCTCCCACCACCAGCAGGGAAACGCTACCCGCCCCTGTCAGGGCACCGGGGATCAGGATGATGAACATCAAGAGAAGAAGCGCGACGATGCGCAGGTTGTAAAAATATTTGATGGTGACCCGCACCACATAGTTCACCCCGCCCGACTCACTGACGATGGCCATAAAGATGGTGGCCGTGGAAAAAACGAGGATGACATCCAGATAAGTGAAGGACCCCTCGACAAGATGGCGGGCCAGTTGCCCGGCAGGGGGCGTACGGACAAAAATCCCGGCCACACCTCCGGCCACGGCGGCAGCCAGCATGCTGATCTCGACAGATAGCTTGTTCACTTTAGCCAGGGCATAGGCCAAGATCATGACGGCGAGGATGATTCCGATCTGTAGCTGCATTTTGTATGCGGCAATTTTATATTTTGCGTTTAGGGTTAGTCAAGAAAAAAGGACAAATTCCTTCCTCCTTAACATGAATCATTGATCACCAACCATTATGGGAATGCAGCCGATCAGGAAAAACTTCCGAAAGGAATAAATGGGGAAAGTTATGGAAATATATTTGCGCTTTGTGATAAATAAAGAGGCGGAGGGATCGAGAAATGGCGAAAAAAAACATTTCCAGGCGCGATTTTATCAAAGTTTCCTCTGCAGGCTTGATCGGAACTGCTTTAACCTTGGGGACACAATCCTGCAAAACGGGGGAAAAAAGACCCAATTTTGTTTTTTTTATGACGGATGATCAGAGATGGGATGGGATGAGTTGTGCTGGCAATCCCGTTCTCGATACTCCCAACATGGACAGGATTGCCGAGGAGGGCGTCCGTTTTGAAAATATGTTCGTCACGACTTCCCTGTGTGGACCGAGCCGGGCATCTTACCTGACTGGAAAATATGTCCACAATCATGGAGTGCGCCGGAACGGAGGGGAGCTCTCTTCGGATCAGAAGACCTTTCCAGAGATGCTCAAAGAGGCAGGATACGAAACGGCCTTCGTCGGAAAGTGGCACAACAAGGACCTGGGAAAAGGAAGAGGATTCGATTACACCTTCGGTTTCAAAGGTCAGGGGCGCTACTTCAATCCAATCATCGCCGAAAATTTTGGGCCTGATAAGGAATACCAAGGACACGTGACGGATATTTTGGCCGATCATGCCATCAAGTTCCTGGAAAAAAAGCATGAAAAGCCCTTTTGCTTGCTTTTGTGGTTCAAAGCCCCTCATAGAAGCTGGCTTCCGGCCAAACGTTTCGAACACCTGTATGAAGACATGAAAATGCCTGAACCTTCCTCATTCCATGATGACTACGAGGGGAGGCCTGAGGCCGTTAAAAATACGGATATGAGGGTCGGGGATTTCGATGATGTGCCGGATCTGGACACATTCTTGAGGAATTATTACAGAACCCTTGTGGGGGTCGATGAAAATGTGGGCCGGGTGTTGGATACTTTGGATAAGCTCGGTTTTACGGATGACACGATGGTTTTGTATACCGGGGACAATGGCTTTTTCCTTGGGGATCATCACTTTTTCGACAAACGGTTGATGTATGAACCTTCCATCCGCGTGCCCTTGCTCGTGAGATATCCCAAGATGATCCGGCCGGGAACCACCAATCCAGAAATGGTTTTGAATGTGGATGTGGGCCCGACCATTCTCGATCTCGCCGGTGTGGACATCCCGTCGGATATGGATGGGAAAAGCATGAAGCCGTTGCTCAGGGGAATAAACGGTCCCTGGAGAAAAGATTTCTTGTATGAATATTATGAATATCCTGCGGTGCACAGCGTCAGGAAAAATCGGGGGATCCGGACAAAACGCTGGAAATACATCCACTATTTCGAAGAACCCGAAGAATTCGAGCTTTATGACATCCAGAACGATCCGGAAGAATTGAAGAACCTGTACGGCAATCCTACGTTCATGGATGTCGTTGCCCAATTGCGGGAGAGAATGATAGAGCTCAGACGGGAGTTGAACGATCCTGATCTGGAGAAAGATTGAATTTTGAATTAATTGAGGAGGAATAATGGCGGTTTTATTAGGAATGCAATTCAAACATTGGAAAATTTGTCTTTTGGTGATGATCTTGCTTTTTGCTGTCACCGGGATCAGAGCCCAAAGAACGGATAAACCGGTTATTCATGGAAAACACTGGGTGGCCATAACAGGGAAACCCTTAGGAGCCACTGCAGGGGCCATGATTTTCAGTAAAGGGGGCAACGCCGTGGATGCAGTCTGTGCCATGTTGGGGGCAACCTGTACCATGTATGATGTTCTCAGTTGGGGAGGGGAGACGCAGGCTCTTATTTATAATCCTGACACAAAAAAAGTCATCGGCATAAACGCTCTGGGCGTGGCTCCCACCGGGGCAACGGCTGAGTTCTTTAAAAAGAAAGATATGGAATTCCCTCCCAGCTATGGCCCCCTTGCAGCTGTCACACCCGGCACGCCCGGTGGTTTGATGGTGATGCTGGCCGAGTACGGGACCATGAGCCTCGAGGATGTCCTCGAGCCCTCTATTCAGATGGCCGAGGGGTATCCGATCGAAGCCCAGTGTGCCGACAGCATCGAAAGAGGGAAGGAACAGATAAAACAGTGGCCCTATTCCAAGGAGATCCTTCTTCCGCATTTAGGTGAAGAGCGGGAAGCCCCCCATCCGGGAGAGATATTCAAGCAACAGGACTTGATGAATACACTCAAGAAATTGGTCGAAACGGAGCAGAAGGCCCTGGCAGAAGGGAAGGCCCGGAAGGAGGCCATCTACGCGGCTTATGACCGCTTCTACAAGGGGGACATCGCTGAGGAGTTTGCCCGCGGGTGTCAAGAGCAGGGCGGGCAAATCACCGTAAAAGACCTGGCCGAATGGAAAGTCTATATCGAAGAACCGGTGATGACGACCTACAAGGATATCGAGGTCTACAAGCTGACAAGTTGGGTCCAGGGACCAGTCTTGCTGCAGATGCTGAATATGATAGAAAACTTCGACCTTCTATCCATGGGATACAACAGCGCACGGTATATTCACACCCTGTACCAAGTCATGAATCTTGCCTTTGCCGACAGGGACTTTTATTATGGAGATCCTTATTTTCCCCCTGAAGAGCCCATCAAAGGACTGCTATCCAAAGAATATGCCAAGAAAAGGATCAAGAAAATAAATTGGGAAAAAAATGACCCGGATATCGGACCGGGAGATCCCTACCCCTTCGAAGGGAAGACGAATCCGTATCTGAAATATGTCGAGGGATTTCATGATGCTTGGAAAGCCAAGCAGGACCTCGATAAGATGACAGCCCAAGAACTGGCAGACTATGAGGATGCCTTCTTGGCTGGAACCACCTCCATCCAGGCTGCAGACAAAAGCGGGTGGGTGGTGTCGGTCACGCCTAGCGGGGGATGGATTCCCGCTTGTATCGCAGGACGCACAGGGATCGGGATGAGCCAGAGAGCCCAAAGTTTTGTGTTGGACGAGGCAAAAAATCCCTTCAATGTGGTGGAGCCAGGTAAGCGGCCTCGAGCCACCCTGACACCCAGTATCGCTCTTAAGGACGGGAAACCTTATATCTCCTTTTCCATTCAGGGAGGAGATACCCAGGACCAGAATTGTCTTCAGTTTTTCTTGAATATGGTCGAGTTCGGGATGAACGTCCAGCAGGCCTGCGAAGCCGCAAACATCGTCAGTTACCAGATGTACAGCTCCTTCGGAAATCATGCTTCCACCCCTGGGCGCTTGCAGCTAAACGAGAAAGTGCCCGATTGGGTCAGGGACAAGCTTCAGGATATGGGATACAGGCTGGGTTTCAGCCGATTGACTTCCGGACCGATGAACGCGATCTATTTCGATTGGAAACATGGAACATTCTGGGGCGGATCCAGCAATCACGGCGAAGATTATGGTATAGGCTGGTGAGCGGTTAAGTTGCACTGGCTGTGCCGGTTGCTTTTAATAATTGCCTGCATTACATAATACCTCCCGTAGGGGTGCAAACTCTTTGCTTCTGTGCCTTTTTACAATAAAAAAGGGGATGGTTCTATTTTTTCCTTTATTTGCAAAATGCGAAAGTAAAGTTTAAAATTTTGGCCATAACAGGCCGGATGAGAAAAAGAAAGGGTGTGGACAGAGAGACAATCGTGAAACTGTGTTTTTTATCGATTTTCCTTTTTTTTCTCATATTTCCCGCTTTTGGATGGGCGGGAGAGAGACTTGAGGAAGAAAAAAAGGAGGATGAAGAAAAAGATCGACTGATAGCGCTCCCCATAATCTATTACACACCGGAAACAAAGATTGCCGTTGGTGTGGGAGGGTTCAATTATCTTCGATCCCTGAAAGATCAGTTTAAAGGCCACCCATCCACTATCACTATGAGCGTTATCTATACTCAAAAAAAACAATTCATGTTGGAAATAACTCCCGATCTTTACTTAAACAGGGGAAAATTCCATTTGGTCGGATACTTGGGATTCAAAAACTATGTTGAGAATTTTTATGGAATAGGATCGCAAACCACTGAAAATATGCAGGAAATTTTCAGCTTTCGCAGCATAAGTTTCAAATGTTCGCTCCGGAATAGGATCACCCCTAGCTTGTATGTGGGCCTTCAGTTTGATTTTGAACATTCTAAAATCACCGAGGTAGAATCCGGGGGTATACTGGATACTGCTGGTATCGTTGGAAGCCAGGCCGGAATTGTATCTGGGCTGGGCGTTCTCCTTATCCAGGATAATCGAGACAATACGTTTTTTCCGACCAGAGGAACTCTTCTTCATTTGCGGGCATCCCTTTTTTCCCGTACTATCGGTAGCGATTACAAATTTCAAGAGTATAGCCTCGATTATCGACAGTACATGATGGTGTTTTCAAGACATGTTCTTGCTTTTCAGCAGAGTGTCCTTATGACATCCGGCGATGTCCCGTTCCGTCGACTGTCCAAGCTCGGGGGTCCAAACATCATGAGAGGATTCATCCAGGGGCGTTATATGGATAAAAAGGCAATTTTCTTGCAGATGGAGTATCGGGTGCCCCTGATCTGGCGGCTGTCCGCAGCGGGTTTTGTCGGTTATGGGGATGTGGCGGATAGGTTTGGCAAATTTAGTCTCGATGATTTCAAAGTGACCGGCGGATTCGGTATTCGCTACCAGATCGATCGCAACTCAGGCACAAATATTAGATGGGATTTTGGATTCGCCAAAAAAAATTTCGGCGTTTATGTCATGATCAATGAAGCATTTTAGAAGGAGGTTATGATGAAAAAATGGAGTTTTTGGAGTATGTGTGCGGTGTTAATTTTCTGTTTGAGCACAAGTTTGAGTTTGGGAGCGGAAAAAGATTACCAGCTTTTGGATATGGACACTTACATGGAGATGGAGACACTCGGGAATCCGAATATCTCACCCGATGGCAAGCAGATCATCTTCACACGCGGGTGGGTAGACAAAATGAACGATAGACAAGCGAGCAATCTGTGGATTACCGATAGCGAAGGGGATAGGATCCGGGAGTTGACCCATGGCGATTGGAGGGATACTTCTCCAGTCTGGTCTCCGAAAGGGGATAAGATCGCCTTCATTTCCGATAGAGATGGAACCAGCCAAATCCATGTCATGTGGTTCGATACAAGAGAGGTGGCCCAGTTGACTCACCTGGAAAGGTCTCCTGATAGCCTCGGTTGGTCGCCGGATGGAAAGATGCTGGCTTTTACCATGTTTTTGGAGGAGACATCATCCATACTACCTGTAAAACTGCCAAATAAACCCAAGGGAGCGGATTGGGCAAAGCCAGCCATCATCATCGACCGTTTAAGTTGGAGGAGAGATGGACGTGGGCCGGTGCCCAAAGGCTACTCGCATATTTTTGTGATGGATGCCGAGTTGGGTGGAACGCCCAAACAGATAACATCTGGGGACTACTCTCACACCGATCCGCAATGGTCTGGTGATGGGAAATTGATCTATTTCAGTGCCATCCGCAAGCCGGATGCAGAGTACCTGCACGGCGACTCGGAAATATATTCTGTGGATGTAGAGACACGGGAAATCAAAACCCTGACCGACCGAAAGGGGCCGGACAGGGGGCCGACCGTTTCGCCGGATGGGAAGTGGATCGCCTACACAGGCTACGATGATAAAAATTACACAAGCCATCTTTCCAATTTATATCTCATGGATGTCAACGGCAGGCAAAAGCGGCTTCTTGCCGGGAACCTTCCAAATTCTCCTTCAAATGCGATTTGGGCTGAAGACAGCTCCGGTGTGTATTATCTGCTGAGGGAAAAAGGAGTGTCGAATGTTCATTTTGTTTCGGTGGAAGGAAAAATAAAAGAAGTCACAAAGGGAGTTCAATACCTATCTGGCATCAGTTTGGCCAAAACTGGACAGGTAGCGGCCACAAGATCCACCTTCTATTCCCCTGATTATCTGATCACATTCCATCTGAGTCAGCCTGATAAAATCGTTAAACTCGTTGACCTCAATAAAGACGTTTTGGCCGATGTCAAGCTGGGCGAAGTGGAGGAAATGTGGTTCAAATCTCCCGATGGCCTGGATTTACAGGGATGGCTGATCAAACCGGCCGAGTTCGAAGCAGGCAAAAAGTACCCGATGATCCTGTACATCCATGGAGGGCCCTGGTCCATGTACACCGTGCGTTTCGATTGGACGTGGCAAAATTTTGCGGCGAATGGTTACGCTGTCCTGTACATGAATCCTCGGGGAAGCACGGGATATGGGCAGGATTTTGTCAACGGCATCCAGTTTTCCTATCCTGGGAAGGACGGTGACGACCTGATTGCTGGCGTAGATGCCGCTATCGCCAAGGGGTTCATCGATGAGGAAAACCTTTTTGTCTGTGGGGGAAGCGGCGGAGGAGTGCTGACTGCTTGGCTTGTGGGGCACACTGCTCCTGATAAATTCAGAGCAGCCGTGTCTATGCGTCCTGTGATCAACTGGCATTCTTTCGTGGGAACGACGGATGGGTCGGACTGGTACCGGCAGTTCAAGAAATATCCGTGGGAGGACCCGATGGAATATGCTCTTCGTTCTCCCCTCCACTATGTGAGCAATGTGAAAACGCCGACCATGGTCATGACGGGAGAGGAGGACCTTCGCACGCCGATGGGCCAGAGTGAAGAGTATTACCGGGCCCTGAAGATGCTGAAAATAGACACACTGCTCGTCCGCATGCCCGATGAGTTTCATGGCTGGCGACGTCCCTCACACCGCATGCTCCAATCCTTGTATTTGATGGCCTGGTTCGAAAAACACATGAAAAAAAATTAGGGGAAATCCCATATGGGGACACCCTAGGAAAGTTTAGATGCCTGTGCTGTCGCTCGTGTATCAGTTCGTTGTCGGGGGCGCCATTTTTTTTCTCGGGATCTATCTTTCCTGGCGAACCAAGGATTATTCCTGGCGAAATAAAGATGACCGGAGAATCCTGCTGTTCATGATAGGGGGATTTGCGTTTTTTTTGCTGTCTCAATTGGTATGGCATCTTGCCGGAGTCGGAAAGATCTAGATGGACACAACCACCGTCACCGGAACTCAGTTGGATTCTTTGGTGGTTATTTTTTACTTCGTGGCCATCTTCGGTTTTGGAGCCTTTTTTGCCAAATTCACTCGGTCGACGAAGGATTTTTTTTTCGGCGGGCAGCGCTTTTCCTGGTGGCTGATCACATTCAGCTGCGTGGCTTCTGTTGTTGGGTCATACAGTTTTATCAAATACTCTGCAGCCGGATTCCAGTATGGGATGTCCTCGTCCATGTCCTACCTGAACGATTGGATCGTGATGAGCTTTTTGCTGCTGGGCTGGCTACCGATCATCTATTTCAGCCGTGTAGGATCCGTACCCGATTACTTCAGGAGAAGATTCGACAAACGCACAGCCATAACAGCCACCGCGATCGTCCTGATCTATATGGTGGGTTACATCGGGATCAATCTCTACACCATGGGTGTCGCCTTGAATGCCCTGCTGGGCACGGATATTTTTTGGTCCGCAGTCCTTGTAGCTGTTATCTGTGCGGTTTATGTGACAGCGGGGGGACAGACTTCCGTCATCATGACCGATCTGGCCCAAGGGATCATCCTGTTGATTGCAGGATTTGTTCTATTCTTCCTGGGGCTCAAAGCTTTGGGAGGATGGGACAACTTTTGGTCGGGATTGCCGCTTCTTCATAAACTTCCCTTTGCCCAGTTCAATCAGCCAAAAGAATTTCATTTCGTGGGTGTGTTCTGGCAGGATGGGGTGGCCAACACCTTTGCCCTTTACATGATGAATCAGGGATTCATCCTTCGTTTTTTATCCTTGAAAAGTGTCAAAGAAATCAAAAAAACTTATCTGGCTCTGATTTTGGTTTTGATGCCCCTAGCCACATTTGCTGTATCCAATGCCGGATGGTTAGGAAGGGCTATGCAGACGCATGGATTGCTCCCTGCCGGTGTCAATCCTGAACAAATTTTTGTCCTGGTGGCCGGGAAGGTTTGTGTACCTGGGTTATTCGGATTCGTGATGGCTGCTCTGACAGCCGCCCTGATGTCGACGATCGATACGCTGATCAATGCTGTCTCTTCCATTGCCGTGAATGACGTCTACAGGCCACATGTCAAAAAAGATGCATCGGATGAGCATTATCTCAAGGTGGCCAGAATTGTCTCTCTTTTTTCAGCCCTCTTGGGGATAGCTCTAGTCCCTGTTTTTGCATCGTTCAAATCCATTTATCTAGCCCATGGATCCTTCACTGCCAGCATCACACCTCCGATGGTGATCACTATTTTGCTCGGAGCGTATTGGAAGAGGTTCACCTCATCGGCGGCATTTTGGACCCTGTTCGGAGGATCTCTGATCGTGGCCGTTTCCATCCTATGGCCCGTACTCGTCACTCCCTTCGCTCATGGTGTCGATCCATCAGGAGGATTCATGTACACAAGAGCTTTATATGGATTGGCAGGAAGCTTAATGATCGGGGTGGTTGTGAGTTATCTGACAAAGGCGAAATCGATGGAGCAAATTCAAGGATTAGTGGTCGGCACCTTGGCCAAAGCGAAGGAAAGGTACAAAGGAGGCCCGATCAACGAGATAGAAGGAAAAACTGCTGTTGTCAAAATGGCTGAGGATAAAAAGATCGAGGAGCTCTTGGTCAGTCCCGAAGTAGCGCACCTTTTGTCTGCCCACGTAGGAGACTTAATCCATTTGAGTGATGCCCGGCGGTGGCTTGGGGGCTTGCGCTCCACGCAGGCCAGGATATCTGGTTTTCATGATAAAGAAAAAGAAATTGTGTTTGTGACCCATGATGTGGTTGAAAGGGGCAATCTGGTTTTGAAGCGGCGGCACCGCCTTGAAAAAATATTGTAAAAGAGGGAAATGGTTAAGGATTCAAAACACGATGATTTTCCGCCTTGTTTCAGCGAGGAAAATCAGCTCCCGCAAATCCTTCCCTTTTTTCTCCCATTGGGAGAAAAACCGTGCCCGGTCAGGATTTGAGAAGATTTCTCATTCACAAGGTTCAACCTTCACTTGAGAAGAGTATGGAAAGGGAAAAGATGAAAAAAAGGCTAATAAAAAACGTAATCGGGTTAATTTTATTGATGGTGGTGGCTATGATGTGTCAACAAAAAGAACCTGAAGGTTTTGTTATCGTTGCGCATCGGGGAGCATCGAGAGCTGCTCCGGAGAATACGCTTTCTGCGATGAAAAAAGCGATCGAAATCGGTGCCGATTACGCCGAGTGCGATGTTTTCCAAACTAAAGATGGAGAGATCGTGCTGTTCCACGACGAAGAGATGGAGCGAACGACAGGCCAAGCAGGGATGATTTGGGAATACACATTAGCAGAACTGAATAAATTGGAAGTCGGTTCCTGGTTCAAGGAGGAATTCAGGGGAGAACCCATCCCCACGCTGAGGCAAGTCATTCAATTGTGCAAAGGGAAAATAAAGCTGAATATCGAAGTGAAGGTGCCAAAGGGAAAGGATCCTAATATCGTTCAAAAAGTGGTGGATATCATACGATCCGAGGATATCCAAAATGAGTGCATGGTCACATCTTTTGAGAAGCCTGTGATAGAGAAGGTCAAAGAACTGGCTCCGGGCTTGATCACCGGATTCATATTCGATGAAGAATTTCCGCCCGACATCTTCGAAGGCAACTGGGAATACATGTGCAGCAAACGGAATATCGTGGATGAGGCATTCGTTCGGAAGGCTAAAAAGAAGGGGAAGAAAATTTTTGTTTGGACCGTGAATTATCCTGCAGAAATGAAAAAATTGATCGATATGGGCGTCGATGGCATCATCACCGATGTTCCGGATGTCTTGAAGCGAATTCTTGCACAAGATATCCCTGCTCGATGATGCCGATATCGTGACACATGAACTTAATCACATCCATATCGTGGGAGATAAACACATAAGTAAGCCCCTTTTCTTTCTGCAATCCCCTCAACAGATTCAGGATCTGGGCTTGGACAGAAATATCTAGGGCAGATGTGGGTTCATCCAGAATTATGACTTCTGGTTCGAGCATTAAAATCCTCGCCAGCGCTACCCGCTGATTCTGACCTCCTGAGATCTGATTGGGGTACCGCGACAATATTTCCGAGGATAATCCCACCGTTTGGAGGATGTTTTCGGTAGCGATCTTCCTCTTGCGAAGAGGCATCTTGATCAAGTTCAATATGTCATTCAGTAATTTTTGGATGGTTTTTTTCGGATTTAGCGAACCTTCAGGATCCTGGAACAACATCTGGACCTTGTGCCGAAATCTCGAGAATCCCTCCTTTGTCATTTCCTCGAGGGATTCTCCATGGAAAAAAATCTTGCCAGTTGTTGTGCTCTCAATGCCTGCCATTATTTTTCCTAAAGTTGTTTTTCCTGTTCCCGATTCTCCGACAATGCCGAATGTATGCCCCGAGTGAACTTCGAACGAGACGTTTTTCAGCACAGATTTGGGTTTTTTCGACAACAGACCCGAGTTAAAGGTCTTGGCGATTTCGCGCGCTTCTAGCTGTACAGCACACATTTGACGTCTCTATTTTTTGTCCTTTTGAGGTTGGGTCTTTGTTGAGAACATATCTCTTTTTTATAGGGGCATCTCGGATGAAATTTACACCCTTCAGGCGGGTGCGTCATCGATGGAGAAACACCCGGTATGGGTTTGAATCCCCGCTCAGGGAGACTTCCCAACAGGGCTTTGGAGTAGGGATGCAGGGGCTCTTTGAAGAATTCTTGCGTTGGGCTCGATTCCAAGATCTCCCCGGCATACATCACGGCGATTCTGTCCGAAATCTCCTTGGCGGCGTGAAGGTCATGGGTGATCAAGATCATCGAAGGCCGGTTCATTTTTCTGACCAGCCTTAGCTCTTCGAGGACCATGTTTCTCAGCCGTGAGTCCAGGGATTTTGTCGGTTCATCGGCTATGACGATCTTGGGATTCAAAACTACCGATATGCCGATCAATACCCGTTGTTTCATCCCCCCTGACATCTCAAAGGGGTAGGCCCGGAAAGCATTGGAGGGCCCTTTAAAGCGGAGCTTATCCAGAAGTTTTTTTGCCTCGAGGATGGCATCGGACTTTTTATATCTTCTGTGTATGATCAACGGTTCTGTGATTTGATGCCCGATAGGGTACACAGGATTCAGGGCCAAGGCCGGATTTTGCATGACAAGGGAAATTTTCTGACCTCTCAATCTTGCTACCTTATTCTCATTCAGTGCCAGGAGGTTTTTGTTATCGAATAGGATCTTTCCGCGGACTTCGGCATTGTCAGGAAGGAGCCTGAGAACAGAATGGGCTATTGTCGATTTTCCGCATCCTGTTTCTCCCACGAGAGCCAGCGTTTCTGCCTGTTTCAACTCTAACGTTACCCCATCCACTGCTCGGACATATCCCGAGTGAGTCGGGAAGATCACTTTTAAATTTTCTATTGCCAGCAGACACATGGTTTTACCTATCTTGGATCAATCCTTTTCCTTTCTTCGAAAGAAAAACCCAGATACACAATGGAATAAACGAACAAAATGATGCAGAGACCTGGAGGCAGATACCACCACCACATTTCATTGACTAAACCCCCTTTGATCAGGGCGAAGTTGATCATTAGCCCCCAACTTTTCATAGAAGGATCGCCCAGTCCCAAAAAAGATAACGAAGCTTCTGAAATCATGGCTGTGGCGACGGTCAACATGAATTTTGGCACCACGACCGGAAAGATGTTAGGCAGTATATCCGAAAGGATGATGTGCCTGTTTTTGAATCCCAAGCATTTTGCACTGGCTACATAATCCATTTCCCTGACCTGAAGAGTGCGGGACCTTACCACTCGAGCTGTGGAAGTCCACCATAAAAGTCCGAGGGCAAGCATGATGAGCCATATGCTCGATTTCAAAAAGGCAGCCAGGATAATAATAAGAGGAATTCTCGGGATCATCAGGAAGATATCCGTGATCCCCATGAATACCTCATCCAAGACGCCTTTGAAATAACCGGAAAGCAATCCGACGAAAAGCCCCAAAAAGGTGGCTATCATAGCGGCGCCGATTCCCACGATAAGGGAGGCCCTGGACCCGTGGATGAGTTCAGAAAAGATGTCGTTTCCGATGTCATTGGTGCCTAAAAAATGGTGTCGATTGGGTTTTTCGTAAGGCTCGAATCTATCCCAGGGATCATGGGGAGATATAACGTCGGCCAAAACAGAGATCAACACAAATATCGCGACCAAGAGTAGACCGAACCGATTCCACATCCGTCTGTTATTCAAGCCTTTTCTCTCACTCTAGGATCGATATAGCTGTACAAAATATCTGCGATAAAATTTGCGGCGATAACCATGACGGTAATGATCAAAAAACATCCTTGGAGGACCGGGTAATCCCGGGACATTAGGGCTTCGTAGATCAAAGTACCCATCCCATTCATAGAAAACACGATCTCGACAAAGAGAGCTCCGCTCAAGAGAAATCCAAAATCCAGTGCGATCAGCGTGATCACCGGGAGGGAAGCATTTTTAAAAATGTGCCGGAAAAGGATGGAGTTGCCAGTGAGACCTTTGGCGCGTGCGTAGACCACATATAATTTTTCCTTTTCGATCAGGACGCTGCCTCTCATGATCATGTAGTTACGGGAGGCTGTAAATGCGCTCATGATCAGGATCGGGAGGAAAAGGTGTTGGAGCACATCCAGGAAACCCCCTGTTTCATAGAATCCCTTGAAGGGCAATAGTCCCAATTTGAAAGAGAAAACGTAAAGAAAGATGATCCCGAGGAAGTAGGGAGGGCTGCTGTATACAGCGAGGAAAGTCCAAGTCATGGCTTTGTTGGCCAGTTTATTTTTTTTCCATCCGGAGAGAGCTCCGAGAATCGTTCCCAGGATGGCCCCTAGGAAGATGGCAGGAAAAAGTAGAGCCAGCGTCCATTTTATCCTCATAAAGATTAGAGAACTGACTTTTTGGTTAAAATGATAGGAGTATCCGAGGCGGAGGGTGAGGATGTCTCTCCAGTAGTCGAGGAATTGCGCTGGCAGGGATTTGTCCAATCCCAATTCCATCTTGAGTTCCTGGATCGTGGCTTCGCTGGCGATATAATTTTCGCCCAAAAGATTGGTAACAGGATCCCCTGGCATGGTTCTCGGGATGATGAAATTGAGGGTGAAAATGATGAAAAGGGCCAGCAGATAGCGCAGCACCTTCTTTTTCGAGATCATGATGTACAATATATCATAATTAGGTAAACACGTATCCTGTCACCGAATTCGGAGGGAGAGGAAGTTTTGGATATTGTACAGGCCATAAAGGGGATCGGGAGCCCATCCTCTGAATCTTTTTTGGTAAGGGATGACGGTCCGGCTCCAGTACAGAGCAATAGCAGGCAAAAAGCGTGCATAATAATCCTGCACTTGGTAAGCATATTCTATCAACTTGTCTTCATTTTTTGTGGCAAGTATGTCGTCGCAGAGTTTTAAAAATTGAGGGTCGTCCACGTTATGGAGGACTCCTTCGCCAGTGCGTCTTGCATCGAAATAACCGGTTGCCCAGTTGGCATGCATGAACATCCCCCACGGAGAGGTTCGGGATATCACAAGATCATAGTTATTTTTATCCTTCATGCTGATCCATGTATTATAATCCACTGTTTTTAGCCTCACATCGATCCCCGCTGCTTTTAAGTAATCTCCCACCAATTCGGCCAAACGGACATAATCCTTGCTGATCAATACCGAAAGTTCCATTTTTTCAGCGCCGGGGATTTCCCTGAATCCGTCTCCGTCTAGATCGATATATCCGGCCTCTGACAGCAAAGTCCTCGCTTTTTCGAGATCATATTTTAACTTTGCCGTTTCTTTGTAGGCAGGCATGATAGGGGGGACGAAACCACGGGAGGGAATTTCCCCGTAGCCTAGGATGTCCAGCTTAATGATCTCCTCATAATCGATAGCGTAACAAATGGCTTCCCTGAACCGCTTGTCGGACATTGGATTTTTATTCAGGTTAAATCCGAGGAATTTCAGACTGTAATGCGGCTCCTCCATGAAATCGAATTTGTTCGATTCCTTCAATCTTTCGATATTGGGATAGGGGTAGGAGGAGGCGTATCTGTAAAAGGTGTCCACATCCCCTCTTTCGAGAGCGAGAGACAAAACATCGATGTTGTTGTACAGATGGAGTTCTATCCCATCCAGCTCTGGATTGTCTCCTTTCCAGTACGGATTTTTATTGAACCGGATAAGGCCCGCATTGAGGTCAATTTTATTTATGACGAACGGACCGCATCCCACCAATTCGTCATTGCTGGAATGTCTTAAGGGATCTTTGATTTTTTCCCAAATATGTTTGGGGAGGATATTGTTGGTGGCGAAGTCAAAATCCAATCGTGAATAGGGCCTCTTGAGTTCGAGGACAATTGAATTGTCTTCAACGACGGTTATGTTATCGATGATCTCTTGCATCCATCGCGAATGGGGAACCACATTGGCGAACAACTCGATGGAAAACTTAGCATCAGCTGCCGTGACCTGAGTGCCATCGCTCCAGTACAAATCGCGGTTGCAATAAAATTTCCACCTTGTGCAGTCCTCGGATACTTCATAACCGGAGACTGCAAGCCCTTCCAGCTTCCCATCCTGTGTCATCGTCATCAACGGTGGATTGGAGATGCGGGCAAAAAGTGAAAGGAAAGTATCACCGAGGAGGCTGGCCGATTTAAATCCTCCCCTTGTTGTACCTATCTTGAGGATATGTTTATCCCCAACGTTACCCACCTGTTTTTCTGAACAGGCATTAAGAAGAGCGACAACCAGAATTAGAACGACGAGTGATAACCGATTCTTGCTGACCATCCCGCTTCCTGATACTTATGGATCTTCCGCTTGAACCGTTACGCCGAATCTCGCTAAGGAGATCGGGATCGATCGAATCCCTTTGCCCAGTGAATTTATCTCTTCGAGCATCCAACCGTTTTGTTTTTCATCCTTGCTACCTAAAATTGTCAATGATCCCCCTTTGCCTCCTGCTCCGTTCACCTTCCAGCCTATCGCTTTATGCTTTTTGGCAATGGCGATGACAGCGTCAGCCTCCTCTGATATGAGCCCCGCGTGCAACGATCTTTGGCACTCGTTGTTCTGGATCATCACTTCACCGAATCCATCAAGATCTCCTTCGAGCAACCGATCTTTTGCTTGTTCGGCCAAGGACCTCAACGCCTGGATGATCGAGAATTGAGCCCCCTTTTTTTCAAGAAATGCGATAACTTCTTCATGCATGGCAGATGAGCTGTGGGATTGTCCCAAGTAGATCAGGGATAATCGTTGGCCCATTCCCTCGAGAATAGGCTCTGCGATATCCAGTTTTGTGACCGTGGCTTCAGGATATTTGAACATGTCAATGAAGCAAATACCCCCAAGAGCCGAGGCCATTTGATCTTGTATCCCGCTCTGCAATCCCAGCTTTACTGTTTCTACGCGGTGAGCCATATAAGCGATCTCCAGTGCCGGAAGTTCCTGAGCAGTGAGTTGACTCAGGGCTCCCAACAGGGTCACGCATACCGAGGCCGATGTGCCTGTAGAACTTCCGGCAGGAACATGGGAGAAGAGGGAGATATGAAGCATCACTTCTTTGGGAATGGCAACTGAATTGATGGCACCCTGGATCAGGGGGTGTTGATCGAAAGCAGGATTCTCAGGGTTGAGCCAAAGAGCTTCCCCATAGTTTTCCAAGCGCACCAATACTCTCTGGTCCACTTTTTTCTTGTTTTCCAGTACTTGGATCCGGACTTCCACCAACGGAAAAACAGCCATGTTGAGGACTTTCCCATGTTGAGCGAACCAGGTATCCGTCCAACCTCCGATATCGTTGATCCGAATCGGAGCTATGGCATGGATGGTTTTGAGGAGATTCATGACCCTGATAAATATAAGAGGATTCCTCCACTAAATCAAGAAAAAACGAAAATGGGGACGATCTCTTATTCTAAATATTTGACAACGGAGGATTTCCCAAATAATATGATTTTTATCCTGTTTTTTGGAGGGAAAAAATGAAAAAATCACTTATCGTATTGGCCATAGCGATATCGATGTTTGCCTGTCAACAGAATCAGGGCACGAATGAAAGCTCTTTAGCCTTCGAGCTTTCGTTTCCCAAGGAACGCAGTGCTGAAGCTTTAGATGGACGGATGTTGCTCCTGGTCTCCAAGGATGATAGCGCTGAGCCTCGATTCCAGATCAGCGACGGACCAGATACACAGCTCGTTTTTGGTATCGATGTCAATGGTTTGAAGCCTGGAGAGGCCGCGGTCATCGATGGGGCTGTTTTTGGTTATCCGCTCAGAAGCATTTCCGAAATTCCCCCCGGAGACTACTGGGTACAAGGCCTCCTGAATCGGTATGAAACTTTCCGCCGATCGGATGGACACACCGTGAAGCTCCCTCCGGATAAAGGAGAGGGCCAACACTGGAATCAGAAACCGGGCAATTTTTTTAGCACCCCCATGAAGGTGTCCATCGATCCGCAAAAAGATAAGGCCATCGCCATCCTTTTGGACCAGGAGATCCCCCCGATTCCTCCTCCCCAGGATACCAAATACATCAAACACATAAAGATGCAGAGCAAGCTGCTGTCGGATTTTTGGGGACGCCCGATGTATTTGGGTGCCTGTATTTTACTCCCCGAAGGTTTTGATGAACATCCCGAAGCCCGCTACCCCTTGGTCGTCAATCATGGACATTTTCCATACACATTCGGCGGATTTCGTGAAGAGCCGCCCGATCCAGATCTCGAGCCCACATACAGCTCGCGGTTCGATTGGGCTGGCTACAACATAACTCAACAGGAATATGCCTATAAATTCTACCAATGGTGGACGGATCCGGCAACGCCGCGTGTCATCATCATCGAGGTCCAACACGCCAATCCGTATTATGATGACTCCTATGCCGTCAATTCCGCCAATCTCGGCCCTTACGGAGACGCCATCACCTATGAGCTGATCCCTCACATCGAGGAAAAATTCCGCGGAATAGGGGAAGGTTGGGCCAGAACCCTGTACGGTGGATCTACCGGAGGTTGGGAAGCTTTGGGTGTCCAAGTTTTTTATCCAGATGAATATAACGGGTGTTATGCGGCTTGTCCCGACCCGATCGATTTTCGCCAATACTGCATGGTCAATATATATGAAGACAAGAACGCCTATTTTCTCGACAGCGAGTTCAAAAAAACGCCGAGGCCGGGCCAACGAAATTGGCTGGGAGAGATCAGTTGCACACTCGAAGAAATAAACCACAGGGAGCTGGTCCTGGCGACGAAAGGCCGGTCCGGAGATCAGTGGGATATCTGGCAGGCCGTTTATTCTCCGGTAGGAGAGGATGGCTACCCCAAGCCGATCTGGGATAAACTGACCGGTCAGATCGATCATGAGGTAGCTGAGTATTGGCGGGAAAATTATGACCTCAGCTACATCCTAAAAAGGGACTGGGCAACCCTGGGCCCCATGCTTATAGGAAAGATCCACATCTATTGCGGGGATATGGATAATTATTACCTGAACAACGCGGTTTACCTGACGGAAGAGTTCCTGGAAAGCACGACAGATCCCTATTACAGCGGTGAAGTGGACTACGGCGACCGCGCCGAGCACTGCTGGAACGGCGATCATACACAGCCCAACGCCATTTCCCGCCTTCGCTATCATCAGATGTTTATCCCCAAGTTCGTGGACCGGATGATGAAAACAGCTCCTGCTGGAGCAGATCTTACCAGCTGGCGTTATTGACGTTTTGACTCTGCTGGGGCCAACAACGGTTTTATGGCGACGAAAATCAAGAATGTGGAACACCCGATTGCCCAAGAATGTGTCCAAAAATTGACAGCAGGCAGGCTTCCACCCTGGAAAGTGGAAGACGAACTTAACTCGATCCATGAGGTGAAAATTCCTGCAAACTTCAGGCTCGCAGCCCTCTGTCGCCAGCATTATATCGAAAAAATCACCGGTGAAAAATTCCGTCATATTTGCGTTCCGGAAAAACCGTACAAAGAGCGTTATCATTGCACAAAAGACGATCTTATCTGGGAGCTGGATGCACGAGATGAAAATCACACCTGCTCTCTTTGCGGGTCCGAATTGAAGCCCTTGAATCAGTATGCTCCACTTGTTGCGAATTATGTGGGAGGCCAGGAGGATTATTTCTCGTATGCAGGGCAGGTCATTGTTAAAGGAGATGTACAGAAAACATTCACGAATCTTCTCGTGTACGGGACGGGTTTGGGACCGACCGGCGTGACCCGAGGGAGTTTTATGATCAATAAATTGGGTGGAGCAGAGGTCAAAATAGAGGATTCGGCTCGGGCAGTCCGTTGTTTGGGATTGATTTTCTCGACCGAAGAGATGAGGCAGAAAGCGCAATCTGCAATCACGGCATTTCTCCCTGAGGCGACAGATAAGATGCAGGAGTTGATGCGTGAATTCGACGGGCGAATCAGCGCCGTGGATTTTGATCGGGCTGAGACCCGCCACGGGTACATCCTCTATGTGGAATTTGTGGGGGAATTTTCGAATTTTCGAGGGCATGGCGATATCAGTCGCGCGGTTGGATTTATCAAACGGGAGGTGGAGAAAAGGCTTCTGTCACAGGGAGTCACGTATGAACTGAGTGTTATCGCACAGGGGCATGATGGCGATCTCAAACCCAGTCCTCGAAACAAAAGGGGGCGTAAAGCTTCAGCCCAGATAAGGATCCCCCTGTCGGATTTTGAGACATTGCTGAAGGTCGATCACGGAAAATTCCTCTCTTTTGTGGAGGTGGATTGCATCGGTTCTCAAAGGCTCGGGTGCGCGTTTTATTCCGGTATGGGCGGGGAAATTCTTCCGGCGATATACAAGGCCACGAAAGTCAATCCCCACAGTCCACTCGTATCCTGTTTTCAGAATATTCATGCGAAAAAAGAGGGGGGGGAAATCGTTTATTGGGTGGAGCTTCCAAACATCGAAGTGGGAGTAGTATCTTCGAGGGAGGGACTGCTGTCGCCGGTTGGGAGGGAAGCGATGCGTATCATGGGCATAAAGACCGCAAAGGAATTTGCGGCTTCTGTGGCTGCCCAAATTTTGGCAGGGGAATTTAACCTGGCGCTGGAAATATCACGAGAAAAGCTTTACAGCTAGTTTATTTTATCGACACGAAATGGAAATAGGAAAAAAACAAAAAATATTATCGTTGGCTATCCCTGATAACCTGAAAAAACTAGGACAACTCAAGCGATTTCAAAAAGGCGAAATGCTCTTTTCTGCCCAGGAAGAAACGGACGGATTTTACCACGTGAAAAGCGGGGAAATTCGCGTTTACAAAATGGATGAGCAGGGACGGGAAGCAGAGGTGGTGCGCCTCGGGCCTGGGGATTTTTTGGGGGAAGCGGTCATCTTTGTCTCATCGGTGTTTCCTGTTTTTGCTCAAGCCGTGACAAACTCTGATGTCCTGTTTTTCGCCAAAGGCAAAATCAACCAGGAGATGACAAAGGATCCGAGAATTGCCATGTTTTTTGTGGACCTGCTGGCCAGGAAATGCGTTGTGTTGAGCAATAGGATCGAATCTCTGGGGCTAAGAACAGTGCGCCAGCGCTTGATCCGATACCTTCTTTCCCAGTGTTCAGGAGAGCAAAAATGCCTGGTGGAATTGAAAGTTAAAAAGGGAGAACTGGCGAAAATATTGGGGACGATCAGCGAAACCCTTTCCCGCAACTTGAAACACATGCAGGACGTAGGTCTTATCGAGGTAGAAGGAAATAAAATTGCGATTAAAGATTGTCCAAAGTTACGGGAAGAACTCATCAATATTTAGGAATGAGGGGAACGATGAAGATACGGAATCTGTTTTCGACAGGTGTTTTAAAATTTATACTGGTCCTGGGTTTCACTGTCCACGCTTTTGCCATAGACATTCCGAAACCAGCGTCATACTTCGGTCACATTCCCGGGGAGGACTACAAACTGATCCGTTGGGAAAAATTAGTCGAATATTTTCAGCTTCTTGGAGAAAAAAGCGACCGGATCGAAGTGAAAGACCTGGGGAAAACCACGCTTGGAAATCCTTTCATCCTAGCCATCATATCTTCCCCTCAAAATTTATCACAGTTGGATTTTCACAAGGCGATCGCAAAAAAACTTGCCCGAGGCCGTATCTCCGAACAGGAAGCCTCGCGATTGGTCGAACAAGGCAAAACCATGGCTTTGGTCACGTGCAGTATGCATGCCAGCGAAATCGGCCCTACGCAGATGTCTCCAGAATTAGCTTATGTTTTGGCAACGGATAAAAGTGCCTCTATCCAACAGATTTTAGATGATGTCATATTTCTTCTCGTTCCCAGTTGGAATCCTGATGGAAATATATTGGTGGTGGATTGGTACCGCCAAAACGTTGGGACAGAATTCGAGACATCCCCGATGCCATGGTTGTATCACCACTATGTTGGCCATGATAACAACCGCGATGCTTTTATGCACACTCAGATCGAGACACGTTATGTGAATCATATCCTGTATCACGAGTGGTTCCCGCAGATTTTCATGGATATGCACCAAATGGGAAATTCGGATGCCCGGCTGTTTCTTTCTCCATTGTATGAACCACGCCATCATTCTCTCGATCCCTTGCTAACGCGCGAAATCGAACTGACCGGTGCATACATGCGGACGGTGTTGGAAGAACAAGGCAAGATCGGCGTTATGCATTACGCCAATTGGAACCACTGGCGTATGTCGGCGATCCATACCTGTGCCCTCTGGCACAATGTGGCCACCATTCTGTTCGAGGCTGCATCCACACCACTGGCCACCCCCATATTCCAAACTGAGGAAGATCTGACTGGGGCCGAAAGTGGAGGTCTGGGGAAATTGGGCAATTCCCAGTCCATAAACTATCCCAGCCCTTGGCCTGGAGGCTGGTGGCGGCTGAGAGATATCGTAGAATACGCCTACTGGTCTGTTATCGGATTTTTGGAGACGGGGGCCAAACATAGGGAAAAATACCTGATGAACATGTACCGTATGGCGAGGAACTCCATCAATAAAGGGAAAAGCCAAGCCCCATATGCCTATATCATTCCTTATGATCAGAGGGATCCCAACACTGTTGCCAAAATGATCAACATCCTTATCGCGAATGGAGTGGAGGTCCACCGGGCCGAAAAATCCCTCTTGGCCCAAAACAAAGAATATCCAGCGGGAACATATCTCGTTTTTCTTTCTCAAGCTTACCGTCCTTTTATCATGGATATTCTGGGTCCGCAAATCTACCCTGACCGGAGACAGTATGAAGGAGGACCACCGGAACAGACTTTTGATCTGACAGGATGGACCCTTCCCTATCAGATGGGGGTTGAGGCCCTTAAAATAGATATCCCCTTCGATGCTTCACTTCAAAAGGTTGAAATAGCACTCCCTCCCGCGGGAAAAGTTTTTGGAAGTGGGGAAACGTATATCCTTGATCATCGTGTCTTGGACAGCTACCGTGCCGTAAACAGGCTTCTAGCAGGAGGCGCTAATGTCGGCTGGGCCGCCGACTCTTTCGAAGTCAACGGACAGAGGTTTCCGTTAGGCACCATCATCGTCTCTGGCTCTGGATTAGAGAATCAAATCCAGTCCCTTGCCAAAGAATTCCATCTTCAAATATATGCAGCAGATCCTCCAGGGAAACTTATCCAACTCAAGCCCCTTAGATTGGGCCTTTACAAACCTTGGGTCGCCAATATGGACGAGGGCTGGACTCGTTGGATTTTCGATAAATGGGAGTTTCCCTACACGACCATTCATGATGAAGACATTCGCAACGGCGATCTTGTGAATAAATACGATGTTATCCTGGTGACGAATATTGCTGCTCCGCGAATTGTCCACGGCCACAGAGAGGGAAGAGTTCCTCCTCGATACGCCGGCGGAATCGGAGAGCAAGGATTGGCATCGCTTATTGAGTTCGTCAAAGATGGGGGGACCTTGATCACTCTCAATTCCTCCTGCCAGTTGCCCATAGATCATTTCAAGATTCCATTACAGGATTGGTCCCACAAATATCCTGCCACTAAGTTTTTTTGCCCCAGTGCCATTCTAAAAGCTGACGTAGACAACACCCATCCGATCGGTTTTGGAATGGATGTTACAGCCAATGTGCTTTCCTTTGAGAGTCCATTTTTTGAATTCCCGGATAGTGCCCGCTTGAGTTTGGACATTAAAATCATAGTCCGTTATCCTGATAGCCAGCCCTTCTTGAGCGGCCGCCTGATAGGAGAACATCTTTTACACAACAAACCGGCACTGGTCGAGGTCGGATACGGAAAGGGCCGAATTATTATGTTCGGATTTCGACCCCAGAACCGCGCCCAGCCCCATGGGACATTCCTCTTGTTTTTCAATTCTCTGTATTACGGTCCTGCGGTCGCACGCACGAAATAATTCAATAAATAGGATTCCAGTCCTCCTAACGTATTCCCCTGACCTGGAGTTCCGATTCTTGAATTTTGCACTGGGATATGGTATGCAAATTAAGAATATCCATGTTATCCAGAGATCAGGTCTTGCGGCCAGTTGCTCGAATATCGAGTCCCCTTATAGATAGAACTCTCAAACGTCTTTCCTTGAACGAAAGACTCAACCGGTATTTAAAAAAAAGGAACACAAAAAAACTTCGCCAGATCGGGCGTTTGAAAAAAATCCTGGTAATCCCGGATATCAATATCGGCGATGCCATGATTTGTCAGTCATTTATCGCCCCGATAAAGAATGCTTTCCCTGATATCGAAATCAGCTATATATACCAAAAAAGCGCATCCCCTTTGGTTTGCACCAATCCGAATATTGACGAACATTTTCCTTTGTTCAGGAATATCGGATATCCTTCTGAGAGAGATTTTTCCAACCTTCGGAATCTATTGAAGGGATTTCGCTTCGACATGATCTTCAACCTCAATCCCTATTTTACCTCCAAGCATTTTCAGTCTTCCCGTTCACCTGTGATCTACTCATCACGTTTGATCTCGAATATTATTCGCGATTACACATCCAGCAGCGAAGCGCATATTTCCCTCCAAATGAGCAAATTCGCTGAGGAATTGATCGAAACTCTCGTCTCGAAACCGGCAAAGAGGGGAAAGAAAAAGCAGGATTTCTATCATAACTGTTTTTACACAACACAAAATCTTTTCCGGAGAGCTCAGAAGATGTTAAGAAAACTCGACTTGAGACCCGATTCCAAAAAAGTGTTTTTGAATCCAGATACATCCTGCGCTTACACCCGCATTCCTTTAGAAATTCAGAAAGGAGTGTTGAAGGGGATCCTGGCCAATCCCGATACCCATGTTCTTATGAATTGTGGCTTCACATTTCAAGGGATCGAGAAAGAGTTGCTCCGTGAGATCCCCTCTTCCTGCGTCGATAGAGTTACAATCATCCCTAAAGATACGCCTATCGATGTTTATGCCGCTTTGACCGATTATTCCGATATATTCATAACCGGAGATACGGCTCCTCTTCACATAGCGGCATCGAAAAAAATCATCCTGGACTCCGACTTGAGTTTTCGGAATTCGACCGCCGTGGTGGGGATTTTCGGAGCGACGAGTTCGAAGATTTATGGATATGATTCCTATTCAGATGAACATATTGCGGCTCCCCAGAAGGCGCCTTCGAAAGTTTTTGAGGTTTTTCCCCGATGTAAAAATCTCACCTGTATCGATAAAATCTTCAAGGCTTGTCCTGAAGTGAAATGTTTCGACGGATTGGAACCGGAACCCATCGTCGATTATGTGAATAGTTATATATCAGGGGATCAATCCATATAACCAAGGCTGCGGAGTTTCTTTTTAATCTTTTTTTGATCTGAAAGATCCTGTAGATCTTCTGCGTCTGTAACGTTTTTATTTTCAAGGCGTTGTTGTTTTTTTGTGTTTAACTTATGGAGCAAGCTTTCCAGTTCCCCTTTCATTCGGTCGGCCAACATGCGATTTTCTGAAATAACATTATCCGTTTCTCCCGGATCTATCTCCAAATCATACAGTTCCTCGACTCCGGCATGGATTTTTTGGCAATAATTGCACATGCCCACCCCGTCAGGGGCATATATATATTTGTGCGTTTCATTCCGCCACCCAATTTTCCTTTGAACATATGACTCTTCGAAAAAGGCATACTTGCGGATGTTTTTTGCCTCTCCTTCTATCAAAGGTTTCAAGCTGACCCCATCGAATCCCTGGTTATCTGAAATGATGCCCAAATAATCTTGGATGGTGGGCACAAGATCCACGTGCTGGATTATACCGTCTATTCTTTTCGGACTGGGAATAAGTTTCGGATGATGCAGGATTAATGGGACATGGGTGGTCACTTCATACAATCCATGATGATCGAAATATATCTCGTGTTCTGTAAGGCTCTCGCCATGGTCCGATGTGATGATGATCAGCGTGTCTTCCAGGATCTTGTGATTTTTTAAAAATTCGATCAATATTCCTATGCTATTGTCCACATAATTCACCGCGCCTTTGTATTTTGATGCGATGATTTCGATGGATTTGCCGCGTGGTTTATCCCGGTCCATGTATTTCTTCGGGCAATTATAAGGTGTGTGGGTATCCCAGTAGTGGAGGAAAAGAAAAAAATTGTCTTCCTTAGATTTTTCGATGATCTTCTGAGCTAACTTGGTGACATTTCTGGCATCCTGTACTCTGGCCAACTCGAACGTGAACCGGAATGTGTTCCATACACCTTTCAATCCCTTCCACATCGAGGATATGGAAGTTTTCCTTTTTTTGGAATAAATCTTCAACAATGAGATATGGGCGATCATATAACGAATATGCACATACGGAAGGGTACCGATCGTGTAAAAAAGTTTTTGCCATATATTTCTATCGGGTTCATACCCATAAAAATCGAATCCACGCCGGAACCATCTTCCCATCCAATCCACCGCAAAAGTTCGAAATCCTTTCTTCCGAAGCACTTCTGCAAGCGTTTTTGCGTTCAGCTTCCGGAAGGTCAACAAATCTTCACGGGTCACTCTGTCGCCATGATGAATGATGCCGTGGGTTCTTGGAAATCTACCGGTGAAAATAGAAGTCAGGCTTTGATCGGTCGTGTTCCAACAGGAATAACAGTTTTCGAATCGGATTCCATTTCTGGCTAGCATATCGATGTTGGGGCTGGCATGCGATTCCCCACCATAACAACCGAGATTTTTCGATCGCAGAGCATCGATAACGATAAGGATGATGTTCGGATGCTCCTGTCCTTCCTTATTCATGCATACTCCTTCCGGGCGAGGCAAGTATTATAGCATAGGAAAATGGAGTAATTAAATTTGACCAAAGTCAAGGAAATTTGCTGCTCGCTCGATTATCATGTACATGGAAGATCAAGCAATTATTAAGGAGAGACGAAATGGCAAATAGAAAAATCATCGAGATCGATAGAGATAATTGTGACGGGTGCGGTATCTGTACCGAGGCTTGTGCAGAGGGAGCCCTTGTCCTGGATGAGGAGAACAAGGCAGTCCTGGCGAAGGAAATTTATTGCGATGGGATGGGTGCTTGCTTGGATGTTTGCCCGACGGGAGCTTTGAAAATCGTGGAAAGGGAAAGCGATCAATACGATCCGAAAGAAACCTTCGAACACGTGTTGATGACTAAAGGCAAAGAAGCTGCAGCTCATGTCCATGGATATCAAACCGAGGTTCCACCCGTTGCTTGTGGTTGCCCTGGAAGCATGGCACAAGAGATCAAAAAAGCAGCCCCCACTCTGGAAGGGAAGGCCATATCCGGGAATAGCGAGCTGAGCCAATGGCCCATCCAACTGCACCTGGTTTCGCCGCTTGCCCCGTACTTCAAAGAAAGCGATCTCCTGATAGCTGCCGATTGCACCGCTTTTACCCTAGGGAGTTTTCACCGGGATCTGCTGAAGGGGAAAAAACTGATTATAGCCTGTCCAAAGCTGGACGACACAAGTCCTTATATCGAAAAGATCGCAGAAATTCTCAAGAACAACACCATCTTTTCTCTGACCGTGGCCACCATGGTGGTGCCCTGTTGTTCTGGTTTGAATCACATTGTCGAGAAAGCAGTGGAGATGTCGGGAACCAATATCCACGTCAAGAAAATCGTGATCGGGATCGACGGGGAAATACAGAGCTAATTCATCAGAGAACTTTTGAGCTATAATCTGCGTATTATAGGATGAACCTGTGTGAATTTGTGTGAAAGGAGAGGCATATGAAGAGATTAATCCTTATTTCGGCTTTGTTTGTGTTTATCGTGACTTTTTGTTCTGTGTTCGCTTTCAGCCAGGAAATCGATTTGAGCGGAACATGGGTGGGATCCACCATTGTCCCTGAACAAGGCGAAGATGAGATGACCCTCATTATCAAAAAAGAAGATGGCGAATACACAGCCACCATATCCGATTCTCTGGGTATGTTGATGGATACAGAATGTGAAGATATCGAATTCGAGAATGGCACCCTGACATTTAACTTCACGATCTCCCAGGATATGGAAACTCTGACCGTTTGGATCACCCTAGAAGTGGAAGATGACACGATGAAGGGGTATTGGGAAACAGCAGAAGGCGATCAAGGGGATATCGAGCTCAAGAAACAATAGATCCCCACTCTGTCATAGACCTAAATTTTTCCGCGCTTTTAAAAGCCAATCTATCCCATTCCATTACGATATCGGCTCGCCTTAACAATTGTTTCGAGATTGCAGTATAATCGGGTGATGAGAAAAAAAAGCATAATTATCCTTTTTCTTTGGATCATGGCTGCCCATATTGGAGTTGCTGGGGCCGCAAACAAGATCCAGCTGCAGATCGATAAAAAGATGGAGATCGGCAACAAAGATTTGATTTTTGCCTCGATTGCTTCCATTTGCGAGGATCCCGATTCCAACCTGTACGTGCTGGACAGGATGGAGCACAAGGTTTTGAAATTTTCGCCTGGGGGAGAACTGATCCAGACATTCGGTCAGAAAGGGCAGGGGCCAGGCGATTACCAAAATCCCCATCTTTTAGCCTTCACACAAAAAAGACGTCTTGTCGTTGCAGATGAAATGTATAATTTGACTTTCCTGAATGAAGAGGGGCATTTTATCGAACGAATTCATCTAGATGGCCGCCTGGCTGTCGGCTTCATAGGAGAGGATCGGTTTTATTCATGGAGTTGGGGAAAGGATAATCGAAGCCAGGTGATGGTCGATAACCAGAACAACATCCTGAAAAACTTTTTTCAGGTTCCCATCAGCGCTTTTTCGGTTTCGGCTCCGGACGAAAGCGGCCGTCAGGTCATGTTCAATTTTTCACGCTCTGAATTCGCTCCCTCCCTTCAATTTGCTCATGCTGGTCGATACTCTGTCGTGGGAATAGGGGATAGGTACGACATCTTAGTTCTGAATGAGGAAGGAGAAACCATCAGCCACATCCGCAAAGAGATACAGCCAGAAAGCTTCAGCAAAAAGGAAAAAAAATATTTTGAAAGCGAAATAGAAACCCTTGGGAAAGAACACGGATGGCCAAGGAGTGTCATTCGAAGCCTCATTAAAATAATTCCTGATAAAAAGATCTTTTTCGATTATGTTTTGATGACCGAGAAATATGTCTTCGTGTTTCGGATAAAAAATGACATTTCAATGGAGACGGGCCCGATTCAGGTGGATATTTTTTCGGTAAAGGGTGAATTCTTGGGAACCGCGCACGTGTCCGATAGGCCCCTATACATTTCAGAGAATTATATTTATTTTGTTCGATCGGATGAACGAGATAACCTATTTTTGGAAAAAGCGTCCTATAAAGTCATCAAAAACTAGCCGCAAGGCTGATAACGTTATTTGACTTTAATTTTTTGTCTGTGCTATAAGCCTTTTTGTGAGCAAATCCAAGTCATTTGTTTTGAGCTTAATCCTTTTCTTTTTAGCTGTTCCCACTCTTTTTTCGGAAACCATCGTTTTTCTTCATTCCAACGACACGCACGGGATCTATAAACCATACAAAATTAAAACCAAAGATGGTGAAAAATGGATAGGGGGTATGGAGGCCACTTGCCACTACATAAATGCCATCAGGGGATGCGAGGATCATGTCCTTTATGTCGACACTGGGGATATCATGACAGGAACTCTGGCGGCAGAATTGGAATACAATAATGTCATCGGCGGGTTGATGATCGAATTCTTGAACAAGCTGGGTTGTGATGTCTGGTGTTTCGGGAATCATGAGTTTGATCTGGGTCCCGACAATGCCCTGGGACTTGCCCGGCTGGCGAATTTTCCGACGGTTGCGTCCAATATCGTTTACAAAAAAACTGGCGAGCTCCTGCCTGTGAGGCCATACCATATCTCCAAAGTCGGAGAGCTGAACATAGGATTTATCGGGATCATGTCGGAAAGATTCGTGATCGAAGTTTTGAGGGAGCGCATCGCCGATTTGGACATCTTGCCCGTCGTTACAACCCTTCAGTCCAGGATCCCTGAATTGGACAAAAAGTCGGACCTGATCGTCGTTATGTTCCATGGCAAATACCACGAAGCCTTGGATGTCGCCAAAAATGTCTCAGGAATCGATGTCATTCTGGTTGCATCCGAAGAAGGCCAGTTCGAGAAGGTCAATGGGGTATTGATCCAGTCCACTCTCGGACACCAAAGATCACTGGGGTATTTAAAAGTGAATGTCCAAAACGATCGCGTGATGGATTATGAAGGAAAACAAGTCCGGTTGTGGACGGAAGAAGGAATGAAACCTTCCCCAGAAATTAGTGCGTTGGTCAAACATGTGGATGAAGCGGTCGGATCAGAATATGACAAGGAGATAGGCAGGGCAAAAAGAGATTATTATTATGAGGGAAAATCAGTAGAGAATCCTCTAGGAAATTGGATAACAGATGCCATGCGCTGGAAAACGGGAGCCGATATAAGCTTTCAAAATTCAGGAGGAATTCGGGACAATCTATTGGCAGGTCCGATCACGAAAGGGGATATCTTCGAAGTGTCTCCCTTCCGGAATACCCTGGTGCAATTCGAACTCACCGGGAAGGAGATCAAGGACCTTCTTGAACACGATGTGGAAAAAGATTGGGATAGACTTCAGATATCGGGATTGCGTTATTCCTACTATTCCAAAAATTCGGAACTTTTGGGAAAACGGATTCGGCACATCTCTGTTAATGGGGAGATCCTGGTTGAAGACGGAAAGGTCCTTCAACCGGATAAAGTCTTCACTGTCGTGAGCAACAACTACCTGGTCAGCCAAGCCAAGGATAAATATTTCGGTTTTCCTATAAGAGACGGTCAGGATATAGGCGTGTTTATCAATCAAGTCCTGATCAGCTGGTTGGAAAAGTACGAAAGCCTGGATTACAAGATCGAAGGAAGGATCGTCAAAATCGACAAATAGGAGGCTGTCATGCCCCGGAAAAAGTTCTGGCTCGTTCTTTTGGCTTTGTCTGTTATGGCCCTCCATCCCATCCTGTTTGCCCAAAGAGTCGGATATTCCAAAGAGGAAATGAACGGACGTAGAGAGGCTTTGATGGACAACTTGGATAGCGGAATGATCGTCTTGTTTGGCGATTGTTTGCCCACACCTGGAGGACATTTCCGGCAGGACAATGACTTTTACTACTTCACAGGGATAGAAGATGCAGGGGCGATCGTGATTTTGACTCCGAAAACCAAGGAGTCCTTTTTGTTCCTTCCGAGGCAGACACCCAGAGAGATAATGATCGAAGGAGAAAATCTTTTAAACGATGAGGATGCTGAACAAAAAACGGGTTTTACAGATATCTATCCGGTTTCCTATTTCGATGAATTTATAGCGCGGAATGCCCGAGGACATGGATTGACCTTTCACATGCGGCTATCCCCAAAAGATTCTGTGGACAATGCCCGCTGGGAGACACTGATTTTTGTGGGCCGCAAGAACAGGACTCACTACAACGACCAGATTTCTCTCGACAATTACCGGATAAAAAAACTCAAGGAGCGGTATCCGGTTTTGGCCTTTCAGGACATCACTCCTTTGATCGATGATATGCGGGTGATCAAGTCAGCCGAGGAGATCGAAATCTTGAGGAGGAACGGAAAAATCTCGGCGGAAGGAATTAAGCAGGCCATGCTGGCCACCAAACCAGGTATTTTCGAGTATCAGATCGAAGCAGCGGCAATGCATGTCATACTCAAAAATGGGGCCAAGGGGGCAGCCTATCCCCCGATAGTGGGTTCGGGTCCCAACTCCTGCATCTGGCATTACGATGAAAATGCGAGAAAGACAGAGTCTGGCGATTTGGTGCTGATGGATTTTGGGGCCGATCTCGATTACCTTTGCATGGATATTACCCGGACATGGCCTGTTTCAGGTAGGTTTACTCCTGAACAAAGAGAGGCATACCAGATCGTGCTAGCCGTTCAGAAGGCCTGTATCGAAGCGTATAAACCTGGGGTGACGTCGACGGATGTTCAAAAACATGTGGCCGATGTCATGAAACAAAAGGGTTTAGATCCCAGGGGATTGAGGGGAGGAATAGGACACTATGTGGGTATGTGTGTGCATGATGTAGGCCCGATAGGTGTCCCGTTGAAAGAAGGCATGGTTTTTGCCATCGAGCCGGCTCTGTACTATCCAGAAAAAAACTTCGGGATCAGGATCGAAGATACCGTTCTAATCACGAAAGGTGGGTGCGAGGTTTTGACAAAAGATGTGCCCAAAGAACTGGAAGAGATCGAAAAATTGATGTTACACAAGGATTAACTTGCATAATTCCTTTTGAATGCCAATCACCCGCTCTCCGGGAAGGTCCTGTATCGCCGTATTAAATTCTGAAAAATTGTTGCATGGCAATGCCGACTATGGCTGCCGCGATCAGGTAATAGATCATCGGGATAAGGGTTTTGCGGATGAGGTGTCCCTCTTTTCCGATCAATCCCACGACAGCCGATGCCGCGACCACGTTGTGCACGCATATCATATTTCCCGCGGCTCCTCCGACCACTTGGAGGGCGACGATGACTCCAGGTACGACACCCGTTTTGATCGCTGTCGCGAACTGGAACAAACTGAACATCATGTTGGAGAATGTGTTGCTCCCTGCGATGAATGCTCCCAAAGAGCCGATCACAGCAGCCAATCCCACCCAAGCTTTTCCGACAAGAGCAGACGCTCCTGAGGCGAGAACAACGGGCATTTTATCCAGCCCTCCTGGGATTCCGCTGTTGATAAAGACTTTGACCATAGGCACAGCGAAAGCAAGGGCTATTGTGGGGGCAAGGAGCATTCTCAACGATTTTTTGGCAGCTTTTTTTGCCTGACTTTTAGTAATCTGTTGCACGAATAAGGTGAGGAGAGACACGAATAGGAACAGAAATCCCGGTAAAAAAAAAGGCTGGAAGCTGGTGTCGATCGGCGTGCCGAAAATTTGACGCCAACTCAGGGTGACAGAAGCCAAAACATTCATGAGCCATGGCCAGAGGCGGCTGGCAAGAAGGAAAATCGCCACAAGAATGTAAGGAAGCCAGGCCATTAATATATTGGTCTTTACATGATCGTTCCTGTCTGCAACAAATTTTTGGCCTTCCCATTCAGAGGGCCACGTTTTTCGCAACGGGAAGTCCCAGATATCCTTGGGGATAAGAAAACCGGACGTGGCCGCAGGGATGACAATAATCAATCCGAGGAGGGAACCGGCAAGGGTGGGAAATTCTGGCCCGAAAAATATACCGGTCAATGTGTAAGGAACAGTGAAACACAGACCGGAAAAAAGTGCGAAGGGCAGGATAGAAATGCCCTCTGTCCAGCTCCGTTTTTGACCGAAAAACCGGGTCATCATCATCACCAGGATAAGGGGAATGAGGGTTCCTGTTATTCCGTGAATGATGGCCACTTTGGCGCCTATGGCGTGTAAATAGCTGGGAAAGTCGATGGAATGGGCATTCAGGTAGCCGGTCACTTCGGCTTGTCCGCTCAAGCCCGCGTTGACGCCGATCAAAATGGGTGTCCCGACCGCCCCGAAGGAAACCGGCGTGCTTTGAATGATCAAGGTGACCATAACGGCAGCCATAGCCGGGAAGCCGATAGCGACCAAAAGGGGAGCGGCCACTGCGGCCGGCGTACCGAATCCGGCCGATCCCTCGATAAAAGCGCCGAACAAAAAAGCGATGATGATGGCCTGGACACGTCGGTCCGGTGAGATCAGGAACATGCTCCTCCGGATGGCCTGGATCGACCCGCTTTCCTGGAGCAGATTGAGAAGAAGCACCGCGCCCAGTACAATATATAGAATAGAGGCAGCGGTTACGAGGCCATCGATGGAAGCGGCTGTGACTTGAAGGAGTGGGACTTTCCATATGAACAGGGCAATGAGAACGGTGAGGAGATACGCCACGGGCATGGCTCGAGTGGCAGGTCTCTTTAGAATGACGATCAGAATAAACACAGAGAGGATGGGCAATAACGCCAGTAATGATAAAATGCCCAAGCTCACGGAGATAGCCTTCGAGTAAAAAAGGACTGAGTCCCGGAAAAGTCAATTCGTTGGATTTATAAAACAACGGTATGCCAAAGTCAAATCTGCTTGTAATTGAAAAGGCATCTCAATTTCCACTATTAATAGGCTCTCAGGGATAGTTGATGCGACCATTGAAGCCAACCCACCCCACCCAACTAATCCTGTCGTTCTTCGAGGGAATCTGACGGAGTCAGACGGTGAGGATGTATTGAGCACGGCTGGACTAAAGGGGTGGAGATACGGGCAATCATTGGAACAAGGCTGAAGGGTAGAGGAGGGAATTGTGCGCGCGCAGTTCCGGAGCCGCCGAGAAGAACGGTGAAAGAATGGCGTGAAAAATCTTCACAGGAGCAAAACTATTCCTAAAGCCCAATTTTTTGCGGAAATAGAGATGCCTCAATTAATTGAATGGCTTGACTAGGTCTGATACCAAAAAATAAAATAGACAAGGAGGTATTGTATATGGAACATGAGTTTTACATCGTGGATGTGTTTGCCGAGGAGAAGTACGCCGGTAACCAGTTGGGAGTCTTCCGAAAAGCGGCCGATATCACGGACGCAGACATGCAGAGGATCGCCAAGGAGATGAACTACTCGGAGACGACCTTCATTCTCACAGACGAGGAGAGGGACGGGGGATTCGATGTCCGCATTTTCACGCCCGAGGAGGAACTTCCGTTTGCCGGGCACCCTACGCTGGGAACGGCTTTTGTGATTCAGCAGGAAATACTGAAAAGGCCCGTTGAAAAGATTGTATTGAACCTGAAGGTCGGTCAGATTCCTGTTTCGTTCAGCTATAAAGAGGATATGCCTGATATCTTATGGATGAAACAGAAGCCCCCTGTTTTCGGACAGGAGGTCGACAGAGGAGAGTTGGCCCGATCTTTGAATCTCGATCAGAACGCTTTGGATGAAAGATTCCCGATCCAAGAGGTTTCCACCGGCATTCCTTTTTTGATCGTTCCACTCAAGGGTTTGGACTATCTCAAGAAAGCCAAAGTGGACTTTGCAAAATTCATGAAAGCTGTGGAAAATATCGAGGCCAAGGCTCCTCTCGTATTCTGTCCCGGGGCAAGGGAAAAGCAAAATGACCTCAGTGTGCGCGTTTTTGTGGACTATTACGGCATCCCCGAGGACCCCGCTACGGGAAGTGCCAACGGATGTTTGGCTGGATACCTCACAAAACACCGTTATTTCGGCCAGAACCGGATCGATGTTCGTGTCGAGCAGGGCCATGAGATCGGCCGACCATCGCTTCTTTATTTGAAGGCCGAAGAAAAAGCGGATGATATCGACGTTTTTGTGGGCGGAAGGGCCATAATGGTTGCCAAAGGGACATTTGTGTAATATGGTTAATCCGTATTTTTAAGGAATTGTGGATGAAATCGTTTTTCAAAATATCAATTTTTTTTCTCCTGGCGATCCTTGTTTTTCTCCTTGGTTGTCAGACAAAACCCAAACTCGAACCTGCGGAAACGCCTGAATCGGTGGGGATGTCCTCGGCCCGCCTTGCTATTATGGACAAGATCATAACGGAAGCCATCGAAAGGAAAGACTTCCCCGGTGCAGTTATACTGGTCGTTCGAAAAGGCAAAACCGTGTGGCGCAAGGCCTTTGGCCATAGTCAGTGGGTTCCTGAGATGGTTCCGATGGAGGTTACAAAAATCTTCGATATGGCTTCCATCACCAAACCTGTAGCCACAGCCACATCGGTTTTGATGCTGGTCGAGCAGGGGAGGTTCCGGTTGTGGGATAAGGTAAAAGATTTTGTCCCGGAGTTTGTTGCCTTCACCGATGAAGAGGGAAAAACCGGGGAGGATGCCCGGATCTGGAATCTGCTCACCCACACCTCCGGCCTTCCTCCTTACACGGATGCCGAGGACTTGAAGGACAAATACGGAAATCCGATAACGCTGGAGTCCATGATCGATCACATCGCCCACTTGGAGAAAATCAGCCCCCCTGGAGAAGAATTCCATTACAGCTGCCTGGGTTTCATAACCCTATCCTATATCGTGAAAAAAGTGACGGGTCAGACAATTGACCGGTATGCCAGTGAAAATATCTTCCAGCCGCTGGGGATGAACAACACCTTCTATACGCCGGAAGAAGAGTTCCTGCCGATGTGCGTGCCGACACAGGTATACGACGGAAAACCTCTCATCGGGGTGGTCCACGATCCTTTGGCAAGATTGTTGGGAGGAATATCCGGAAACGCAGGCCTTTTTTCCACGGCTGATGACCTAGCGATTTTTGCCAGGATGATGCTCAACGCAGGAAGCTTTAACGGTAAGCGGATACTCAGCCCCTTGGCTGTGGCCCGGATGACGGAAATTTACAGGATCGTAGATTTTGCCGGGAGGGGGCTGGGCTGGGATTTGGAGTCCGGATATGCGACAAACCAAGGCGACCTGTTCGGTCCCAATGCATTCGGCCACACAGGATACACGGGGACGTCTCTTGTCATCGATCCCGATACGGAAACGGTCGTGATATTCTTGACCAACAGTGTCCATCCCGAGGACAAGGGCGATATCATTTCTATGCGCAGCCGGGTAGCGAATGTCGTTGCCGGTGCGATCTTGAAAAAGTAAAGGGATAGAGGGATGACCGAATCCAAAAAATCGATAAATTTGACGACCGAGCCCCTCATAGAATATTACGACCACGCAGATGAAGAGGGCCGTCCCTTTTGGGTGCCAGTGCCCATATCATCGCCATCGTGAAAAACACGCCATACAATAGGAGTAAGGGATGAAGCGCACCGAAAAGGTCCAGCTCCAGGAAAGGGTATACCAGATGCTCCGAAAGGCCGGGATCGTGATCGCACCCGAGGAACAAAAAAACATCGAAATAGCTGATTTAGGCTTGGATGACATCGAAAATTGCGGTCTTCAGGTCGTGGTGTACGAAAACAACGACCGGTATTGTGCCAAGGAGTTGATCCAGTTTCCCCGTCAATTGTGCCCCGAACACAGGCATCCCCAGATCGGTGAGGGCAATATCGGTAAACAGGAGACATTCCGTTGCCGCTGGGGAGAGCTGTATCTGTACGTGGATGGGCAGCCCACACCCGATCCCAAAGCCCGGATACCGGATAAATACCGGGAGTATCTCACGGTGTGGAAGGAGATCGTTTTGCGGCCCGGAGACCAGTACACGCTCCCCGCGGACACCAAACACTGGTTTCAGGCTGGGGATGAGGGGTGCATTGTCTCTGAATTTTCATCGGCCAGCATCGACGAGGAAGACGTTTTTACCGATCCACGTGTCCGCCGCGTCCCAGATGTCGAGCCTGATTGACCCCAGTTTTTGGTCCCGAAGCATTTCCAAAACCATAAAAGAAACAGGCAGGCAAGTTGAAACGTCAGGCCGGTGATTTTCCGCCTTGTTTCAGCGAGGAAAATCCCCTTATTCCTCGGCTCGCTCCTCTTACCTACCAGTAAAGCTTGCTTTCATGCCCGCTCGCCTCCCCAAGTGCCTTCCTCATCAGCTTGCCTGACTGTTAGCCCTCGCTTTGAGCGGGGAGGTTTTTGTACCACGTGAAGTAGAGGATTATCCCCAAACCCATGGCTGCAACGGCCCAGATGATGGCTTGATTCCAGACACGAAGGAAGCAATAAAAGGGAACCAAAGCCAAAGAGATCTGGAAACCGGCGGACAACACGCCGTTCAATGCATCGAATGCCGGCATCCGGTCTTTTTTGGGCACAAGGCCTCGCTCTTCAGCCAACCGGCGGACCGGCCCCCACACACCGAACGGGCGGATGCGGGAGTAGAACTGGCAGAGGATTTCTTTATCCGTGGGTTTTATCCTAAATCCGATAAATAAAGTAGCGAATAAACATGCAAAAGTGATGCTGAGCAAAGATGTGGAAGCCGACCAGTGGGGAAACACGGTCTTCTGGATAACAATGATACAGGCCGAAGCGATCATGCTGAACACAAAGGCCCTGGCACTGAACCGCCACCAGTGCCAACGGAAAGTGGCGGGTACAAGGATCATCGTGACGATAACGAAGATCATGGTTTCCCAGGCGGAAATGATGTCTTGAAACAGGAGACTACACACGAATCCGATGGCCAGGGCCACGACCGAAGCCAGTTGACCCATGCGCACCAAACGCTTTTCGGGCCAGTTTTTCAGAAAATAGCGCTTTAAAAAATCATTGACGACCACCGAGCTTGTGACATTGATCATGGCATCCAGCGTGGACATCAGGGCTGCCAGCAGAACAGCCAGGAACAGGCCACGCACTCCCACTGGAAGATTGGTCAGGACGAGCGGCATGATCTTCTCCGCGTCGAATCCAGCTTGGGACCCAAGATAAAAGATGCCGAGCATCAGGAAGGCGCATCCAAGGATCCAGCGCAGCGTATAACCGACAGTCCACATTCCCCCGGCCAAGGCCGCATCGCGGGAACTGCGGGCTGTCAGAAAAAACTGGAAATCCCACACGTTCGGTCCGGCTAGGATCCGGAACACGACCCAGGAAAAACCTGCCAGGATAATCGGCCCGAAAAGATAAAAATGGTGATAGCTATCCGGTGTTGTCTGTAGGTAGCCTGGCCACAGCTTCCAGGATAGGCTCAACGATCCCCAACCCGGATCTTGTTGGGCGAGAAAATTAGCAGGAGAAGTCTGGACAAACACGATTATCGTTAGGATAACTGCTCCCATGGCGATCAGGAGTGTCTGGAGCATGTCCGTGAGGATCACCCCGAAGAATCCGGCCAGTGTCACATACACACCGACAACGGCGAAAACGATCAAGGTGGCTCCCCATCTTGGTATCGGAAAAAATTCCTCGGCGAATTTTCCGATGCCCACCGCGATATACATCAGGTTGAAGATCATCAGGAGCAGAAGAAACACAGCCGCAGCGATCCTGGCCATCTCTGCATCCTTCGTCTCCCCGAAGCGGGTCTTGTTCCATTCGGCAAAGGTCATCACACCGGATCGGCGGATCCACTTGGCCTGGAAGGCCATGTAAAAGCAGAGGATGAACCATCCCCAGTAGATATGGGTGGCCCAGATGGCCTTTAAACCCATATAATACAGGGCTCCCACCATGGCCATAGTGCCGCCGATGTCGATGTAGCTGGAGCATCCGGAAAGCCCCAGCATCCACCAGGGCACATTGCGGCCTGCCAGATAATAAGAATCCAGTCTGTCCTTGGCCTTTTTTTTGACCCAAAAGCCGATAATTGCGACAATCAATAGGTAGCCGATTATCAGAATCAGATCCAAAGAGTAGAGGTTCATCGCCAAAAGGATATATCAACTTTATGTTAGGGTCAATTTTCTCTGTTGTGTTTGGATTTGAGTTTGGTGTATAAGAAAATAGAAATGAAGGACAGGGTGAGGATCAATGTTTCGGGAATCAGGGGAGAAGTCCCCGGAGCTCTCAATGTGGAGTTGGTCTCTAAATTTTCTTCGGCTTTTGTATCATCTCTCGAGAAAGGGCGGGTCGCTGTTTGCAGGGATTCCCGAAACACGAGCCATATGCTTTCAATGGCAGTTTTATCTTCGGTCATCGCTGGAGGATTGGATTGTGTGGATTTCGGGCTACTGCCCACGCCTTTCCTGCAATTTTTGATGGGAAAAGAAAAACATTCCGGAGGGATCGCCATCACCGGTGGGCATAATCCGGATTCGTGGAATGCGGTGATCCTACTGGATACGGAGGGGGATTATCTGGATATTTCGGAAGGATCGGAAGTGTTTAACATCTACGAAGCCGGCGATTTCACCAAAGCTCCATGGAAAAAATTGGGCTATATCCAGACAATGATTTTCCCGATGGATCGATATTTCGAAGAGTTGTCCCGCTTTGTCGATGCAGACCGAATAAGAAAAAGGGGACTCAAAGTTGTCGCCGATCCCTGCAACGGTGCTATGTCATCCTTCTTGAAGGATTTCGGCGATTTTTTCGGTCTCGATCTCATACCGATCAACGATAATCCGGATAAGCCATTTCCCCATCCCCCAGAGCCATCGATCGAACACGCCTCACAGGTGGAAGCTGTTGTTGGGTCCACTGATGCGGATCTCGGTTTTCTGCTGAATTCCGATGGAAGCCGCATATCCTTGGTCAGTGAAAAAGGTATTGGATTGAGTGAGGAAATGACTTTTCCCCTTGCGCTTCTTTCTTTGAAAGGCCGGATAGATCAGGCCATCACCACGACAGTGACAACGTCCTGGGCTGATTGGGCAGCGCAAAACATCGGAGTCAGCCTTTCACGCACAAAAGTCGGGCAATCTTCGGTCGTCCATGTTATGGAATCCGTAGGCGCTGGGATTGGAGGAGAGGGAAGCGGCAGTGTTTGCCTGCTGGATTTTTCTCTGGGATATGATTCCATGATGACTCTGGCCTTGATCTTGGATTATTTGGCCAGGGAAGAAAAATCCCTTTCCGATTTGACAACCCTATTTCCCGAACGCCATATGCATAAGATCAAAGTTGATGTTCCGTCTGAGAGGACATACAGGGTCATGGACCGGTTGGAAGAGATCTTCTCCCCAGAAAATCCCGATTACACCGATGGAATCCGAGTGGAGAGAAAAGGTGTTTGGTTCAACATTCGGCCCTCTGCGACAGAATTCGTATTGCGGATAACGATCGAAGGGGAAAATAAGGAAGCTGTGGAATCGGTCGAGGATGAATTAAGAAATAGGATGCGCATTTGAGAATCTCGGACCTTAAGATCAGTGTTTCGGGCATAAGAGGTATTGTCGGAGAGAGTTTGACGCCCCAGCTGATCATCAAATTTGCCGAAGCCTTTTCCACATACATCGGAGGAGGCAAGATCGCCGTAGGATCGGACACCAGGCCTTCGGCAGAAATGGTAAAAAATGCCGTGTTTGCGGGTCTGCTATCCTGCGGAGCGTTTCCTATAGACCTGGGGATTTTGCCCATCCCGTCACTCCAGATCTATACCAAAGAGAAAGGCCTGGATGGGGCCATATCCATCACTGCTTCCCATAATCCGGTCGAATGGAATGCTCTCAAACTGATAAGAAAGGGAGGGCATTATCTGTATCCTTATGAAGCGGAAGAGTTGTTGGATGTGTATTACCAGGGAAGATTCCAGCGGGTGGCGGATCCGGATAAGATCGACAAAGAGGATGATCCCTTTTCCATCCATAAAAATAAGATTATAGGGCTTATCGACACCGAAATGATCAGGCAAAAAAAAATCCGTGTGGTTGTCGACCCCTGCGGAGGCGCGGCTTCCCCGTATGTGCAGGATTTTCTCCAGGAGTTGAGAGTCGAGGTGATCTGCGTGAACTGTGGATTGACCGACGGATTTCCGCGCAATCCAGAGCCTGTCCCTGAGAACCTGGGCACTCTTTGCGAGGCGGTGAAGGAGCACAAGGCTGATGTGGGATTTGCCCAGGATGCCGATGCAGACAGGCTGGCAGCGGTGGATGAGAGGGGGGTTCCGATCGGGGAAGAATACACGCTGGCCCTCGCGGTGGATTATTATTTGAAGCAGAAAGTAAAAAGCCCGGTTGTCGTCAATCTATCCACCTCGCGAGTCATAGAGGACGTCGCCAAAAAAGCAGGCGTGGAACTATTCCGATCTCTAGTGGGTGAGATAAATGTCGCCCGGATGATGGCTGACAAGGGAGCGAAAATCGGGGGTGAAGGCAACGGCGGCATCATGATTGCCGACGTACATACCTGCCGGGACAGTTTTGCCGGTATGGCCTATATTTTGGAATACATGGCATGGTCCGGGAAAAAACTCTCAGAACTGAGAGCAGATCTGCCGGATTATTTTATGATCAAGCACAAGGTCAAAGCCTCTTTCCGGGAAGCGCGGGTGATCCTGAACAAGTTGGGACAAAAATTCAGCCAAGGAGATATACAGACTTTGGATGGCCTCAGGGTGGATTATCCGGATTTCTGGCTTCATGTCCGACCATCCAACACAGAGCCTGTCGTGCGGATACAGGTGGAGGGAAAAAGCGAGGTGTCCACACAAAAGGTTTTCAAACAAATCATGGAGGAGATCTGAGTGGAGATCATTATCTTAGCAACCGAAGAGGATGTTTATGCCGAGGCCACCTCTCGAGTTGTGGGGTGGATTCACAAAAAGCCCAACGCTGTGCTCGGATTGGCGACAGGTAAAACCATGCTCGGGATATACAAGAATCTCATAGCCCTCCATAAACAGAGTCAAGTGGATTTTTCCGCAGTGACGACGGTCAACCTGGATGAATATTTGGGCCTGGATCCGGATGATCCTATGAGCTTCATATCCTACATGAATCAGAATTTTTTCCATCAAGTGAACGTTAAAAAAAAGAACATCTTGATTCCCGACGCGTTGCCTGAGGATGTGGAAAAAGAGTGCGAAGCTTATGAGAAGGCCATAAAAGAAAAAGGTGGCGTGGATGTCCAGCTTCTGGGCATCGGAAGGGACGGGCACATCGGATTCAACGAACCATCCTCTTCGCTCCAGGCTAGAACGCGGGTGAAGACCCTGACCGATGAAACGCTCTTGGATAATTTCGGAAGCACAAAAGGCCCGAGATTCGCGATCACCATGGGTATCGGGACGATAATGGAAGCAAGGGAAATCATCCTGATCGCGGTCGGGGATAAAAAGGCAAAAGCCATTTCCAGCATGGTCGAAGGCCCGGTCACCGCGTCATGTCCGGCATCAGCTCTGCAGCTCCATCCCAAAGTGAAAGTTATCATCGATACAGAGGCAGCCCATCTTCTCGAGAGGAAAGATTATTACATGTGGGTATGGAAGCACAAAAAGGAAGCGGAAAAGCCTCATCTTTTGTCTCGAAAAAATGAATAAAATTCCTGATAGCCAGATGGGTGTGGAATGATGTGTAAAACCGTGCTCACAGGAAATCTTGTCCTCCAAGAGACTGTTATGAATCGTGGGTACCTAGTCATGGAAGGGGATAGGATTGCGGGGATATTCGATTCTGCTCATTCAATCGAAGAGGAGGGGATCGAATTCATCGATTGTGGCGATGCGTACATCGCCCCGGGATTGGTGGACCTCCATCTGCACGGGGCTTTGGGCAAGGACGTGATGGATATCCAAGAAGACAGCATCCGAACCATCGCCCAACACCAGGCCAACCATGGCGTCACAGGTTTTCTTGGATCTACGATATCCGCTCCCATGGACTCGGTACTGGAGGCTATCCGGGTGATCAAAAAAACCGCGAAAGAGTCATTGCCGTCTGAAATTTTGGGGGTCTATGTGGAAGGGCCCTTTTTGAGTGCAAAGGAAAAAGGTGCACACACAGCTTCCTTCATTAGGGGATTGACCGGAAAAGACTGTGAAAAACTGATAGATGCTCTAAAGGGATGGAATGCCATTTTTTCTTTCGCTCCAGAAGTGGAAGAAAACATGCGATGGATCGCCAAGTTGAAAGCGCAAGGTTTTGTGGTGGCCATCGGACATTCAGATGCCTCCTACGAACAAGCTATGGAGAGTTTTGCCAAGGGAGTGACCCATGCGACCCATCTGTACAACGCCATGAGTGGATTCGACCACAGAGAACCGGGCGTTGTCGGGGCGGTCCTGGATTCCGACGATGTCATGGCAGAAATCATCGCCGATGGCGTCCACGTGCATCCTGCTGCCTTGCGTCTGGCTGTCGCTAGGAAAGGCCCAGAGAGGATCTGCTTGATCACCGACTCGATGATGGCCACGGGTGTGGGAAACGGCGTTTACAAATGGGGGGAACAAGAAATAGAAGTATGCGGAAACAAAGCCGTGATCCGGGGAAGCGATGTTTTAGCGGGAAGTGTATTGACATTGAATACGGCCGTTAAGAACATGTTAGCTTGGACCGGGGTGACCCTAAATCAAGCCGTAAACATGGCCTCTTTGAATCCAGCCCGGGTGCTCGGTATGGAAATGGAGATCGGGAGCATTCAAGTCGGCAAGCTTGCCAACTTCGTGGTGTTGGATCGAGATTTCCAGATCTTGGATACCCTTGTTAGGGGGAAATCAGTTCTACAAAAAGGAATCTGAAATGATCTGTAAACGCAAGAATTATGTTCTCTTCGTTCTAGTGTGTGTCAGTCTGTTTTTCCTGGCATTTTGCATGGCGAAAAGAAATCCTTCACAGGTTGGTTCCCCAATGCATTTGATGCCATGGCCCGCGCACGTGACCTTAGAATCAGGAATTCTGCGCTTGGGATCCGGATTCGAGGTCGTATGGGATGGACACGAGGAACCACGTTTGACAAGAGCAGTCGATAGATTCGGGAACCAATATAGGCAGTTGACCGGTATTCCCCAATCCTCGATAAAAGGGGATGAGAATAATTTCGTCCTTCAAATACGCTGCGAGGGTCCGGGAGAGAAAGTCCAGTCCATCGGGGAAGACGAGTCCTATACCCTTCGGGTGAATTCATCCGAGGTCGCTATAAAAGCGCCCACGCCTGCTGGAGTTTTCAGAGGATTAGCCACAATTTTCCAGCTCATCGAAAAGGATGACGAGGGTTTTTATTTGCCAGCAGTCTGGATCCGGGATGAGCCCCGCTTTCCATGGAGAGGATTGCTGATAGATGTTTGCCGCCACTGGATTCCGATGGAAGTGATCAAACGGAACCTGGATGGTATGGCGGCGGTGAAGCTCAACGTTTTGCACTGGCACCTCTCCGAAGACCAAGGTTTTCGTGTGGAAAGCAAGATTTATCCAAAACTCCATGAAATGGGGTCGGATGGTTTCTTTTATACGCAGGAACAAGTACGAGAAATTGTGGATTATGCCCGGGACCGTGGTATCCGGGTCGTGCCGGAATTCGATATGCCCGGGCACACGACATCCTGGTTTATCGGATATCCCGGATTATCCAGCAGCCCTGGTCCATTCGAGATCGGGCGTACATGGGGAGTGCAGGAACCGTGCATGGATCCCACGCGAGAGGAGACGTACACATTCATCGATGCGTTCATCGAAGAAATGGCCACGCTTTTTCCCGATGCCTATTTCCATATCGGCGGGGACGAAGTGAATGGCATCTCGTGGGATAACAATCCCGGCGTCGCCGCTTTTAAGAAGAAGAACGGCATGAAGGACAATCCTGATTTACAAGCTTACTTCAATAAAAGAATCCTGGCCATCGTCCTGAAACACGGTAAAAAGATGATTGGTTGGGATGAAATTTTCCATCCCGACCTTCCCATGGATGCCGTGATCCACATCTGGCGAGGTCCGGATTCATTAGCTCAAACCGCTCGGGAAGGCTACATGGGGATACTTTCCAACGGGTATTACCTGGATTATTACTTGTCAGCCGAGCAGCACTATCGAGTGGAGCCCCTGGGCGGCGATGCGGCCCAGTTGACAAAAGAAGAAAAGGCCCGAATCTTAGGAGGAGAGGCATGCATGTGGGGCGAGTTTGTCGTGCCCGAGACGATCGATTCCCGCATCTGGCCCAGAACCGCAGCGATCGCCGAAAGATTTTGGTCCCCTCAAAGCGTTTCCGATGTGGAGGATATGTACCGCAGGCTGGAAGTGCTGAATCCCAAACTGGATGTGTTCGGGTTGAAACACCGATCCAATTATCCCCTGATGCTGCAGCGCCTTGCCGGAGAGCATCCCGTCGAGGCTTTAAAAATCCTGGCAGATATTGTGGAACCGGTAAAATACTACTCACGGCCGAGAACACGTGAATATACCCAGATGACTCCTCTCAACCGCCTGGTAGACGCGGCTCGTCCTGAGAGCCATAAAGGCAGAAAGTTTATAAACATGGTTAGCCATTTCCTGGATGATGATCCTGAATATAAAGCGGAGAACAAAAAAATACGGGAGTGGCTGGTCGAATGGCGAAACAATCAAGCAGCTTTAAAACCCGTGCTGGAAGACTCCCCCATGCTGGATGAGATACTCCCGCTCTCAGAGGATGTGGCCGCGCTGGCCGATGCCGGGATCCAAGCCATGGATTACTTGGAAAAAGGCCAGGAAGCGCCTCTCTCCTGGCTGGATGGGGTGGTATCCTTGTTGAGCCCTCCCCCAATGCCAGAGCATGAACTTGTCATCAAGATCGTTCCGGCCATCCAAGAACTGGCGTACGCTGCCCGGCCTCCCTTGGTCACTGAAGACTTCGAAGACGCGGAGGCTCAGGGTTGGGAGCCGAATATTCCGGGAAACTGGCTTATCGGTCAAGAATCGGGGACCCTATGCTACCAGTTGCGGGATCCAGGAATTCAGGGAGAGATAAGGGCTCCCACATCGTGGTCAATATTGAAGGACTTTGACCTATCCAGTTTTATTTTAACCGGGCGCCTCAAATGTAAAGCGAGGAGCGATAATCCTCATCGCGACATGGTCATCGTCTTCCATTATCAAGATCCCACGCACTTTTATTATGTCCACTTTTCGGCTGTCAGCGATGAGAACCACAACATCATCGCCTTGGTGAACGGCAAAGACCGGGTAAAGATAAATCATGAACTTCCAGGGGAATCTCTGGCTAGATTGATAGACTTGGAATTTCATGAATTCAAAGTGACCTGCCAAACCGAAACGGGAGAAATCAAAGCCTATTTGGACGACCTGAAAACCCCGATCTTGACGGCAAAGGATTCGACCTTGGGACATGGATTGATGGGGGTGGGATCGTTCGATGACACCGGCAGTTTTGACGATATAATACTCTGGGGAAAAAAGGAGTGATATTATGGAAGACCAAACCATGGATAGACGTGATTTTTTGAAAAAATGTGCGGCTGGGACAGCGGCGATAAGTGCAATGTCTCCCGGAAAACTGTTTTCGGCGAGACCTGAATTCCCCTACGATGCCAAAGGTCTGCCTACTGTCATTCACGGGAAAACGGGCGCCAGGGTTCCGCGTTTAGCCATAGGTTGTGGAAGCCGGTTTTGTGCAGTCGAGGACCCGGAGGAAAGCCAGAAACTGCTCGAATATACCTTGAACAAAGGATTTTATTATTGGGATACGGCCCATGACTATGTATACAACGGTGTTGTCAGTGAGGAACGGCTGGGGCTTGTGCTTAAACACAGGAGGAAAGACGTTTTTTTGGCCACCAAGGTGGGAGAGCGGACTTACGATGGAGCTATGCGCCATATCGAGGAAAGCTTGAAACGACTTCAAACAGATCATTTGGAAATTCTCCAGATCCATAGCGTCCTGTCTCTCGAAGATGTGGACAAAATCGGAGCGAAAGATGGGGTTTACCAGGCTCTCAGAAAAATGAAAGATGAAAAAGTCACGAAATTCATCGGGTTTTCCGGTCACAGCAATGCCGAAGCCATGGCCGCCTTAGCCAACCGCTTTGACTTCGACACCATGCTGATCGCCCTGAATCACCATGCGGAGAGAAAAGGGGATATGGAAGATTATGCTATCCCGAATGCGGCGGAAAAAAAATTGGGAATAATCGTGATGAAGGTGATCCGGCCCAGGGAAAATATCGAGGGCCTGAAAGCCGAGGATCTGATTCGTTATGCTTTGAGCTTGAAGAAACCGCACGTCGTTGTTATCGGGACTGACAACCTGGAATTTGTGAGAATTAACAGGGAACTGCTGATGAATTTTAGCCCGATGAGCCTGGAAGAAATGGAGAAGATAAGAGGCGAGCTCGAGCCATTTTTCGCGGGCAAAGACATACCCTGGATGCAGCCGGAATACACAGATGGGTTATCTGTCTGAAAAATCAGGCCGGTTTTCATCCCTGGATGTTTTCCGTGGCATCACCATCGCCGGAATGATCCTGGTCAACAATCCGGGGAGCTGGCAGCATGTGTACGCGCCTCTCCGTCACGCCGAATGGCACGGCTGGACACCCACGGACCTGATTTTCCCCTTTTTCCTGTTTATCGTGGGAGTTTCCATTTCTCTTGCACTTTCTAAAAGAATGGAAAGAACGGACGGCTCCGTTTCTCTGTATACAAAAATTATCCAGAGAAGCTTCATTCTTTTCACCCTCGGGATGGCGCTCCGCTTGCTGTTCCGGTTCGATTTTTCACAGCTCAGGATCCCTGGCGTTCTGCAGCGCATTGCCATCTGTTATCTTGTCTCGGCCTTGATTTTTTCAAAGGTGGGCATCAAGGGAAGAGTCAGCATCGTATTATTTCTTCTGGTTGGCTATTATCTGGTGATGAAATTCGTTCCTGTTCCAGGATATGGCGCCGGCGTATGGGATTATGAGGGAAACCTCTGCGGGTACATCGATAGCAAATTGTTGGGCGGACACCTGTACAAACCCCAGTTCGATCCTGAAGGGATCCTCAGCACCTTCCCGGCTATCGCCACAACTTTGCTCGGGACCCTTGCGGGGGATTGGCTCCGCTCTGCCCGTGATGTGTTCAGGAAATCGACAGGCTTTTTGGCTGCAGGGATCGTACTGACGATCTCAGGGCTTCTCCTTCATCCTCTTTTTCCGATAAACAAACAGCTGTGGACGAGCACTTATGTCCTGTTTTCAGCAGGTTTAGCTTCGCTTATTCTTGGTTTGTGTTTGGGAGCTATGGATGGTCTGGGCAGAAAAAAATGGGCTTATCCTTTTCTTGTTCTGGGCACGAACGCCATATTCGCATACGTCGCTTCTACGGTTATGGTGAAGTTCTTGATCTCGATACAAATACCGACAGGTAAAGGGGCTCTCGCCCTTTATCCATTCATTTATGAACGTCTGCTGGTGCCGTGGGCGGGGTATCTTAATGGATCTCTGCTTTTTCCCCTGTTGCTTCTTGTATTTTGGGTTCTGGTTTTGATCCCCATGTACCGAAAAAAAATATTTATTAAGATTTAGCCCAAAACAGGATATGATGGTTCAAAAATATTTGATTGGAGAGAGGCTATTTATGCGTAAGATGATTTATTTCATTTTGTTTATTCCTATTGTTCTGGGATTTTTGTCCTGCACAAGTTCTGCTCCGGTTGAACAGGCTTTAACCACGGAGGATCTATTCAAGGAAATGATAGATATGGCAGGGCTGACCTATTTTCCCGAACCCGCCTATCGGACGGTTCAGTTTTCCTCCTTCGACCACCGCAGCACACTCCCAGGTGGGCCGGATTGGTTCGCCAATTCCGATGGTTTCGGAGGGGAACCCATCCCGAATTTTGAAGATGTTTTGAAAGAACCGGGTGAAGATGGGATCGGAGAATATTTGATCGCGGATGTTCAGGGCCCAGGTGCTATCGTTCGGCTGTGGACGGCGGCGATCAATGGGAAGATCCAGCTATTTTTAGATGATCAGATCGAACCAATGTATGACGGTCCGGCTTTCGATTTTTTTCAAAAGACCTATGACCTTTTCCCGGAGATTGAAAATCTGGATAGGGAACGATTGGAAAGAACACTCTACCAAAGAGACGCTTCCTATGCCCCGATTCCCTTCGCCTCCAGGATGCGACTCGTTTGGACAGGGAATCTGAAGGAAATCCATTTTTATCAGGTGGGTGTGCGGTTGTATCCCGAGGATAGCGCGATCCAATCCTTTTCTCCCCAGGATTTGGGCAAATACAAAGATACGATAAACGAGGTGATAAATTGTTTATCCGATCCAGATGAAAATCTGCATCAGGTTTCCGAGGAATCACCGATCGAGTTTACTGCGACTCTCCAGCCGGGGGACGAGAAAGAAATATTTTCCCTAGATGGCCCAAAAGCTGCAGAAAGACTGATCGTCCAACTCAAAGCCGAGGACATGGACCGGGCTTTGCGGCAGACTCTCATACATATCATCTGTGATGGTTACCCCTGGGGACAGGTTCAATCTCCTGTGGGGGATTTGTTCGGAGCCGCTCCTGGTATCAATCCGTATCAGTCTCTTCCTTTTACTGTCAAACCGGATGGCACCATGATATGCCGGTTCGTGATGCCGTTTAAAAAAAATATAAAAATAAAATTAGAGAACATGGGTGAGCAGATTGTCGAGGCCGAAGGGTCCCTGCTACCGATGCCCTACACATGGGACGAGAAGCGCTCCATGTTTTTCCGGGCCCGTTGGCGCGTGGACCACAACATGATCGCTTCCAACCGGGCGGTCCAAGATCTGCCCTTTATCGTTGCTTCCGGCAAAGGTGTTTATGTGGGGACGACTTCCTATCTATTGAATCCCAATGATGTGCCCACGCCCTATGGCAACTGGTGGGGGGAGGGGGATGAGAAGGTCTTTGTGGACGATGATGCGGTGCCCTCCACTTTTGGCACAGGTTCGGAGGATTATTACAATTATTCCTGGTCTTCGCCGGATATTTTTTATTTTCCCTACTGCGGTCAACCGCGGAATGATGGGCCTGGGAATCGAGGATTTGTCACCAATTTCCGCTGGCATATCCTGGATCCGCTCCCATTCCAGAAAAATATCCGTTTTTATATAGAGTTGTACAGCCATGAGCGCACGCCCGGCTTGAGCTATGCCCGGATGGGCTATCATTATGCCTGTCCTGGGGTCAGCGATGACCATGTGGCCATCATGCCTGAGGATTTGCGGCACCTCGAGCTTCCGGAGGTATGGAGACCTGCAGCCCGGATGGGGGCCCGCGATTCTGTTTTTTATGAAGCGGAGCGGATCATGCGTGAACGGATACAAACCCGTATGATTCAAGGGAGATTGTGGTCGGGAGCAAGGCTTTTAACATGGTATCCTCGAAATCCCGGAGAAAGCAAAGCTTTTAGCTTTCGTATCGACGAAAAGGGGACATACCGCGTTCACTTCGCTGTCGCGATGAATCCCAATTCGGGTAAGATTTCCGTTGCATTGGACGATCGGTTCACATCGTTGACCAATAATGAAAAAATCATAGACTTGAACCGGCCCTACCGAACACTCTTGCGCAATTTCACGCTGCCCAGTGGAGAGCTGGAGCCTGGCAGGCACACGTTAATTCTCAAGTTCGAGGAGGCTCCAGCCGATGTGGAGAAGCCGGAGATCGGTGTCGACTTCATCTGGATTCAAAAAACCAACCGCTAGCCTGGATAGTTTCCCTCCATCATGCATGTCCCTAGCGGCATTGAGGATCTAGCCTTTATGAATCGGTCTTCGAGGGTATCCGACGAAGTCGGACGGCGAGGATGTATTGAGCACGACTTTGCCTAGGGGTTGTAGATCCGGACAGACTGGAGAACTGAGATTATTGGTGTTGAAAGAAAGAATAAACATGCGGAGTTCCGGAGGCGCCGAGAAGAACGATGAAGGAATGGCGTTAAAGATCCGAACTAGAGCGGAGGGCATGCATGATGGAGGGGAATAAAACAGACTAATCCTGGTCGGGAGGTTTCCTGAGGTCACGGAGCATGTCCACAATATTTCCCACTCCACCGAAAATGACACCGATCACTAGCAAAGAGTATCCCACAAGTGTAAAGATCAACACGATTTTCCATAACAGTTCCCAATTCATCACTCAACCTCCTCTGAGGTGGTTTTATCCGGGAAGATCAAGGAACCAAGGATCATCCCCATGATTGCTATGACAAAAGTCATAACGCCGATAAATTTGTCGCTTAAATAAAAGGGCACATTTTCACCCATTGTCCATGGTCCTATCCCCAAGATGGCCAACAGGCCGGCATAAAGTGCGATCTTTGCCCCTGTTTTGCTGGCTTTTTTCCAGTACAAACCTGCGGTGACCACAGTAAATGCACCCGCCAGGTAAATGGTGCCGGTTACGGCCATGTAATTCCATAAAGAAACAGGTGCTTCGAACCACAATCCCCAAATAAGCAAAAACATACCGATGGCAACGATACAAATACGCGTGATGAGGAGACGGCTTTTGTCCGAAAGATTGTCTTTTTTCAAGGGAGCGATGATGTCCTGTGTGATCACCGAGCTCCAGCTGAGCAGGTAGCTGTCATGGGTGGACATAAAGGCGGCAAACATACCGGCAGCGATCAGTCCCAAAAAGCCGCTGGGCAAAATTTTGGCGATGAAAATGGGCATACCGAACTGGCTATTCAAAGCATCCGGTCCTTGAAAAGCCGCCAACAGCTTGGGTGATTGGGAGATGAAGATGAAAGCGCAGATACCCCAGAGCATCGGGATAACCCGGCGAGCCAGATAGGATATAGAGCCCCAGGCATAGAGCTGCTTGGCCACCTTGGGTGATTTGGCAGAGAGAGCCCGGAGAGTGCCGGATTGCCAGAGAGCTCCTGCCGAAAAAGTGAGGATGACCATAAATATAACGTACAGGCTACCGAATCCCGATCCTTCGCTGACAGGATTGAACCAGGCTGCGTTGTCGACTACAGGGGGAGCCTTGAAGAGGTTTGCCCAGCCTATCTTGGAAATGGCGAAAATAGACCCGACCAGCATCCCTATGGATAGGACCACGAATTGCATAAAATCGTTCAGAACCACAGATACCATACCCCCCAAAACAGTATAGATCAGGACCATGATCAGCATGACAGACATGAAGATCTTCAATCCTGCTGGGTTGCTGTACCCAGTAACGCCCATCATGAACCGTGCGCCTGCCTGGAGGAAAAGACCCATGTTCAATATCCCTCCCAAAGCCAATATGAAACCGCCCACTATCCGCACGTTTCTGCTGAAACGCATCTCGTAAAACTCCGGGATGGTCATGATGCGAAGCTGGCGAAGTTTGTAAACGATAAAACCCGTCAAACCTATGGCCAGGATGCAGAAGGTTTCGATGATACCCACATGGAAGGCAGAAAGCCCGTGCTTGAATCCAAGTTCGGCGTTGTACATGACGGTTACCAATCCCAACTCTGTTCCTGTCAGTGTGGCGATGGCGATGAACAGTTTTAAGGAACGGCCAGCTACGATGAAATCGCTCAATTGCCGCACATATTTTTTGACAATGATTCCAATAGCGACAGGGATACAGATGTAGACACAAACGATCACCCAGTCGAGTGTTTGGAAATTTGTGGCGAAAACATCCATTGAAGAGGCCTCCTTTTAGCGCTCTGCCCAAATATTTTTAAGCCAGGGAATGGTGGCTTTGAGGGAGTTGATGAACTTGGCCAGTTGGTAGTGGCTCGCTCCTGCAACGATGATCATTTCTATCTCTGCGCCGCTATTTTTTTGTTTAAGATAAAGTAATTTTACATCCACTGCTGGAAAGAGCTCATCCTTGTCTCCGTGGATGATGTACATGGGAACGTCTTGTATGATGGGTGTTGTGGCCATCTCCGCGGGAGCGCTGATGGGAATAGCTGCGGAAAAAAGATCGGGATGGCGAGCCGCCAAATACCAGGTGCCCAGTCCTCCCATGCTGTATCCCATAAGAACGATGCGATCGGAGTCGATATTGTACTCCTCCATCAGGAGGAGGATCAGTTCCAGGACAGCTGTCTCGCTTACATCATTTGTCCATCCCGTTGTGGGACAATCGGGTGCGACAATGATGGCTTCCAGGTCTTTGAGGGCCGGTTCCACGAAGGATTCGACAAAATCCTTGCTGTAGAAAGGCGTGACCTTGCCGCCATAATGAAGGGCAACCACCAGAGGATAGGATTCGCTCTGAAAGGATGAATGTGGGAAAGAAAGGGTATAACGCAGCTTCAGGCCACTTTTTAATTCAGCGATCTTGAGAAGCATGACCGGATCCTCCTGTGACTCACCCGATGAAATAAATATGATGACAAGGAGTGAAATAATAACCAGAAAGGATAGTTTTATCCGTGTCGATTCATTCATATCTGCTGGCAACAGCAGAATTTTACAACAACGGCTCATTTTTTCAAATGAAATTTTCAGGACAGTTGACCTGTAATCGATACAAAAAAGAATTTTATGTTTCCTGAATTAGGTGGAATGCAATTTGGCATGTTTTTTGCTCTTATACCAAAAGTTATGTTCACGATATTGAATGATCCTTTGGAATGCATTAACATGTTAGTATTGTCCAAAAGGTGAGATCGAGAATATCATGCCGAACAAAAACGTAACTTTTTTGGGTTCTTAAATGTTATTAAATATGTAGGAAATATAGGAATTGGAAAAGAACACTAATTGGAGGGATAAGATGTTTACCCGTAACATTTCGCGGTTTCTAGTGATATTGGCGATTTTCTTTTTTGGAGTCATGTTTACAGCTTCTTCTGTTCATGCCCAATATTTCGGGCGGAACAAGGTGCAGTATGACAAGTTCGACTTCAAGATCCTAAAAACGCAACACTTCGATGTTTATTTTTATCCTGAGATGGCGGAATCGGCTAATCTATCCGCACGAATGGCTGAACGGTGGTATGCGCGTCTCTCGCGGGTTTTCAACCATAAGCTCAAGGGCCGCCAAGTCCTGATCCTCTATGCAAGTTCTTCCCACTTCCAGCAAACGACCACGATCTCTGGGCTCATAGGGGAAGGGACGGGCGGCGTTACCGAGTCGTTCAAGAGGAGGATCATTCTTCCTGTCGGAGGCTCCCTTGCGGCAACCGATCACGTGATCGGTCACGAACTCGTCCATGCCTTCCAGTATGATATAACTTCCCAAGATCGTCCCGATTATACTGGATCTGGCTCAGGGATGGATCGCCTTCCCTTGTGGTTTGTTGAAGGTCTGGCCGAATACCTTTCCATCGGTTCGATCGACGCGAACACCGCCATGTGGATGCGAGATGTGACGCAGAGGAAGAAACTTCCCACTGTCAAAAAACTGGACGATCCTTATAAATATTTTCCGTATCGGTATGGGCAATCCGTTTGGGCCTTTATCACGGGAAAGTATGGGGATGAAGCCGTAGCTTCCTTGATGAAACAGGTGAGCCGTGTGGGAGAGTTGGAGGCGGCGATGAAGAGGGTCTTGAATGTGAACTACGAGACCTTGACAGAGGAATGGCACCAGGCCATGAATGAAACATACAATCCCATCGCCGAGAAAACCCAGCTTGTCGAAAAGAATAGCCGTCCTCTTTTTAAGGCGACTGAAGAAAACAGATTGAATGTTTCGCCCGCTCTCAGCCCGGATGGAAGCCAAATCGTTTTCCTTTCAAGCCGAGATCTGTTTTCCATCGATATGTATCTGGCCGATGCGAAAACAGGAAAAATCATCCGCCGATTGATCAAAACGGCCACGGATCCTCATTTTGACAGCTTGCAGTTCTTTAATTCATCCGGTTCTTGGGATGCTGCCGGAGAACGGTTCGTTTTCGGTGGCATCACGAAAAGCGAGCCTGTTCTCGTTATCGTCAACACTAAAACCGGGAAAAGGGAAAAAGAATTAGTTTTCAAGGAGTTAGGGGAAATCCTGAATCCGACCTGGTCTCCGGATGGCCGTTTCGTGGCTTTTTCCGCTCTCGATGGCGGATTATCGGATCTATTCTTGTTCGACCTTGAAACCGAAGAGTTGAAAAAGCTGACAGACGATCCCTTTTCCGATCTGTATCCTGCCTGGTCTCCGGATGGCCGCACCATCGCCTTTGTCACGGACCGCTTTTCCAGCGATCTTTCGATCCTCAACATCGGAGAATTTCAACTGGCCTTGTTGGATCCTATTACCAAAGAAGTCGAGCGTGTCCGAGGATTTCTCGGAGCGAAAAATATCGATCCTCAGTGGTCTCCCGATTCGAAAAGCCTTTTTTTCATGTCCGATCGCAACGGCATTTCCAATGTTTACCGGATCGATCTCGCTTCTGAGGAAATATCCCAAGTGACGAATCTATACACAGGCGTAAGCGGCATCATGGCCGAAAGTCCCGCCATTTCCATAGCTCAGGAGACCGGTCACATGGCTTTTAGCGTCTTTTCGGAAAATAATTACAGCATCTATGCCATCGATTCTTTTGAGCTTCTTGCAGGCAGTAAACCGAATGGGGAGTTTGGAGATATCTTGCCTTCCCAGCTCCCTCCACGGAAAAAGGGCGAAGGAGAGGTGATCGCTTTGCTCAACAACCCGCTTTATGGGCTGCCTGAAGAATCCGATTTTGCCATTTCCGATTACAAACCGAAGCTGGCTTTGGATTATGTCAGCCCTGCTCAGATAGCAGTGGGAGCTGACAGATTCGGGATGTACGCAGGTGGGGGCGTCACTCTCACTTTCAGCGACATGCTCGGTTATCACAATGTGTTCACCATGGCTCAAGTCTCCGGCAGAGTCGAGGATTCAGCGCTGTTAGCTGGGTACCAGAATACGAGGAGCAGATTGAACTGGGGAGCTGTTGTCCAGCGGATTCCTTATGTGTATGGCGGATATGCAGTGGGATATGACGATGAAATGTATGGTCAGACGGTACTCCTCGAACAGGAATACATCTTTCGCCAGGTCAACTATCAAGCATCGGTTTTTGCTTATTATCCTTTCAATCAATCCCGCCGATTCGAACTGTCAGCGGGATACCGGTTGATCGATTATCAGCGAGAACTCCGGACACGTGCCTACACGATCGATGGTTTCTTCTTAGACCAAATCAGACAGGAACTGGATGCTCCGGATAGTCTGTATTTTGGATTTTTTACCACAGCCTATGTGTATGATAGCTCCTTTTTTGGAGCTACAGCTCCCATCCTCGGACAGAGCTACCGCATCGAATTCACTCCATATTTTGGCGGCAATTTGAATTTTTCTGCGTTCCTTGCCGACTATCGCCGGTACTTCATGCCCGTGCGGCCCTTCACCTTGGCTTTTCGTATCATGCATTATGGGCGTTATGGGAAAAATGCCATAAATGACCGATTTTATCCATTATTCTTGGGTTATGAAACTCTGCTCCGCGGATACAATTCATCCTCTTTCGGGTTTGACGAGAATGATGTTTATGCCCAGCTGTTCGGGAGCAAGATAGCTGTTGCCAATGTTGAACTCCGTTTTCCCCTGTTCGGGTTACTGGGCATTGGCAGGGGATATTATGGCGTCCTTCCTTTGGATTTTGTGGCCTTTTATGATGCCGGTATCGCTTGGGGTTATGATATCGATGACGATACGGAAAACAAGCCTTTCTTTTTAGGCGGCAATCGTAAGCCATTGACAAGTGCCGGAATCGGAGTCAGGATGAATCTGTTCGGATATCTGATTCTGGGATTCAACGCAGTGAAGCCCTTTAATAGACCGAATAAGAACTGGGTGTTCCAGTTCACGATCATGCCTGGATTCTAAGGTACACTTCTTGCCGGCTTTTTCTTTTTTGACCTTCTTTTCTTTGTGTGGTAAAAGCAAGAGAAAGGAGGTGGATCATGTTGATGAGTATCATATTGGTTGTTTGGGATTGAAGTTCCGATGAATAAAAAGACCTTGATCATCCCCCTCTCTTTCATTTGTCTGTTCGTTCTTGTTTTGTGGGGAGATGTCTCGCCTCCATTTGCCCGCGAAACCGAAGCCCCGTTGAGCGAACAAACACAGGAATGTTTGGATTGTCATCGTGTTTATACCCCAGGAATTGTCGAGGATTGGATGACCAGCGAGCATGCGCATGGAATTCCCGAGGAAGCGATGAATAAGCCGGAGTTGAAAAGGGAGGTGTCGAGTTCATCCGTGCCGGAAGGTTTATTGAATATCGCGGTAGGGTGTTACGAGTGCCACAGCCTGAATGCTACAAACCACAAGGATAGTTTCGAACATTTCGACCACCAGATCAACGTGATCGTTACGCCGGGAGACTGTGCAACATGCCACTCAAAGGAAGCCGAGCAGTATCTTCCTAGCAAAAAAGCGCATGCCTATTTTAATCTCAAAAATAACGCTGTTTATCATACGCTTGTAGAGACGATCACCAGCGTCAAGGATGTCCAAAATGGAAAGGTCTTTCAGAGCAGTTCTTCTGCAAATGCCAAAACCGAAACATGTTATGCCTGTCATGGCACAGTAGTGGAAACCAATGGTTTCCGCACGGTGGATACCGAACTGGGGGAGATCGATGTCCCCGACTTATCCAACTGGCCGAATCAGGGAGTAGGTCGGATCAATCCGGACGGGACAGCGGGGGCCTGCACCCCCTGCCATCCACGACACAGCTTTTCCATCGAGATCGCCCGAAAAGCGGACACCTGTTCTCAGTGCCACCTGGAGCCCGACCTTCCAGCCTGGGATGTCTATAGAGAGAGCAAACATGGGAATATATTCCATGCCAAACAGTCAGAATGGAATTGGGGCAACATCCCATGGGTTGCCGGAAAAGATTTCACGGCACCCACGTGTGCAGCCTGTCATAACAGCCTTTTGGTCAATACGGAGGGAGAAGTTGTGGCTGAGAGGAGTCATGATTTTGGAAGCAGACTCTGGGTTCGCATCTTCGGGCTGATTTATTCCCACCCGCAGCCGAAGAGTGGCCAGACCTTCATCATCAAAAACAAAGACGGCCTGCCCCTGCCCACCACTTTTTCCGGGGAGAAGGCCAGTGAATATCTGTTAACAGAAGAAGATCAGGATGGGCGGAAGCAGAGAATGGCGAAAGTCTGTTCAGCCTGCCATGGGTCCACATGGATCAACGGTGCTTTCGAAAAGCTCCATGCCACCATTGGGGAGGCAGATAGGATGGTGGAAGCTGCAACGAAATTGATGCGTGACGCATGGAATGACGGGCTTGCCGATCCGTCCAATCCTTTTGACGAGAGCCTGGAGCAGAAATGGACTCTTCAATGGCTTTTTTATGCTAATTCCGTGCGATACGCTTCGGCCATGATGGGGCCCGATTACGCTGCCTTCAAAAACGGGTGGTGGTACCTCACCACAAATTTGCAAGAATTGAAAGATTCGATTGCCCTAAAATCAACGCTCAAGAAATAGCAATCATATAGTACTTTTCCATCAGGCATGTTCTCTGCTTTAGTTCGGATCTTTAACGCCATTCTCTCATCGCTCTTCTCGGCGACTCCGGAACTCCGCATGTTAACTCTTTTTCTCGACAACACAAGCCTCAGTTCCCCTTTCTGCTCGAATCTATAATCCTTCAGAAAAGTCGTGCTCAATACATCCTCGTCGTCTAACGCTGTTAGATTCCCTCGAAGAACGACTCGCGAAGGCTAGATCCTCAATGGCGCTGCCAACATACCTGATGGGAAAGAATCATTGAATAATAGATATTAATTTGTGGGGATCAGGTTTTTTCTTTGTTTTTTCGGAACTCCGTGATTTTTCTTTTTGTGAGGTTGATCAATTTTGTCACTTTGATGTTCCTGGGGCAAACCCGAGTGCATTCAAATCGGTTTTCGCAGGGCCAGATACCATCGGGATAATCCAATTCGGGAAGTCTCTCCTCGAATCCCCTGTCCCTGTCATCCTCGATGAACCGGGAGGCCTGAACCACAGCCGCCGGTCCTAAGAAGGCGGGATTCACTTCTTTTTTTACCGGACATGCCGAAAAACAGGCTGCACAAAGGATACACTTTGTGGCATCATCGAATTCATTTCTTTTCTCAGGACTTTGGATGCGCTCTTTCTCTGGAACGTGTTCTGGATTGATTAGATAGGGTTTGACTTTTCGGTAATTTTGAAAAAATGGAGCTTGATCCACTAACAGGTCTCTTTGGACCGGAAGTGTGCGTAAAGGTTCCACCTTAATGGTATCTCCGTCCTTTTCAGCCACATCTTTGATTAGTGTTTTACAGGCAAGTCGCTCCATGCCATTGATGACCATAGCGTCCGAACCGCAAACACCGTGGGCACAGCTCCGTCGGAATCCCAATGAGGGATCGTCGCTATCTTTTATTTTGATCAACGCATCCAACAATCGATCTGTCCGATCGACCTCCACTGTGTATTTTTGAAAGGATGGTTTTTTGTCTTTTTCGGGATTGAAGCGCTTTATCTGAAGATAGATTTTCATCGTATTACCTTTCATTCAATATTTTCTCGGTTTCGGATCCCACACGGATACGTCCACAGAGCTGTAGTCGATTTCCACCTTGTCCTTTCTTAACCAAGCAAGAGTGTGCTTCAGCCAAGTTTTGTCATCCCTTTCAGGATAATCTTCTCTGGCATGAGCACCTCGACTTTCGGTGCGATTAAGGGCGCATGCGGCAGATATATAGGCTATGTCCAAGAGATTCCCCAATTCCAGGATTTCGAGAAGGTTGGTGTTGAAAGCTTTGTTATGATCATTCACCCTGATTTCAAGGTATTCGTTGCGTAGCTCTTCAAGCTTTTCGACAGCTTCAGCCATCTCCTTTCCCTTCCTGAAGATCCCCACGTTTCTCATCATCACTCCTTGCAGGGTTTTTTTTATTTCCGCTGGTCGAGGCCCATTTTTCCCGTCAAAAAGCCGGCGCACAAATTTCTGGGCCGATCCCATGGCATTTACGGGAAGAGGGGAAAGGTCAACATTTCTGACAAAATCAGCGATGTGTTGACCGGCCCGTCGGCCAAATACGATCAAATCAACCAGGCTGTTCGTGCCCAATCGGTTCGCTCCATGGACGGAGACACAGGCACATTCTCCTGCTGCATACAGGCCTTCGAACCTATTCCCTATGCTGTCGGCATAAACTCTCCCGTGTGTATCTGTCGGTATCCCCCCCATGGCGTAGTGAGCTGTAGGATGGACAGGCATGGGTTTTTCTGCCGGATCGATGCCCAGGTAGGTACGGCAGAAGTCAGCTATTTCTGGTAATTTTGCTTCGATCACCTCTCTTCCTAGATGAGTGGCATCCAGATAGACATAATCATCGATCGCCCCATCGCCCTTAATTCCCTTTCCATCCCGGATTTCCGTGAGAATGGCTCGGGCGATCATATCTCGGGGAGCCAAATCCAAAAGTGTGGGAGCATAGCGTTCCATGAACCGCTCGTTTTTATTATTCCTCAATATTCCTCCTTCACCCCGAACGCCTTCTGTGATCAAAATCCCCATGTTGCGAATACCGGTCGGATGAAATTGGAAAAATTCCATGTCTTCTAAAGGGACATCTCTTCGTGCCAGCAGTGCGGGCCCATCGCCTGTGTTGGCATGAGCATTGGAAGTTATACGAAACATGCGGCCGAATCCCCCTGTAGCGAACAGCATGGCTTTGGCCCTAACGATGTGGAGCTCGCCGGTGGCCAATTCGATGAGCACAAGGCCCGCACATTTGCGGTCCTCGATTAAAACATCTATGGCATGGAATTCGTCGAAAAAAGAAACATCGTTTTTGGTGCATTGCTGGTAAAGAGTTTGCAGGATCATATGGCCGGTTCTGTCTGCTGCATAACAGGCTCTCCTGACAGGAGCCTCTCCGAAATTCCGTGTGTGACCGCCAAAACGCCTCTGGTCGATTCTCCCTTCTGGCGTGCGATTGAAGGGAAGACCACGGTTTTCCAGGTCATACACTGCTTGAACGGCCTCATCGGCCAATAGGCACGCAGCTCCCTGATCTGTGAGATAATCACCCCCTTTGACCGTGTCAAAAGCATGCCATTCAGGTTTGTCCTCTTCGACATTCCCGAGTGCCGCACCGATCCCCCCTTGGGCCGCTCCTGTGTGGGAACGGATAGGGTAGAGTTTGGAAAAGACCGCTGTTTTTGCTTTTTTGCTTGCCTCTAAGGCCGCATACAGACCGGCGCCGCCTGCACCAACGATAACAACCTCGTATTCATGAATCAAAACTTAATTCCTTTCAAGGATTTTTGTTTTATTAAAATATGTTCGGTTCGGAAAATTGTCAAGGAATCACCTCTCGATCAAAAAAGGCCAAAAAGCTTGAGGGCCATTATGCTGATGGCTACTGCCAGAATGATGCGGATGACTCTTTCACCACCCTTGACAGCTACGCGAGCGCCCCACCAGCCTCCCAAGGCGTTTCCTGCAGCTAGGGCTAATCCATATTTCCAGATTACATTCCCTGTCCATATGAAAATCAACAGCGCGGGCAGAGTATAGATCAGGATGATAAAAACTTTGTGCATGTTGACGGTGATCAAATCGACGCGGAGAAGATGGTAGAGAGCGGCCATAAATAAGAAGCCCACGCCGATCTGGAGAAATCCTCCGTAAAATCCTATTCCCAGCAGTGCGGGATAGATCCACCAGCTCCTCTGTTCTTCCTGGTCCGGATTCCTTTCTTTATAAGAGCGTGAAAAGATCAAGGATATCACGATGAAGATCAAAACCCCGCCCAAGATACGTTCGAACAGGGCGTTGCTGATTCTTGAAGCCAGAACAGCTCCGAGGATGGCTCCAGGAAGGGTAAATAGGGAAAGCTCCGTGCTCGTTTTGAACTGGTGCATCTTATTTTTTCGGAAGGATGCGACGGCAAAGATGTTCTGGATAAAAATGCCGACACGGTTTGTGCCGTTGGCCAGGGCTCCGTCGAGCCCCATAAAAATCAGCGTAGGCAAAGTGATACTCGACCCACCGCCGGCATTCACGTTAATGAATCCGGCTATCGATCCAACACCAAACAGGAGCAGCACATTTAAATAATCCATCTGTATTCTTGAAAAAATAAATTTCATGTGAATAATACCCGTTGTCTGTTTAAAACGCAACGTGTTGTGTATGAAGGGATTGAAGTGTTGGCAGGAATGGCGTATTCTATGGCCGATCTCAGAAATGGAAAATATTCATCCTCTGCTCGATAAAAAAAGCCAGAAACTTGCCAGGCAATACGAGAAAGAAAAACGTCTTTTTGGCTTTGCAAATTTAGTCCTCTCCCTCGTTTTTCTTCTCGTGTTTTACATCAGCGGGCTGAGCGCTCGTTTTGCTCATGCGGAAATAGGGGGTTCCATCCTGGGGACATTTTTGGTTTATATTGTGGTTTTTTACACAGCCCTGATGTTCCTCGGATTTCCTCTGGCTTTCTTCAATGGATTTATCCATGAGCACAAATGGAAATTTTCCAATCACACGGCCAAGAGCTGGCTGTGGGAATGGATCAAATCCTTTTTCGTGGGTTTGGTCATTGTTGTTTTCATGATGGGATCTCTCGTTTGGATCATGGCCATGATTCCAGAATGGTGGTGGTTGTTCGCAGCGCTGGCGATGGTCCTCGTTAGTGTAGTATTTGCCACACTCTTCCCTGTTGTTATCGCTCCTATCTTCAATAAATACACCCCAATCCAAAATGAAGAACTGATAGCGATTTTGGAAAAGATGCTAGCTCGGGGAGGGCTGAAAAGCAGCGGATTTTTCAAGGAGGACATGAGCCGTCAAACGAAAAAGGAAAATGCATTCCTTATAGGATTAGGCCGGACGAGAAGGGTTGTATTGGGGGATAATTTGCTCGATCACATGACTGTTCCTGAGATAGAATCGATCATTGCCCATGAAGTCGGGCACCATAGGTTTCGACATATCTGGAAAAATATCTGTATAGGAGCGGTTCAACAATTGTCGGTATTTTTACTCATTCACTGGTTGATGAAATGGATTTTTCCCCAGTTCCTATCATCCACACAGGCGAACCTATCCTTGATTCCTGTGTTTGTTGTGATTATGGGAGGATTGTCAGGATTCCTGTTTGCCCCCTTGACCAATGCCCTGTCTCGTTCTTTCGAAAAAAAAGCTGACAGATATGCCTTGGCAAATATACAGGATTGTCGGTCGTTCATGAGCGCTTTGGCAGGATTGGCTAACCGGAACCTGGTCAATGCCTATCCTGCAGCATGGGTGAAATTCCTTTATTATTCCCACCCGCCGATAGGCGAGCGGCTAAAAATGTCAGAAAATAAAGCCTTAAAGAGGGGATGCCGAGATAAAAGAGATTTGTATTGCGATTGAAATCGATGCTCCTATGGGGTGAAAAAGTATTTATTAATTTCACCCCTAAAGAGGATTGTCCTATCAAGCTGTTTTTACCGATAATAATAACCCAGCATCTGGTCGTGCCATGGGTGTATTCAGATTCCTGGGGAGAATGATAAAGAAACAGTAAGGGGTAAAATTTGATAAGCCAAAAGAAAAGATTTTTAGGACTCTCTGTATTGTGTTTATTCCTGCTTTTCATGCATTCAGGCAGGCTGTATTCCTCGAGCAGAAAGCTGAGAATTGTTGCCAACAATGTCTCTATTCATTTAGATCCAGATAAACGAAGCGCTGTGGTGGCCACTCTGGACAAAGGCACTCTTTTGTCTCTTGGGAGTGCGCGTAAATTCCGGACCAATTGGAATTATGTATATTTCACTTCCGAAAAAACCGGTCGAACCAAATCCGGGTATGTTCTCGATTCCTGTGTGGAAAAGCTTTATAAAGTGACGAAAAATACTGTTATCCATCAGGAGGCAGGGAAAGCCAATAGCCAAACAGAGCTAAAGACGAATTTCAGGAATACCTATTGGGGGATGAACAAAGCGCAGGTTGTCCGGATCGAGGGGAGACCGGATCAACAGGATGATTCGGGCAGTTTGGCTATCATCCAATACGCCGAGAAAATTTCAGATATGGATTGCATGATAGGGTATGTTTTCGCCGATAACAAACTAGCTTGGGCAAAGTTTAGCTTTTTAGGCAAATATACAGACAAAAACCAGTATATTTATAATTATAGGAAAATTAAGGATATTCTGGTGGAAGAGCACGGAAAGGCCGAAGACGAAAAGACCTTATGGCAAGATAGCCTGTATGAAGATGATCGTCCAAATTGGGGATTGGCCCTGAGTCTGGGGCATCTCGAGTTCAATTCTCTGTGGAAAGATTCAGATACAGAAATACAGCTCCGGCTCTATGGAGGAAACGGGAGGGTGTTTCTGGTTGTGTTATACTCTGGCCTAGGTTACGTCGAGTTGGCATCAAAAGCGACGGCGCAAAGCCAGCTCTCGATCTGGTAGATAGACTTATTCCGATCCATCCCAACAATAGGTGCACAACTTTTCTTTCGGAAGGCCTATCGCTTCCACCAGATCTTCCAGTCTCTGATACTGCAGCGTGGTCAAGTTTAGTCTTTTACGGATATTTTCCACCATGGCGTTGTATTTTTCAGAACCTGCTTGTGCGTATTCGCTTAATTCTCCTACATCTGCTCCGACCAAGTCAAAGATCGCCGTCCTTGCGGCTAAGTCCAGTTCCGATCGTGATCTAGAAAAGTTTAGAAATTTACACGCATACACGAGTGGGGGACAGGCCGGTCTCATGTGCACTTCCTTGGCGCCTGCATCATACAACCTTTTGATGGTGTCCTGCAGCTGGGTTCCTCTAACGATAGAGTCCTCGCAAAACAACAATCTTTTTCCTTCGATGAATTCTTGTACCGGGATGAGTTTCATTTTTGCGACCAAGTTCCGGATGTTCTGGTCCTGTGGCATAAAACTGCGCGGCCAAGTCGGGGTATATTTCACGAAGGGCCGTTTGAACGGCAATCCCGATTCACCGGCATAACCTATCCCATGGCCTGTTCCAGAATCCGGGATGCCTGCCACAAAATCAATCTCTATCGAGTCCCGTTTGGCCAGTTTTGCGCCGCATCGGTTGCGAACGTCCTCGACGTTTATACCTTCATAACTTGATGCCGGGTATCCGTAATAAACCCATAAGAAGGCACAGATCTGCATTTTATCTTCTGGCGGCTTTTTCTGTTCGACCCCGTCCTGTTTCAACAGAACGATCTCCCCGGGCCCGAGATAGTGTTTGATTTTATAATCGAGATTGGGGAATGCGCAGGTCTCGAGCGAAACGCAGGTACTCCCTTTTTTTTCTCCGATGACAACCGGGGTTCGTCCCCATTTATCCCTTGCGGCGTACACACCCTCCTCGGTGAGCAGCAGTAGGGAACAGGAACCTTTTATGGCGTTTTGGGCACTTTTTATCCCATCCACGAATGTCGATTCTTGGTTGATCAGAGTGGCGATGAGTTCGGTCGGATTGATCTCTCCTCCGCTCATATCCCGGAAATGAGTTTTTTTCTCTTTGAATGCTTTATTGACAAGTTCTTCAATATTTTGGATGACACCGACCGTGACGATGGCGTAGTTTCCTAGGTGTGCACGGATCAAAAGAGGTTGGTCGTCAGTATCGCTTATGACACCGATTCCTTTGTTTCCGAACATCGTTGCGATCTCGAGTTCGAACTTGGAGCGAAATTGGGCATTCTCGATATTGTGGATGTATCGAATAAATCTTTCATCGTTCTTTACGGCGAGTCCGCCTCTTTTGGTGCCTAAGTGGGAGTGGTAATCCGTTCCAAAAAAGAGGTCGCTCACACAGTCATTATCTGAAACGATGCCGAAGAAACCGCCCATTCCTTCCTCCTTTTAATCCTGAATCGTTCCTGAAGTTGTAAACATCTTCACGGAAAATTATGAAAAACCAACTATGACAAAATTCAATCCGAGTTTCAAGAAAAAAGGAAGGAAATGTTATTAATGGAATTTAGGCTCAAGAAAAGCGTATAATAAAATGGCTAGAGAAGGAGGAATGATGAAAAAATTTGTCCTTTTCCTGATTGGTCTTTCCATGCTTTTTTATGGTTCCTGTTTTTACATACGGGTCGATTATCCGAATGAGAGAGGAAAGACTCCTCTTGAAGAATTTCATAAAAATATCCCGCTAAGCCCTGGTGGAACGCTGTCCTTGAGGAACGGGAACGGGAATGTCGAAATTCACGGATGGGAAACGGAGGAGCTGAACGTCTATGCAGAGAAAATGATTCAACTCCCCGATAGAGCAAAGCTTTATGTTTTTCCGAGAAAAGATTTTGCACCTGGGATCGTTTTCGATAAATTCGAAGATTTCATCAAAATCAGAACGAAAAACATATCGGAAGAGAATGAAGCAAGTTTCGTGGATTACTACATCGATGTCCCCCATTCTATAAACCTGAAAGACATCGTCGTGAGGAGGGGGAACATAACGATCAATGAAGTGTATGGGGATGCTTTTTTGGATTTGACAGAGGGTGATATCGTTGTGGAAAATTTTTCTGGGTCCCTAACCGCTTCTGTCATTCAAGGTTCGGTGATGGCTAGCCTCTTTGACCTTCGGGAAGAAGATGAGATCATCATCGATTCCAGAGAAGGAGACATCACTTTGTCGCTCCAGGAAAATGCGAATGCCCGTTTTGTGGTTGTGTGCCCCGAGGGGGATATCAGCAGTGATTTTGATCTCGACCTTCCTGCCGATGAGAAAGAGATCGATACACAGTCGGGAGAAAATGGCCCCCGCATTTCCTTATCAGCTTCGAGAGGCAATGTGAGAATAAAAAAAAATACAAAGGATGATTTGCATTTTTAAAGGAGATAAACATGGAAGAACAAAAAAAGGTCATGCTTGCCGGAGTCATTTTTATTGTATTGATATTGGTAGCCGCAGCCGTCTATTATTTTTTCATTTATTCGAAACCTCAAAAAGCCACAGAAAAAATTGAGGCCGCCCAGGAACAACCCATCGTCGAAGAAAAGGTCTCGAAAGAGGAAGAAAAGATCGAACCGATCGATGTGCGTTTGGATGAAAGCGATGGATTGGTCCGGAAGCTGGCAGGGGAACTATCGTCCCATCCTAAATTGGCCCTGTGGTTGATGAGTGATGAATTGATCCGGAAATTTGTGGGGGCCGTGGATAACATTGCCAGTGGGCATAGCCCTGCGCCCCAGATCGATTTTTTCAAACCCGAAGGGGACTTCAAGGCCTTCGATGAGACCGGAGAATATTTCATCGATCCTGAAAGTTATAAGCGTTACGATATGGTGGCCGAAGTTTTTGCCACTTTGGAACCTGAAGGAACCGTGAGACTGTACAGGCAGCTCACTCCCGCCATCCAGGAAGCCTACAAAGACCTGGGCTACCCCGATGCGGATTTTAACGACACATTGAAAAAAGCCATGATGGAACTCCTTAAGGTCCCCATCGTCAACGAAAACATCGAACTCGAGAAGAAGGTGGTAACCTATACCATGATCGATGCTGATTTGGAGAAGCTGAGTCCTGCACAAAAACACCTCCTCCGTATGGGCCCGGACAACGTGCGTGTTATCCAGAGGCAATTGCGGGCAATGGCCATGATCTTAGGATTTTTGTGATAAAAACGAGCGGTTTTTTATGAGGGCAGGTGGTTGGCCGGAATTTGACTGTCTGCACACCAAGGCCAACATTCAACACATTTGTATGAGCGGGTGCTGGAGTGGACTGAGAGTCTGATTTATTCTATTCCTGCGAGAGCAAGCGCTTCACGGGCCATTTTTTCCGAGGAGAAAAAATCCATCAGATGTTCCCAGTCTGCCTGCAAGCGGAGAAGTTGGTAATAGGGGTTTTCATCTGGCATCGCTTGCATTTTGGCCAAATAGATATTTTTCATGCATTCCGTGGCTCCTGCAATATCCCCAGCGCCTATGTATTCCATTGCAAGCATTTGGTTGGAACGGAAAATTTTTTCCTCTTGGTCATCCGTCAAGAATTCTCCCGGATAAGGGTCAAGCTCGGAAGCATGGAGGGGGTGTAAGCCCGGATATCCTTCCTGCCCTTCCAGTTTCTTCTTCTCGAAGACGAACCGGGAAATATCCTCCCGGACCTGTTCCCATTTGGGGGATGTTTTGGGTGGAGCAATGTGTTTGATCGAGAGTTGATTGTCCAGATATGTCTTATAGCCGAACATCCGCGCATTGATCAGAAAATCTATATCTTCCCCTCTTGTCACGGAAGGATCGAATGGAATGTGGGTGAATAGGTCCCTGTGCAGCACGAAATTTCCGCCGAAAGCGAATGGCGTGATTTTGAGTCGCGGTTCCTCAGCGATAATCTTTTTGAATGCTCGGTTCATGCAGTCGATTTTGTTCCAGTATGTCATCCATGGTTGGATTTCACGGTTGAGGAGGAAGTCATTATCCGGATTGATATAGTAACCGGCGATGGCTAGGATCCTGTCTCCGTGCTTTTCCTTCCCGATAAACTCGATGGCCTTATCCATGAAATCGGGATCCTCGAAAATTTCGTCATCGTCGATGAGAATAGCTACCTCAGAACCCAAGAGATGCGGAACAAAGGTGCAGAGGTTCCGGATATTGGAATATCCGTCGAGTTGGAGAAGAGGAGTCATCTCTTTTTTATTGTTCTGGGATAAAAATCGATGAACTGCCGAGAGCTGGGAATAGGAAAACAGAGCCGTATCCATTTCTTTTGCTCGGTCCTTTATGATGGCGGATATTTTCCTCTCCACCTCTTCCTGGATTTCCGGTGTGGTCGCGACCCCGAGTATCACAAGTCTAAAATCTTTGTTTTTGATCAGAGGGAGGCTGTCGAGAAGGCGACCCAGAGTTCCCTCTTCATCCAAAGGTGTTGGGTGATCGTAGATCGTGTCTGAATCTTTGCTTCCTTCTTTCTTTTTCCGCCCCCAGTAGCTGGGGATGACCATGGTGACTTTCATTTTTTTCTCCATACGGTTTGGTGCATAGGAGGTTTGGATATCATTTCCTCTAACACGGCTTCCAGTCGGGCTACGCCCTTGTCCCAGGCATAGCGATCTTCCATGAGCTTCCGTGCGTTTATCTGTATCCTTTGATAAAGATCAGGCTTGTTCATAAGATCTGCGATCGCTTTGACAAAATCTTCGGCACTATCTGCCAAGATAATGTTTTGTCCATCGGAAGCAGGGATCCCGTCGGCTCCCAAGCGGGTGGAAACCACTGGCCTTCCAAGCGCCATCGCCTCCAGTATTTTTCCCCTGAATCCACCCCCGAGTCTCACTGGGCAGATAAACACTTTGCCCCGTCTCAGGTAGAGAGTGACATCGTCGACGGTCCCCGTCACGACGATCGACTTATCCGACTCAAGACGGGCGATTTCTGGAGGGGGGGACTTTCCCACTACATAAAATTTTACTCCAGGCAGGGCCGCTTTCAAACGGGGCCATATTTCTGTGTGGAAATACAGGACCGCATCCACGTTGGGGTAATGCAGATAGTTGCCGAGAAACACGATGCTGTTCTCTTCCTCGGCTTTAGGTGAGAATGCAAAAGTTTCCACATCCACGCCATGGGGGACGATGGCGATGTCGAGATCCGGTGCGATCGCCAGTAGCTCCTCTTTTCCCTGGGGTGTCAGGGTGAGGACTTTATCGGCGTTTCGATACATGTCGAATTCGTATTTTTTCAAACCTATGAGGTTGATCGCTTCTTTCAGTTTATTCGGCCCTAGAGGGTAATGCCGAAAACTTTTGAGACGGGCCAGGTAATAACATTCATGGACAGATATGATTCTTCTGGTGGGGGGGAGGTCTGGATTGTGGTGGAGAAATTGGCCCATGACAGAATATTCGGCGATAACAAATTCATACTTGTCTTTTTTCACCATTTCGGCGATGGTGTGCGCCATCTCTTTGGACCCATGAACGCGAAGAAAATAGTAAGGGATGGGGGCTGTGAAAAAGTCCTTCATTGTTTTGATGGGAGAGCGCCTAGGAGGCAAAGGAACGAGCCTCAAGTCATGGCAATAGGGCTGGACAGAGGGAATATATTGTTCATCTCCTTGTTGGCAGAAGGCCGTGAGAGATACTGTGTGATTTTTTGCAAGTTGCTTTAGCCGGTTGTAAATAAGGATCGGGCCGCCGATGACCTTGGAATGTGGAAATTCCTTGCAGGCGATCAAAATCTTCATCATCGCACCTTCATATCAAACAAAGGCTGGATATGTCCAGCAAAATAACGGATGTCGTGCTATTTAGAGCTTCATAGCGATTAGCTCTTTAACTTGGTTGACGATGGAAGAAACCGTGTTTTCGACGATGATCCTGCCTTTTTCCCTGGTAGCCAACGTGGGATCTCCCCATATTCCTGTCGGGCTGTAGTGCCCGTCACCTTCGGGATCGCGGGTCAAACCTCTTCGATCCGGCCGGGAATCATAATCCTTCACGGCTTGGGACATGTCCACTGTTTCGGGAGCGATATACAGCATCATGGAAGTTTCCCCCTCGTCTGCATGGGTTCCCCCTTCTTGTTTCATCATTCCAAAAGGGAGGTTTTCGTCAACCTCGAGAATATTCAAGTAGTCCAGGAATACCCCGGTTTTTGCCAGTTCTTCTTTTGCTAGAGATAAAGGCCTAAGTGTGGATACGCCGGTGTTGAGCACATAGAACTTTTTTATCCCGTAACCGTTCATCGATCGGCAGATGTCCATGATGATGTTCTTGAAAGTTTCGGCTTGGATCGAAATGGATCCAGGATACTCCAAGAAGGCAGGATAATATCCGTATTGTAAAGTGGGCAGCACGACAACAGGGACTTCCTTGATGACCCGTTCTTTTAGGTATTCAGCCATGATAAAATCATTTTTGAGAAGGAGATGGGGGCCATGTTCTTTTGTGCGCGCACCCAAGGCGATCAGGACGACCTCGTAATCTTGGAGTGCCTTCTCCGCTTCTATCCACGTGAGGTCTTCCAGGATCACCGATTTTTTTTGTGCATATGTTCCCAGAGGCAGTGTAAGAAAAAGACTTAAAATAACAAGGGTGTATTTTTTCATGTTAACTCCAGTCGAAAGGATTATTCCGGTCGAAATCCGGATTTCGATGTTCTCCTTGTTTGAAAGGTTCCGGTTGGATGAACAGGACTTCGAATCCGAATTCAATGGCTTTTTCAACCACTCTCTCGTATTCAACGGCCTCCAGGGGCCGCTGGAAGTGGGAGGGGGCTTTGTGACAAGGCGTGTATTGGCTCATCAAGCTCAGGGCGATCCCCTCCCTGCAACTTTGAGCCAACCAATGAAGGACATGTATGGAATCTTCGCTTTGTCCGGGCAGCACCAAGTGCCGGATGATCAGCCCTTTCAGCGCACATTCTTGTTTATCGCAGATGAACCTAGGTATCTGACGATGCATTTCTTGGATAGAAGAGCTGGCAAAAAGGAAGTAATCGGATGCGCTGGAAAGAGCATGGCTCAGCCTGGAGGAAAAGTACTTGCAGTCAGGCAGGTAGATATCCACGATCCCATCCAAATATTGGATAACTTCGGCTTTTTCATATCCGTTCGTGTTGTACACGACCGGGAGGTGGAGTCCTTGAGCGTAGGCTTTTTGCAAGGCTTTTAAGATGGGGAGAAGTACGTGGGTAGGGGAGACAAGGTTGATGTTCAACGCCCCTTTTTTCTGGAGTTCGATCATATGCGCAGCCAATTCATCGGGTGCCAATTGCTCTCCTTGGTTGAGCCAACTGATCTGGTAGTTTTGACAAAAACGGCATTTCAGGTTGCATCCGGAGAAAAAAAGCGCCCCTGAACCCGAATGGGGGATAGGGCTATTGGATATTTCCTGGGTACAATCATGAATTCCGCTTAATACCGGTTCTTCGCCGAAATGGAGAACGGCATGAGAAAGAGAGGCCTGGTTTGCTGTCTGGCAAAATCCTTTTTCACCTGATCTTCTGTCGACCTTGCATTCTCTCGGGCAGAGCTTACATTCCATTTCATGTTCCGCGAGATGATAAAGAGCTCCCTCGATCTTTTCCAGTTTTTGCGCAATAGATTTTTTATTCATTTGGTGCTTTCTGGTTCTTCTCCACTATAAATGTTTCTTTTCCATCCGTAAATAGCCAACTCACTCCTCCCCCTGCGATAAATGTGTTCGTTTGAAAATATTTTTGTTGTCATTTTCTGCGTTATCAGGATAATATTCTGATAATGCTGAATGATTTTGTGGAGTTCTTGAATAGTTTTCAATTGAACCGGGAATTCATCGTCCTGATCGTGAGCATGCTTCCTATTTTCGAGCTCAGGGGAGCCATTCCTTTGGCCGTGCTTCATTTTGACATGCCGATACTCTCTGCCTTCCTTCTCTCCTGGGTAGGAAATTTGATTCCCATCCTCCCTATCATCTATTTTTTAGAGCCGATTAGAAAAGCTCTCTCCCACATAAAGATCGTGGACAAGTTTTTCAAATGGTTTTATGCACGAACATACAAGCGAGGCAAAAAAGTCATGCGATGGGGAGCTATAGGTCTTTCTCTTTTTGTCGCCATCCCTTTGCCTGTGACTGGGGCGTGGACAGGATCTGTGGTGGCCATCTTATTCGGAATCAAGCCCCGGTATGCATTCCCGGCGATCATCTTGGGTGTGACAATTGCTGGTATTCTTGTTTCTGCTTTTGTTTCGCTTTTCTAGTTGGATTTTCCTATTTACGTTTTAGGGGAGTTCTTTTTGGAGGGATTCCAGCATCTTGCGAAGTTCAGAGGATTGAACAGAGTCTAGGTCTGTGGCATCGTTTTGGAGGGGTGTCATGGTTATGTATCCTTCCAGGATGATCTTGACATCGGAATTTGCGTCCCCTATAGCCTTTGGATTCCCGGTCCCTATCCAATAATAAAGCCTCCCTCTGGGATCCTTTTTTTCGATAACCTGTGGGTTGTATCTTTTTTGCCCGAGTTTCGCGATTTTTACCCCCTTCCATGGAGGAGGAGGAATGTTGATATTCAAGTACATTCCTCGAGGAAAAGAATTTTCCAGGATAATCCTGGCGAGGGCGTGCACGATCTTGGCCGCTTTTTTGAAGGAAAAATGTCCCTCTTTATCGGGAATCAGAGAGACAGCGATCGAAGGGATGTTGAGAAAAGCTCCTTGCTTCGCACCTGCAACGGTCCCGGAATATGAAGTGTCCTGTTGCCCTAGATTCGGGCCATGGTTGATTCCGGATATGAGCAAATCTGGGGGCCTGGGCAGAAATTTTTGGACAGCCAAATACACACAATCCGCCGGTGTTCCACTCACGGCATATTTGTGTTTCCCGTCAGGCTTGATACGCAACGGATGATGGAGCGTGAGGGCCAGCGAAGAAGCGCTTTTTTCTTGATCCGGGGCAATGATAAAGACATCCCCCAAAGTTTTGAGCTCACCGAATAAAACAGAGATGCCTTCTGCATACAAACCATCGTCATTGGTCAACAAGATTAGCGATTTTTTCATTTTATCTTCAAAGAAACAGGCATTTTAACATTTGGCAGACATAATGTGAAGGATGGTCGGGACGGGCGGATTTGAACCGCCGACCCCACGCACCCCAAGCGTGTGCGCTACCAGGCTGCGCCACGTCCCGACCGAAAGGAACATTTATTATAACAAAGTTGTTGGAACAAGCAAGAAGGCAAAGGAATTTATTTTTTCTCGAGAGAAGCGGCGATGTCTTTGAGCTGCTCCCTGACGTCGCAAAGAGCTTTCCTCAGTCGGTCGGAATGCAGGGATGCTGAGCTCTTCAATCCAAATTCTTCCTCGATTCTCCTTTTGGCTCCCGCAAGAGTGAGGCCTTGAGTATCGACCAATTCCTTCAGGCGGAGGATGATCGCCAAGTCCTTTTTCCTGAAGATCTTGTGGCCGGTGGCTGTTTGGCCGGCATGGAGGAAATAGAATTCCTTCTCCCATTTGTCGATGATCTTGGAATCCAATTTGGCTATGCGGCTGATCTCATCCAGCTTATAAACAAGCTTTTCAGGTATGTTTTCACTTTTCATCTGGGCCTAACCCTGGGTCATTAGGTGTATCAGCCAGTAAAATAACATGGATTTCTCTATCCGTCAAGCCATCCCTATTTTTTGGGATATCTGTTATAATCCTGAAAAAAGGATAAACGAGAGAAACTCTTTGAAAGAAAAAGCCACACAGGAACGAGTCCCTTTGGCAGAGAGAATGCGCCCCAAGTCGCTGGATCGATTCCGTGGTCAAGATCATTTGGTGGGTGAGGGGAAGATCCTGTCTCAGCTTATCGAAGCCGACCATCTCGTTTCGATCCTCTTTTGGGGTCCACCCGGTTCTGGAAAAACGACACTGGGATACATTTTGGCGCAGCAGTTCAACCTCCCCTGCCTTTTTTTTAGCGCTGTCCTTTCGGGAATAAAAGAAGTTAAGGATGTGATGGCCAAAGCGGAAAACCATAAAAAACTTTACGGCCAACCGACCATCATTTTCATCGATGAAATACACAGGTTCAATAAAGCCCAGCAGGGAGCATTCCTTCCTTATGTAGAAAAGGGGGATATCGTTCTGTTCGGCTCGACAACGGAAAATCCTTCCTTTGAGGTTATCGCTCCTCTTCTATCCAGGATGAAAGTGCTAGTTTTAAATCCCTTGGCAGAAGAGACCCTCTCCAACATTCTCAATGAAGCACTCAGAGATAAGGAGGTTGGGCTTGGAAAGATGTGTCTGAAGATAGGGGAACAAGCGCTAAAAATGATCATAGATTACGCCAATGGAGATGCCCGCCGAGCCTTGAATACCTTGGAGATTTCGGCAAGCCTAACAAAAAAAGGCAGGATCACCGTAGAGCAGGTCAAAGAAGCTCTTCAGAAAAGAATTCTCTTGTATGACAAAAAGGGTGAAGAACATTTCAATCTGATCTCCGCTCTCCATAAAAGCTTGCGCAACAGCGATGTCGATGCTTCCCTCTATTGGTTGGCCCGGATGATCGCTGCGGGTGAAGATCCGCTATACATTGTACGGAGGCTCGTTCGTTTTGCCTCCGAAGATATCGGTCTGGCAGATCCCCAAGCTTTGACCTTGGCCCTTAACGCCAAAGAGGCCTATGATTTTATCGGTTCCCCAGAAGGAGAACTGGCATTGGCAGAAGCGGTCATCTATCTTGCCTCAGCGCCCAAAAGCAATAGAGCCTATGTGGCGTTTGCGAAAGCCATGAAAGATGTGGAATCCAGTCCCTTCGAACCAGTGCCTCTGCAGTTGCGGAATCCTGTTTCATCCCTCATGAAGGATATCGGGTACGGGAAGGAATACAAATATGCCCATGACTTCGAATATGTGACAACGGACATGGAAACACTGCCAAAAAAATTCTCGGGACGAAAATATTATGATCCGGGTACTCTGGGATTGGAAAAGGAGATCAGAAAGCGAATGGATTGGTGGAATGACTTGAAGAAAAAGATGAAAACCGAATCCTGATCTATTTCTCTTTCTTACTATCCTTGAGCAAGTAATATATTTCCCAACTTATTTCATCGGCAAGACAGCCGATACATGACTTATCCGTCGTGGCGATCTCTTCATCCTCGATTTTTTCTTTAATAATATTCTTCACTCTTTTCCTGATTTTATAAAGCAGGATGTAATTTATCATGGTCTTTTATCATCCGAATGATATCAGCTTGTTTTTCTTATGTAAACCCTGGCTTGAGTGCTGATTAAATGCTATCATACGTTCTTTTGATGGCATGAGAAAATCCGCTATCCTTCTTTTTATTATCCTATTATGCCAATTTTGTTCGCTGTTCAGGGCAAAAACCGTCCCTTATCCTTCTGGCGTAATTTTTCCCGTCGAGAAAGACCACGAGCTCTCTTATGAAGGCGAGATTATTTCCCTATTTCATAAAGAGGATCATCTGCTCTATTTCTCCACACGGAGAGGAAAAGTTTACTGTGTCGATGGCCTAAAAAGGGAGATAGTGTGGCAAAAGGATCTTTCTGCCTCGTTGTCATCCCCACCATTTCTTGCAGAGAATCGTATTTATGTCAGCAGCACAGCGTCCGATCTGTATTGTATCGATCTTGCCGGAAATCTTCTTTATACCTTAAAATTTGAGAGCAAGATCACGAGCGGGATCGGAGCCACCGAAGGGTTGATCTATATCGGCACGGAAAAGGGGCGCCTCTTCTGCTTGAACGCAGATACAGGGCAAGTCCTCTGGCATTACCAAGCCGAGGCTTCTGTCCGATCCAACCCGGTCATGTGGCAGGATACTGTTCTCTTTGGTTGCGATGACCATCAAATCTATTTTTTGGACAAAAAAGGCAGGCTCGTTACGAAACTGAATGTCGGGGGGAATACAGGGAAAACTCTGGCTGTGGATGAAAACCTCCTGTATTTTGGGACAGATGACCGGTATCTTCAGTGTGTCAATTTGAAAAGACAGAAAATAAAATGGAAGATCCACACCGGCGGGGCCACTTTTGTTCAACCTGTTGTGGCAGGGAAAAGGATATTTTTCCTTTGCTGGAACTGTGTTTTGTATTGCTTGAATAAAAAAAACGGGACGATACTGTGGTGGAATTCCGTTCCATCCAGGAGCGTTTACAGGGTGGAAGTCATCGAAAAGAAGGTTGTGGTTTCTTCTTTTTCCCCAGAATTGATTTCTTTTGATCTACAAACTGGTGAAGGCCGAGGCAGTTTTAATGCCTCTCGAGAAATAAAATCCAATCCAGTATGGTTCCCTCCTTACTTGATGGTCAATCTTCATGACCCGGATAGCGACAAGGGGACGTTATTGTATTTAAAAAAAGAAGTGAAGACGACCCTTTCCTCATCTAAAAAGTCCCCTCAGAAACAAAATGAGGAAATCACTTTCACGGCAAAAGACACCGGTTTTTATCTCCCAAAGTACGAGTTTTTTCTGACTCAGTATCTCTCCGCGAGGCTTTATCCTGGCCTTATTTTTCTTTTCCCGAAAGAGGAAAGGAAAATAGTCCAAGTGAGTTCCGAGTCACCCACTTGGGATTGGTTTCCTGAAGGAGATGGGTATTATCGCATAGAGGTTGAGGTCACGGATGAGAAAGAAAAAGCCCAAGCGAATATCCCTTTTTTAATTCAGGAGAGGATTGTCGAGGTGTCTATATCTGCTTCATCGGAATCGCCTCAGAATGTCGGTCAAGAGATTATGTTTACAGCAGATTCATCTGGATCTGTCCAACCTTTGTATGAGTTCCGCCTTGTTCATTTGAAATGGGTGAATGTCCATTTCGGGCTATTCCTTTTATTCCAGGAAAGCGAGGAGGTTGTCCAGGAAGTGTCGGAAGTGAATTCCTGGACCTGGAAACCGGAAAATGAAGGAGTGTATTTGATCAAGGTTTTTATGAAGGACGAACAGGATACTGCGACTTCCCAGATCGCGTTTGCCATCAACAAAGAGCAAAATAGTTTTGAATAAACAATACCCGGATAATTATTATGAATGAATTATCTAAAGGAGGAAAAAAGATGGACCGAGATAAAGCATTGGAATTGGTGAAAGCCCATTTGAAAAACAAAAACCTTGTCAAACATTGTTTGGCTGTGGAAGCTTGCATGAGAGCGATGGCCCGAAGATTCGATCAAGACGAGGATAGGTGGGGTCTTGCCGGGATTCTGCATGATCTGGATTATGAGATAACGGAAAAAAGCCCGGAGCTGCACACCACAGAGACAGTCAAGATCTTGGAAGAAAATGGCGTGGATGCCGATATAATTCGGACTGTCCAGGCACATGCTGGTCAGGTTGAGTGCCAAAGTGAGATGGAGTGGTCCATTTTTTCCATAGATCCACTCACAGGTTTGATCATAGCAGCCACCCTTATGCATCCCAGTAAAAAGCTCAGAGAAGTGGATTTGTCTTTTTTAAAACGGAGGTATAAAGAAAAGAGTTTTGCACGGGGAGCCAGAAGAGAAGATATCGAACAGATCAAAAATATCGGCCTGGATTTGGATGAGTTTGTCAGCATTTGTTTGGAAGCCATGCAGGGGATCGACAAGGATCTGGGCCTATAGCGTGACAAAGACACAGCCAGACAAGCTGAAATATCGTCACAGTTTGGGAAATGGATATCATTGTTTTGATTGGTGAAGTAATATTTTCTTTGATGTATAATGTGTGATTCTTAAAACAAAAATAAAGGAGGAATGAGATATGAACGCCGTCGTAAAGGTTCGCCGCCCTCCGAACGAGCCCGTGTGCAGCTTTAGACCTGGGTCTCCTGAGAAGGCGGTTTTGAAAGCGCAGATCAAGAAAATGCTTGGTGAGAGATTGGAAATTCCTCTCGTTATCGGGGGAAAGGAAGTTAAAACGGGGAATTTGGCAGATTGCCGATGTCCCCACGACCACAACCACCTGCTGGCTCAATATCACAAAGCCGGTCCAGAAGAGATCGAAAAGGCTGTTGCTGAAGCCAAAAAAGCCTGGAAAGACTGGTCAGAAATGGACTGGGTTTCCCGCGCTTCTGTGTTTTTGAGAGCGGCCGAGCTTTTGGCAACCAAATACCGGGATATCCTGAATGCTTCGACCATGCTCGGCCAGTCCAAGACTCCCCATCAGGCAGAAATCGATGCGGCCTGCGAGTTGATAGATTTTTACCGTTATAATCCATACTACATGAATCAAATCTATACCGCACAGCCCGATTCGGGAGGTGATTGCTGGAATTATGTGGAATACCGTGCCCTCGAGGGATTTGTGTTTGCCGTGACACCGTTCAATTTCACTTCCATTGCCGGTAACTTGCCGACATCTCCTGCTATGATGGGAAATGTGGTGCTCTGGAAACCTGCTTCTTCTGCTGTGTATTCGGCGCATTTTTGTATGGAGTTGTGGAAAGAGGCTGGATTGCCCGACGGAGTGATCAATTTTATTCCAGGGCCTGGACGCTACGTAGGAGACCCTGTTCTGGAAAAAGCCGATTTGGCCGGTGTCCATTTCACGGGGAGCACGGCCGTTTTCCAATCGATGTGGAAAACCATCGGCGGCAATATCATGAATTACCGCTCCTATCCGAGAATCGTGGGAGAGACAGGGGGAAAGAACTTTGTGTTCGTCCATGCTTCTGCTGACTTGGATGCGGTGGTCACTGCGTTGGTCAGAGGTGCTTATGAATATCAAGGACAGAAATGTTCTGCGGCCAGTAGAGCCTACATCCCCCAGAGTTTGTGGACCGAACTGAAGGAACGCCTTGTGGATCAGATCAATACGATCAAGATGGGCGACATAACCGATTTTTCGAATTTTATGGGTGCTGTGATCGATAAACCCGCATTCGACAGCATCGTGGAGTATATCGAGTATGCCAAAAACGCAACCGATGCAGAGATCATCGCAGGAGGGGGATATGATGATGCCAAAGGGTATTTCATCGAGCCCACTGCTGTCGTCACCACGAATCCCCAGTTCAAACTCATGAAAGAAGAAATCTTCGGCCCAGTTCTCACCCTTTTTGTGTATCCAGAGGCCGAATTCACACAGACCCTGGAAATGTGTGACAAGACTTCTCCTTATGCTTTGACCGGCGCCATATTTGCTCGCGATCGAAAGGCCATCGGAGAAGCCTCGAAAATTTTGCGTCATTCGGCTGGAAACTTTTACATCAACGATAAACCCACCGGGGCCGTCGTGGGGCAACAACCTTTCGGTGGAGCTCGTGGATCGGGAACCAATGACAAAGCGGGATCTTATCTCAACTTGCTCCGCTGGGTCAGCGCCCGAACCATTAAGGAAAATTTGAATCCGCCCGTGGATTATCGTTATCCGTATATGGATGAAGAATAAATAGAGAGGAAAAACTTTGAAAAAGATTCTGGAAAAACTTCAACTCAAGGATGTCAATGTAGGAGCCTGTGCCGGCCCGGATGATTGGTTCGAGGATCCTGCTGGAGAGGAGATCGTTTCGTATAATCCGACCACGGGGGAACCTATTGCCAAAGTGATTCAGGCTACGGAAAAAACCTACGAACAGGTCTTAAATTTGGCTGTCGAGGGCTTCAAAGCCTGGCGAGTGATGCCGGCTCCGAAAAGGGGATTGATCGTTAGGGATTTGGGGGAGGCTTTAAGAGAGGTTAAAGAACCTTTGGGAGACCTCGTCACCCTGGAGATGGGAAAGATAAAAGCTGAGGGACATGGTGAAGTTCAAGAGATGATCGACATCTGTGATTTTGCCTTGGGACTTTCCCGCCAGCTTTATGGACTGAGTATGCATTCGGAGCGCCCGTCGCACAGGATGTATGAACAGTGGCATCCTCTGGGTGCTATCGGTGTCATCACAGCTTTCAATTTTCCGGTTGCGGTTTGGGCCTGGAATGCAGCGATAGCTGCAGCCTGTGGAAATACGACAGTGTGGAAACCGTCTTCTGAGACACCTCTAACGGCCATCGCGGTCCAGCATATTGCCAATCGAGTTATGGCAGATCATGGTCTCAAAGGCATTTTCAACACTACCATAGGCAGAGGGGCGGTTGTCGGCGAACGGATGATCAATGATCCGAGGCTGCCGCTCATCTCGTTCACCGGATCCACTAAAATGGGCCGTCGCGTGTCCGAAGCTGTAGCCAGGCGTTTCGGCAGGACAATACTGGAGCTGGGCGGCAACAATGCTGTCGTCGTGGCCGAAGATGCAGACTTGGAAATGGCTGTGCGCACCATTCTTTTCGGAGCTGTAGGGACGGCGGGCCAGCGTTGTACCTCAACGCGACGAATTATCATGCACGAGTCCATCGCGAAAGAATTGGCTGATAGAATCGTCAATGCTTACAAACAGGTGAATATCGGTGACCCGATCGAAGAAGGCACCCTGATGGGCCCTCTGGTCACAAAAGGGGCAGTGGAAGACATGATGGCCGCATTGGAAAAGGCAAAAGAGCAGGGTGGAGATGTCCTATTTGGTGGGAATCGTCTTCCGGACCTCGGGGAACAGTTCGTAAAACCCACCATCGTCAAAATGCCGGGACAAACGGAGATCGTTCACATCGAGACTTTCGCTCCTATTCTTTACCTGATGGAGTACACGGACATCGAAGAAGCTATCCGGCTGCACAACGAAGTCCCTCAGGGACTTTCCAGTGCGATTTTCACCACCAACCTTTTAACTGCCGAAAAATTCCTCTCCCATGAAGGATCGGATTGCGGCATCGCCAACGTCAATATAGGCACTTCCGGAGCGGAGATCGGCGGAGCTTTCGGAGGGGAGAAGGAAACCGGTGGGGGGAGAGAGTCTGGTTCGGATGCATGGAAAGGTTATATGCGCAGACAGACCAACACCATCAACTGGTCCAAAGAGCTTCCTCTTGCCCAGGGCATAAAATTCGGCGATTGATGGATCCAAAAGTCACGCTGGAAACGCAGATCGAAGATCTGGTCCAGAAATTTCCGGAAGCTGTCGGTTTCCTGACTAGAAAAGGGATCAGATGTATCCGTTGTGGAGAGCCGCTCTGGTGTACTTTGGGTGAACTGCTTAAAGAAGAGGGTATCTCTCAATCCCAAAGTGTGGTGGATGAGATGAATGAGTTCCTGAAATGATTGAACATTTACTGATTCATTTTCGTATTTCTAAAGAGAGAGGCTAAAATGGCAAAAAAACTGACCCGCTCTGAAGAAAACAAAATGATCGGTGGCGTTTGCGCCGGACTGGGCAATTATTTCGATATCGACTTCACTCTTGTTCGACTCATATTTGTGGCTCTTGGCTTGGTGACCGTCCTGTTTCCGATGATAATTTTTTACGTTATCGCTTGGATAGTGATCCCTGCCGCTGAAAAAAAATAAAATTAGGCGTCCGTCCCCTTAGGTGCCACCTTATCGTTCAATCGATTTTTTAATTACATTTGAGGGTATTTTGGGGGGGGTACCGAATGGGATGTCCCTGTATAAACGTTTGACTTCTCCATGATTATTCGCTATTTTTATGCTGTTCCGACGACCTTTTGACAAACGGGTGGATAGGTACAGCCAAAACGATGATTATGAAACAGGATATTCCTTTCAGGCACATCGCAATCGAAGGAATAATGAAATCTGGCAAAACCCGTCTGGCAAACATCCTCGCGCAGAAAATCGGGGGAAAAGTCATCTTCGACCGTTTGGAAAATCCGTATATCAAGGATTTTTATGATGAGCTTGAGGGCGCCGCCTTCCTCGCCCAACTGGTGTTTCTAGTGAATAGATACCACCAGCAGTCAAGGCTTCTCCAGAGAGACCTTTTCGAAGAAAGAGTGATCTGTGACTACATGTTCGAGAAAGACAAAATTTATGCGTATCAAACCTTGACGGACGATGAACTCGTTGTGTACGACAGGATCTACAGCATTTTGACCGAAAGGGTCGCCAAACCTGATTTAGTCATTTATCTTCAGGTCTCTCTCCCGACTTTGCTCAAAAGAATAAACAAAGAAGGTTCAGAGTTGGAAAAAAATATCGCAGAGAAATATTTAGAGGATGTTCTCGGGGCATTCGATTATTTTTTCTTCAACTACCAGGTTGCTCCTTTGCTTGTCGTGAGAGCGGATGAACTGGATTTTGATAGGGATGAGGAAATATTCGATCTGATCGATAAGATCAAACATATGAAAAAAAGCCCTTTGTTTTATGTCCCGCTTAGTAAATCCTATAAATAACAGATATAATATATATGAATTATTGACAAGCCTAAATTAGGAAATAGACTTTACCTCAATCTCGATGGCTTCTAGGCGAGATGGGGAGAAAGGATTAAAAATGTCCGAAGAGAAAATCCAGAAAATCACTATCCCGTATCTCTATGCGAAAAAACGACAGGGAGAAAAAATAGTTGCCCTTACGGCTTATGATTTCCCCACAGCCAAAATAGTCGATGAGGCTGGCATAGATCTTATCCTTGTCGGGGATTCGTTGGGGATGGTCGTCCTCGGTTACGAAAACACTATCCCCGTAACGATGGAGGATATGATCCATCACACCAAAGCCGTAGCGAGAGGCGCTAAGAGATCCTTGATCGTGGGGGATATGCCTTATTTTTCTTTCCATTTGTCAGTGGACGAGACGATCCGGAATGCATCGCGTTTTCTTAAAGAGGCTGGAGCAGAAGCCGTTAAAATTGAAGGCGCTTCAAAAAAAAGGCTGAAGCTCATAGAAAACCTTGTGGACGCTGAAATCCCGGTAATGGGCCATGTGGGATTGACTCCCCAATCCATCTATCACCTTGGACAGTTCAAGGTGATAGGAAAGGAGATCGAAGAGGCCAAAAAGATCATTAAAAACGCCAAAGATTTGGAAAAGGCCGGCGTTTTTAGCGTCGTCCTCGAATGTATACCCATGGAGCTGGCAAATGAGATCACGAGCAAACTGACCGTTCCGACCATCGGTATCGGAGCCGGCCCCCACTGTGATGGCCAGATACTGGTGTTCCATGATCTTGTGGGATATGCGAATGGCTACCTGCCTAAGTTTGTCAAACGTTATGCGGATATTCATAACAGTCTGAACAAGGCGCTCAATCAATATGTAGAAGACGTTGTCGGCGGCAAGTTTCCTGACGATCGGCACTCTTATCACTTGAAAAAAACCGAAATTTTGGAACAAATAATTTCCGGGAAAAATGAAAAAGAATAGCATGGAAGTTCTATCGACGATTACGGCGATCAAAAAGGCCCTCGAAAAACAAAAATCCTTGGGAAGGAGCGTCGGGTTTGTTCCTACTATGGGGTATCTTCACGAAGGGCATTTAAGCCTCGTGAAGGGATCTTTGCGACAGACGGACTGCACGGTCGTGAGTATTTTTGTCAATCCCGCCCAGTTCGGACCCAAAGAAGATCTGCAGGAATATCCCCGAGACAGGGAAAGAGACCTGGCCTTACTTCGAGAACTGGGTGCGGATCTGGTGTTCATCCCCGAAAATAGGGAAATGTATCCCGAGGGATTCAAAACCTATGTGGAAGTGACGGATTTACAGGATAGATTCGAGGGGATGTCACGTCCGGGACATTTCCGGGGAGTGTGCACTGTTGTGATGAAATTATTCGAGATCATCACTCCCGAGATAGCCTATTTTGGCCAGAAGGATGCCCAACAGGCAGTGATACTCAAGAAAATGGTCCGCGATCTCAATCTGGATGTAAAAATCCAAGTCCTTCCGACAGTAAGGGAAAAAGATGGATTGGCACTCAGTTCCCGCAATGTCTATCTCTCGAAGGATCAAAGAAGGGCAGCCTTGTGTTTGGTGAAAAGCTTGAAGGTGGCTGACCGTTTGATTCAGGCTGGCGAGAAGGATTCTCTGATCATAAAAAAGGAGATGAAAAAGCTAATAGACGTAGAATCATTAGCTCGCCTCGATTATATCGAGATCGTCGATTTGGATAATCTTGTCCCTATGGATAAAATAAAAGGAACAGCACTGATTCTAATTGCTGTGTATTTTGGCAAAGTGAGATTGATCGATAATATGGTCGTAAAAAAGAGGAGTGAATCGTCGTGAAAAGAAGTATTTTGAAGTCGAAAATTCATCGAGCAGTCGTAACAGAGGCGAATATCGATTATGAAGGAAGTCTCACGATTGACGAGCGTTTATTGAAAGCGGCGGACATTGTTCCTTTCGAGCAAGTCCATGTGTATAATATCTCCAACGGAGAAAGATTCGTCACGTATGCTATCAAAGGCGAAAAGGATTCTGGAGTAATCGGGGTGAATGGCGCAGCCGTTCATAAAGCCTCCTTGGGGGACATGGTGATTATTACCACTTTTATCCTTATGGATGATGAGGAGAGCAGTTTTTTTTGTCCGAAAGTTATTCTGGTTGATAAGAACAATAAGATAGCGTAAACCATATAATATTCGGCATGACTCATTAAAAAAAGGGTGCCCAAAAAGACCTTGACCAGGAATTGAGCATACTCCGAGATCTCATCGAAAAGGAAAATGATATGCTGCGCAGGATGATAAACTCGTTGGATGCCCTTGAAAAAAAGATGAAACGGCCGGGGAGAAAAGAAAAAGGACCTTGTCGAAAAAGAAAAGGATAGAAAAAGACTCATTGGGGAATATCTCTGTTCCTGATGAGGCCTATTATGGTGCGCAAACAGCAAGAGCTGTGGAAAATTTTCCGATCAGCGGTTATAAAAGCCATCCCACAATGGTGCGAGCCTTGATTTTGATAAAAAAGGCTGCGGCGCAGGAACAGCCTTCCACATGAATTGCAATGAGGTCCTGGCCAACCTTGCGGAAGAAATCTTGGGAGGCAAGAGGGGCCGCTATCAACTAATCCACCCGAATGATGATGTGAATATGGGACAGAGCACGAACGATGTTTTTCCCACAGCCATAAGAATTTCGGCCCTTTTTTTGATTGAAGATCTTGCCGATGCACTGAAAGATATGGAAATAGCTTTCTCGGTGAAGGCCGAAGAATTCGACGAGGTTTTAAAGTCTGGGAGGACTCATCTTCAAGATGCGGCCCCGATCCGCTTGGGCCAGGAATTCCGGGCTTATTTCTGCACGTTGTCCGGATGCAGGAAATTTCTCGAACATGCGACTCGGTCGCTTCTTGAATTAGGTATAGGAGGATCAGCTGTGGGAACCGGGATCAATACTCCATCTGGGTATGCTGGATACATGATAGACAATCTATCCCGGCTGACTGGATTCGAGTTTAAAGGTGCCCAAGACTTGAGGGAAGCCATGCAGAGCATGCGACCGATGGCTGAAGTCAGTGCAGCTCTCCGGAACATCGCATTGGAGATAAATCGCATTGCCAATGATCTCCGCCTGCTCTCTTCCGGACCTAAAACAGGTTTGGCAGAGATCGAGCTGCCGGCTGTCGCACCTGGTTCATCGATCATGCCGGGAAAGGTCAACCCTTCCATGCTCGAGATGATGAACATGGTGTGTTATCAGGTTATCGGATGTGACCTGACTGTAAGCGGGGCGGTTCAGGCCGGTCAATTGGAACTGAATGTGATGATGCCGGTAATCGCATTCAACCTTTGTTTTATGCTTGAGATCCTGACAAACGGATTGAAGCAGGCGACGGCACGTTGCATCCAAGGTATCCGACCGAACGTGGATAGATGCCAAGAATATGCAAAAAATAGCCTGGGGTTGGCTGCAGCTCTTACTCCCTACATCGGCTATTCTCGAGCTGCAGAGGTGGCCAAACAATCTCTGGCTCGAGGAAAATCTTTGATAGAAACTGTGGTGGAAATGGGTCTGTTGACAGAGGAAGAAATCCAAAAAATAATGGATCCGAAAAAAATGACAGAGCCGAATCTTTAGTTTATCTAGTGGCCCAGTTTTGCAGCTCTTCGTACTGGACCTCTCCGCAAAGAATATCGTTCGTCTCTGTATTCATGAAGGTGGGTGTGCGAAGTTGCCCGCCACATTTGGGTTCTATTTTGTTTCTGTACGACCTCATCAAATCGGCATTCTGATCATCGTGCCAGACTTCGAGCCTTTCGATTTTTATTCCCGTTTCTTTTTCGAGCCTATCCACAACAGGCATCATTACGATACAATGGGGGCATTCCCGTCCATGGAACATCAGCAGCTTATTCATATGATTTTCTCCTTATAAAGAGCCCGCACCAGCACTCTCCTTCTTTCTTGTTCTGATAGGTTTCGTGAATCCGGAAATTGCAGGGACACACGAGCTTTAGGTCTTCTTCGAAATTTTTTGCGATCAAGCGGCAGGGGCAGTATTTCATCCCATGATTATTCTCGTTGTTAAAAATCCCTTCTAAAAGTGTTTTCACTTTGTTTTTATCAGGATTGACTTGGAATTCGTTTCCTACCACGAATCTATCGATGGCATTGCGGAATTCGATTGTGTCCATCTTGGATTCGGTCATGCCAAAAATTTTTTGTGCTTCTGCCGAAGAAATTTCCACATAGGCGTTCAAGACCTTGCAGGTTGGGCATAATTCTGGGGGATGGATCCCGAAATGAACATCATTGCAGACATGGCACCGCCAAAATTTTCTCACTTTACTGTTTCCTGTTCCAGTTCTGATTTTCCTATGCCGTTATATCCGCTTTTTTCGAAAACATCTCTCCTTTTCATCATTCCTCCTTTATTCCATAAAGATTGAATGAAAATCGAGGTTATTTTAGACGAAAAAAGCCTGTGTGTCAATTTATTCTATAAAAATAGTAGGGATTGAGTTTATAGGGTCTTCAGATACGCGATGAGGTCTGCCAATTCCTGCTCCGTTAATTTGGTGAATGCCGGCATGACCAGCGCGGGTTGGAGGAGTTGTCGCTTGACGTTTTCAACGTTTGCAGGCCGACCACTGTGAGGCAATTCTTCCATATCGAACAAACCTTTAAGCCCTGGGCCGAGTTTTTTATCTTCAGAATCGGGGTAGTGGCAGGAGAGGCATTTGGCGTTGAAAAAAGAAGCTCCTTTTTCCGCATTCCCGATGATTTTAGAGAAGACGATCTCGGCTTTTTGTGAAGGCGATGGGTCTGTTTTCAATGATATAACGGAATAGTATCCTGCCGAGATGCTGAACACGACAAAGGCAAAACCGAAGACCAGTAGCCCCATGACAGGTGCAAATTGAAGGAATTGTCTATAGAATTTAACTATAGCCACTTTGAGCAGGAATACAGCTGTGAGTCCCAATGCCAATACGGCATGGAAAACGGCCCTTACAGAAGCTTGATCCCCGATTTTGACCAAATGCTTCATTCCCAAAAAAAGAAGAGGAAGAAGAAACATCAGGAAAAGCCGACCGGAGATTTTGTGAATGTTCAGTAATGTTTTGGGGCTGACTTTTTTCTCGGCTTTTCCCATCATCGTGAGCATGCTTGTGACAGCGAACACAGCAGAGGCTAGGAAAAACAAGGCTAGAATTGATTTTAGCAGGAAAAAAGACATGAGATTTTCTCCAGGGATTATTCAGCTGCCCCTATGACACAATAATACAGCTTATCCAGGTCGAATTCTGCCACTAGAGGGCAGGCGCCGCACAAACATCCATTCCTCGAGACTTCGCATGCGCTCTTTTCCCTTGCACAGTATAAAATTTCATCGTTATTTTTCATGCAATCGTCATAAGATGGGCAAC
>CAZIDF010000001.1:0-6601 GCA_964538085.1 uncultured Eubacteriales bacterium | reverse complement strand
GCACAGTATAAAATTTCATCGTTATTTTTCATGCAATCGTCATAAGATGGGCAACCCTTGCAAATGCATTGAATGGAATTCTCTTTTGTATCGGGAACTTTTGCCAATTTAGCCTCCTTTTTTTTTCGAAAACGAGAAATTACAGTATAAATTTGCTTTCATTCTGTCAAGCTTTCCTCAAATGTTGTAAGCAAATCTATTTCTGTGATACTAAGGCTTTGTATTAGTTTTTAGGAATGGTCTTGCTCCCGTGAAGATTTTTTACGCCATTCCCTCACCGCTTTTCTCGGCGGCTGTGGAACTCCGCACGTTAACTCCCAATCTCTGCAGCTTAGCCTTTGTTCCCACGATTGCTCGGCACTCCAATCCTTTAGAAAAGTCGTGCTCAATACATCCTCGCCTACAATATGGAGAAAATCCCATATTGTTTCCCTCGAAAAGCGGATTGTAACGGCTAAATCTTCAATGGTCGCTTCAACCATCCCCAAAAACCTCAATTTATCACAGAAATAGAGCTGCTTCCTAAAATGTTCTACCGGCGGACAGCGTTGATGTATAAATCAGGATCGACCATAACCTCGACGATCGCGGGTTCGGGTGAGCTTAGCGCTTGAGCTATGGCTGTATCGAGCTCCTCAGGATCAGATACCCGGACTCCCAGACCACCAGAAGAATGGGCCATTTCCGCTATGTTTGGATTGGTGAAACTTACCCTGTATTCGGGATATCCGTAGCCCTCTTGTTCTTTTTTGATATTTTTCAGTTTGCCATCGTTGAACACAATGACCGTGATGGGAAGATGATTGAACACGGCCGTCATAAATTCCATGCCTACCATCCCGAATCCGCCATCACCGGTGATAGCGATAACTTGCCTATCAGGTTGAGCAAACTGGCAGGCGATCGACGCAGGAATGCTAAATCCCATCCCAGCCATGTTGGCACACAAAAAAGTCTGATGTTTTTCGCAAACGAAGCGTTTGTAAAACCAGTAGGTATGATCTCCCACATCCGAACAAATGATGGCATTTTCCGCAGCTCTTTTTTTCAAGGTCTGGATCACGGCTCCAGGATGGATAGGCTTCTGCTTCCTTCGGGTGTCCTTTTCGAGCAAATCTTTGTATTGTTTATGAGCAGACCGGATGGACGCAAGAAATTCAGTATCTATATCTTTGGGTTCTGCAACATCGTTCAGCATTTCTATGACGCGTTGGGCATCTCCCACGATCCCGATTTTCACTGGAAATGTTTTGCCCACCCGGGTTGCATCGATGTCCACTTGTATCACATCGACATTCGGCACGAGGTTTCGCTGCCTGAAACCGCTTCCCAAAATGATGATCAAATCTGATTGAGCCACGATCTTGGGAGCAAATCGGTTGCCGATCGATCCCAAAACGCCGAGGACGAGCTCGTCCGATTCCGGGACGATCCCTTTAGCCCTGGATGTGGTGGCGATCGGGGCCCCGATATGCCGGGCCAACTCAAGCAGTTCAGGTCCGCTATGGCGTGCGCCCCAACCTGCAAACAGCAAGGGACGTTTACTCTTGGCGATTAATTTAGCAGCTTCCTCGACCGCGTTTCCCGGTCGAAGGTCGGGCTTGAAAAGATGGGCCTGAGGAGACCAGATAGACTCATCCAGAGGTTCTGTTAAGACATCTGTCGGTAGACTCAAAGCCGAAGGGCCAGAAAAGGAATAGGCTTTTTTGATCGCAAGATTGACGACCTTCAGAACTTGACCGGCTGCACTGATCTGTTCAGCGTATACACAGAAGGTCTTGAAGATATCCACTTCTGCGATCTCCTGCAAGGATTCGCTCCCCAGGAAGATCTCCGGCACCTGGCCGAGCAGAGCGAGAACAGGGGCCCTGTCCGTGGAAGCGTCTAAGATTCCTGTGATCAGGTTCGTTGCCCCCGGACCGGCGATGGACATACATACGCCGATCTCCCCTGTGAGTTTGGCGTGGGCTGAAGCCATAAAGGCGGCGGACTGTTCATGTCGAGTAAGCACCAAATCGATTTGAGCGTTCTTGCGGAAGGCATCTGTCAAGGGGAGGTTGGAATCTCCTGGAATCCCATATACCCTCTTTACTCCATAGGCGACAAGCTGTTCCACGATTTTTTCTGCCACATTTGTTTTTCCCTGTTTGGTAACGTCCTCACCTTCGATGACCTTGAAGGCTGATTTTGGTGCCCCGCACTGCGGGCAAGTCCAATCCGCGGGTAATTTCTCGAACAGAATTGCTTCCTTGTTTTCGTCATAAATATAGCCGCACACCGTGCATTTCCATTTTTTCATATCATTCTCCCCCATGTCTTTTTGGACAAAAATTCACTCCTCAACAAATGGCATATTTATTTTGAAAAGTTCAGGCTAGTCGAGATAATAATTCGGGGCTTCTTTTGTGATGACGACATCGTGGACATGGCTTTCCTTCATGCCCGATGCTGTCACCTTTATGAATTTGGCCCTTTCTTGGAGTTCAGGAATAGTCCCGCATCCAGCATAACCCATTCCCGATTTGAGACCCCCCACCATCATTTCTATGATATGAAAGGCACTGCCTTTGATCGGCACTCTGCCCTCGATCCCTTCCGGAACGAGCTTGCTGACACTCTGGACTGTCTCCTGGAAATACCTGTCGCGGCTCCCTTCACGCATGGCTTCGATCGATCCCATCCCTCTGTAGGTTTTGTACGAACGCCCTTGGAAAATGACAACCTCCCCTGGAGATTCATCGGTGCCGGCTAGGAGGTTTCCCAGCATAACAGAGCTTGCACCGGCGGCGATGGCCTTGGTGATGTCCCCTGAGAATTTGATCCCGCCGTCAGCGATAAGAGGGATATCTTTTTCTCTTGTCACACGAAAAACATCGGAGATGGCTGTGATCTGGGGAATGCCAGCTCCTGAGATGATTCGGGTGGTACAGATCGAACCAGGGCCTACCCCGACTTTCACCGCATCGACGCCGAGAGCGATAAGTTCTTTTGCTGCCTCGGATGTCCCGATGTTCCCGGCGATCAGTTCCTGGTCCGGCATCTCTTTTTTTATCAGTTTGACTGTATCCATGACTTTCTGGGAATGGCCATGTGCCGTATCGACCACCAGCACATCTGCCTTTGCTTGAACCAGGGCTCTTGCCCGTTCCAGGGTTTCCTCACTTACTCCGATGGCTGCCCCCACTCTCAGCCGGCCAAAATCGTCCTTGCAAGCCTCGGGATATTGGATCCTTTTCAGGATATCTTTATAGGTGATCAAACCTTTGAGATGATAATTTTCATCCACCATCATAAGTTTTTCGATTTTGTGTTTGTGGAAAAGTTTCTCCGCATCTTTCAAGGAAGTCCCTAAAGGAACGGTGACCAAATCCCTTGTCATCACCTTGTCAATTTGCAGATTGAGACGCGTTTCGAAACGGATATCGCGATTGGTTAAAATCCCGACTAGTTTGTTGTTCTCATCCGTGATGGGAAGGCCGGATATCCTGTATTTTTTCATCACTTCTTTGGCCTCGAAAATTTTATTCTGAGGCCTCATGGTGATAGGATCCACGATCATGCCGCTCTCGTGTCGTTTGACTTTGTCCACTTCCTCTGCCTGTATTTCTATGGACATATTTCTGTGGATGATGCCGATTCCTCCCTTTTGCGCCAGCGCAATTGCCATTCTTGAATCCGTGACTGTATCCATGGCAGAGCTGATGATGGGGATGGGAAGGGGGATGTTGCGGGTGAGCTTTGTCGAGACATTAGCTTTTGCGGGCAATATATCGGACTTGGCCGGAAGGATCAGCACGTCGTCGAATGTGAGCCCCTCTTTTATTTTGTCATGCAGCATTTGTCCCTCCCTATCTCTTCTTTTTTTTCTTTTTCCTCTTCTTAGGGATGACCGATCTCGCCTTCCGGGATGGTTGGACTTGACTCCCTCCTGATGCTCGCTGGTAGTACAGCGGTTGTTCTTTTCTTTCCGGCATTTCTTGTTCAACCACCGGTTGAATCAGGAATAGGTAGCGCAAGGTCTCATCCTCGATCCTGTCCATCATCGCCTGGAACATATCATAGCTTTCCCTCTTGTACTCGACGAGAGGATCTCTTTGGCCATATCCTCGGAGTCCGATTCCTTCCTTGAGGTAGTCCATCCCCAACAGATGGTCTTTCCATTGGGAGTCGATGATCTGGAGCATGATGACCCGTTCAAACTCTCTCATCCTTTCTGAACCCAGTTGGGATTCCTTTTGCGCATAGCTCTGATTGAGCGTCTGGAGGACTTTTTCTCTCAGTTCTTCAAAGTTGATGGTGTCCCAGTCGATGCCCCAGTCAGATACATCCACCCCGAACTGTGCACCTATGGCTTTACGGAACGCTTCGATTTCCCATTCGTCTGGAGATTTATCCTTTGGCGTTTCCGTTTCCATCACCCAATCGACGATGGTGGTGATCAATCCTAAAATATGCTCTTGGAGGTTTTTGCCTTTGAGGATTTCTCTCCTCAGGCTGTAAATGCTTTCCCTCTGCTTGTTCATCACATCGTCGTATTCCAAGAGGTGCTTCCGTATGGTAAAATTTTGTCCCTCGACCTGTTTTTGGGCTCTCTCGATGGCCTTGGATACTAAATTGTGTTCGATCGGTGTCCCTTCTTCCATGCCGATCCGAGTCATCAAGCCCGAGATCCTCTCACTGCCGAATATGCGCATCAGGTCATCTTCGAGGGAAAGGTAAAATCGGGACGATCCGGGATCACCCTGTCTGCCAGCCCTTCCTCTCAATTGATTATCGATCCTTCGGGCCTCGTGTCTTTCCGTCCCTATGATATGAAGACCGCCTAGATCGAGGACTTTTTTTTGTTCGATATCCGTGATCTTTTTTGTATCGGCGAGGGCTCGTTCGAATTCCTCTTGGTGATTCTCCTCCAGGTCCACCCCTTTTTTCGCAAACTCTTCCCGTGTCAGGTATTCAGGATTGCCTCCCAGCAGGATATCGACTCCTCTGCCCGCCATGTTAGTGGCCAGGGTCACAGCTCCGACACGCCCGGCCTGAGCGATGATCTTGGCTTCGGATTCGTGGTATTTGGCGTTGAGGACAACGTGGTTCGTACCTTTTTTCCTCAATTGTGTGCTCAGGTGTTCGGAGTTTTCGATGGATATGGTTCCGACGAGCACTGGCCGGCCTTTTTTGTTGTTTTCGATGATTTCCTCGCAGGCGGCATCCCATTTTTCCTTTGCTGTCCGGTAGACCAAATCCGGGTATTCATGCCGGATAAGGATTTTGTTGGTGGGAACTTCCACAACATCCAGGTCATAAATGGACTGAAACTCTGTGGCTTCTGTGACTGCAGTTCCCGTCATCCCGGAGAGTTTATCGTACATCCGGAAATAGTTTTGGAATGTGACAGTGGCGAGAGTTTGGTATTCTTCTTCTATGCGAACTTTTTCTTTCGCTTCCAGGGCTTGATGAAGTCCGTCGCTGTACCGTCTTCCTGGCATCAGGCGACCTGTGAATTCGTCCACGATGATGACTTTTCCATCTTTGATCATGTAATCGACGTCTTTTCTGAACAGATAATGAGCCTTCAGAGCTTGGTTTATGGCGTGGATCGTGTCCATATGCGTGAGATCGTACAGATTCCCGACATTCAAGAATTTTTCTGCCTGAGCAACTCCTTCTTCGTTCAAGGCCACCGTCCTCGATTTCTCATCCACTATAAAATGCTGCTCTTTTTTGAGACGCCTAATGAGATTGTCCACCTTGTAATAAATGGCTGTGGATTCTTCTGTGGGTCCGGATATGATGAGTGGCGTTCTAGCTTCATCGATGAGGATGCTGTCCACTTCGTCGACGATGGCGAAGTTGTGTTCTTTTTGTACGATGTCTGCCCACCGGAATTTCATGTTATCCCGGAGATAATCGAATCCGAATTCATTGTTCGTTCCGTATGTGATGTCACTTCGGTAGGCTTCAAGTCTTTCATAATCCGGCATTTCGTGTTGAATGGTCCCCACTTTGAGGCCTAGGAATTTAAAAATAGGGCCCATCCATTCCGTGTCTCTTTTTGCTAAGTAATCATTCACAGTGACGATATGGACACCTTTTTCGGACAAAGCATTGAGATAGGCAGGCAGAGTTGCCACCAGTGTTTTTCCCTCTCCTGTTTTCATCTCCGCTATTTTCCCCTGGTGTAGAACGACCCCGCCTATCAATTGGACATCAAAAGGACGCATGTTCACTGTTCTTCGAGCTACTTCACGGACAACAGCAAAGGCCTCGAAGAGAATATCGCCCAGAGTTGCTCCCTGGTTCAGCTTTTCTTTGAATTCCTTCGTTTTGATCTGGAGCTGGCTGTCGGAGAGTTTCTGGATAGAGGATTCCAGTTCGCAGATTGCCGTAGCGTATGGCTGAAGTTGTTTAAGATCTCTTTCGTTTTTGGTCCCGAAAATTTTTTGAATCAGCCACTTAAACATTTGACACATTTTGACAGAATCCCCATTTGTTGTCAATCAATTGGAAAAAGGGAACATCCCCTTTGTCCCCCGGAAGCATCCTTATTTCCGTGATATCAGGAGGCTTTATACAGGCTTTTGGGAATGGTTTTGCTCTCGTGAAG